>NZ_JARXVD010000063.1 GCF_029892685.1 Mycobacterium sp. OTB74 | reverse complement strand
AACTCTCTCATCAACGAAGCGGGAACCTGAGCTGTGTATGACAGCACCGTCTGCTCGTCGAGGGTTTGTGGTACGAGGTCTTGTGCGCCGGCGAAGTCGTGTCCGAGTGGATGCTGTGCGCCGTGGGTCGCCCACATCTGGGCGGGGATGGTGAGTGCGAACGCCTTGGCGATATCTGAATTCAGGGCCTCATCGACTTGGTTGCGGCTACGCCCGGTGATCAGGAACAGCCCAGCTGCGGGCGTGATGGCCAGCGGGTCTCGTCCGGCGTCGGACGCCGCTGCGCGCACCGCGTCCAGGTCGCGGGCATAGCCTTGGGGCCGTAATGCGGCTTGGGGGTACCAGGCGTCGGCATAACGTCCCGCTGCTCGCAGCATGCGAGGCCCGTGGGCGGCGATCCAGATTTCGGGCCACTTGCCGCGGTAGGGCGGAATATCGAATACGGCGTTCTGCAGCGGGAAAAATGGTGACTCGCGCGAGACAACGTCACCGCCCGAGTTCCAGAGCGCGCGGATGGTGGCCACGGCTTCCTCGAACCGGGCAACGGGTTTGGTCCACTCAACGCCGTAAGGCTCGTTGGCTTCGCG
The DNA here is from genome assembly GCF_029892685.1 of Mycobacterium sp. OTB74. Taxonomy (GTDB): domain Bacteria; phylum Actinomycetota; class Actinomycetes; order Mycobacteriales; family Mycobacteriaceae; genus Mycobacterium. The sequence goes on along the minus strand of NZ_JARXVD010000063.1, from coordinate 421 downwards.
CTCCCCAACACCGATGCCGAGGATCGCGCGACCTCCGGTGAGCAGGTGTAGCGTCGCGGCGGCCTGTGCGGTGACCGCTGGGTTGCGGCGACCGGCGTCGGTGACACCCACGCCGAGCCGCAGCCGCCCGATGCGGTTGCTGGCGGCAAGCCGTCCGAGCATGGTCCACGGCTCGAGCTGGGCATCGATCTTCGGTACCAGCTTCGCGCCGCCGAAGTATTGCGGTGTTGCGATTGCCCGCGGTAGCAGCGAATTAAGATGATCGGCTACCCAGAAGGAGTCAACACCGGCGGCCAGGGCAGCCAGGTAGACCGCGCGAACCATCGTGGTCGGGGACCGCCGAGTATTGAGGACTTGAGTGCCGACACCAACGCGAAATCTGTTCATGTTCAACGCCTCTCGTTCAGCCGGGGTGCGGACT
>NZ_JARXVD010000062.1 GCF_029892685.1 Mycobacterium sp. OTB74 | reverse complement strand
CTAGTGTCCTGAGTCGTTAATTCGGTCTCGTTTGTTATGGTGGGCCATGGCGACTCGTGGTCCTGCGGCAGTTCCGATTGTGTTGACCGACGACGAGCGCTGGGAGTTGGAAGGATGGACACGTCGCCGGACCAGTGCTGCGGGACTGGCGTTGCGGGCGCGGATCGTGCTGGCCGCCGCCGACGGTGGCACCAATGTCGAGGTCGCTGATCGACTGGAGCTTGATCGGTCAACAGTTCGCAAGTGGCGCAACAGGTTTGCCGAACACCGCTGCGACGGGTTACTGGATGAGCCACGTCCTGGCCGACCCCGGGTCGTCGGTGACGAGCAGATCAAAGAGTTGATCACCGCCACCCTGGAAACAACACCACCAGATGCCACGCACTGGTCGACGCGGTCGATGGCCGATCATCTGGGCCTGTCACAGTCGATGGTCTCGCGGGTCTGGCGGGCGTTCGGATTGGCTCCGCACAAGCAGGATTCATGGAAGCTGTCCAAAGATCCGCTGTTCGTGGAGAAAGTCCGCGACGTGGTCGGCCTGTACCTGGATCCACCCGAGCGAGCGGTGGTGCTCTGTGTGGACGAAAAGACCCAGATCCAGGCCCTCAACCGGACCCAGCCGGTGTTCCCGATGCTGCCCGGCACGCCGGCCCGAGCCAGCCACGATTACGTCCGCCACGGAACCTCAAGCCTTTATGCCGCACTGGATCTGGCTTCAGGGCAGGTCATCGGATCACTCCATGCCCGGCACCGATCCCAGGAGTTCTTGGCGTTCCTGAAAAAGATCGACGCGAACGTTCCCGCGGACCTGGATTGTCATGTCGTGCTCGACAACGCCTCGACCCACAAGACGCCCGCCGTCAAGCGTTGGCTGCTCAACCATCCACGGTTTGTCCTGCACTTCACCCCAACCAGCTCATCCTGGCTCAATCTCGTCGAACGCTGGTTCGCCGAACTGACCACCAAGAAACTGCGCCGCGGCACCCACACTTCAGTGCGGCAGCTCAACGCCGACATCCGCGCCTGGATCAACACCTGGAACGACAATCCCCGCCCCTACGTGTGGACCAAAACCGCCAACCAAATCCTCGAATCCATCGCCAACTATTGCAGACGAATTAACGACTCAGGACACTAG
>NZ_JARXVD010000061.1 GCF_029892685.1 Mycobacterium sp. OTB74 | reverse complement strand
CTGCCTGCAGGCAGAATCATTCATCCTTCGCGTTCAGCGGCAATGTCGGTACTGACACGTAGCGTGGACGCGTGGCGCGCCATGACGGAGTAACAACCTGGGTGATCGTGGCATCCCGCGACCATGCCCGACGCGGCCTCGCCGAGGGGTTCATCATGGCGAACCACGGCAAGCGAGCTCCGTTGGCCCGCATGAACGTCGGTGACGGCATCTTCATCTACTCTCCGAAAACCGACTTTCCAGACGGCGAACCCTTCCGTGCAATCGCCATCGTGGGAGAGGTGACCGGTGACGCGCCCGAACCGAGCGCCGCCATCCCGGGAGGTTTTCGGTTGGCTGCGTCCCTGCGCGAGATCAGTCCAGTTCCGCTCGACCGCATTGGCGATCATCTTCCGGCAAATCGCCTGCGCTTCGGCTGCTTCCCCCTTTCGCCTGAGCAGAGTGCGGCGATCTGGGCGCTTGTCGACGAGGGCGCAGACAGCCTGGCGCGCTGAGGAGGGCCGGTATGGGAACACTGAGTTACACCGCGACCGTGTCCCTCGACGGCTACGTTGCCGATGCCACGGGCGACTTCCAGTGGTCGGCGCCGGGTGATGCGGCTTTTGCTGTGCATGTTGACCGCTTGGCGGGGGTCTCGACCGAGGTGCTGGGACGGAAAACCTACGCGCTGATGGAGTACTGGGAGTCCTATCCAGACCACCAGGACTGTCCGCCGCTCGAGCGGGAGTTCGCCCGGCGATGGCAAGGCATCGACAAGGTGGTGGTGTCGTCCACACTGACGCCCGACGAGCTCGGGTCTGACCGAGTCCGCCTCGTACCCGATTTGAGCTTGGACGAGTTGCGACGGATCGTGGATGCGGCGACGGGCGTGGTCGAGATCTTCGGGCCGACGGTCGCAGCCGCGGCGATTCGTGCCGGCATGATCGACGACTTCCAGTTCTTCGTGGTTCCGAAGGTGGTGGGCGGCGGCCTGAGAGCCATGCCCGACGACGTGCACCTTGACCTGAGTCTCGCCGAGCACCGGATCTTCGATGACGGCACGGTCTATTTGCGCTACATCCCTCGCTGAGGCCGCCGCCCTCCGCATGATCCCGAGTTCGTCGCCGATAGCGGCATGATCGTCACGCCGACCACCAGACGTTGCTCGACGACGGAATGCGGTGGAGTTCTCCTTCAAC
>NZ_JARXVD010000060.1 GCF_029892685.1 Mycobacterium sp. OTB74 | reverse complement strand
ACGGTCAAGTACTCGACGCCGTCGCTCAGGTGATGTTCGTCGGATGCGCAGACAACGCCACCCTGGTCACGGTCGACCTCACCACCAAAACGGTCATCGATCACCAACAGGTCGGCGACGATCCCGACGTGCTGGCCTACGACCCAGCCCGCCATCGCATCTACGTGGCCGCAGAAAGCGGCTGGATCAGCATCGCCGAGCACGACCACGGCCACCTACGCGCCCGGGGATCGGTTCACGTGGCCGACGGAGCGCACACATTGGCTGTCGATCCCGCCACCGGCCACACCTTCCTGCCCATCGCCGACGCCGGTCACGGTACGCCACAACTATGGGAGTACACCCCCACCAACTGACCGACCGCAGAGTTGAGGGGGTGGGGGTGCCTCTGACGGGCTCCCTTTCCACGCCTCATACAGCCAGCGTGCGCTCTCTCTCCACGGTTCCGACGTGTACCCGGGTACAAACACCCCCTAGGGACTGCATGTACCCGGGTACAACCGATCAAGCCGCTACGCGGCAGATTCCACGTGGGACGCGAGCTCCGCTTGGAACGCATCAAGCGCCCTCTTGGCTCGCTGCTGGCCACAGTTAAGGGCATCCTTGACCGCACGAATGTTGCCAAACTGCCCGCCTTGTTGGTGAAGCTCGCGAAGACGGGCGACATCCTCCGCGACCTGCTCGCTGTCGATCTCGGCTTGCCTGCTCGTCGGAACCGTCGGCGCGGACTGAAAGCTGTATGTGAGCCGGCCATCGTCCTCAACGAGGGTGAAGGTGCCGATCACCGGCCGATTGTCGCTGCCGGGCACCTGCCTACGGACACCGCCGTGACGGTCCTTGTGCAACTCCAACTTGGCTCGCCCACCATCGCCAGGCCGAAACGCCTTCTCGGAAGAGACTCGAACAAGACCCGGCGACTCCTGAGGCGTCGCAGTGTGCGTGCCCTAAAAAAAATCCGCCCGCCTGGGGCAAAAACCCTCCCGAAGTGAGACGGTGCGCGCGTCGCGGTGAGTCGGCTGGCCAATGCGGGCTGCCTAGGCGCCGAGGGTGGTCTAGTTGGTTTGGTGACACAAAAATTAGTGTGACACCAAATTTGAGCTAAGATAGTGGCGTGGTCGAGGGATTACGGGAACGCAAGAAACTGGCTACTCGGCGCGCGATCAGCGATGCGGCCACCGGGCTGTTCATGACGAAGGGCTTCGAAAA
>NZ_JARXVD010000059.1 GCF_029892685.1 Mycobacterium sp. OTB74 | reverse complement strand
GTGCCCCCGGCAGGATTCGAATCTGCCCAGTGCTATGATCGGGTTATGCCGCTGACCACGAAAGTTGTTTTATATCAGCACTTTTCGCCACAGTCGAAAAGGCATGGAATGACACCGGGTATCGTAGGGACACACAGTTAGGGTGCGGATAAGGTGCGCACCCCACCGGGAGAAAGACCACCACCATGGCGACAGCAGCACGGCGACCACGGCGCAGCTGGGGCAAGATTCACCGCGAACGCTCCGGGCGCTACCAGGCGACCTACGTCGGGCCGGATCAGGCCCGCCACGGTGCGCCCGCCACCTTCACCGCGAAGATGGACGCCGAACGCTGGCTGGCCGATGAACGCCGCCTGATCGAGCACGACACCTGGACCCCGCCCACACTGCGCGCCGCGGTCAAACGGGCGCGGGGCATCAGCGTGGCCGAGTACGCGGCCACCTGGATCGAGCAGCGCCCGATCAAGCCGCGCACCCGCCAGGGCTACCGCGAACTGCTCGCCGGGCCGCTGAGCCCGTTGCACCGGGTGCCGCTGGCCGCGCTGTCCAGTGAAGCCGTGCGGGCGTGGTTCGCCGGGCTACCCGACACCCCGACCCGCAACAGCCACGCCTACGGACTGTTGCACGCGGTGCTCGCCACCGCGGTCACTGATGGGCACCTGGGCGCGAACCCGTGCAACCTGAAAGGCGCGATGAACCCGCCCACGAAACGCCAGCCGGTGATCCTGACCCCCGACGAGGTGGCCAAGCTGGCCGACGCGATCGCACCCGAACGGCTGCGCGCGCTGATCCTGGTGGCGGCGTGGTGTGGGCTGCGCTGGGGCGAACTGGTCGAGTTGCGCCGCCGCGACATCGATACCGCGCGGGACGTGATCACGGTCAGCCGGTCGGCGACGCACCGTAACGGCACCTGCAAGATCGACACCCCCAAGACGCACAAGCCGCGCGCGGTGGTGGTGCCGCCGCATATCCGCGACGACCTGCACGAGCACCTGGCCCGCTATGTCGCGAACGACCCTGAGGCGCTGGTGTTTCCGGCTGTGCACAGCTGCCATCTGAATGACCGGGTGTTCCGCGACTATTTCACCGATGCGGTGAAAGCCGTTGGGCGCGAAGGTGTTCGGGTGCACGACCTGCGGCACTTCGCGGGCACGATGACCGCGAGTGTGGGCACGCTGCGCGAAACGATGGACCGGCTCGGGCACAGCACGGT
>NZ_JARXVD010000058.1 GCF_029892685.1 Mycobacterium sp. OTB74 | reverse complement strand
ACCCGGCCGGACTTGGCGGCCAGTTCGGCGATCTCGCGGGCCTCGGCGGCATTGGCCATGAACGGCTTCTCACACAGCACGTGCTTGCCGGCCTCCAGCGCGGCCCGAGTCCACTTGCCGTGCAACGCATTTGGCAACGGGTTGTAGACCGCATCCACATCGGGGTCGGCAATCAGCGCCTCGTAGGTTTCGTGCACCCGGGCGATGCCGTGTTTGTCCGCAAAGGCCCGCGCCCGTGACACGTCCCGCGCCGCCACGGCGGCGACCACCACCTCGGCGTTGTCCTTCGCCGGCTTGATCACCGCATTGGGCACGATGCCGGCCGCCCCCAGGATGCCGAGCCGCAGTATGTCAGGCACAAGACCTACAGCAACGTCCCGCCGTCGTCACTGTTTGCGCCACATCGCACCGGTGCCATCGATATCGATGATCTCGGTGGTGATGCCATGCTTGGCCCGGTAATCAGTAACGGCCTGCTCACACGCCTTGACCGCGTAGTAGTCATCGATGACGCAGAACCCGCCGACCGACAACCGCGGATACAGCGGCTCGAGCGCCTGAATCGTCGACTCATAGAGGTCCCCGTCAAGCCGCAACACCGCAATCTGCTCAATCGGCGCATCATGCAGCGTGTCTTTGAACCAGCCCGGCAGGAAACGGACCTGGTCATCCAGAAGCCCGTAACGCTCGAAATTCTTCCTGACATCAGCTTCCGAAACACCCAGGATGCCCGACACAATCTCCGCGTGAATCCCCTTGTCCGCCTTGTAATTCGCGGTATCCGAACGCGGAACGCCCTGGAACGAATCACACAACCACACATTGCGCGTGCTATCCCCATAGGCCGCCAGCACCGCCCGCATCAAGATGCACGCACCACCACGCCACACACCGGTCTCGACCAGATCACCAGGAACATCCTCGGCCAGCACCGTCTCCACACACTGCTGCAGGCTGGTCAGCCTCTTCATACCGATCATCGTCTCGGCCTCAGCCGGCCAGTCCAGGCCCGCCTCACGATAATTCTGACCGCTCACGCCCGCACCCCGAAGTTTCGGGCCGAACGTATTAGCCGCCTTGAGCAAAAGACGGCGCCGCAACGGCCACTCCGAGGGCATCCGCTCATGCATCCCGAACCTGGTCAGGTTCCGTCGAAGCAGATCCAGGTACAGCGAGCGCACGTCATATTCGGTGATGTTCACAATGGCCCTATCTCGCACAACAGCATGATCGGCGCTGAGTCTAAACTTGC
>NZ_JARXVD010000057.1 GCF_029892685.1 Mycobacterium sp. OTB74 | reverse complement strand
GGGTCTGCTGCACGATCAGGTGACAGTTTTCTCACGCGGCTTGTCTGGCCGGTGCGGTCATGATTGCTTCGAATTCGATCGGGGTCAACCGGCCTAGTGCGGTTTGGCGTCGGCGGCGGTGGTAGGTGCGTTCGATCCAGGTGACGATGGCGATGCGCAGGTCTTCGCGGGTGCACCAGCGTCGCCGGTTGAGGACGTTTTTCTGCAGGAGACTGAAGAAGCTTTCCATCGCCGCGTTGTCGCCGGCCGCCCCGACGCGTCCCATGGAGCCGACCATGCCGTGACGGTGCAGCGTGTGGACGAATTTTCTGCTGCGAAATTGCGACCCTCTATCGGTGTGGACGATGCAACCGGCGACCTGGCCGCGGCGGGCTGCCGCGTTGTTCAGGGCGGTGGTCGCAAGCCGTGATTTCATCCGTGAGTCGATCGAATAGCCAACGATCCGATTGGAGAACACGTCCTTGATCGCACAGAGGTACAGCTTGCCTTCGGTGGTCGGATGTTCGGTAATATCACTGAGCCACAACTGATTTGGCGCGGCAGCAGTGAAGTCACGCGCTACCAGATCGTCGTGCACCGGCGGCCCGACTCTGGCGTTCTTGCCGCGTTTCTTACCGAACACGCTCCACCACCCGTTGTCGGTACAGATCCGCCACGCGGTCCGCTCGGCCATCAACTCACCGGCCCCGCCGGCCTCCTGGGCCAGGAAGCGGTAGCCGAACTCCGGATCATCGCGGTGCGCATCAAACAAAGCATCGGCCCGGTACGCCTCGACTAGTTCGGCGTCGGTGACCGGGTTGGCCTGCCAGCGGTAATACGGTTGGCGAGCGATATTCAATACCCGACACGTCACCGCCACAGGGATCCCGCCGACGGCCAGCTCGCTCACGAGCGGGTAGAGCCTTTTCCCGGCAGATTGGACTGCGACAGATACGCCGCCGCCCGCCGCAATATCTCATTCTCCTGCTCTAGCAACCGGATTCGCTTACGCGCCTCCCTTAGCTCAGCCGAATCAGCGGCCGTTGAACCGGCCCGTTTGCCGTCCTCGACGTCGGCCTTGTTCATCCACGAGTACAGCGTCGTGAAGTGAATGCCGAAATCTGAGGCGATCTGCTCCAACCGGACATCAGGATCACGGTTGCGAGCCACCCGGACCACATCGTCGCGGAACTCCTTGGGATACGGCTTGGACACGATGACATCCTTTCAGCCCAGCTCTGAAAACTAGGCAGATCAGGTGTCACCTATTCGTGCAGCAGACCC
>NZ_JARXVD010000056.1 GCF_029892685.1 Mycobacterium sp. OTB74 | reverse complement strand
GACCGTTTTGGTGGTGAGGTCGACCGTGACCAGGGTGGCGTTGTCTGCGCATCCGACGAACATCACCTGAGCGACGGCGTCGAGTACTTGACCGTGTGGCCCTTTGCATGCCGGTGTCGCGATCCGGTCGGTGACGGCGTGCGACGCGGGGTCGATGACCGCCATATCGCCGCGACCCTGCACGGCTACCACCATCCGATCGGTGGCCGGGTTGTAGATGACGTTGCCGACATCCCCGCCAAGGGGCACGGTGGCCACGGCAGCGCCGGTGGTGGCGTCGATGACGGTTTCGGTGCCAGCGTGTTCGTTTGTGGTCCAGACGGTGTGTCGGATCGGGTCGTAGGCCAGTCCGTCCGGATAGGTGTCGGTGGGCGCGGTGAAGACAACCTTCCCGGTGTCCTCGTCGAGGGCAACCAGCTGGTTGCGTCCGGTGGCGGTGGCATAGACCCGATGTTGTTCGGGGACCACGATGACCCCGTGCACGTCGGGCAGATCATTGATGGTGCGCACTACCTGGTGATGGGAGGCGTCGACCTCTATGAGCTGACCGGCGCCCATGTGCGCTATAAACAGCAGCCTCCGTCCGGTGTCCATGGTGGTGTAGTCGAACCGGCCGGTACCTCCGGTCAGATCGAGCGTGGACACCTGTTGCCAGGGCAGCTCATGCGGGCCGGGCGGGTCACTGGCACATCCTGCGGCGGTCAGCATCGATAGTGCCGAGAGAATCCCGGCGACTGCGCGGTAGTTCACCGCGGCCGCTCTGTGAGCACGGTTTTGACCCTACGCTGGAAAAGCGGACCGCTGTCCCGCTTCCTACATGGGGTCGGTCAGCCTGCGTTGTCGTTCTGGTCGGCCAGACCCATACGCAGGTGCTCGCTGTGATAGACCGCTTCGTCGAGCAGTTGGGCGACGTGGTTGTCGTAGAGGCTGTAGACGATGCTGCGCCCGGTGCGGGTGCCGGTCACCAAACCCAGATTGCGCAGCAGGCGTAGTTGGTGAGAGACCAAGGACTGCTCTAACCCGACTGCCTCAGCCAAATCACTGACCGCGCATGGACCTTGGCGTAGTTCGGTCAGGATCATCAACCGGCTCGGTGTGGCCAGGGCCTGCAGGGTGGTGGCGACCTGCGCAGCGGCCGCGGCATCGAGTCGCCCCGCCGGGCGGTCACGCCCTTGCACACCATGTCCCATCGGCACAGTGTACCCAGTCACACACATGAAGACATATTCATGAGTTCTGATATCGTGCTGCGTATACCTGTTCAC
>NZ_JARXVD010000055.1 GCF_029892685.1 Mycobacterium sp. OTB74 | reverse complement strand
GGCAAAGTCAACTGATTAGTGCAACGTCTAGGCGGCGTGCTCGATGAGGGCGGTTAGGCGTTGGGCTGGTGTGTCGTAGTCCAGGGTGGGGCGTGGTCGTTTGTTGAGGGTGTCCTGGATGCGTTTGAGATCGGCTTTGGTGTGCACGCTCAGGTCGGTGGCTTTTTCAAACCAGAACCGCAGCAGCCGATTTGTGTTCTCGTTGGTGCCGCGCTGCCACGGTGAGTGCGGGTCGCAGAAATAGACCGGGGCCTGCAGCGCCAGCTTGATCTCACGCCAGTTCGCCATCTCACTGCCGCGGTCCCAGGTGATGCTGCGGCGCAGATGCGCCGGCAGCTCACTCATCGCCTCGATCATGGCAGTGGCCACCGACTCGGCGGTGTGGTCCTCGGGCAGGTGCAACAAGATGGTGAAGCGGGTGCTGCGTTCGACCAGGGTGCCGATCGCACTGCCGCATCCGGTACCCAGGATCAGATCGCCTTCCCAATTGCCGGGCACCGCACGGTCCGCGGCGGTCGCGGGGCGGTCGCTGATGGTGAATACGTCGGTGAACTTGCCGCGGTGTTCGGTGCGGTCGCGGGGCTTGCGGGCGGCCCGTTTGGTCGAGAGCCGCTTGTTCAGATCCGCACGCAGCTGGCCACGGCCCTGCACGTACAGGCACCGGTAGATGGTTTCGTGGCTCACCCGCGCCAGCTTGTCATCAGGATGTGCCCGCGCCAACATCTCGGCGATCAGTCCCGGGCTCCACCCGTCATCCATCCACGTTTCGATGGCCGCACACAGCGTGGGGTTGTTGAGTTTGAAGTCCTTGGGCCGCATGGCTTTCTGCGCGGCCCGCCCATGGGCCATCCGGGCGTGGTAATCCCCGTCGGCGTTGCGGTTGCGCTGCACCTCGCGCCAGATGACGCTGCGGTGCCGGTCGATCTGCTGACCGATCTGCGCATAGGTCAAACCCGAATCGCGGCCGCGCATGATCGCGATGCGTTCATCGAGACTGAGCCGATGTCCCCGTCCCCCTGGCCGGTCTGGATCACCGGCATCGGCCAGACCGTGCGCGCCAATGCCCATAATCAGTTTCATCGCTCCAGCGTTGCGCCACCACAGCCACGCTGATGTCGTCGACACGCCCATCTGCTGCGCCGTGCGGATCAACGGAGCGCCCTGACACACCCGGTCAAACAACTCCCGCCGCGTTGCCCTCGAATGTCGGTAACCACTTGGCACGACAACCTCCCAAATCAACGGATGTTGTCTTGACCGTATGAATATGCC
>NZ_JARXVD010000054.1 GCF_029892685.1 Mycobacterium sp. OTB74 | reverse complement strand
GGCGGGTTCAAGGGATCGATGCAACACCCCTTCTGATTGAGGAGTGTTGTGGGTTCTCGACCGGGTTTGCGTGCGCGGATGCGGACGTTTTGGATTCTTATCCGCCAAGGGTGTAGTCCCGGGGATGCCGGGGTCGCTGTTGGTGTGTCCGACAGCTGCGGGCGGCGGTGGTTCCGTGAGGCTGGTGGGGTGAAACCTCGCGAGCACCAACCGCATTTGTCGGGGCCGCGGCCTCGGTTGACGTTGGACGAACGCATTGAGATCCAGGTCGGCGTGCATGCCGGTGAGTCGCTTCGGTCGATCGCGGGGCGTCTGGGCCGGGCGCCCTCGACGATCAAACGCGAGATCGACAACAACTGCGACTTGCAGAACCGCAACCAGGGGCGCAAGTCAGGGTATCGGCGCAAGCATGCGTTCGGGGCGAGGCAGAGCGGCCGCAGCGCCACGGTGCAGTACCGGGCTCTGCGTGCCCATGACCGCAGCGCCGAGAGCGCCCGACGCCCCAAGCCGCGCCGGCTGGCCCTCGATGACAGGCTGCACCAGCACGTGCAGACTCGGTTGAAGCTGCGTCACAGCCCGCAGCAGATCGCTCGCCGGCTGCGCGAGGATTTCCCCGACGATCCGGAGATGTGGGTGTCACACGAGGCCATCTACCAGGCCATCTACGTGCAAGGACGCGGCTCGCTGCGCCGCGAACTGGCACAGTGCCTGCGCACCGGACGCGCCGTGCGTCGCACCCAGAATGGCCCCGGCGAACGACGCGGCCGAATCCCGAACATGATCATGATCAGCGACCGGCCGGCCACCTTTTCCGACCGCGCGGTACCCGGGAGCTGGGAGGGCGATCTGATCGTCGGCAGCACCGCCTCCGGGTCGGCGATCGGCACCCTGGTCGAGCGCAGCACCCGCTTTGTCATGCTGCTGCACCTACCCGACAACCACGGCGCTCTGGCCGTGCAGGAAGCCATCGTGGCCAAAATGGCTGAACTACCCGAGCATCTGCGCCGTGCGTTGACCTGGGATCAGGGCAAGGAGATGGCCAACCATGCCACGATCGCCAAGGCCACCGGCATGAAGATCTACTTCTGTGACCCGCATTCGCCCTGGCAGCGCGGCACCAACGAGAACACCAACGGCCTACTGCGCCAATATTTTCCCAAAGGCACCGACCTGTCACTGCACGGTCCAGGAATCTTGGACAACGTCGCCGCCGAACTCAACGGCCGTCCCCGCCAAACCCTGAACTGGCGAACACCCGCCGAAGCACTCGACAAACTACTGTCAAACCCGCCAACTGTTGCATCGATCCCTTGAACCCGCC
>NZ_JARXVD010000053.1 GCF_029892685.1 Mycobacterium sp. OTB74 | reverse complement strand
TGAAACGCCCTGGTTTCCCCGGAGGCTCGTGCTATTGGATTTCGACCAGGGGTTGGTCGTTCCGTTGGGCATCGTAGAACGCGGCTTCGTACTCGGTAGGTGGAACGTCGTTGAGGTAGCCGTGCAGGCGGCTGGTGTTGTGCCAGTAGACCCAGCCCAGGGTGGCCAGCTCGACGTCCTCGACGGTTTTCCACGGCCCGCTGCGGGCTGGCCCGTAGATCAGTTCGGCTTTGTAGTAGCCGTTCACGGTCTCGGCCAGAGCGTTGTCGAAGCTGTCCCCGATCGATCCGATCGACGGGACTGCGCCGATCTCGGCGAGTCGTTCGCCGTATCGGATGGAGGTGAATTGCGATCCGGCGTCAGAGTGACATGTCAAGCCGGGCAACGTGTTTCCACGTGACCAGCGGGCCATCTCGAGTGCGTCGAGCACCATCGAGGTGCGCATGTGGGAGGCCACCCGCCACCCGACGATGATCCGCGAGTAGGCATCGACGATGAAACAGACGTACGCCACCCCGGCCCAGGTCGGAACGAACGTCAGATCCGTCACCCAGAGCTGGTTCGGCGCGGCCGCGGTGAACTGCCGCTGGACCAAATCAGGGTGCCGAGCCGCAGCCAAGTCGGGTTTGGTGGTGCGGACCCGTTTGCCGCGCCCCGCCCCGCAGATGCCGGCACCGCGCATCAGCCTGGCCACCTGATCCCGGCCGACGGCATGGCCGGCCCGCCGAGCGGCTTTCCACAGCTTGCGGGCGCCGTAGACGCGGTAGTTGTCCTCCCAGAGCGCCACCAGGGCCGGCCTCAGTTCGGCCTCACGCTGCGCGCGTGCCGACAGGGGGCGGGTCTTGGTGTCGTAGTAGGTGCTCGGGGCCACCGCCACCCCTGCACTGCGCAGGACGGTGATGATGGGCTCGACCCCGAATTCCTCGCGGTGAGCGTCGATGAAGTCGACTATTTCTTGTGTTGGCGGTCGAGCTCCGCGCCGAAGAAACTGGCCGCTCGCTTCAAAATCTCGTTGGCGCGCTTAAGTTCTCGGTTCTCCTGTTCGAGTTCCTTGATCCGCGCCGACTCCGCGGTGGACACCCCGGGCGCATACCCGTCATCGATATCGGCCTGGCGCACCCAGGACCGCACCGACTCCACCCCATAGCCCAGCTGGCGGGCCACCCGTGACACCGTGCCCTGCTCGGCGCCCAACTCCGCGCGCAGAGCGCGGACCATCCGCACCGCGGCGGCCTTCTCCTCCGGGCTATACCTGCGACTGGTCGGCTTCTTCCCTGATGACGGTTCCGTGGGCATACCTGCATCCTCGTTTCCAAGGTCAGGAGCCTCCGGGATTTCCAGGGCGTTTCA
>NZ_JARXVD010000052.1 GCF_029892685.1 Mycobacterium sp. OTB74 | reverse complement strand
GCGCCAACCGATTCGACGCCTCATCGAGCTCCCGATACGACCACGAACGGCCACCACAGCTCAGCGCCACCGCCCCCGGAGCACGGACCACCTGCCCCGCGAACAACACCGGAACCGACACCCCACCCACCGGCTCGGACAACACCGCCCGATTACCCCACCCATCCAACCGAGCGTGCTCACCGGCATCCAACACATCCACCGACGACAACCGCCGTGTGACGTCGGCGGTCATGACCGCTGCTCCGGGTCGGCGGTCAGCGCCGTCAACACCCGCTCGAACCGTCGGACCAGCGTGGTGACGGTGTCGGGGTCGAACACGTCGGTGCGGAACTCCACCGCCCCACCGATCCCCACGGGCTCACCGGAATCGCTCCAGCGTTCGACCAAGGAGAATGTCAGGTCCATGCGGGCGGTGTGGGTGTCGGAGGGCAGCGGGGTGACCTGCACATCACCCAGGGCCAGCCCGGCCGCCGGATCGTCGTTGTCGTGCCCGGGGAGGTTCTGCCAACCCAGCATCACCTGAATCAGCGGGTGATGGGTCAGCGACCGGGTGGGGTTGAGTCTTTCGACGAGCACCTCAAAGGGCACGTCCTGGTTTTCAAAGGCGGCCAAGCTGCGTTCTCGCACCTGGGCCAGCAGCTCAGCGATGGTGGGATCACCGGCCAGGTCGACCCGCAATACCAGCGTGTTGACGAAAAACCCGACCAACTCATCGAGCGCGGGATCGCGGCGCCCGCCGATCGGGAAGCCGACCGCCACATCGCTGCTGGCGCTGATCTGAGCTAGCAGCACCGCCAGGGCGGCCTGCACCACCATGAAGCTGGTCACGTTGTGCTCACGCGCCAGCTGACCAACCTGCCGCTGCAGATCGGGCGACCAGTCCACCGCCACACTGGCGCCGCGGTAATCGGCCACCGCCGGATAGGGCCGATCGGTGGGCAGCTGCACACGCTCGGGCATCCCGGCCAGCGCCTGCTCCCAATAGCCCAACTGCGCGGCGATCGGGCTGTCGCCGTCGTCCAGCTCACCCAACTGCGCACGCTGCCACAACGTGTAATCCACGTACTGCACCGGCAGCGCAGCCCAACCCGGCGCCCGCCCCGCACACCGGCTGGCATACGCCTCGCCCAGATCACGCACCAGCGGCCGCACCGACCAGCCGTCGGCGGCGATGTGGTGCGCCACGGCCACCAACACGTGTTCGTCATCGGCGACACGGAAAAGCCGTGCCCGCAAAGGAATCTCGGCCGCCAAATCGAACGCGTATCGCGCCACAACGCCGATCGCCTCAGCCAGCTGGCTTTCCGGCCAGCCGCCGGCATCAACGACGTCCCAACCGAAGTCGGCCTGCTCAGCAGGCACCACCACCTGCCGCGGTATCCCCTCAGGGGCCGCGAACACCGTCCGCAGACTCTCATGGCGGCCCACCACATCGGCCAGCGCCGCACCCAACGCCTCAGCATCCAGCGCCCCCGTCAGCCGCAGCGCCACCGGCATGTTGTAGACCGGGGAGGGCCCCTGCACCTGATCCAGGAACCACAGCCGGGACTGGGCGAACGACAACGGCACCACGGCGGGTCGCTCTACGGCCGTCAACGGCTCACGCCGACCCCCTGCTTCGCTGAGGAGGGGCGCCAACTTGGCCACCGTGGGAGCGTCGAACAAGGTGCGCACCGCAAGGCCGGC
>NZ_JARXVD010000051.1 GCF_029892685.1 Mycobacterium sp. OTB74 | reverse complement strand
GGCGTGTTGTTTGAGAACTCAATAGTGTGTTTGGTGGTTTTTGTTTGTTGTTTTTTGGCTGCACCTCGTGTTTTCCCGTTTGTGGGGTGTGGTTGTTTTTTTTGATGCCAGTTTGTTGGTGTCTTTTGTTTTGTGATCGGATTTTTCTGATTCGAATTCTGCCCTGTTTTTTGGATGGGGAGTTTTTGTTTGGAGAGTTTGATCCTGGCTCAGGACGAACGCTGGCGGCGTGCTTAACACATGCAAGTCGAACGGAAAGGCCCTTCGGGGTGCTCGAGTGGCGAACGGGTGAGTAACACGTGGGTGATCTGCCCTGCACTTTGGGATAAGCCTGGGAAACTGGGTCTAATACCGAATAGGATCACAATCTTCATGGGTTGTGGTGGAAAGCTTTTGCGGTGTGGGATGGGCCCGCGGCCTATCAGCTTGTTGGTGGGGTAATGGCCTACCAAGGCGACGACGGGTAGCCGGCCTGAGAGGGTGACCGGCCACACTGGGACTGAGATACGGCCCAGACTCCTACGGGAGGCAGCAGTGGGGAATATTGCACAATGGGCGCAAGCCTGATGCAGCGACGCCGCGTGAGGGATGACGGCCTTCGGGTTGTAAACCTCTTTCAGTAGGGACGAAGCGCAAGTGACGGTACCTACAGAAGAAGGACCGGCCAACTACGTGCCAGCAGCCGCGGTAATACGTAGGGTCCGAGCGTTGTCCGGAATTACTGGGCGTAAAGAGCTCGTAGGTGGTTTGTCGCGTTGTTCGTGAAAATTCACAGCTTAACTGTGGACGTGCGGGCGATACGGGCAGACTGGAGTACTGCAGGGGAGACTGGAATTCCTGGTGTAGCGGTGGAATGCGCAGATATCAGGAGGAACACCGGTGGCGAAGGCGGGTCTCTGGGCAGTAACTGACGCTGAGGAGCGAAAGCGTGGGGAGCGAACAGGATTAGATACCCTGGTAGTCCACGCCGTAAACGGTGGGTACTAGGTGTGGGTTCCATCCTTGGGATCCGTGCCGTAGCTAACGCATTAAGTACCCCGCCTGGGGAGTACGGCCGCAAGGCTAAAACTCAAAGGAATTGACGGGGGCCCGCACAAGCGGCGGAGCATGTGGATTAATTCGATGCAACGCGAAGAACCTTACCTGGGTTTGACATGCACAGGACGCCAGTAGAGATATTGGTTCCCTTGTGGCCTGTGTGCAGGTGGTGCATGGCTGTCGTCAGCTCGTGTCGTGAGATGTTGGGTTAAGTCCCGCAACGAGCGCAACCCTTGTCCTATGTTGCCAGCGGGTTATGCCGGGGACTCGTAGGAGACTGCCGGGGTCAACTCGGAGGAAGGTGGGGATGACGTCAAGTCATCATGCCCCTTATGTCCAGGGCTTCACACATGCTACAATGGCCGGTACAAAGGGCTGCGATGCCGTAAGGTGGAGCGAATCCTTTCAAAGCCGGTCTCAGTTCGGATTGGGGTCTGCAACTCGACCCCATGAAGTCGGAGTCGCTAGTAATCGCAGATCAGCAACGCTGCGGTGAATACGTTCCCGGGCCTTGTACACACCGCCCGTCACGTCATGAAAGTCGGTAACACCCGAAGCCGGTGGCCTAACCCTTGTGGAGGGAGCCGTCGAAGGTGGGATCGGCGATTGGGACGAAGTCGTAACAAGGTAGCCGTACCGGAAGGTGCGGCTGGATCACCTCCTTTCTAAGGAGCACCATTTACCTGCCCT
>NZ_JARXVD010000050.1 GCF_029892685.1 Mycobacterium sp. OTB74 | reverse complement strand
CGTGGGGTCGGGGTCGGGTACTGGCGGCGCGGCGGGTTGACCGCAACACGTTTTGTGGCGTGTCCGTTCGGGGCGCCGGGGTCGCGGATGTATCGGACCGGGGATCTGGTGTCCTGGGGACCGGACGGGCAGCTGCGGTATCTGGGCCGTGCTGATGAGCAGGTCAAGATTCGCGGGTACCGGATTGAACTGGGCGAAATCCAAACTGTCCTGGCCGGATTGGATGGTGTTGAGCAGGCGGTGGTGATCGCCCGCGAAGACCGTCCGGGGGATAAGCGTCTGGTGGGGTATGTCACCGGTGATGTGGACACTGGTGCCGCACGTGCCGTGTTGGGTGATCGGTTGCCGTCGTACATGGTGCCTTCGGCGATCGTGGTCATCGATGCGTTGCCGTTGACGGTCAACGGCAAACTTGATCGAAAAGCCCTACCCGCCCCGGACTATCAACACCTCGACACCTACCGCCCGCCCACTAACGCCGTCGAGGAAATCCTGGCCGGTATCTACGCCCGGGTCCTGGGGCTGGAGCGGGTCGGGGTGGACGACTCGTTCTTCGAGTTGGGTGGGGATTCGCTGTCGGCGATGCAGGTGATCGCCGCGATCAACACAACCCTTGATACCCAGCTTGCGGTGCGCACCTTGTTCGACGCTCCCACGGTGGCCAAGTTGGCGCCCCTCCTCAGCGAAGCAGGGGGTCGGCGTGAGCCGTTGACAGCCGTAGAGCGACCCGCCGCGGTGCCGTTGTCGTTTGCCCAGTCCCGGTTGTGGTTCCTCGACCAGTTGCAGGGGCCCTCCCCGGTCTACAACATGCCGGTGGCGTTGCGGCTGAACGGGCACCTGGATGCTGAGGCGTTGGGTGCGGCGCTGGCCGATGTGGTGGGCCGCCATGAGAGCCTGCGGACGATGTTCGCGGCGCCCGAGGGGATACCGCGGCAGGTGGTGGTGCCGGCTGAGCGGGCTGAGTTCGGTTGGCAGGTCGTCGATGCCAGCGGCTGGTCGGTGGAGCGGCTGGGTGAGGCGATCGGGGCGGTAGCGCTTCACGGTTTTGACCTGGCCGCCGAGATTCCTTTACGGGCACGGCTTTTCCGTGTCGGGGACGACGAGCACGTGTTGGTGGCCGTAGTGCATCACATCGCCGGGGATGGTTGGTCGGTGCGGCCGCTGGTGCGTAATCTGGGCGAGGCGTATGTCAGCCGGTGTGCGGGGCGGGTCCCGGGTTGGGCGCCGTTGGCGGTGCAGTATGTGGATTACACGTTGTGGCAGCGTGCGCAGTTGGGTGATCTGGCCGACGGCGACAGTCCGATCGCCGCGCAGTTGGGGTATTGGGAGCAGGCGCTGGCCGGGATGCCCGAGCGTGTGCAGCTGCCCATCGATCGGCCCTATCCGGCGGTGGCCGATTACCGCGGCGCCAGTGTGGCGGTGGAGTGGCCAGCGCAGTTGCAGCAGCGGGTGCGCGAGGTGGCCCGCGAGCACAACGCGACCAGTTTCATGGTGATCCAGGCCGCCTTGGCGGTGCTGCTGTCTGAGGTCAGTGCGAGTTCGGATGTGGCGGTGGGCTTCCCGAGCGCTGGGCGCCCTGACCCGGCAGTAGATGAGTTGGTGGGTTTCTTCGTCAACACGCTGGTGCTGCGGGTCGATCTGGCCGGGGACCCGACGATCGCCGAGCTGCTGGCCCAGGTGCGGCGGCGCAGCCTGGCTGCTCTTGAGCACCAGGACGTGCCCTTCGAGGTGCTCGTCGAAAGGCTCAACCCCACCCGATCGCTGACCCATCACCCGCTGATCCAGGTGATGCTGGCCTGGCAGAACCTCCCCGGGCACGACAACAGCGATCCGGCGGCCGGATTGAGTTTGGGTGATGTGCAGGTCACGCCGTTGTCGGCGGACACCCACACCGCCCGCATGGATCTGGTGTTTTCGCTGGCCGAGCAGTGGACCGAGGCTGGTGAGCCCGCTGGGATCGGCGGGGCGGTGGAGTTCCGTACCGACGTGTTCGACGCAGACACCGTGGTGGCGCTGATCGAGCGGTTCGAGCGGGTGTTGGTGGCGCTGACGGGTGATCCGGGGCGGTTGTTGTCGTCGGTGGATGTGTTGGATGTCGGTGAGCACGCTCGGCTGGATGAGCTCGGTAACCGGGCGGTGTTGTCCGAGCCGGTGAGCACGTCGGTGTCGATTCCGGTGCTGTTCGCCGAACATGTGCAGTGCTC
>NZ_JARXVD010000049.1 GCF_029892685.1 Mycobacterium sp. OTB74 | reverse complement strand
CCCCCGAACGGACACGCCACAAAACGCGACCCGGTCAACCCGGCCCGGCCGATATAGCCGACGCCCACCCCGCGCCCGGCCACATACAGCTCACCGACCACCCCCGCCGGCACCGGCCGCAACCACCTATCCAGCACGAACAACGCCGACCCCGACACCGGCGCACCGATCGGCACCACCCCCGACCCCGCCACCAACGGCGCACTGAACGACGTGTACCACGTTTCGGTCGGGCCGTAGCCGTTGATCATCACCCGACCCGGCGCCCACCGATCCACCACCTCGGCCGGGCAGGCCTCACCGGCCACCACCAACGCCACCGCACCCAAACCCTGCGGCGATAACACCCCCACCGCCGACGGGGTTTGATTTAAGACAGTGACATCTTCAGCCGCCAGTAAGGCGTGGAAGTCCTCCGGTGCGCCCGCCACCGACTCGGGCACCACCACCAGCCGCCCACCATGGAGCAACGCGCCCCAGATCTCCCACACCGAGACGTCGAAAGCATAGGAATGGCACTGCGACCACACCCCCGCTGGCGGCAGGCCGGCGTCCGGTGAGTCGAGCAGCTGGGTCACGTTGTGGTGGCTGATGGCCACCCCCTTGGGCACCCCCGTCGTGCCCGAGGTGTAAATGATGTGAGCCAGATCATCAGCAGCCGGCGCCGGCAACGCCGTACCGGGCTGACTGTCGATGCGGGGATCCTCCACATCGATCACCAGCAGATCACACCCATCCAACCGCGACCGCAGCTCCGCAGTGGTCACCGCGGCGATCGGCGCGGCATCGGCGACCATGAACCCGATCCGCGCCGCCGGCGCCGCCGGATCAATCGGCAGATACGCCGCCCCCGTCTTGAGCACCGCCAAAATCGCCACGATCGCCTCAGCAGACCGGGAAAACACCACCGCCACACACCCACCCGGGCCCGCACCATACCCAGTCAGCAAGTGCGCCAACCGATTCGACGCCTCATCGAGCTCCCGATACGACCACGAACGGCCACCACAGCTCAGCGCCACCGCCCCCGGAGCACGAACCACCTGCCCCGCGAACAACACCGGAACCGACACCCCCACCGGCGCGGGCCCCGACAGCACCGCCCGGTTACCGAGCTCATCCAACCGGGCGTGCTCACCGGCATCCAACACATCCACCGACGACAACAACCGCCCCGGATCCACAGTCAGCGCCACCAACACCCGCTCGAACCGCTCGATCAGCGCCACCACGGTGTCTGCGTCGAACACGTCGGTACGGAACTCCACCACCCCACCGATCCCGGCGGGCTCACCGGCATCCGTCCACTGCTCGGCCAGCGAAAACACCAGATCCATCCGAGCGGTGTGGGTGTCCGCCGACAACGGCGTGACCTGCACATCACCCAAACTCAATCCGGCCGCCGGATCGTCGTTGTCGTGCCCGGGGACGTTCTGCCAGGCCAGCATCACCTGGATCAGCGGGTGATGGGTCAGCGACCGGGTGGGGTTGAGTTTTTCGACGAGCACCTCAAAGGGCACGTCCTGGTGCTCAAGAGCAGCCAGGCTGCGCCGCCGCACCTGGGCCAGCAGCTCGGCGAAGGTCGGGTCCCCGGCCAGGTCGACCCGCAACACCAGCGTGTTGACGAAGAAACCCACCAACTCATCCAGCGCCGGATCGCGGCGCCCAGCGCTCGGGAAGCCCACCGCCACATCCGAACTCGCACTGAGCTCAGACAGCAGCACCGCCAAGGCGGCCTGGATCACCATGAAACTGGTCGCGTTGTGCTCGCGGGCCACCTCGCGCACCCGCTGCTGCAACCCCGCCGGCCAGTCCACCGCCACGCTGGCGCCGCGGTAATCGGCTACCTGCGGATAGGGGCGATCGGTGGGCAACGCCAACCGCTGGGGCATTCCGGCCAGCGCCTGCTCCCAATAGCCCAGCTGCGCGGCGATCGGGCTGTCGCCGTCGGCCAGCTCACCCAACTGCGCGCGCTGCCACAACGTGTAATCCACGTACTGCACCGGCAACGGCGCCCAACCCGGGACCTGGCCCTGCCGCCGCGCCTGGTACGCCTCGCCCACATCACGGATCATCGGGGCCAGCGACCATCCATCAAAAGCGATGTGGTGCACCACAATCCCTACTACGTGCTGCTCAGGCCCCACCGAATAGATCTGTGCACGAATGGGGATCTCCGCCGACAAGTCAAACCGATACCCCGCCAGCGTCACCAACGCGCCGACCACATCTTGCTCCGGCAACGACACCACCGCCGCACCCTCGCGCCGCCACATCCCCGCCCCCGCCGGCAACACCTCCTGGAACGCCACACCGTCAATGTCGGGGAATACGGTGCGCAGCGATTCGTGTCGGGCGATGACATCGTCGAGGGCCGCGCCGAGCGCCTCGACATCCAGCGCGCCGCTGATTCGAAAAGCGGTCGGCATGTTGTAGGTCGCGACCCGTCCCTCGAACCGGTTGAGGAACCACAACCGGGACTGGGCAAACGACAACGGCACCACCGCCGGCCGCTCTACGGCTGTCAACGGCTCACGCCGACCCCCTGCTTCGCTGAGGAGGGGCGCCAACTTGGCCACCGTGGGAGCGTCGAACAAGGTGCGCAC
>NZ_JARXVD010000048.1 GCF_029892685.1 Mycobacterium sp. OTB74 | reverse complement strand
CCGCTGCCGACAAAGCCCGGTTTTGTTGACATCACGCACCTGCTCGGCACGGTCGAATCGGCCACCATCATCGAATGTGAGCCCTACCAAAGCGACCGCCCGGCCATGGTGGCCATGGCCCGGACCCTGGCCACCCTGCTCGACGACCCGTCCCTGCCCGGCCTGCACGTGCAGGCATCACGGCAACTGGCCGCGATCCTGACGACCCTGCACCGCACACGCACCCCGAAATCCAAGGGCCGCTTGGCCAGTGTGCAGAACCTCACCGTGAAGGCGACCTGATGAACCGCGACGAACTGTCAGACACCGAGCTGGACCTGGCTTTCCGGCATGGGCAGTCGCTGATGCACGCCGACGCCGACAACGTGCTGTCCCCGCTGCGCCCGCTGGACGCCGAGACGCTGCTGCTGCTGTGCACCGAGCTGGCCGAGCGCACCGGCACCGGGGACACGGTGCGCGACATGCTGCGTAATGCTCTGGCCCTGGCCTGCGGCACCGCGGTGGCTACCCGCGCCGCGCTCGACGAGGGCAGCCCGGTGCTCGTGCTGCACGCCGAATGTGTGAAGCGCTGGGCGCTGGCCCGCGGGGCGCTGCTGTGCGATCAGATCGACGAGACGACCGCACGGGCCGACGCCGCGGGGGTGTGAAATTAGATAGCGCGCTATCCAGTGACAGCGGAACGGGGTGGGGCGCATACTGTTCGGTGTTCCCACCGGAACACAGGCCACCCGCCAGGGCCGCTACGGCGACCGCTACGGCGACCGCTGGGCCGCTGCCGACAGGCGACCGCCCACCCGCTGCCGTACCCGCTGCCGTGACCGCCACAAGGCCGCTGACCTGCTCACACAGTGCGCACCGCGCACACGTTCTGCTCACGCTGCCCGCACGAAAGCGGTTGGCGTGCATCCTGTTTGGAGGCATCATGCCCAACATTGCTGCCATCGAGCACCGCCTCGATGAACTGAAAACACAACTCGACGTCAACATCAAAGCGCTCGAATCCGACCAGATCACCGTGGCCCAGTTTCAGAACTGGATGCGCGGTGCGGACACCGAGCGGGAAAATCTTCTCGCCCAGCGCAAGTCCTACCACTATGCGCAGTCATTCCGCACCGGCCGGGTTGATCCGGCACAGGCCGCACAGTGGGCCAACGGGGACAGCGACGGCATGCCCACCGAGACGCAACGGGTCGGCATCAAACGATGGGACCCGCCGAGCCCGATGCACCTGTCAGAAGGGCAGTGGGAGAGCCTGTTTCACGCGGCACGCTCCCGGCTGCCCGGCTACTCGACGCACGTCGGCGGGCCCGATGTCGGCACCAAGAGTTTCGGCCCGTCGTGGGAACTGACCACCAAAGCCACCGGCAGCGGTGGCGGCGGCACCGGCACACCACGGGCACCGTCCAACCCGATCGGCGAAGGCCCGCCCGGCTCACTGCTGCCGCCCACACTGCTGCCGTACGCGTTCGAACTGCGCTATGAACCGGACCGAATCTTCGCCGCGTTCAACGGGGCCGAAGCGCAGTCGCAGTCCGTCTCCTACCTGCAGCACACCGGCAACACCCAGCCCGCGGCGGCAGTAGGCGAGCTGGCACCGAAACCCGATGTGGGACCACAGATTTCGCCGAAGACCGTCAGCTTCACGAAAATCGCTGCGCTGGCGACGATTTCGCGTGAACTGCTGGACGACTTCGCCGACTTCATGGGGTTCCTGCCCACCGAGCTGGCCCGCGCGGTCTATGACTGCGAATCGGATCAGATCATCAACGGCAACGGCACCGCCCCAAACATGCTGGGAATCTTGAACACTGGTGGCCTGTTGACCCGCCCGGTGGGCTCGGGCACCGCGATCGATGCGATTGTCAGCGCGTTCGCCGATCTGCGGGTCGGCCCGAGCTTCGCGATGGCCGACCTGGTCGTGCTGCATCCGGAGGATTGGCGCTACCTCAAGTTGCAGAAGTCCACCACCGGGCTGTATGTGCTGGCCCAGAACGATCCGAATTCGCTCGGGGACCTTGACAACATCTTCGGGGTGCGGGTGGTGCCGACCACCAAGTGCCCGCAGGGCACGGCGATTGTGCTGGACACCGCGATTTCGTGCCAGGCGTGGACCCGGCTCGGCATGGAGGTCATGGCGAATCAGTACGGCGACTACGAGTGGTCGCAAAACGCGTGGTCTTTCAGGGCTGAGGAAAGGGTGACCGTGGGTGTGATCCGGCCGACCGCGATCTGCACCGTGACCGGAATCAACCCGGGCGGGAGCTAGGCACCCTCGACGGGCTCGGGCGTCAAACACGCTGCCGCGCAGTGCATTTCGGTACGTTAGGCCGCTGTGCCGGTGGTGTGATCGCCAGCCTTGACGGCCAGCGAATCCGGTCTGAGCTGGTGGAGCGCCCGAGCCCGTTGAGGTCACGCGTTGTCGTCGAACCCCGCCGTATCGAGTAGCGAACGCACACACCCGTGCGTGACGGTCTGGCCGTCGATCAGCAGTGCGGCCACCTGGCAGATCACCGGCCACAGCTCGTCAAGCTCGTTTGACCATTCGAATTCCCATGCGCGCCCGCGAGCGCCGAGCCCCAACCGGTCGGCGAGGTCGGACAGCTTCGCCACCCGGTCCTCGTACAGGTCGGTGTCGCCGTCGTAACTGTTCTCCCACGCGTAGCTGAGCGCTTCGGCCAGATCGTCCACGTCGGGGTCGTGCTCAACGGTCCACCTGGCCTCAGCCCATGGCCCGGCGAACAGAACGAACGGTTGCGCCGTCTGTGCGCTCCGGTGCCGGGTGGTGCCGGACATGGCGGGGTTGGCCGACCAGGCGACGAGAGCCACGCTGACGAGCTCGCCGCCGCGGACAACGACGGCGACCGCGTGCCCGGCCTCGTGATGGGCTGTGCACGCGTCTTCGCGGGAGCGGAAATCGAACAGGTTGCTCACCCCCGGCCCGCCGCCGTCCTCGTCAAGCTCCTCAGCGACGAACGGTGGCACGCCCAACCATTCGGATAGCACCGCCGTGTTGAGGTCATCCTGATGGGTTCGCGGGACAGTTGGGGGCATCGGGTGCGGGGTGAAATCGTCGTCCGGCTCACTCATCGGTCACGCCAGCCTCTAAACGTGTCGCCGCAGCGGTCAGGTCAGCGGCCAGGGTGCGCGCCTGGCGCGCGGTCAGCCAGTGCGAGCCCATCCAGTCCGAGCCCATCTTGATCACCGCCGAGTACGGGTGGTCGTACAGTTTGTGGACCACCACCGTGATCGGATCGGGGTGCCGACCGGGTGTGCCCTGCGGTGTGATGCGTGTGATGGACATGTTTGAGACACCTCTCGTCGGGTGTGTCTCCAATCCACCAGGGGCCAGCCTATCGGCACGCGCCGCGGGATGCGTCGAATGTGACGCCGGGTGACAGGGCGTGTCGGGAAAATAGGGTGCGCACGGGGTGCGGGGCTCTCGGCGCTGGTGCAAAAACAGCCTGTGACCAGGCGTTTTATTGAGTGCCCCCGGCAGGATTCGAACCTGCG
>NZ_JARXVD010000047.1 GCF_029892685.1 Mycobacterium sp. OTB74 | reverse complement strand
AGGGTTTCCCCCATGCCGGCAACCGTGCCGGGGTTCATGGTTGGGATGGTCGCCGGCGCCTGTAGTGGGCCAGCCGGTGGGTGCATACAACAAACATGGTTCAGGTGGGATGACACCCTGGCCGAGGAAATTGCCGAACACACTGTTGGGTCCTGAGACAACAGGCCCGTTCGCTTCCCCTTCCTTTGTGGGGGTGGAAGACATCATCCCGTTGGGGGTGGTGGGGGTTGTTGTTGCCTCACCGGTTTTGGTGGTGGGGTGTGGTGTTTGATTTGTGGATAGTGGTTGCGAGCATCTAACGCGCAAGTGTGCACTCCGAATCTTCGGGTTCGGGGTTGTTGTTGTGTGTTGATGTGCAATTTTGATTCTTGTTTTCAATTGGTTTTTGTGCGTAAGTGTTTAAGGGCGCATGGTGGATGCCTTGGCATCAGAGGCCGATGAAGGACGTAGGAGGCTGCGATATGCCTCGGGGAGCTGCCAACCGAGCGTTGATCCGAGGATGTCCGAATGGGGAAACCCAGCACGAGTGATGTCGTGTTACCCGTATCTGAATATATAGGGTGCGGGAGGTAACGCGGGGAAGTGAAACATCTCAGTACCCGTAGGAAGAGAAAACAATTGTGATTCCGTTAGTAGTGGCGAGCGAACGCGGATGAGGCTAAACCGTATGCATGTGATACCGGGTAGGGGTTGTGTGTGCGGGGTTGTGGGACCCATGTTTCCAGTTCTACCTAGCTGGAGGGCAGTAAAAAAACGTCGTGGTTAACGGAAGTGGCTTGGGATGGCCTGCCGTAGAGGGTGAGAGTCCCGTACGTGAAAACCCGATGTCTGCCTTGCGTGGTGTTCCCGAGTAGCAGCGGGCCCGTGGAATCTGCTGTGAATCTGCCGGGACCACCCGGTAAGCCTGAATACCTTCTGATGACCGATAGCGGATTAGTACCGTGAGGGAATGGTGAAAAGTACCCCGGGAGGGGAGTGAAATAGTACCTGAAACCGTGTGCCTACAATCCGTCAGAGCCCTCCTTTGGTGGGGTGATGGCGTGCCTTTTGAAGAATGAGCCTGCGAGTCAGGGACATGTCGCGAGGTTAACCCGTGGGGGGTAGCCGTAGCGAAAGCGAGTCTGAATAGGGCGTATCCTTTTTGGTGTAGTGGCATGTTCTGGACCCGAAGCGGAGTGATCTACCCATGGCCAGGGTGAAGCGCGGGTAAGACCGCGTGGAGGCCCGAACCCACTTAGGTTGAAGACTGAGGGGATGAGCTGTGGGTAGGGGTGAAAGGCCAATCAAACTCCGTGATAGCTGGTTCTCCCCGAAATGCATTTAGGTGCAGCGTTGCGTGTTTCTTGCCGGAGGTAGAGCTACTGGATGGCCGATGGGCCTCACCAGGTTACTGACGTCAGCCAAACTCCGAATGCCGGTAAGACAAAAGCGTGGCAGTGAGACGGCGGGGGATAAGCTCCGTGCGTCGAGAGGGAAACAGCCCAGATCGCCGACTAAGGCCCCTAAGCGTGTGCTAAGTGGAAAAGGATGTGCAGTCGCGAAGACAACCAGGAGGTTGGCTTAGAAGCAGCCACCCTTGAAAGAGTGCGTAATAGCTCACTGGTCAAGTGATTGTGCGCCGATAATGTAGCGGGGCTCAAGCACACCGCCGAAGTCGCGGCATCCGTAAGGATGGGTAGGGGAGCGTCCTGCACCCGGTGAAGCAGCAGAGTGATCTAGCTGTGGAGGGTGTGGGAGTGAGAATGCAGGCATGAGTAGCGAATAGGCAAGTGAGAACCTTGCCCGCCGAAAGACCAAGGGTTCCTGGGGCAGGCCAGTCCGCCCAGGGTGAGTCGGGACCTAAGGCGAGGCCGACAGGCGTAGTCGATGGACAACGGGTTGATATTCCCGTACCCGTGTGTGTGCGTCCGTGATGAATCCATTGTGCTAACCATCCAAATGGCACGTGATGATCCTTTCGGGGATCACGTGTTGCCGGCTGCGTGGGACCCTGGTGGGTAGTAGTCAAGCGATGGGGTGACGCAGGAAGGTAGCCGTACCGGTCAGTGGTAATACCGGGGTAAGCCTGTAGGACGAACGATAGGCAAATCCGTCGTTCATATGTCTGAGAGGTGATGCATAGCCGAGTGAGGCGAATTCGGTGATCCTATGCTGCCAAGAAAAGCCTCTAGCGAGTGCACACATGGCCCGTACCCCAAACCAACACAGGTGGTCAGGTAGAGAATACCAAGGCGTACGAGTGAACTATGGTTAAGGAACTCGGCAAAATACCTCCGTAACTTCGGGAGAAGGAGGACCCACATGGCGTGTAAGCCCTTGCGGCCCAAGCGTGAGTGGGTGGCACAAACCAGTGAGAAGCGACTGTTTACTAAAAACACAGGTCCGTGCGAAGTCGCAAGACGATGTATACGGACTGACGCCTGCCCGGTGCTGGAAGGTTAAGAGGACCTGTTAACTCCTTCGGGGGTGAAGCGGAGAATTTAAGCCCCAGTAAACGGCGGTGGTAACTATAACCATCCTAAGGTAGCGAAATTCCTTGTCGGGTAAGTTCCGACCTGCACGAATGGCGTAACGACTTCTCAACTGTCTCAACCATAGACTCGGCGAAATTGCACTACGAGTAAAGATGCTCGTTACGCGCGGCAGGACGAAAAGACCCCGGGACCTTCACTACAACTTGGTATTGGAGTTCGGTACGGTTTGTGTAGGATAGGTGGGAGACTGTGAAACTCGCACGCCAGTGTGGGTGGAGTCATTGTTGAAATACCACTCTGATCGTATTGGGCTTCTAACCTCGGACCATATATCTGGTCCAGGGACAGTGCCTGGTGGGTAGTTTAACTGGGGCGGTTGCCTCCTAAAATGTAACGGAGGCGCCCAAAGGTTCCCTCAACCTGGACGGCAATCAGGTGTTGAGTGTAAGTGCACAAGGGAGCTTGACTGCGAGACGTACATGTCGAGCAGGGACGAAAGTCGGGACTAGTGATCCGGCACCCCCGAGTGGAAGGGGTGTCGCTCAACGGATAAAAGGTACCCCGGGGATAACAGGCTGATCTTCCCCAAGAGTCCATATCGACGGGATGGTTTGGCACCTCGATGTCGGCTCGTCGCATCCTGGGGCTGGAGCAGGTCCCAAGGGTTGGGCTGTTCGCCCATTAAAGCGGCACGCGAGCTGGGTTTAGAACGTCGTGAGACAGTTCGGTCTCTATCCGCCGCGCGCGTCAGAAACTTGAGGAAACCTGTCCCTAGTACGAGAGGACCGGGACGGACGAACCTCTGGTATACCAGTTGTCCCACCAGGGGCACCGCTGGATAGCCACGTTCGGACAGGATAACCGCTGAAAGCATCTAAGCGGGAAACCTCTTCCAAGACCAGGTTTCTCACCCTTTTAGAGGGATAAGGCCCCCCGCAGACCACGGGATCGATAGACCAGACCTGCACGCCCAGCAATGGGTTTAGGGAACTGGCACTAACCGGCCGAAAACTTACACACACCCAAAAAGAACCAATTGTGTGTAAA
>NZ_JARXVD010000046.1 GCF_029892685.1 Mycobacterium sp. OTB74 | reverse complement strand
GTGAGGTCGATCAAGCCACCATCACCGGCGAACCGCTGCCCGTGAACAAGGCCGTCGGGGATGAAGTATTCGCCGGCACGCTCAATGGCACCGGCGCCTTGCGCATCCGGGTGGACCGCCGCGCGCAGGATTCGGTGGTCGCTCGCATCGCCGCGCTGGTGGAGCAGGCTGCCCAAACCAAGGCCCGCACCCAGTTGTTCATCGAGAACATCGAGCAGAAGTATTCGATCGGCATGGTCGCCGTCACCATTGCGGTGTTCGTCATCCCGCTGTTGGCCGGGGACACCCTGCGCACCGCACTGTTGCGGGCGATGACCTTCATAATTGTGGCCTCACCCTGTGCGGTGGTCCTGGCCACCATGCCGCCGCTGCTGGCGGCGATCGCCAATGCCGGCCGCCACGGTGTATTGGTCAAATCCGCGGTGGTGATGGAACAACTCGGTACCACCACCCGAGTCGCGTTCGACAAGACCGGCACCCTCACCCGCGGACAACCCGAACTCACCGAAATCCGGCTGCTGGCAGATGGTCTCACCGAGAACGACGTCCTGAAGTTGGCCGCGGCCGCCGAGCATCCCAGCGAACACCCGCTCGGCGCCGCCATTGTCCGTGCCGCTAAGACACGCGGCATTCCGCTGCCGGACGTCACCGATTTCACTGCCCACCCGGGCCGGGGCGTCAGCGCCACCGTCGAGGGTCGGGCGATCGCGGTGAGCTCGCCGGCGGCGCACCGCACGCCGTCCGATGCTGGCCAACCAGGCAGCGTCGCTGAGGTCACAGCATCGCTCGAGACGGGCGGGCGCACCGCAGTCATCGTCACAGTCGACGGGTGCCCGGTCGCAGTCCTGGGCCTGTCTGACCAGATGCGGCCCGATAGCCCTGCTGCCGTCGCCGCTGCGGCCGCGTTGACCGGGCAGGCTCCGGTGCTGCTTACCGGCGATAACCTCGCCGCCGCCACCGAACTCGCGGGCCGGATCGGGATCACCGAGGTCCGCGCTGGCCTGCTACCGCACGAAAAGGTCACCGCCATCACTGATCTGCAGGCCGATGGCACCCGGGTGGCGATGGTGGGCGATGGCATCAACGATGCCCCGGCGCTGGCCGCCGCTCACGCCGGTATCGCCATGGGCGGCGCTGGGTCGGACCTGACTTTGCAGACCGCCGATGCGGTCGTCATCGCTGATGACCTGACCGCAATTCCTACAGTGATCGCCTTGTCCCGTCGGGCGCGCCGCGTCGTGACCGCTAACCTGATCATTGCTGCTACTTTCATTGCCGCGCTGGTGATTTGGGACCTAGTTGGCACCTTGCCGCTGCCGCTTGGCGTGGCCGGGCACGAGGGCTCCACCATCATCGTCGGGCTTAACGGGCTTCGGTTGTTGCGTCGACGGATGTGGTCACCGAGCTGATCGCCTCGGTGCGTGTGATGATGAGAATCGTTACGGCGCTATGGCATTGGTCACGGTGAAGGCCGCGGTGTTGGCGCTGCCAACATACACAGGCACCCAAGCGACGATCGGGTCTGCGGTGTTGGTGGGGTTGTTGGTGCGAGGTCAAAGGCTGGCACACCGGACAACTCACCATGAGCTACTGGAAGGAATGGTCGCTGCTGAACTTCGCTAGCCCGCCAGCCACGGATGCCGTGAGAGAACTTATTGGGAACCGGGCGCTCCAGCACGTCCTCGTCATCCCGCCAATCAGTGACCGCCAGCATGGCGAGGTTGAGGCCTATGCCAAGGAACACAATGTTGAGCTGCTGGAATGGCCAACGCTCATAAGCGAGATGATCTCGTTAACCGATGTGCGACGGAATGCACGCAACCAGACTGACCATGTTCTCCGGGTCTTGAAGAAGTACAACTTCCTAAACCTGCCGTGCGACCTGTGAGTTCAACAGACCGCCGAACCAATATGCCCTGAAAAATGACGAACACGATGTCGCGAGCGCCAGGAGGTGATGCGCGGTAGGCGACGCGCAAGTCCCCGTTCAGCGCGTAGCGCGTCTCGGAGAACATGGCGGGAAGTGTAATCCGAAAGCGGGGTCGAGCTTCTCGTGTCAGGCACAGCCGCAACCACGTGCGGGATCAACCTGGTGACCCGCGCAACCCCCGACACGTTCGCTGCGGGCTTTGAGAAACTCACAACGCGGTGGTTCCGCGACACTTCCCTCGCCGCTAAGTGTTGTTGGCGCGTTCTAGCCGAGGCCGGTCGTCATCACCGGACCGCCAGACGCCTTGCAGGCGCGAACCGGACGGGCATCGAGTGAATGTTGTTGATCAACGTCGACGGCGTGCGCTCGACCGGCCCAGCGAGTTCGAGGTCATTCATTCGCGACAGGACTTCGGACACGAGGGCGGTCGCCTCTACTCGGGCCAGGTTCGCGCCGAGGCAGAAATGCGTTCCTCCGCCGCCGAACGCCACATGCGGGTTCGGCGTGCGACTCACGTCGAAGCGGTCGGGATCGGCGAATTGGATCTCGTCTCGGTTGGCCGATGGGTAGAACATCGCTGCCCGGTCACCCTTTTTGACACGCACCCCGCGTAGTTCGGTGTCCTCAGTGGCCGTCCGAAAGAACACGTTGACTGGGCTGACGTAGCGCAGCATCTCCTCGATGGCTGTCGGCAGCAGAGATGGGTCCGCTGCCAGCTTCGCCCGCTCCTCTGGATGCTCGATCAATACGCGGATGCCGCCCGCGACGAGATTACGCGTGGTGTCACCGCCTGCGATGATCAGCAGTACGAAGAACATGATGAATTCCATGTCGGTGAGGCGCTGTCCGTCAACTTCGGCGTGCAGCAGGGACGTTGCGATGTCTTCGCCGGGCTGCGAGCGTTTGCGGGCCGCGAGTTCCCCGGCGTACGCAAACATCTGCACTGCAGCCTCCGTGGCGCGTGCGTTGTGGTCGCCGGGGACACCACTATTCATGATTTCGGTCAGTTCGTAGAGTCGGTAACCGTCTTCCAGCGGAATGCCGAGCAATTCCGCGATCACGTAGGACGGCAGCGCCCCGGCAATGTCATTGACGAAGTCGCACTGACCCTTCTCGATGACCCGGTCGACCAAGTCGCGCGCCATGTCTGCGATGTGCTCATTGAGCTTCGCGACCCGCCGAGGGGTAAACCCCTTGTTGACCAACTGACGTAGTGCGGTGTGCCGTGGTGGGTCCATTGTGATCATCATGACGCCCCGTGTTTCAGCGAGGTCGTCGGGACCGGGCACGTCGAAGTGCACGCCGTCCGTCTCCGACGACCACCTGGCGCTATCGCGGGACACCGCCAGAACCTCGTCGTAGCCCGTCAGGGCTAGGAAGCCGGGCGCATCCTTGTACGGGTGCCAGGCAACCGGGGCTCGCAGGCGGAGTTCGCGGAATGCCTCGTGAGGCACGGCGGACTCGTAAGTGCCCGGATCGGCCAGGTCGACACCGCAGATGCTGATCGCGTCCTCAGTCATGCTGCACTCCTGCGGCAAGCTGAAACGCCCTGGTTTCCCCGGAGGCTCGTGCTATTGGATTTCGACCAGGGGTTGGTCGTTCCGTTGGGCATCGTAGAACGCGGCTTCGTACTCG
>NZ_JARXVD010000045.1 GCF_029892685.1 Mycobacterium sp. OTB74 | reverse complement strand
GTTCGGGTGCACGACCTGCGGCACTTCG
Source organism: Mycobacterium sp. OTB74 (assembly GCF_029892685.1). Lineage (GTDB taxonomy): Bacteria > Actinomycetota > Actinomycetes > Mycobacteriales > Mycobacteriaceae > Mycobacterium. The sequence goes on along the minus strand of NZ_JARXVD010000045.1, from coordinate 5,383 downwards.
CGGGCACGATGACCGCGAGTGTGGGCACGCTGCGCGAAACGATGGACCGGCTCGGGCACAGCACGGTCAAGGCGGCGATGATCTATCAGGGCATCGCCGCCGGGCGTGACCGCGCGGTGGCCGATGGGCTGTCGGGGCTCGCGGCGGCGACGGCCGACGCCGAGACGGCACGTCAGACCGCCTGAGCGCCACCCTGACGGTCGTTCGGCTGGTGGCGTAGGTCGACGCTACTGGAACATATGTGACAGCAGTCGGCAGGGGATGCGGGTAGCGGGATCGATGCGTTGCCAATCTGGCAACGATGCGGGTACCGGATCACTGCTGGTAAGCGGCCTGCGCGGGCCGATGCTTTGCCATTCTGTCAACGAAAACCGTTATCCCAGAACGGCCATCGGATGACGCACTGTGAAATAGCCATAGCCAAAAGGCAATTCACGCGCGTAGTGTGACACTCGGCATTTTTTAAAGTTGACCCTTGGGCCGCACACCAGGGAGTGACGTAAAAGTACCTCCGGCTGACGGTAGCCGGTTGTCACCTCCGGCCCTTGGCATCGCCCTAACTGGTTAGTCCACTTGTTGTGCGACCAGACAGGGGTGCCCCATGGGTAAGAAACTCACTCTCGACGATGTTGCCGAAGAACTGTGCATGTCCAAACGCAGTGTGCGACGGCTCATTTCAACCGGACGACTACGCGCCTACCTCGTCGGCGAGCGGATGATCCGCATCGACCGCGACGACCTGGACAAGGCTCTCACGCCGATCACGCCGAGCGGTAAGGACTGGTGAGCCGACATGCCTTCCCGCACCTGCACACAGCACCAGCCCATCGCGGAATACACCATGGCGTGGGTACTCGCGGTCTACGACTTCGATCACGACATGTTGGGCATGTTGCATCACGACACCGCCAACAATCAGTTCATCTGTAACGACTGCGCCGCACGCGTAGCACGCCAACTTGCCTGCCTTGCAGCATGTTTCGCGACATTGGCCTATCAGGGCATGAGCACCGGAGAGTTTGCGCAGAAACTCGCCGAACTCATGACGCAGGCCGAAGCACTCAACAACTGACAGAACAGCGAACAGGCCGGGACACCACGCCCGGCCTGTTCACCTACCGAAAGTCATTCCCTATGACTGCTGACGATTCTACCGCCTACCACCGGGTACTGGACGCACTGCGCGACGCCGGGCTGACCGTCAAGCCAAGCAGCAACGGGCACGCGTCGGCGCAGTGCCCGGCGCACGACGACACGCACCCCTCGCTGAGCGTGAAGGCTATTGAAGGCTCGGCGCTACTGCACTGCCACGCCGGGTGCGACTGGCGCGACGTGCTCGCAGCGCTCACCCTCACCCCGGCAGCGCTGTTCGACGATCCGAGCGGCGCAACCTATCACTACCCTGACAACCGCATTGTGTGCCGAAGTCCCACAAAGCAATTCACCCAACGTGGCAACACCAAAGGCACCGCCCTGTTTCACGCCGACCGCATCGCCGACACCAAAACCGTCTATGTGGTCGAAGGTGAAAAGGACGTGCTGGCCGTCGAATCCGTGGGCGCTGCGGCCGTGTGCTCGGCGATGGGCGCGGGCAAGGCCAAGGGGGCCGACTGGTCACCGCTGAAAGGCAAACAGGTGGTGATCGTCGCCGACGATGACACCGTGGGATACCAACACGCACAACAGATTTGCGCACTGCTCGACGGAATCGCCGGCGAGTGCCGCATCGTGAAAGCCGTTGAGGGAAAAGACGTTTCAGACCACATCGCGTCCGGTCACACCCTCGACGAACTCGCGCCCGCAGACCGGCCACACTGGAATCCCCACGGCGACAACGCCATTGGCTGGCACGCCATGACCGGTGCAGCGTTCATCCTCGACGCGCCTCCGGTCATGCCTTCGCAGTGGGGCGACGGGCAACACGTGCTCTGGCCCGTAGGCGAACCGTTCATGATCGCCAGCTCGCCCGGCGTCGGCAAAACCACCCTGGCCGGTCAAGTGATCCGGGCACAACTGGGCATCGGCAGCAGCGACGTGCTCGGGCTGACCGTCGCCCAAACCAGCGGCAACATCTTGTATCTGGCGATGGACCGGCCACCGCAGATCAGCCGCTCGATGCAACGCCAATACACCGAAGATGACCGTAATGCCTTGCAACGCTTAGTGATTCGTACCGGCCCACCGATCACCGACCTGGCCAAAGACACCACACTGCTGACCCGCATGGCCGACTACTACCAGGCCACCATCGTCTACGTCGACAGCCTCAAAGACGCGGCGATCGGCCTGACGGAGGATGAAGTAGGTGCCGCGTACAACCGTGCACGCCAACACCTTACGGCCAGCGGTGTGCAGCTCTGCGACCTGCACCACACCCGCAAAGCACAGCAGGGATCGGGCCAGACCAAACAACTCGCCGACATCTACGGCAGCACCTGGCTGACCGCTGGCAGCGGCTCGGTGATCCTGCTGGTTGGTGACGCCGGGGATTTGGTGATCGGATTCGAGCATGTGAAACCGCCCGCCGAAACGATCGGGCCGCTGCGCCTGGTGCTCGATCCCGACACCGGAACGTTCCGCATCGACACCGAAACCGATCTGCTTCACCTGGTGGAACGTGGCCGGGCTGACGGGCTGACCGCACACGACGGCGCTCAACAGGTGTACGGCGTCGAGAAGCCCACCAAAGCGCAAGTCGAACGGATCAGGCGACGGCTCGACGAGTACGTGAGCACGGGCAAGCTGGTGCGTTTCGACGGGGAACGTGGCGGTGGTGAGCAACGGTGTCCAGCAACATGGTTTCAGGCGTGAAAAGCAATCACGCTCAATCACGTTTTTGGCAAAACCGCAGGTCAAGCAATCACGCGGCCACACCGGTTCCAAACCAATCACGCGGCAATCACGGCAATCACGTTTTTCGCGAAACCGCAGGTCAAGCAATCACGCTGACGGCCACGGCAATCACGCCGCAGGCAATCACGAATCCCCCCGGCACTAAGTAAAGGTGCCGGGGGTTCGTTGCCGGGCCGCCAGCAAAACAACGAAAGGAACATCAGCCCATGACCACCACCCCCGAAACGACGGCCTTCAAAAACTGGACAACCATCGGCGTCGTGCCGCTGCTCGCCGAATGGACGAACGTCTTCTACTACCCCAACGCGACAACCGAAACGGACCGGTGGTTGTGCGAACGCTGCCCGGCCCTGCTCCTACAGGAATGCACCAGCATCGAGGTGTGGCCCGATAACGCCGTGCGTTCCGTGCCCCGCGAGACACCACGCGAGACACGCGTGGTCTATGCAGCGACCGAACACGGCATACCGGGCACACTCTGCGAGGCCGACCTTGAAGAAGACCACTACATCGGCACATTTCCCGGTGGTGAACCCGACGCCGCAACGAAAGCCACACTCGCGCAGGAATTCACCGAACACGCCGAGCGAGTCCGGCGCGTAGCCGAGCTGCTCAGCGAACGGAAACGCGAGAACACCACATGACCGGAATCCTCACCGCCGCAGCGCATTTCCCCGAACTGCCCGGTGCCGCGTGCCGGGGCCGCTCCGACCTGTTCGACCAGCGTCCCGACCGCGATCCTGATCGCGACCGTGTTGAGGCACACGCCCTGGCGCTGTGCCGGTGCTGTCCCGCGTTGCCGCAGTGCCGGGAATGGTTCGACACCTTGCCGCCGCGCGATCGGCCAGCGGGTGTGGTGGCCGGGCAGATCAACCGGCGCCGGTACGCACGGGCCGGGCGGTGAATCAACGTGGAAAGAAAAAATCAAGTGGAAAGGAAAAATCAATGAGTTCACAAACTTTGGATGCGATGGACGTTGGCCTGCGGGGTGGCGACATGATCAACACTGTCGACGGCAGCCCCGTCGGGACTGTGTACCTCGACGTGCTGGCCGCTGATGACACGGGGATCACGCTGCGTTTCACCGTGGAACAGGCCTTAAGGCTGGCCGAAGACCTGGCCCATGCGACCCGCGAGGCATTGATGCATGAGGCCCTGTCCCGCAGGATGGGCACGCAATGCCCGCTCATTGCCCCGCTGAGCGATTCGCCGGGCCACCGGCATACGCAGTACCGGGAAGCCTTGTGCCGCACGGCAGAGCGAAACCCACCGGTCACCGGCTCGGCAGGTGTCGCATTATGCGACACCTGCGTTTGCTGATCGCGCTGTACCGTGCCTTTTCCGACGCCGCCGTCGATGCCGGTTGTTGTTTCAACTGCCCCATTGTGGGGCAGTTGCGTTTGCTGATCGCGCTGTACCGTGCCTTTTCCGACGCCAACGATCGGCGCAATTGCCCTGGTGCTCAACCCTTTTGCGGTCAGGCTCAGTCTGCGTGAGCGTTGGGAATTCGGCCGGATGATGCGCGCGCCAAGATACCCCCATGGTGCAACGTGGGCCATGGGTCGTGCCGTCCTGGTGACTTACGCAGCGTCGGTGTGCGCCAACGCTGTGGGCAGATAGCACCATCGTTGAAACCGGTTGCACCGCGACGGCTTTCGATCCGCATGGTGCGACCGGTCCCCACCACCGGGACCATCGTGCAGATGACATGGCATGTGGCCCACCACGATTCGCATTACCCGAACGTGAGACAGTCGATTATGCGCACTGTCCCACCTGAGACACCCGACGCCGGGGCATGGGTGCCAGCACAATTCAGAGCCGAATTCACAATTCGAATTCAACCCGAATTCAACGGCCAAAAAGAATGGCGACGTCCATTTATCCATGGCAATAAACAATGGCGAACAGGGTCGCAAAAGAATGGCGGCATGTCCCCAAAACAATGGCGGGGCGGGGGAGTTGAATTCGCTTCAAACAATGGTCGTGCGCCTCTTCGGCAGGCGACATTTTCGCGCCGAAATGCGAGCGTCCATTTTTTAGGCCTCTGACCTGCGACGATGCAGCGCAAAAGCCATTGTTTACGGGTCCGTGAAGGCGCGGAAATGCGTAAATTCGAATTGTATTACCTTATCGCCCGCCAAAGAATGGCTGGGAGCGCCGCAAAGAATGGCGTGGAGCGCCGGAAAACAATGGCGTCAACCGCGACATCAATGCGAATTCTGGACGAAAACACATTGTCCACGGTCATGGACAATTGCACGGCGCGGCGTGACCGTGCCAGACTCGACACCATGGGCGCGTTCAGTATCGGCCCGCACGGGCATATGACCGGCTATGTCAAAGGCTGCCCGCAGTGCCGTGAGTACGCGCGCACCGTCAAGCGTGAGCAGCGCATGCGGGGCCGTGGCAGGGCAGCACGGTGCACTGTGGTTCCGCTGCCGACAAAGCCCGGTTTTGTTGACATCACGCACCTGCTCGGCACGGTCGAATCGGCCACCATCATCGAATGTGAGCCCTACCAAAGCGA
>NZ_JARXVD010000044.1 GCF_029892685.1 Mycobacterium sp. OTB74 | reverse complement strand
GTTCGGGTGCACGACCTGCGGCACTTCGCGGGCACGATGACCGCGAGTGTGGGCACGCTGCGCGAAACGATGGACCGGCTCGGGCACAGCACGGTGAAGGCGGCGATGATCTATCAGGGCATCGCCGCGGGGCGTGACCGTGCGGTGGCCGATGGGCTGTCGGGGCTGGCCGCGGTGCCGACGTCTATCGGCAGGTAGCGATTCATCGACTGACGTCCGACGCCGGGACGGCGCGTCAGAGCGCCTGAGTGCGACGCTGACGGGCCGGTCGGCTGGTGGCGTAGGTGAGCACTGTTGTCCCATATGGGACAGTCGTTGTCGGCACGCGCCACGGGGCTATGTGTTGCCAATCGGGCAACGGTGCAGATACCGGATCACTGCTGGCAGGTGGCCTGCGCGGGCTGATGTGTTGCCAAACTGGCAACGAAAGCCGTTGCCCCAGAATGGCTATCGGATGCCGCACTGCGAAATAGGCATCGCCAAAAGGCAATTCATGCGCGTAGAGTGATCCACGGCACACTCCTCGAATCTGGACCCTTGGGTCGCTCACCAGGGAGTGACGTAAAAGAACCTCCGGCTGACGGTAACGCACCATCTGAGATACGTAACGCGAGCACATGAGCCGGTTGTCACCTCCGGCCCTTGGCATCGCCCCAACTGGTCATCCATTCCGCTATGACCAAACAGGGGTGCCCCGTGGCTAAGAAACTCACACTCGACGATGTTGCCGAAGAACTGTGCATGTCCAAACGCAGTGTGCGACGGCTCATTTCAACCGGACGACTCCGCGCCTACCTGGTCGGCGAGCGGATGATCCGCATCGACCGCGACGACCTGGACAAGGCTCTCACGCCGATCACGCCGAGCGGCAAGGACTGGTGAGCCATGTCTGATGACCGCTGGCGCGTCACCGTCAGTGACGGCTTCCACCCGCGCACCGAAGCCATCGAAGTCTGGTACGAGGACGACCCGTGCGGGTGCGACGGCTACGGGAAATCAATCTCCCTGTGGATGATCCACGATGGCGAACCCTGTCCGCTGTTCGACATGCAACAGCCCGGCGAAGCGGCGGAACTGGGCCGCGCACTGATCGCGGCGAATGCGCGAATGCTCGAATCCGACAACCTCGACAGCACCGAATCCGCCTGAGCCGCAAGCGAACAGGCCGGGAAACCACGCCCGGCCTGTTCACCTACCGAAAGTCATTCCCTATGACTGCTGACGATTCTACCGCCTACCACCGGGTACTGGACGCACTGCGCGACGCCGGGCTGACCGTCACACCGAGCAGCAACGGGCACGCGTCGGCGCAGTGCCCGGCGCACGACGACACGCACCCCTCGCTGAGCGTGAAGGCTATTGAAGGCTCGGCGCTGCTGCACTGCCACGCCGGGTGCGACTGGCGCGACGTGCTCGCAGCGCTCACCCTCACCCCGGCAGCGCTGTTCGACGATCCGAGCGGCGCAACCTATCACTACCCTGACAACCGCATTGTGTGCCGAAGTCCCACAAAGCAATTCACCCAACGTGGCAACACCAAAGGCACCGCCCTGTTTCACGCCGACCGCATCACCGACACCACAACCGTCTATGTGGTCGAAGGTGAAAAGGACGTGCTGGCCGTCGAATCCGTGGGCGCTGCGGCGGTGTGCTCGGCGATGGGCGCGGGCAAGGCCAAGCGGGCCGACTGGTCACCGCTGAAAGGCAAACAGGTGGTGATCGTCGCCGACGATGACACCGTGGGATACCAACACGCACAACAGATTTGCGCACTGCTCGACGGAATCGCCGGCGATTGCCGCATCGTGAAAGCCGTTGAGGGAAAGGATGTTTCAGACCACATCGCGTCCGGTCACACCCTCGACGAACTCGTGCCCGCAGACCGGCCGCACTGGAATCCCCACGGCGACAACGCAATTGGCTGGCACGCCATAACCGGTGCAGCGTTCATCCTCGACGCGCCTGAGGTCATGCCTTCGATGTGGGGCGACGGGCAACACGTGCTCTGGCCCGTAGGCGAACCGTTCATGATCGCCAGCTCACCCGGCGTCGGCAAGACCACCCTGGCCGGTCAAGTCATCCGAGCACAGCTCGGCATCGGCAGCAGCGACGTGCTCGGGCTGACCGTCGCCCAAACCAGTGGCAACATCTTGTATCTGGCGATGGACCGGCCGCCGCAGATCAGCCGCTCGATGCAACGCCAATACACCGAAGATGACCGTAATGCCTTGCAACGCTTAGTGATTCGTACCGGCCCACCGGTCACCGACCTGGCCAAAGACACCACACTGCTGACCCGGATGGCCGACTACTACCAGGCCAGCATCGTCTACGTCGACAGTCTCAAAGACGCGGCGGTCGGCTTGACGGAGGATGAAGTCGGTGCCGCGTACAACCGTGCGCGCCAACACCTTACGGCCAGCGGTGTGCAGCTCTGCGACCTGCACCACACCCGCAAGGCGCAGCAAGGATCGGGGCAGACCAAACAACTCGCCGACATCTACGGCAGCACATGGCTCACCGCGGGCAGCGGCTCGGTGATCCTGCTGGTCGGTGACGCCGGGGATTTGGTGATCGGATTCGAGCATGTGAAACCGCCCGCCGAAACGATCGGGCCGCTGCGCCTGGTGCTCGACCCCGACACCGGAACGTTCAGTATCGACACCGAAACCGATCTGCTGCACCTTGTCGACCTGGGCCGCGAAAACGGGCTCACCGCACGCGACGGTGCGCGCGCGGTGTACGGCGTGGACAACCCCACCAAAGCGCAGATCGAACGGATCAGGCGACGGCTCGACAACTACGTGAGCACGGGCGAGCTGGTGCGTTTCGACGGGGAACGCGGCGGTGGTGAGCAACGGTGTCCAGCAACATGGTTTCTGGCGTGAACAGCAATCACGCCCAATCCCGTTTTTGGCAAAACCGCAGGTCAGAGCAATCACGCGGCCGAACCGGTGCCAAACCAATCACGGTGCAATTACGGCAATTACGGATTTCGCGAAACCGCAGGTCAACCAATCACGCTGACGGCCAAGGCAATCACGCCGCAGGCAATCACGAATCCCCCCGGCACTAAGTAAAGGTGCCGGGGGTTCGTTGCCGGGCCGCCAGCAAAACAACGAAAGGAACATCAGCCCATGACCACCACCCCCGAAACGAGGGTGTTCGACAACTGGACAGACATCGGTGTCGTGCCGCTGCTCGCCGAATGGACGAACGTCTTCTACTACCCCGACGCGACAACCGGAGCGGACCGGTGGCTGTGCGAACGCTGCCCGGCCCTGCTCCTACAGGAATGCACCAGCGTCGAGGTGTGGCCCGACAACATCGTGCGTTCGGTACCCCGCAAGACACGCGTGGTCTATGCCGCGGCCGAGCACGGCGTGCCAGGCACACTGTGCGAGGCCGACCGTGAAGAAGACCACTACATCGGCACATTCCCCGGTGGTGAACCTGACGCCGCAACGAAAGCCGCACTCGCGCAGGAATTCACCGAACACCTTGAGCGAGTCCGGCGCGCAGTCGAGCTGCTCAGCGAACGCAAACGCGAGAACACCACGTGACCGGAATCCTCACCGCCGCAGCGCATTTCCCCGTGCTGCCCGGTGCTGCGTGCCGCGGTCGCTCCGACCTGTTCGACCAGCGACCCGACCGGGACCCCGACCGCGACCGTGTTGAAGCTCAAGCCCTGGCTTTGTGCCGGTGCTGTCCCGCGTTGGGACAGTGCCGGGAATGGTTCGACGCCCTACCGGCTCGGGACCGGCCCGCGGGTGTGGTGGCCGGGCAGGTCAACCGGCGCAGATACGCACGGGCCGGGCGGTAGTGGCGTCCGCCAAGCAAACCGAAAGTGAAAGGAACCGAATGATGAACTCCCACAATATGTTTCACGTCATCAGTGAGGGCGAGCGGGTCGCGATGGACGTCTTTGACACCGACGACGTGAAGAGCACCCGCATAGGCACCGTGAGTGCTGTCGGCACGTTCGACATCGAGGCGCACGCGTTCGTCCCGCTCGGTGGTGGTGGCGTCATCGCTACCGAAGGCGAACCTGCCTGGGCTCTGGTCTGGTTCGACGATGACCCCGAGCGTGACTGGCCGATACCGTGGCCGATGCTGCACGCGGTGCCGTCTCACCCTGACCGCAGGGTGGGCACGTAATGCCCGCTCATTGCCCCGCTGAGCGCGTCGCAGGGCCATCGGCATACGCAGTGCCGGGAAGGCTTGTGCCGCACGGCAGAACGCATCTCATGCTCAGTTCTGAACATGACCGTTTCGCCGCGGGCCGACATCGCCGCGGTGCCAGCACGATTCGGGCCGGGCAGTCCCTGTGCGCATAAGCCCCCGCCGTTCGCCGCGGACCTGCATAACCCTTAGGGTCATGCAGGTCCATGACCTGCGGGTTTGGCCCTCCTCGCGGGTATTACCGGACCGGTCACCCCCACCGCCGCGAGAAGGCCAGGCAGGCAACGGCATTCGTGAGGACCTGCATGGTCATTAAGACCATGCAGGTCTGTGACCAGGGCGAACACCGCGCCGCCACCGGCACACCCCGTGCCCCTGGCCGGGCAATACGCACCGAATTCAATGCGAATTCAATTTAAATTAAATGGTCAAAAAGAATGGCGACCATGCATTTATCCATGGCGCAAAACAATGGCGAACGAGGCCGCAAAAGAATGGTCGCCTGTCCTCGAAACAATGGCGGGGCAGGGGAGTCGAATTCGGTGCCAAACAATGGTGCGCGCCTCACCGGCAGGCGGTCTTTTGGCGGAGACTCGTCGAGGTCCTAAAAAAACATGCTCTGACCTGCAACGATGTAACAATCCCGCCAATATCAAAAACAATTCCGTGGAAATAGGCCGAAATGCTTAAATTCGAATTGAATTACTCCGACCCCGGCAAAGAATGGCGGGAAGCGTCGAAAAGAATGGCGTCGGCCTCGACATTAATGCGAATTGATACGCATTGTCCATCGCGACAGACGTCAGCCGATGAATCGCTATCTGCCGATAGACGTCAGGAGGTCATCACCCCGGATGCCAGTATCCCTTACGGAAGTGGCATCCGGGGGCCGAAGTGGTCGACGAGATGGACACAACTGGTGACCGGCCCCGAAGACAAAGTTTCCACGGCCGTGGACACTTTCACAGCGTGGCCCCCGACCCGCTCCCCGTGTCAGACTCGACACCATGGGCGCGTTCAGTATCGGCCCGCACGGGCATATGACCGGCTATGTGAAGGGCTGTGCGCTGTGCCGGGAGCATGCCCGCACCGTGAAGCGTGAGCAGCGCATGCGCCGCGGCCGTGGCCCGGTCAGCACGAAAAGGGGACGGCCCACGGTGGTGCCGCTGCCGACAAAGCCCGGTTTTGTTGACATCACGCACCTGCTCGGCACGGTCGAATCGGCCACCATCATCGAATGTGAGCCCTACCAAAGCGA
>NZ_JARXVD010000043.1 GCF_029892685.1 Mycobacterium sp. OTB74 | reverse complement strand
CAGATCCAGGTACAGCGAGCGCACGTCATATTCGGTGATGTTCACAATGGCCCTATCTCGCACAACAGCATGATCGGCGCTGAGTCTAAACTTGCAGCGCCGTCAATTTTCTGCGTTTTCCAGAATCTGACTTCAGTTTAGCCAACTCGCTTGCGACGGGCGTCGTCTTCCACCAGACGCGCAGCCCTCGCGACGCTGTCAGCGTGTCTTGGGTCCGGCCATCGGCGAATTTGCCGATCGGGCGCTGGCCCAGGGCTAGGCAGGAGGCGGAGCGGTTGGTGAACTCCGCCGGCCGAGCCGGGCTTTCAAGGACAGCGCCGGCTTCTCAACCAGGAACCAGCTCAGCGCGGCGAGCGGTAGGGTGGCGGCGGTCGCGATGATTGCGAACACGACTGGATTCAAGAAGGCAAGCCCGCTGACGACCAGCAACTGCTGTAGCGGGAATGCATATATATAGACGCCGTACGACAAATCCGTGCCAAACCTCAACCGCTTGTTCCGGAGTAGGGCGCCTGAAACGATGATGGCGTACGCCAACGGTATGGCGCCAATCACGCGGTAATTCGGCAGCATGCTCGCCGCCATAACAATGACCACGCTCACTGCGACCAACGACCATCGAGCGGGAATCACGTCGCGGAACCGATATAGCAGCGCCCCGGTCAGAAACATGAGCCCGAATCTCGCCGCCATTCCGCTCATCACGATTTGCTGGGCAGTAGCGTCGAGCTGTACATGCGCACCGGGTGGTGCGTCGATCAGGCGGCTATAGGGCGGCAGGATCGCCGACCAGTACACCACTAACACCAACAGCACCGGGATGACCCACCGGCGACGCAGCAGGCCGGCAATGCCGAGGCCCGCGATCGCGACATAACATAGCGCTTCCCAAAACAGGGTCCAAAGTGACCCATTCCATTCTCCGAGCCACGGGATGCCGCTGGGTGTTCCGGCAATGTCGTGCTTGAGCAGCTGCACCGCGCTGTTTCCCAGGATGTACTCGTACGGCGCGCGCGACAGCAGCAGCTTGGCAGCCGAACCACCCTGGATCAGCACGGCAATTGGGGCGATAACGATCGCGGTGACAATCAGACATGTCCACAGTCCCGGAAGGAGGCGCAGGCCTCGAGCCAAGAAGTAGTCACGAGTCCGTCGTTGCCTGAACCAACTCCAGGTGATGAGAAATCCGGAGATCGCGAAAAACCCGTCCACCCATCCGTCTTCAATCAGCTGATGAACCGGCTCGTAAGAGATTCTGCGGCCCGTCAACGGCCAGGCATGACAAAAGATCACACCGGTCGCCAGTATCAACCGCCACGCGTTCAGCGCGTTGTTCTTCGGGTCGAATACCTCTCCGAGCGTGCGCTTTCTGCGCCCGACGTCTTCTTTATCTTCGTTGTCACCAACGAGTTCCAGATTTGCGCTCATCGATCAGCAGACACTCCTGAGGTGGACGAAACTCTCCACGAGATCCGTTGCGGCGGCAACGCTTTCAGCGGGTGTCGTCATGTGGTTCGCGAACTCGCGCGCCCGCGTGCGGTATTGCGGGGAGAGCACCTTGCTCAAGTCCGCGACCAATGACTTCTCGGTAGTCCTGGAAAAACGCCGCCCAGTGCCCACCTTCAACCGTTTGAGCTGAGTAGTGCGCAACGCCTGATCGGGGAGTGTCCACAGGCCCACTTGCGGGACTCCCGCCCTCAGGCACGCGGCAATGGTGCCGGCGCCGCTGTGGTGTACGACCGCGCGACAGCGAGGGAAAATCTCCGCAAAGTTCACCAATCCCACCACCTTGACGTGGTCGGGATAGGAGATCGCGCTGAAGTCAGTAGAGCCGGCGCCCACCACCGCGCGCTCGCCCAGCCGCTCAGTGACGGCGCTGATCATGGCAATCGTGTCGGCCGGGGAGCCGACCGGTACGCTGCCGAAGCCAAAGAAAATCGGCGGTTTCCCCCTCGCGATCCACGATGCGACCTCGTCGTCGGAATCCGTCGGCGACTCGAGTGTCAGCGTGCCGACAAAGGGCCGTCGGCCACCGAATTTTGCCCATTCGGCAGCCAGCCCGGGCACGACCACATCGTCGTACGCCTGGATTTCCAGGGAACCGCGTTCGACGATCCGTTGCGGCCAAGGCGTTGTCGCCTGCGGGAGACCGAGCTCACGGCGCTGGTCGTCCTCAACCTGTTTCACATGGCCACTCCACGCCATCCGCTCCCAGGCTTTCAACACGGCGCGGCCCACCGGCGGCGGCAGGAGAGGCAGCACCCTCCCGTTAGCCCGCATCGGGAAAAAATCCAACGTAACCAGGGGGATCTCGTAATATTCCGCGACGTTGGCCGCGAACTGCTCGAAACCGTTGCCCGCGATGATCAGGTCGGCGCCTTCCACTGCCGACGCCAGAGTCGAGAACGCCTCCTGCGTCCAGCACTGGGTGACGATCTCCCCGATCCTGTCCCCCAGCCGTTCCAGCTCTTTCGGCTTCCAGGCGGATTGAAAGAAACATGTCCAGTAATCGCGCTGCGCATCCATCATGACCTGCGAGTCCGTCCCCCAGGCAATCGCAGTGAGCCCGGCCGCCTCGGCGAAGCCGACCACGTTCGGCGGCACCACGATGCTGACCTCATGCCCCCGACGCAGCAACTCGCGGCCGACGACGATGCTGGGCTCCACATCGCCGCGCACGCCATGGCATGCCAGCACTATTTTCATCGAGTCCTAGCCTCTCGGGCTCATGCGCGTGCGCACGGTCAGCAACAGCGGTCAGTATTGCGTATTTATTGACGACTGCGTAAGAGTTTGGTTATCTGCTTCGAGTTCAACGTTCATCGAACCGGTCCCACGCCCGGCCTTCACAGGGCTCCTCCGACGTGGCTTGTTGGCGACACCACTCAGAGACGAAACTCAAGCATGAGGGCCGCGGTCGCGGAGAGAGACTGACAGAGTTGTACCAACGAAGCAGTTCGTCGCGGCCATTTAGGGGCAAGGCCTACGGGTTGTCGCCTAAACTCCGGCCCGTGTTTGCCATCGAGCCGTTGCGCCACGTCACAGTCCGGCGTCGCGTGAACAGGGCACTACGCAAAGAGGGCCCCGCCCCTCGGGTCGTGGTGGTCTCGAACGTGAGCACATTTGGCGGCGGCGGCGTAGTCGACTTCCGGGACACACTGTTCGCGATCCGGACAAAGCGGCCGGACCTAGATGTCGTCGCCGTGCTCCCGCTAGAGGGAGACGTCGCCCAGCGGTGCGCCGATGACGGCATCCAAACGCAGATCGCCTGGACACCATGGTGGGCTTTTGGCAAATGGGGGCGCATCACACGCATCGACCTCCACGTGCTGATCGGGTGGCTTCCCTACACCGCGATTCTCCTGCCTGGCATTGTGCAGGCATTGGTGTCCTTCATTCGGCAGCGTCCGGCGATGGTCCTCACCAACACCATGACAATTCCGTCCCATGCGATCGCCGCCAAGATCCTCGGGATTCCACACCACTGGATCGTTCGTGAATTCGGCAGAGACGACCATCAACTCTGGTTCCTGTTCGGCTACCGCAGAACCGTGCGACTGGTCGGCTGGCTGTCGGAGTCAGTGATCTGCAATTCACACGCAGTCGCGCAAGCCATGCTCGCACTGGACCCGACAATGAACACACACGTGATCTACCCCGTGGTCGACACAGCATTTGGCACACCACCGGAGCGCCATCCCGGTGAGCGCATGCGCACCGTCCTTGTCGGCTATTTCTCTGCCGCCAAGGGACAACAGCTGGCAATCGAGGCTATCGCCATCGCCCGTAAAGCCGGCGTCGACATCGAGTTGACACTGGTAGGTGCCGGCAGTCAGACGCCATTTCGCAACCTCGCCCGCCAACTGGGAGTCGACGACCTGGTGACCATTGATGGACCAACCCGCGACGTCGCACGCTACTGGGCCGCCGCCCATGTCGGTCTGATGTGCAGCCAATGCGAGGCGTTCGGCCGCGTGACTGTCGAGGCAATGCGGGCCGGGCTGCCGGTATGCGGGACGGACTCAGGTGGCACCCCAGAAATCATCGATCCCGGCGTCACGGGTCTATTGAGCCCGGTGGGAGACGCGGCTGCACTCGCCGCCAACCTCATGACGCTTGAATCTGACGAGGACCTGCGTCGCCGCCTCGCCCGTAGCGCGTTGGAATCAGCGCGGCACTTCCAGCGTGACCGCCACGACGACGAGCTCGTCACGATCCTCGGTCTGTGTTGAAACACCTTCTGCCACATGGGTATAGACATTTATCGAGTCCCGCTGCATCGATGTGGGATACCAGCCCGCATCCCCCAGACCTGGCCAGTTTTCGGCCACCACACCGAGGAGTTCAACTGTGCCTAACGGCGAAATGACTGGGCGCGAAGCTGAGCGCATCGAGTGGGACGTCATCGTCATCGGTGCCGGCATGGGCGGTGGCATGCTCGGCCAGCGGCTGGCGCGCGCAGGCCGCCGGGTGCTGTTCGTCGAGAAGGGCCGTTCAACTTTGCCCGGGACACCGGGGACGATTCGCTCGGCAATGCCCGAAATCGCCGAGCCGCGGTCCTCCCGGTCGAAAAAGACCCATTACGAAACCCTGGCCCGTGCTGGACGCAGCACTGATGAAATCACCGACATCAGCGGCCGTTTCCCGCGGCGGTTCGTGCCGTTTATCGGCGCGGGTCCAGGCGGATCATCGGCCCTCTACGGCATGGTTTGCGAACGATTCTTCGTCGATGACTTCACTCCCCGACAGCACTTTGCCGACCCCGGCGAATCCACAACGCCGGAGTCCTGGCCGATCTCCTACGAGCAGCTGGCGCCCTGGTACACGGAGGCCGAGAAGCTGCTGGGAGTTCGCGGCCAGCCGGATCCCCTGCGGCCGGAGGCGGCCGGTGTCAATCGGCCTGCCGCACCGCCCTTTTCGGCCGACAACCAGCCGCTGGTCAACTATCTGTCAGGGCGCGGGCTGCATCCCTATCACCTGCCGATGGCTTGTGACTACACCGACGACTGCTTGACCTGTCAGGCCTTCCTCTGCGCCAAGGGATGCAAGAACGACGGCGGACGTGCCGGTGTGCTGCCTGCCGTTACCGAGTATGGCGCTCAGCTGCTGGACGAGTGCCGGGTCTTACGGCTCGAGTCCAACGACACCCGAGTCGAACGGGTGATCTGTCAGCGTCGCTCCGACATGCTCTCGCTCAAAGCCAAAGTGGTGGTGCTGGCCGCCGGCGCGCTGGCCACCCCCGTACTGTTACTCAATTCCCGATCCGGCGATTGGCCGGGCGGACTGGCCAACAGCTCAGACATGGTGGGCCGCAACCTGATGCGCCACGTAATGGACTGGATCGAGATCTGGCCGCAACGCGGCAGCAGAATCACCGCCGAAAACAAGGAGATCGGACTCAACGACTTCTATTTCGTTGACGGCCAGAAATGCGGCACGGTGCAGTCCGCCGGTTCGATGGCCTCGCTGGCGCCGCTCGACACGATGATGAACCAGCCCACCTTTGTGTCGAAGGCACTGCGCCTGGCAAGCCCGGTCGCTCGACCGGTCTACAACCAATTCATTAACGGCGGTCTGGTGCTTGTCGCGATGATGGAAGACCTGCCATATCGGGACAACCGCGTCCTGCCCAGCGACCGGCCCAGCGTCGACGGTCGCCAGCGGCTGCGCCTCCAATACCGCTTGCACCCGAACGAGATTGGCCGCCGCGAGGTGTTTTTGCGTGCACTCAAAGACGTGTTGCAGCCCTTCCGCACCCTTACCCTGCGCACCGGTGCAGACAACGCAACCCTGGGCCATGTCTGCGGCACAGTCCGCTTCGGTACCGATCCAGCGACCAGCGTGCTGAACGCACAGAACCGCGCACACGACGTGGAAAACCTCTACGTCGCGGACGCTTCGTTCTTCCCGTCCAGCACCGGCCTCAACCCGAGCCTGACCATCGCGGCCAATGCCCTACGGGTGGCCGAACACATCAACGAGGCACACTTCGCCAACTGAGCCGTGGCCGACCCAGGCACAATCAGGCGCTCTACTCAAGAACCGTCTACCGCTGATTTCCAGCGGTAGACGGTTCTGAGTATCGAGATCAGATTGACGAACTCGGGCCGAGCCACGTCAGGCCGGCTGGCGAACCGAAAGGCCGGCGGCACGATAGATCGCGTCGATGACGGTCATATTCTCGACCGCTTCCGCCGCTGTCGTCTTCACCGGTTCTCCGCGCAGCACCGCCGCGGCGAACGCATCCAGCTGATACGCGTAGGTGGTCCGTGACGGAAAGCGCTCCACCCGCTTTCCATCGGCAGACCGGACGATGAACCACTGGAAGGGATTCAGCGGATGGAGCCGCAGTTCACCGCGGTCACCAATCACCTTGCCGCTGAACCGCGGCCGATCGGTCGACCACATCGAGCAGTGGACCCGGCCCGTGTGCCCGCCGGCAAACCGCAACTCGGCCGTCATCACCCGGTCCACCTCAGGACCTTTCAGTTTCGCGTGTGCCGAAACAACTTCCGGGGTCGAACCGCCAAACGTGCGAACCAAGTCGACGGCGTAGCACCCCAGATCCATCAGAGCGCCACCGCCAAGGCGGTAGTCGTAGCGGATGTCGGAAGACTTCGGCATCCAAAAGCAATTGACCACCTCGACGTGCTCCAGCTTGCCAAGTTCGCCTGAAGCAATGACCTGGCGAACACGTTCAATGCCAGGGTGATACTGGTAGTGGAGTCCCTCGATCACCACCCGGCCGGACTTGGCGGCCAGTTCGGCGATCTCGCGGGCCTCGGCGGCATTGGCCATGAACGGCTTCTCACACAGCACGTGCTTGCCGGCCTC
>NZ_JARXVD010000042.1 GCF_029892685.1 Mycobacterium sp. OTB74 | reverse complement strand
GCCAATAGCCCATCGCGACGTTGTCGCCGTGCACCCAGATCTCACCGGCAGTTCCCGCCGGACACTCGAAACGTGTCTCTGGATCAACGATGCGGACCATCGGTGACCGCGGCATCCCGTAGCTGACCAGCGGTGTGCCACCTCCGTTTTCGCAGCGCTCCGCCTTGCCGGCGGTCAACTTCTCGGAGTCGAATCGGACGATGGCCGGTGGTTGAGCCTCCGTGCGGGTCGCCACATACACCGTTGCTTCCGCCATTCCATATGACGGTCGTACCACCGCCTCGCGCAGATTGAAGCGGGCGAACCGGTCAGTGAACCGCCGCAGCGTCGCCGGGTGTACCCGTTCACTACCGCTGATGACGACAAGCACGTCCGAGAGATCAAGCCCGGCCATGTCATCATCCGATGTTTTGCGCACCGCTAATTCGAACGCGAAGTTCGGCGCTGCCGAGTATGCGTGGCTATTGCTCGCCAGCAATTGCATCCACCGGGCCGGCCGCTGGAGGAATGCCACCGGGCTCGTGAGCACAGCGCGATGTCCTGTCAGAATCGGCCCGCAAATTCCCAGATACAAACCCATGTCGTGATACAACGGCAGCCATGACACAATAGTGGTATCTGGCGGGGGAATTTTTCCGTAGTCCGCAAAGTAATCGGACATCACCTGTTCGAAATTGGCCAGAAGGTTTCTGTGCGACATCATGACCCCCGCCGGCAGACGGGTCGACCCAGACGTGTACTGCAAATACGCCGTGCTCGGGCCATTAGCTACCCCAGCACTGGATCCCTGTCGAGAATCCAGCTCCAGCCGATCAACCTCAAGGATCGGTGGAGCGGATGCGCCGGACTGCGACCGAACATACTCGGCGACAGCGCCCACGACAGAGGATGTCGTGAGAATAACCGACGGCGAGGCGTCACGTAGCACCGAACTAACGCGCTCGTCGCTGACGCCACCTAGCGGAACCGAAAGCGGAACCGCGATCTTTCCCGCCTGCAATGCGCCAAGAAACGCGACGATGTAGTCGAGCCCCTGTGGTGCCAATATGAGAACGCGGTCACCCGTCGACCCGCGATGATTGAGCTCCCGTGCAACGTTCAGTGTTCGCCGATAAAGCTGCGACCACGTCAGGCTTTCCGCAACCCCGGCCCAATCCTGTTCGTAATCAATAAACGTGACCGCGATGTCATTGGGCTGCAGACTGGCGCGCTCGCGCAGCACAGCTGGAATGGACGTCTCGAGCACCTCTACGAGGTTACCGTCGCCGTCGCCGCTGCACCCTTCGAATCGAGAAGTGCTGCACCTTCCAATCGAGAAGTCAGGTACCCCTCCATTCGGCAGCCGCCGTCCAGGCAAAAAGTGAACCGCCGACATTCAGATCGACATCAACGGGACCGGCACCATGGTCGGCGTGGAAAAGCTCCACCCTCACCGCCGGCGTGCCGGTCGACGCTCTGGTCGGCAGGTTTCATTTCCAGGCAGCCGACGCGGAGCTGGTCCTTCGACAGATCCGGTCGTCGAGCCAGCACTTGATGCTTTCGGTTAGCCAGGTGCAGGCTTGCGGGCCTGTGCTCCAGCCTGTTTGGCCCGCTCGTCGTTCCGTCGACGGCCCGGCGCGATGGCTGGCAGCCCGCCTCGGAATAAGGCAGCCGCCGCTGGGTGGAACGCCAATCGTTTCGGGCCGACGCGATGATGATGCGCCGAATTATTCACGTCCCAGCAACTTGCATCACGATTGGGTAACGGTTCCACCAATTACTTATCGTCGTCGCACGTGGCGAATAGCGTCGTTTGTACCATCTAGGCTGCTGACGTGCACGAAAGCTTTTGACGACCGGGCAAAGTCAATTGTGCAGACGCAGACACCGGGGTCCGGGGGCGTGCCGTACATAGCCCCAAGCAGCGGACAGGCTAACTAGTCGTTGCTGTAGGGGAGGCGGAATGGCTTCATTCGGGGCGATCCACAATGCCGCGCACGGCTCAGCTTCGGCCGATTCTTCGCCCGCTGTGGGCACCACGCCGGTCACTCCGGTTGCTGTCATCGGCATGGCCTGTCGGCTTCCGGGAGGCATCGACTCTCCGGAGCAGCTGTGGGAGGCGTTGCTGCGGGGCGATGATCTGATCACCACGATTCCGCCCGACCGCTGGGACGCCGACGAATACTACGACCCCGAGCCCGGCGTGCCCGGTCGGTCCGTGTCGAAGTGGGGCGCGTTCGTAGACGACGTTGCGGGGTTCGATTCTGAGTTCTTCGGGATCAGCGAGCGCGAGGCCACCGCGATCGACCCGCAGCATCGCCTGTTGCTCGAGACCTCTTGGGAGGCAGTGGAGCACGCGGGGCTTAGCCCCACGAGGTTGGCCGGTTCGCGGACCGGTGTGTACGTGGGTTTGACGCATGCTGACTACATACTGGCGGCTGCCGATGCCCACGCCCTGGAGGGGCCCTACGGATTCTTGGGCAGCAATTTCAGCATGGCGTCCGGACGGATCGCCTACTCCATGGACCTGCACGCTCCGGCCATAACGGTGGATACCGCATGCTCGTCTGGCCTGGTAACTGTGCACTTGGCATGTCGAAGCCTGCATGAGGGCGAATGCGACCTTGCGCTGGCGGGCGGCGCCACGTTGACGCTGGATCCACGGAAATCCTCCGCGGGGTCGGCCGGCGGCATGCTGTCTCCGACCGGACATTGCCATGCGTTCGACACCGCCGCCGACGGGTTCACGTCGGGCGAGGGTTGCGTGATGGTATTGCTCAAGCGGCTACCGGATGCGCTGCGCGATGGTGACCGAATCTTGGCTGTGGTGCGCGGCACGGCCCTAAACAACGATGGCCGAACGGTGAACATCACCACACCGTCTCAGCCCGCGCAGGTCGAGTCCTATCAGGCCGCATTGGCGACCGCGGGTGTGGACGCGAGCACCGTCGGCATGGTGGAGACACACGGCACCGGGACTCCTACCGGCGACCCCATCGAATATGCAAGTGTGGCCGAGGTTTACGGCATCGAAGGCCCATGCGCGCTTGCAGCCGTGAAGACCAATTTCGGGCACAGCCAGTCGACCTCGGGAACATTGGGCTTGATGAAGGCAGTCCTGTCCCTGCAGCACGGTGTCATTCCGCAGAATTTGCACTTCACCCGCCTACCGGATGAGCTTGCCCAAATCAAGACCAATCTCTTTGTACCGCAGGAAAATACACCGTGGCCAACCAACGGTCACACGCCCCGGCGGGCGGCGGCGTCGGCCTACGGATTCTCGGGAACCAACGCCCACGCCATCCTGGAACAAGCACCGGTGGAGCAAGCTCCAAAAAGCGCTGCGCCCGAAGACATCTCTGCCGAATCGTCGACCGTGCCACTGCTGTTCCCGCTGTCGTCTACGTCGGCCGACGAATTGCGCCGCACCGCTGGCCGGCTCGCCGACTGGGTGGTAGCACACCCGGACGTGGCGTTGCCGGATCTGGCCTACACCCTCGCGCGTCGACGCGGGCACCGCACAGTCCGCACCGCCGTCATTGCGAGCAGTCGGCCTGAGCTCACTGAGGCTCTGCGCGAAGTCGCCGACGGCGACACTCCATTTCAGCCCGCTGCCGGGCAGGATGACCGGGGACCGGTGTGGGTGTTCTCCGGGCAGGGTTCGCAATGGGCTCAGATGGGCGCGCAACTGCTGGCGACCGAACCGGTGTTTGCCGCCACCGTCGCGGCGGCCGAGCCGCTGATCGCCCACGAGTCCGGGTTCTCGGTGACCGAAGCGATGTCTGCGCCACATGTCGTGACCGGTCAAGACCGGATCCAGCCGACGCTGTTCACCATGCAGGTCGCGCTGGCCGCAACCTTGAAGGCATACGGGGTGCGCCCGGGCGCGGTCATCGGGCATTCCCTCGGCGAGGCCGCGGCAGCTGTCGTGGCCGGAGCCCTATCGCTGGAAGACGGGCTGCGCGTTATCTGCCGCCGCTCAGGGCTGATGTCCCGCATCGCCGGAACCGGCGCCACGGCATCTGTGGAACTGCCTGCCCAGCAAGTACTTTCAGAGCTGATGGCCCGTGGCATCGACGACGTCGTGGTTGCGGTGGTGGCCTCGCCACAGTCCACGGTGATCGCCGGTGCGACCCAGGTGGTTCGTGAGCTGGTCGCGGCCTGGGAGCAGCGTGATGTGATGGCCCGCGAGGTCCCCACCGATGTCGCCTTTCATTCGCCCCAAGTCGACCCGATCCTTGGCGAGCTGACCGACGGTCTGGCCGACCTGCAACCGATGCCACCTGAAGTCCCCTTCTACTCGGCGACCCTGTTCGACCCGCGCGAGCTGCCGGCCTTCGACGCCGGCTATTGGGCGGACAACGTGCGCCGCATGGTGCGGTTCGCCACGGCGGTGCAGGCCGCATTGGAGGATGGCCACAGGGTCTTCGCCGAGCTAGCACCCCACCCGCTGCTCACGCATGCTCTCGAGCAGACCGCCCGCGGTATCGACATGCCGCTGGCCGCCCTGGCCGGTATGCGCCGCGAACAAGCGCTGCCACACGGGCTTCTGGGCTTTGTGGCGGATCTGCATAGTGCCGGCGCCGCGGTGGACTTCTCCGTGCTCTACCCGAATGGGCGCCTGGTGGACGCACCGCTGCCGACCTGGACGCACCGTCGGCTGCTGTTGAGCCGCGACGATCAGGAATCCCCGGCGCATGGTGGTTGCACCGTTGCCGTGCATCCGCTGTTGGGCGCGCATGTGCGTTTGCAGGGGGAACCGGAGCGCCACGTCTGGCAAGGGGAGGTCGGCACCGCCGCCCAGCCCTGGCTGGGTGATCACCAGATCCGTAATGTGGCAATGCTTCCGGGGGCGGCTTACTGCGAGATGGCTCTGGCGGCCGCGCACGACCTGCTGGGCGAGGCCTCTGAGGTCCGTGACATCCGCTTCGAGCAGGTGCTGCTGCTGGATGAGCAGACCACGATCGGCGCCTCGGCGCCCTTGTCATCGCCGGGCGTCTTCGACTTCACAGTGGAGACAACCCAGGGGGGCGAACATGCGCGGCAAGCTAGCGCAATCCTCTACGCCGCAGAGAAGGAGCAGCCTCCTGCACAGGACACGTCCGTGCTGCTTGCCGCCCATCCGGTCCACGAGGATGGCGCCGAGGTGCGCAAGCGGATGGACCAGC
This sequence comes from Mycobacterium sp. OTB74, assembly GCF_029892685.1. Classification (GTDB taxonomy): domain Bacteria; phylum Actinomycetota; class Actinomycetes; order Mycobacteriales; family Mycobacteriaceae; genus Mycobacterium. The sequence continues at coordinate 3,261 of NZ_JARXVD010000042.1, read as the reverse complement.
GTGGTGTTCAGTACGGCCCGGCGTTCGCCGGTCTGGCCGCGGTGCACAGCGGCGAGGGGGCAATCCGCACCGTGCTGGCCGAGGTCGCGCTACCCCGCCAAATCCGCTCGCAGCAAGACGCTTACGTTGTGCACCCGGCGCTGCTGGATGCCTGTTTTCAGTCCGTTGAGGCTCATCCGGACGTCCGGGCCCTGGGCGCGGGTGTGTTAGGGCTGCCGTTGGGTATCCGTCGAATCTGCTCCTACGGTGCTGCCCGCAACGCCCGCTACTGCTACACACGGGTGACAAAGGCCGACACATCCGGGGTTGAGGCCGACCTCGACGTGCTCGACGAGCACGGGGCAGTCCTGCTCGCCGTGCAGGGGCTGTGCCTGGGCACCTCGGTATCCGGCAGCGGCCACGACGATCGGGTGCTGGCCGAGCGGCTGCTGACCATCGAATGGCGGCAACGGGAATTACCCGAAGTGGAATACGCCGACGCCGGAACCTGGCTGATGATCAGTACCACCGCCACCGCCGACGAGCTGGCCACCACGTTGACCGACGGGCTGAAAACCCGTGGCGCACAATGCACCACCATGAGCTGGCCACAAGACGCCGACCACGCCTCGAACGCGGACCAGCTTAGAAATCAGTCGCGTGGCGGTGGATTCACCGGAGTGGTGATCCTGACCGGACCCAAAAACGGCGGCGCCGAGGAGCAGTCCCCGCTGCTGGGCGCCGACTATGTGCGGCATCTGGTGCGTATCACCCGCGAATTGCCGGACATCCCCGGCGAGCCGCCTCGCCTCTACGTCGTGACCCGCATTGCCCAGACGGTGCTGGCCGGCGACCGACCCAACCTGGAGCAGGCTGGTCTGCGGGGTTTGATCCGGGTGATCGGCATCGAACATCCGCATCTGCGCGCCACCCAGATCGATGTGGACGAAGTCACCGACGCTGAGCAGCTGGGACGACAGCTGCTCAGCGAGTCTGAGGAGGACGAGACCGCCTGGCGAAACGGCCAGTGGTACGCGGCGCGGTTGTGCCCCACTCCGCTGGGCCCCGAGGAGCGGCAAACCACCGTCGCCAACCATGAGCGTGACGGGATGCGCCTGCAGATCCGCACAGCCGGTGATCTGGAGTCGATGGAACTCGTTGCCTGCGACCGAGTTCCGCCGGGACCGGGCCAGATCGAGGTCGCGGTCACTGCATCCAGCATCAACTTCGCCGACGTGCTGGTCGCGTTCGGCCGCTACCCCGCCTTCGAGGGTCGGCTACCGCAGTTGGGCACCGACTTCGCCGGGGTGGTGACCGCAGTCGGACCGGACGTGACCGACCACGAGGTGGGCGACCATGTCGGCGGTCTGTCCCCCAACGGCTGCTGGGGCACGTTCATCACATGCGAGGCCAACCTGGCCGTCAGGCTGCCGGTCGGCCTGACCGACCAGCAGGCGGCGGCGGTGACCACCGCGACCGCCACCGCCTGGTACGGCCTACACGACCTGGCCCGCATCACCGCCGGTGATCGCGTGTTGATCCATTCAGCGACCGGCGGTGTGGGGCAGGCGGCGGTCGCGATGGCCCGTGCCGCGGGAGCCGAGATCTTCGCCACCGCGGGCAGTGAGCAGCGTCGACAATTGTTGCGCGACATAGGCATTGAGCATGTTTACGACTCGCGAAGCACAGAGTTCGCCGACCTGATACGTCGTGACACCGAGGGCTACGGTGTCGACGTCGTGCTCAACTCGGTTACCGGCGCCGCCCAGCGCGCGGGCCTCGAATTGCTGGCGTTCGGTGGACGATTCGTCGAGATCGGCAAGCGCGACATCTACGGCGACACCCGGCTGGGGCTCTTCCCGTTCCGGCGCAACCTCACGTTCTACGCCGTCGACCTGGCGTTGATGTCCTTCAGCCATCCGCACCGGCTCCGAGACTTGTTGACCACGGTGTACCAGCTCACCGCGGACGGTGAGCTGCCGATGCCGGAGAGCACCCACTACCCGATTGGCTACGCCGCCACCGCCATTCGGGTGATGAGCGGCGCCCAGCACACCGGCAAACTCGTGCTCGACATCCCGCACAGCGGCAGCAGGCGCGTGGTGGTGCCGCCGGCACGGGTCCGGGTCTTCCGCGGCGACGGCGCCTACATCGTCAGCGGCGGATTGGGGGGCCTGGGGCTGTTTTTGGCCGAGAAGATGGCAGCAGCCGGCTGCGGACGCATCGTGCTGTCCTCGCGCTCGCAGCCAACTCCCGAGACGCTGGAGGCCATCGAGCGCATCGGCGCGATCGGTGCCGACGTCGTGGTGGAGTGCGGCGATATCGCCGATCCCGGCACGGCGCAGCGGTTGGTGTCCGCCGCGACGGCGACTGGACTTCCGGTACGCGGTGTGCTGCATGCGGCGGCGGTGATCGAGGACGCCACGCTGACTAATATCACCGATGATCTCGTCGAGCGTGACTGGGCGCCAAAGGTTTACGGTGCGTGGAACTTGCACACCGCCACCACCAACCAGCCGTTGGACTGGTTCTGCTCGTTCTCCTCGGCGGCCGCGCTGGTGGGTTCGCCCGGGCAGGGCGCCTACGCCGCGGCCAACAGCTGGCTGGATGCCTTCACCGTGTGGCGGCGGGTACACGGCCTCCCTGCGACCGCGATCGCATGGGGAGCCTGGGCCCAGATCGGGCGCGGCACCGCCCTGACGGAGGGCGCCGGCGATGCCATCGCTCCCGACGAGGGTGCTTACGCGTTCGAAGCGCTGCTGCGCCACGACCGCGCCTACAGCGGCTACGCGCCCATCACGGACACCCCGTGGTTGACTGCGTTTGCGCAGCACAGCCCGTTCGCCGAAGCGTTCCGATCCACTGGGCAAAACCCAGCGGGCACGAGCAAACTGCGTGCCGAGCTCGACGAGCTGCCCCCAGAAGAGTGGCCGACCCGGGTGCGGCGTCTGATCTCCGATCAGGTCAGCCTGATCCTGCGACGCAACGTCGACCCGGACCGTCCGCTCGCCGAGTACGGCATGGACTCGCTGGGCGCCCTCGAGTTACGTACCCGGATCGAAAGCGAAACGGGAATACGCATCAATTCCAGCGACATGACGATAACCACTCGCGGTTTGGCGGGACTGCTGTGCGAAAAGCTGGCGCCCGCGGAAGTCGCCCACAGCGACGTGTCGGCTTAACCTAGGGGTCCATGCGGGCGAACTGACCGTTCCGGTACTGCTCGACACACGCCGATCGCCTGACCTTGCCGCTCGTGGTGATCGGGATCGAACCGGGTTG
>NZ_JARXVD010000041.1 GCF_029892685.1 Mycobacterium sp. OTB74 | reverse complement strand
CCCCGCCAAACCCTGAACTGGCGAACACCCGCCGAAGCACTCGACAAACTACTGTCAAACCCGCCAACTGTTGCATCGATCCCTTGAACCCGCCCACCAAATACCGCGCATAACCCTCACGGTCAGTCGTTGAAGAGTAGGCCGGGAAGGTCAGCCACCGAATCCACCACGTGGTTGGGCTGCATGGCGAATTCGTCTGCGGCCCAACGGTCTAACGCGGCCTGCCGGAATTTCCCGGTCCGCACCAGCACTCCGGTCATGCCAACCACCTGGGCCGCCAGCACGTCGTTGTTCAGGTCGTCACCGACCATGTACATCTCTTCGGGGTCCGCGCCCAACCGCGCGGCCGCAGTCAGAAAGCCCGCCGGCGCCGGTTTACCCACCGCCACACCCTGACGCCCCGAGGTTGCCTCCAGACCCGCCAGATACATCCCGGTGTCCACGCGTAGGCCGTCGGCGGTGTTCCACGCGTTGCTGCGGTGCATGGCCACCACGGGGACACCCTGCGCCATCCAGTCGTATACCCAACTCAAGGTCAGGTGGTTGTACTCCGGCCCGGCCCCGCCGAGCAGCACCACATCAGGGGTTTCCGGCTGCTGCGGCCCGGAAAAATCGCTCGCATGCACAAGGTCGATGCCGGGCATGTCCGAGCCGAGATCGCCCTTGTTAACCAGGAAACATCGGGCGCCCGGGTAGCGGTCGCGCACATAGTCCGCGGTCAGTACCGCTGCGGTGATCACTTCGTCAACGGACACGTACATGCCTGCGCCACTGAGCATTTCGGCGATCTGCTGACGCGTTCGGGCGGTGGTGTTGGTCAGGAAGCACCGGGCGATCTTCCGGTCCGCCAGCGCCTGCAACGTCTCAGCGGCGCCGGGAATCGGGCGCCACGAGGTCACCAGGACACCGTCGATGTCGAAGAGCACCCCGCCGATAGCCATGTTGAAACACAGTAAGCCCCCACCGGCTCAGCACAACTCGAGAGCTACCCGAGCACCCTGTTCACCCTGCGAACACCATGTTCCAGTCGGACTTCATGTCAACCACCGTCCAACTCGGCCGGCCCAGCTTCCTGCAGCGCGGTCACCAACCTGCCCGAGGAGGACGGGTCGGCGTCGTAGGCGTACCCACGCTCGGCGTCGGTGTGGTGGATCAGCCGGTGTACCGTCCAACATTTGAGTTCCGTATGTTTGGGCCCCATGAGCAGCCAGCGAGTAGTGGAGGCGGACGGCGCATGACGATCAAGCGAGTAGCGGAGGCGGACCGCGCATGAGTAAGTGGACCGTCGACAACGTCCCTGACCAGAGCGGTCGGGTTGCCATCGTCACCGGCGCCAACACCGGACTGGGTTTCGAAACCGCGCGAGTGCTAGCCGAAAAGGGAGCCCGGGTTGTCATCGCGGTGCGTGACACTGCCAAGGGTGACGACGCCGTCGCGCGGATCAAGGCCAAGACGCCCAACGCCGACGTCTCGGTGCAGAAACTCGATCTGGGCTCGTTGACGTCCGTGCACGCGGCGGCCGACGATCTGCGCGCCGCCCACCCCCACATCGACCTGCTGATCAACAACGCGGGCGTCATGTACCCGCCCAAGCAGACCACCGCCGACGGATTCGAATTGCAGTTCGGCACAAACCATCTGGGAGCGTTCGCGCTCACCGGCCTGCTGATCGACAACCTGCTGCCGGTCGAGGGTTCCCGAGTGGTGGCGGTGGCCAGCATTGCGCACAACATCCAGGCGAAGATCGATTTCGATGACCTGCAGTGGGACAAGCGCCGCTACAACCGGGTCGCCGCGTACGGCCAGTCGAAGCTGGCCAACCTGATGTTCAGCTACGAGTTGCAGCGTCGGCTCGCCGCGGCCAGCGCCGAGACCATCTCCACCGCGGCGCACCCCGGTATATCCAACACCGAGCTGATGCGGCACATACCGGGTTCCGGCCTGCCCGGGTTCCGCGAGATCAACGGATTGTTCACCAACAGTCCGCTGATGGGGGCGCTTGCCACCCTGCGGGCCGCTACCGATCCAAGCGCTCGCGGTGGGCAGTACTACGGCCCGTCGGGTTTCCGCCAACTGCGCGGTTATCCCGTTCTGGTCCAGTCGAATTCGCAATCACACGATGCCGGGATGCAGCGCCGGCTGTGGGATGTGTCCACAGAACTCACCGGCGTCAGCTTCCCTATCTAGCACCATGCGGACAGTCGAAGAGCACCAGCGCGTCGTCGCCGGATTGATCGCGGCCCGCGCGCCGATCACGGCGCCGATTGCCGACGCGCTGGGCTTGGCCTTGGCCGAGGACGTGGTGGCGCCCATCTCGCTGCCCGGGTTCGACAATTCGGCCATGGACGGTTACGCGGTGCTGGCCAGTGACATCGCCGGCGCCTCCGCTGACAACCCGGTGAAACTTCCTGTCGCGCAGGACATTCCGGCAGGCCGTACCGATGAGTTGTCCATCGCTCCGGGTACCGCACACCGGATCATGACCGGGGCTCCCGTCCCGACGGGCGCGACGGCCGTGGTTCCCGTCGAGGCGACCGACGGTGCCGTCGACGTCGTCAGCATCCGGTCCGCGGCGCGCGAAGGGCAGCACATCCGTCGGGCCGGCGAGGACGTCACTGCAGGCATGACGGTTCTTCAGTCCGGCACGGTCGCGACCCCGGCCGCCCTCGGGCTGCTCGCCGCGCTGGGCTTCGGGGAATTGAAAGTCGTTCCGCGGCAACGGGTTCTGGTCATGTCGACCGGTACGGAGCTGGTACCGCCGGGCACCCCACTGCAGCCCGGGCAGATCTACGAGTCCAATGCCGTCATGCTGACCGCTGCCCTGCGCGACGCCGGCGCCGAGGTCGTCACCGCTCCGATGACCCGCGACGACGTGGCCACTTTCCGGGACACGCTGGCCGGGCACGCCACCGACGTCGACCTGATCGTCACCACCGGCGGTGTCAGCGCCGGCGCCTACGAGGTGGTCAAAGACGCCCTTGCCGACGAGGTCCAGTTCGTGAAGGTCGCCATGCAACCCGGGATGCCACAGGGCTCCGGCACGGTGCACGGCACCCCGATCATCACACTGCCCGGCAACCCGGTATCGGCACTGGTGTCCTTCGAGGTGTTCATCCGCTCGCCGCTGCGCGCCGCCATGGGCCTGCCCGCCGATCGGCCGCATCGCACCGCGATCCTCGGCGAAAAACTCACCTCGCCGGCAGGCAAGCGGCAGTTCCGCCGCGGCGTTCTCGACGACGACGGACAGGTCAGCAGCTACGGTCCCCCCGCATCGCACCATCTGCGCTGGCTCGCCACGGCCAATTGCCTGCTGGAGATCGGCGAGGACGTGGTCGAATTGGATAGTGGATCACCGGTGCCCGTCTGGGATCTCCGATAGACCTCCGCGAACCGTAGAATCGAGTCCCGATGGCCAGACCTGCGAGACCCCCAGCCGATGACCACGAGTCCGACCTGTCCCGCCTGGTCGACCTGGTTCGCTCCACCATTCCTCCGATCCACCCCGCCGGGCTGCCATTCGTTGGTGGCGCCCTGGGCGTCGCTGCGCTCGGCGCCCGCAACCGCTGGGTCCGCACCGCCGGCCTGACCGCGGCCGGTGCGTGTGCGGCATTCTTCCGGCACCCGCCCCGAACAGCTCCCACCCGCCCCGGCGTGGTGGTGGCTCCGGCCGACGGCCAGGTGACGCTGATCGACGAGGCCGTGCCGCCGGCCGAACTGAACCTGTCCGACCAACCGCTGCCGCGGATCAGCATCTTCCTGTCGCTGTTCGATGCCCACGTGCAGCGCGCGCCGGTGGCCGGCGAGGTCATGACGGTCAAATACAAGCCGGGCCAGTTCCTGTCTGCCGACAAGTCCGATGCCAGCGAGGCCAACGAGCGCAACAGCATGTGGCTGCGCACCGACGACGGGCACGACGTTGTCGCTGTGCAGATCGCTGGTCTGCTCGCCCGGCGCATCGTCTGCGACGTTCACCCGGGCGAAAAGCTCGCGTTGGGCCAGACGTATGGGCTCATCCGGTTCGGGTCCCGGCTGGACACCTACCTTCCTGCGGGCTCGCAGATCAGCGTGGAACTCGGACAGCGTGCCGTAGGCGGTGAGACCGTGCTGGCGGAGCTGCCCATTGGGTTGCCGGAATGAAGCCTCGCATCAAACCGCCGCAGGTGAGCCTGCGCATGCTGCCCAGCGCCATGACAGTCGCCGCGATCTGTCTGGGCCTGTCGGCGGTGAAGTTCGCCCTCGACCACCGGCCCACCGAGTCGATGGCGCTGCTGGCTGGAGCCGCAATCCTCGACGCGCTCGACGGCCGTACCGCCCGCATGCTGAACGCCACCTCGAAAATGGGCGCAGAGATCGACTCGCTGGCCGACGCGGTCAATTTCGGTGTGGCACCGGCGTTCATCGTGTACCTGACGCTGCTTTCGCAGAACCGCTCGCCGGTCGCCTGGATCGTGGTGCTGCTCTACGCAGTGTGCATCGTGCTGCGCCTGGCCCGGTTCAACGCGATGCTCGACGTCGACGGTCCGGCGTTCGAGAAGGAGTTCTTCGTCGGTATGCCGGCTCCTGCCGGTGCCATCGGCGCCATCGGCCCGCTGGCCGCCAAGATGCAGTTTCCAGGCCCGTGGTGGGATTCGGTTTGGGGCCAGTCGTGCGTCATCGGCTGGATGATCTGCGTCTCGCTGCTGGTGGTCAGCACCATACCGATGCGCAAGGTGCATACCTTCGCTGTGCCACCCAACATGGTGGTGCCGCTCCTGGCGCTGCTGGCCATCCTGGTGGCGGCCTCGGTGATGTACGGCTACATCGTCATTCTGGTGCTCATCGGCGCGTACGTGCTGCACATTCCGTTCGCCATCCGGACCAAGGCCTGGCTGCACGAGCACCCCGAAGTCTGGGATGACAAACCCCGCGAGCAGCGGCAGGCCCGCCGCGCCATCCGTCGGGCGGCCCAGCCATATCGCCGTTCGACTGCCCGGCTCCGGCTGCGCAGGCCCGGACAGCGTCGATGACCCTGGATCAGAGCCAGCAGCCGGCCGACCCACCCAAGGGCCACCTGCAACTCACTGCGCGACTGAACACCTCAGCACTGGATGCCCGCCGGGGCGTGGTGTTGCTGCATCCGGAAGCCATTGCCGCCCTGGGCATCCGGGTGTGGGACGCGGTCTCACTGACCGGCACGCGCAACACCGCGGCGGTGGTCGGTACGGCTCCGGCCGGCACACCGCCCGGGGTTGCGTTGCTCGACGATGTGACCCTGTCCAATGCCGGCGTGCGGGCCGATTCCCCGGTGATCGTGGCGCCGGTGACGGTGTACGGTGCCCGGTCGGTGACGCTCAGTGGGTCGCGTCTGGCAAGCCAGTCGATCAGCCCGGCCACCCTGCGATTGGCGTTGCTGGGCAAGGTCATGACCATCGGCGACACGGTGTCGCTGCTGCCGCGCGATCTGGGGCCGGGTACCTCTACTTCGGCGGCCACCACCGCCCTGGCCGCCCAGGTGGGTATCACCTGGACCTCCGAGCTGCTGACTGTCACCGCCGTCGACCCCACCGGTCCGGTGAGCGTGCAACCCAATTCAGTCGTGACCTGGGGTGCCGGGGCTTCCACTCCGGCTCCCGTCGTGACTGCGCCCGAACCTGTTGCCGCCCAATATGTTCCCGCCATCTCGGTCGACGACCTCAAGGGCATGCACACGCAGGTCGCCCGGCTGACCGAGTGGCTCAAACTCGCGCTGGACGAGCCGAAGCTGCTGGAAACTCTCGGCGCCACAGCCAATCTGGGGGTGCTGGTGTCGGGGCCGGCGGGGGTCGGCAAGGCCACCATGGTCCGGGCGGTGTGCGCCACGCGGCGGCTCGTGGAGCTGGACGGACCGGAGATCGGCGCGCTGCGCGCCGAAGACCGGCTGTCGCAGGTGGCATCAGCAGCTGCTGATGTCCGTGAGCATGGCGGGGTACTGCTGATCAGCGACGTCGACGCGCTGCTGCCCGCCACCGCCGAGCCAGTCGCCTCACTGATCTTGGCCGAGCTGCGAAAGGCGGTTGCCACCAAGGGGGTTGCGCTCATCGCTACCTCGGCGGTACCCGAGGGACTGGATGTCCGGCTGCGGGCACCAGACCTGTGCGACCGTGAGTTGGGCCTGACTCTGCCTGACGCGCCAACCCGCGCCGCGCTGCTCGAGGTGCTGTTGCGCAAGGTGCCGTCGACCGGCCTGGACTTGAACGAAATCGCGCAGCGCACACCCGGATTCGTACTCGCTGATCTGGCTGCGTTGGTGCGGGAGGCGGCGCTGCGGGCCGCGGCCCGGGCCAGTTCCGACGGTACCGAGCCGGCGCTTATCCAAGACGATCTGACCGGTGCCCTTGCGGTGATCCGGCCGTTGTCCCGGTCGGCGAGCGAGGAAGTCTCGGCCGGATCGGTGACGCTCGACGACGTCGGCGACATGGTCGAAACCAAGCAGGCCTTGACCGAGGCGGTGCTGTGGCCGTTGCAGCACCCTGACACCTTTGCGCGGTTGGGCGTGGAACCACCGCGCGGCGTACTGCTGTACGGGCCGCCAGGTTGCGGCAAGACGTTCCTGGTGCGGGCGCTGGCCAGCTCGGGTCGGCTGTCGGTGCACGCGGTCAAGGGCGCTGAACTGATGGACAAATGGGTCGGTTCGTCGGAGCGTGCCGTGCGCGAATTATTCCAGCGCGCAAGGGATTCCGCGCCGTCTCTGGTGTTCCTGGATGAGATGGACTCGCTGGCTCCGCGACGCGGTCAGAGCTTCGACTCGGGTGTGACCGACCGAGTGGTGGCTACCCTCCTGACTGAACTGGACGGCATCAATCCGCTGCGCGATGTAGTGGTAGTCGGCGCCACCAACCGTCCGGATCTGATCGACCCGGCGCTGCTGCGGCCCGGGCGGCTGGAGAAGTTGGTGTTCGTCGAACCGCCCGATGCCGATGCCCGTCGCGAAATCCTGCGTACCGCAGGCAGGTCCATCCCCCTGGCCGCCGATGTCGACCTCGGCGTGTTGGCTGCGGACCTGGACGGCTACAGCGCAGCCGACTGCGTGGCGCTACTGCGCGAGGCGGCACTGACCGCCATGCGGCGATCCATCGACGCCGCCGATGTCACTGCGGCCGACGTGGCCAAAGCCCGCGAGACGGTGCGGCCGTCACTGGATGCTTCTCAGGTGGCCTCGTTACGCGAGTTTGCCGCGGGACGCTGAGCCCAACGCACCGGGAGCCCGGCGTGTCGGCTATGTTGCGGCACTTGTGATTTGGACCCGTCAACCTCGATTGACATGGTCAACATAAATTGACGGCCGAGACGAAAGTTGCCATGGAGAGAACGCAGACGGGGTATTTATCTGTGCTGTAAGCAAAATTTCACCAAACGCAGGCTAGATGCCGCCCTTGCCGATTAGCGTCACGAATGTTCGGACTTCGCAACCGAAGTCGTGTCACTGCGAATACATAGGGGAAGTTTCACGTGAACAACGAATTTCTGTTACGTCGCGTTGCCGCCGCTGTTGGTATTGCAGCGGTTACCGGAGCGGCCGTTGTGGCCTGCTCGCAGGCCAAGGACGCGGCCTCCCACGCATCGTCGGTGGCATCGTCGGCTGCCAGCGCAGGTGCCAGCGTGGCATCATCGGCCGCCAGCGCAGGTGCCAGCGTGGCATCATCGGCCGCCAGCGCAGGTGCCAGCGCGGCAACATCGGCGGCCAGCGCTGCCTCTAGCGCCGTGTCGTCGGCCATCGCCGGTGCGGCCACCTCGCTCAACGTCCCCGGGGTGGGCAACGTGAACCTGGACGGCCCCACCAACGACGCCTACACCAAGGCCGGCGGCGAAGCGGCCCTCGGCCTGCCGACCGCGCAGCCCGAGAAGGTCGGTGACGGCACCGTGCAGCCATTCGCCAAGGGCACCATCTATTCGTCGCCGGCCACCGGCGCACACGTGGTTCAGGGCGAAATCCTGAAGGTGTACAACGCTCAAGGCGGTCCCGGTGGATCGCTCGGCTACCCCACCGCCGACGAGGCCCAGACCGCGGGCGGCCCAGACGTCGCCAAGGGCGGCTGGGTCAGCGAGTTCCAGAAGGGCACCATCACCTGGCTGAACCAGGGTGACGGCACCTTCAAGGAGACGGTCACACCCAAGGCGTGATTACTGCTCGGCGAGCGCGGCGAGCCGGGTCAGCGACGCCTGCAGCCAGTCTGCCGACGTCCGCCTGGCCCGGCTCAGCCGTTTCTCGTCGGTCAGCGCGGTCCAGTCATAGGTGTGCGTGACGCGGGTGTGCGCGGCATCGATCGGTTCGAGCTCCCACCGCCACAGATGCCCAGGTTGGGGCAGGCCCGGCTCTGACGGCTTCCACCCGATCCGTCGACCCTCGTCGAATTCGACGACGTGGTTCTCCCGTGTGGCGCCCAGTGTCAGCACCATCACGAAGACATCGCCCACGGCATGCACCCGCTGACCCGCCGGTGCCTCGGCCAGGTTGTCATTGCCGTCCCAGCGCGGTTGTTGCGCCGGGTCGGCGATCAACTCGAAAATCTGCTCCGCCGGAGCGGCTATGTCACGACTGGCGCTTACGACCCGAATTTCGTTGTCCACGAATCGATTCAACCGGACGCGACAGCAACACGCGAGCATCTTCCGCCAGATCGTCCGCAAGCCAGCGCGGCAACTCGCCGTGCGCATACCGTTTGACCACCGCGTACGGCAGGTCGACGATGGCGCGACTCACCGCCGCGACTGTACGAACATCACTGTGGCCGTGCAGTTTTCGCGCAATCAACTCGACCCGCTCGACCAGCGGATGATTCATCGCTGCCAGTGTCTTGCCGAACTCGTCGTCCGGCCCGTCCAGGAGATCCGACGGCCGGATGGTCAGCAGCAGTCGGGCGTCGTCGGGCCACCCGCGGGCGAACTCGACGGCAGAAACCGCCATCGCGACGGCCGATTCCAGCGCGGTATCGCCGGTTGCCGCCAAAGCCAATACCTGGAATCGCTCGAGTGACCGCAGCCACGCGGCGGCCAGGATGCCGTCGCGGTTGCCGAACCGGTGGTAGAGGGTGCCCGCAGGCGCTCCGCTGGACTTGGCGATCGCAGCGATGCTGGCTGCGCGCGGGCCGTCGCTCAACACGATGGCCCGGGCGGCATCCAGTATCACATCGGTTTCATGCTTCCGCGGGGGTGCCATGTTCTAGTACGATCCTTCTATATGGAACGGTTACCCTATATCGACGAATATTCCACAACCGTCGCCGTATCGAAGGACGACGCGTGGTCGGCAGTCTTGCAAGTGATGTGCGGAAACCCGGACGAACCAGAGCGTGCTCCCATCGGTTTCATGGTCGACGAGGCCATCCCCGGGCAGCGGCTAGCTGTACTCGGCAGGGACGTTGTTGACGATTCGGCTGTGAGAAGGGAGGACCTCCGGGCTTAGTGGAGATGTCTGACGTCTTCACACACT
>NZ_JARXVD010000040.1 GCF_029892685.1 Mycobacterium sp. OTB74 | reverse complement strand
GCCGGTTGACCCCGATCGAATTCGAAGCAATCATGACCGCACCGGCCAGACAAGCCGCGTGAGAAAACTGTCACCTGATCGTGCAGCAGACCCATGCGTCGTCACTTGCGCTGCCCATGCCTGCCCTACGGGGTGACTAGTCTAAACCGGTTCCTGACCTTCGTCTCGCACACGATGACATCATCAATCTGCGGAAACTGGACATCCGAGGCTGGCGTGAGCAATATGCTGTGCGCATCTAAGTGGACGCTTAGAAAACGGGGGTCCGAGGATATGAAAACTCATCGACCAGCGGTTCTTCCCTAAGAAGCCAATCCGTCGAATCCAGCCGCCGTGTAACAAACGAATGTGACCTCGACGCCGGTGTCGCGGCGCCAAGTCGACCGATCTGGATCGTGCTCTGCTTAGCCCGAACTCGGAGGGAAAACCATGGGGTCATCCACTGAATCGTCTGAATCGTCGGAATCGTCGGAATTCGAGTTCGACGTTTGTGTGGTCGGCGGTTGCGGGCATGTCGGGCTGCCGCTGGCCATCGTGATAGCACATCGTGGACTACGGGTCGCAATCGATGACATCGACACGAGTGCCGTCGAAACGGTTCGGTCGGGACGGATGCCCTTCATGGAGGAGAAGGCGGAGCCCATGCTCGCCGAGGTCATCAACAAGAACCTGATCGTCGACAATGACCCGACGCTCGTCTCGAGATCACGTACCGTCGTTGTGGTTATCGGCACGCCGGTGGACGAGCATCTCAACCCCAAATTCAACAAAATCCATCGTTTTTTCGTCGACCTGATGCCGTATTTGGTGGACGGCCAGTGCCTGATCCTTCGCAGCACGATTTATCCCGGGACGACCGAAAGAGTCGACAAGCTCATGCGCGCTGCGGGTCGGGACGTACATGTGGCGTTCTGTCCGGAGAGGATTGCGCAGGGATACGCCATGCGGGAACTCGTTGAGTTACCACAAATCGTCGCGGGGTGTGACGGCGAGGCGACCAGAGTGGCCACCGACCTATTCGCCCGAATCGCTCCGTCGATCATTCCGATGCGGCCGGTCGAGGCCGAGCTGACGAAAATTTTCGCCAACGTGTGGCGTTATATCCAGTTCGCGACCGCTAATCAGTTCTTTATGATCGCAACCGATTTCGGCCTGGACTTCTACCGGATTTATGACGCGCTCACGCGCGATTACCCGAGAATGGCCGGATTGCCCAAGGGTGGGTTCGCGGCCGGGCCGTGTCTTTTCAAGGACACCATGCAGCTCGCGGCGGCGACGGAGTCCAGGTTCTCACTCGGACACGCGGCGATGCTCGTCAACGAGGGACTTCCGGATTACGTTGTCCACCACATGAAATTGCGATACCCGCTGCAGCAGTTGACGGTTGGCATTCTCGGCATGGCGTTCAAGGGAGACATCGACGACTCGCGAGAATCGCTTTCGTACAAACTTCGCAAGATCCTTGAGTATGAGGCTGCTGCCGTCGTATGCACCGATCCGTACGTGAGCGACCCGCGGTTTGTCACACTCGACGAGGCACTCGAGCGCTCCGATGTGCTCGTCCTTGGGGCACCGCACAGTGACTATCGGTCGCTGGTGATCCCAGATGACAAGCCGGTCATTGATGTGTGGAACTTCTTCGGAAAGGGAGCGCAGCTTACGTGAAGGTTCTCGTCACGGGCTCGGCCGGTTTCATCGCCGGCTACCTCATCGAGGAACTGCTCGTCCATGGGTATGAAGTAGTCGGGCTTGACAACTACTCCAAGTACGGGGCCGTCGAGCGGGCGTTCGACACGAATCCGAGCTACACCGGCATCGAGGGCGATGCGAAAGACGTTGCGCTGCTAAAGGACCTACTCGCTGGCTGCGATCATCTGGTCGCCGGCGCGGCGATCATCGGCGGCATTTCGCTGTTCCATGAGCTCGCCTACGACCTGCTTTCCGAGAATGAGCGGATCACGGCGGCGACCTTCGATGCGGCGATTTGGGCGCACCGCAACGCGAGCTTGCGCAAGATCACTGTCGTATCATCGTCGATGGTCTACGAGAGTACGTCGACTTATCCCACCCCGGAGGGCGAGCAGCGCGGCTGCCCGCCGCCGCACTCGACCTATGGTTTCCAAAAGCTCGCCACCGAGTACTTTGCGCAGGGCGCGTGGGAGCAATACGAATTGCCGTATACGATCGTGCGGCCGTTCAACTGCATCGGTGTGGGTGAGAAGCGCGCTTTGTGTGACCGCGAGATCATGTCGGGTAACGTCCGGCTGGCGATGAGCCACGTCGTTCCCGACCTCGTCCAAAAGGTTCGCAAGGGGCAGGATCCGCTGCATATTCTCGGCGACGGCAGCCAGGTCCGGCACTACACCTATGGTGGCGACCTCGCCCGCGGCATACGGCTGGCCATCGAATCCGATTCAGCGCGCAATGAGGATTTCAACCTTTCGACCGCGACGTCAACGACCGTGCTCGAGCTCGCCGAGGCGATCTGGCGCAAAATCAAGGGCGACGTGCCACTGCGGCTCGTCACCGATGACCCGTTCCCCTACGACGTGCAGCGGCGGGTGCCCGATGTCCAAAAGGCAATGGACGTCCTGGGTTTCAAGGCCATGACGTCCCTCGATGAGGCGCTCGACGAGATCATCCCGTGGATCGAGCACCAGATCGAATTAGGGGGCATCTGATGGCCGAACCGTACGGCGACCTGAACGCCGAACTGGATCGGCTGTACGCGGCACGGTTTCACGACGCCGAGCGTGAGTCCAAGGCGCGGCTGTGGCGCGTCATCTGCGAGGCGTTCTTCGCCCGCTATGTGCCCGACGGTGCATGCGTCCTCGACCTGGGCGCCGGCTACTGCGACTTTGTCAACAACATTCATGCCGGTCGCCGGATCGCTGTCGACCTCAACCCTGACACGAAACGGTTTGCCGCCTCAGGCGTGGAGGTGCACCGGCTTCCGCTCGAACGCCTCACGGAGGCCGTCGACCCGGGGACGGTTGATCTGGCGTTTGCCAGCAACGTCTTCGAGCATCTTCGCGGCCCTGACGCGTTGCTCAAAGTGCTCGCCAATGTGCGCACGGCGCTTAAGCCCGGCGGGCGAATCATGATCATGCAGCCGAACGTGCGACTTGTGGGCGGGGCTTTTTGGGACTTCTTTGACCACACGCTCCCGCTGAGCGAGCGCGGAATGACTGAGGCGCTCGAGGTCGCCGGATTCCGCGTCGTCGAGTGCCGCGCGCGGTTTCTTCCATATACGACCAAAAGCCGCCTTCCGCAATGGGCCTTCCTCGTTCGGCTGTACTTGCGCTTTCGGCCGGCCCAGTTTCTGTTGGGCAAACAAATGCTGCTGGTCGCGGAGCGGCCGCAGTGACCGACGAGGTCGACTTCATCGTCCCCGTCTACAACGAGGGCGCCAATATCGCCAACGCTCTGGCCGAGCTCTATTCGACGGTGACGCGCCCGAAACGGGTGCTGATCGTCTACGACTTCGACGAGGATGACACGGTACCCGTGGTCCGTGAACTCGCCCCCGACTACCCCGGTCTTGAGTTGGTGCGCAACACAATCGGACCGGGCGTGATCAATGCGATTCGCGCGGGCGTCGAGGCAGCACGCTCTGACGTCGTCATCGTGTCGATGGCGGATGTGTCAGATGATCTCAGGGTTGTTGAGGACATGGTCCGGCTGATTCGCGACGAGGGTTACGACATCGTGTGCGGGTCGCGCTATATGCGTGGGGGGCAACAGATCGGCGGACCGCTCCTCAAGCGAACGATCTCGCGGTTCGCCGGCGTATCGCTTTACTGGCTGGGCGGCCTCCCGACACACGACGCGACGAACGCGTTTCGCGCCTACCGTCTGTCGGTCATTCGCAAGATTCCGATCGAGAGCTCGGGCGGATTCGAATACACGCTCGAGGTCACGGCCAAGGCGCACGTCGCCGGCCACCGCATTACCGAGGTGCCGTCGACGTGGCGCGATCGCACGGCCGGCCAGTCGCGGTTTCGGCTCATGAAATGGCTGCCGCATTACCTCAAGTGGTATTTCTATGCCCTCACTCGGGGCCGGGTCCTAACCGGAAGCAGTCGGTGAACAGGCTCTCGCGAGCGCGCGGGGTTCGGCTCGGCTTCGGCGTCCTGGGATTCGCGGCAATGACGGCGGTGTGGTCATCCGCGAACAGGTGGGTGTAGCCGGTCAGCGTCGTCGTCGCCTTGGCGTGCCCATGAACCGGGACAGCCGCAACGGATCGATCCCCGCCGCCACGCACAAGCTCGCGTCACGAGAGTGGTTAAGGCACATCCGCATTGGAAGCACAGCCCAGCCGCACCCTCAACCCTGGTGACCAGTCCACATGGGGGCACCCCTGAAGAACAGGCATCGACGTGGCAGTCCGTGTTCCAAGCCGCGACACGCCCCGCATAACGCCTTGACGTCCCGACTAAGACCACCGGCATACCGAAACCCGGTGTGGCACTGGGCGGTTGACTAGCCCTGCGGGCTGACGCGAAGTATGACGTGTACGTCCTCGCGTGAATCACCGCCGACATGTCCTGGGTGTTCGACGCGACCGGGCTGGTCTGAGGCTTGGCCGGCACAGGCCGGCCAAGCATCACAACGTGATCTTGCAGGCCTGGCCGATGTCCAGGGTGCGCAGCATGCGACCCATGCCCAGCCACATGGCACAAGACAGCGCCAGGTCGGTCAGAAGTTCGTCATCGAAATGCTCGGTGGCCCGAGCCCAGAAATCCTCGTCGTCACGCAGTCCGGTGTGGTCCGTGGCGAACCGGTGCGCGAACTCGCCGGCAATCCGTTCCTGGTCGCTGTAGCCCGGCCAGGTCTGCCACTCGGCGGCGTGCTCGTAGAGGTCTTCGTCAACGCCGGCTGCCGGACCCTCGGAGTCGCGGGTGTTCTGGCATGTCACGCACTCGTTGTCCGCCGCGATCACTGCTCGCGCCACCTCGCGCACCCGTAAAGGCAAGCGGCCCTTGGTGTATACCGCGCGCGAGAAACCCGCCATCGCAGTGCCGATGTCAGGTGACTTCAGTACCCAAGCGGCGACGTCGTCGTCGGCGAATTCTCCGATTCGGCTCATGGTGCGAATGCTACGCGCGGGACAGCAGATCTGGAACGTGTTCCAGTTTTTCCAGACGACGACGGCCCCGCCCGAGGAGAGGCGAGGCCGTCGACGACAAAGGATGAACTCAGTGCGGCGGGCGCGACACGCACTGCGCCGAGTACAGCTCCTCGCCGAGCTTGTCCATCAACTCCAGCTGAGTCTCGAGGTAGTCGATGTGCTTTTCCTCATCGGCAAGGATGCCCTCGAACAGGTTGGCCGACGTTGCGTCGCCCTTCTCACGGCACATGATGATGCCCGGCTTGAGTCGCGCCACCACCTCGTACTCGATGGCGAGGTCGGCCTCGAACTGTTCCCGCAGGGTCTGGCCGACGCGCAGCGAGAAAAGTCGCTGGTAGTTGGGCAGGCCATCGAGCAGCAAGATGCGATCGGTGATCGCCTCCGCGTGATGCATCTCCTCGAAGGATTCCTCACGGGTGTGTTTCGCCAGTTCGGTGAAACCCCAGTTGTCCTGCATCTTCGAGTGCAGGAAGTACTGGTTGATCGCGGTGAGTTCGCTGGTCAGCTGCTCGTTGAGCAACTTGAGGACATCAGCATCGCCTTGCATTGCGGCTCCTAAACACTTCTGAGGGCAGGTCGAGTGTCACTGGCGCGGCACGCACAACGTGCCCAACCCGACCGTAATGCAGCAGAGACCGTCAGGCGCGGTGATTCCACGGCGCTTCGCGATTTATTTGCGCAGCTCAAGCGGTATGGACTGGCTGACCTTACTAATGTTAGGCTGCACTAAATACGGATAGCCTAACCGGGCTTCCGACACGATCGAAGTGAGGCGGAACCTTGGGCGGACACCACGCGCACTCGCCCATCATCACCGGCCTCGCAGACGGCGGTCGGTGATGTTCGTTTGCCTGTGCACCGGCGTCACCAGCCAGACGGTCGCCGATATCGTCGCCGAGGGCGCCACCACATCCAAGGAGGTCGCCGCCAAGTGCGGTGCCGGACTGGACTGTGGACGCTGCCGCTTCACCGTACGGGCCATCATCAAGGCGGCCCGCCCCGAGTGCCCCGTCCACAAGGCAAGCTGAACCACAGCGCCCGCTGAGCGCGATCAGCCCTTGCGGCCCACGAACGCGCTGAGCGCGTCGGCATTGGCCGCGCCGCCCAACAGCTCGGCGAACTGTCCCGATTCCCGCGCGGTCGCCGCGACGATCGCCTCGCGAATCGGCTCGACCATGGCATGCTTGACCGCCATCAGGCTCGAAAGTGGGCGGGAGGCAAGAACTTCCGCATGCCGCCGAGCCTCGGGCAGCAGATCGTCGGGCTCACAGACCTTCCAGACCAGACCCATGCGCAGCGCCTCCTCGGCGCTCACCCACTCCGAGGACAGCAGCAGCCACGCCGCGTTCTGCCGGCCCATCAGCCGCGGGAGCAGGTAGGACGACGCCGCCTCCGAAGCCACCCCCAGGCTGGTGAACGGGCACTTGAGCCGCGCCGTTGTCGACATGAAAGCCAGGTCGGCGTAGCCCAGGATGGTCGTTCCGATACCGAGACCGACTCCGTTGACGGCGCAGATCAGCGGCTTCGGAAACGCCGTCAGCGCCTCGATCAGACCCAGAAAGCCGTACTTACCCATCACATATTCGGGATTGGTGACCATCTCTTGCATCTCGACCAGGTCGTTGCCGGCGCTGAATGCCCGGCCCGCCCCGGTCAGCAGCACCACCGAGACCTCCGGGTCCTCGGCGGCTTCGCGCAGCGCGGCGGTGGTGGCGTCGTACAGCGCCTCACTGAACGCGTTGAGCGCATCGGGTCGGTTGAGCGTCAGCGTACGGACCCGGTTGGTGTCATCGATCTTGAGCAGATTGGTCATGTGTTGTCTCCGAAAGGGTTTCGCAGCACGTAGCGACTGGTGGGAACGGTGTCGATGTTTTCATTGGCGCCGAAGGCCGCGACGCTGGTCGCCATCTTGGTCATCCGGTCGGCCAGATCGGCGTCGTCGGCGGCGCCGAAGAAGGCCTGGAGGCTGCCGACCGCCTCGATCGGGAAGAGTTCCTCGACGATGGCGTCGACCCGCGGGGCATCCGGAGTCAGCGCCCGCACCACGGTGTTCTGCGTGTAACCGAACGTCGACTGCGTATCGATGGCCACCTGAGTGTGGTGAAGATGCCAGCGCCGCAACCAGTCTCGCTCGTCGAGCCCGTCCGGCCGGCGCAGCAGCGCGAGGTTGGCCATGCCTTCGGTGCGGGCCCCGGGGTTGATCGCAGGTCCAGGCATCGGCACCGACTCGGTGACCAGATAGGCCGCCAACCCGGCGCACTCCTGGTGCAACCGATCCAGCGCCGCGCTCACCTGGGACCCGTAATACTGCTGACTCCAGAGCGTCACGGCCGCGACCACCGGCGGGTCGAGCGTGGTCAGCGCCATCACGGAATCGCGCACCGGGGCGTCTTTGACGTTCACCGTCAGCCCGGGAACTCCGAGCGCCAGCAGTTCGTCGGCCACCGCGCCGCGCAGTCGCTCACACCAGGCGTCGTCGGCCGCCTCACGGCGCAGCAGAACGATGATCTTTTCCATAAGTGCTCCTTTGCACCGACTTCAGACATCAGTCCCGTGCCCAGCGCGGGGTGATGAATACACCTTCAGCTTCAACGGTGACACCCTCGGCATCGGCAATATGGCCGACGGTGAAAGTCTTGATGCCCTCCACCCGCACGATCCGCGCCTCGGTGTGCAGATCGCCCAGCGGAGTCAGCCGCCGGTAGCGCATGGTGATAGTCCCGGTCAGCCGCGGCGCCCCGGGCAAGCTGGCCCCTTCGCCGAGCACGTGGTCCAGGATCATCGCTGACACGCCGCCGTGCACGTGCCCGGGCGGCCCCTCGTAAGCCGCGCCCAGGTGGAAGTCGGCCGAGACGCTGCCATCTTCGGCTCGGTGCAGCACCAGCGGTGGGGCGATTGGGTTGCGGACCCCGATCACTGCGTTTCCCCAAGGCATTTCGCTGCCACGGATGCCGAATCGGACGCCGAAAGGACCGTCGAGCTGGTCCATCCGCAGCCTCGCAGTGGCACGGTCGATCTCGGCCTTGACCGCGGCCACCGCATCGGCGTCGACCTCGGTGCGGATAGTCGCGTCGATGAGTTCCCGCACTGACTGCGTCAACGGCTCGTAAACCGCGCGCAGCCGCGCCACCTCCTCAACGCTGAGGTCCTGGTTGGTGTACTCGAGCACTCAAGAACTAGAACACGTTCTAAGTCTGCTGTCGAGGCCGGGTCCCAGTTGTCGGACACACCCACGCCCGCGCGGATGCCCAGCATCGTTGACCTGGCACTGCGTGCTGCTGCGTAAGCTCACCCCATGACTGTCAGCGCCGCCGATCTGCAGTACCTGCACCGCTGCGTCGAACTCGCCAAAGAGGCGCTCGATGACGGTGACCAACCGTTCGGGTCCCTGCTGACCGACGCGCAGGGCACCGTGATTTTCGAGGACCGCAACCGGGTATCCGGCGGCGATGCCACCAGGCACCCCGAATTCGAGATTGCTCGTTGGGCCGCAGCGAATCTTGAGCCGGCACAGCGCGCCACCGCGGTGACCTACACCTCCGGCGAACACTGCCCGATGTGCTCGGCCGCGCACGCCTGGGTGGGTCTTGGCCGGATTGTCTACGCAACGTCGTCGGCACAACTCAACTCCTGGCTCACCGAGTGGGGTGTGGCGCCCGCACCAGTTGCCGCACTGCCGATCTCAGCCGTCGCCCCCAGGGTGCCGACAGCCGGGCCGGCCCCCGAACTGGCCGAAACCATGAAGGAGCTCTACCGGGCGGCGTTTCGGTCGTGACCGATCCGGACTGGGTCCAGCACGCCATCTGGTGGCAGGTCTACCCGCTGGGTTTCGTCGGAGCTCACCCGGCCGATACCGCGCCAACCGCCGATGAGCACCGCCTCGGGCGCCTCGTCGACTGGCTGGACCACGCCGTGCGGTTGGGTGCGTCCGGGCTGGCCCTTGGGCCGATCTTCGCCTCGCACACCCACGGATACGACACCACCGACCATTTCCGGATTGATCCACGCCTCGGCGACGACGGCGATTTCGACCGCCTGGTCGCCGAAGCGCATGGCCGCGGTCTGCGAGTTTTGCTCGACGGCGTCTTCAATCACGTCGGACCAGACTTCCCGCACAGCGGGTGGTTCCGGTTGCGCGGCAACACTTTCGATACCTTCGAGGGCCATGGCGGACTGATCGCCCTGAACCACGACGACCCCGCTGTAGCCGACTACACCGTCGAGGTGATGTCACACTGGCTGGCCCGCGGCGCCGACGGCTGGCGTCTGGACGCGGCATACACCGTGCCGGACCAGTTCTGGGCTGCTGTGCTGCCGCGGGTGCGTGAGCGCTTTCCACAAGCCTGGTTTGTCGGCGAGGTAATTCACGGCGACTACCCAGCACATGTCGAGGCCGCGACATACAACTCGGTGACCCAGTACGAACTGTGGAAGGCGATCTGGAGCAGCCTCAACGACGCCAACTTCCATGAACTGGAGTGGGCGTTGCAGCGGCACAACAAGTTCCTGGATACCTTTGCGCCGCTGACTTTCATCGGCAATCACGACGTCACCCGCATCGCCAGCCAACTCGCCGACCCGCGGCACCTGGAGCACGCGCTGGTACTGCTGCTGACGGTCGGCGGTACCCCAAGCATCTATGCCGGCGACGAGTGGGGCTGGCTCGGCATCAAAGAGGAAAGGTTTGGCGGCGACGATGCGGTGCGCCCTGAATTCCCTTGCAGCCCAGATGAACCCGACAACGACATTTCCCGCCTGCACCAGCATCTGATAGGCGTGCGCCGGCGGCACCCGTGGCTGCATGCCGCACGAAGCCGCACCGTGACACTGGACAATCAGCAGTACGTCTACCGAGCCGAAGCGGACGGGCAGCGACTGCTGGTCGCGCTCAATATCTCCGACCGCGCGTTGTACGTGTCGCTTGTCGACGCTGGCCTGCCCAGCGGGCGAGTCGTCGCCGGATCAGGGGCACCTGCCGAGAAAACTGTCGATCACATCGAGGTCGGGCCGCATGGCTGGGCGGTCGTTGCCGGTTGAGTCTGTGGTGTCAGCGACTGGCCTGCGCCGCCGCGCTTTCAGCCTGCCGCCGCGTCTCGCCGTGAAAAACTTTGGTCACTTTGTTTGCGCTGGTCACGGTAGGTAACTGGCGTCACATCCAGTGCCGCGTGTTGCCTCATGTCAAGATGCGCGCGTAGGTGGGTTCGTTGCCTCACGTGCGCGTGCACGCTTGTTGACCTGGGTTTTGGGGCTGGGGCCGGCTTTGGTGGTGGTGATGGTGAGCAGTTGGGCGGTCAGGGCTTGCACCTGGCGTTGAGTGGCGGCGGGATTGATGAGGGAGTAGGTCCGCGTCAGTGTCACGATGCGTTCCACGGGCATGGCTGGGTGGTTGATCGCGCGATGAAACGGGGTGGTGGCCCGGTCGTGTTTCTTGGACACCGTGGCTCCTCTGCGGACCTTGGATATCAGTTTTTGCTGAGGGTGGAAGTAGTTGGTCAGCTTGGACTGCAACTGCCAGATCTCGTTGAGTAGCAACAGTTCTGCCGCAGTGTCGTAGCGGTGGTAGCCGACCATGGTGCGCACTACTGCCCAGTTCTTCTGCTCGACGTGGCAGCCATCGTTCTTATTGCCCGGTCGCGCTCGGGTGAAGGTGATCTTGCGCGTGCGGCACCAGCGCAACAAGTGAACATTGATGAATTCAGAGCCGTTGTCAGAGTCCACGCCCAGGATCGGGAACGGCATGTTCGTGGCGATGTCATTGAGGGCGGCCAGAACACATTTGGCGGGGCGGGTTCAAGGGATCGATGCAACAGTTGGCGGGTTTGACAGTAGTTTGTCGAGTGCTTCGGCGGGTGTTCGCCAGTTCAGGGTTTGGCGGGGA
>NZ_JARXVD010000039.1 GCF_029892685.1 Mycobacterium sp. OTB74 | reverse complement strand
CGACTGGTCGGCTTCTTCCCTGATGACGGTTCCGTGGGCATACCTGCATCCTCGTTTCCAAGGTCAGGAGCCTCCGGGATTTCCAGGGCGTTTCAAGCATCGACCCAGGGGCTAGACCGTGCTTCCGCCCAAAACCATACGCAACGTCGGGCAACACCGAGTGTCAAACGGCCCCTAAACGCATGTCTCACAAACGGTCTTTTACAAGACAGGCAGTCGAGAGCGCCAGGCAGCCCAATGGATGGGATTAGTACACCTCAGGCAGTAGGTCGACGGGTGACGAGCGATGTCACCTATTTCGATACAGCGTCCAGTTCTGTTCGGGCCTGGTCGATTTGGTCGTAGGCGTAGGTCACCATCGCGGCTGTGGTCATCACCTCGCCCCTGCAGGCCTGCGATTCGTAGGCGGTGTCGCCGAGGACATCGCGGAGGTGGGTGATCGTGGGTGCCAGCTCAGGAATCCAGGCTCTTGTATAGGGATTTGACGAGTAGCCCATGATCACGGCGGCGCTTTGCACACGCCCGAGCTGGTCGAGGCACGCCGCGAGGCTCGCGAGCGGAACTCGGATGACGTTCGTGTTGCCGGAGTCGTGATAGTTGCGAATCGCCAGTTTGAGGTATTCGAGTGCCGCGAGGGTGTCGCCATGTCGGGCCTCGAGGCGACCGAGGACGTTCATGAGATGGGACTCGTTATAGCGAATACCGCTGTCTTGGGCGATAACCAGGCCGCGTTGTAGAGCGCCGCGTGCGCGTGCTGGATTTGCGTCACACCACGCCATGCCGAAAACCATAAGCGCATATGACTGGCCCCATGGGTTTGATATGACCTCAGCGGCCTCGATCAGTTCTCGAGCGGTGGTCTTCGCCTCCTCGAAAGATCCGTTCCGCATCAATGCCAGAACAAGTCCCGACCGTGTCAATCCAAAGGGGTCTTCGTCTCGAGCTAGCAGCTCGAGGAATATCTCTATCGACCGTTCGGGCAGCCCCATGTTGGTGTGGGTACCGCCAAGCCAACACTCCAATCCGCGTGGCACTCCGTAGCGGCCTTGGCTGACGAGTTTTTGACCTTCGTCGCCGTACCGACAGGATTCCTCGATGCGTCCGAGTGGCCAGCAATGTGTCGCCATCACGTACAGGGATGTGAGTCGGGGATGGTCGGCCGTACGGGCCTGTGGAATGAGTTCTTCGACCCAGGCCACCGGCTCGAAGTTCTCGGTCATTACGCCAAGTAGCGTCGCGTATGTCGCGATAGGTGCGGCCGTTTCGAGGTCACGGTGGTCGGCGGCCCACCGGAATGCGGTGCGTAAGTTGGCCAGCTCGGTGGTGAACCAGGTGTACGCCTCGCGCTGGCGGGGGCTGTCCCACAGGGCCAGGATGTCGGTTTCGCGCCCGGCGAAGTACCGCGAGTGGGCGGCCCGAATCGCGGATGCTTCGCTGCTGGCGACCAGTTGTTCCTCGGCGAATTGGCGGATTGTCTCCAGCATCGAGTACCGGGTCCGACTCGAAGATCGGTCGGCGACCAGCAGCGACTTGCGAACCAGAGCGTCGAGTACCTCGAGGATGGCGTACTCGTCGAGGTCATCTGATCCGGCTACCGCGCAGGCGCTGTGCAGGTCAAATCCGCCCGCGAACACCGAACAGCGTTCCAGCACAGTGTTTTCAGTGTCATCGAGAAGGTCGCAGGACCAGGCCACCGCGTGGCGCAGCGTGTGGTGGCGTTCCAGGCCGCGCCGGGAGCCGACCAGCAGCCGGAACCGGTGATCCAGCCGGTCACGCATTTCGCTGGCGGTCATTGATGCCATCCGCGAGGCCGCCAGCTCGATGGCCAGCGGAATCCCGTCGAGGCGCTGACAAATCTCGATCACCCCGGCGGCTTCATCACCGTCGGCCACCGAGAAGCCCGGCGCAATACCTTGAGCGCGTTCGACGAACAGCCTCACCGCCGCAGAGTCGATTCCCGCCGCCGCATCGAGCGAGCGAACCGGCCACACCTGCTCGTCGGGCACTGCGAGTCCTTCACGGCTGGTGGCCAGGATTCGTACCGTCGCCGAGGCCGCCAGGATGGCCTCGATCAGATCAGCGGCTGCGTCGAGAACGTGCTCGCAGTTATCGAACACCAACAACCGCAGCCTGCCCTCGAGCGCGGCGGCCACCGACTCGCTCATGGTCTTTCCCTGCTGCTGGGTGATGCCCAGCACCGCCGCCACTGCATCGGGTATGGCCGCCGGATCGGTGACTGCGGCGAGTTCGAAAACCCATACGCCGTCGGGAAATTCATCGGCCAGCCGTGTCGCGGCTTCGGTTGCCAGCCGGGTCTTGCCGACCCCGCCCACCCCGGTCAGCGTCACCAACCGGTGTGCGCGCAGCGCCGCTTTGACCTCGTCAACCTCCGACTCGCGCCCGATCAAGCTCGTGGGCGCGGGGCGCAGGTTCCCCGGACTGGTATCCAGTGCCTGCAGCGGCGGAAAGTCGGTGCGCAGGCCGGGCGCTTGGACCTGAAACACCCGGACCGGGGTGGGCAGGTCGCGCAACCGTCGCGGCCCCAGATCGACCAGATCGACGCCGCTGAGCAGAACCGCTGTGGAGTCGGCCACGAGAATCTGGCCGCCGTGCCCGGCGGCCATTACCCGCGCCGCCCGGTTGAGCACCGTGCCGAAGTAGTCCCCGTCGCGCAGTTCGGCCTCGCCGGTGGCGATCCCCATCCGCACCGGCAATTCCAAAGAACGCTGGGCGGCCACCGCCGCATCGACTGCACCCGTAGGGGAGGCGAAGGCGGCACACACGCCGTCACCGGTGTGCTTGAACAAGAAACCGTTGCTCGCCTCAATTGCGCTGCGCAACACCTCGTCGTGTGCGGCCAACGCGGAGCGCATCGCATCGGCGTCGTTCTCCCACCGACGGGTTGACCCCTCAATATCGGTGAACAGGAAGGTAACCACTCCCGACGGGGCCGCCGCCGTCATGGCATCGCCTCGGCCCACGCCATGTGCCCTTCGAAGCCAAGGGATTTCGCCATCGTGCGGTAGCGATCCCGATAGTCTCGGTAGCCGGTTTCGTCGCCGTGGGCACGGGCCAGAAGTGCGCGTGATCGCAGCAGCCAGATCTCGCGCGTAGCCAGACCCTCATCGGCTGGCGCGGACGCTAACCGCTCGATCGCGGCCTCGGCTTCGGTCACGTCACCGTCGGCGCTGCGGTCGAGCAGTGTCTCCACCAGAACACCCGTCGCTGCAATGCCCCACGACAGCAGCTGTCCCCGGCGGACGAGATGGTCGAGGGCGGCGCGCATGAGCGGGATAGCGCCATCGGGATCTCCGCGCCGAGCCGTCTCACGCGCCAAGTAGAGGTTGACCATCGGTAAATCGCACAGGTTGTGTTCCCCGCGTACGAGCATTTCGCCGACCTCGGCCAGGAGCTTCTGTCCCCGGTCACGCTCCGCAGCCGTGTGGCGGTGCACCAGCGTGAACCCCAACGTCATCCGAGCGTAGGCCAAGGCGACGTCATCACCGGATCGTTCGGCAATCCGCAGGCCATCCTCACTCCCGCGCACCACGCGATCATCGGGCGTCAGTACGCCACCCGGGATTCCCGTCCAGTAAGCGAAGGCGACAGCCGTGGCGTAGGACAACGGGTCAGCGTCGCTCGCCATGGCGAGTCCGTGCCGAAGGTCGTCTTCCCATTCAGGGCGGCCCAGGCAATAACGGGCGACAGCGCGCGTCGTAAAGGCGAGCGCTAACGGAGACCCGATAATGAAGTTGCCTTTCGAGGGATCACCGTCGGCCAGGTCGATAACCCTCTCCGACCACCGCAGCACGTCACAAAACTCGGCGCTCTCCAACTTGGTGTAGATGGCCACGTTCGACAGCCCCACCGTCAGGGTCGGGTCGCTGACCGACTCCATGAGGGCCATGGTTTCGGATGCCAGCCGCGACGCCTCGCGGATCCGGTCCTGCTGCATGTGATCCGCCACCAGCCCCGCCATGGCGATGGCCAGTGACGCCTTGTCTCCGGCGGCGGTGCACAACTCCCGCAGTTCATCAAAGCGGTCACCAGCAACGTCGATATGGACTCGCCAGGCGATCCCGCACAACATGGTGCGAGGAGCAATGCGCATAGCTGCCCGATTGGAATCGTCGGCGGGTAATGCGTCCGCGATCTTTTGGGCACGTTCCCAACTCAGTCGAGCCGCGCCGATGTCGCGGTTGGTCGCCCACGTTGCCGCGCGCATGTGCCAGCCGTAGGCGGCGTGCAGATCACCGGCGGCCTCCAGGTGCCCAGCGACCAGCGCCGCGTTCTCCTCGACCGCTGCAGGGTCACGCGATTCGATTGCGGCGGCCAGGCGGCGGTGCAGCTCGGCGCGATCCGATTTGAGCTGTGTTTCGTAGGCCACCGTGCGGATCAGCGGGTGGTGAAACACGTATTCGGGCTGACCGGTGAACCTGACCTGATCGACGAGCTGGGCCGCCACCAAGTCATCAATGGCGGGTTCGACACCCAAGTCGGTCAGCAGTTCGATGCCAAATCGGGAGCCGACGACTGCCGCTGCGCTCAACGTGCGTTTGGCTTTCGGGTCCAGCCGGTCAATGCGCGCGGCGATGGTCGCCTGCAATGTCGCAGGCACGCTGACCTCAGCGTCCGGTGCCGTCGAGACATAACCACCTGGCTTCCCGCGCAGCACATCGCGTTCGGCCAGATCGCGCACGATCTCCTCAGCGAAAAACGGTGTACCGGCAGCTCTTTGGGTGATTGTCTGGCCCACTGCGACAACAGAGGAGTCTGGCCCGAGCAGCTCAGACACCAGTGCGGCAGTCTCGGTATCGCTCAACGGGGCCAGGGCTATTGTTTGCGCTCCCAGCACCTGCGCTAGCGCGCCACGATATTCGGGGCGGTAGGTGACGATTACCAGCGAGGGTGTCTGCGGGATCACGGTGAGGAAGTCGGCGATCATCGACTCGCTGACCTCGTCGATCCAATGAGCATCCTCAACGACAAAGACCGCCGGGGCTTGGCGGCCCAACGAAGCAGCGTTCACCAGCGCGGTCAACCGCCGCCGCCGTGCATCGGGATCAATGGCCGGTAACGCAGCGTCCGGGTCGGCGATGCCGAGCAGGTCATCGAAGAGCAACAAATCCTCGGGGTCGGCATCGGGAACCCGGTCGCGCACCTGAACGCGGGCCGCATCCGTAGCAAGACCCTCGACGCCAGTGGCCGAGCGGAGCAGCCGTCCGACCGCATGAAAAGGGACCTGACTGGTATGCGACTCGCAGAAGGTGGTGAAGACCTGCACGCCAAGGGAACCCACCATCGCAGAAACTTCACGCACCAGACGGCTCTTGCCGATGCCTGGAGAGCCCACCACACCGACCACCGCGCCGTGCCCATCGATGGCATGGCCCAACAAACTCTCAACCGCAGACATCTCCCATTGCCGACCAACAAGATTCGACTCATCACGCCTGCCAGTGCGAGGTCCGTCGCCCATGCCCAGCAGCCGACGGACGGGCACCGGTTGCTCGGCTCCCTTGATCTGAACCAATTCCGGCTCGCCAAGAGTCGCCGCGCCCTCAACCAGTCGCGCGGTGGACGCGCTGAGCATCACCCCACCCGGCAGCGCGACCGACTCCATCCGCTGCGCCATCCCGACTTGCTCACCGAAGGTGGTGTAACCGAAAGGCCCCGCGCCGATCTCACCGGCGATCACCTGGCCAGAGTTCAGCCCGACCCGCACCCACAGCTCCACACCGTCGCGCTCGCCGACCTCGACGGCAAGCCGTTTGGCCTCCTCCTGAACGCCCAACGCGGCCAGACAGCCACGCACGGCGTGGTCCTCCAACGCGACTGGTGCGCCGAACACCGCCATGATGCCGTCGCCGGTGAACTGGGCGATCGTGCTGCCATACTGGTGCGCCACCGTCACACAGCGGTCGGCCAGGTCAGTCATGATCTCGCGCAGCCGCTCCGACCCGACGGTCGCAGCGATGTCCATGGAATGCACAACATCTGCGAACAGCACCGTGACCTGCTTGTACTCCGCGCGGATACCGGCTTCTTCGACTGGGGACCCACAGCCGTCACAGAATCGCGCACCCTCACGCGGTTCGGTGCCACATGTCCGGCACGCTGCTATGGCCATCACCCGACCCCCACCCACTCCGGCCTGCGCTCAAGCGTCCCCTAAAGATAGCCGGGGCCCAGCACATCGATCCCCCGAAAACTCTGGAACCAAGAACACAACCGAGCCCGCGCCGTGGTCACCGCCCACCCATCGGGCGCAGGCGCTGAAGCGTCTGGCCAAGCACAAGGAAATCATGGTGCCGATATTCGATGATGAGACAGGGACTCTCACTCACCGGGAGGCCCGGTCGGTCGTCATCGAATACCTTTGCGACAGATCGGATTCCGATATCGGTGTGGATGAGTTGGCGCGGCTGGCCGATATGTCGGTGGGCAACTTCATCAAGGCGTTCCGAGTTGCCTTCCACACCACCCCATACCAATTCCTGCTTGGTCAGCGCATCGAGCGCGCCAAGACTTTGCTGTTGACGACCGAGCAGTCGATCACCGAAATCGCTCTGGCGGTCGGATTCTCGACTCCGAATCACTTCGGCACCGCGTTCCGTCGCCGCGTCGGGGTCTTGCCCCGCACATACCGGTTCGACCGGTGATCGACACCCGATAACGGAAAACTGTCTATAAATCACGCCCGGTGCCAGGTTCAGCCTCTAGGGTTCAATTCGTGCCCCACATGGATCGTCGCAACATGATGTTGATGGCAGGGCTCGGTGCGCTAGCCGCTGCCATTCCGCTACCGCAGTCGCGGGCCAACCCGGCTAACCGGGTATCACCGCCTGCTGCGCCGGCCGCCGCTGGCGGCGTCGCCTACCTTTTCCAGGACGACTTCGACGGGCCGCAGGGCGCAGCACCCGATCCGGGGAACTGGACGGTGCAGAACTGGCAGGACGACGTGTGGCCGCCGGTCCTGGGGCAATACGATCGCCGAAACGTGTTCCTCGACGGCAACTCCAATCTGGTCATGCTCGCCACACACGAAGACGATCAGTTCTTCAGCGGCAAACTACGCGGCAACTGGCGGGTGCCCATGGGGCACACGTGGGAAGCGCGAGTCAAGTTCGACATGACCCCTGGCCTCTGGCCGTCGTTCTGGGCGGTGAACGAGGATCCTCTGCCTGACGGCGAGGTCGACATCTTCGAGTGGTACGGCAACGGGGTTTGGCCTCCGGGAACTACCGTCCACGCTGCATCCAACGGGAAAACCTGGGAAGGGCGATCGATCCCCGGACTGGTCGACAGCGGGTGGCACAACTGGCGAATGCGGTGGGACGAGAACGGTTTCAAATTCTGGCGCGATTACGTTGACGGTGCGAATCCGTTCTTTTCTGTGCCGCCGAAGCCCATCCCAGTCCACGGCAATCCCAGCGACACGCGGTGGCCGTTCAACAACCCCGGCTATTGGCTGTCGCCCATGTTCACCCTGGCAGTCGGTGGGCCTGGCGGCGGCGATCCTGCCAAGGGTGGAGTCTTCCCGGCCTCGATGCTTGTCGACTGGATCCGAGTCTGGTAGCTGTTCGGGCGCTCAGTGCGTCGCCTCGATGACCTGAACCAGGTTGAACTGCCACCGTTCCACGAGCCGGAATCCCAGGTCGTAGGGAACTCCGAACGCAGAGGTGGGGCCGAAGAGGTCGCAGGGTGGCAACGCCTGCCCTTGTTCGTGAGCGGGCCGTGACGGATCGGCCTGGGTGATGATCCACGCGACGCGGCAATCGCTCAACGGTCCGGCGAGCACCTCCGGGATGAGATTGGTGTCGAAGACCTCGTTGCGGTCGGTCGCGCGTTGCCAGAGGCTGAGGTCGACGAGTTTTCGGTAGGCATCGGGTCGCGCCGCCAGCAAGGGCCGCATGGGGGCCGGCATGAAGGTCACCGTG
Source organism: Mycobacterium sp. OTB74 (assembly GCF_029892685.1). Classification (GTDB taxonomy): domain Bacteria; phylum Actinomycetota; class Actinomycetes; order Mycobacteriales; family Mycobacteriaceae; genus Mycobacterium. The sequence goes on along the minus strand of NZ_JARXVD010000039.1, from coordinate 7,409 downwards.
TCGTTGACGAGCAGACAATCGCCGGGCGCAGCCTTTGCCGTGATCAGGTCGGCGACCTGGCTGTAATCCATTCCGTATTTCGCGTACGGACCGCGTTGTACGAAAAGGTAATTGGGTCTGTGGCGAGAGCCATCACGCCGACGATGGCCGCCGCCAGCCATGGCTTGACGGCCAGTGTGCCGATGCAGACTCCCAGCACCAGTGCTACCGCCGGTGCGGTGAAGCACAAGTAGCGTGGCGTGTAGATCGGGTGAACTAATGCCGACCAGCCGAGAATCAGGGTGGTCGGAATCACGAGCCATGCGATCGACAAGGTCAATAGTTGCCGATCAACCTGCGCCAGTCGCCTGGATGTGCAGAGCCACAAGACAATAGCGGCCACCACGACCAACGCCGAGACCAGCGTGAACGGCGGGCTGCGTTCGAAATACTGTTGAATCGCGACGTCTTCGATCGTCCGGTGGCCGATGGGTGCGATCCAAATGATCTGGTGCTCTTGACCAATGGCGGTGAGTACGAGCGGTATCACCGCGCAACCCGCCAAGAACGACGCAATAGTGAACCCCACCATGACCGTTCGGGTGCGCCGGAAGAGGACGATGAACAGTGCGTACCCCAACACCAACAGCGAGAGGTAGATGTCGAGCAGCATCGAGATGGTCAGGACGATCCCATACGACAGCCAGACCCAGGCGTTGTTGCGGCGAGTGGCGTAGACGAGCAGCACCGTCAGCCACACGGCGGCGGGGCGAGCTTCGATGCCTGCCCACGTCGCCCGCGGCAAGATACCGCAGATCACCCCGGCGCTCAACGCGACCGTGCGGGATGAGAACTGCTTGGCGAGTACGACCACTCCGGCCGCCGCGGCCCCGACGGCCAGACCGCTTGGCACGCGGGACCAGAACTCCGTTGGCGGGAAGAGTTGAAACCAGCCGTGCATGAGCAGGTAATAGAGGCCGTGGGCGGCGTCGACGTTGCCCAGCATGTGCCATAGCTGACCGAGCGAACGGCTGTAGGACGCCGAGATGGTCGCGGCCTCGTCGTACCAGAACGACGGGCGGGCAGCACCAGTCAGACTCACCGCAGCGGCCAGGATTCCAACGATCAGCGGATCCAGCACCCCTCGCGGCGGTCTCATCGCGACTCCCGGCCAAACACGCCGCCATGTTGCCAGATGGTGGTGGGGGACAACAGTCCGCGGCCGCGGCACACAATTTGAGCCCGCTCCAGGAAACGCGTGCATACCGCCTTAAGGGTCTGCTGCACGAATAGGTGACACCTTGATCTGCCTAGTTTTGAGGGCTGGGCTGGGCTGGAAGGATGTCATCGTGTCCAAGCCGTATCCCAAGGAGTTCCGTGACGATGTGGTCCGGGTTGCTCGCAACCGTGATCCTGATGTTCGGTTGGGATCGGTGTGCATATCGGGGCACGGGTGAGCGCGCTGGCCGGGCCGGACGAGGTGCTCGTGTCCAGCACGCTGCGCGACCTCGTGATCGGGTCAGGACTCCAGTTCGAGGCGCGTGGGCCTCACCAGCTCAAGGGCGTGCCCGGCGAGTGGCATCTCTTCGCTGTCGCTTCTCCGTAGGGGTGGTTTCGGCGACACTCGTTTGGACTGCCGTAAGCGGCTTGTGCAGCCGGTGGCATCTACTGGCTAAAGTACGTTTTGGCGCGCACGCGCCTAACCTTTGTGACGCCTCTCCGCTTCTTGTGCCAGCGCCGCAGCTATTCGCGTATAGGTTTGATCGACCTTGGACTGAACCGATTGCGTGCGGCCAGGGATGCGCGATGTGCACGTGACCGTTCAGCTGATGCGGCATCCCTCCGGATGATCGTGAAGGCGGACATCACCCCGAAAATCCTTCAAAGGCCACAGGCGCGGAAGCGACGCCCTGTACGCGTGATGATGCGGCCGTGATCCATCGACAACGTGGTCATGTGCGACAGTGAGCCCAGTCCGCACCCGCCTGATTCCGCCCTGCCCGGTGTCGGGTAATCCCGGTCGCTCTCATGCGGCCGTAGATACCCCCGGCATCCAATCCGGCCAACGCTCGATGTCCATGAGTGCGTCATAGACTGCCGTCGGTGGTGCACTCGACAGTTGTTCTACCCGGCAAGTCACTGACTCGGCCATGCTGCGCAAAGCTACTACTGGTCCCGACGAGACACTGGGAATCCGGGTGAAATGCCTTGGCATGGATCGCTGCCGGGGACCGGCGAAGTGACTATCACTTTTCGTAGCGTCCGCCCCTTAAGAATTTGTGCGCCCGGTGGGATCGACTGAAGCCTGTCATCGCGCGCAGAGGTCACCCGTGATCGGGCTGGCGACCTGCCTGGTCGTGGGCGTTCGTCATTCGTCGTCATCGTCGGATTCCATGCAGTCGGTACACACCGCCTGGTCGAGGAACAGGTGGCGCTGGCAGTGAGGACAGGTGTACAGGACCGTGACCATCAAATCCGTTCTTACGCCGTCCGGTTTGATTACGACCCGGTTCTAATCGCGCTGAGCAAGAAGACGCCGTCTCAGCGGGGATCGCTATCTGAGAGGGTCAGACCGCATGCGAGTGTTTCGAAACTCGGTGTCGAAGTCTCGTGAACGCTTCGATCGACAAGGTGCCTGGTTTTATTGTGAGGTTTGGTGCGCACGGCGTTGAAGGAGTCCGGCCATGGCAATGCCCGCGTTGGTTCTCGTGCACGGGGGCGGGTTCGCCGCTGATTGTTGGGAGCCCACCGTCGATGTGATCCGCAGCGTGGAGCCGGAACTAAAGGTGCTGACCGTTGATTTGCCAGGTCGGCGAAATAAGGCCGGTGACCTGACCACGGCTTGTATCGACGGGTGGGTCAACTCGGTGGTGTCGGACATCGAGAATGCTGCGCTCGACGACCTCGTAATCGTCGGCCATTCGCTGGCTGGGGTGACCGTCCCCGGCGTCGTCACCAAGCTCGGCTCGGCGCGGGTACGGGAGATGATTTTGGCCACCGCGCAGGTACCAGCCAACGGCAGCGCCCTGGTGGACACGCTTCCCGGGGCACTGAGTTGGTTCGCACGTCGCACTGCGAAACGCAAGGTGCAGAAAGGCCGTTCGGTCCGTTCGGGAGGTTTGCCTACTGCATTGGCGAGGTTTGTATTTTGCAACGGAATGACTCCCGCACAGCGCAGGTTCACGCTGGCTCGGTCCTGTCAGGAATCAGCCCCCATCATGATAGAAAAAGTTGACCGCAGCGGTATGCCCGACGATGTGCCACGCACGTGGATACTCACTCGGCGTGATCGCGCCGTCCCGATGAAGATTCAACACGAATGCATCGCTGCGCTCGGCGGAGTGCAGACGCTAATCGAGGTCGACACGTGCCACATGCTGATGGTCAGCGAGCCGGAAAGGCTGGCCCAGATTCTGGTTGACCGCTGCCAGCTGTACACGTAGCGGTAACAGTTGACTTCGTCGCCTGACGGCCGTCCCTTTCGTAGTTGTTCTGGTGTCTCGAATTTGACGAGTTACGAGAGTCTCAAAAGTAGGTCGCAGTTCGGCGTAACGAATCAGCGCCGAGGGCGGTTAGTCGACTTCAACCCGAGTGGTTGGGTGAACCCGAGTGGTGGGTGAAGCGCCCTGCGGTGGCGGCTTGCGTGTTGAAGTTGGCGCTAAAACATTGGCCTAGCTGTGACAATGACCCGATGCGCACTGGCGAGTGCGGATGGGGGTGAGTGATGCGGGTGTTCTTGAGTCATTCCAGCCGGGACAACCGGCAGGCGATGGCGGTCAAGGCGTGGCTGATCGAGCACGAGCCGGGTCTGGCCGAGGAAATTTTCTTGGATTTGGACCCGCGCACCGGCATTCGGCCCGGTGAGCGGTGGAAGCAGGCGCTGAATAAGGCCAACACCCGCTGTGAAGCGGTGATCTGCCTGTTGTCGAAGCACTGGCTGAACTCGCATGAATGCGCGGTCGAGTTCCGCTACGCGGAGAACCTGCATAAGGCGATCCTTTGCGCCCGGTTGGAGCCGGTGCCCGATGACAACATCACCTCCGAATGGCAACGGTGCGACCTGTTCCCCAATCACCGGCCAACCACCGAGGTGGACATCGCCGACGGCGGTCAACTGGTGGTGCTCGACAGTGTCGGTTTGCAGGAGCTCCTGAGCGGGTTGCGGGCGTTGGGGATTGGGGCCGAGCATTTTCCCTGGCCTCCATCAGATGACCCGGACCGCGCCCCGTATCGGGGGTGGGCACCGCTGGAGGAGGCCGATGCGGCGGTGTTCTTCGGGCGTGACGCCCAGACCCTGCGCGGCCTGGACATGTTACGTGGCATGCGCTCGACGGGAGTAGAGCGCCTTTTCGTCATTCTCGGCCCGTCCGGCGCTGGGAAGTCGTCGTTTCTGCGAGCCGGGCTGTTGCCTCGGCTACGCCAGGACGACCGCCAGTTCTTGCCCCTGCCCATCGTGCGCCCCGAACAGGCGGCGCTGACCGGCGAATTCGGTCTAGCGCAGGCCATCCACCGGCTGCGTACCGGGCTGGGCTTGCTCGCGCCGCTGCTGGGGGAGATCAAGAACGCCTGCGCTCACCCCGAGCATGTGGAGCAGGTTCGTAGCTGGTTGGAGGAAGCCCGCCAGGCCGCCCGCGCCACGCTCCTCGACGTGGCCGAAGGTCAGCCCGCCCCCACCCTGGTGCTGCCGGTGGATCAGGCCGAGGAACTGTTCAACACCGACGCCGGACCCGAAGCCCTGCGCTTCCTGGAGCTGCTGGCCTCGTTGGTCGAGCATGAGGCGGGGATCACCCCGCCGATGATCGTCGCGCTCACGATCCGCGCCGACCGCTACGAACCACTGCAGACCGCATCGGAGTTGGACACGGTGCATCCCTTGGTGTTCCCCGACCTCAAGCCGATGCCCCCCACCGGGTACACCGAGGTCATCACCGGCCCGGCCCAGCGCGCCACACAAGCCGGACGGCGGCTCACTGTCGAACCCGCGCTGGTGGAACGGCTGCTGGCCGAGACCGCCCAGGGCGCTGATGCGCTGCCGCTGCTGGCGCTGACGCTGGAGCGGCTCTACCACGACTTCGGCGACGACGGCGACCTCACATTGGGCGAGTACCAAGCGATGGGCGGCATGGCCCAGATCGTGCAGACCGAGGTCGAGAAGCTGTTGGCCGCCGACCCCGATCAGCGCCAAGCCCAACTCGACATCCTGCATGATGCGTTCATCCCGTGGCTGGCCACCATCAACCCCGACAACGACGAACCGATGCGCCGCCTGGCCCGCTGGGACAAGCTGCCCGCCGCCAGCCATACCCTTATCCAGGCGATGGTGGACAAGCGACTCCTGGTCAAGGACACCCGCGATGGGCAGACCGTCGTCGAGGTTGCGCTGGAAAGCCTGTTGCGCCAATGGCGCGAACTGGCGGCCTGGCTGCGCGACGAGGCCGAAGACCTCAAGGACGCCGACGCGTTGGAGCGCGCCGACACCGATTGGCGCGCCAGCGGCCAGAACGATTCGTGGCTGCTGGAAGGAACCCGGCTGACCGAAGCCGAAACCCTATGCGCCAAGCCAGGTTTCCGCGACCGCCTCGACCCCACCCGCGACTACCTGCAGGCCTCCCGGAAGCGAGAAAACGACCGCATCGAAACCGAGAAACAACGCCAGAAAGCCGAACTTCAAGCCGCCCAACAGCATTCAGCCGCACTGCGCAAACGCTCCCGGTTACTCGCCACCGTGCTGGCGGTCACCATCATCATCGCCCTGGTGGCCGTCATTCTGGGTGTCCAGGCCAACCACGCGCGCAAGCAGGCCGACGTGCGTTTCCGCGAGGCAACCGGTCTTCGGCTGGTCTCCGAGGCCCAGCCCGTGCTGGCCGGTGCCCGCTCAGGCGACGAAGTGCGCGCCTACCAACAGCTGCTTGTGGCGCGAGGACTCGCGCAAACGCCGGACGACGGCCCACTGGTCGATGTGCTGCCCAAAATGGTCAACCTCATCAAGATCATCCCGGCATCCGATGGGGTAAACGAAGTCGCGTTCAGCCCCAACGGCAAGCGCATCGCCTCCGGCAGTTGGGACAACACCGTGCGGCTGTGGGACGCGGCCAGCGGACTGCCGATCGGGCAGCCGTTGACCGGCCACACCAGCACGGTGTTCAGTGTGGCGTTCAGCCCCGACGGCAAACGCATCGCCTCCGCCAGTGACGACAAGACAGTGCGGCTGTGGGATGCGGGCACAGGCCTGCCGATCGGGCAGCCGCTGACCGGTCACACCCACCAGGTGACCAGTGTGGCCTTCAGTCCCGACGGCAAGCGCATCGCCTCAGGCGGCGGCCTCGGGGACAACACCGTGCGGGTATGGGACGCGGGCACCGGCAAGCCGATCGGTGAGCCGTTGACCGGCCACATCAGCGGGGTGAGCAGTGTGGCGTTCAGCCCCGACGGCAAGCGCATCGCCTCCGGCAGCTTCGACACCACGCTGCGGCTGTGGGACGCGGATACGCGACAGCAGATCGGCGCGCCGCTGACCGGCCACACCAGCAGCGTGATCGTAATGGCGTTCAGCCCGGACGGGCGGCGCATCGTCTCCGGCGGCTTCGACGACACGCTGTGGGTGTGGGACACCGATACTGGCCAGCCGATCGGGCAGCCGTTGACCGGCCACACCAGCGCGGTGAGCAGTGTGGCGTTTAGTCCCGACGGAAGGCGCATTCTCTCCGGCAGCGCCGACAAGACGCTGCGGGTGTGGGATGCGGGCACCGGACAGCCGATCGGTCAGCCGTTGACCGGCCACACCAGCGCGGTGAGCAGTGTGGCGTTTAGTCCCGACGGAAGGCGCATTCTCTCCGGCAGCGCCGACAAGACGCTGCGGCTGTGGGACGCGGATACCGGACAGCCGACCGGCGCGCCGCTGACACTGACCGGCCACACGGGCGAGGTGTTCACTGTGGCGTTCAGCGCCGACGGCAAGCACATCGTTTCCGGCGGCGGTTTCGGGGGCAAGGACAACACGCTGCGGGTTTGGGATGCGGGCACCGGCCAGCCGATCGGGCAGCCGCTGACCGGCCACACCGGCATAGTAACCAGTGCGGCGTTTAGCCCGGACGGCAAGCGCATCGTCTCCGGCAGCTTCGACAGCACGTTGCGGGTGTGGGATGCGGGCACCGGGCAGCCGATCGGCGCGCCGCTGATCGGCCACACCAGCGGGGTGCTTAGTGTGGCGTTTAGCCCCGACGGGCGGCGCATCGTCTCCGGCGGCCGCGACAAGACGCTGCGGGTGTGGGATGCGGGCACCGGCCAGTCGATCGGGCAGCCGTTGACCGGCCACACCGGCGATGTCGCCAGTGTGGCGTTTAGCCCCGACGGGCGGCGCATCGTCTCCGGCGGCGCCGACAAGACGCTGCGGCTGTGGGACGCGAGCACCGGACAGCCGATCGGGCAGC
>NZ_JARXVD010000038.1 GCF_029892685.1 Mycobacterium sp. OTB74 | reverse complement strand
CGTCGTCGGTCAACACAATCGGAACTGCCGCAGGACCACGAGTCGCCATGGCCCACCATAACAAACGAGACCGAATTAACGACTCAGGACACTAGAAGCCGGCCCCGTGAATCTCGTGGCCAGGCTTCTCGGCCGCTAGGCCTCGGTAAGCATCTTCGGGGAGACCCCCGTGATTTATGACGGCGTCGACCTCGCGCGCGATCGGCATGGAAATGCCGTACTGATTCGCGAACTTCATGATCACGCCGGCTGCCGTGACTCCCTCGGCGACTTGATTCATCGACGCGATGATCTCGTCGAGCCGTTTGCCTGCTCCGAGCTGCTCGCCGACTTGCCGATTGCGGCTACGCGGGCTGGTGCAGGTGACGATGAGATCGCCCATCCCGGCCAGTCCCGCGAAGGTGTCTCGGTGGCCGCCGGCTGCTTCGCCCAACTTGGACATCTCCCGTACCGCCCGGGCAATGACCATGGCGCGGGTGTTTTCGCCCATGTTGAGTGCCGAGCCTATGCCGACGCCGATGGCATAAACGTTCTTCAACGCACCCGCCATTTCGACTCCGACGACATCGTCGGTTGTGTAAGTCCGGAACCGGTCGGTGCGGAACAACCCGGCAAGGTTCGCGGCCAGATGCTGATCGGGCATGGCAAGCACCGCCGCGGCCGCATAGCCGTCGGCCACCTCACGGGCGATGTTCGGACCGGCCAACACACCGGCGGGATGTCCGGGCAGCAGTTCGTCGACAATCTGGGTCATCCGCTGGTTGGTGCCCTGTTCCAGGCCTTTGACCAGTGACACCACCGGCACCCACGGCCGGAGCTGACCCGCCAACTCCGTCAGTACTTTGCGAAAGCCTTGCGACGGCACCGCCATTACGGCAACGTCGGCCTGATCTACAGCCTCTTCTAAATCGGTTGTTGCACACAGTGATACCGGTAGTTCGACGTCCCAGCCTAGGTACCGAGAATTGCGATGGTTCTTGGTGATGTCCTCAGCTGTTTCCTCGGATCGCACCCACTGCAGCGTCGGCCCACCCCTCGCGCAAATCGATGCCACGGTCGTGCCCCACGATCCCCCGCCGAGCACGACGACGCGGTGTTGACGCCTCGTTGTCGTCTTATCCACCAAATACTCCACCCTTCAGAGCCACGTCTCCACCCTCGGCATCTCCATCATGGCTGATCGAGCCAACCCAGGGCTTCCCCCGAAAGGGACACCTTTTGCCGACTTATCGGACGTGAGTTATAGGCCTGCAGCGGAATCACGAACAACGATCGCCCCGCGATCGTCAGACTCGGCCATGGCGTCGGCATAGCTGTGTACATGTCTGCGCATTCGCCGACTGGCGGCGTCCGCATCACGATTCCGAATCGACGCGGTTATCCCTCGGTGCGCCGTTGTTGTCACGGCACGGACCTCGGCGCTCACGAAGGCCTCGTTCTGAGTTCCGGCGTAGATGGCCTGCGATAGCGCAATCATGAAGCCTGTCAACAACTCGTTGTGACTGGCCACCGCCACGCCCACATGCCAATCCAGGTTGGCCTGCAGGAAATGCTCTAAGTCAGCATCTGGATCTGCAATCGCATCGTTCGCCCGGTCGAGTTCGGCGAGATCGTCGGCATTTCGGTTACGCGCGGCCAATTCGGCGCAGAACGGTTCCAGCGCCTCCCGGGTCTCCATCAGATCGACGAGCTTGATTCTTCTGCCACGGATGAGCATCGTCACCGAACTGGCCATCGACTTTGTGGTCGGCCGCTGCACAAACGTGCCACCCGCCCGGCCGGCCTTGACCCGAACCAGGTTCTGCACTTCGAGGATGCGCAGCGCCTCGCGCACTGTGGCCCGACTCATCTGCGTTTGTTTGACAAGCTCACGCTCGGGCGGGAGCGACGCTCCCTCCGCGAGTTCACCAGTGAGAATGCGTTCGCGCAGTTCCCCGGCAAGGACGTCGGATGCCTTCGGAACTTCGACAGGACTCAGCGTGATTCCGGCCCGCGTGGGGGTCTCAGCGTCGGCTACTTCCATCGCACACACCTTATGGGTTATGGTCAGACCTAAGATACCATTTAATCGTTCGGCGCGGGTATCGCGATGCTTATCATGGCGTGATTAGGAGGACCCGATGCACTGGGAGCTTTCCGAAGAGCAGGAGCTCTACACCACTTCATTGCGAGAATGGCTGCAGGAGCGGGCCGCTCTCGCGACCGTTCGCAGTTGGTTGGACTCCGGCAGCCACACCGACTTTGAACACATGTTCGTTAGTGAGGGTTGGGCCGGCGTGGGCTTCGACGAGAGCGCCGGCGGCCAGGGCGGCGGGCTGCTCGAACTGGCCCTCACCGCGCGCGAACTCGGTCGGGCGGCGGTTCCTTCGGGCTCGTGGCTCCAATCGGCCGTTGTCGCGCCGGCACTCGCCAATGAGGCAGACGTCCTTACCGCGGCGGTGTCAGCTGGTGAATTGACCGCTCTCGCAGTCAGAGCCGATCGCATCCCGCAGGCCACGCTCGTTCAGGCTTCCAGCGACCGACTTCGCGGACGAATCCCATGCGTGCTCGGCGCAGCTCAGGCGCAGCGCCTGCTAGTCCCGGTCCACGACGGCGATTCGACATCATTGTGGCTTGTCGATCGCGCGGCCGCCGGAGTCGAGGTGCTTCGGCGTCCGTTGCTCGATCGCTCACGCGACGCGGCCGATGTCATCATCGACGACGCTGCGGGGCGTCGGCTGGACGTCGACGCCGGCGCGTTGATCAGCGAAATGGCCAGCAGGGCAGCCGTTCTGGTCGCCGCCGATACGCTCGGCGCCTGCGAACGCATGCTTGACCTGACCGTTGAATACAGCGGCCAACGCCAACAGTTCGGAGTGCCGATCGGCGCCTTCCAGGCGGTGAAGCACGCCGCGGCGCAAATGCTGGTGACCGTCGAATCATCGATGTCGGTCGTTTTCTACGCCGCGCAATCCGTCGAAGACCGTCAACCCGACCGCGCCATCCATGCCGCAGTAGCCAAAGCACAGGTCACCGGTCATGCCACAGAACTCGCCGACAGCGCGCTGACCCTGCACGGCGCCGTCGGCTACACCTGGGAACACGACCTGCAACTGTTCTACAAGCGAGCCAACCTCAACCGGGTGCTCTTCGGCACGCCGGCGGCGTGGAACGAACGCATCGCCGACAGCCTTCCGCTGCTGCCCGCGCCAGCCTGACCAGGCTGTCGTCAGCCCAAACGGGCACCCCAGACGACGCCTCAACCGGCCTTTCTTTTTGGTCTGTCCATTATTATAATTAGCACAGGGATCGACCCCTAGCACGACGAGTGGAGAATGTTGTGGACTTCGAGTTGAACGAGGATCAGCAGACGATCCGCGCTGCGGTGCGGGAGCTGGCCGGCAAGTTCGACGACCAGTACTGGATGACCAAAGACGAGAACCACGAGTTCCCGACGGAGTTCTACAACGCGTTTGCCGACGGCGGCTGGCTTGGCATCACCACCCCCGAGAAGTACGGCGGGCATGGGTTCGGCATCACCGAGGCCTCGATCATCCTTGAGGAAGTCGCGGCGAGCGGCGCCGGCATGAACGGCGCAAGCTCGATGCACCTGTCCATCTTCGGCATGCATCCGGTAATCGTGCACGGCTCCGAAGAGCTCAAGGCGCGCACACTTCCCCGCATCGTCAACGGTGATTTGCACGTCTGTTTCGGCGTCACCGAGCCGGGCGCCGGCCTGGACACCACCAAGATCACCACGTTCGCGAAGCGCGAAGGTGATCGCTACATCGTTAACGGGCGCAAGGTATGGATCTCCAAGGCGCTGGAGTCTGAGAAGGTCCTCCTGCTCACGCGGACCACGAAATTCGAAGACTCCAAACGCAAGACAGACGGGATGACCCTGTTTCTGACCGACCTCGATCGCAGCAAGGTCGAGATCCGTCCGATTCCCAAGATGGGGCGTAACGCGGTCAGCTCCAACGAACTGTTCATCGACGGCCTTGAGGTCCCAGTAGAGGACCGGGTCGGCGAAGAGGGCCAGGGGTTCAAATACATCCTCGACGGACTGAATCCGGAGCGGTGCCTGATCGCCGCCGAGGCTCTCGGCATTGGCCGCGCCGCTTTGCGCACAGCTGTGAAGTACGGCAAAGAGCGCGAGGTATTCGGCAGGCCCATTGGAATGAACCAGGGAATCCAATTCCCGTTGGCAGACTCACTGGCTCGGTTGGACGCCGGAGAGCTCATGCTGCGCAAGGCAACCTGGCTCTACGACAACGGAAAACCGTGTGCGCGCGAAGCCAATACGGCCAAGTACCTGTGCGCGGATGCAGGGTTCACGGCGGCCGACCGGGCGCTGCAAACCCATGGCGGAATGGGTTATTCGGAGGAGTACCACGTGGCGCGGTACTTCCGAGAGGCGCGACTGACGCGGATAGCCCCGATCAGCCAGGAAATGATTCTCAACTATCTGGGCGAGCACGTGCTCGGCCTGCCGAGGAGCTACTGATGACGCAACAGCGTGACGTTTTCCGACTCGACGGCCGCTCAGCGCTGGTGACTGGGGCCGGCAGCGGGCTCGGCGAAGCGATCGCCCACGCCTTCGCGGCGGCAGGCGCGGCCGTTCTGGTGACCGATATCGACGGCGAAGCGGCGACAACCGTTGCGAAATCTATTGCGGCAGAGGGTGGTACCGCGCAGGCATTCGCCCTCGACGTTCGGGACTCCGGGGCTGCAGCCGATGCCGCGGCAGCGGCTGCGGAGCTCGGCGGTGGGGCACTGCACATCCTGATCAACAATGCGGGCGCCATCGCCCCGGCGATGTTCGCCGACCTGTCGGAAGAGAAGTTCCGTCGCATCGTCGAGATCCATCTCATCGGCAGTTTCGTGTGCAGCCAGACAGCGCTCGGACGCATGCCGGACGACGGCAAGGGACGCATCATCAACGTCACTTCTGCGGCTGGGATCACCGGAACGATCGGCCAGGCGAACTACGGGGCAGCCAAGGCCGGCATCATCGGGCTGACAAAGTCGCTGGCTCGCGAACTCGCGCGGCAATCCATCACGGTCAACGCCGTCGCGCCGCTGGCCGCCACTGCGATGACCGAAAACATCCGTAGCAACGAAAAGTTGGCCGCAAAGACCCTTGCGCGAATCCCACTGGGACGCTGGGCCTTTCCTGATGAGATCGCGCCGACTTTCGTGTTCCTCGCCTCGGATGCCGGGTCGTACATCACCGGGCAGGTACTGCCCGTCGACGGCGGGACGGTGATCTGATGAGCCGCACAATCACCGGGCCGTTCGCCTCTACAGGCCGAGAGGTCTACATCGTTGAGGCCGTACGAACCCCCGTCGGCAAGTCGCATCCCGAACGCGGTTGGTATCGGGATATGCATCCGAACGCGATGCTGGCAGCCTGCTACACCGAGCTGGTCACCCGCGCCTGGATCGATCCTGCCGTCGTGGAGGATCTGGTGATCGGATGCACCGCGCCATTCGGGGAACAGTCCCGCAATATCGCCCGCAACGCCTGGCTGCAGGCGGGCTATCCGGCCGAGGTACCGGCGACCGTTCTGGACCGGCGTTGCGGCTCCGCCCAGACCGCCGTGGAAATGGGCGCGGCCCTGGTGGCTTCGGGCACGCACGACGTCGTCATAGCCGGCGGCGTCGAGCACATGCACCACGTTCCAATCGATTCGCCGGGCAAGATTTCCGAACTGTACGGCGATCCCTGGCCGGCCGAGCTGCGCGAGCGCTACGCCTTTGTGCATCAAGGAGAAAGCGCCGAGCTGATCGCCGACCGCTGGCAACTCAGCCGCCACGACATGGACACCTTCGCCGCGCTATCGCACCGAAAAGCGGCCAAAGCCATCGCCGATGGGCGGTTCGATAGCGAGATGGTGCCGATGACGCTGGACGGACAAATCCGCGTCTCGGACCAATGCGTGCGCCCAGAGACCACCGTCGAGACGCTCGCCAACCTGAAGCCAGCCTTCCGCAAGGAAGGTGGCCGCATCACCGCCGGGTCGTCCTCACCGATCAGTGACGGCGCCGCTACCGTGCTGCTGTGCTCCGGGGACGCCGTGCGCCAGCTGGGACTGCGGGCGCGCGCACGCATAGTCGACCAGACCACAGTCGGGGTTGATCCGATCATCATGCTCACCGGACCGATCCCGGCAACCCAGAAGTTGTTGCAGCGCAACAACCTGAGCATCGACGACATCGATCTGTTCGAGATCAACGAGGCGTTCTCTTCGGTCGTCCTCGCCTGGCAGCACGAACTCCGCCCGGATACCGACCGGGTCAATGTCAACGGCGGCGCCATTGCGTTGGGGCACGCTGTTGGAGCGACCGGTGCCAGGCTGATCGCGACCCTGATCCCCGAACTCGAACGCCGTGAAGCCGACCTCGGTCTGGTGACGATGTGTTGCGGCGGCGGATTGGGCACCGGAACGCTCATCCAGCGAGTGCATACGTGATCGCCTTCGCCGATTACCTGCGTGCCGATGCCGGAGTCTGGTGGGGCCAAGCGGCCGCCGAACCCCGCCCACTTGTCGATGCGTTGATTGAGCAGACCGAACGCATCGGACCGCTACGGGTTTTCACCGGGTTGAGCTGGAACGACCAACTGGCAGTCAGCATGCACGATGACGTGTCGATGGTCTCTTATGGCGGTCTCGGTGAGCTTCGTGAGCTCAGCAAATCGGGCCGACTCGACGTGGTGCCCTGCCACTATTCCGCGCTGCCGCGGATGTTCGCCGAACGTCGACTGCCATGCGACGTCGGACTGGTACAGGTTTCGCCGCCTGACTCCGACGGCTTGTGTTCACTGGGTGTGGGCGTCGATTACGTTGCCGACGCGATCCCCCACACACCGATACTCATCGCCGAGATCAACGCCCAGATGCCGGCCACCCATGGAACAGACCGGATACCCCTCGATCGCTTCGCCGCCACCATCGCCACTGACCGTCCTCTCCCAGAGGACACGGTCCGGGCGCCTGGCGAGGCCGAGCGCGTCATTGCTGCACGGATTGCTGAACTCATTGACGACGGCGACACCATCCAGTTGGGAGTCGGGTCGCTCGGGGCGGCCACACTGAGCGCGCTCCGATCCCACCGAGATCTCGGTGTCCACACCGGGATGATCACCGACGGTCTTCTCGGGCTGATCGACCAAGGCGTAATCACCGGCAATCGCAAGGAGATCGACGCCGGCGTCGCGGTGGTGGGTACCGCGCTGGGAACGGCAGAGTTGTACAAGCGCGTCAACGACCTGCCGATGCAGTTCCTACCCACCAGCTATACCCATGCCCCGCAAGTCCTTTCACAACTGCGTTCACTCGTGTCAGTCAATTTTGCCGTCGAGGTCGACCTGAGCGGACAGGTAGGTGCCGAGGTCAGTCGCGGGGTCTATGTCGGCGCCGTCGGCGGGCAGGTTGACTTCGCCAGGGCCGCCGCACTTACCGGAAAACGATCGATCATCGCCCTTCGCGCCAAGTCCGGCAACAGGTCGACAATCAAGGCTGTGCTAGACGGCGGCGTGGTGACCACGTCACGATCCGATGTTGACACCGTAATCACCGAATACGGCGTGGCTCACCTCCGCGGCTGCAGCATCCGGGAACGGGCCAAACGGATGGTCGCGATCGCCGCGCCCGAATTTCGGGACCAGCTCGACCAAGAAAGGACCCAACTGTGAACCTGCCAAACCGCGTCGACATTCGTGAAGTGGGGCCGCGCGACGGTTTTCAGAACGAACCGGAGACCATCGCCACAGCCGACAAGATTCGACTCATCAATCAACTGGCTCGCACCGGACTGAAAAGGATCGAGGTCGCCAGCTTCGTGCGCCCCGACGTCATCCCACAATTGTCTGACGGCGTCGAAGTATTGCGTGGTGTCGATGTTCCCGACGATGTGAGCCTCATGGTTCTGGTGCCCAATAGCAAGGGGCTCGACAACGCCCTCAAAGTCCGCGAAACCTTTTCCGAAGTAGCGATTTTCGTCAGCGCCTCAGAAACGCACAACAAGAAGAACGTGAATCGGACTATCGCGGAGTCTATGGCCGACAACGAGGTCATCGCGAAACGGATCGTTACCGAAGGCCTGGACTGCGCCGCCGTCATCGCCACCTCCTATGGATGCCCGTTCGAGGGCGAGGTGCCCATGAACCGGGTGCTGGACATCGCCGAACAGTTCGCCGCGGCTGGAGCCACGGAAGTCGGATTCGGCGACACCACCGGCATGGGCAACCCAGCCTATGTCGGTGAATTCTTCGCGGCCGCAATCGAGCGACTGCCCGGGGTGGAAGTCACCGCACACTTCCACAACACACGCGGGCAGGGGCTTGCAAATGCATACGCCGCACTGCAGGCCGGCTGCACCAGCTTTGAGTCGAGCTTCGGTGAACTCGGTGGCTGCCCAGTGCCAGCGGGATCCACTGGAAACATCGCCTCCGAAGACCTGATCAGCATGTTCGAGGAGATGGGCGTGTCCACAGGTGTGTCGTTGCCCGAGCTGATCGATGCTGCCCGCGCCGCGCAGGACGTACTCGGCCGCAAACTGACCAGCCACTCTATAGTCGCCGGTCCAATCAACTGGACAGCCAATCCGGACGCTCCGTCCTGCCGCTAGACCACCCGTTACTCAAAGGAGAGAGAAATCCATGTCCAATCGCGTCGCATTCGTCACCGGCGGTGCCCAAGGCATCGGCCAGGGCATCTCGGAAACCCTTGGAGCTCAAGGCTTCCGGGTCGCCGTTGCCGATCTCAACCTGGAAGCGGCAGAAGCCACCGCCAAGCGGATCGCCGAAGCCGGCGGTGAGGCCATAGCTGTCCGCGTCGATGTCACCGACACCGAATCGGTGCGCGCGGCGGTCAAGACCGTCGCAGCCGAGCTCGGCGAGATCGAAGTTGTCGTCAACAACGCCGGCTGGGACGACTTCATGCCGTTCCTCAAGACGTCAGAAGACTTCTGGGACAAGATCCTTGACATCAATTTCAAGGGCCAGCTGCGCGTCATGCACGCCGTCGTGCCCGGCATGGTCGAACGTGGATTCGGGCGCGTGATCAACATCGGCTCCGACGCGGGCCGGGTCGGCTCCTCGCTGGAAGCCGTCTACTCCGGCGCCAAGGGCGGCATCATCGCTTTCACCAAGACGTTGGCCCGCGAGGTGGCCACCAAGGGTGTCACAGTCAACACAGTGTGCCCTGGGCCGACGGACACGCCTGCGCTGCGCAAGTTCGCTGACAGCTCGGGTCAAGAGGCCGACAAGGTCATCGGTGGGATGACCCGCTCGGTACCGATGAAGCGGTTGGCCCAGCCGTCGGACATCGCTGCTGCCGTGGCATTTTTCGCCTCGGATGCCGCCGAATACATCACCGGCCAGACGCTGTCCGTCAGCGGCGGCCTCACTATGGCCTAACCGAGGAGCTATATCAATGACACTGTCTGACAACGGTTCTCCAGTTAGTTGGCATACCGAAGGGCCCATACTCGAAGTCACGCTCAACCGGCCCCCGGCCAACGCGCTCGGCCTGCCGCTCATCGACGGACTCAGCGCGGCGCTCGATGCCGCCGACGAATCGGCCCCCAAGGTCATTGTGATCTCGTCAGCGCTCACCTGCATCTTCGCCGCGGGTGCGGACATCAAACACATGTCATCGATCGACGCTGCTTCGTTCGGCGCGTACGGGGATGCCCTCCGCGCTGCCCTCGAGCGGCTCGCTGCACATTCGGCACTGTCGGTGGCTGCCGTCGACGGGCTCGCCCTCGGCGGGGGCCTGGAATTGGCGATGGCCTGCACACTGCGGGTCGCGGGGGCATCGGCGCGACTCGGTCTGCCCGAGGTGAAAATCGGCCTCATTCCCGGCGGCGGCGGAACTCAACGGCTGCCGCTGCTGGTAGGGCGGGGACGGGCGCTCGACATCATGCTCACGGGCCGACAGGTCGACGCAGACGAAGCCCTTCGCATCGGCTTGGTCGACAGGCTCGTGCCGGCGGGCACCGCCCTGGACGCGGCTCGCGAACTGGCCCGCGAACTATCTGCCGCTTCGTCGCCGGCCCAACGGGCGGTGGTGAAGACAGTCGACGCTGCCTACGACCGACCGCTGGCCGAAGGACTGCGCTACGAGGCGGACCAGGTCAACGCGTTGTTCGAGCACGGCGAGGCGGCCGAAGGCCTCCGAGCATTCATTGACAAGAGGGCACCCCAATTCGCCTGACGCGGAGGTTGATTCATGATTGATATCGAAAAACAATACGAGACTTTGCTTCTCGAGGCCCCCGCTGAAGGTGTGCTCCAGCTGACGTTGAACCGCTCCGACCGGTTCAACGCCATGACGGTTCAGATGTTCAACGAACTTGAATCCGTCGCCCGAGCCATCGGGGACGACCGCGACGTCCGAGCAGTAATACTGACCGGTGCCGGAAGAGCCTTCTGCGCGGGGTACGACCTCGATGAAGCCGCTCGACTGCCCACGCTGGGTGCATTGGGCATGCTGGACCTTCAGGAGTGCGCCGCCCGCGCGCTGAGCGCACTGCGCGGAGTTCCGGTCCCGGTGATCGCTGCGGTGAACGGTCCGGCAGCGGGCGGTGGCATGTCACTCACATTGATGGCCGACATTCGCCTGGGATCGCCCGCGGCGAAGTTCAATGCGGCCTTCGTCCGGATCGGGCTTTCCGCCGGTGACCTCGGTGCGTCCTGGTTGCTGCCGCGGATCATCGGTCCATCTGCGGCCGCCGAAATCGGCTTTACGGGCCGTATGGTCGGCGCCGAGGAGGCGGAGCGTCTCGGACTGCTCAACCGGGTGACAGGTTCCGACGACCTATTGGACGAGGCGCTGGCGATGGCCAAGCAGATCTGCGCCAACTCCCCCGGCGGTATCCGGATGTCCAAGCGCGCGTTGCAGGCCAACATGGAGGTCGCCTCGTTCGCGGCGGCGTTGGAGCTCGAAAACCGGGGGCAGGCGTTGCTGACCCGCTGTGACGATATGGCAGAGGCGCTCGATGCGTTCAAAGCCAAACGCGCACCGAACTTCTCGGGCAGGTAAGCATGACGACCGCACGCTGGAACCGAGTTTCGCGCCGCCCTTTACCTGACGTCCTCGACGAACTGAGTACCGCACACACGCTGGCATTCGACGAGGTACATCCCGGCATCGTCGTGATGTCGGTGAACCGCCCCGACCGCGGAAACTCGCAAACAGTTGAGATGTTCGGCGAAATTGCTTGGGCCACAGGGGTATTGCGCTACGCGCCGCTGCACGCCTTGATCGTCACCGGAGCGGGCGGCAAAACGTTCTGCACCGGCTTCGATTTGGCTGAGGTCGGCGCACTCACTCGAATGTCGGTGTCGGAGTTCACCGACCTGGTGGAAACCGCGGCAGCTGGTTCCACCGGGCTGCGCGCACTGCCGTTTCCGGTGATCGCCGCAGTCGGCGGACCCGCGGCCGGCGGCGGCCTATCCCTGGCGTTGGCCGCCGATGTACGAGTCGCCGACCAGACCTCGAGTTTCAGCGCAGGCTTCGTCCGAATCGGCCTGTCCATCGGCGAGCTCGGTACGTCGTGGAACTTGGTCCGGCTGATCGGCTCGGGCCGTGCGGCGGAAATGGCCTACACCGGACGCACGGTGCGGGCTACAGAAGCATATCGGATCGGGCTGGCCGACCGGCTGACTGACACCGGCACGGCCCTCGACGCAGCCCTGGAACTAGCTGAAACCATCGCGGGCAACTCAGACGACAGCATCAGGTCCACAAAAAACGCGTTGGTCCGCAACCTGGAGAACAACTCATTCCGGTCTGCGCTCGAGATGGAGAATCGTGGCCAAGCCCTTGCAGTGCAGGTACAGGCAACCCGCGAAGCGCTGGCGAGTCTGAAAGATACCGAGCAGTGACCTCCGCCGAACCGATGCAGTCCGGCCTAGGGCCCGCCGACGATCTTCGCCACCGACCGGTGGCCGGGGAGAGAACGCGCGACAGCCTGTTCTGGGAGCTGATCATGCCCGAGGAACAACTCGGCATGCAGGTCTACCTCTATCTGACCGGCTCTGGAAGAGCGGGCTACAACGTGTGTGTATGGGGCCCTGACGCGCAACCCCTTGCCCTGCACCTACACCAGGGCCGGATACCGGACCACGCCGACCTCGACGAATTCTCGTTTGACGGCCTGACCTTGACGCAGCCGCAACTGCGCAAAACTTGTCACTTGACCTACGACCGAGACGACGTCCGAATCGATTTCGAGTTCACGGGCATTCATGACGCATTCAGCTATCACTGCAATCCGGACGGGCTGCCGCCGTGGTTCGCGGCAAATCGCATTGAGCAGACTGGGCGAGTGCGGGGTGGGATCGAAGTCGCCGGACGCCGCATCGAGTGGGACCGGATGGGCCATCGGGATCACTCCTGGGGGGTCCGCGACTGGGGTATCCCCCAGCACTGGAAATGGTTCGTCGCGTACACCGAATCGGGCCGCGCCATCAACGGATGGATCTGGATCGCAAAGGGCGAGTGGGGTTTTGCTGGCTATGTCGTGCGCGACGGAGTGACCTCCCCAATTCGCGAGATCGTTCACTGCGCCGAGTACGGAGACCAGATGCACCAGCGGCGACTGCACGCGACCCTTACCGATATAACGGGTGTGAAAACCCAACTGGAACTCGATGTGTTCGGTGTGATCGAACTGCCCACCCATGACAGGCTGCAGACCGTGATCAGGGAAGGAGCGTGCCGGGCCATAATCGACGGCGAGGAAGGCGCCGGCCAATTCGAGACACATTGGCAGGGCAGCTACCTGGATTACCTTTCGGGGCAGGTCTCCTGATGTGGACCTGGTCTGAGAGCGAACTCCAAGGGCTGGGGCAATTCCTAGCCGAGCGCAACTTGTGCGGGCCAACCGTGACCGCCCAAGCGATCGGTGACGGCCATTCCAACCTGACGTTCCTCGTGTCGGACGGACAGTCGCGGGTTGTCGTTCGCCGGCCTCCCCCGCCGCCGCTGCCGCCAGGCGCTCATGACGTGCTCCGGGAGGCGGAGCTGTTGGTGGCGTTGTCCAAGACCGACGTTCCCGCACCCGCCGTGTTGGCCACCGCGCAAGCCGGTGAGCTGCTCGACGTCCCGTTTGTCGTCATGGATTTCGTCGAGGGCTCCGTCATAACCGAGTCAACACCAGCCGCCCGCAATGACACCCGTTTGCGTCGGCGCATCGGCGAATCACTGGTCGATACCCTTGCCCAGTTGCACGCTGCGCCGTGGCGCAAGGTGGGGCTTCTCAATTTCGGCAAACCGACCGGATTCAATGCCCGACAGTTGCGACGGATGCGGTCATTGGTAGCTGTTGATGGTCTGGTGCCGCCCAGGTTCACTCAACTAGACGACTGGCTGCAAGCGCACCTGCCAACTGAGTCCGCAATATCGGTCGTACACAGTGACTTTCGCATCGGAAACGTGATCGTCGACATGGGAACAGGCTCCATCGCTGCGGTCCTCGACTGGGAGCTTGCCACGATCGGAGACCCGCTGGCAGACCTTGGATACCTCCTCACCTCATATCCGGTGCCGGAGGAGCAGCTTGTTCCGACTTCGGCCATGGGCACCGCCGTTCTTGAGCCCGGTTATCCAACCCGCGCAGAGCTTCTCGACCGCTACGCCGATTACACCGGCGCTGACGTGTCGAAGGTGAATTGGTACGCGGCCTTTGCGATGTACAAGCTCGCCGCTCTCTATGAGTACAGCCGCAGGCGGTTCGAAGAAGGGGTCGGCGACCCCTATTACGCCGACCCGGAGCTGGTCTCGTCGTTCCTGATCGCCGGAGAGCGGACGACAACCGCGACGTTCATCTGATTTGAACCCGGCGAAGTAGAGGCTGCCGCAGCCGTTCTCCAGGCTCTGGTGCTGGCGCTCCCGTCATTGTGTCGGGAGCGAGCGAGTTCAATGGCTGCCTCAGGCAAGTCCTGGAAGGCCAAACCCAACAGCGCTATTCGCCGCCATCAGGACCTGGACAGCCATTGAACGATGAGACGATCACCGGTCCTGGTTACACGGACCGCTGCGCCTTGGCAGCAGCGGAGGCGGCCATGCTGCGCTCGCGCGCTTCGGCCCAGTCTGCGTCGGTCATCGCGGTCAGGCCGGCGAAGGTATTGGGCCCAGCGAGCCGTTGGCCACCGTCCATCGCAATGGTCTCACCGGTCAAGTAGTTGCAGGCGTCCGAAAATGCGAAGATGGTCAGGTTCGCAAGTTCGTCGATGGTCCCCGATCGGCCGAGCGGGATCTGATCAACCTGCGTGGCTCCGACTGAGCTCTTGTCGGTCGGGTTGAGCATCTCCCACGCGTAGTCCGTCGGAATCGGCCCCGGCGCAAACGCATTCAGCCGGATCCCATACCGACCCCACTCCACTGCCAACGACATCGTCATTGCGTGCACAGCAGCCTTGGCCATAGCCGAGGGGACCACGAACGCCGACCCGCTCCACACCCACGTGGTGAGGTTGGACAGCACAGTGCCCGGGAGCCCTTCCGCTATCCACCGCTTCCCCAGGGCGAGTGTGGTGTTGAAAGACCCGGTCATGACGGTGGACGTCACCGCCTCGAAGGCGCGCTGACTGAGCGTGGCGGTAGGCGCGATAAAGTTGGCCGCTGCGTTATTGAGCAGCCCAGTGAGCGGCCCGCGCCGCTCCCAGATCTCCGTCACCGCGGCCTCGACCGATACCGAATCCCGCACATCGACGGTCTGGTAATGAGCCGATCCAGGGCGGCCACCGGAGACTTCTTCGGCAGCCTCGGCCAGCACCGCTTCCCGTCGGCCCCACAAATGCACCTCGGCACCGTGTTTGACCAGCCGGGCGGCCACGCCACGGCCGAGCCCCGTTCCGCCGCCAGTAATCAGTATCCGCTTGTCCGACAGTAGATCCTGGGCAAAGATGTCACGCTTCGTTGCGCTCATATCCACAGACCCTTCGTGGGTTTGGTCTTACCATATTAATGATTGATCATTACAATAGCACCATGCCGCCGGTAGATCACCAACTGAATCTGATGACGCAAACGCTCCTGACCGGCCTCAGTTGGGCGCTGACTGCGGCCCTGCTGGTGCTTGGAGTCTGGCTCGGTAGGCGCGAGCGGACACCGTTCTATGTATTGATCGTCGTGGCGGCCGGCGTAGGAGCATTCGCCGAGCCTCTCTATGACGTGGCCATGATGCTGTACTTCTACTCCACCGACGGCATGTGGACGCATTTCACCGCATTCAACATTCCACAACCGATCTGGACGCACAGCGGCTACGTGGTGCTGTATGCCGCGCCTGCGATGTACATCGCGTACCAGATCGCCCGTGGCACGGCGAGTCGCACCAAACTGTTCGGCTGGGCCGGCATCGTTTTGTTGGAATCGGCGGCGTTCGAGATCGTCGGCATCAACGGCGGTCTCTACACATACTGGGGGCCTCACGTTTTCCGAGTCTTCCAGTATCCGTTGGTGATTGGAGTCCTCGAAGCAGCCCAAGTGATTTGCTTCGCAGTGGCGGCGTCCCAGCTGCGCGCCCGCGCTACTGCGCTGTGGCAACTGTCAGGGCTGTTCGCGATTTTCCCGTTCACGTTCTTCGGCGCCAACTTCGGCTTGGGTTGGCCGACGATCATCGCCTTGCACCTCGAGCACACCTCCACGCCGGTATCGCGGCGGCGAGCACAGTGAGCATCTGCTTGGCGGCAGTGATGGTTCGTATGTGCGCAGCATTCTTGCCGCCAGAAACCCCAGCAACGAAGGAATCGTCCAAATGAACTCACATACGACAACATCGACGTCCACCAACATTCGACACGCCTTCTTCATCCTCGCCGGCGTCGCGGCACTACTGTTGACCTGGCCGCACGCATTCCAGTGGATGGCCAACGGCGGGAACATCCTCAATCCAGTTGCGTTCTTCGGCGACGCGATCAAAGCCGGCGGAACGGCCGCATTCCTCAGCATCGACATGGCCATCGCCTGGCTGGTGTTCATGGTGTGGGTCGTGTTCGACGCCAAGAGGATTGGCCTCGGATACAAGTGGGGCTGGTTCTTCGTCCTCTTGTCTTATATCGGCGTATCGATGGCGTTCCCGTTCTACCTCGTCACACGTGAGCGGTACGTCGCCAAGCACGATCGCACCGAGCAAGTGACCGCGGGCTAGTGTCCTGAGTCGTTAATTCGGTCTCGTTTGTTATGGTGGGCCATGGCGACTCGTGGTCCTGCGGCAGTTCCGATTGTGTTGACCGACGACG
>NZ_JARXVD010000037.1 GCF_029892685.1 Mycobacterium sp. OTB74 | reverse complement strand
AACAACTCCCGCCGCGTTGCCCTCGAATGTCGGTAACCACTTGGCACGACAACCTCCCAAATCAACGGATGTTGTCTTGACCGTATGAATATGCCCGCGAATTCTCGCGATCTACTTCACGTTCGACACGGGCGCCGGCAGCGAGGCCAGCACCGCGTCGGTATCCTCGCCCAGCTCCGGCGCCGGTCCGGCCACTCGGCCCGGTGTCTTCGAAAACCATGTCGGCACACCGGGAAACCGAACCGGCCCGTGCTTGGTCTCGACTGTCTCGAACATCCCGACAGCATTCAGGTGCGGGTCGTCGAACAGCGCGTCGGGACTGTTGATGGCTGCAGCCGGAATCTCCAACTCCCGGAACAGTTCCAGCCACTCAGCCGTGGTCCGCCCACGCAAGGTCTTCGCCACCAACCCGTACACCACGTCGATCTGCTTGGCCCGCTGCTCCAGGGTGTCGTACGCTGCACTGCGCCAATCTGGTTGCACCGCATCGACAAACGCGTTCCAGTGCTTGTCGTTGTAGATCAGCGCGGCGACGTGCCCGTCCTTGGTCTCATAGGGCCGCCGGTTCGGCGCCACGGTGCGCGGGTACACCGCCGGTCCCAACGGCGGCGAGAACATGGCACCGTTGGCGTGCTCGACGAGCATGAAGGCAGCCATGGTCTCGAACATGCTGACCTCGACCTCCTGCCCTTCCCCCGTACGCTCCCGGTGGAACAGGGCCATCATGGTCGCGTACAGCGCCGTCATTCCGGCAACCTTGTCGGCCATGATGGTGCCGACGTAGGTCGCCTCACCGGTAAGTTGTTCCTGCACAGCCGGAATTCCGCACTCGGCTTGGATGGTGTCGTCGTAGGCGGGGCGATCCGCATCCGGTCCACGCCGGCCGTAGCCGTAGCAGTTGGTGTAGACGATGTCCGGCTTGATCTGCGCGACCTCGTCATAGCCGAGACCGAGTTTGGCAATTGCCTTGCCACGCATGGAGTGAATGAACACATCGGCGTCGGCGATGAGCGCCCGCAGTGCCGCGATGCCGTCTTCGGCGCGCAGGTCCAGCACCACGCTGCGCTTGCCCCGGTTGACGTTGACGAACACACCGGCCATCCCCGGAGCGGGGCCTACCGAGATGTAGCGGGTGTTGTCCCCTTGCGGCGGTTCGACTTTGATGACGTCGGCGCCCATGTCCGCCATGATCTGGGTGCAGTAAGGACCCATCACCATGGCAGTCAGGTCGACGACCCGAATGCTCTGCAGCGGTCCGCTGCCACGTTCACGATCCATGGCGGGCCATCTCAAAGCTGTATCGGATGTGATCGGCGTGGGCGTTGGGCACGACGGGGAATTCCAAGGGTGACTGCATATCCCGAATATCGTCTATCGACGCGGCCACCTCTTCGATGGTCCACGACGGGCGGTACACGCCGGGGCTTTCCACGATTGCCGCCCGGGCCACCCGGCCGGCGATCGAGATCAGCATCTCCCCGGTAACACTGCAGCTTTCGTGGGCCAGCCAACCAACCGTGGGTGCCACCAGCTCGGGGTCCATCGGCGGGTAGGCCGAGATGTCAATGCCCTCAGCCATTCTGGTGACTGCCGACGGGACAATGACGTTGCACTTCACGTCATGCGCCGCACCTTCCAGTGCCACCACGTTGGACAGGCCGATCATCCCGGCTTTGGCCACCCCGTAGTTGGCGACATCGTGGTTGCCGTAAAGACCACCAATCGACGAGGTCAGCACCACCCGCCCGTAGCCGGCAGCCTTCATCAGCGGAAAGGCCGGTCGCACAACGTGAAACGCCCCGCGCAGGTGAACGTCCAACACCGACTCGAAGTCGTCGTAGCTCATGTCGGACAGCGAGGCCCGGCGCACGGTGCCGGCGTTGTGTACCAGCACGTCGACGCCGCCGAACTCTCGCACCGCGGTGTCGATAATTGCCTGGCCGCCTTCGGGCGTGGCCACCGACGAGGTGTCCGCAACCGCCGAGCCTCCGGCAGAGCAGATTTCGTCGACGACCTCCTGCGCAGGCCCGGTGCCGCCGCCCTCACCGGTCATGCTCGCGCCGGAGTCGTTGACCACCACCCGAGCTCCTCGCGAAGCCAAGAGCAAGGCGTACGAGCGCCCCAGTCCCCGGCCGGCGCCGGTGATGACGGCAACCCGACCGTCGAATCGCAACTCAGGACTTGACGAGGCCATCCAGATCGCCTTCATCGCGCCACGCTGCCAACAGATCACCGAACGCGTAGAAGCCCGGCCCATACGGCTCGCCGAGGTGGCTGCGCAGACCGCCGTCGCCGCCGCCCTCGTTGTTGTAATAGCCTGGCGTGCACTGGGCGTCGAACGCCGAGTTGTCGACGAAGTTGTCCTTGATGGTCTGGCACCAGGCGTCCTGTGCGGCCTGACTCGGCTCAACAGTCGTGATGCCACGCTCCAGAGCCTGGGCGATGATGTACGCGATGTGCTCGCCCTGCAGTTCGTAGTTCGAGGCAATGTTGGCCGAAATACCGACCTGGGTGAAGCCGGTGAAGAACTGGTTGGGGAACCCGACGCTGGTCATGCCGTGCAGGGTCTTGTAGCCCTCGGACCAGTGGTCGTAGAGCGACAAGCCGTTGCGGCCCTTGATCGCATCGATCGAGTAGCGCCGGCTGATCTCCGTAGTGATCTCGAAGCCACTGGCGAAGATGATGCAGTCGACCTTGTATTCCTTGCCGCCCGCAACGATCCCGTCGGCGGTGATCCGTTCCACGCCTTTGGAATCCGATACGTCCACCAATGTCACGTTGGGCAAGTTGAATGTCTGCAGGTAGTCGTCGTTGGAACACGGCCGCTTGCACAGGAACCGGTAGTACGGCTTGAGGCCCTCGGCGGTCTCCGCGTCCTCGACGATGGAGTCGACGCGACGGCGCAGCCGCTCCATGATCTTGTAGTCCTCTTCCTCACGCATTTCCATGAACTGCAATGGGGTCATGGACGCCGGGTCGGGCAGTGCCAGCACCCGCGCCGCGGTATTGCGGCCCAACTCGGTCCAGAAGTCGCAGACGTAGTCCGGTTGGCCCAGCGCCATGCCCTCGAAGGTCCACGCGTGGAAGTTGCGCTGGCGTTCCTTCTGCCAACCCGGCTGCAGCGTCTTGACCCATTCCGGATCGGTCGGGATGTTGTTGCGCTCGTCCACCGTCGACGGGGTGCGCTGAAACACGTAGAGGTGCTCCGCATCTCGCCCGAGGAACGGCACCAACTGCACACCGGTGGCGCCAGTGCCGATCAGGGCGACCTTCTTGTCGGCCAGTCCGGTGAGGTTTCCGGACGCGTCACCACCGGTGTAGTCGTAGTCCCACCGGGACGAGTGGAACATGTGCCCCTTGAAATCCGTGATTCCCGGGATGCCAGGCAGTTTCGGCCGGTTGAACGAGCCCGACCCGAGCACCACGAAGCGGGCGCGGATGTCGTCACCGCGGTTGGTGCTGATCCGCCAGCGCTCGATGCTCTCGTCCCAGGTCAGATCCTTGACCTGGGTGGAGAAGATGGCCCCGTCGTACAGACCGTAATGCTTGCCGATGTTGCGGCAGTGCTGGAAAATCTCGGCACCGTCGGCGAACTTCTTGCTGGGCATGAAGTCCAGCTCTTCGAGCAACGGGATGTAGCAATAGGATTCGTTGTCGCACTGGATACCCGGGTAACGGTTCCAGTACCAGACGCCACCGAAGTCGCCGCCCATCTCGATGATGTGGACATCCTCGACACCGGCCTTCTTCAGGTAGGCACCGGCCAGCAGTCCGGCGAAGCCTCCGCCCAGCACCGCGACATCCATGTCCACGTCGATGACATCGCGCTCGACGAACGGAGTGTGCGGGTCGCTCTCGCCATAGGAGGCAAAGCGATCGCCGGTCTGGATGTACTGGCGCGAGCCTTCCTTGCGCAGCCGCTTCTCCCGTTCGACGCGGTACTTCTCGCGCAGTGCGTCGATGTCGATATCTTGCGGGGTATCGGTTGCGCCGCAGGAGTTTTCAGGTGTGGTCATGCGTTGACATCCTCGGGCAGCACGGCGGCGTGCAACGGCGCCGGCATCTCGTGCACGGCGGGCAGCACCTCTTGGGCGAACAGCTTGACGCTCTCAAAGGCAGACTCGTACGGCATGGTGCCGAACTGCGGGACGATTGTGACCTCGGAGAACGAGCAGGCCTCCTGCGCCGCCTTCAGCTTCTCGAACACCACATCCGGGGTACCGATCAGCAGGTTGGACGCGTGGTATCCGGGTGGGCCCTTCTTGTCGCCCGGCTTTGGTCCGCCGCTGCCGTCGCCCTGCACCGATTCGGCCAGCAGCGCCGTCGCGGTGGCCTGGCGGTTGGCGTAAGCCTCATATCCCTTGACGCCCTTGAAGTTCGATGCGTCGGCGAAGCCGTAGTGCACATTGACGTCGCGGTTGGCCGTCCAGATCCATTCCTCGGTTTGCGGCACCTCGTCCTCGGAAGCGACGCAGTACATGAACATCACGTTCTTGGGCTGGCACGGTCCCATCCCCTCCTGGGCGCGGAAGGTGTTGACCTTCTTGACCTCTTCGCCGGCATCCCAGATGGGCTTGTTGCCGACAAACAGCGGCACCATGCCCTTGCGCGACAGCATCTCCAGCGATTCCGGAGTGGACGACGAGCTGTAGATTCGGTCGAACAGGTCGGTGCTGATCGGCTCGGGGCGCAGCGACATCTCGGGGAAGCTGAAGATTTCGCCGTCGTATGAGAATCGCTCGCCGGAGAACGCCAGCTTGAGGATGTCGAGGGTCTCGTTGAACCGGTCGCGGCTCTGCTCACGAGGCACCCCGACGGCGTCGAACTCTGCCTTGGACACTCCGCGACCGAGGCCTATGGTGGTGTAGCGGCCGTTGGACACGATGTCCAGGTAGGCAATTTGGGTGGCCAGCCGGATCGGGTTCCACCACGGTGCCACCGCGACGAAGGTGCCCAGGCTGACCCGCTCAGTGCGGCCGGCGAAGTAGGTGAGGGCCTGAATCGGGTTGGGCGTCATGCCATATGGCGTGCCGTGGTGTTCGGGGAACCAGATGCCGTCGAAGCCCAGCGGTTCGGCCATATCACCGAGGGCCAGCGCCGCCTGGACGCATTTGTAGTCCGGCGTTTCCGGTGGCGTGCTGAAGTTGCCCGCCAGAACGCGCTCCCAGTCCCGGGAGTTCTGCGCCCCGGTACCCAAATTGACCTTCATATTCGTCTCCTCACTAGGTGATTTGTGCACGTTTCGGGGCGCCTAACGCCCCGTTTCGTGCACAAATCACGAGATGTCCTGGGGCTCTCCGGAGCCCATGTATTTCGAGAGTTGGTGGTGCAGGTTCACCGTGCTGCGTTCGCGGTACGGATTGGGCTTGGTGCCGGGGAATCCCAGGGACTTCATGCCCTGTTGAACCGCGGCCATGTTCGAGAAGTCCTGTGGCAGCACCGACAACCAGTTCGGGCTGTCCGCCGGGGTGTACTGCCACTCCGTTTGTGGCTGCGCGCCTTCGGGATACAGCTCGAACACCGATACCTCAAAGATGCACTTGTCCGGGTTGTAGCTCGGGTCAGGACGGGCGCTGTAGCACAGGGCACTCGTCAGGCCCTGGCCGATCTGGAAGTTCGGGAACAGCTGCCAGGCGGTGCCGCTCTGGCCCAGAATCTCGGCCGGGATGGTCGGCCAGATGACCCCGCGCCCTTCGTCATCGGCGCGGGCTGAAGCCAGCCAGTGCTCCAGCACCTTGTCCGCGGGCGTGCCCTCGGGCAGTTCGTCGACCAACCGGAGCGCGGCGTTCACCAGGGTCTTCGTGGTGGTCGCGTTGGTCTCTTCCATGGTGTAGACCTGCATCTCGGCGGTCGAGATACGCGGATCGCCGATGCCCAGCCGGATCTTGGACTTGGTCTCGGCGAGATCGTCTGGTGCGTCGTAGCCGATATTGCTGTGCCGCCCTTGGGCTTTCGCCCAGCCCTTGAATTCACCGAACTTGTTGAACTCGGGGTGGGTGGTGAACACGTGGTAGGTCTCGTTGAAGGCCTCCAAGGCGACCTTCCAGTTGCAGTCGAAGTGCAACCACTTGCGCCACTTGTAGCGCATGTTTTCCAGGCCGAACGGGTCGAGGATCTTGGCGGCCGGGTACAGGAAGTCGGCCAGCGGTTCGCAGTCCGGGTCCATGTTGATCCACAACCAGCCACCCCAGGTGTCCACCCGCACCGGCGCCAGCCTGGTGTTCTCCGCGGTCAGAACGCCCTGCCAGTCGTCCTGCTCGCGGATGTGGGTGCAGCCGCCATCCAAACCGTACGTCCAGCCGTGGAATCCGCAGACAAACGACTTGCGGGTGCGGTCGCAGGCATTCTTCGCGCCGCTGGGAGTGTCCACCAACCGCCGACCGCGGTGCATGCAGACGTTGTGATGGGCGGCAAACTCGTTCGGTCCGGTACGGACGATCAGAATCGAGTCGTCGAGGATGTCGTAGGTCAGGTAGCTGCCGACCTCGGGGATTTCCTCGACCCGGCCGACCTGCTGCCAGACCTTGCGCCACAGGCGATCCCGCTCAGCGCGGGCATACTCCGGTGACGTATAGGCCTCCACCGGGATGGTGGTGGGGCCGGACAGTTCTTCGCTGTTCACCATTGCTTGATCGCCTCCCGAAAATCCTGGTCCTTCAAGAACAATGACGTGTTGTCGGCGTCGAGGTGCGTCCACCTCAGGTTCAAGCCACCATCGACCAGCAGGGTCTGACCGGTCACGTAGGTCGACAGGTCGGACAGTAGGAATGCGATGGCACCGGCGATCTCGTCAGGGGTGCCGCGTCGTCCCATCGCGATGGCCTTGCGGTCCCGCTCCTCGTCGTGATCTGTGTAGGTCAGCGATGCCGGGGTTGCCGTGACACCGGGTGCAACGGCATTGACCCGGATTCCGGACTGTGCCAGTTCGACGGCCATGGTCCGGGTGGCCGCCACCATCGCAGCCTTGGCGGTGCCGTACCCGATATGCAGCGGGGCGGTGTTCATACCGCTGATCGACGAGACGGACACAATAGAGCCCGGTCGTCCCTGCGCCTGCAGCTCGACAGCCACCGCCTGGCTCATGAAGAACATGGTCTCCAGGTTCTGGAGAAACAGATTGCGCCAGTCGTCCCGGCTCACCCGGGTGGAGGGCATCCAGGTAGCCGGCTCGGCACCTCCGGCGACGTTGACCAGACCGTGCAGCGGACCCGCCTCGCGCGCCGCGGCGATGGCGGTCGCGATACCGGAATCGGTCGACGCATCTGCGGCTACCGGCACCACCGGCAAACCCTGCGCAACAAGCGGCCCGATGTGGCTATCCAAGTTGTCCTGCGAACGGCTCACGGCAACCACAGTGGCACCCGCCTGGGCCAGCAACCTGGTCACCGAGGTACCGATGCCGCCGCCGGCGGCTCCGGATACCACCACAACCCGGTCGCCAAGGTTCAGCAGGTCGGTGGCCACTACCTGCAACCTCTATTTGTACGGACCAGAAATGACAATGCACTCATCGGAGAACAATATTCTCCATGGCCATGGCCTGCGTCAAGAGACAATTTCATCCTTGTGGACGGCTATTGTCTGGACCAACAAGCCTTGCTATCGTCCGACCCGTGAACAGCGGATCGACCACTCGTTACCCAGCTGCACCACAAGCCGTCGACGGCTGGCGGGTAGACCGGATCACCCCACCCAGCCGGCTGTACGGCGCCAACGGTCTGCGCACCGGTGCGGACGGGCGTATCTACATCGCCCAGGTCACCGGCAGCACCATCAGCGCCCTGGATGTGAACACCGGGGACCTGGAGACCATCAGCGCCAAGGGCGGCGACATCATTGCGCCCGACGACATCGCGTTCGGCCCCGACGGCACGCTGTATGCCACGGAGGTGATGGACGGGCGAGTCAGCGCGCGCGATACCAGCGGGCGTTGCCGGGTGCTGCGCGACGACATGCCGTCGGCCAACGGCATCACCGTGCACCAGGGCCGGCTGTTCGTCAACGAATGCCGCGAGGGTGGACGACTTTTCGAGCTGGATCTGGCCGGCGGGGCACCCCGATTGATCGCCGAGAATCTGCCCTCACCCAATGCCATGGAAGTCGGACCCGACGGGATGCTCTATTTCCCGGTGATGGGTGCCAACCAGATTTGGCGGATCGACCCTGAAGGCGGCGAAACCCAGGTCGTCGCAGGTGATCTCGGCGTTCCCGACTCGGTCAAGTTCGACGCCGACGGGTTCATCGTATCGACCCAGGTGCACAGCGGGCAGGTACTGCGCATCGACCCACGTACCGGCGCTCAGACCGTGCTGGCCAAGCTCAATCCCGGTTTGGACAACTGCACGCTGGTCGACGGTCGACTGTTCGTATCCAACTTCACCGGGTCCATCACCGAGGTGCTCGCCGACGGCCAGATCCGAGATCTACTCCCCGGCGGGCTGAACTGGCCGTTGGACCTGACTGTCGGCGCAGACGGCAGGCTCTACATCGCAGATGGCACCTACTTCTATGCACTGGGTGCCGACGGCACGCTGGAGACCGTCGCGATGCTGTTCACGCCGGGCTACCCCGGCTTCGTGCGGGGCGTGACTGCCGCCGGCCCGGGTGAGTTCGTGGTCGCCACTTCGGGCGGGCAAGTGGCGCGCTACCGGCCTGCCCTGGGTGAAACCGATTACCTGGCAGACGGTTTGGATCAGCTTTACGGTGTCGTACTGGATGGTGATCGGATTCTGGTTGTCGAGCAGGGCACCGGACGACTGCTTTCGGTAGGAACCAGCACCGAGGTGGTGACGTCCGGTCTCGATCAACCGGTCGATGTGGTGATGGGTCCCAATGGCCCGCTAATCAGCGTCGGCGGTGCCGACAATCCAACCTCCGAGGCCGGCCGGGTGGTGGGCACCGACGGCGCCGTGGTGGTCGATGATCTGGTCAAGCCGCACGGGCTGCTGGTCCGCGACGGGCTGCTGTACATCGTCGATGCCGGCGCCAAAGAGGTGCTGTCGGTCGATCTGACCACCGGCGCACGACAGGTGCTGGCGTCCGGTCTACCGCTCGGTTCGGCGCCGGGAGTATCGCCAAAACCGTTGCAGGGCATGCCCCCGTTCTCCGGTCCGCAGGGTCCGTTCGCCGGCATCACCGGTGGGCCAGACGGCACGCTCTACGTCTCTGCGGACGGCGACGGCAGCATCCTGGCATTGCGCCCGACTTCCGGCCCGAGTCTCTAACTGATCATGTCCGAGCCCACCGACCATCGCTACCTACAGGTCGCTCGCACGCTGCGCAAGGAGATCGTCGACGGCGTCTACCCGGTTGGCTCCCAGCTACCTACCGAACATGAACTGTGCGAGCGATTTTCGGTGAGTCGGTACACCGTCCGCGAGGCGTTGCGCCGACTGCGCGATGACAACCTGGTGTCGTCCAAACCGCGCACCGGCACTCTGGTCGTACCCCGCCCGACGTCGAATTCCTATGCCCAGGACGTGATGTCGATCAATGACCTGCTGGCCTGGGCCGCCGGGGCCGCTCTGCAGATCGAGTCGACGTCGATGGTCACCATCGACAGGCCACTGGCCGATCGCGTCGGTCTGCCGCTCGGAACCCAGTGGCTGGCGGTCAGCGGGGTGCGGCTCAGCGATCACACTGAACTCGCAGTGTGCCGCACCGAATATTTCATCAACCGGTCATTCGCCGCGGTCGGCCGCATGCTGCCGCGGCACAGCGGGCCCATCTTCCCCCTGATCGAGGATCTGTTCGGCGTCAACATCGTCGAAGTGCACCAGGTGATCTCGGCAGCACTGGCTAGCACCGAGCTTGCAGAAACCCTGCAGATCGACGAAGGCGGACCCGCCCTTGAGGTTCGGCGCACCTACAGCACGTCGGACGGTGAGATCGCGCAAGTCACCATCAACACCCATCCGGCCGCACGCTTCCAGCACGCCATGACCATGCGGCGGGTGAAGACCTGACTACTACAACGTTGGCCGACGCCCTTGCCGACGCCGCGACCCGCACGCCGGATCGGGTGTTGATCGTCGACGGCGGCGTCCAATTGGATTGCCGCACACTGCAGCAGCGAGCCGGCGAGCTGGCCCAGGTGCTGATGAGCCGGATGCCCGTAGGCAGCGTGTTGTCGTTCATGTTGCCCAATTGGCATGAGGCCGCGGTGATATATCTCGGCGCCACCCTGGCCGGCATGGTTGTCAACCCGATCCTGCCGTCGCTGCGCGAGCATGACTTGCGCTACATCCTGGCCGACTGCGACAGCCGGATGATCTTCATTCCCGACAACTTCCGGGGCCACGATTACCCGGCCATGTTGACCTCGGTGTGCGCGCACTTGCCCAGCCCGCCGGACGTCGTGGTGGTCCGTGGCGAGCAACCCTTGCCCGAGCCGCCGACCACCCGGTTGCCGCTGCCGACTCTGGACCCCAACGCGGTCCGGATGATCCTGTACACCTCGGGCACCACCGGTGCGCCGAAAGGGGTTCTGCACAGCCATCGTTCGCTCGGCGCGCTCATTGCACAGCTACACGAGTACTGGAGCATCGACCGCGGCGATACGTTCCTGGTGCCCTCGCCGATCGCTCACATCGGTGGGTCCATCTACGCATTCGAGTGTCCACTGTTGCTCGGGACCACCGCGCTGTTGATGGATCGCTGGGATGCAGCCGAAGCCGTCACCCTGATGACACGGCATCACTGCACCCACATGGCCGGAGCCACGCCGTTTCTGGTGAACCTGCTTGCCGCAGCCGAAGAAGCCGGCACTCACCTGCCCGACCTGAAGGTCTTCATCTGCGGCGGAGCGTCGGTCTCCCCACAGTTGATCCACAGCGCCACATCATATTTCGACAATGCGATGGTGACCCGGGTATACGGGTCCACCGAAGTTCCGGTCACCACCGTCGGTGCGCCTCACCATCCGGACCGTGCCGCCGACACCGATGGCCGTCCCGGCATCGCCGACATCAAACTCGTCGACGGCGAGATCCGGGCGCGGGGCCCGCAAATGCTTCTTGGCTATCTGCACCCCGAAGACAACACCGCCGGCACCTTCGACGCCGACGGATACTTCTGCACCGGAGACCTCGGTCGGTGGACCGACGATGGGTACCTGGTGGTCACCGGCCGCGCCAAGGACCTGATCATCCGCAACGGCGAAAACATTTCGCCCAAGGAGATCGAGGACGTCCTGGCCGGGCATCCCGACATCGCCGAGGTCGCCATCGTCGGCATCCCCGATGAACGCACCGGCGAACGCGCGGTGGCGGTGTTGGTCTCCCAGGCCCCGCTGACGGTCGCCGCGCTCGGCGACTACCTGACCGAACGTGGTGTCGCCAAGTTCAAAATGCCCGAACAGGTTCAGATTTGGGACAGCCTGCCGAAGAACGATGCCGGCAAGGTGCTCAAGCACCGGATCCGAATGGAGTTGGCAGCATGCCAGCAGCACCAGTAGTAATAGTGACCGGCGCGAGCAGTGGTATCGGCTTGGCCTGCGCCAAACGCCTTGCCGCCGAGGGTATGCGAGTG
Organism: Mycobacterium sp. OTB74; assembly: GCF_029892685.1. Lineage (GTDB taxonomy): Bacteria > Actinomycetota > Actinomycetes > Mycobacteriales > Mycobacteriaceae > Mycobacterium. The sequence goes on along the minus strand of NZ_JARXVD010000037.1, from coordinate 7,770 downwards.
CTGGGTATCGGCCGGGATGAAGCCCGCCTGGCCGACCTCGAAGATGACCAGATCGCCACCTTGGCCGTCGACCTGACCGACGATGACGCCCCACGCCGCATCGTCGATGACGCTCTGGCCAGGTGGGGCCGGATCGACTTCCTGATCAACAACGCCGGCGTCGGCAGCCCAAAACCGTTGCACGAGACCGACGACGAAGCCCTCGACGCCTTCCTGGGTTTGATGCTGCGCGCACCGTTCCGGTTGGCCCGCGAAGCCATCGTGCACATGGGTCCCGGATCAGCCATCATCAACGTCACCTCCACTTTCGCGGTCATCGGTGGACTGCGGGGCGGCGCATACTCGGCAGCCAAGGGCGGACTCACCGCGTTGACCACGCATATCGCCTGTCAGTACGGCGCGCAGGGCATCCGATGCAATGCGGTGGCGCCGGGCGTCACCCAGACTCCCATGGTGGCCCAGCGGCTCGATGACGAACGCTTCCGCAAGATCAACACCGAGATGACGCCGCACACCCGCCTGGGCACCGTCGACGACATCGCGGCCACGGTGGCGTTCCTGTGCTCCGACGGCGGCAGCTTCATCAATGGCCAGACCATCGTCGTGGACGGTGGCTGGAGTTCCACCAAGTACCTGTCCGAGCACGCTCTGTCAACGGAATGGGTTGAGCGGTGAGCCTTTTCGGTATTCTGGACACCACAGCGGCACGGTTCGGCGGACGCGGGGCGGTATTCCTCGGCGAGCAGCAACTGCACACCTGGTTCGAGTTGCGGGACCGCGCACTGCGACTCGCGGCGTCGATTCGCAGCACCCATCCGGCCGGTTCACGGATCGCCATCGCGTGCGAAAACCGGCCTGAGATCATTGAATTGATGTTTGCAACCTGGGCCGCCGAATGCGTGGTGGTACCGATCAACTACAAGCTGCACGCGCTGGAGATGCAGCAGATCATCGAGGACTCCGGGGCCGCCCTCGTGTTCGCCTCCCCCAAGATCGCCGGCGGCCTCGGCGTCCCAGCGGAAGTCATTGGCAGCGAGCAATATTCACACCGGCTGAGCACCGGCCCCGCCGCGCCGGCCGATCCTGACCCCGCCACCCTGGCCTGGTTGTTCTACACCAGTGGCACCACCGGCAGATCCAAGGGCGCCATGCTCAGTCACCGGAATCTGACCGCGATGGCGGTGTCGCACCTGGCCGATATCGATGCCCCGGACGAGAATTCCAGCCTGGTGCACGCGGCTCCGATGTCGCACGGGTCGGGGCTGTACATCCTGCCCTACGTGATGCGTGGCGCGCGTCAGGTAGTACCCGCCTCCGCTGCCTTCGACCCCGACGAGTTCCTGGACCTGTGCGCGTTACATCCATGCAGCTCAAGCTTTCTCGCACCCACCATGATCACGCGGCTGGTCCGCACCGGACGCACCAAGCCGCCGAACCTGCGCACCATCGTCTACGGCGGCGGCCCGATGTATGTCGAGGATCTCAAGCAGGCCACCAAGGCCTTCGGTGGGGTCTTCGCGCAGATCTACGGGCAAGGCGAGTCTCCGATGACCATCACCGGACTGTCCGCCGCCGGCCATGCCGAGGCGTCCGATGCGGTGCTGGGCTCAGTCGGGATCACCAGGTCCGGCATGCAGGTGGCGGTGCTGCGTCCCGACGGCTCTCATTGCGACACTGACGAGATCGGTGAAATCGTCTGCCGCGGTGATGCGGTGATGTCGGGCTACTGGAACAACCCCGCCGCAAGTGCCGACGCGCTGCGCGACGGCTGGCTGTACACCGGTGACATGGGCTCGTTCGATTGTGCGGGCTATCTAACGCTGCGCGACCGCTCCAAGGACGTGGTGATCAGCGGTGGCAGCAATATTTATCCACGTGAAGTCGAGGAAGCGCTGATGAACCACCCCGGCGTGGCGGAGGCGTGCGTAGTGGGCGCGCCGGATCCGGAGTGGGGCGAGGTGGTGGTGGCCTTCGTCGTCGGCCAGGCGACCACAGACGAACTGGATGATCACCTGCTGCAACGCATTGCACGCTTCAAGCGGCCGAAGCGGTATGAATTCGTCGATCAGCTGCCAAAGAACAGCTACGGCAAGGTGCTCAAGAGAGAATTGCGCGCACAATTGATGCGGTAGACAGGTTGTCGTGAAGATCGACGGCGCGGTGGCAGTGGTCACCGGAGCGGGTTCAGGTATCGGACGGTCCATCGCCACGGCGCTGGCCGCGGCGGGCGCGTCGGTGGTGGCCGGTGATATCAACGCCGATGCCGCCGCGGCAACGGCGGCGCAGTTCGGCGGCGTCGGCGTCGGTGCGGATGCCTCATCGGCTGACGGCATAGGCGCGCTGATTGACGCTGCCAAGCACTACGGTTCGGTGGACATCTACGTCGCCAACGCCGGGATCACCGGTCAATCCGGACTCGGTGACGACGAAGAGGTCTGGGACCGCATCATCGACATCAATGTTCGCGGTCACATCAGGGCGGCGAAAGCTCTTGTCCCGGAATGGATTGAGCGGGGCGGTGGATATTTCGTCGCGGTGGCCTCGGCGGCCGGTCTGCTCACCCAGCTCGGGGCAGCCGGATACAGCGTCACCAAGCACGCCGCGGTCGGGTTCGCAGAATGGCTGGCCATCACGCACGGAGACAAGGGAATCGGCGTCAGCTGCGTGTGCCCGATGGGGGTTGACACTCCCCTGCTGCGCGGCATGATGGACTCCCCCGATCAGGCGATCCGCGTGGCCGGTCATGCTGTGACCAACGCCGGCAATGTGATCGGCCCCGACGACGTCGCCGCGGTCACCGTGCGGGCCATCGAGCAGGGAACCTTCCTGGTGCTGCCGCACCCTGAGGTGCTAGAGATGTACCGGCACAAAGGCGCCGACTATCAACGATGGATCGCCGGCATGCAGCGCTACCAGCGCACCCTCTGACCAGGGATTTCGGCGCGCTCCCTCTCTGTCAGCCATGCGGAACGCGCCCAAATCACCGCTGCCACAGCCCTAGCTCAGATTGACGAAATGGTCGCTTTTGGAGGCCTTCCAACGGCCATTTCGTCCATTTCGGGAAGTGCCAGCAACTCCGCCCGGACTTGTCGCACCCTCAGGGCAGTATGGATGGGTGGCCGTATCCGATCCGCTGGCCCGGTTCAGTGACCTGACCCGGGAGTGGTTTGCGGCTACCTTCACCACGCCTACGCCGGCCCAATCGCAGGCCTGGGAGGCCATCGCAGACGGCAACAACACCCTGGTCATCGCCCCGACCGGGTCGGGTAAGACGCTCGCGGCGTTCTTGTGGGCCATCGACCGCCTGGCTAACGAGCACACCGAAGGCTCCACCAAATCCATCCCGTCGCTCCGCTCGCCCCGGCAGGGCACCAAAGTCCTCTATGTCTCTCCGCTCAAGGCCCTCGCCGTCGACGTCGAACGCAACCTGTCGACCCCACTGATCGGCATCACCCGCGTTGCCGAGCGCCTCGGCCGGCAGGCCCCAAACATCAACGTCGGTGTCCGCTCCGGCGACACCACAACGCAGCAACGCCGCCAGCTGATCACCAAACCGCCGGACATTCTGATCACCACACCCGAGTCGCTGTTCCTCATGCTGACCTCCGCAGCCCGGGAAACGCTGGCCACCGTGCAGACCGTCATCGTCGACGAAGTCCACGCTGTCGCGGCCACCAAACGCGGCGCGCACCTGGCACTGTCACTCGAGCGGCTGGACCAGCTCCTCAAAGAGCCCGCCCAACGCATCGGCCTGTCCGCGACGGTCAAGCCACCTGAAGAGGTGGCCAGATTCCTGTCCGGTGCCACCCCCACCACCATCGTCAAACCGCCGGCCGTCAAGACCTTCGACCTCACTGTCGAGGTCCCAGTGCCGGACATGGCCAACCTGGACGGCAATTCGATCTGGCCCGACGTCGAAGAACGCATCGTCGATCTCATCGAGTCGCATCGCTCGTCACTGGTGTTCGCCAACTCCCGGCGCCTGGCCGAGCGGCTGACAGCCCGGCTCAATGAAATTCATGCGGCCCGCTGCGGCCTCGAGCTGCCCAACGAACTCAATCCGCAGGTCGGTGGTGGTGCACCGGCCCACATCATGGGCAGTGGGCAGACGTTCGGCGCTCCCCCGCTCCTCGCCCGAGCTCACCACGGCTCGGTCAGCAAGGAGGCCCGCGCCGAGGTCGAGGACGACCTCAAGAGCGGTCGGCTCAAAGCTGTGGTCGCCACCTCGAGCCTGGAGCTCGGCATCGACATGGGCGCGGTCGATCTGGTCATCCAGGTGGAGGCGCCGCCATCGGTGGCCAGCGGGCTGCAGCGCATTGGCCGAGCCGGCCATCAAGTCGGTGAAATCTCCGAGGGTGTGCTGCTGCCGAAACACCGCACCGATCTGATCGACTGCGCGGTCACCGTGCAGCGCATGCGCGCCGGCGAGATCGAAACCCTACAGGTACCGGCCAATCCGCTCGACGTACTCGCCCAACACACCGTCGCCGCGGCAGCGCTGGAGCCGCTCGATGCCGACCGGTGGTTCGACGCGGTCCGCCGCAGTGCACCGTTCGCCGCCCTGCCGCGCAGCGCCTTCGAGGCGACTCTGGACCTGCTGGCCGGCAAGTACCCGTCGACCGAATTCGCCGAGCTACGACCCCGGCTGGTCTACGACCGCGACACCGGAACCCTGACCGGCCGCCCTGGCGCACAACGGCTGGCCGTCACGTCTGGCGGCGCCATCCCGGACCGTGGCATGTTCACCGTGTATCTGGCCACCGGCGACGAAACGCCTTCGCGGGTAGGCGAACTCGATGAAGAGATGGTGTACGAGTCGCGGCCCGGCGACGTCATCTCCCTGGGCGCCACCAGTTGGCGGATCACCGAAATAACCCACGACCGAGTGCTGGTTCTCCCCGCGCCCGGCGAACCCGCGCGGCTGCCGTTCTGGCGTGGCGACGCGGTGGGCCGCCCCGCCGAGCTCGGTGCGGCAATCGGCGCGTTCACCGGCAAGCTCGCCGGGCTGGCCCGCGCCGAGTTCGACGAACATTGCAAGACAATGGGTTTCAACGACTACGCCACTGACAACTTGTGGCAGTTGCTCGACGAGCAGCGCCAGGCCACCGGCACCGTCCCCACGGATACCACCTTGGTGGTGGAACGCTTCCGTGACGAACTCGGCGACTGGCGCATCGTGCTGCACTCCCCTTATGGGCTGCGGCTGCACGGGCCACTGGCACTGGCGGTGGGTCACCGCGTCATGGAGCGTTTCGGCATCGACGAGAAGCCGACCGCTTCCGATGACGGCATCGTGCTACGTCTACCCGATACCGGTGAAAACCCGCCCGGGGGTGAACTTTTCGTCTTCGATTCAGATGAGATCGAACAGATCGTCACCAGTGAGGTAGGCGGGTCGGCACTGTTCGCGTCCCGGTTCCGTGAATGCGCGGCCCGGGCCCTGCTGCTGCCCCGACGCCACCCCGGCAAGCGGTCACCACTGTGGCATCAGCGCCAACGCGCCGCCCAACTGCTCGATATCGCCCGCAAATACCCCGATTTCCCGATCGTGCTGGAAACCGTACGCGAGTGCCTGCAAGACGTCTACGACGTCCCCATGCTCACTGACCTGATGCGACGTATCGCGCAGCGCCGCGTCCGGGTGCTCGATGTGCAGACCGCCACCCCATCGCCATTCGCGGCGTCGCTGATGTTCGGGTACGTCGGCGCATTCATGTACGAAGGCGACAGCCCACTCGCCGAACGCCGCGCCGCCGCACTGTCTTTGGACCCCACCTTGCTGGCCGAACTGCTCGGCCGGGTCGAACTCCGGGAACTGCTCGAACCCGACGTCATCACGGCGACCATTCGACAGTTGCAGCATCTGACCGAGGAACGCGCCGCCCGCGACGCCGAGGGTATCGCCGACCTGCTGCGACTCCTTGGCCCGCTGACCACCGACGAGCTCCAACAACGTTCCACCGCAACAGATGTCGGTGCCTGGTGTGAAACACTGCATGCGGCAAGGCGGGCCGTACCAGTCACCTTCGCAGGCCACAGTTGGTGGGCCGGGGTCGAAGACATGGGACTGCTGCGCGATGGGCTCGGCGTCGCCGTACCCATTGGCGTACCGGCAAGTTTCACCGCCACAGTGACCGATCCGCTGGGTGAGTTGCTCGGCCGCTACGCACGAACCAACGGGCCGTTCACCACGACCCAGGCAGCATCGCGGTTCGGGCTGGGCCACCGCGTCACCGCCGACATACTGAGCCGGATGGTATTGGACGGCAAACTGATTCGCGGTGAGTTCACCGACATCCCAGATACCGAACAATGGTGCGACGCCACCGTGCTCAAGATTCTGCGCCGTCGCTCGCTGGCCGCGCTGCGGGCCCAGATCGAGCCCGTCAGCACTGCGGCGTACGCCCGCTTCCTGCCCGCCTGGCAGCAAGTCGGTGATGCCCGGGGGGTCGACGGCCTGGCCGCAGTCATCGAACAGCTTGCCGGCGTAACGATCCCGGCCTCGGCGGTTGAACCACTCGTGTTCGGCCAGCGGGTGTCGGACTACCAGCCCGCGATGCTCGACGAACTGCTGGCCTCCGGCGAGGTCATATGGTCCGGCGCGGGTCAGATCGCCGGCAGCGACGGCTGGGTGATGTTCCACCGGGCCGATACCGCGCCGCTATCGCTGGCTCCAGGAACCGAGATCGAATTCACCGACACCCACCGCGAGCTACTCGACACTCTCGCTAATGGCGGCGCCTACTTCTTCCGACAATTGGCGCCCGAGGACAACGCTGACGCCAAACAGGCTCTGTGGGAACTGATCTGGGCCGGTTGGGTCACCGGCGACACTTTCGCACCGGTTCGGGCGGTCCTCGGAAACGCGGGCCGGAAGCCCGGCGGCGCACACCGTCAGCGACAGCGGCCGCCTCGGCTCAGCCGCTACAGCGTGGCTCGCCCGCAGGCCCGCACGGTCGACCCAATCGTCGCCGGCCGCTGGTCGGCGCTGCCACCGGCAGAACCTGAGTCGACGGTGCGCGCGCATTTCCAGGCCGAGCTGCTGCTGAACCGGTACGGCGTGGTCACCCGCGGTGCAGCCGACGGGCTCCCGGGCGGATTCGCGACCTTGTACAAGGTGTTGACTGCCTTCGAAGAGGCTGGCCGCTGTCAACGCGGATACTTCGTGGAATCCCTTGGCGGAGCACAGTTTGCGGTGGCCTCGACCGTCGACCGGCTACGCAGTTATCTGGACAACATCGATCCGCACAACCCAGACTATGCGGCCGTGGTACTGGCCGCCACCGACCCGGCGAATCCATACGGCGTCACCCTGCCCTGGCCGGAAGTCGCCGATACCGGGCATCGTCCAGGGCGCAAAGCAGGCGCATTGGTTGCTCTCGTTGACGGCGAGTTGGTGTGGTTCCTGGAACGCGGCGGTAAATCCTTGTTGGCATTTGACGCCAGTACGGAACAGCATCGGGCGGCCGCCGGTGCCTTGACGGACCTGGTGAGCGCGGGCCGGTTGCAGTCGCTGCTTATCGAAAAGATCAACGGCGTATCGGTACTCACGCCGGATACCACCAGATCCCCGGTGCATCAAGCATTGGCCGATGCCGGGTTCTCCCGTACACCGCGCGGGTTGCGCCTGCGCTGATCCAGCGCGCCCAACATGCACCAGATAGCCAAAAATCCACGGCATATTCATACGGTCAAGACAACATCCGTTGATTTGGGAGGTTGTCGTGCCAAGTGGTTACCGACATTCGAGGGCAACGCGGCGGGAGTTGT
>NZ_JARXVD010000036.1 GCF_029892685.1 Mycobacterium sp. OTB74 | reverse complement strand
CGAGTACGAAGCCGCGTTCTACGATGCCCAACGGAACGACCAACCCCTGGTCGAAATCCAATAGCACGAGCCTCCGGGGAAACCAGGGCGTTTCAAAGATCCTCCGTAGGGCTACCCAGAGTCTGCGTTCCTTGCCTACGCTAGCGACTTGCGCTGATACGTCCGACGCATACCACCGTCACGGACAACCCTGCTTGTCGCTCGAGAATCTGTGATCGAGTGCCAGCTCCTCAGGCGCGCAACAGCCAATGGTCTGCCGCCGCTGGGTTGAAATCGCCGTCGTTCCAACGTGTCTGCTTCAGGGCGTGAGCGCCCACCTTCCATAGAAACGCGATCGCGCGCGGATCCTTCACGTGCTTGCCGAGTTTTGCGACTTGCGCGCGCACCGGCAGTTGACCAAGCAGCGGGTGACGCCGCACAAGGCGCGCATAATCCTTGAAGTCGAACTGCCCGCGCTCGAACGCTGCATGAATTGCGTCGGCGGCTGCTTCGCCATAGCCGAGCGCAAATGAGATGCCTTCGCCATAAAGCGGATCGACTCCCGCAGCATCGCCGGCGAGGAGGACGCGCTGCACGGAAAGCGGGCCGCCGGGATTGAATGTGCGAATCGGATGGCCCTTCAGTTCGAGCTCCTCAAGATCGAGGCCACGCGACTCTAGCGACGATGAGAGCGATGCGCGAAGCGCAGCGCCCTCCAGTTGCTTTCGCGAAAGGCCATCGTAGACACCACGATTCATGACCGGCTGGCCGGCGATCATGCTCGGAAAGTCCCAGTAATAACCAGCCAGCCCCGTTGTAACGCGACCGAACTCGAAGACGGCGACACCGTCGCGAAACTCGGGTGTGCCCTCTGGCTCGGGCGTGAGCACCTCGAGCAGACGTGCGACATGGTTGGCATCGCGCAAGCCGAGAAGCCGACGCACGGTGCTCTTCGATCCATCGGCAGCCACCACCACCCGCGCGCGAAATGCACCGCGATCAGTCGTCACGTGCACATAGTCGCGATGTTGAACGAGTGCCGTGACCTTCTCTCCCTGCCTGACGCGCACGCCAGCGTCCTCGGCTTTCTTCACAAGCCAATGATCGAAGACCTCACGCCTCGAGATACGCAACACCGGATTGCCGCGAAATGTGCATGCTTCTCCGCCGTATACGACCCGCACTTCGCGCACGGGAACGTGCGGTACATCGAAGGACAGGCCCATCCGCGTGAGAACTTTCGCCCCGAGGTGCGTGACCGCGCCTCCGCACAACTTGTGGCGCGGAAGCTCTGCGCGATCAACCATAACGATCCGATTCGCCCACGACGCGTCCTTGCGCAGGAGGTTGAGGGCCGTCGACGCGCCCGCGGGGCCGGCGCCGATCACGAGAACGTCCACCTCCAGCTCGCCGTCGTGCGCGGGGCCTGCGTTCGATGGCATGGTCGCGACTGGTGGCGTTGGTTTCTTCACGCCCGGCGTAGAGCCGAGCATCGGCGTGAGGATGTGCGGAAGGCCGCGACGGAAGCAGAGCTCGTCGAACTTTCGCTGCGGCGCGAAGATACCCGGCTCGTTGAGTGGCCAGATTGCGCACGGCGCGGCAGTGCTCCCCGAATCTTGGATGATCGCATTCACCGCGCGACGTGCCGCTTCGTTCGCGCCCTCCATGGTCGCGATGTCGGTGTGCGTTCGCACGTAGTCAGCGGCGAGCATCAGATTGGAGATACGGGTGGTCGCCTCGGGGCGATTCCACCACGAACCCACCGTGTTGACCAGGAGCGGCTCTTGATTCGTGAGGCGGCCATCCTCGTCAGGCGTCACGCTGTCCGCAAGATAGAAGTGGAGCAGGTCGTCATCGGCGAGCGCGCGCTGCCCTGAAGCAGCGACGTGCGCTTTGACCTGCTCCCAGATCTCGTGGCGGATCTCGTCCACCGTGCACGCGCGCGCGGGCTTTTTCACGAACGTCCCAGGCTTGGACCAATCCGAGAGGCAAATGGAGAGAAGGCCTTCGGCGCGGCCGTCGCCGAACGAGCGCATCGTTCCCGGCGCCCAATATTGCGGATGCGAAACGCACGTGAGTGCCCACGGCGCATGCAAGAAGATGACGTGGCCCGGAGCGAGGGGTACGTCGAGCCGCATGAAGAGTTGTGCGCCGGTCATCCACTCGGTGGTGAGCCGCGCGATCTTCGAGAGCGCGGGATCGGCCGCAGCGATGTTCTCGTCGACAAGCAGCGTCATGCGCTCGGCTGGCACGGCGGCGACGTAATAGTCGGCGTGTACGACACCGCCATTCGCGAGACGCGCACCAGTGATCAGACCGCTTTCGCAGTCCAGTTTCACTGCTCGAGAATCGAAGCGAAAGTCGACGCCACGCTCGAAGAGGTACTGCAGCCACGGGTCGAGCCATGCGTCGTGCGTCGGGCCGTTGAGCACGCGGGCGACGCGTGTGCCCCGCTTCATGTGGTCGATCCAAAGCTGCAGCCCGACGCTCACCGTCGTCCGGGCACTCGCGACACGCGGTTGCATCGCCACGAGCGCTTGCACGGCGACCTCACCGAAATAGAGCTGAAAGTTCGGGTGCCTCTGATCGCACCCGAGAAAGTCCCAATACGTAACGTCCTCGTATTCCGCGAGGCGTCGCTCTTTGCAGCTCGTCATGAACTGCAAGGCGCATCGCAAGAACTCACGCGTGTCCTCGATCGGGATACCCATCTTTCCGTACCACGCGTTCGGATGCATCGCGCGGATATCGTCGAGTGACCGGGGGAAGTGCGTGACCATGTCGAACCCCTGGCCGTCGGTCTTCAAGACACGCGTGCGATCGGTGCCGACGAGATTGTCGAACACACCGTTCGGATTTTGCCCAAATGGGATGCGCCTCATCGTGTCCGGCAAGTGCCGATAGAACGAAGGGAAGAACCGGAAGCCGTGCTCACCGGGTAGGCCGCGCCGACCCGGGGTCGCCGTGCCGGGTACGAAGATGCTCCGGGCCTTGCCGCCCTGGGTGTTGTTTGCTTCGTAAACGGTGACGCGGAACCCGCGTTCGGCGAGCTCGTGTGCTGCGCTCATCCCTGCGACGCCTCCGCCCAGAATGGCGACGACCGGCGACGCCTTGCGCTGATTCATGACGCCGAACCCGCTGGAAATCGAGGTTGCCGGTAAAGCCCGCGAGGATAAACAGCGGCCGCTGAGGAGGGGAGCGGCGTCACCAATTCCATTGCTGGGGAACATGTTTGGGTCTGTCGACTCATTCGCATGATTATGTTCCTCTCGCTCATTCTCATCGCGCTCACAACTAGGCCAGCGAGGTCGGGGCCTATTCCGGTGCGTCGTCACCTGAACGGCATTGTGGTGTTATCGGGCTGAACTCTATGGCGCCCGCAGCATTGCGGCCTGCGTAGTCGACTACTCGAATTCAGTGAGGACGCTTCCCGTGTATCGCGGTCCCGAAGCGCCGAGTTGTGACCACGTCGAATGGCTGGTTTGGTGTACAGTCGGAGTCACTTGTTCGGGCCGTCGCGCACGAAATTCTTCGGCACGTTCTGGGCGATCACTGAACCCAACAGGGTGACATCCACGGCTGCCACGACGCCGTGCTTCCATTCCTTATCTATCAAGACGCTGAACAGCTCCCTGTGAAGCCCAGCAGCGCGAATACCTCGTAACGGCTTCTTCACAAAAATTGACCGGTTTGTAAAGTTGCAACAGAATCTATATGTCGCATCGCAATGAGGGCATCGCAAGGTAACTAGGAGCACACCCCGTGAGCACTCCCGCAGCACCCACACCCCCTGTGACCAGGCATTGTCCGGTGTGCCAGACGCACCGCGCCGTCTCTCACCGGCAGGGGCGCAACTACTGGGTGCTGCGGTACTGTCACCACGTGGTGACGGTGCTGATTAGCGAGAAAGGGCACGAAGGAGTGCAGGCTGGCCCACCTCCACCAGGGACGATGGGTTAGAGAACCTCACGGCGCCGTGTTCTCCGAGACGCGCTATGCGCTGCATTTGGACTTGCGTATTGGTGTACAACACGATCCGGTGCCCAGGGTGAGGGCCAGTCGTTTGTGCGAACGTGGCTCTGGGGGCCGGGACGCGACAGGTGCCGAAGTGACCGGTCACATGTTCTACGCTTCGACCGCTTCCCCTGTCGCCTCAAAGACAACGCGACGCCCTATCTCTACGGCGTGGTCCGCGAAACGTTCGTAGAACCGACTCAGCAGGGTGACATCCACGGCTGCCACGACGCCGTGTTTCCATTCCTTATCTATCAACACGCTGAACAGCTCCCTGTGAAGTTGATCCATCGCATCGTCATCCCGGCTGATCTGAGCAGCCTGCTTTGGATCACGCGAGAGCACAACGTCTTTGGCGCTGTTGCCGAGGTCTACGGCAATCCGTCCCATCTCGGCGAAGTAGCGTGTGACCTCCTCGGGCAAGGCATGGTCGGGATGGCGGCGGCGAGCGATTTTGGCGACGTGCAATGCCAAAGCGCCCATCCGTTCAGCGTCGGCCACGCTCTGGATGGAACCAAAGACAATGCGCAGGTCGCCGGCGACAGGTGCCTGCAACGCGAGCAACGCAAACGCAGCTTCTTCGATGCTGGTCTGCAGAAGGCAAAGCTTGTCGTGGTCGGTAATAACCTGTTCGGCCAGCGTCAGGTCCGCGTGTAACAACGCCTGCGTCGCACGGTCCATCGCCGAACCGGCGAGGCCGCACATGGTGCTGAGCATTTCAGTCAGCAAGTCCAGTTGTTCATGGAACGCCGTGCGCATAGTCCATCACCCTAGAACCCCGTGTAGATCGAGCGCACCAGCGTTGGTGAACTGGTCATGAACGCAATCTTTCCGAATAATCGAAGAAGTTGCCCTGGGCGGTCCAGGGAACCAGTCTTGATCGCAGGACGATTCCTGATAAGGGTGACTATGCCGCGATCCGGTTTGCTGACGCGGCGACAGATTCTCTGGACTTCTTGGGGTAGACGGTAATGGTAGCGACGCAGAGGAGTGGTGAACCATCGACGGGCAGCGCCACCATTGCCGAGGTAATTCCCCTTACAGAACCGCCTGAGTGGGTACCCGCACGCTGTGCTCTAATGGCTGCGTGTTAGGCGATAGGGCGAATTCCTCAAACCGGACGGGTCGGTTTTATCGGCGCCGCCACCGGCAGTCTGACCAACACATCGGAACGGGGCAGGTCGCCGGATGAAAATCGCCGTGGCAGTCCACGGTACCCGCGGAGACGTCGAACCTTGCCTCGCCGTAGCGCTGGACCTTCGCGATCGTGGGCACGAGGTGCGCTTTGCGTGCCCACCCAATCTCGTCGGCTTCGCTGAGGCTTCCGGCCTTTCGGCGGTCGTCGCCTACGGCGTGGACTCCGACGAACAAATGCAGGAAAATGCGCCGCAGGACTGGTGGAAACTGAAGAATCCCCTGACCACTGTCCGCGAAGGCCGAGAGTATATGACTCGGGGCTGGTCAGATATGGGCGCGGTGTTGGCCGGTTTGGCCGATGGCGCCGACGTCATCCTTACTGGTACCACCTACCAAGAGATCGCCGCCAATGTCGCGGAACACCACGGCATCGCGCTTGTCACGCTGCATTACTTCCCGATGCGCCCAAATCGCCACATCCTCCCGTTCGCCTTGCCACGCCAATTGATCCGTCCCGCTTTCGGAGTGGCCGAATGGGTGTTCTGGCGCGCCCAGAAGGAAGCCGAAGATGCACAACGAAGTGCCCTTGGGCTGCCCACAACCAGGATCAACTCTGTTCGGCGAGTCGTCGAGTGCGCGACCGAGATACAAGCATACGACGGGCGACTGTTCCCGGGATTGAACGAGGAGTGGTGCGGCAAGCGGCCTTTCGTCGGCTCGATAACACGTGAGTTTGTGACCGAATCGGACGAGGAAGTGGCATCTTGGATCGCCGCCGGTACACGGCCGATCTATTTCGGATTCGGCAGTACGCCGGTCCGGTCCCCCGCCGAAATCGTCACCATGATCACTTCGGTCTGCGCCGAACTGGGCGAGCGGGCGTTGATCAGTGTCGGGTCATGGGATCTGAGCGACATCCCGCACGCCGACCACGTCAAGTTGGTGAAGGCGGTGAACTACGCCGCTATGTTCCCCCTGTGTCGTGCAGTCGTGCACCACGGCGGAGCAGGCACGACCGCCGCAGGCATAAGATCCGGGGTTCCCACTCTGATATTGTGGTCAGTCGCAGACCAGCCCATCTGGGCCCAACAGGTGAAACGCCTGAAAATCGGTGCATCGCTTCGGTTTTCGCGCATAACCCCGGGCAGGTTGACTGCCACCCTGCGCTCGATCCTCACTCCTGAATGTCTGGCTCGTGCACGGCAGATCGCTACCGAGATGACCGAACCCGCGATGAGCATCACCAGCGCTGCAGATATCGTCGAAGTAGCTGCTCGCAGAGTTTGACTCCTCAAGTCGGACTCGGCTTGAATCCGATAGTGGGTAGACTCGGCACGCATGTGGGTGACCGTGCTGGTACTGGCCTTGGCAGTGAACCTCGAACCAGCCCGGATCGGCATCATTACGCTGATGCTCAGCAAGCCTCGACCGATTGTGCATTTGCTGGCCTTTCTGCTCACGACCTTCGCGGTGACAACCGGAGTCGGGCTCCTTGTGCTGTTCGTGTTTCACCGCAGCCTTCTCACCGGGCTCAACATCAGCGGTGCGAAGGTCCAGATCGGCATGGGCGTCATCGCATTGCTCGTCGCCGCGGTGCTGGCCATCAGCCAATCTCGACCCCGCTCAAAGGTCGGCGTCGATCCGGCTGGGGCGCCCTTGCAGCAAGCTCCGAACCGAGCGTTGACCACGCTGTCGACAGTCACCCGACGCCTGGTACATGCGGACTCGCCATTGCTGTCGGGCGCGATGGGCCTAGGTGTCGCGGTGCCCTCGGTCGATTACATGGCGCTGTTGATGTTGATCGCCGCGTCTGGCGCCGCACCGATCGTTCAGGCCGGACAGCTGCTCAGCTTTGTCGTAGTGGGCAACATCGTGGTTGCCATTCCGCTGCTATTGTCCATGTTTACCCCAGAGCGAACACGTCAATGGGTGGCGTGGCTGCAGGGCTGGGTGTCCTCACGCACCCGCCGAGATTTTGCGGTGTTGCTCGCTGTGATCGGCGTGATCATGGTCGGGGCCGGGATACACGGCAGCTAACCCGGTGAAACGACATCCGCTCTGTGAAGCGCATGGCGAACGGTCAGTCGATGATGCCGGTGAGCTCGAACTCCGCCAGCGTCTTAGTCGCCAGGTCGCGCAGTGCAGGTTTCGAATTCTCGCCACCAGGCTGATAGGCGACGACGCCGATGGACACCTTGCCCGAGATGCGGCCCGACACCACAACGAGCTCGCCGTTGGCACGTTAATGCTCTCGTCTGGTCATCTGTTGATTCACGCCGCGCAGGTAGACGTACTCTGCGTCGGTGCCGTCAGGTCGCGCGACATCGGGGGAAAGATCACCCATGTTGGAGCACGACACCGGCTGGCCGTCGAAGCCCAACAGCGCGGCAGCGATCCGCTTCAGCGCCCATTTCGGGATCAGCGGTAGCAACGGAAAGAAAGACCGCGCCTCTTCCGCTGTCTCTCGCACGGGTGGTGCAGTCGGCGGCCGCCAGGATCGGTCTGGTTTAGAACCAGGGGCCCGCATCCCTCGCGATCCCGTGTCCCGCACCGTCGCCCGACCCCCTCGCCCTCTCCCCCAGCCACCCAGTCCGCGCAGCGCCAACTGGGCGGCTGTCTTTTCTTCGGTGCGCCCCAACATATCCGGCGATCTGCCTGCGCCGCCGAAAACAAGTGGGCTGCATCGGGATGGTTCGACATAGCCCAGCAAAGTCCACCACCCGTCGTAGCAAGTTCCCTTACGCGGCCCATTGGCCGGGCGGACGCGCCACAGCCGGGCCGTTGCCGCTGCTCGAGCCGACTCACAGGTATTCGAAGTGGACGCCATGTCGGCGGAATGCATTGGCCTGATCGACCCCGTTTGTCAACGGTCAGACTCCGAATTTTTTCGCAGCGATGCGCGTAGCTGGTCGAGTGCGCGCATCGATGTGCTGTTGGGCGGTGAGTGGTAGGTAATGATATGTGCGCCACCGGTATTGGGCAGGTCAAGCTTCGTCCGGGTCAGGTAGAGATCGCCGACCTCTGGATGCCGCAAGTGGGTGATGCCTTTGGTGTATCCGACGTCGGCGTTTTCCCAGAGCTTCTTGAATCGCTCGCTGGCACTGGACAGTTCGCTGATGAGTGCGAGCAGCCGGGGATCGTCGGGATCCTCGGCAGACAGTGCCCGTAGGCCCCCAACAGCCAGGGCGGTCGCTTCTTCCCAATCGGGAAAGACCTGCTTGGCCGCGGGATCCAGGAAGCGCCAGCGCGAGAGATTTTGTCCCACTTGAAATCCTGGGAACAGCGCGCAAGCGATCGGGTTTGCCGCCAGCACATCTTGATACCGGCTCACGACGACCGCCGGCATTAGGAACTGGTCGATCAGTTCCGCGATCGCAGCCGAAACATGCTCGTGCGGCGCGCGGTGTGGCCGGGAGGTCGGGTAAGCGAGCTGATGCAGGTGCGCGGTCGCTGTGGCGTCCATGCGCAGTGCCCGGGCGATCGAGTCGAGGACTTCGGTGGAGGGGTGTCGGTCGCGGCCCTGCTCCAGGCGTTGTAGGTACTCGCTGCTGATACCGGCCAACATGGCCAATTCGTCGCGGCGCAACCCCGCAAGTCGCCGTCGCGGCCCCGGCACCAGTCCCACCTCGGCGGGGGTCACCCGCGCGCGCCGTGCCCGCAGGTACTCGCCCAGGTGGTTGGCCTTACCCACATGTCCAGCCTAAACGTCGCCCCGCCGCTACCAGCCTCAACGGGTCTACCCAGCCCTGGCCGCGGCGGCGCGAACCGCGATTGTCGAAACGAACAGCCGTCAGGCGTTTACAGCAGCCTCACAGGCTGGACGTGCCGTGCCAAACGCGATGAACCTTGACTAGTTACCGATTGCAGCCAACTCGGCGCGCACCGGGTCTAGTGCAGCCACCACATCGGGGTTATCGGGGTCGTAGCCCTCGGCTCGGATCGCGGCACGTTCGCTCGCATCCATCACGGCTTGGACGCCAGAGATGCACAGATTTCATTTCTCAGCGGTGAGGCACCGAATTGTTTGGCAGCGATGCACGTAGCTGGTCGAGCGCATGTGCCGTTGCGCTGTTGGCTGGTGCGTGCCAGGTGAAGATGTCTTGGCCGGGTGCCTGGGCGAGGTGGAGCTGGGTGTGGGTGAGGTATAGATCCCCTACCTCTGGATGGCGGAAGTGGCCGATCGCTACGGGGGATCCCACGTCGGCCTGTTCCCACAGCTTCTTGAATCGCTCGCTGGCACTGGACAGTTCGCTGATGAGTGCCAGGAGCTGGGGATCGCCGGGATCATCGGCGGAGCCTTCCCGGAGGAGCCGGACGGTCACGGCGGCCGCGTCGTCCCAGTCGGGAAACAGCTGCTTGGCCGCGGGATCTACGAAAAGCCAACGCGGGATATTCTGTCCCACTTCATATCCCGGTGACAACGCGCAGGCGATCAGGTTTGCGGCCAGCACGTCTCGATACCGGTTCACGACGACCGCAGGCACGCGAAACTCGTCGATCAGTTCTGCGATCGCAGCCGAAACATGCTCGTGCGGCGCGCGGTGTGGCCGGGAGGTCGGGTAAGCGAGCTGATGCAGGTGCGCGGTCGCTGTGGCGTCCATGCGCAGTGCCCGGGCGATCGAGTCGAGGACTTCGGTGGAGGGGTGTCGGTCGCGGCCCTGCTCCAGGCGTTGTAGGTACTCGCTGCTGATACCGGCCAACATGGCCAATTCGTCGCGGCGCAACCCCGCAAGTCGCCGTCGCGGCCCCGGCACCAGTCCCACCTCGGCGGGGGTCACCCGCGCGCGCCGTGCCCGCAGGTACTCGCCCAGGTGGTTGGCCTTACCCACATGTCCAGCCTAAACGTCGCCCCGCCGCTACCAGCCTCAACGGGTCTACCCAGCTTCCGCTGCGGCTCGACACGATCGACAACAACAGAGCCCCACGTTCTGCGGTCCATTTAAACAACGGAGAACCATCATCATGACCAGCACAGCATTAGACACGCCCAAGTCTGACCTGCTCGACACCGTCATTACCGCGCACGGCGACCTCGACCGCTGGCGCTCGCTCGACCAGCTGACGGCTAAGGTCTCCGCTGGCGGTGTGCTGTGGGGCCTCAAGGGCCAGCCCGGCATCCTCGATCACTACACGCTCACGCTCACACCGAACCTGCAGTCCGCGTCCCTGGCGCCGTTCGCGGCCCCCGACCTCCGCGCCACTTACACCCCCGAGCGCGTCGCCATCGAGACCGTGGACGGCCGGCTAGTCGAGGAGCGCACAAACCCCCGCGCCTCTTTCAGCGGCCACACCCTCCAGACGCCGTGGGACCGGCTGCACGCGGCGTACTTCGCGGGCTACGCGATGTGGAACTACCTCACCGAGCCGTTCACTTGGGCCGAGCCGGGCTTCGCCACCGTCGAGCTCGAGCCGTGGCAGGAGGACGGCGAGACCTGGCGCCGCCTGCAGGTGACCTTCCCCGAGCGCATCGCCACCCACTCGCGCGTGCAGACCTACTACATCGACCCGCAGGGCCTAATCCGACGCCATGACTACCGCGTGGACATTCTCGGCCCGGCCGAGAATGACTCGGCGCACTACACCTGGGGTCACCAGAGCTTCGACGGCTTCGTTTTCCCGACGCATCACTCCGTGCACCCCACCGATGAGAACGGCCGCAAGGTGGCCGAGCCGGTGATCATCTCCATCAATCTTGAGGACATCGCCCTGTCCTAGGGAAAACACGCTTCCTGCCAAGGGATTACAGAACCGCGGCATCGAAGAAACACGATCGAACAACTAGCAAAGATCTCTCAGAAGAAGGAGCACCAAAATGATCACCGATCCCTTCCAGAAGAAGGCCTATGACGCGGTCGCGGCCGCACTTCCCTTCGCGATTGATTCGTCGAAGATCACCGTGGAGCCTGGAGCGTCGTACCTGCCGAGCCCGATCAAGCTGCACGACTACGCCGTTGGTGTCATGGGCGCGCTTGGCTCGGTCGTCGAACATCTCGGCCGCGTTCGCGGCTTGCCGACGCAGACGATGACGCTTAACCGTCGGCTGGCTGGGTTTCATCTCAACGAACTGCAGACCCAATTCATCAACGGCTACTCGGTCATGCTCGATACCTGGCCAATGGGCGCCGACAACGGCGCCTATCGCACGAAGGACGGGCGCTACGTGTGGACGATTGGGCTTTTCCCACACTTGGTCAACGGACTGCTGGGCCATCTGCGGTCCCCGAACAACCCGGAGGCAATCCAGGCCGCGATCGAGAAGTACACCGCGCAGCAGCTCGAGGATGAAGTCGCCGGTGGGCTCAACCTAGCGGCGGGCGTGGTGCGCACCCAGCAGGAATGGCTGGCCCACCCCCAGGGCGCAGCGACGGCCAAGCTGCCGTTGTTCGACATCCACCAGCAGGGCATCACCAAGACACGCGTGCTGGGCAACGCCAAGTATCGCCCACTGGAAGGCGTGCGGGTGGTTGACCTGACCAACGTCGTTGCCGGTCCCACCGCCGGGTTTGTGTTGGCCGAGCAGGGCGCCGATGTCATCGCGGTCCGTAAGCCCCTCGGTGACTGGGTAACCCCGATCTGGCTGAGCGTCAACTGGGGCAAGAAATCCATGCTCATCGACATCAAGAGTCCCGACGGTAAGAAGCGCTTCGTGGACCTGCTCGCCGACGCGGACGTGTTACTCAGCAGCCAGCGGCCCGGCGCGCTCGACCGTCTCGGCCTGAGCGATGGGGAGCTGCGGGAAATCAATCCCAACCTCGTTTATGGGTCCGAATCCTTCGCCTCCATTGGTACGCCGTGGGCCGCTCGCCGGGGATTTGAGCAGATTGCGCAGGCGGTCACCGGCACCGCGCACCTGCATTCCGAGGGTGTGGGGCTGCAGGCTCCGACCGTGACTCCCGCGCTGATGAATGATCACCTCACCGGCTATCTGCTGGCCATCGCGGTGGTGGCTGCGCTGGCCGAGCGGGAAGAGCACGGCGGTTTCTGGCACGTCGATACCTCGCTGACACGCAGTTCTACGTTCGGCAACGAGCTCGTTGGGTCGGTCGACGACGAACCCTATGCGCCGGTCACCGAGCAGGACCTCGTCGAGCACGGCGTGGACCAGGTCAGCCCGTGGGGCACCTTCACGCGTTTCGCTCCACCGGTTGCATTCAGCCATACGCCGTCGATGGCGCTCCGCCCGCCGGCATGGCCTGGCACCGATCCCGACACCATCGGGTGGACGGCGAACCCGGCCGGCGATGGGCCACCGCAGGTGCCGCACTATCCGTCGAAGTTGGTGCGGGAGGGCCGCATTCGCAATTTCGTGCCCAATTTCGGCATCGAAGATCGCGGTGATGGCGGCGGCGACGTCGGCCTCGTCTCCAAGCCGGAGGCGCTCGAAGCCCAGCTGAAGAAGTACGCGGCAGCCCGCGTCTAAGCCTCGAGCACCTGGGCCGAGGCCAGCGCGAGAACTAGGTCAGCCGAGTTCTCACGCTGAGCCTCTCCGGTCGCAACACAAGAAAACACGTTTCGTGCCAAGGAATTACAACCGCGGCATCGAAGAAACACAACCGAATAATCCCGCCACATTGAAAGGAAACATCATGACCAGCAATACCTCTAAGAGTTCTGGAGGCTTCGACATCGACGCGGAGTTCCGCTCAGTGATGCACGATCTTGGACTGTCCCCCGAGGACACCGGCGGCAGCATCACTTTCATCGGCGAAGACCCGATTTTCCCGAGCAAGCATCGGCTCGGGGCGTGTGTCAGCATCCCGATCATGGCCGGGGCGGCGGGAATCGCCGAAATTTGGCGCCAGCGCACCGGGCGTGGCCAGGACCTGACGCTGGACCTGCGCAAGGCCATCCACGGCATCAACCCGATGTACAAATTCGGGCCCACGGTCAGCGGCTACCCGTATCAGCTGCCGTATTGGATCGACAACCCAATGGGGTTCGATCTGTACCGGACCAAGGACGGCCGGCTCTTCCTGCCCACGGGCGCCTACCCGCGCCTGCTGAACGAAATGGCCAGTTTCCTGCACTGCGGGCCCGACCATGACCAGATCGCCGAGGCCGTGTCCAAGTGGGACTCCGCCGAACTCGATGAGGCGGCTGCCAAAGCGGGGCTCGTCTTCGCCATCGTCCGCACTCCCGAGGAATGGTTGGCACACCCTCAGGGCAAGCAGCTGGCCGAGAAGCCGCTGGTGGAGATCATCAAGATCGGTGACAGTGATCCCGAGCCGTTCACCCCGGCGGCGCGTCCGCTCTCGGGGCTGCGAGTGCTGGCCGCCACGCACGTGATCGCCGGCAACGTCATGGCCCGCACGCTGGCCGAGCACGGGGCCGAGGTACTTCAGATCTCCCACCCTGAGGAGTTTGAGAACGAGGGCCTGATGCAGGACCCCTGCGCCGGGTTCACCTCCTCGGCGTGGCTGGATCTTAAAGATCCTGAAGCCCTCAAGAGGGCCTACGAACTGGCCGCCGACGCGGACGTGTTCGTGGAAAGCTACCGCGGCCGCAAGATTGCGGATCTGGGGATGTCGCCCGAGGAACTGGCGACGCGCCGCCCCGGCATCGTCTATGCCTCCGTCAAGGCCTACAGCCACGACGGGCCCTGGGCCGACCGTGGTGGGTTCGACATGGAAGCGCTGTGCGTCAGTGGGTTCGCCACCTTAGAGGGAACCCCCGAACAGCCCAAGTTCCCCCCGACGTACGTGATGAACGACTTCATCGCCGGCTACCTCGGCGCGGCGGGAATCCAGGCCGCGCTGATCCGCCGGGCCAAGGAGGGCGGCAGCTACGAGGTGCGGGTTAACCTGGCGCGCTGCGCGATGTGGTTCAACTCGTTGGGCACCTTCGACACGGACGTCCCGGGGACGGGCGAGGAGAACCAGCTGCTGGCGCCGGACAGCATCACTGCCCAAACTCCCTACGGGGAATTGGTCCGACTGGCCCCGCCGGTGCAGTTCTCCGAAACTAAGCCCTATTGGCGTGACCCGGTACTTGTGGTGCGCGGGTCAAGCAAGCCGGCATGGACAACCGTCTGAGGCTTCGGAGACCCACGGGCTAGGCCAGGACCGCCGGGTTAGTTCAGCCAACCCGGCCCCGCGGCAATCAAGAGAATGATGAGTACGAATCCCTTTCCAGGGAAGACGTACGATGCGGTCTTCGTGTGGATGCACACCCCACCGCGCTCGTCGCCCGGCAGGGGGTGACGAGCGCATGTCGCGCGAAGGCATTACTACGACCGGCATTACCGCAGGGTGCATGAAGGTGATGCCGTTGTGTACTCCACGTCGTCAAGGCACCGACCGTCCGCATTGCGTCCGCAGTAGCTTCGACAGCGGTCCTCCGTTGCCAACGTCGCCAACGATGTGACGTGCTCTTTTCCCGAGCTGCCAACGCTGCCAATCGCTGAAAACGCCCAAGTCGACTCGTTCGCATCGAGTAGGTCAGCCCAACCGGTCGATGGTGATGGCGTTGGCCATGCCGCCGCCTTCACGCATCGTCTGCAGCTATGGACGTGACCACTTACATCAAGGGTCAAGTGGTCACGCGAGCGACCTGCGAGTGACCACCTGATAAAGAGTCAAGTGGTCATACGCGCCGGAGCCGGCGTGATCGCCGGGCGCACCGCGACGCGATGGACTGGGCGCCGACGCCACATGGTCCGACCTGCCCAACCTGAGCCACGCCGCCTGGCAGATGCTAAGGGCGGCAACTACATCCGGGCGGTCGCCAGTGTGCTGGGGCACTCGTCGATCACCGTTACCTGCGACATCTACACGGAAACCGCCCGCGCCGCGCTGGACAGGCTGGGCGACGCGATCGGGCTGGGCCAAAAAAGTAAGGGTACCCTTCAGGGGTTATAAAGCGGTTATGGTACCCCGAGGGGTATGGAAAAGGCGGCTCCGGATTTCGCCGAAACCGCCTCTGACCTACTCGTTCACTGTCGGGCTGACAGGATTTGAACCTGCGACCACTTGACCCTCAGCTATGACAACGGAGTTCACACACGTGTTCCCATGCCCACCGGTGCTGACCTCTACGCAGGTCAGCGACTGTTTTCTACACCCCTGGACACCGGCGGACATGGAGAGACAACTGCCGAATCTTGGCCTGGTTGGCGTACGCGTTGGCGTACGTTCCAATGTCTGCCGGGTTCATGGGGGCAGCACTCCCGTACTCCCGGTGCGGGACGTTCGGCACGTTCCGAGTCATCAGCCAGCACCACATTTGCCTGATTAATACGTGCTTGACTTACTCCGAATTGCTCTGGTGAGGCGCGTCTATTTCGACGCGGCTGGTGGCTCTGTGGTCGTGTCGACGATGTTGATTTTGGCGTCGCGAAGTGCTCGGCTGACCTTGGCGGTTACGGCGTCCACGATCGAGCTGGCGGTTGATCGATCGCCGGCGTACATCGCGATCGAGATTGCTCGTGCTCGCCAATGAAGGGTTTCGTTCCGATAGCGATCGCTGCGTTGGATTACGACGTTGGGCTCGTGGCCTTGAATTGTTCGTAGAATTTTTTCCACGGTTGACGTCAGATCGGTTTGCTCAGGCCCATAGATCTCCTCGATCAAGATCTGTCGCGCTGCGACTGGTTCGGAAAGCGCGATCGGCAGTGCCGCCGGCAGCCCGGGTCTTGTCGACGTCTCGGTGTCGCTAGATATTTCGAGATCGGTCCCCAACACGCGGGCAACGACATGGACATCGCTATTGAGGTCGATGTCGGCCTCGACCTCGAGCAACGGTGGGTATCGACCTCCGGTCGGGACGTGATCGATGATCATCTCGGCGACAGGAACACGACGACTGCCGTGTTCGGCGAGTCGCACCGAGATGACGGATTGCTCGTTGGTCGTCGTCAAGTGGCAACGGCGCCGAGTCGGGATCGTTGTCCCAGCGGGAACGACCACGACGGACGCACCGGATTGGGTCTCCACAGCGATGTCATGCGCGCGGGCGTCGAGCAGAAGTATGTCCGTGACCGATCCCGTGAGAACACCTGCCTGGACGGCGGCGCCAAGGGCCACGATCGCGTCAGGTGTCAGGTCCCGGCGGGCACGCTTGTCGAAGTAGTGTTCGGCGCTCTCGCGAACCATCGGTGTTCGTGTCGCCAGCCCGACCAGCAGCAGTTCATCGATCGAGTCGACAGCCACCCCGCAGCCCTCAAGCGCTGTCCGGCACGCGTCGATCGTTGCGTCCGTGAGGTGGTAGGTGAGGTCTTCGAACTGATGACGCGTGATCGGTACCGCAAGGTTGTAGGTGCCGCCGGCGTCACCGTGGATGAACGGCACGGTAACCGTGCCGGCGTCGACGCTCGACAGTGCGACCTTCGTCGTCTCGCACGCATCCCGTATCCGCATCAGCGCAACAGGATCGGCGCTGAGATCCACACCCGTTTCGCTCAGGAACTCCGCGACGCAATAGTCAGCCAGGGCGCGGTCGTAGTCGCGTCCACCCAGATGCGCATCGCCGACAATCGATCGCACCTCGACCACGCCCTCTCCGGTTTCGAGCACGGACACGTCGAACGTGCCACCCCCGAGGTCGAAGACAACGACCCTCCTCTCTGCATCGTCCAAAGCGATTCCCCACGCGAGACACGCGGCTGTCGGCTCTGCTACCACTCGCAACAGGCGTAGATCGGCCAATCGGGCCGCCTCGGATAAATCGGCGAGCTCGGCCGCAGTGAACGACGCAGGAGCGGTGATCACGGCACCGCCGATCGGATCGCCGAGATACTCCGCCGCGTCATCTCGGAGTTGCTTAAGCACGTACGACGCCAGTCGCGGACCCGAGTAAGCGACACCATCTACGTACAGCTTGCGAGTTGTGCCGAATAGGCGCTTTGGGTACAGCTCGGCCCGGTCCGGATGCACCAACGCCAGATTTCGAGCCACCTCCCCCACCACTACGACTCCGGCAAGATCGATGCCGACCGCCGACGGGGTACCCAACTGCCCCAAGCGATTTGCTACCAGTTGCGGCCGTCCGTTGTCGAGGATTGCTACCAGCGACGTCACGGTACCGAAATCGATCCCGACGCACGGGCCCGGCCTCCACCCCGCACCTCCGCTCGAACCCGAATCAGCAGAGACATTGTCCGCGCCGAGTTGACCGATCGGCTGCCGCACGGTCGTCGCGTTGCGCCACGCAACCTGCGCCGGCACACCGTGAGGCGTCTCACGCACCGTTGGCCGCGAAACCGCCCGACCCATTCGGGCAAGCCCACCCAGCAGACGGCGAAGATTGTCCTCCGCGTCAGTCGTCGTCAGATCGGCGAAATGAAGGTGCGCGACGCTGTTCGGCAGGTCGACCCCGACTTCGAGCAGAACGGGAACCACGGGCTTGCCCAGCTCGATCGCCCGCGCCAACTCCCACGCGCACCACTCAGACGCAATCGACGCCGACGAGATGGCGTACAGGAAAGCGTCGCACACCTGAATCTCATCCTGCAGCCGGGCCTTCCAGTCCTCGCCCGCAAGAATGAAGCCATCAAACCAGCCCTGGTGCCCCGCATCCAGCAGCGCCTTGTGGACCAGCCGCAGGCGCTCGCGATCCGCGCGTGCGTAGCACGTGAACAACCGCAACGGCCGACTCCCTTCAACCCTGCACCGTTGACGAGCGTAATTCAGTCCGTTGGAGCTTAGTTCGGAGACAAGCGGGCGTGCTTGCAGCTGAGTCCAGTAGTCCTGACGAGAAAGAAGCTCAACGGCAGCGCTTGGCACGCTCGACCATCGAACAACGCATTAACGCTCCACCGTTTGCGGTGGTTGCTAGTAAATCCGGTATTTGTTTGTCCAGCAATCGATTATGTTGCTCGTTGGCCACTACTGTGACGTCTTTTTTTCTCTTCTGGTCGTCGGCAGCCAAAAAATCGGAGTGGGTGCTCAAGGAGTTGCACTACGCGATGGCTCGCAACGGTGGCGATGAAGAGAAACCCTCCGAGATCCTGCCCGTCATCATCGAAGGGCCGCCTCCCGTCGATCCACCACCAGAACTGGCCGCCCTGCACTTCAACGACCGCATGATCTACTTCATGCAGCCCGCACGCGACAACTGGTTTTCGCGGCGACGCCGACGCGGTAGCTAAGCGCCCGGCCCGTGACGGAAGGGGATTCGATCAGCTCACGGGGGTGCGCTCAGAGTCGACGGACAGCTGTGCGCCGACGATCTCGACCAGGTCGGCGCGGGTAAACGCGGCCTTCTCGATCTTCTCCGCCGGGGGGAACTGTCGCACACCGAACTCGGCACACTTCAGTCCTACGTCGCCGCGCTCGGCAGGAATCTGCGAATCGTTGCCGACTTCGGCAAGTGAATCATCCCGGTGAGTCCGGAGACACCCGATTCGGCGTTCGCACACTCCAGCGCGGGCCGTGCTTCGACTAGATCTACACCTTGTCGAGCACGAGACGGTCGAGGCGGCCCAGCTGCTGATGCAGGATCAGGACCTGGCGCTGCTGGCGTCGGTCCCGGTCACCATCCGTGACCTGTTCCCTTTACCCACCGGCTAGTTCATGCGGCGCTGTCGGGCATCGACCCCTGACGCCAATCCGTAGTGGGGAGTCGCCAATCCAGACGGGGAGTGCCCTGTGCTGCTGGCCCCCCGCAGGGGGCCCAGCAACCGAGATAGTTCTTCGCACCAAGTGTGTCGTCCGTTCGGACGAATCTGCCCACGATATTGACGTGCCTGTAGGTCGCATGCGGGATGCGTTGTTATAACTCTGCCAGCGAGTTATCGGGACCCTGCCAGCCAGTACCTCGGGTGCGCATTCGCTCCCTAAGTCATAACCATGCCCACCTGTTCCACTAGGAAGTTCTATGAACACTGTCCCCACCCAGGTGGAGCAACAGCCCTCACCCCACCGCATCGGCCCACTCGGCGGAGTCATTCATATGCAAGCGGAGCTACAGGAACGGCACCTCGGCTTCGCAGTTATCCAAGCGGATAAGCCCGGAGAGGATCGGCTCTGTGGAGGGAATGCGATGAGTCGCAAGACCGGGCAAGTGGGCGGTGATCGCCATGAGGTTTAACCCGCCGCCAAGCTGGCCCGCGCCACCACCGGGTTGGAGGCCAACGACAGCCTGGAAACCGAACCCTGCATGGGGACCCGTCCCGCCTGGCTGGGAGTTATGGGTTGATGATGTGCCATCGGGGGCGGAGCAGCGTGACCGTGACGAGCACCGGAGCCAGGCAGAGGCCGCTGATCCTCGTCCTCATGACGAGCCTAAATCGGCACTTGCACCTGCACGCAGACCAACGAACGGGATTGCGGCAGAACAGCAGCGCTATGCGGCACCGCGTGCGAAAGCGACGACGGGAACCGCGACAGTTGTCTTCGGTGCGCTCTCTATGCTCACCGTGCCGGTCTACTTCCTATGGCCGATCGCCACCATCGGCGCTATCTGGTCGGCGAAGACAAACCGACGGCGGGTTGCCCAGCTGTGCGGGGTGCAGGCGGCAGCCGCCGCATTGATCATTCTGGGGACCTTTGGTGTAATCCACTGGACTGACCATCACCGCTACGACGGCAGTGTTTCGCCGATTTTGATTCTCATTTTTGCTGGTGTCGCAGTAGGCGGTTTAATTTTCTACAGCGCTGCGATCGGGATAATCGTTGAGGGCCGTCGCGCACGAGCCGCTTCGTCACTGGCAGCAGAACTCGCCGGTCCAGCGCCGATCGGGCACACTATCGACGGTCAGCCGATCTATCCGGTGGTCGGCTACACGCCCGACGGCGAGCCCGTCACCGCCGACCGCGCCGTCGGTGTGCATCCAACAGCGGTTGGTACCAATACGATGGCAATAGTTTCATTGATCGCAGCCTGGAACTTCTTCCCACTGGGCATCATCTTCGGGCACATCGCGCTGTCGCAGATCAACCGCACCGGCCAAGGTGGACGGGGTTTGGCCATCGCTGGGCTGGTCCTGGGCTATCTGACCCTCGCTGCCACAGTCATCGTCGTCATAGCGCTGGTATCCGCCACTTCGCACTTCTAGCTGTACTCGGCAGGGACGTTGTTGACGATTCGGCTGTGAGAAGGGAGGACCTCCGGGCTTAGTGGAGATGTCTGACGTCTTCACACACTCG
>NZ_JARXVD010000035.1 GCF_029892685.1 Mycobacterium sp. OTB74 | reverse complement strand
CGTGGGGTCGGGGTCGGGTACTGGCGGCGCGGCGGGTTGACCGCAACACGTTTTGTGGCGTGTCCGTTCGGGGCGCCGGGGTCGCGGATGTATCGCACCGGGGATCTGGTGTCCTGGGGACCGGACGGGCAGCTGCGGTATCTGGGCCGTGCTGATGAGCAGGTCAAGATCCGCGGGTACCGCATCGAACTCGGCGAGATCCAGGCCGCGCTGACGGCTCATCCCCGGGTGGGACAGGCGGTGGCCGTTACCCACACAACCACGGCCGCTGCTGGCGACGGTGTTGCCGACAGGCAGTTGGTGGGTTATGTGGTGCTGGATCAGGAGATGATGCTGGTCCGCGAGCCTGAACGAGAAGCGCAGCTGGTCGAGCAGTGGCACGGCCTGTATGAGGGGCTCTATTCGGGGGTGACGTTCACCGAGGGTGATTCGGGGGTGACGTTCACCGAGGGTGCGCCGGCCGTGTTGGGGGAGGACTTCGCGGGCTGGCACAGCAGTTACACCGGGGCGCCGATCCCGTTGGGGCAGATGCACGAATGGCAGGCGGCCACCGTCGACCGGATCATGGCTCTGCAGCCGCAAAGGGTGCTGGAGATCGGGGTGGGTACGGGGCTGTTGCTCGCGCACGTGGCCCCGGCGTGCGTCGAGTACTGGGGTACGGACTTTTCCGCGCCGACGATTCAGACACTGCAGGCGGCGGTGGCGGCGCAGTCGTGGGGTGATCGGGTGCGGTTGCGGGTGCAGCCGGCCGATGTGGCCGAGGGGTTGCCCGAGGGATATTTCGACGTATTGGTGCTCAACTCGGTGGTCCAGTACTTCCCGAGCGCGGGGTATCTGCTGGATGTGTTGGCGGTGGCGATGCGGCTGCTGGCGCCGGGCGGGGCGTTGTTCATCGGCGATGTGCGGAATCTGTCGTTGTTGCGGGAGTTCACCGCCGGGGTGGTGTGCGCGGACAGCACCGGTGGCGAGGACACCGCTGCGGTGATGCGGGAGCGGGTGCGCCGGGAAATGCTGGCCGAGCAGGAACTGTTGTTGGCGCCGGAGTTCTTTGCGGCGTTGCCGCAGCACATGTCCGACATCGCTGCGGTCGATGTGCAGCTCAAGCGGATGGGTGCGGTCAACGAACTGAGCGGTTATCGGTATGAGGTGGTGCTGCGCAAGGCGCCGGTGCCGGTGCGCTCCGTCGCGCACCTGCCGTCCGAGCCGTGGCAGCGGTTCGGCAGCCTCGCCAACTTGAGGGAATATCTTCGGTCGCACCATCTTCCGGAGTTGCGCGTCACCGGGGTGCCCAATGCCGTGATATCGCCTGACGTGACGCTGGCGCGTGCGCTCGCGCACGCCGGTGATCGAGTCCGGGTCACTGACTTGCGTGCCGGCGTATCGGTATCCGATGCGGTGTTGCCGCACCAGTGTCATCTGCTGGGGCAGGAATTGGGCTACGCCACAGCGGTGACGTGGTCGTCGAGTACTGGTCTGGTGGACCTCATCTACACCCGTGCCCCCGCGGATGATTGCCCGCTCTCGGTGCTGTCGGATATGTACCTGCCCACCGCCTCCCGAAACGGTTCTCTCGCCGGGACGGTCAATGATCCGTCGGCCATTGAACGGTCCGCTGAGCTGCGCGACTTTGTGGCCGGCAGGTTGCCCGAGTTCATGGTGCCGGCGTCGATCATGGTGCTGGAGTCGTTGCCGGTGACGGTGAACGGCAAACTTGACCGAAAAGCGTTGCCGGCGCCGGAGTTTGTCAGTGGGGTGGCGTATCGGGCACCACGTGACCCGCGGGAACGGCTGTTGGCCGCGCTGTTCGGCGAAGTTCTCGGGGCGACGCGGGTCGGTATTGACGATTCGTTCTTCGATCTGGGTGGGCATTCATTATCGGCGACGCGCCTGATCTCACGAGTCCGGGCGGAACTGCGCGTTGAGGTCCCGATCCGGGTGTTGTTCGACGCGCCGACCGTGGCTGGGTTGGCCGAATGGATAAGGGCGCATGCCGGGGAACGGGTGGGGGCCGCGTTGACGGCGCAACAGCGGCCCGCGGTGGTGCCGTTGTCGTTTGCCCAGAATCGGTTGTGGTTCCTTGATCAGTTGCACGGCCCCTCACCGGTGTACAACATGGCGGTAGCGCTGCAGCTGAGCGGGCGCCTTGACGCTGACGCGTTGGGTGCGGCGCTGGCCGATGTGGTGGGCCGCCATGAGAGCCTGCGGACGATGTTCGCGGCCCCCGAGGGAATACCGCGGCAGGTGGTGGTGCCTGCTGAGCGGGCTGAGTTCGGTTGGGACGTCGTTGATGCCAGCGGCTGGCCGGCGGACCGGTTGCGCGAGGCCATCGACGCGGCGGCACGTCACTGTTTTGACCTGGCCGCCGAAATCCCGTTGCGGGCAAGGCTTTTCCGCGTGGCCGATGATGAGCACGTGTTGGTGGCCGTGGTGCACCATATCGCCGGGGATGGTTGGTCGGTGCGGCCGCTACTCCGTGATGTGGGAGTGGCGTATGCCGACCGGTGTGCGGGGCGGGCGCCGGGTTGGGCGGCATTGCCGGTGCAGTATGTGGATTACACGTTGTGGCAGCGTGCGCAGTTGGGTGATCTGGCCGACGCCGACAGTCCGATCGCCGCGCAGTTGGGGTATTGGGAGCAGGCGCTGGCCGGGATGCCCGAGCAGTTGGTGTTGCCCACTGATCGGCCCTATCCGGCGGTGGCCGATTACCGCGGGGCCAGTGTGGCGGTGGACTGGTCAGCGGATCTGCAGCAGCGGGTGAGTCGGTTGGCGCGTGAGTACAACGTCACCAGCTTTATGGTGGTGCAGGCCGCCCTGGCGGTGCTGCTGAGCGCGTTGAGTGCGAGTTCTGATGTGGCGGTGGGGTTTCCGATCGCGGGACGCCGTGACCCCGCACTTGATGAGTTGGTCGGGTTTTTCGTCAACACGTTGGTTTTGCGGGTCGATCTGGCCGGTGATCCGACCGTCGCTGACCTGTTGACGCAGGTGCAGCAGCGCAGCCTGGCCGCCTACGAAAACCAGGACGTACCCTTCGAGGTGCTCGTCGAAAGGCTCAACCCCACCCGGTCGTTGACCCATCATCCGCTGATTCAGGTGATGTTGGGTTGGCAGAACCTTCCCGGGCACAGCAGCGATCCGTCGTCCGGAATGGCCTTGGGTGATGTGCAGGTCACCCCGCTGTCGGCCGACACTCAGACCGCGCCAATGGATTTAGTGTTTTCCCTGTCCGAACAGTGGACGGATTCCGGTGAGCCCGCCGGGATCGGCGGGACGGTGGAGTTCCGTACCGATGTGTTCGATGCGGCCAGCATCGAGGCGCTGATCGAGCGGTTCGAGCGGGTGTTGGTGGCGTTGACTGCTGATCCGGGGCGGTTGTTGTCGTCGGTGGATGTGTTGGATGCCGGTGAGCATGCGCGCTTGGATGGGTGGGGTAACCGGGCGGTGTTGACCGAGCCGGTGGGTGGGGTGTCGGTTCCGGTGTTGTTCGCCGCGCAGGTGGTCCGTGCTCCGGAGGCGGTGGCGCTGAGCTGTGGTGGCCGTTCGTGGACGTATCGGGAGCTGGATGAGGCGTCGAATCGGTTGGCGCACTTGCTGATTGGCCTGGGTGCGGGCCCGGGCGAGTGTGTGGCGGTGTTGTTCTCTCGGTGTGCTGAGGCGATCATCGCGATTTTGGCGGTGCTCAAGTCGGGGGCGGCGTATCTGCCGATTGATCCGGCGTTGCCGGCGGC
Source organism: Mycobacterium sp. OTB74 (assembly GCF_029892685.1). Taxonomy (GTDB): domain Bacteria; phylum Actinomycetota; class Actinomycetes; order Mycobacteriales; family Mycobacteriaceae; genus Mycobacterium. The sequence goes on along the minus strand of NZ_JARXVD010000035.1, from coordinate 21,833 downwards.
GCGGATCGGGTTCATGGTCGCCGATGCCGCGCCGCTGGCCGCGGTCACCACCGCGGGGTTGGCCGAACTGCTGGACGGATACGACCTGACCGTCATCGATGTGGAGGATCCCCGCATCGACGCCCAGCCCAGCACCGCGCCACCCGCGCCCGCACCCGATGGCCTGGCTCACATCATCTACACCTCGGGCACTACCGGGGTGCCCAAGGGGGTGGCGGTCACCCAGCGCAATGTGACCCAGTTGTTCGACGGGTTGGCGATCGGTGTGGAGCTCACGCCGGATCAGGTGTGGACGCAGGTCCACTCCTATGCCTTCGACTTCTCGGTGTGGGAGATCTGGGGCGCGTTGCTCCATGGTGGGCGGTTGGTGGTGGTGCCCGATGCGGTGGCCCGGTCCGCGGATGATTTCCATACGCTGTTGGTCAGGGAGAAGGTCAGCGTGTTGACCCAGACCCCGGCTGCCGCGGCGGTGCTGCCGACGCAGGGTTTGGGTTCGACCGCGTTGGTGATCGGCGCCGAACCCTGCCCGCCGGAGCTGGTGGATCGGTGGGCGCCGGACCGGGTGATGGTCAACGTCTACGGTCCGACCGAGACGACGATGTGGTTGTGCAAGAGCACACCCCTGGTGGCGGGGTCGGGTGCGCCGCCGATCGGGTCGCCGACCGCGGGGGCGGCGTTCTTCGTGCTGGACGGATGGTTGCGGCCGGTGCCGGCGGGGGTGGTCGGTGAGTTGTATCTGGCCGGTCGCGGTGTGGGGGTGGGGTATTGGCGGCGGGCCGGGTTGACCGCAACACGTTTTGTGGCGTGTCCGTTCGGTGGGCCTGGCGCGCGGATGTATCGCACCGGCGACCTCGTGTCGTGGGGACCTGACGGGCAGCTGGGGTACTTCGGGCGTGCCGATGAGCAGGTCAAGATCCGCGGGTACCGCATCGAGCTCGGTGAGATTCAGGCGGCCTTGGCCGCACTCGACGGGGTCGAGCAGGCGGTGGTGATCGCCCGCGAGGACCGCCCCGGTGAGAAGCGTCTGGTGGGTTATGTCACCGGGACGGCAGACCCGGCCGAGGTACGTGCCGCGTTGGCCGAGCGGCTGCCGGCCTACATGGTGCCGGCGGCGGTGGTGGTGCTGGAGGGGCTGCCGCTGACCCCCAACGGCAAGTTGGACAAACGCGCCCTGCCGGCACCGGAGTACCGGGATGTCGATCGTTACCGGGCCCCGGCCAATGCGGTCGAGGAAATCCTGGCCGGCATCTACGCCCAGGTGCTCGGGCTGGAGCGGGTCGGGGTGGACGACTCGTTCTTCGAGTTGGGCGGGGATTCGCTGTCGGCGATGCGGGCGATCGCCGCGATCAACACCGGCCTGGATGCCCACCTTGCAGTGCGCACCCTGTTCGGCGCGCCGTCGGTTAGAAGCCTGAGTCAGCAGTTGAACGGGCATGACAGCGCGGTGGAAGTGGTCCCTGTTGAGGTCCTCAAGGAGGGTACGGGTGTTCCGCTGTGCTGTATTCATGATGGCTTCGGGCTTAGCTGGGCATATCGGGGTCTGGGCAATTATTTGGACTGCCCGATTATCGGAATTAACCAAATCCCGCAGAATGGCGAAGCTGAAGCTGGATCGATTCGTAGCATGGCGGCGAGCTATGCAGACAGGCTCCAAGCCGTTTATCCTGGCGGGCCCTACAAGCTTCTCGGCTGGTCTTTTGGGGGTGTTGTAGCCCATGAGCTCGCCATTGAGCTTCAGCGACGCGGATGCGTAGTCGAAAGCCTTGTACTGCTAGACGCTACATTAATCGCCAACAAGAGCGTCACAAGATTCAGCGCTAACAAGGGCATCGCAAGAAATCAAGCTGCAGCCGAGAGTCAAGTCCTGGAACACATCTTTCGGACCAATTGTATAGACATTCCGGTACAGTCGGGGTCCCTCACCTACCAGCAGGCAGAGGAGTTAATTCACCAACAACGAGGAGCAGTTGAGTTTGTTCTTCCGCCCAGACAAGTGTTCGACGTCATGGTTCAAAGTGTTAATGCTAACCAGTTGTATCTCCTGGAACACGTGCCTGATGTGTTTGATGGCGATATGGTCGTAATCTCCGCTGCACAAAATGGAAATGGGAACGGCAGTGCCTCCAAGCTGGGGTCACGATTGTTGGGACCACGAACCCGAATTGCTAGCCGCGCTTCTGTGCAAAGTTGGCGACCTTACGTTGGTGGCGAAATTACGGGGTGGTCGGTTGACTGCACACATTATGAGATGTTGACCCTCAGATCGCTCAGTGTATATGGCGAACGACTCAAGTCTGTATTAGGAACTTAAGTAAATTAGGGACTCTTAGTAAGAAGTTCACAAGTAAGTTGAGCGTTCGCCGATGTGGCTGAGGCCAGGGCGCCCGGCTCCCGCTTTCATTGCGTAGAACGCGCACGACAACTGAAGGGCTGGGATCAGTAATGAAATTTGTGCTGGCATGCTATGGAACTCGCGGCGATATCGAGCCCCTCGCCGCGGTCGGCCGTGAACTGCTGCGCAGAGGGCACGAAGTGCTCATCGCTGTCCCGCCGGATCTGGTTGGCTTCGTCGAGGCGGCTGGGTTTGCGGCGGTCGCCTGCGGACCGGACTCGCAGGCGCTTGTGGACCCGTACCGCGACTTCTGGACACGTTTTTTCCGCAATTTCTGGAGGATCCGGACTCTGAGAAGGTTGTCGCGTGAATTATGGGAGCCCATCGTCCAGTGCTTTGAGGAGATCAGCACGACTCTGACGTCGTTGGCGGACGGGGCTGACGTGCTAGTCACCGGCGGGACTTTCGAGGAGGCCGCTGCCGTCGTGGCGGAGTACTACGACATTCCGTTGGCCACGCTGCATCACTTCCCGATACGGGCCAACGGCCAACTCGTTCCGATCCTGCCGTCGCCGTTGGCCCGCTCCGCCATGACGGTGAACGCGTGGCTGTTTTGGCGTAGGACGAAGAAGCTCGAGAACGTGCGTCGCCGTGAACTAGGCCTACCGAAGGCAACAGTCCCCTTGGCGAGCAGGATCGCCGAACGCGGATGGCTGGAAATCCAGGCCTACGACGAGGTTTGCTTTCCCGGGCTGGCAACCGAATGGGCAAAATGGGATGGCCGACGGCCCTTCGTCGGCGCGCTGACGCTGGAGTTGACGACCGATGCCGACGAGGAGGTCGCGTCGTGGATTGCCGCTGGAACACCGCCGATTTACATCGGGTTTGGCTGGACAGGGGTCGAATCTGTCGCTGACACGGTCGCCATGATCAGCGCGGCCTGCGCCCAGTTGGGCGAGCGGGCCTTGGTTTGCACCGGCGGGAGTGATTTCAGCCACGTCCCCCATTTCGACCACGTCAAGGTGGTGGGCCTGGTGAATTTCGCGGCCACCTTTCCGGCCTGCCGCGCTGTCGTCCACCACGGCGGCACGGGTACCACTGCCGCGGGCCTGCGCGCAGGAGTCCCCACGTTGATCCTTTCTACGGACCTCTTTCAGACGCTCTGGGGAGCTCGGGTTAAACAGCTGAAGGTGGGCACCACCCGGCGCTTATCGACCACCACCCAGAAATCGCTGATCGCGGACCTCCGCCAGATCCTCGCACCGCAATACCTCACCCGGGCCCGCGAGATCGCCACCCGGATGACCAAATCCGCGGAAAGCGCTGCGGCCGCCGCCGATCTGGTGGAAATACTCGCCCGGCCTCAGGGGCGTCGGCTGGTCGGTGAAGGCGGGACGGCGGGATGATCGGCGCCGGCTAGGTCTGACGGATCGCTTCGGCGTGGGTTGCTCGGATCGGCGCCGGGCTGGAAAAACTCGCCACGGATGCACTACATATCGAGCCCTTACTTCGGGTCGCGCAGCGCGCGGTGGATTCCCAACTTCAAGAAGTCGGCGAGCAGCTTTTCCACGATGTCAGTTTGGTCGACAAAGAGGTTGTGGTTGGCATCGTCGAGGAGTTCGATGCGAGCCTCGGGCAGTTGTTGTCGAAAGCGGGTGGCCATTTTCGGCCCGCTGTGGAACGTTTCGTCCCTGCCGATGATCGCCACAACTGGAATTTGGGCCGATGAGAGCCGTTGCAGATCGCAACGTTTCGGTAGATTGCCGCTGGCAGGCTTGAAACCGATGGTGCCGGCTATGAATTGCTGAATGATTGGCCCCCACGGCTCTTGGCGAAGCAACCCGCGGTTCGTCGGCATAACCGTGGCGTCAAGCAACGATTGGACGCGCCGCTCTGTGGGCCGAACACCGCCGGTTGCGAGAGCACGAACCAGCTTACTCAGACGCACCCTGCTCACGATCCCTATCGGGCCCACGAGAGCCAAGCGATCCACCCGATCGGGAAAATCCATCGCGTAGTGGGTCGCAATCAAGGTGCCGCGCGAAGCAGCGACTATTGCGGGTCGCTGGATACCAACCGCCCGTAGCGTCTCGTCGAGCCACTCCACCATCTGGGTGATGTCGGTGAGTGGCTTGGCTGCGAGGCTCTTGCCCGGCTCGCCAATCGCATCGATCATCGTCACGCTGTGGGACGCTGCGAGCGTGGACAGTAGCGGCACCCACATCGTCGAGCTAATCCCCGATCCATGGAGCGCAACGAGAGGGGGGTTCGACGGATCGCCCGCGTTAAGCATGTGCGTGCGTCCGAACGACGTTTCAATATCCGATTCGGTCACCGGTACGGTGCTGGTCGCAAGCGCTGCGTCATAGAGCTTGCAGTACGCGGCGCGTGCCTCGTCCGATCGAAATGCCGAAATTCCGGCCATAGCGTCCCCCGGGAGGTCCTGTGCGAACAAATCGATACAGACCGATGATCGCATGGACGGCAATACAGCGGCGTGTTTAGCCTCGATCCACCGATGAATAGGTTGCTTATCGGGGTGTCGTAACGAGGAAAGTGACCTCGACCCAAACGGGCACCGACAAGGCCATCACGACCGGAACGGAGGTCGCCTAAAAACCAACCCAATCCATAAGTATTGATCATTTCTCGTTGACGGCGTCAATGGAAGCCTAGAATCATCGCCAGAAGTGCTCGCATGCGAGATGGGAGCAGTATTGACCGCGACCGACCGCGACGGCCGATATCTGGGCCTCGATCAGCTCCGACGCGAACTCACCAGATCCGGGACACACGAACGAATGCCCGCACGGTGGCCACGGCGGCGACGCGTCCTCCTCAATGCCATCAACACCCTTACCACCATGCGCATGGGTACAAGCCCATTCGGAAAGCGCAAGCGCGACTTGAGGCGTGCTGGATGATCGGCGAAAGCTCCTTGTCAGATGCCCCCAAACCGAAGGGCCTTGTCACGTGAACCGCATTGAGGTCGTGCAGCAGGCGCTCGACGAGCGAGCGAAGCCCGTCTACCTCGAGATCGGCGTTTCGAACGGATTGGCTTTCCGGCGTATTGCTGCCGACGAGAAGATCGCCGTCGACCCGGCGTTCAGGCTCTCGGCGCGCTCCCGCAGGCTCGCCGACGCGAAGGCGTACGCCACCCACTACTTCGAGACGACCAGTAACGCCTTCTTCGCGAGCCAGACCGCTTTCCTCGCAGAGCGCGGCATCGACGTCGCCCTAATCGACGGGCTCCACAGCTATGAGCAGGTCGTGCGCGACGTCGAGAATACGCTGCGCTACCTGCGGGACGGCGGCGTAATTGTGCTGCACGACTGCAACCCCGCAACCGCATCGATCGGTTCTCCCGCGACGTCGTACGACGATTTTCGTGCGCATAACCGCTGGTGGAGCCTCCTCTGGCTCACCGGACCTCCGTGGAGTGGCGACGTCTGGAAGGCGATCGTCCATCTGCGCAGCACCAGGGACGACCTGCAAATCGCGGTGCTGAAGTGCGATTGGGGCGTTGGGATCCTACGAAAGGGACCTCCGGAATCGCGATTGTCCTACTCGGCGGCGCAGATCGCGGCGCTCAGTTACCAGGATCTCGCCACCGATCGCGACCGCTTGCTAAACCTGAAGCCCCCTACGTATTTCGGCGAATTTCTACATCACGCCGCCGACTCTCCGTAGTTCTGAATAAGAATCGCCAGCGGATGAGAAGTTCGCTGCCGGTTCGCCTTCCGACGGCCTCATCCGAAGCGAGGACTGACTATAGGCGGACTGAATACTGAGCTGTGCGCCGCGGCATATCGCGATACCTTCATGAGCTGGCATGCGAGATAAGAGCGGTCTTGACCGAGACCGATCACGACACGTGGTCGTTGTACCTGAATCAACTCCGACGCGATCTCACCAGATATGGGATGCACGAACCAATGCCCGCCCAGAACTTATGGATTTCAGGTCGACAGCGCGGTATTGGGTTATGCTGCAGGGCGGCTGAGCCAAGGGGCGCGAGGCTCCCGCTTTCATTTCGCAGAACGCGCACGGGGAAGTGAAAGGCTAGCATCCGCGATGAAATTTGCCCTGGCAAGCTGGGGAGTTCGCGGCGATATCGAGCCCTGCGCCGCGGTCGGCCGTGAACTGCTGCGCAGAGGGCACGAAGTTCGCATGGCCGTCCCGCCGGACCTGGTTGGCTTCGTCGAGGCGGCTGGGCTTGCGGCGGTCGCTTACGGGTTGGACACGCAGGCGGTGCTGGGCGCGTACCGCAACTTCTGGACCAGTTTCTTCCGCAATTTCTGGAGGATCCAAGATCTGATCAAGTTGTGGCGCGAAGTTTGGGAGCCCGCTAGCCGGTGCCGGAGGGAGGCGAGGACGACGCTGACATCGTTGGCGGACGGGGCCGACCTGCTATTCACCAGCCTGAATTTCGAGGAGGCCGCTGCCAACGTCGCGGAATACTACGACATTCCGTTGGCCACTATGCACCACTTCCCGCTGCGGGCCAATGGCCAGCTCGTTCCGATTCTGCCGTCACCGTTGGCGCGCTCCGCAATGTCGGTGTTCGAATGGCAGAGTTGGCGCCAGACGAAGAAGCTCGAGGACGCGCATCGCCGTGAACTAGGCCTACCAAAGGCAACGGGCCCCTTGGCGCGCCGGATCGCCGACCGCGGATGGCTGGAAATCCAGGCCTACGACGGGGTTTGCTTTCCTGGGCTGGCAACCGAATGGGCGAAATGGGAAGGCCGACGGCCCTTTGTCGGCACGTTGACGATGGAGTTGACGACGGATGGCGACGACGACATCGCGTCGTGGATTGCCGCGGGAACACCGCCGATTTGCTTCGGCTTTGGCAGCATGCCGGTCGAATCTCCCGCCGACACGGTCGCGATGATCAGCGCGGCCTGCGCGCAGTTAGGCGAGCGGGCGTTGGTTTGCTCCGGCGGGACTGACTTCAGCCGCGTCCCACATTTCGACCACGTCAAGGTGGTAGGTCTGGTGAATTACGCGGCGACTTTTCCCGCCTGCCGCGCGGTCGTCCACCACGGTGGCGCGGGCACCACGGCCGCAGGCCTGCGCGCCGGAGTCCCCACCTTGAGCCTGTGGACGGGGATCGATCAGGCGATCTGGGGAGCTCAGGTCAAACGACTGAAGGTGGGCACCGCCCGGCGCTTTTCGACGACTACCCAGGAATCGTTGGTCGCGGACCTGCGCCGGATTCTCGCCCCGCAATACGTCACCCGAGCCCGCGAAATCGGCGACCGGATGACCAAACCCGCCGAAAGCGTTGCCAACACCGCCGATCTGCTGGAAAAACTCGCCCGTGCAGGCGGTTTGGCTGATCGGTGAAGGCGGGCCGCCAGGATGATCGGCGCCAGAACGCGTGATTGGGCTGCGGTGGCGTGTCCTACACGGTGCGAGCCAGGCGGTCCGCGAGTAATCCGGCGAACTTTGCCGGGTCCTGCGGCACGCCGCCTTCGGCGAGAAGTGCTGTGCCGTAAAGCAATTCGGCGGTCTCGATCAGTGAGGAATCGTCGCCGCGGTGGCGGCCCGCTGATTCGTGGCGAGCGCGACCCAGTCGTCGAGCATTCGGACGGTGCCACTTCCTTGCCTACGGTGCGCTTGTCGCTAATGACCTTGCCAACCACTTCCTTGCGCGGCCTCGGGCCAATCGGTCACCAGATACTCACCCGGCGACGACACCGCCGCACGGTGCCCCGAAATAATCCTTGCGGCACAACGCTTTCGCCTCAGCAACCGGAGTGTCACCGCCGCCACCAGATGGCCCCTGCCGGCGCCAGATACGTCGTCATCTTGCGCCGCCCATACAAGCCGTCCAAGGTACGAGTCTGCGATCGGTTCCTGACGCTTGTCTCGGACAAGATGACGACATCGGTCTGCGGAAACCAGACGTACGGTTGGCGTCAGCTATATGCTGTGCGTGCACCTAGGCGAAGGCCAGGAAATCGGGGGTAGAGGCGTTTTGAAAGCGCATGCGCCAGCGGTTATTCGATCAGAAGCGCACTACCTCAAGTGGTACTTCTATGCCCTGAGTCGGGGCCAGGTCAGAACGGGAACCGGGGCAGGGTCATGACTGAAACTAAACCAACCGGCTCACTCGATGGTCGAACAGAGCCCGCCAGCCACGCCGACAAAGCGAGCACACTGTCGCGAGCCCACAAGGTTCAGCTCGGCCTAGGCATCCTGGCATTCGCGGCAATGACGGTTGTCACGTACCCGATCGCCCGCTACCAGATCTTCACGGGGTTCTCCAACTACGACGACGAGGGCTACATGCTGTTCTCCCTCAAGTCGTTCCTGAATCACGGCTGGCACTACGACGGTGTCAACGGCTACGGCCCCTTCTACTATGAGTTCTCGGGTGCGGTCTTCTCCGTCTTCGGGATCCCGGTCAACCACGACGGCGGTCGCGCGCTGACCATGATCGTCTGGGTGCTTTCGAGCCTGCTCATCGGCCTCTCCACCTGGCGCATGACCCGCAGCATCATCCTCGGCGTGGCTACCCAGCTGACCGCATTCGAGGCGCTTTTCAGCCTCGTACCGGAGCCGATGCATCCAGGCGGCATCCTCGTCCTATTGCTCTCGGCGATCATGACGTTCTCCTGTTTCGTCCGCGATCGCACCTCACCGCTTCCGATGGCCCTGCTCGGCGGCGCCATGATGGCCTTGATTTTTGTCAAGATCAACATCGGCATCTTCGCTCTTGCCGCCCTGGCCTTGGTTTGCGTGGTCAGCTATCCGGCCCTTGCCCGCCATAGCTGGCTGCGGATAGTGATCGAGGTCGGCTTCGTGGCGCTGCCGCTGCTGGTGATGAGCTCGAAGGTGGGTGAACCCTGGGTCCGCCATTTCGCGTTCCACATCTCCGCCGCCGCGCTCGCCGTCGTGATCGCCCTGAGAGCCCGCCGCGTCGACCGCCGCGACTCCAAAGAACTCTGGTGGCTTGGCGGCGGCGCCCTCGTCGTCGGCCTAATCGTCCCCCTGGTGCTCGTCGCCGCCGGAACCAGCCCGTCCAGGCTGATCGACGGGATCATCATGCTGCCGTTGCGTTTCCCCAGCCTTTTGACTCACCCGCTCGTTCTGCCTAGCTGGAGCTACGTCCTTGATCTGCTGCCCCTGGCAGGCGCGCTCGGCTATTTGTACGTCGCCCGCAAACCCGAGGCTCGGCCGGGCCTGCGGTGGACTTATCTTTTCTCGGCGCTAAGTATCCTCATCGGCCTCTTCATGGCGTTCGCCGTGATCAGCTCGATTACGCAATTTACGCCAGCTACCACGCAAATTGTCCCAATGTCTTTGCGGTGGGGCCTTCTCTCCTTCGCCTGGGTCGCGCTGATCCGGCCGCCCGGGAAGTCGGACGAGGGAACCCAGTTCGCCCGGCTGCTGCTAACGCCACTGGCGGTCTTACAGGCGTTGCACGGCTTCCCTGTAGCGGGCAGCCAACTGTACTGGGCGACCGTGCTGTTGATCCCAGTCGGGGCGCTCTGCATCGCAAACGGAGTTCGCTGGATCGCCGTCAGCCGCGGCGCCCGAAGCGCGCGCCGCGTTCCCCGCGCGATCGCCGCGATCGGCCCGATCGCTGCGATAGTGGCCCTGGTTGCTCTCGTCAGCATCCACATCAATCAAGGGCTCAATCACGTTCGGGCCGCGTACAGCGGCTCGTTCTCACTCGGGCTGCCCGGCGCGAAAGACGTCCATGTCAGCGCCGAAGAAGCGGCGAACTACCAGGCGGTCGTCGCCGCGATCGACAAAAACTGCAAATCGTTTGTGATGCGGCCCCCGTTGAGCAGCTTCTACTTCTGGACGCAGCTGGACCCGCCAGCCGGCTACGACCCGACCGACTGGTCGATGCTGTTCGACAATGCACGCCAGCAGAGGGTGATCGAAGCCACCCGCTCGATCGACGGCTTCTGCCTACTTGAAAACGCGCCACTGACCCACTTTTGGGGTGATGGCGCAAAAATCCCGTCCGGCCCGTGGTATCGCTACCTAGACCAGGGCTTCGTGCCGATCGCAAAGTTCGGCGACTACCAGCTCCTCAAACGCGAAGGGAAGTGGCAGCCGATGTGAGCGCCTTGTCGCGCTCGCCGGCTGCGACAGCTGCGCGCCCTAGGAGAGCGACCTCTCGTCCCGAGTGTCGGCGGCGCTACGCCGAAAAGAGAAGTGCCGGTGGCCGAAATAGCTCAACAGCGTCGTTACAGCCACGATCAGTGCCTGCGCCGGGATGCGGTATAGGCCCAGTTCGACCAGCACCGGCAAGGCGACGATGTTGATGGCGCCGGCGGTGAGGTAGACACTCCAGAAGCGCGCTAGGTCACGCAGCACGTGGCCACGGACCCGGAACACGAACCGGCGATACATCGCGAAGTTAAACAGCACGCTCAGCACATGCGCGATAGCGAGGGTGACCAGCGCCCCGGCGATCTTGCCCAACCGGTGGTCGACGAAATGTCCCACGCTCTCCGAACAGGCGATGAAGATCGCGAACGCGACGACTGTGTTGATTCCCCCCACTACCAGGAATGCCACGCGCTGGTCGTTAAACAGTCGGATCAGCGGCCCCGGTGGCGCCGATTCGGGTGGCAGGTCGAATTCCGTCACTCGAGGCTTTCGAATGCGTCGATCTGCTCCCGGGTTACGGTAAGCGCGTCGGCACCCGCGTAAACGCGCCGCTCCCAGTCGATGGTCGAGGCCAGGGCATCGCGAAAGCCGAGTCGATTACGCCAGCCCAGTTCTCGCTGCGCCTTTGTGGCATCAAGGGCCAGCAGGTTCGCCTCGTGCGGATGGTCACCGCGGTCCAACTCCCAGTGGGCGCCGCCGCCCCACTGCTCGGCCGCCAGCGTGGCGACCTGGCCGACCTCGACGAAGCTGTCGCGGCCCGGCCCAAAGTTCCACTGGCCCTGGCCGGAGCCGCGCAGTAGCTCATCGACGAGGGTGAGGTAGCCGTTGAGACAGTCGAGCACATGCTGCCACGGCCGAACCGCGTGGGGAAACCGCAACAGCGGTGCCTGGCCACACGCGTAGGCGGCGATCAGGTCTGGCAGCAGCCGATCGCGACTGACGTCGCCGCCGCCTATGACGTTGCCGGCGCGGGCAACAGCGGTGGGAGTGCCTTCAAAGCTGCGAATCCACGACTGGGTCAGCAGATCGGCCATCGCCTTCGATGCGCTGTAGGGGTCGTCGCCACCAAGGGGATCGGTTTCGACGTAACCGGTCTCCTGGTTGACGTTGCGGTAGACCTTGTCGGTGGTGATTACGACATGCGCACGCACCGACGGGGTGGCCGCGACCGCCTCCAACAGGTTGAGCGTGCCCATGGCATTGGTCTCGTAGGTGTAGCGCGGATCGCGATAGGACTGGCGGACCAGGGACTGGGCGGCCATGTGTACCACGACGTCGGGTGCCGCCGCCCCCACTGCTGCAGCAGTGGCAGCGGCGTCTCGGATGTCGACCCGCAAGTCGGAGACGAGCTGGTCCCCGAGGCGGGCCCGTCTGAACAGGCTGCGTTCGGCCGGGTCGAGGGCCAGACCGGAAACCCGATGACCGCGGCTCAGCAGGAGCAGCGTAAGCCATGCCCCTTTGAAACCGGTGTGTCCGGTGATCAGGTAGTGCACGGCTATCGCGCGGCTTCGGCCATGTATTCGTGGATCGAGTCCGCCACGAAGTCAAGCATCGGCCTGGTCAGGCCAGGGTAGGTGCCTACCCAGAAAGTCCGGTTCATCACTATGTCGGTGTTGGTCAGGTTCCCCACGATCCTGAAGTCGATGTTGCGATAGGCCGGCTGCTTGACGAGGTTGCCGGCGAACAGCTGACGGAAGCCGATCTTGCGCTCGTCCAGGAACTGCATGAACTTCGTACGATCGACCGGATGCGCGGGATCGAGTGTGATCGGAAAGCCGAACCAGGACGGATCCGACTTGGGGGTGGCGACCGGAAGGATGAGTCCTTCGATCCCGGACAGCCGCGAGGTCAGGTAGTTGAAGTTCTCCTTGCGGGCCTCGACGAAACCGTCGATCTTGGCAAGCTGCGACAGACCTAGTGCGGCCTGCATGTCGGTGGCCTTCAGGTTGTACCCGATGTGGCTGTAGATGTACTTGTGGTCGTAGCCCTTAGGCAGATCCCCGAGCTGCCACTCGAACCGCTTCTGGCAGGTGTTGTCGTTTCCCGGCGCGCAGTAGCAGTCCCGGCCCCAGTCGCGGAACGACTCGACCTGCTTGCGCACCAGCGCCGACTTGACGAACACCGCTCCACCCTCGCCGGTCGTGATGTGGTGCGCGGGGTAGAAGCTCAAGGTTGCGGTATCGCCGAAACTGCCGGTTCGTTTGCCACCGTACGTCGAGCCGAGCGCGTCACACGAGTCCTCGACCAACCACAGGCCATGCCTGTCGCACAGCTCCTGCACCGTGTCCAGGTCGAAAGGGTTGCCCAGGGTGTGCGCCATCATGATCGCCCGCGTCTTGGGCCCGACGGCCTCGCGGAGCCGCTCCGGGATGGCGTCGTAGGTGGACAGCTCGATGTCGACGACGACCGGCCGCATCCGGTTCTGGATGATCGGGTTGACCGTGGTGGGAAATCCGGAGGCCACGGTCAGCACTTCGTCACCGGGCTCCAGCGGCTGCTTTCCGAACCTCTTCTTGTACTTTCCTAGCTTTGGGCTGGTCAGGGCGCTCAGCGCACACAGGTTGGCGCTCGACCCACTGTTGACGAAGACGGCGTCGCGGGCACCCACATAACGGGCGAGGGCGCGCTCGAAGAGCGGATGGAACCGGCCTGCGGTCAACCAGCCGTCGAGGGACGCGTCGACGAGCGCGGCGAAGTCCTCCGGGTCGAGCACCCTGCCCGACACCGGGACCGGAGTGGTGCCGGGGACGAACTCGGATGCCGTGAGCTTGCGCTTTGCGTAGCGGCGAACCGCCGCGAGGATGTCCTCGCGGTCTTCCCCGAGCCCACCGTCCCCAGACTCATCGGTGCCGAGTCTTGAAATGAGATCTCCTCAAGCGCATGTGGCTAACACTCATATGAGTATGCGGCAGCGTTCGAAACGCTGCCGGCCGCGTCACGACATTGCTAGTGTGTCACCTGCCGGAAGCTGCGTCAGCAAAACCGCGCCAGGGGGACGGTTGCCTTGAGACCGAATGACTCGTCATGAAAGCCGTACTTCTCGCGGGTGGTCTCGGCACGCGAATGCGTGAGGAGACCGAATTCCGCCCGAAGCCGATGGTCGAGGTGGGTGGTCGACCCGTGCTGTGGCACATCATGAAAGTCCTCGACCACTACGGCATTTCCGAGTTCGTGGTTTGCACGGGCTACAAGAGCGAGTACATCAAAGGCTATTTCTCGAACTACGGGGTGGCCAATCTGGACTTCACCATCACCCTCGGTGACCAGTCGAGCATCCGTTATCACGGCTCGCACGCCGAATTCAACTGGCGAGTGACCGTCGCCGATACCGGCCTCAGCACAATGACGGGTGGCCGTATCAAACGCATCCAGAAGTACGTGGGCGATGAGGCATTCCTGTGCACCTACGGCGACGGCATCGCCGATGTCGACATCCCCGCCCTGCTCAAGTTCCATCGCACGCACGGCAAGATCGCAACCGTTACGGCCACCCAGCCGATGAGCCGGTTCGGGGTCATCGACTTGGAGCAGGACGGCGCGGTCGCCAAGTTCCGGGAGAAGCCAAAGACCGAAGACTGGATCAACATTGGCTACTTCGTTTTCGAGCCTGGAGTGTTCGATTATCTGGAGGGCGACGAGACCGTGCTGGAGGATAAGCCGCTGCTCCGACTGGCCGAAGACCACCAGATTGCCGCGTTCCCGCACCATGGGTTCTGGCAGCCGATGGACACCTTCCGAGAATCGCAGCTGCTGAACAACCTTTGGAACAGCGGGAACCCGCCCTGGAGAGTGTGGGAATAACGCTGTGTGAGAGTAGGTCTGGAGTGAAGAAAAAAATCGCCTGCATCAGCCCCGCCTACAACGAGAGCGAATGCGTCGATGAACTCGCCAAGCAACTGGCCAAGGTGTTCGACGCCGAGCCGGCGTACGACTTTGAGGCAATCATCGTGGAAAACGGCTCGACCGATGACACGATGGACAAGCTGCTCGCGATCCGCGAGGCGGACCCGCGGTTCAAGATCCTGCAGCTGGCGCGCAACTTCCGAATGGACGGCGGGCTGACAGCTGGCCTCAGCGTGGTCGACGCCGACGCAGTGGTGCTCATGACCGCCGATCTACAGGACCCGCCCGATTTCATCCCGGAGATGATCCGCAAGTGGGAGGAGGGCTACGAGAACGTCTACGGGGTGGTCAAGGAGCGGCGCGGCACCGGCCCCATCCGCAGGATGAACTCCCAATTGTTCTACTGGCTCGCCAGCAAGCTCACCGACGACCGAATCACCAGTAACGCCAGCGACTTCCGCTTGGTCGACAGGAAAGTCTACGAGGCTGTTCGCACAATGGATGAACGCAACAGGTTCGTCCGGGGCCTGTTCTCCTGGGTCGGTTTCAAGTCGATCGGGATACCGATGAGGCGGGAGCCCCGCTTCGCCGGGGAATCCAAGGCATACAGCCTTAAGGTGCTCGACTTGGCAGGCAAAGGCATCCTCGCCCACTCCTATATACCGCTGCGGCTTATCACGATGACTGGTTTCTTGTTGAGTTTCATCGCGGCCATCGTCGTGTGCGTGCTCGCGGCGCGCTTCTTCTTCTATGGGGCGCCCCCCTTTCCCGGGTTCGGCTCGCTCATCTGCGTCATGCTGATCGGCTTCGGGGTGGTCACGCTGCTGCTCGGCGTTGTCGGCGAATACCTCGCGCTCATCTACGAGGAGGTCAAACAGCGACCCAATTACGTCGTTACCAAAGCGGTGGGTTTATGACTGCACCAGCCAAATACAGTGACCAGCTGGTCGACTGGTTGGTGGGCGCTGGCTACTCGCACTGCTTCTTCGTCGCGGGCGGCAACATCATGCACCTGCTCGACTCGGTGCGCACCCGGATGGTGTGCGTGCCGTTCGTGCACGAGGTCGGGGCGGCGATCGCGGTGGAGTACTTCAACGCCGCCCGCGACGAAGGCACCGGCCGGGCGCTGGCGCTGGTGACGGCCGGACCGGGAATTACCAACGCGCTCACCGGAATCGCCGGCGCTTGGCAAGAAAGCCGCGAACTACTCGTCATCGGCGGACAGGTCAAGAGCAGCGATCTAAGCCACGGCGCGGTGCGCCAGCGCGGTCTGCAGGAAATCGACGGCGCGGAATTGGTGCGCAGCGTCACCAAGCGCGCGATCCGCATCGAACGGCCGGTCGCCTGCAAGGTGATCCTCGAAGCCGTGCTCGACGGCCGCACCCCGCGCCAAGGACCCGTTTTCATCGAGGTCTGCCTGGATGTGCAGGCAGCGCCCCCACTGCCGGGGCAGGACCCGGTCGCGATGCCTGAGGCGTCCGCTTTACCGGAGGTCCCCGCCGCCGATGTCGACCAGGTTGTCGCTTTGCTGCGCGAGTCCGAGCGCCCGATCATCTTGGTCGGGGGCGGCGTGAGCCGCGGAGCGGTGCGCGCCCTGGGCGACCGGACGGCGGCCGCCGGCATTCCGCTCATGACCACCTGGAACGGAGCCGACCGGGTTCCGACTGAAAACCCGCTGTACTCCGGGCGCCCGAACACCTGGGGCCAGCGCGCGGCCAACATCCTCATCCAGCAGGCCGACTTGGTGGTCGCTGTGGGCACCCGGCTGGGGCTGCAACAGACCGGATTCGCCTGGGAGCAGTTCGTACCCGTTGGGCGGTTGGTTCAGGTCGAGATCGATGCCGCCGAACTTGCGAAGGGCCACCCGCGCACAGACCTGAGGCTCTGGGGGGAAGCCGACCGGTTCCTGGCCGCCCTCTACTCCCGCGATCTCGTCGATGCCGGGCGGTGGCAACCGTGGCGGGAGTTCATCGCATCGGTTCGCGCCGAGCTGCCGCTCAACGACCCGCAAAACGTCACGGCCCCGGGGTATGTGAAACCTTACGAGTTCGCGATGCGGTTTGCCGAGATCGCCGAGCCGGATGCCATTGTGTTGCCTTGCAGCAGTGGCGGCTCTTTTACCGTCGCCATCCAGGCTCTGCAGCTGCGGGCTGAGCAGAAGCTGGTCTCGAATAAGTCGCTTGCGAGTATGGGTTACGGACTGCCCGGGGCGATCGGGGCGGCCCTGGCCAATCCCGGCCGTCAGGTGCTCCTGAGTGAGGGCGATGGCGGATTCGCCCAGAACCTCCAAGAACTCGGCACGCTCGCGGCCACCCGAGCGAACGTCAAGATCTTCGTACTGAACAACAACGGCTACGCGTCGATCAGGATGACACAGCGCAACTACTTCGGAGGCGCGTGGATCGGCTGCGACGCCCAGACCGGGCTGGGCCTGCCGAGCTGGGAGGCCCTGTCGCGGGCATACGGGATCCCGTTCACCCAACTCGACGCGGACGCCGGCCTAGATACCCCTGCTGTTCGTTTGCTGCTGGAAACGGATGGTCCCGCACTCATCGAGGTACCCATGGACCCCGATCAGACTTTCTTCCCGAAGATCAGTTCAGCGGTACAGCCCGACGGCTCGATGAAATCGAACCCACTGCATCGGATGAGTCCCGACCTCCCCGCCGACGTCGAGCGGCGGGTGACCGTGTACCTCACCGCTGCCGTGCCGCAAATCTCAACCGCCAGTTGAGCGCCACCGACAGGTAAGCCTGGGGCTCAGATTGTCGACCTCACGGGGCCGTTCTGGTCAAATCGCCCGCGGAGCTTGATCGCACGGAACTAAACTATGCAGGTTTATCGGGGCCGGTACCAGGGGAGGCGCAATGAACAAAACCGAACGGCAGATGGCCGAAATCCTGCGCTTGGGCAAGGAAAAGCACGGCATTGTGAGCGTCAAGGCGGAGTTCGAGGCCGAAGGCACTCGTCTCGACGAGCTGTTGCGTCTCGTCGACATCGCCCGCAGCGCGGGTCTGCCGCTCGTCGTCAAGATTGGCGGCTGCGAGGCGGTACGTGACCTCTTGGAGGCCAAGCAAATCGGCGTGCGCTACGTCGTTGCGCCCATGGTGGAGTCCGCATATGCACTGTCGAAGTACATCGACGCCAAGAACACCGTGTACGACGAGGACGAGGAACTCGACACCGACTTCTTGTTCAACCTGGAAACGATCACGGGTTACAACAATTTGGACGCCATCCTCGAGGTGGCCACCAAGAACCGCGGTGTGCATGGTGTCGTCTTCGGCCGCCATGACTTCGCGAGTTCGCTCGGCCTGAGCCGCGAGGCTATCAACACCGCCGAGGTCACCCAGTATGTGACCGCCGCCGCCGACAAGGTCAAGCAGGCCGGCCTCGACTTCGTCGTCGGTGGTGCGGTATCGAGCGACGCGCTAGACGCCATCCAGGAGGTCGCCGATTCGCACCTGACACGCTTCGAGACTCGTAAGGTCGTGTTCGACGGCTCGGCAACGACGATTGCCTCGATCGCGGACGGCTTGCTCAACGCCGTGCATTTCGAGTTGCTCTGGCTGCTCAACAAGCGCGACTACTACAGCCGGATCACACAAGAGGACGCCAAGCGGATCGAGATGCTCGAATCACATTGGCACATCCTTGGCGGCAGCTGAGCAAGCCGGTGATTCTCAAGGGACCATTGCGTATGCCGAGCAGGGCTTCGTCCGCGTTCCCAAGTGCCGCTGCTTCCGCTTTCTCGGTCAACGCGCAGGCGATTGCAGTACACCTGTTCCGCGCCTCCTCGGTGCTTCGTCACAAGGCCAGCAATGCCGGGCAGATCGCCGACTACGTCAATTGGCAGCAACGTGTCTTCGGTCACCAGCTAACGGTTTTCGGACGACGTGAAAAGCTGTGGGAACAGCTCGCACAGCGGCTGGATCCAAACCGTCCTCTCCTCGTGCTGGAGTTCGGAGTCGCCTATGGATACGCGACCGACTGGTGGCTGTGCCGATTGGGCGGGCGCGACCTGGTCTGGCATGGGTTCGACCGTTTCACGGGGCTGCCACGCGCCTGGAACGAATGGGAACAGGGCGCATTCGACGCGGGTGGTAAGCCGCCGGCGATCGATGACGAGCGTGTGCGCTGGCACGTCGGCGACGTCCAGGACACCTTGGGCGCAGTCGACTTGGCCGCCGCGCGTGATGCCCAATGGCTGGTGCTCTTCGACCTAGACATCTACGAGCCGACGGCCTTCGCCTGGGAATTCATCGGTGCTCAGCTACGACCCGGGGACGCCATTTACCTCGACGAAGCGATGGACCGCGACGAACGACGTGTGCTGGACGAAATGATCCTGCCGTCGATCGGTTGTGAGCCCGTCGGCGCCACGCCGCTCGCGCTGGGCTTGGTCGTAACCAGCCCAGTTCGCTAAACACCAAAGGGGCTTCGGAATCACATGTCTGAGCTCTGCCCGATCTGCGGGAGTCCGGGGATCATCCAGGCGCACGGCCGAATCGCGCCGTTCATTCTGCAGCTGCGAGGTGACCCGAAGGAAGCACCGCGCGTTACCACACTCTGCCGTTGTGCCGCATGTGATTTGGCCTACTTCTCCCATCGCTTTGACGACGAGACGCTTGCCGCCATGTATTCGGGGTACCGAAACGAGCGATACCTATCTATCCGACGAAGGTGGGAGCCTTGGTACTCGCGAAATGTGAACTCCGCATCGGAGCCCGGATCGGACGCGGTCGCCGAACGAGTCAGCTTCGTGACCGAGATCGTCGGGTCGCACATCAGCATCGACTCGCTACGGAACGTCGTCGACTACGGGGGCGACGAAGGTCAGTTCTTTCCGACGGGCTACTCGGGCGCTAAATACGTGATCGAAGTCTCGGGGAAGGACTTGGTCCACGGCGTGCAGGCTGCCTCATCCCTCGGTGAGCTTCCCGACACACCTCACCTGGTTATCGCGGCCCACCTACTCGAGCACCTCGTCGACCCCGCCGCGCTGGTCCAAGAGATTCGAGGCGCGATCGCCGACGATGGATTGTTCTACGTCGAGGTACCACTGGACCGGCCCAAGTTGCGCCAATGGCACGCGGGCGCACCCTACCGCCGTTTCCTTGACTGGGTTTCGGCTACCCGTGGCACCTGGATCGCCGCGGATTTCGTCGCCGGTGTCGCACGCAACTTTGGCCGTACGGTGCCACGGTTGGGGGCTGTCAAGCAGAGTGAGCACATCAACTACTTCTCGTCGCAATCTTTACAGGCGTTGCTTGCCGACGGAGGATTCCGGGTGGTCAGCACACAGGCTGACCCGACGGCGAGTGTCGGGGGTCTGCGCATGGGCAAATTGGGAGTCCTCGCGGTTCCGGTGTGACCCGCTGTGAGCAGACACCGGCGTGCGATGAGCTGATCAAGCACGACCGAGCACTCCGCGGGCGGTGATCTCGATCTGACGTTCAAGGGGCGCGCTCGTCAAATCCCATCTCTGGCATCGCCGTTCCCAATCCTGGCCGTCCGAGTGGTATCGGTCTGGGTCGCCGGGATCGACCTCACCACGGCTGATCACCGCGTCAGGGCGCACTACCGCGACGATCCGCGCGGCGAGCCCGGCCATCTCCACCAGCTCTCCCCCGCTGTCGATCGTGGCTGGGCCGACACCGCCCTCGGCGATGCCTACGGCGAGCAACTCCTCGGCGAGCACGTAGCGGCGAAATACCGGGCGGCGCGCCATGATTCGGATGGCTCCCGCGTCAGCGTCCCGGATCATCGAGCCCAACGCGTAGCCCTGCGGTTCCTGCACATGGGCACCCGAGATGCTCCACGCCCGAAGGACGACGGGCACCGCCCCAGTCTCGGCGGCGGCATCCGCTAGGCGATACTCGGCCTCACGCTTGAGGTAGCCGTACGGGTTGTCCTCGATCAGGCCGTCGAGAGCGTCGTGCGGGTGGACCGCCGCCCCACTGGAGACGGTGAGCGCAAGCCGTACGCCGGGCAGCTGCGTCGCGTGCACCAGGCGCTCGGTCAGGGCGCGGTTGGTCGCGACGTACTCGCCGGGCGGCATCTCGGCCACCCGGCCCCGGGTAAGAAACGCGCAGTCCAGCACCACGGTCGGCGCGAAGGCGACCACCTCTCGGTCGTCCCACACGCGGCACTCGATCTCGCGATCACCGACTCGGATCATCCGAGCCCGGCTGGCCAGGGCCAGCGTGGGCAGGCACAGCGGGGCGAGCAGATCGAGGGCAGTCCTCCCGAGCCAGCCCGACGCGCCGGTGATGAGTACCCGATCGTTGCTGAGCGCCTGCGCTGCGAGTGCACGCGCACCCGCGCTGACGAATCCGGTCATGTCGGACGGGCCCGCTTCAACCGGGTGACGGTCGTCGGCAACGCATCGAAAGCGCCTTCCAGAACGGCGGACAAAGGCGATTTCATAGACCGCTGTTGTCCCGGGTCAGAAGGCAATTCAGGCCTACACGGGCTCGAGGATTTGAGCTGACTCGGCGTCGCAAGGCGACCGTAGCGCCACATTCAGCCCACCAGCTCAGGGGCTGCCCACGCCCGTGGCAATTAGCGATATACCAGACACTGCGAAGGTGGCTACCAGGAGCTTCCGACGGTGAGCCAGCGCCCAGTCGTGCAGGCGTCGCAGTGCCGGTTGGGTTTTCGTTGGAGTGACCAGATTGCTGACGAGGATGATCTCCTCAACCGCAAGCACCCCGAGGACGAACGCGATGGCGGCGGTGACCTGCATGCCGATCTCGGCTCCCGAGGCCACGATGATAGAGACTATGAACAGAACCCCGAACCCGTCGAGTGCCGGCCCCACTGCGAGGCCGATCACGAAGGAGACCCACAAGGATCCGTTTTCCCACGCATCGCGGACGTGGGTCAGCAGCCGCCGGATTGCAGATCCGCCCTCCGTCGGCGCATCCTGCGCGGGGCCCAGCAGTCGCGAGATTGCGGCTGGTGTATCCGAGTCCCGGACTAGCGTCGACGTGTTGTCGCCCGGTGTCTGAAGCTGCGCCCAGTTCTGCCCACGGGGGCGGGCCCGCTTGCGCGGGATGAAGCGCACCGCCATCAGCGCGGCGATCGATAGCCCGAGCACACCCATGCCGATTTGAATGTGCCGGGTGGTTGAGTTCGCGGCCGGGTCGGCCCAATCTTTCGAAAAAGAAGCCAACGCTGGTGTGAGGTGCAACACCATCAACGGAACTACAAGAGCAAGTAGACCCACTATTACGCAGCCGATCCAGAAGGCGAACAGGTTTTGCATTGGCTGTTGCCGGGAGATCACGAGAAGGGTGATGCCGAGACGCACCGGGTGGATCGTCATCATAAACGCCAGCACCAACAACGAGCCCCACATTGCGGGAACACTACCCTGCTGACTCTTTGAAAAGCCCTGGTTTCGATAGAGACTCTGATGTGTCCCGCATCGTTGATCCAGAGACACGTTTCGAGTGTCCGGCGGGAACTGCCGGTGAGATCTGGGTGCACGGCGACAACGTCGCGATGGGCTATTGGC
>NZ_JARXVD010000034.1 GCF_029892685.1 Mycobacterium sp. OTB74 | reverse complement strand
GGGTGCGCACGGGGTGCGGGGCTCTCGGCGCTGGTGCAAAAACAGCCTGTGACCAGGCGTTTTATTGAGTGCCCCCGGCAGGATTCGAACCTGCGGCCTTCTGCTCCGGAGGCAGACGCTCTATCCCCTGAGCTACGGGGGCGCTTGAACGCTGGCGAACCAGCAGCGCCGTTGGGCGAACACAGACTAGCGCATCGAAGCCCGACCGCCCGAATCGGTACACAGCGCGTGTCAACCACCGATGACAAGCTCAACCACGTCAGACCATAGGATGACCCCCGTGACCCCCGCCGATCTGGCTGAACTGCTCAAGAACACCGCCGCTGTGGTCCTGGTCGAACACGGCCTGGACATCGCCGCGCTGCCCGAGACGGTGGCCATCGAGCGTCCGCGCAACCCCGAGCATGGCGATTACGCCACCAACCTGGCGCTGCAGCTGGGCAAGAAGGTCGGCGTCAACCCGCGTGAGCTGGGCGAATGGCTGGCGGAGGCGCTGATCGACGCTGACGGTATCGCCGACGCCAGCATTGCCGGTCCGGGCTTCGTCAATCTGCGCATCGAGGCGTCCGCGCAGAGCGTCGTCGTTCTCAACGTGCTGGGCGGCGGGGCCAGCTACGGCACGTCCGAGGAGCTCAAGGGCCGTCACATCAACCTGGAGTTCGTTTCGGCGAACCCGACCGGGCCGATCCACATCGGCGGGACCCGCTGGGCTGCCGTCGGCGACGCGCTGGGCCGCCTGCTGGCTACGCAGGACGCCACCGTCACCCGTGAGTATTACTTCAACGACCACGGCGGTCAGATCGATCGCTTCGCCCGCTCGCTGGTCGCGGCCGCCAAGGGCGGGCCGGCCCCGGAGGACGGCTACGGCGGCAGTTACATCAAGGACATCGCCGCCGACGTCGTGGCCAAGCGACCCGATGCGCTGAACCTGCCGGCCGACGAGTGTCAGGAAGTCTTCCGCGAGATCGGCGTGGATCTGATGTTCGGTCAGATCAAGCAGTCGCTGCACGACTTCGGCACCGACTTCGACGTCTACACCCACGAAGACTCGATGCACACCTCGGGCCGGGTCGAGCAAGCCATCCAGAAGCTGCGCGACAACGGTGCCATCTACGAGCAGGATGGCGCAATCTGGTTGCGCACCACTGACTTTGGTGACGATAAGGACCGTGTCGTCATCAAGAGTGACGGCAACCCGGCGTACGTCGCCGGTGATATCGCGTACTACCTGGACAAGCGCCAGCGCGGGTTCGACCTGTGCATCTACATGCTCGGTGCCGACCACCATGGCTACATCGGTCGCCTGAAGGCCGTCGCTGCGGCGCTGGGTGAGGACCCTGCCACCGTCGAGGTGCTGATCGGTCAGATGGTCAACCTGGTCAAGGACGGCCAGCCGATGCGCATGAGCAAGCGCGCCGGCACCGTGATCACCCTGGAAGACCTGGTCGATGCCATCGGTGTTGATGCGGCCCGCTACGTGCTGATCCGGTCGTCGGTGAACAGTCCGATCGACATTGACCTGGGGCTGTGGGCCAGCGCGTCCAACGAAAACCCGGTCTACTACGTGCAATACGCGCACGCCCGGCTGTCGGCGTTGGCGCGCAACGCCGCTGACCTCGGCTTGCAGGCGGACATCGGGCACCTCGAACTGCTCGACCACGACCGCGAAGCAACCCTGATGCGCACCCTCGGTGAGTTCCCCCGGGTGCTGAAAACCGCTGCGGCACTTCGGGAACCGCACCGCGTGTGCCGGTACCTGGAAGACTTGGCCGGTGATTACCACCGGTTCTACGACTCGTGCCGCGTGCTGCCGATGGGCGACGAAGCGCCCGGCGACCTGAATCGGGCCCGACTCGCGCTGTGCGCGGCCACGCGCCAGGTTATTGCCAACGGTCTGCAGATCCTCGGCGTCAGCGCTCCGGAGCGCATGTGAACGCCCACGTCGACGACCCGCGACACAGCGGGGTTCCGGCCAAACCGCAGAGCGCCGACGAAATCCTGCTGCTGGCTCCGAATGTCTGGCCGCGCAATCTGATTCGTGGCGCCGACGGTGTGGTGTCGGTAGCGGGTGTGTCGGTCGCCGACCTGGCTGTCCAGTTCGGCACCCCGCTGTTCGTCATCGACGAGGACGACTTCCGGTCCCGTTGCCGCGAGATCGCCGATGCCTTCGGCGGCGGCGAGCATGTGCACTACGCGTCCAAGGCATTCCTGTGCACCGAGATCGCTCGCTGGGTTGCGCAAGAAGGCCTCAGCCTGGATGTGGCCACCGGCGGTGAGCTGGCGGTGGCACTGCACGCTGATTTCCCTGCGGAACGAATCACCGTGCACGGCAACAACAAATCTGTTGAAGAGCTGACCGCCGCGGTCAAGGCCGGCGTCGGGCACATCGTGCTGGACTCCGAGATCGAGATCGAGCGCCTGGACGCCATCGCCGCTGCGGCGGGCATCGTTCAGGACGTCCTGGTGCGCGTGACCCCCGGTGTCGAGGCGCACACCCACGAGTTCATCTCCACCGCCCACGAGGACCAGAAGTTCGGTCTGTCACTGGCCAGCGGTGCCGCCATGGAAGCAGTGCGGCAAGTATTCGCCACCGACAACCTGCGATTGGTCGGTCTGCACAGCCACATCGGCTCGCAGATCTTCGATGTGGCCGGCTTCGAGATCGCCGCACACCGCGTGATCGGCCTGCTGCGCGACGTGGTCGCCGAATTCGGTGTCGAGAAGACCGCGCAGATGTCGGTGATGGATCTCGGCGGCGGACTGGGCATTTCATATCTGCCCGATGACGATCCGCCACCCATGCAGGAACTGGCCGACAAACTCAAAGCCATCGTCGCGGCCGAATCCAAGGCCGTCGGCCTGCCGACCCCCAAACTGGTCGTGGAGCCCGGCCGGGCCATCGCAGGTCCGGGCACCATCACCCTGTATGAGGTCGGCACCGTGAAAGATGTTGCGGTCGCTGCCGATAGGTATCGGCGGTACGTGAGCGTCGACGGCGGCATGAGCGACAACATCCGGCCCTCGCTCTACGACGCCGAATACGACGCCCGGCTGGTGTCCCGCGTCAGCGACGCCCCGGCGACCTTGGCCCGGATTGTCGGCAAGCACTGCGAGACCGGCGACATCGTGGTCCGCGACACCTGGGTGTCCGATGACCTGCGCCCTGGCGACTTGGTCGCGGTGGCTGCCACCGGCGCCTACTGCTATTCGATGTCCAGTCGGTACAACCTGCTGACCCGGCCTGCCGTGGTCGCGGTCCGCGACGGCAGTGCGCGATTGATCCTGCGGCGGGAGACCGTCGATGACCTGTTGAGCCTGGAGGTAAGTGGTCAATGAGTGAAAAGCCGATTGGCGTAGCGGTTCTCGGACTCGGGAACGTCGGGACCGAGGTGGTCCGGATCATCGAGAACAGTGCCGCCGACTTGGCCGCCCGCATCGGCGCGCCCCTGGAGTTGCGCGGCGTCGGCGTGCGCCGGGTGTCTGCGGATCGCGGTGTACCGGTGGAGATGTTGACCGATGACATCGACGCCCTGGTGTCCCGCGATGACGTGGACATCGTGGTGGAGCTGATGGGCCCGGTTGAGCCTGCGCGCAAGGCCATCCTGAGGGCGCTCGAGGGCGGCAAATCCGTCATCACCGCGAACAAGGCTCTGATGGCGCAGTCCACAGGTGAGCTGGCGCAGGCCGCCGAGAAGGCAAGGGTGGACCTCTATTTCGAGGCCGCGGTCGCCGGTGCCATCCCGGTCATCCGGCCACTGACCCAGTCGCTTGCCGGTGACAGCGTGCTGCGGGTGGCCGGCATCGTCAACGGCACCACCAACTACATCCTGTCGGCAATGAATGACACCGGCGCCGACTATGCCGACGCACTGGCCGAAGCCGGTGTCCTCGGATACGCCGAGGCCGATCCGACGGCCGATGTCGAGGGGTACGACGCCGCGGCCAAGGCGGCGATCCTGGCCTCCATCGCATTCCATACCCGGGTCACCGCGGACGATGTGTACCGCGAAGGCATGACCAAGGTCAGCGCAGCAGACTTCGAGTCGGCCAAGGCGCTGGGCTGCAATATCAAGCTGCTGGCCATCTGCGAGCGGCTGAACACCAATGGCAAGCAACGCGTTTCGGCCCGGGTGTACCCGGCGTTGGTGCCGTTGGATCACCCGCTGGCCAATGTCAACGGCGCATTCAACGCGGTGTTCGTGGAAGCCGAGGCGGCCGGCCGGTTGATGTTCTACGGCCGGGGCGCCGGCGGTGCGCCGACCGCGTCCGCAGTTATGGGTGATTTGGTGATGGCTGCCCGTAACCGGGTACAGGGCGGGCGCGGACCGCGCGAGTCCAAGTACGCGAAGCTGCCCATCGCTCCTATCGGGGACATCGAGACCCGCTACTACGTCAGCATGAACGTCGCAGACAAGCCTGGTGTGTTGTCCTCCGTCGCAGCCGAATTCAGCAAGCGTGAGGTCAGTATCGCCGAGGTGCGCCAAGAGGGCATGGTCGACGACGAAGGGCAGCGCATCGGCGCCCGGATCGTGGTCGTCACCCACCAGGCCACCGATTCCGCTCTGTCGGAAACCGTTGCAGCCCTTGCTGATCACGACGCGGTGCAGAGAATCAATAGCGTGCTGCGCCTGGAAGGAACCACAGAATGAACACTGGGGCGAGCGAAGCGACGGGGAAGTCCCGCGTGCACAAGCCGTGGCCCGGGCTGATCGAGGCGTACCGGGATCGGTTGCCCGGAACCGAGAATTGGACGCCGATCACCCTCCTGGAGGGCGGCACCCCGCTGGTCCATGCCAAGCGCCTGAGTGAACAGACCGGTTGCACCGTGCATCTGAAGGTCGAGGGCTTGAACCCGACCGGCTCGTTCAAGGACCGCGGCATGACCATGGCGGTCAGCGACGCGGTTGCCCGTGGCCAGCAGGCGGTGCTGTGCGCTTCGACTGGTAACACCTCGGCCTCGGCCGCCGCCTACGCCGCCCGCGCGGGCATCACCTGTGCGGTGCTCATCCCGCAGGGCAAGATCGCCATGGGCAAGTTGGCGCAGGCGGTCATGCACGGCGCCAAGATCATTCAGGTCGACGGCAACTTCGACGACTGTCTGGAGCTGGCCCGCAAGCTCACCGCCGACTACCCGACCATCGGACTGGTCAACTCGGTCAACCCGGTGCGTATCGAAGGTCAGAAGACCGCAGCGTTCGAAATTATGGACGCCCTGGGCACGGCACCTGATGTGCATTCGCTGCCCGTCGGCAACGCGGGCAACATCACCGCGTATTGGCGTGGCTACCGCGAGTACCACCGCGACGGGGTGTCCGATCGGCTGCCGCGGATGCTCGGTACCCAGGCCGCCGGCGCGGCTCCGTTGGTGCTCGGTGAGCCGGTGAAGAACCCCGAGACCGTCGCCACTGCCATCCGGATCGGTTCGCCTGCTTCATGGGACGGTGCCGTTGCAGCCAAGGAAGAGTCCAACGGCCGGTTCCTGGCCGCCACCGACGAAGAAATCCTGGCCGCGTACCACCTGGTCGCCACGGCTGAAGGCGTGTTCGTCGAGCCGGCGTCGGCCGCCAGCATCGCCGGTCTGCTCAAGTCCATCGAGGATGGCTGGGTCAAGCCCGGTTCCACGGTGGTGTGCACCGTTACCGGCAATGGCCTGAAGGACCCGGATAACGCCCTGAAGGGCATGCCGAAGGTGACCGCGATCCCGGTCGATCCGACCGCCGTGGTCGAGAAGCTCGGGCTGGTCTGATCCAGTGACCGTAATCCTGCCGGCCGGTCTCAGCGCGTCGGCCGTCGTTCCCGCCTCCAGCGCGAATCTCGGTCCCGGCTTCGACAGCCTGGGCTTGGCGCTCAGCTTGTACGACGAAATCCACGCTGAGACAACTGAATCGGGCCTGACCATTGATGTGGTCGGAGAAGGTTGCGGGCAGGTGCCGCTGGACGAGTCGCATCTGGTTGTGCGTGCGCTCCGGCGCGGACTGGAGGCCGCCGGAGTATCGGCTCCGGGCCTGAATATCAAGTGCCACAACGTCATTCCGCACTCTCGTGGTCTCGGTTCGTCGGCTGCGGCGGTCGTCGGCGGGCTTGCCGTCGCCAACGGCCTTATCACACAGTCGGGTTCGCCTGAGCTGACTCGGGAACAGCTGGTGCAGTTGTCATCTGAGTTCGAAGGACATCCGGATAACGCGGCCGCGGCGGTGTTGGGTGGTGCAGTGGTGTCGTGGACCGACACAACGTCGGGAGATCCGCAGTATGCGGCGGTGCCGTTGACGCTGCACCCCGATATCCATCTTTTCCCGGCCATCCCGCAGGTACGGTCGTCGACAGCCGAGACTCGGGCAGTCTTGCCCGAGAAAGTGGCCCATTCCGACGCCAGCTTCAACGTCAGTCGCGCCGCCCTGTTGGTGGTGGCGCTCACTGCACGTCCCGATCTGCTGATGGCGGCCACCGAGGACGTGCTACATCAACCGCAGCGAGCCTCGGCAATGCCGGCCTCGGCGGAATACCTGCAAGCGCTTCGGCGTTGTGGTGTTGCGGGCGTGCTGTCAGGCGCCGGACCTGCCGTTATCGCCTTCAGTACGGAGCCCGAGCTACCGGCGGGGGCGCTGGAAGTCGGCCAGGCCAACGGGTTCGCGGTGGCAGAGATGTCAGTGGGCCAGGGGGTCCGCTGGATTGCTGGTGTAGGGGCGTAAAGCGCGGCACGCGGATCGGTGGTATTTCTTGCTTCGGGCTCAGAAGCGGGCTATTCTCGCTCTCGTCCAGCAATCGCAGGCTCTGTACCTGCGCCTACAGTAGGACAACCAATTCTTCTCGTTGGTATTCAACTCGTGGACTGATGGTTCGCCGCACGGCGGCAAATCCCGGTGCTCGCTGTGGCAGAAGCCGCAGCGGACCAGGGCATTTTGCGGCCGCGCTTGGGGAGGGCCGTCCGAACACGAACAAATCCCTCGCGCAATCGGATCTGCGAGGGCACAGAAAGGAAATCCGTGACTGATACGGACCTCTTCACCGCTGACAGCAGCGCTAATGCGTCGGCCAATGAAGCTCCGGCGGCCGGACGCTCAGGGTCGTTGACCAGCCTTCTGCTTCCTGATCTGCGCGCATTGGCCACCCAGGTCGGCGTCAAGGGGACTTCCGGCATGCGCAAGAGCGAGCTGATCGCCGCCATCCGGGAGCATCGCGGCGAGGGCGGCGACCAATCCAACGGCAAACCCAACGGGACTGCCGGCGAAACAAAGCGTGAGGCCAAGGCCGCGGCACCCACCGATGCAACACCGGACAGCGGTGCTGAGACCATGCCCGCCGAGCCTGCCAAGGCTGAGGAAGCCCAGGTCAGCGCGCCTGCCCGCCGCGAACGTCGCGGCGCTTCGCGGCAGGCGGGTTCCCCGGCTGCTGACGCCACCGACGCCCCGGCGACCGACGCTGCGACCGATTCTGTCGCCGACACCGTGGGCAAGGCTGAGGCCAAGAGCGAGAACACGGCCGAGAACAACACCGAAGCCAAGAGCGACAACAAAGCCGACGAGAACGCCGGCGACAAGGGCGGCAAAGCCGATCGTGGCGATGCGCCGCGTGAATCGCACAACCGCGACCGCAACAACGCCGATGGCGGAAACAAAGACGGCGGCAACCGGGGCGACAACGCCAACCGCGGTGAAGGCAACCGGGGCGGTGACGGTGGCAATGACGACGACGGCGAGGGCCGCCAGGGCCGTCGCGGCCGCCGGTTCCGCGACCGCGATCGTCGTCGTCGTGGAGAACGTGGCGACAATCAGGGCGGCAACGCCGAGGCTGAACTACGCGAGGACGACGTCCTGCAGCCGGTCGCCGGCATCCTCGACGTGCTGGACAACTACGCATTCGTCCGCACTTCGGGCTACCTGGCCGGTCCCAACGACGTGTACGTCTCCATGAACATGGTCCGCAAGAACGGCCTGCGCCGCGGCGACGCGGTGACCGGTGCGGTTCGGGTGCCCCGCGAGGGCGAGAACAGCGGCGGCAACAACCCGCGGCAGAAGTTCAACCCGCTGGTGCGTCTGGACAGCGTCAACGGTGGCCCGGTCGAGGCGGCCAAGAACCGGCCCGATTTCACCAAGCTGACCCCGCTGTACCCCAATCAGCGGCTGCGCCTGGAGACCGCTCCGGAGAAGCTGACCACGCGCGTCATCGACCTGATCATGCCGATCGGCAAGGGCCAGCGAGCCCTGATCGTGTCCCCGCCGAAGGCCGGTAAGACCACGATCATGCAGGACATCGCCAACGCGATCACCCGCAACAACCCGGAATGCCACCTCATGGTGGTGCTCGTAGATGAGCGCCCGGAAGAGGTCACCGACATGCAGCGCTCGGTCAAGGGTGAGGTCATCGCCTCCACCTTCGACCGGCCGCCGGCAGACCACACCCAGGCCGCCGAGTTGGCCATCGAGCGGGCCAAGCGTCTGGTCGAGCAGGGTAAAGACGTCGTCGTGCTGCTGGACTCGATCACCCGACTGGGCCGTGCGTACAACAACGCCTCGCCGGCGTCGGGCCGCATCCTGTCCGGCGGTGTGGACTCCACCGCGCTGTACCCGCCCAAGCGGTTCCTCGGCGCGGCCCGCAACATCGAGCACGGTGGCTCGTTGACCATCATCGCCACCGCGATGGTCGAGACTGGCTCCACCGGTGACACCGTCATCTTCGAGGAGTTCAAGGGCACCGGTAACGCCGAGCTCAAGCTGGACCGCAAGATTGCCGAGCGTCGCGTGTTCCCGGCCGTCGACGTCAACCCGTCCGGTACCCGCAAGGACGAGCTGCTGCTGTCGCCGGATGAGTTCGCGATCGTGCACAAGCTGCGCCGGGTGCTCAGCGGTCTGGATCCGCATCAGGCCATCGACCTGCTGATGAGCCAGCTGCGCAAGACCAAGACCAACTACGAGTTCCTGGTCCAGGTCTCCAAGACGGCCCCAGGCAACATGGACGCCGACTAGGCGTCAGCTCGGCATGGACGCTGACTAGGCGTCGCGCTGTTCTTGCAACGAAGGCTGCAACTCTGTGGAGTTGCAGCCTTCGTGCGTTCTGGCAGGTGCTACGGCACGGCCGTCAACCCGGGCATCACATAGCGGCGAACGTGTTTCAGCACCTCTTTGGGTTCGTTGGCATCGAGCCGTTCCCCGGGCATGGTCGCCAACGAAATGATCACGCGCGCAACCCATTCCGATGCTTCGTCGATGTCGGTGTCGGGATGGATGCTGCCGTTGTCGCGGGCCGCGACCAGGTAGCGAGACCAGAATTCGGCGAGGTCGGGCACCAGCCCCTGCACACCGGCGCCGGCGCAGGCGGCGAATTCATCGGGTTCCTCGACGCGCAGCTTCATCAGCAATGCCCCTGGGTCGTCGTACGCGGTGCGCCCATGCTGGACGCCGGCCACGATCTGATGGTCCAGGCCTTCGATCGACTCGAGCATGGCGTGCGCGTCAGACCAATATGCATTGTTCAGGCGGACTATGGCGGCGCCCAGCAGCGTGACCTTGTCTGGAAAGTGGCGGTACAGCCAGCCGCGTGAAACTCCGGCGCCTTCGGCGACCTCGGACACCGTTGTTGCGCGAATTCCCTTGGCGCGCATGCATGCTTCGGCGGCATCGATCAGCCGATCACGCACGGTCCGGGGGGTTAGTGCGACGTCCAACGGTTGCTCCTCACCTGTGTTCCGGCATGACGGAGATTCTGCCAGGGGGCAGACGCTATCGCGTCAAGCTACGAACATGGTAGACACTTCGGGGAATCTGTTCACTTCAGCTCACATCATCAGGGGAGCCGGCATGGCCGACACGCTTCAGCAGTTGCTTCGGGAACGCTCCGAGCAGGACACCACCGCGATCAAGTACGGCGAGCGCACGTGGACGTGGCGCGAACATGTCGCCGAAGCGAAAGCGCAGGCCGCGACCTTGATCGGGATGGCGGACCCGAGCAAGCCGCTGCATGTGGGCACGCTGCTGGGCAACACCCCGGACATGTTGACGGCGCTGGCCGCCGCTGCGCTCGGCGGTTATGTGCTGTGCGGCATCAACAACACCCGCCGTGGCGAGGCACTGGCCCGTGACATCGCCCGGGTCGAATGCCAGATCGTGCTTGTCGACGAACAACACCGCGGACTGCTCGAAGGCGTCGATCTGCCTGGCGTCACCGTCGTCGACGTCACCGCCACCGATTGGCAGCGGCAGGAACTGACCCCGCACCGCGAAGTCGGCCCCAACGACACCTTCATGATGATCTTCACCTCGGGCACCAGCGGCGAACCCAAAGCCGTCGAGGTGGCGCACTCGATCGTGCTGTTCTCCGCCGCCGCATTGGTGCAGCGCTATGAGCTGACCGACCGCGACACCTGTTATCTGTCCATGCCTCTGTTCCACTCCAACGGCGTGTATGCCGGCTGGGGCGTCGCGCTCAGTTCAGGTGCGGCGATGGCACCCGCCCAGTTCTCGGCTTCCCGGTTCCTGCCGGACATCCGCCGATACGGCGCCAGCTACATGAACTACGTCGGCAAGCCGCTGGCCTACATCCTGGCCACCGCCGAACAGCCCGACGATCACGACAACCCGTTGCGGGTGGCCTTCGGCAACGAGGCCGCAGACCGTGACATCGACGAATTCAGCCGACGATTCGGCTGCAGCGTGTGGGACGGCTTCGGCTCCACCGAGTTGGCCATCATCATCACGCGAACCGAGAGCTGTCCCTTGGGCAGCATCGGCCAGGGTTTCCCAGGGGTCGCGATCTACGACCCGGAGACCATTGAAGAGTGCCCGATCGCACAATTTGATGACACCGGCGCGCTGATCAATGCGGAGGCCGCGACCGGTGAGCTGGTCAACGTCAACGGCAGTGGGATGTTCCGCGGCTACCACAACGACCAGGGCGCAACCGACGAGCGGCTGCGGCACGGCATGTACTGGTCGGGCGACCTGGCCTACCGCGACGCCGACGGCTGGATCTATCTGGCCGGTCGTACCGCCGACTGGATGCGGGTGGACGGCGAGAACATCACTGCCGCCCCAATCGAACGAATTCTGTTGCGGCAGAACGTCATCAGCCGGGTTGCAGTTTATCCGGTGCCCGACGAGTTCGTCGGCGACCAGGTGATGGCCGCCATCGTCCTGCGTGACGGACAGACGCTGACGCCGGATGAATTCGGTCAATTCCTGGCCGAGCAGGGGGACCTGTCACCCAAATCCTGGCCCCGGTATGTATGGCTGGCCGACGATCTACCCAGCACCGCGACCAACAAGATCCTGAAGCGTGAACTGGTTGCACTGGGCGCCGAGCCGCAGGGTCGGGTGCTGTGGAAGCGCGACGGCACCGTCTACACAAAAATTTGAGGTAGCTGTCCCCGCTGATGTCTCCCATTCGTCTCAATGCTGTTAGACGATCCACTCAAGGAGGCAACGATGAAGTACGCAACGCTGATCTACACCAGGCCGGGCAGCCACGACGACGAGCTCACGCCCGACGAGCAGGCCGCGTTGAGCGCGGAATACATGGCCCTGCGCTTCGAGTCGCAGTGCATAGGCGGCGGCCACCTGCAGCCGGTCGAGACGGCCACCACGGTTCGGGGGGAGGGCTTGATCACCGATGGCCCGTACGCCGATACCAAAGAGGTGTTCGCCGGCTACTTCGTGATCGAAGCCGACAACCTCGACCAAGCCTTGGAGTTCGCGCAGCGGATCCCCGCGGTGCGGCTGGGTGGGGCCGTCGAGGTGCGGCCGCTCGTTGATATGCCGGGGGAGACACCGGGGCGAGCGTAGCGACGGGAAAGGATCTGAGACTGATCGAGGCCGTTTTCCGGCGCGAGTGGGGCCGGGTACTGGCTGCACTCATCGGCATCCTCGGCGACTTCGACGTCGCCGAGGATGCCGCGCAGGAGGCGTTCGCAATCGCCGCACAGCGGTGGCCCCGCGACGGAGTGCCTCAGCAGCCGGTGGCGTGGCTGGTGCGCACCGGACGCAACCGGGCGATCGACCGGCTACGCCGAGAACAGAACCTGCGCAACAAGTCCCGACTGCTTCAAGTCGAGCAGCAGGAGACGACCGTGGATGAGATCGACCTCGACGACAGCACGATCGGCGATGAGCGCCTGGAACTGATCTTCATGTGCTGTCATCCGGCGCTGGCGCCGGAAGCCCAGGTTGCACTGACCTTGAGGGCCTTGGGCGGGCTCAGCACAGCCGAGATCGGCCGCGCATTCCTGGTTTCCGAGGACACCATGAAACGTCGGCTCTCTCGAGCCAAAGCCAAGATCAAGGCAACCAACATTCCCTTTGCGCTGCCTGCAGACCGGGTGTTGCCGGACCGGTTGTCGGCCGTGCTCGCGGTGATCTACCTGATCTTCAATCAGGGCTACACCGATCGCGATGATCTTGCCGCCGAAGCGATTCGGCTGGGGCGACTGCTCGCCGAGTTGATGGCCGATGAGCCCGAGGCGTACGGGCTGCTGGCCCTGATGCTGCTGCACGACTCGCGCCGTGCGGCGCGCGTGGTCGCCGGCCAGGTGGTTCCGCTCGCCGAACAGGATCGGGCGCTGCACGATCGGGCCAAGGTCGAGGCGGGGCGGGCCGCCCTCGACCGCGCGCTGACATTGCGGCCGTCGGCCGGGCCATATGTGCTGCAGGCGGCCATCGCCTCGCTGCAGGCCGAGCCGCAGATCGATTGGCACGAGGTGGCGGCGCTGTATGGACGCCTTGAAGAACTGACCGGATCGCCCGTCGTCGCGCTCAACCGGGCCGTGGCCATCGCCGAGACCGGCGAGCCGGAGCAGGCGCTTGAGCTGATCGACTCGCTCGACCTCGGCGACTATCGCTACCTGCCCTCCACTCGGGCCGAACTGCTGCGTCGGCTCGGCCGACTCGATGAGGCGCGGGAGGCCTTTGACCGTGCCCTTGAGCTGGCCACGACGGATCCGGAACGACGCTTCCTCGCGCGGCGGCTGTCCGACCTGCGATCAGGCGCCGGGCCGGAATAGCCGCCGGTATAGCCGCGTTTAGGTGGTCGGCGGCCCGACCTGGCATAATGGACCGCCGACCGCCTCGGTTCCGGTTCACGTCTGAAAAATCAGGCGACCCGGCGACCATTGATCACAGAGGACCATGAAATGAAATCGGGTATCCACCCCGCATACGTCGAGACCACAGTGGTCTGCGGTTGCGGTAACAGCTTCACCACTCGCAGCACCAAGGAGAGCGGCCACATCGTGGTCGAGGTGTGCTCGCAGTGCCACCCGTTCTACACGGGCAAGCAGAAGATTCTCGACAGCGGTGGCCGCGTGGCGCGCTTCGAGCAGCGTTACGGCAAGCGCCAGAAGTCCGGCGCGAAGGCTGACGCCGAGAGCTAGCTTCGTCAACGGCGCCCGATCTGTCGCATTTGCGTCAGGTCCGGGCGCCGTTTTCGTATTTGTGGGACCGAACGCAGGAGGCAGCAGTGGCAGAGATCGAAACAGCGCCCCGGATCGAGGCACTGCTCGCTGAGCATGCCGACCTGGAGCGGCAGTTGGCCGACCCCGCTCTGCACGCTGATGCCACCGCGGCCCGTCGGGTCGGGCGCCGATTCGCGCAGGTGTCGCCGATCGTCGTGACCTACCGCAAGCTGGAGGCCGCCCAAGGCGACCTGGAGGCGGCCCGGGAACTTGCGGCTGAGGATGTCGCGTTCGCCGCCGAGGTGCCGGACCTGGAAGCCAACGTCGCGGAACTGGATGCCAAACTGACCGATCTGCTTGCCCCGCGTGATCCGCATGACGCCGACGACGTCGTGCTCGAAGTGAAATCCGGTGAGGGCGGCGAGGAGTCCGCACTGTTCGCGTCCGACCTCGCACGCATGTACATCCGCTACGCCGAGCGGCACGGCTGGACGGTTACGGTCCTCGACGAGACTTGGTCGGACCTTGGCGGCTACAAGGACGCCACCATCACCATCGCCAGCAAGGGCGATTCCGCCGACGGCGTGTGGTCGCGGATGAAGTTCGAGGGCGGCGTGCACCGCGTGCAGCGGGTTCCCGTCACCGAATCCCAAGGGCGCGTTCATACTTCGGCTGCCGGCGTGCTCGTTTATCCCGAACCGGAAGACGTTGAGCAGGTGCAGATCGATGAGTCCGATCTGCGCATCGACGTCTACCGATCCTCGGGCAAGGGCGGCCAGGGCGTGAACACCACCGACTCGGCGGTGCGTATCACCCACCTGCCCACCGGCATTGTCGTCACCTGCCAGAACGAGCGCTCGCAGCTGCAGAACAAAGCGCGCGCCATGGTGGTGCTCGCCGCCCGGCTGCAAGCCCTCGCCGAGGAGCAGGCCTCGGCGGACGCGTCCGCGGACCGGGCCAGCCAGATCCGCACGGTGGACCGCAGTGAGCGAATCCGGACCTACAACTTCCCCGAGAACCGGATCGCCGACCACCGCATCAACTTCAAGGCACACAACCTGGACCAGGTGCTCGATGGCGACATGGACGCACTGCTCGACGCACTGGCCGCCGCCGACAAGCAGGCCCGTCTCGCCGAGGGTGAATAGCATTCGGCAGGCGCTTGACGAGGCTGCCGCGACACTGGCTGCGGCAGGCATCGATTCGGCCCGGGTCGACGCCGAATATCTCGCCGCACACGCGGCTGGCGTCGACCGGGCCCGGCTGTTGTTCCTCGACCCCGATTCGGAGTTCTTCCCCCGCTACCGCGACCTGGTGGCCCGGCGCGCCCAGCGAATTCCGTTGCAGCACTTGATCGGAACGGCAGCCTTTGGTCCGGTGACCCTGGAAGTCGGCCCCGGCGTGTTCATTCCCCGGCCGGAGACCGAGGCGTTGCTCGAATGGGCCATGAAACTTCCGCTGCCGCCGAATCCGGTGATCGTCGACCTGTGTACGGGTTCAGGCGCTTTGGCGGTCGCCCTGGCCCACGTGCTTCCGGGGGCGACTGTCGTCGCGGTGGAAAAGTCCGAGCAAGCCCTGGTTTACGCCCGACGTAACTGCGCTGGCACGACCATCGAGGTACTCCACGCCGACGTCACCGCACCGACCTTGCTCGCCGACCGCGAAGGCGCTGTCGACCTGGTGGTATCCAATCCGCCGTACATACCCGAGGGCGCGCAGTTGGATCCCGAGGTGGCTGACCACGATCCGGCGCAAGCGCTGTTCGGCGGGCCGGACGGCATGTCGCTGATCGTGCCGATCATCGGATTGGCCGCCCGGCTACTGCGGCCCGGCGGGTACCTCGGAATCGAACACGACGACACCACATCGGATCGGGTGGTGGCGGCCATGTCTCGCGACGGTACGTTCGAAGGGATCACCGCGCGGCACGATCTGACCGGGCGGCCACGTTTCGTCACCGGAACCAAACGCGCGCCGCAACAGTAGGGGAGTCACACATGGAGATGTTCGACTGCGGCGACGCCGTGACGCGGTCCACCGGCATAGCTTCGGCGATCAGCGCGCTCAAAGGCGGGCGCCTCGTCGTGCTGCCGACCGACACCGTCTACGGCCTCGGCGCCGACGCCTTCAACAGTGAGGCGGTGGCTGCGCTGCTGGCGGCCAAGGGGCGAGGGCGCAATATGCCGGTCCCGGTTCTGGTCGGGTCCTGGCGCACCATCGAAGGCCTGGTCTACACGGTGCCCACGGGTGCACGCGACCTGATCGAGGCGTTCTGGCCGGGCGCATTGAGCCTGGTCGTTCGGCAAGCGCCGTCGTTGTCCTGGGACCTGGGCGATGCCAACGGCACCGTAATGCTGCGCATGCCGCTGCATCCGGTGGCCATCGAATTGCTGCGTGAGGTCGGACCCATGGCGGTCTCCAGCGCGAACATGTCGGGTCAGCCGCCCGCGGTGACCGCCGATGAAGCGCGGGCCCAGCTCGGCGACTTGGTCGAGGTCTATCTGGATGCCGGGCCGGCGGCGAAGCAGGCTGCGTCCACCATCGTCGACCTCACTGGGGCAACCCCACGCATCCTTCGGCAGGGCCCCATAACCGCCGACCAGATCTCCGAGGTGCTCGGAGTTGAGGCGGAATCCCTTGCCGGTTAGCGAATCCGTACTCGCACTGGCTGATCGCGGCACCGGCGTCCCGCTTCGGGAACTGGTGCTGGTCGGCCTGACGGCGGCGATCATCACCTATTTCGCCACCGGTTGGGTACGGGCGTTGGCCTTCCGCTTCGGTGCGGTTGCCTACCCGCGTGAGCGGGATGTGCACCTCGAGCCGATTCCGCGGATGGGTGGGCTGGCCATGTATATCGGGATCGCCTCGGCGGTCCTGCTCGCATCGCAGCTGCCCGCGCTGACCCGCGGTTTCGTCTATTCGTCCGGCATGCCCGCGGTGGTGGTGGCCGGTGGCCTGATCATGGTGATCGGGCTGATCGACGACCGGTGGGGGCTGGACGCGTTAACCAAGTTCGCCGGCCAGATCACCGCGGCCAGCGTGCTGGTCACCATGGGCGTCGCGTGGAGCGTGCTCTACATCCCGATCGGCGGCGTCGGCACCATCGTGCTGGACCAGGCCTCCTCGATTCTGCTGACTTTGGCGCTGACGGTCTCGATCGTCAACGCGATGAACTTCGTCGACGGGTTGGACGGCCTGGCCGCCGGGCTCGGCCTGATCACGGCGTTGGCCATCTGCATCTTCTCGGTCGGCCTGCTTCACGACCACGGCGGTGACGTGCTGTTCTACCCGCCGGCGGTGATCTCCGTTGTGCTCGCGGGGGCATGCTTGGGCTTTCTGCCACACAACTTCCATCCCGCCCGGATTTTCATGGGCGACTCGGGGTCCATGCTGATCGGGCTGATGCTGGCCGCCGCGTCCACGACCGCGGCCGGCCCCATCTCCCAGAATGCCTACGGGGCGCGCGACGTGTTCGCGCTGCTCTCGCCGTTCCTGTTGGTCGTGGCGGTGATGTTCGTGCCGGCGCTGGATATGTTGCTGGCCATCGTGCGGCGCACGCGGGCCGGACTGAGTCCGTTCAGCCCGGACAAGATGCACCTGCACCATCGCCTACTGCAGATCGGCCACTCGCACCGCCGGGTGGTCTTGCTGATCTATCTATGGGTGGGCATCGTCGCGCTGGGCGCCGCCAGCACCATTTTCTTCGATCCGCGATACACGGGAGCGGTCATGCTGGCCGCGATCGTGGTGGCCGTGGTGATCACCTTGATCCCACTTCTGCGGCAGCGCGATGACCTGCCCGAAGGCGAGTACGACAAAAAGTAGTAGGCCGCGTTTTTGGCCGTCCACCATGTGGTACGGTGCTGGCAGAACCCGAAAAACCTCGCGGGTTGCCGGCCCCCGGCCCATCGGTTGCGAAACCGGTTGGCGCCGAAACACGACCGACAAAGGGAGCTGCCCCTTGGGTAATTCCAGCGCGCCCAGCGCTGTCGAAACGCACTTCGATACGCTCTTTGGGCACGCGACACAGAATTGCCACATGGTTGGGACGGCACTCGTGACCGCGGGATTGAGGTGAACACAATGACGACGCCAGCGCAGGATGCGCCATTGGTGTTTCCGGCAGTGGCTTTCCGGCCGGTGCGTCTGTTTGCCATTGCTGTTGTTCTCACCGGAATCGCTTGCGGCCTCGGCTATCTGGCCGGTGGCCACGTGATGTTCGGTGTGTTCTTCGGCGTGGGCATGGCGCTCGGTCTGACCAATGCCCTGCTGGTCCGCCGCGCAGTTACCAAGGTGACCGCACAGGACCACCCCTTGAAGATGAAGATGGCCGCCAATTCTGCGATGCGGTTGGCCATGATCACGGTCATCGCATTAGTGATCGCCTACCAGTTCCGGCCATCTGGCCTCGGTGTCCTGTTCGGGCTGGCATTGTTCCAGGCAGTTCTCGTTTTGAGCACGTCACTGCCCGTATTGAAGAAGCTTCGCGCCGGTAGCGATTCCGGTGATGCCGACGCCCACGACGGATCAGTAGCAAAGGACTGACAACCCAAGTGAAAACACAACTTGCCGCCGCCGCCATCGAGGTCGGTCACCACGAAGAAAAGCAGTGGTTGGGCATGACGTTCAACGTTGACACCATTACGGCGACGGCAGTTGCCGGCGTCATCGTCATCGCTCTGGCGTTCTACCTGAAGTCCAAGGTCACTTCCACTGGTGTGCCGGGTGGCGTGCAGTTGTTCTTCGAGGCCATCACCATCCAGATGCGTCAGCAGATCGAGGCTGCCATCGGGATGAAGGTCGCGCCGTTCGTGCTTCCGCTGGCCGTCACTATCTTCGTCTTCATCCTGATCTCGAATTGGCTCTCGGTGCTGCCGGTCCAGTACGGCGGACCCGACGGCGCCGCGCACGAACTGCTGGCCCCGCCGGCCTCGGACATCAACTACGTGCTGGCGCTGGCACTGTTCGTGTTCCTCTGCTACCACGCCGCGGGTATCTGGCGCCGGGGTCTGTTCGGCCACTTCAAGAAGCTGCTGAAGGGCCACGTCGCAGTGCTGGCACCTATCAACATCGTTGAAGAGATCGCCAAGCCGGTCTCGCTGTCTCTCCGACTTTTCGGCAACATGTTCGCCGGCGGCATCCTGGTCGCGCTGATCGCGATGTTCCCCTGGTACGTGCAGTGGGCGCCGAACGCCATCTGGAAGACGTTCGATCTTTTCGTCGGCCTGATCCAGGCGTTCATCTTCGCGCTGCTGACCATCTTGTATTTCAGCCAGTCCATGGAACTGGACGAGCACCACTAGACCCAAAGAACCAGATCCACAACAAGACCCTGGCGGTACCGCCGCCAGTTACCAAGGAGGAAAAACAATGGCATTGGACCCCACAGTCGCCGCTGGCGCGCTCATCGGTGGTGGCCTGATCATGGCCGGTGGCGCCATCGGTGCCGGTATCGGTGACGGTATCGCCGGTAACGCCCTGATCTCCGGTATCGCCCGTCAGCCCGAGGCCCAGGGACGACTGTTCACCCCGTTCTTCATCACCGTGGGTCTGGTCGAGGCCGCGTACTTCATCAACCTGGCGTTCATGGCACTGTTCGTATTCGCCACTCCGGTCGGTTAACCCAGAGCAATGGGTGAACTGAGCGCAACCATCCTGGCTTCGAGCCAGGCAGCAGCGGAAGGCGAAGGGGGCGGAAGCAACTTCCTGGTCCCCAATGCCACCTTCTTCGTCGTGCTGATCATCTTCCTGATCGTGCTCGGCGTGATCGGTAAGTGGGTTGTGCCACCGATCAGCAAGGTGCTGGCCGAACGCGAGGCGATGCTGGCCAAGACCGCTGCTGACAACCGGAAGTCGACTGAGCAGGTGGCCGCCGCGCAGGCGGACTACGACGCGGCGATGGCGGGTGCCCGCACGGAGGCTTCGGCCATCCGTGACCAGGCCCGCAACGAGGGCCGGAAGGTCATCGATCAGGCGCGTGCCGACGCAAGCGGTGAGGTGGCCGAGACCCTCAAGGGTGCCGACCAGGAACTGTCCGGACAGCGGCAGTCTGCGCAGGCGGAGCTGCAGTCGTCGGTCGACAACCTGTCCAAGACACTGGCGAGCCGCATCCTCGGTGTGGACGTGAAATCAGGCGGGAGCCAGTAAAGAGATGTTGACATTCATCGGGCAGCTGATCGGCTTTGCCGTCATCGTGGCCATCATCTGGAAGTACGTGGTGCCTCCGGTGAAGGGCATCATGGCCAAGCATCAGGACGCCGTACGCGTTGCGCTGGCCGAAAGTGCCGAAGCCGCACAGAAACTCGCTGATGCCGACAAGATGCACGCCAAGGCTCTTGCCGATGCCAAGGCCGAGTCGGGCAAGGTGACCGACGAGGCCCGGTATGACTCCGAGCGCATCACGGCACAGCTGGCCGAGCAGGCCGGTGTGGACGCCGAGCGGATCAAGGCGCAGGGCGGTCAGCAGGTCCACCTGATGCGGCAGGGTGTTATCCGCGAGCTGCGGCAGGGTCTGGGCGAGCATTCGGTGGCCAAGGCCGACGAGTTGGTCCGTGAGCACGTCGCTGATCCGGCCGCTCAGTCGGACACCGTTGACCGGTTCCTGGCCGAGCTGGAGCAGATGGCACCGTCCGAGGCCGAGGTCGGCACCCATGCCGAGGTGAAGCTGCGGGCCGCCAGCCGTGAATCGCTGGCCGCTCTGGTCGGCAAGTTCGACGAGACGGCCAAGAGCCTGGATGCCGCCGCGCTCTCCACAGTCTCCGACGAACTGGCTGCGGTGGCCCGGTTGCTGCACGGCGAGGTCAACCTCGAACGGCACCTGGCCCAGCCGGCTGACGACGCGGCCCCCAAGGTCGCGCTGCTGAACACGGTGCTCTCCGGCAAGGTCGGAGACACCACGCTGGACCTGCTGCGGGCCGCGGTGTCCGCTCGCTGGTCTGAGCAAGCCAACCTGGTCGATGCCATCGAGCACATCGCTCGCCTGGCGCTGATCAAGCGTGCCGAGCTCACCGGTGAGGTCGCCGAGGTCGAGGACCAGTTGTTCAAGTTCGGTCGGGTGCTCGACGCTCAGCCGCGCCTGGCCATCCTGCTGGGTGACTACACCGCGCCTGCCGCGAGCCGGATTGCCTTGTTGGACAACGTCCTTACCAGTGGTGGGGCGACGGTCAACGGCACCGTCAAGGCGCTGTTGGAACAGACCGTCGGCCTGCTCCGCGGTGAGCGCGCCGATGAGGCCGTGCTGGACCTGGCCGAGCTGGCTGTCGCCCGGCGCGGCGAGGTGGTGGCCCACGTGGTCGCCGCTGCCGCCCTGACCGATGCCCAGCGCACTCGCCTGACGACCGTGCTGACCCGCATCTACGGCCACCCGGTGTCCATCCAGCTGCATGTCGACCCGAGCGTCCTCGGTGGTCTGTCCATCACCGTCGGCGACGAGGTGATCGATGGCTCCATCTCGTCCCGACTGGCTGCGGCCTCCGACCGGCTGCCGGACTGACGAGCGCTTGCGCGAGGAAATGACAGGCCCCGGCCCCGACCCCACGAACCACCCCCAAAGAACTAGGTAGGAAGACCAAAAACCATGGCAGAGTTGACAATCTCGGCTGCTGATATCGAAGGTGCCATCGAGAACTACGTATCGACGTTCTCGGCCTCCAGCGATCGCGAGGAGATCGGCACCGTCGTCGACGCCGGTGACGGCATCGCACACGTCGAGGGTCTGCCCTCGGTTATGACGCAGGAGCTCCTCGAGTTTCCCGGTGGCGTCCTCGGCGTCGCCCTGAACCTCGACGAGCACAGCGTCGGCGCGGTCATCCTGGGTGAGTTCGAGAAGATCGAAGAGGGCCAGCAGGTCAAGCGCACCGGCGAGGTGCTCTCGGTGCCGGTCGGCGACGAGTTCCTGGGCCGCGTCATCAACCCGCTGGGTGAGCCCATCGACGGCCAAGGCGACATCAAGGCCGAGACCCGCCGCGCCCTTGAACTGCAGGCCCCCTCGGTGGTGCAGCGTCAGGGCGTCAGCGAGCCGCTGCAGACCGGCATCAAGGCCATCGACGCCATGACCCCGATCGGCCGCGGCCAGCGCCAGCTCATCATCGGTGATCGCAAGACCGGCAAGACGGCCGTCTGCGTCGACACCATCCTGAACCAGCGTGAGGCCTGGGAGACCGGCGACCCCAAGCAGCAGGTGCGCTGCGTGTATGTCGCGATCGGCCAGAAGGGCACCACCATCGCCAGCGTCAAGCGGGCGCTGGAAGACGGTGGCGCCATGGAGTACACCACCATCGTCGCGGCCCCGGCCTCTGATCCGGCTGGCTTCAAGTGGCTGGCGCCCTACACCGGTTCGGCCATCGGCCAGCACTGGATGTACGACGGCAAACACGTCCTCATCGTCTTCGACGACCTTTCCAAGCAGGCGGACGCCTACCGCGCCATCTCGCTGCTGCTGCGCCGCCCGCCGGGCCGCGAGGCCTTCCCCGGCGACGTGTTCTACCTGCACTCCCGCCTGCTGGAGCGTTGCGCGAAGCTGTCCGACGAACTCGGTGGCGGTTCGATGACGGGCCTGCCGGTCATCGAGACCAAGGCCAACGACATCTCGGCGTTCATCCCGACCAACGTCATCTCGATCACCGACGGTCAGTGCTTCCTGGAGTCCGACCTGTTCAACCAGGGTGTGCGCCCAGCCGTGAACGTCGGTGTGTCGGTGTCCCGCGTCGGTGGTGCGGCTCAGATCAAGGCCATGAAAGAGGTTGCGGGCTCGCTGCGTCTGGACCTGTCGCAGTACCGCGAGCTGGAGGCCTTCGCGGCCTTCGCATCGGACCTGGATGCGGCGTCGAAGGCTCAGCTGGACCGCGGTGTGCGCCTGGTCGAACTGCTCAAGCAGGCGCAGTACAGCCCGCTGGCCGTCGAGGACCAGGTCGTCGAGATCTTCCTCGGCACTCAGGGCCACCTGGATTCGGTTCCGGCCGAGGACGTTTCGCGTTTCTCCGCTGAGCTGCTCGAGCACGTGAAGGCCAGCCATGCCGACATCCTGAACGGCATCAAGGAGACCAAGAAGCTCTCCGAGGAGAACGAGGCGGAACTGGTCTCGGTCATCAACGAGTTCAAGAAGGGCTTCGCGGCCACCGACGGTAGCTCGGTCGTCGTCGCCGAGCCTGAGGCTGACGCGCTGGATCCCGCCGAGCTCGGCCAGACGTCGGTGAAGGTCAACAAGCCGGCTCCGAAGAAGGCC
Source organism: Mycobacterium sp. OTB74 (assembly GCF_029892685.1). GTDB lineage: Bacteria > Actinomycetota > Actinomycetes > Mycobacteriales > Mycobacteriaceae > Mycobacterium. The sequence goes on along the minus strand of NZ_JARXVD010000034.1, from coordinate 5,604 downwards.
TAGGTAACCAATGGCAGCCACACTGCGCGAGCTACGCGGACGTATCCGCTCGGCCTCGTCGATCAAGAAGATCACGAAGGCCCAGGAGCTGATCGCCACGTCGCGGATCGCCAAGGCGCAGGCCCGGGTTGATGCGGCCCGGCCCTACGCCAACGAGATCACCACCATGCTGACCGAGCTTGCCGGCGGTGCCGCTCTGGATCACCCGCTGCTGGTTGAGCGGGAGAACCCGAATCGGGTCGGCGTGCTGGTGGTGTCCTCGGACCGCGGCCTGTGCGGCGGCTACAACGCCAACGTGCTGCGTCGGGCCGAGGAGCTGTTCTCGCTACTGCGCGAGCAGGGCAAGACCCCGGTGCTGTATGTAGTCGGCCGAAAGGCCCTGGGCTACTACAACTTCCGGCAGCGCACCGTTACCGAGTCGTGGACCGGTTTTTCCGAGCGCCCCACGTACGAGCATGCCAAGGAGATCTCCGACACCCTGGTGGCGGCGTTCATGGCCGGCGGCAACGACGACCAGGACGACGCCGGCGCTGACGACGCGCATGGGGTCGACGAGCTGCACATCGTCTCGACCGAGTTCAAGTCGATGCTGGCGCAGACCGCCAAGGCTGTGCGGATCGCGCCCATGGTCGTGGAGTACATGGGGGAGCCGGAGACCGGACCCCGGACCCTGTACTCGTTCGAGCCGAGCGCTGACACGCTGTTTCAGGCGTTGCTTCCGCGCTACATCGCGACCCGCGTCTATGAGGCGTTGCTGGAAGCTGCGGCCTCGGAGTCGGCCTCGCGCCGGCGCGCCATGAAGTCGGCGACGGACAACGCCGACGACCTGATCAAGGCCCTCACGCTCGCCGCGAACCGCGAGCGCCAGGCGCAGATCACCCAGGAAATCAGCGAGATCGTCGGTGGCGCCAACGCGCTGGCCGACGCGAAATAGGCCCCGTAGGAAGCGAAGAAAGAAATTATGACTGCTGTCGCTGAAACCAAGACCGACACGAAGACCGCGGGTCGAGTCGTCCGTATCACCGGCCCGGTGGTGGACGTCGAGTTCCCGCGTGGCTCGGTGCCCGAACTGTTCAACGCGCTGCACGCCGACATCACTTTCGAGGCGCTGGCCAAGACTCTGACCCTCGAGGTCGCCCAGCACCTCGGTGACAACCTGGTGCGCTGCATCTCCATGCAGCCGACCGACGGCCTGGTGCGTGGCACCGACGTTCGCGACACCGGTGCGTCGATCTCGGTGCCTGTCGGTGACGGCGTCAAGGGCCACGTGTTCAACGCCCTGGGTGACTGCCTGGACGAGCCCGGCTACGGCAAGGACTTCCAGCACTGGTCCATCCACCGCAAGCCGCCGGCCTTCGCCGACCTGGAGCCCCGCACCGAGATGCTGGAGACCGGTCTGAAGGTCGTTGACCTGCTGACCCCGTACGTGCGTGGCGGCAAGATCGCCCTGTTCGGTGGTGCCGGCGTGGGCAAGACGGTTCTGATCCAGGAGATGATCAACCGTATCGCCCGCAACTTCGGTGGTACCTCGGTGTTCGCCGGCGTCGGTGAGCGCACCCGTGAGGGCAACGACCTGTGGGTCGAGCTCGCGGACGCGAACGTGCTCAAGGACACCGCGTTGGTGTTCGGCCAGATGGATGAGCCGCCGGGCACCCGTATGCGCGTCGCCCTGTCGGCCCTGACCATGGCCGAGTTCTTCCGCGACGAGCAGGGCCAGGACGTGCTGTTGTTCATCGACAACATCTTCCGGTTCACCCAGGCCGGTTCCGAGGTCTCGACCCTGCTGGGTCGTATGCCTTCGGCCGTGGGTTACCAGCCGACGCTGGCCGACGAAATGGGTGAGCTGCAGGAGCGCATCACCTCGACCCGTGGTCGTTCGATCACCTCGATGCAGGCCGTGTACGTGCCCGCTGACGACTACACCGACCCGGCCCCGGCCACCACGTTCGCCCACCTGGACGCCACCACGGAGCTTTCTCGTGCGGTGTTCTCCAAGGGCATCTTCCCGGCCGTGGACCCGCTGGCTTCGTCCTCGACCATCCTGCACCCCAGCGTCGTCGGCGACGAGCACTACCGGGTTGCTCAGGAAGTCATCCGAATCCTGCAGCGCTACAAGGACCTTCAGGACATCATCGCCATCCTCGGTATCGACGAACTGTCGGAAGAGGACAAGGTGCTGGTGTACCGCGCCCGTAAGATCGAGCGCTTCCTGAGCCAGAACATGATGGCGGCCGAGCAGTTCACCGGCCAGCCGGGTTCGACGGTGCCGCTGAAGGAGACCATCGAGGCGTTCGACCGTCTCGCCAAGGGCGACTTCGACCACCTGCCCGAGCAGGCGTTCTTCCTCATCGGTGGTCTCGACGACCTGGCGAAGAAGGCCGAAAGCCTCGGCGCCAAGCTGTGATGAGCGCTTGCGCGAAGAACCGGGGATTCTGATGAGCGCTTGCGCGAAGAACCGACTGGCGCAGTTCGTCGTCAGTACTAGTCGAAAGGTGGTGTGACATGGCGGTTGATATGGACGTCGAGATCGTCGCCGTCGATCGGGCGCTGTGGACGGGTAAGGCCACGTTCGTCTTCACTCGCACCACCGCCGGCGAGATCGGCATCATGCCCCGCCACATCCCGTTGGTCGGCCAGTTGGTCGAGGACGCGGTGGTGCGGGTCGAGCGCGAGGGCGAGGACGATCTGCGGATCGCTGTGTCCGGCGGGTTCTTGTCGGTGACCGAGGACACCGTGCGAATCCTCGTGGAGGATGCGCAATTGGAGCCGGAGATTGACGCGCACGAGGCTAAGGCCGATGCCGCTTCCGACGACGAAGCCACCGCTGCATGGGGCCGGGCGCGTCTGCGCGCCCTGGGCCAACTGGATTAATCCCGCCGATGAGCGCGTCCACGCTGTCTATGGTCGCGCTCATCGGTGTGCTCATGCTGGCTGTTGCCGCATTGAGCTATCGGCTGTGGAAACTGCGCCAGGTCGGCGGCACTGCTGCCATCCTGCGTGACGTTCCGGCCACCGGCGGCCAGGGTTGGCGGCATGGCGTTATGCGTTACCGCGGTGGTGAAGCCGGTTTCTATCGTTTGTCGAGCATGCGCTGGTGGCCGGACCGGACATTGTCCCGTCGTGGCCTGGAAGTTGTCGGCCGAAGGGCCCCGCGCGGCGACGAATTCGACATCATGACCGATGCAACGGTCATTCTTGAGCTCCGTGACAGCAGCGCCGAGCGACGCAGTGGTTACGAAATCGCTTTGGACCGTGGGGCTTTGACGGCGTTCACCTCGTGGCTCGAGTCACGCCCGTCACCGCGCGCCCGCCGACGTTCTGTCTAGCCCAAGCCACAAACGGGCCGAAAAGTACGAGTAGGTCCGGCTATTTCGTCGATCTCGACATAGGGCCGCAGGCTATTTCGTGCCGCCACCCGGCTGCCACAGCACGTCGCCGTCTGGGTTGGCTACCCGGGACAAGATGAACAACAGGTCCGAAAGCCGGTTCAGGTACTTGGCCGACAAGGGATTCACCGAGTCCCCGTGCTCGGCGACCGCTTGCCACGCCGACCGTTCGGCTCGCCGAACCACCGTGCGGGCCACGTGCAGATATGCCGACAGTGGGGTGCCGCCCGGCAGAATGAATGACGTCAATTTCGGTAGCGGAGAATTGAATTCGTCGCACCAGCCTTCGAGCCGATCGATGTACGGCTGGGTGATGCGCAGTGGCGGGTACTCCGGCTCGGCGACGACCGGAGTCGACAGATCTGCGCCGGCGTCGAACAGATCGTTCTGAATCTGCAGCAGTACCAATCGAATTCGGTCGTCCGGCGCTCCGGCCGCAACGGCGACTCCGATTGCGGCGTTGGCTTCGTCACAGTCGGCATAGGCCGCGAGGCGAGAATCGTTCTTGGACACCCGACTGAAATCGCTGAGCCCGGTTGAGCCGTCATCGCCGGTCCGGGTGTAGATGCGGGTGAGGTGCACAGCCATGGTCAAACCGTACTCGTGCACAAGTCTTTCGTGGCCTGACATCGATAGTCGGCGCTGTTTACACTTAGCCGCGTGAGCGAGCGTTTCGTGGTGACCGGCGGTAATCGCTTGTCCGGCGAAGTTGCTGTTGGGGGTGCCAAGAACAGTGTGCTGAAGCTAATGGCGGCAGCGCTGTTGGCTGAGGGCACCACCACCATCAGCAACTGCCCGGACATCCTCGACGTGCCATTAATGGCCGAGGTCCTGCGCGGTTTGGGCGCGACGGTCGAACTCGTCGGTGATACCGCACGAATCACCTCGCCGGATGAACCCAAGTACGACGCGGACTTTGCCGCGGTGCGCCAGTTCCGAGCGTCGGTGTGCGTGTTGGGCCCACTGGTCGGACGAGGGAAGAAGGCGAAGGTCGCCCTGCCAGGTGGTGACGCGATCGGATCCCGCCCCCTGGACATGCACCAATCTGGACTCCGTCAGCTCGGTGCCCGGTGCAACATCGAGCACGGCTGCGTGGTCGCTGAGGCCGACCACCTTCGGGGTGCGGAGATTCAGCTCGAGTTCCCGTCGGTTGGAGCAACCGAGAACATCCTGATGGCCGCGGTGCTGGCCGAAGGGGTGACAACCATCCACAACGCCGCGCGTGAACCCGATGTCGTTGACCTGTGCGACATGCTCAACCAGATGGGCGCGCAGGTCGCCGGAGGTGGGACTTCGACGATGACCATCACGGGTGTCGATCGGCTGTATCCGACGGAGCACCGGGTGATCGGTGACCGGATCGTGGGTGCGACCTGGGGAATTGCCGCAGCGATGACCCGCGGAGACGTGTCTGTGACCGGGGTGGATCCACAGCACCTGCAGTTGGTTTTGCACAAACTGCATGACGCAGGCGCCACCGTCACCCAACACGACAACGGTTTCCGGGTGGTGCAGTACGAACGGCCGAAGGCCGTCAATGTGGCGACCCTGCCGTATCCCGGCTTTCCGACGGACCTGCAGCCGATGGCGATCGGTCTCGCCTGTATTGCCGATGGCACCTCGATGATCACCGAGAACGTGTTCGAGGCGAGGTTCAGGTTCGTCGAGGAGATGATCCGCCTCGGTGCCGACGCCAGGACGGACGGCCACCACGCGGTGGTGCGTGGCATCCCGCAGCTGTCGAGCGCACCGGTGTGGGCGTCGGATATTCGGGCCGGCGCCGGCTTGGTGCTTGCCGGCTTGGTCGCCGACGGCGACACCGAAGTTCACGACGTTTTCCACATCGACCGCGGATATCCGTTGTTCGTCGAAAACCTCGTCAGTCTGGGTGCGGAGATCGAACGAGTCAGTTGATGGCGGTGTTCGTGTCGCGAGGGGCCTTCGGGGTGCATCGCAGATAGACGCGAATCAGCCTGAAAACCGGCCAAATGCAGCGGTTTTGGGAAATCAAGATCAGTCCGCTAATCTTATCAACGTCAAGAACGAGCGGGGCCAAAAAAGCCCAGAGCGAGACCTTGACAGCCCGACCAAGATGTAGTAGGTTGGTGGGGTTGCCTTAAAACGGCGTGTTGTTTGAGAACTCAATAGTGTGTTTGGTGGTTTTTGTTTGTTGTTTTTTGGCTGCACCTCGTGTTTTCCCGTTTGTGGGGTGTGGTTG
>NZ_JARXVD010000033.1 GCF_029892685.1 Mycobacterium sp. OTB74 | reverse complement strand
AACAACTCCCGCCGCGTTGCCCTCGAATGTCGGTAACCACTTGGCACGACAACCTCCCAAATCAACGGATGTTGTCTTGACCGTATGAATATGCCAGCGAGTTTTCGGGATTTTCTTCACGCTGGACGAATGGTGATCTCGGTCCGAGTCAAACCCGGCAGCCGGAAAGGGCCGCTGGTCGAGGTCGGCGACGACGACACATTGACGGTGTACGTCCGCGAGCCAGCCGTCGACGGTAAAGCCAATGCTGCCGTGATTCAGGTGCTGGCAGAGCATTTCGGTGTCCCACGATCTCGGGTCGAATTGGTGTCGGGCGCGTCGGCCCGGATCAAACGGTTCCGCATCGACTAGCCCTTCATCCCAGGCGCATACTGCATTCATGCCGCGCGTCACCGCCGTCCTCGGCGACATCACCCAGCAGGACGTCGACGCGATCGTCAACGCCGCGAACAACGCCATGCGCGGTGGCGGTGGCGTGGACGGCGCGATCCACCGAGCCGGCGGACCCGCGCTGCTGCAGGACTGCATCGACCGCTTTCCCTACGGATTAGCTACGGGCGATGCCGGCTGGACCACCGGCGGAAACCTCCCGGCGCGCTGGGTGATTCACACCGTCGGACCCAACCACACTGCCGGCCAACGTGATCCGGAGCTGTTGCGGTCGTGCTATCGCCGCTCGCTCGAGGTCGCCGACGAGCTGGACGCCCGGCAGGTGGCCTTCCCGTTGATCAGCGCCGGCATATACGGATGGCCGCTTGATGACGCGATTGCCATTGCCGTCGAGACCGCGTCAGGGGCACACACCCGAGTTGACGAAGTGCGGCTGGTGGCGTTCAACGACGACATCTTCAACCGTATCAACGCACGGCTGTTGCGGGAGCCGACGTAGGTGTAAGCGCCTGGCGTGTCGGCCGGTCTTGTGGCACTTGCGATTTGGAGTGGTGAACTTGCCTTGAGGGTCAAGGAAGTTGACCGCTCCGGACGGAAGTTGCCGAGAGAAAGAGCTTCAAGCCACACCGAGATACGCCGCACGAATGCTGGTATCAGACAACAGCTCTCGCGCCACACCTTCCCGGGTGATCTGCCCGGTCTCAAGGATGTACGCCCGGTCCGATCGACTCAGGGCCTGTTGGGCGTTCTGCTCGACCAGCAGCACGGTGGTGCCCTGCGCATTGATCTCCGAGATGATGCGGAAGATCTGTGAGATCACCTTGGGCGCCAATCCCATTGACGGTTCATCGAGCAAAAGTAGCCGCGGCCGCGCCATGAGCGCTCGTCCGATGGCCAGCATCTGCTGCTCACCACCGGACAACGTCCCGCCGGCTTGAGATCGCCGTTCAGCCAACCGGGGAAACGTCGAGAACACCCAGTCCAGCCGCTCACGATGCTCGGCGCGGGAGCCGAACTTACGCCCGTAGCATCCCATTTCGAGGTTCTCGACGATCGTCATACCTGGGAAGATGCCGCGGCCCTCGGGAGCCTGGATCAGCCCAGAGGCCACCCGCTGGTGCGCCTTGACCTTCGAGATGTCGTCTCCGTCGAACCACACCGACCCCGTCGACAGCGGCAGCAACCCAGACAGCGCTCGCATCATGGTGGTCTTACCCGCGCCGTTGGACCCCAGCAGAGTCACCAGTTCACCCCGGTGTACCTGAAGCCAAACCCCGTGCAGCACTTGGATTCTGCCGTAGTGCACGGAGACGTCGCGCACTTCCAGCAGCACGGAATCAGAGTTCGTCATCAGGCACCCCCAGGTAGGCCTCGATCACCTTGGGGTTCTCCCGGATTTCGGCGGGCAGACCGTCGGCGATCTTGCGGCCGAACTCCAGTACCACGATCCGGTCGGTGACACCCATGACCAAACGCATGTCGTGTTCGATGAGCAGCACGGTGTAGCCTTCGTCACGGATCGCCTGGATCAATTCGATCAGCGCGGACTTCTCACTCGGGTTGAATCCGGCAGCAGGCTCGTCCAGGCACAGCAGTTTCGGTTCGGTGGCCAGCGCTCGGGCGATCTCCAAGCGACGCTGGTCGCCGTAGGAAAGATTGCGCGCCTTCTCCTCACCGCGGTGCGCGATCCCCACGAATTGAAGTAGCGCAGCGGCCCGTTCGATGGCGTCGCGCTCCTCCCGCCGATGCCGTGTGCTCCGCAGCAGAGCACCGGGAACTGACGTCTTGTGCCGGGCGTCGGTGCCGACTACGACATTCTCCAGCGCGGTCATCTCGCCCCAAAGCCGAATGTTCTGGAAGGTCCGTGCGATACCGCGGCGGGTGATCTCGTGGCGCTTGATCCGACCCAGCGGCGCCCCGTCGAACATCACCGAACCGGACGACGGCCGGTACACGCCGGTGATCGCGTTGAAGCACGTCGTCTTGCCGGCACCGTTAGGGCCGATCAGTCCGAGAATCTCGCCCCGCCGGATGTCGAAGGTCACCGAATCCAACGCGGTCAATCCACCGAACTTAACGGTGAGATCGGTTGTTAACAAAAGCTTTTCACCTTCGGCGACGTGCACGTCGCGGTGCAGTGCGGCCAGCTCTTCGTCGGGCGCGCTCATGCCGCCGCCTTCGAGTCATCCGCGTTACGTAACAGCCTGCGCGCCGACTTACCATACGACAACAGCTGCTGGCGTACGGGGAACAGTCCCTGCGGCCGGAAGATCATCAGTACCACCAGCGCCAGGCCGAAGAACAGATATTTCAGGTCACCGAGGTTGATCCCGAACATGTGCACGCCAAGCAACCGGTTCGGTAGGTAGACGATGATGAACGCACCGAAGATCACGCCGAGCTTGTTGCCCTGCCCGCCGAGGACGACTGCACACAGGAACAACATCGAGTTGATGATGTTGAACGTCGGCGGTGCGACGTACTGCACCTGGCCGGCGTACAGCGCGCCAGAAAGCCCGCCGATCCCGGCGCCGATAACGAACGCCCAGAGCTTGAACTTGAAGGTGTTGACGCCCAGCACTTCTGCGGCGTCCTCGTCTTCGCGGATGGCAACCCAGGCCCGGCCCACGCGGCTGCGTTCCAGGTTGCCCACGAGCAGCAGAATGCCGATCATGAGGGCCAAGCCCAGCCAGAACCACCAGGTGCCGTAGTTGGCATGACCGGCTGAATTGCCGCTGGAGAACACGCCGTTGGGCAGCTTGTCGGTCTCCCCCACTCGCGGATAGGCGACCTGGTTGAGACCGCGGGCACCGTTGGTGAGATCGGAGAGGTTGTCGGCCAGCAGTCGGATGATCTCGCCGAAACCCAATGTGACGATGGCAAGGTAGTCACCGCGAAGCCGCAGCGTCGGGATACCCAGGACCAGGCCGGCCACAGCGGTGACGGCCATGACCAGTGGCACGCAGGCCAGCCAGGCCCAGTCCCTGTGCAGAAAGCCGTTGTTCCCCAACTGATTCCACGGACTGTCAGGGCTGGTGAGCAGCGCAACGGTGTAAGCGCCGACCGCGTAGAACCCGACGTAGCCGAGGTCCAGGAGCCCGGCCTGACCCACCACCACATTCAGGCCGATCGCGATGATCGCCACCATGGCGAACTGGGCCATGGTGCCGCCGAAGCTGATACCCGGAGTGTCCAGGAACGGTGGCGTGTATAGCGGCAGCAGTGCCACCAGACTGAAAACGACTGCCCCGACAACCCATTTCATTGGCCTGCCTAGTCGATCCCACCACTGACGTATCTGGTCGCCGGGAGCCAGCACGAACCGACCCCAGACGCTGCTGCCGTCGTCGGTCATGCCCGTGCCTTCCCGAGGCTCTCACCGAGTATCCCGGTGGGGCGGATCAACAGCACCAGCACCAGCAGCACGAACGCCACCACGTCGCGCCACTGCGTCCCGAAGAACGCCTGCCCGTAGTTCTCCATCACCCCGAGTATCAACCCGCCCAGCAGCGCACCGCGGAGGTTGCCGATACCTCCGAGTACCGCGGCCGAGAACGCCTTGATTCCCAACAGGAAACCGCCGGAGTAGATGATGCCCTGCGGCACCTTCAAGGTGAAGAGCAGCGCTGCCGCACCGGCGAGCAGTCCACCGATGAGGAACGTCATCATGATGATGCGTTCGCGCGATACCCCCATCAGGGTGGCTGTCGTCGAATCCTGCGCGACCGCGCGGATACCGCGGCCGAACTTGGTGCGATTGATCGCGACATCGGTCAACACGGCGAGCAACAAAGCTGACACCACGATCATGATCGTCACGTTCGAGACGGAAGCGCCGAAGATGGTGAACTGGACCTTGGGCTGTACCAAGATGATCGGCTGCTGCGCGTTACTGCCGCCATAGCCTTTCATCAGCTTGGGCAGGACGAAATGCACGAACTCCTGCAGCACGAACGACATACCGATCGCCGTGATAAGGAACGTCAGCCCACGCGCATTGCGCCGGCGTAGCGGCCGGTAAGCAACGACTTCCAGTGCTACGGCGGCAGTTCCGGAGACCAGCATCGCGAACAGCATGGCAATGCCGAGATAGAGTACCGTCAGGGCGATGCCCATGTTGTAGGCATTTCCGCTTGGCCTGAAACCGAGAATGACGTTCAGCGAAAAATATGCGCCGAACATGCCCAGCATGACGATCTCGGAGTGCGCGAAGTTGATCAGCCGGAGCACACCGAACACCAGGGTGTAGCCGACAGCGACCAGAGCATAGATCGCGCCCCATGCCAGGCCGTCAATTGTCAACTGCCAGAACCCGTTTACCAGGTTACCGACGTTGAAATTGATATTGGCTGCGGTGCAGACATATTGACCGACACAATCGGATGTCATCGGGGCGGCAGCTCCTCGCTATCGCGTTGGCAGGCGTAAGCCAAACGACGACGCGTCCGGTGTCGAGTCCGGACGCGTCGTCGTCTGCAGATGCCTACCGGACCTTGTAGATCCAGATGAGGTTGGTGGTGAGCTCACCCTGGCCGTTCCACTGGTACTTGCGGGCCACCCCCTGCCCGTCATACTTCTTCACGTAGTCCAGCAGCGCGGGCCGGGTGACTGCACCCGAGTCGATCCCCTTGACCATGATGGTGCCCAGGTCATAGCCCTCGGTGCTGTAAGTGCCGGGTGCCTGCCCGAACTTCGCGTTGTATTCCTTGGCGAATTCACTGGTGGCCGGACCGCACGGGCAGGACAGCACGGCATCCTTGGACGCTTCACCGGCTTGCTTGACGAATTCCGGATCCTTGGTGCCGTCGGCACTGACAAACGCCGCCGTCACGCCACCGTCCCTGAGTTGCTGGACGAACGTTGCCGCCTCCGCGTAGTAGCCGCTGTAGAAGATCGCGTCCGGAGCCGCGCCCTTGATCTGGGTCACCGCGGCAGAAAAGTCCTTGTCGCCCTTTTTAACCGAGATGTTGCAAGACGCGTCGGCAACGGGGCCAAGGGTGGTACGCACGGCTGTGGCCAGACCGAGGCCGTAATCCGTGCTGTCGTCCACGACGCAGATCTTTTTGAACTTCAGCGTGTTCTTCAGGTAGTTCGCGACCGACGGACCTTGCACTCCGTCATTGGCCAGCCCGCGCAAGAAGGTCTTCCAGCCGTTCTTGCTGAGCGTCACGTTGGTGGCTGAAGCGGTGGCGGCGACCAATCCGGCCTGGTCAAACACCGTGCCGGTGGCCTTGGTCTCGCCAGAGAAGCCCGGACCGACCAGACCGATGGTGAACTTGTCGTCGACGATCTGCGGCGCGATAGCGGTCGCTTTCTGCGGGTCGCCCTCGGTGTCGAAGGTCTTGAGCGTCACCTGGCACCCGGGGTTGGCCGCGTTGTGCTTGTCGACGGCCAGCTGCACACCGTTCTTGATGTTGATGCCCAACGCCGCGTCCGGCCCGTTGAGGGCGCCGGCCATCGCGATGGAGACCGGCTGGCACTTGGCTTTGCCGTCACCGGCCGGTTCGGCCGGCGCGGTGGCACTGGCGGCCTTGACCTCCGCGCCATTCTCATCGATCTGGACCTGTTCGACGATCTTCAGGTCCGTGTTCGCCGAGCCGCCCTTGGGGCCCGACTGATTACAGCCACCCAGACCGAACACAAGCAGGCTGGCGCTGCCGACTACGAGAACATTCCGTGCCATGCGACTGCGCACGTTTCACCTCCGGGTCAGTTGAAACCGTTCGGTAGAACATAGCCAACACACCGCTGCGGTGCGCGATGTTGGATAGCGCGTCGCCCCGACCCGTATGCGCGAGCTGTTAGGTCGTTGCCTCGGCGGGCGGATCCAGGGTCTCCAGAACAACTTCGGCCACGCGCTTCATGGTGGTGCGACGGTCCATGGCCGCACGCTGAATCCAGGTGAACGCCTCGGGCTCGGTCATGCCCTGCTTGGTCTGGAGGATGCCTTTGGCGCGCTCGATCAGCTTGCGCGTTTCCAACCGGTCCGCCAGCGTCGCGACTTCCCGCTCAAGCGCGGTCAGCTCACTGAACCGGCTGACCGCGACCTCGATGGCAGGCACCAGATCGGTGATGGAGAAGGGCTTGACCAGATACGCCATGGCACCGGCGTCGCGCGCTCGCTCGACCAGTTCGCGCTGCGAGAACGCGGTCAGGATGACGATGGGCGCAATGCGCTTGGCGGCGATCTCCGAGGCCGCGTCGATGCCGTCGCGCCGCGGCATCTTGACGTCCATGATCACCAGGTCGGGCTTGAGGCTCTCGGCGAGCTCCACCGCCTCCTGGCCATCGCCGGCTTCGCCGACGATCTCATAGCCCTCATCGCGCAGCATCTCGGCCAGATCGAGTCGGATCAGTGCCTCATCTTCGGCGACGAGGACGCGGTGCGGCTTGACGGCATCGGTTGTTGGCCCGGTCATTGAGACATTGTCGCTTGACCTGCCCAATTCAGCGAGCCCCGGGGCACGGCGTGGCCGCCGAACGGCATCCTCTAAGGTGGTACTCCGCACGTCATGAACCGGCGGCACGCCCTCGTATCCCAACTGGCAGAGGAAACGGATTCAAAACCCGTGCAGTGTGAGTTCGAATCTCACCGAGGGCACCAGAAAGACCAGGTCAGAGCAGCTTTACCGGCTGGCTCGCCAGCCCGCAAGCGTCGTAGCCCACACGTCAGCTGGCCTGCCGCCTGCGACAGCACCGGTGCCGATGGCGATGGCAGTGTTGAAGCCACCTTCGGCTGCGACGACGTCGCCCGTCCCGATTCCGATCGCGGTATCGCCGATGCTCGTGGTGGTACACCGGCCACCCGAGGCGGCGCCGCTAAGCGATGCACACGATGCGTTCGCCGCACCGGCCCCACTCAACGCTCCGACCGCCGGGGCGCTCGATGCTGCCGTCCCCAGCAGAAGGCTCCCGGCTAACTTATTCTTGCTCAGTGAAGCGCTTTGTCGACCTATGACATGACATGCGTTGAATACCAACAGGTAACCCCTCGCCCCCGTGCGCGAAGTCTAAGCATCAACAGATCATTTGCTATGCATTGGCTGGTGAACGGAGTGGCTGGGCGCTAGGCCGCGAACCACCGTCCGACCGGCTTGCCGTCAGGATGCTGCATGGGGCACCTGGGCCGGGACGGAATCGCGCATACAGGACAACCGGATAGGTCGTGGACCCGCTGCGTTGACGTTTCTCAGCAACCTGTCTTCGGTGGTCCTCGGGGCCAGTGGACAGGGATGACCTCCCCGTTCCACCAGCGCTACCACTACGACCCTGCAACAGCTCCGATGAAGCTTGGTCACCCCGATCATCACATCGGGAATGGGCGGTAAGCCGGAAAGTTCATGCGTCGCAACGGAAGTCGGTACTGCTGATGCCCGGAACATCGCTAGCTTCCAGCAGGCGTCATCCAGGGCGCTCGCCACGGCGGCGATGATCGGCACAACAAGATCGACCGGCACGCCTGCCGGATACGGTGAACCAGCGAACACCAGCTCACGCCGCCCGAGTTCTGATGCCGGCCGTTCCCCGCTGTTCCCCTGCTCGGGTGGCACTCCCCGGCCGGTAGGAGCTGTGGCGACCCCCCGAACCGCGGAGGCAACATCCAAAGGTCCTTGATTAGGCAAATATATTGTAGCTGTCCATGTTTCGCGACCACTCGCAATTGGTCCAAGTTTTGCCGCAACTTCCCTTTGGAGATCGCCTCCGTCCCGTGAGTACGCTAATGTGCTGCGATATCGCGGAGGCAGGTGCCGATCGCACGCGGCTGCGACAGCCTAGGGGGGCCGAATGGCAGGCAGGCACCGGACGACGCGTTCGAACCGGGGCAACGACCGGTTCATGAAGGCTCGCCATCGCGCAGCGCGATCAGGTCCCGAGCCGCACGTCTGGTTGGGGGTTGGCGCGGTCACGCTCGGTCTCGGGGCGGCGGTGGCCGGCGGATCCGGAGTAGCTCGCGCTGACACCTCCCGCTCCGGCGACTCCATCGGCTCCACCAGCCCAACGGGCTCATCCGACCGGACCGGCACCCTGAAAGGCGGTTCGGCGAACACCAAGGCAGTTGGGCCAGAACGCCTTACGTCGAATCCGACCTCGCCCAAGTTCCACAGCACATCGGCTTCTGCCTCGTCAACGGCCGTTGATGGGACGAATACGCAAGAGCCGACCGGTGTCGGTCATCGAGCCCTCGCTACGGCGCCAGACAGCTCGAAGAAAACGAGCAGCGGCACTTCGCATCTGGTGGCGGCGATCAGCGTTGCGGCCGAGCAGCATTTGCACCCGACTCTGGTCCGAGGCCGCGCAGAGTCCGCCGCGGTCGGGGCTTCCGCACCGGTAAGGACTGAGACCCCAGCGGACTCGAAGGCGTCACTCACCACCCAGCCTGCATCCCTCTACCCTGCCGCGGCGGTGACCCCAGCGGACTCAACGGCGTCACCGACCACCGCGTCCAATACCCTCTACGCCGCCGCGGCAATGACCGCGAATTGGTCACCGTCACCGTTCGCTCCGGTGGTGAAGGTCGTTGTCGAGCTTCTCCTTTCGCTTGGCGGCATGAACCCGACCCAGCCGAAGCCGGCCACCCCTGTCCAACAGCTGCTGTACTCGTTGGCAAGGAGACTCAACGACACATTTGATCCGGCACCCTCGGCGGGCACCCCCACCGTCGGGACCCCCGACCTGATCACCGGCAACGTCACGGGATCGCTGGGGTTCCCCAAGGCAAGCGGCCTCACCTACACGGTCACCCAGCCAAGTGTGGGCACGGTGAGTGTGGCCAGCGACGGCAGTTTCATCTACACGCCGACCGCGACCGCCCGCCAAGTCGCCACGGCAACCACCGGCGCGATGACCGTCACATTCACCGCCACTGTGCACGAGGGCCTGTCGAGCAACACGGTTACCGTCACCGTCCCGGTTGATCCGTATACGCGCGCAGTGGAAACCATGACGCGCCCCAACGGGCAGATCTGGGGTTTCCTGCTCGACGCCGCCCCCGACAGCGGCCCGATCACCTATACCGTGGACGCGGCGCCGCAATTCGGCACGGTGTCGATTAGTCAGTACGGCGTCTACACCTATACGCCGGGTCAGGCTTTCACCGGAACCGATACCTTCACCGCCACCATCCACGACCCCGCGTCGCCACAAGGCAGCATCGTCTCGGTGACGGTCGTCGCCGATCCCGCGCTCCCGACCGGCACTGTGATCGACAACTTCAATGGGCCGGCCGGATCACAGCCAAATCCTGCCCTGTGGACCTCTGCCGTCGGCGGTGACGCCGGGCTGGAGACCTATACCGACTCTTCGAACAATGTCCGCCTCGACGGGCAAGGTCACCTCGTCATCCAGGCGCTGGAAACGCAGAACGGCTACACCTCAGGAAGGGTGATCACCCAAGGCAACCTGGACATGTTGTACGGGACGATGACCGCCCGGATCGAGTTTCCCTCCGGGCAGGGGATCTGGCCCTCGTTCTGGGAGCTGGGATCGACCTACAACCAAGCGACGGATGACGCACCAGGCCCTACTGGATGGCCAGGCGCCGGCGAGATTGACGTGATGGAACTCGTCAACAACGGCAAGACCTACTACGTGACACTGCACGGCCCGCAGGGCAATACCGACTACTACGGCGGCGTCAACGGTACCGGTCAGGTCGTCGGAACAAGCGGCCCGATCGCCGACCTCACTACCGGCTACCACGACTACTGGGTCATGCGGGAGCCCAATATCATTGTCGTCGGCGTAGACGACACGATGCTGGCGACCTTCACCCCGGCGTCACTGCCGGCGGGCGGCACCTGGGTGTTCAACAATCCATTCTTCGCAGTGCTCGACGTCGCCGTCGGGGGGTCATGGGCCGGACCGCCGGACAGCACGACGCCATGGCCGGCGACGATGCTGGTGGATTCGTTCACCTACGAGCCCTACGCCTGACCAGGCCTGGGGCCTATCGCGCAGTAGAACGGCGCGGCGAAGCGTGGGCTCCTCGGCGGGGAGGATCACGACATCTGTTCGACCTTGGCGCGGCTGCGCACCGGATCACTGCGTGAACGTATTGCGGCATGGTCGGGGCACTGCGAACGTTTTTCGCGACCCGCTTCTAGCCGGGTCGCTGGCTTTGGCGATCGGGTGCGTCTGTTGTCTGCGTGCAGAAACTCCTAGGCCACCGCGCCGCCACTACCACGACGAAGTTTACAGCCACATGCTGCCGGACGACTTCGACAATCCGGCGGCGAGGATGGATGCGGCAGAACGGGTACTCATGGAGGCTTAGTGACGCTTAGGGCTTGGTCCCTAAGTCTCTAATTCTCTAAGTCTTAGCACTAGGCCCATTCACGTAAACCGTTGCGAACCAGAATTATTCGTGACATCGCATGGGATACGTGGTGATGTGCGCTAAAGTTCCCGCCGGACCAACAAACGCCAGCAAGGCGAAGAACCCCGGGGAGCGACCAATGGATCAGAACACGGCTAACTCGCGCGCACGGCAAACGAGTGGACTACTTGCAGCCGCTGTCGCGGCGGCGTTGACGGCCGCGTCGCTAGGCGCGGCAGGTACAGCCAACGCCACCTGCATATCATTCAGCGGCTTAAGCCTCGGCGGGGGCTGCACCACCACCGGGTTTGGCGACTTCGCGATCGCGCTGGGTTCGGACGCCACTGCAACCGCTGAGGGTGGATACAACTTGGCCATCGCTCTCGGCGACGGCTCCACGGCAACTGGATCCGGCATAGGCAATGTCGTCAGGGTACTGGGCAGCGACTCGATGTCCTCGGTAACTGGCACCTTGAACCAATCAACAGTGATCGGTAACGCGAGCCACAATTTTGTTTCGGGCACCCTCGACGCGGACACGGTACTTGGCGACAATAGCTGGGGGTGTGCCTATGGTGGCGCACCGTCCAACACGAACATCGTCGGTGGTAACAGCGCGTTGACGTTCGGAAACAACAGCGGTGCAATCATCGGCGAAAACAGCGACTACAGCATCACCAATGCCAGCTTCACGTTCGCTGCGGCCCTGGGCAGCAACCAGAAAGCTCGCAACGGAATCAACAACGGCCTTGCCGGCGGAGCGGCCGCCTCAGCCGCTAGCAAATCGGCGGCCACCGCCGTGCAGGCGGCCACCGCCGTGCACACCGCAGCCACCAGCACCCACGTCACCCCGTCGAAGAACACCGGAAAGGTGGCCCTAACGGCCAAGCACGGTAAACAGTCACGGTGACGAACTCTGGGTAAGACCCGGTTCATGACAGCCCCCAAGCGCGCAGCTCGCGCCAGCGTCATCGACTTGTGACACACCGAGCCGGTTATGCCGATGTCGCAGTCTGGTGCAGCGATGGAAATCTGCGATTGAGTGCATCGATGAGGTGGTGGGTTTCGTAGAGTTCGGCGCGCAGTGCGTGGCAGTGGCGGAGTTCTCGTGGCCGCCGCGCCCGATGTTCGGCTCGTTCGAGTCGCTGCGATAGTTCCTCGACATGACGCCACAACTCAGCATGCAGCTGAGCTGCTTGGGCGACATCGTGGAAATCGTCCACGATTGCATGGTCGCACCATTGGGGCGTCTGTGCATGGCAGTTGACGCTGTTGATGGTGTTGCTTGTGGGGTGGAACTCCGCGCCTGCAGAGACAGACACAACGGAACGTGCGGCCCGAACCCACACCGGACTCAAACCACGCGAATCTGGCCACCCTGGTGGTCCTAGAAAGCAAGGAATAACAGTCGACCATCTGGCGAACTGTTGCCGCCCCCCGGCCAACTCGGTATTGCCGGAGCGACGAGGGGCACTTCGGACTAATCTCATGGCATGGCGGTCACAGACGGCGGCCGAGCCACTCGCGGCGCACTGATCGGCGGGATGGTGCAGCGCGTCGCGCCGACACCCAATGATCTGATCGCGGCAGTTCGTCGATCGGTGTGTGTTCCGACCTCCAGCGTCAGCGATTGCCTGCAGCCGGATGCCGACACGCTGACCCCGACCATCGCCCGCAGCCGACGCATCCTCACCCTCACCAGCCGGATCGGCGCCGCCATCAGCGCCTTCTTCGCGGTGCAAAGCCTGTCCATCGGCCCTTACGTGCTGTGGATCGGCATCGTCAACGCCGTCTGCGCGGTTCTCCTTCTGCTGACTCCCAAGCTGTACCGCTTCGGCGAACTGGTCGCACCGTTGGCCTTCATCCTGATCGCGTATACGACCATCACCGTCGTGTCGCTACGAGTCGGCACCGGATCAGGCCTGCTCATCTACTTCGTGGTGGGCGGCGCCCTCACGCTGCTGATCGTCGGCATCGAACACATCAAATTCGCCGCGGTCATTGCTGGAATCGGCACGGTCGCCGCCGTCGTGCTGGAACTGACCGTCCCGCAACACACCGGCGCGCTGTCGGAGTGGGCCACCCGTACCTCGTTCGCCGTCACCGCTATGTCGGCGTGCCTGGTCGTGATGGCGACCGTCTGGTACGTCCTGCGGGAAAACGCGATCGCGCAACGCGCCATCCAGTCGGAGTTCGTGCGGTCCGAGGCGCTACTGGCCAACATCCTCCCGGGGTCCATCGCGCAGCGCCTCAAAGACCCGGCCCACACCGTGATCGCCGACAAGTACGACGATGCCTCGATCCTGTTCGCCGACATGGCCGGCTATACCCAACGCACCAGCGACACGACCCCGGCCGACCTGGTGCGGTTCCTGGACACTCTGTATACCGATCTGGATGCGCTGGTGGATCGACATGGCCTCGAGAAGGTCAAGACCAGCGGGGACGCCTACATGGTCGTCAGCGGCATACCTGAACACCGGCACGATCACCTTGAGGCGCTGGCCTGCCTGGCGCTGGATTTCGCCGAGGCGGTCAGCGAATTGACCGACCCCAAGGGTCGTCCGGTTCCAGTGCGTATCGGCATCGCTGCCGGCCCCGTGGTTGCCGGCGTGGTCGGGGCCCGCAAATTCTTCTACGACGTCTGGGGCGACGCCGTCAACGTCGCCGCCCGGATGGAGACCACCGATGTCGAGGGCCGAATTCAGGTGCCGCACAACGTGTACGAACGCCTCCAGCATGCATACGAATTCGAAGAGCGTGGCGAGATCGAAGTCAAGGGCAAGGGCCTGATGCGCACCTGGTATCTGACCGGTCGCCGGCCCGAACTGGCCTGAGGACCGGCGAGCTCGCGGGTAACCGACTACTTGTCGAGGCCGTGTTCGATGGCGAAACGGGCGGCCTCGACCCGGTTGGCCACCTGCAACTTGCGGAACGTGGCCTGCACGTGGTTCTCGACCGTCCGATGGCTGAGCGTCAGACGCTCGCCGATCTGTCTGGCGGTCAGCCCTTTTGCCACGTAGCGCAAAATCTCGGTCTCGCGTTCGGTCAGCCGGGACGCGGGGTCCGTCCCAGCCGCCGTCGCGATCCGCCGATGCTCGCCCAACACCAAGCCGGCCAGCCCCGGGGTGAACACCGCTCGGCCCTCGCCGGCTGCCCGCACCGCGTCGGCCAGTTCCGTCTTTGATGCACTCTTGACCAAATACCCTGTAGCACCGGCCTTCACGGCCTCCAGCACATCGTCGCGCTCATCGGAGGCCGACAGCACCAGCACCCGCGACGCCGGTGACACCGCCAACACCTTCGCAGTCGCCTCGACGCCACTGCCGTCGGACAACCGCATGTCCATGACCACCACATCAGGCTTGACCACCGCGGCCCGACGCCCAGCCGACCCCACTCCATCCGCGGTGGCCACGACGGCGAACCCCGCATCCTGCAGATCCCGTGCCACCGCATCGCGCCAGATCGGGTGGTCATCGACCACCATGACGCTCAGTGCAGGCTCACTCATGCGCCCCTCCTGGCCTTGGCACCGTCAACTCCCACTCGGTTCCCGCCCCTGGCGAGGTCGTCAACTCTGCCGATCCGCCCAGCGAAAACAGCCGTCCGACAATCGATTTCGACACACCCAGCCGCCCTTCACCGACCGCCTGGGCCAGCCGCCCCTCAGCGATCCCAACGCCATCATCGCGAACACTGACCACGACCTGATCTCCTAGGTCCTCGACCAGGATGAAGGCCCGCGCGTCGGGACCGGCGTGCGCTTCGGTGTTGGTCAGCGCATTGTCCACGGCGGCAGCCAGTTCGGTTGCTACCGCCGCATCGAGTAGCACCGGGTCCGGCGGCGCGCTCACCGCGACCCGATCGCCGGCGCGGGCTCGCAGCAGATCGGACACATCGATCTGCCCGCCACTGATGTCGGCCACGCCGGAACTCACCAACCTCCGCAACGCCCGCTCCTGCGCGCTGGCCAATTCCGCTAATTCCGTTGCCTGGCCGCCAATTTCGCGGCCGCGCCGGGACACCAGAGCCAGCACCTGAATGGCACCGTCATGCACCTGTCGGGATAGCCGCTCTCGCTCCTCCAGCGCCGCGGCCAACCGGGTCGCGCGCTGCAGTTCGGCGTGCGCGCGCCGCGCAGTCTGGGCTGCCATGCCCACGGCAAGTCCTACTGCAAGTTCGATGACCAGGGTGGCTTCCCGGCCAAGGTTGAGGCTGAGGTGGCCTTTCAGCGCCGCGCTGGCCGCCATCACCGCCAGTCCAGCGCCCATACCACCGAGCGGGCCCAATTGGATTGCAGCAGAGATTGTCGCGTTGGTGGCCCACAACGTCGTCGGCCAGGACTGGTTGCCGGCGATCCACCCCGGCGAGGCGATCAGATACGTCGAAAACACCAGGGCCGCCGCAACGACAACCTCGGCGACTACCCATGATGTGCGTCGGCCGAAGCCACGCAGATACGCGACCGCACACGTCAGGCTCCAGGCCAGCAGCAGCCCGAACAACGTCCAACCGACCCCCGGACGGGCAAGATCGCGGTTGATGGCCAGCTGGAATCCGAACGCGTATACACAGCTGAGCAATCGGAATCCCTGCGCCGCCCGCCACAGCGGGGCCACTGGGTCCGGATCATGCAGCACTGCCACCGGTTACATCACCTTGGACAAAAACGCCTTCGTACGTTCATGTTTCGGGTTGGCCATCACTTCCCGCGGGTCGCCGCTCTCGATGATGACCCCGCCGTCCATGAACACCAGCTTGTCGGCGACCTCGCGCGCAAAACCCATTTCGTGGGTCACCACCACCATGGTCATGCCCTCTTTGGCGAGCGTCTTCATGACGGCCAGCACATCGCCGACCAACTCCGGGTCCAGCGCCGAGGTGGGCTCGTCGAACAACATCAGCTTGGGCTCCATCGCCAGCGCCCGCGCGATGGCGACCCGCTGCTGCTGACCACCCGATAGCTGCGCCGGATAGGCATCGGCCTTGGCGGACAAGCCAACTTGATCAAGCAGGTCCCGCGCCCGCGCCACCGCCACATCACGCTTCACACGTTTGACGTGGATGGGCGCCTCGATGATGTTCTCCAGCGCGGTCCGGTGCAGAAAAAGGTTGAAATGCTGGAACACCATGCCCACATCACGGCGCTGCCGGGCTGCCTCCTTGGCCGGCAACTCGTGCAACTTGCCGCCGCGCTCCCGGTAACCGACCAGTTGCCCGTCGACATACAGCCGTCCGGCGCTGACCTGTTCGAGATGGTTGATGCAGCGCAGGAACGTCGACTTGCCTGAGCCTGACGGACCGACCATTACCAGCACCTGGCCGGTGTCGACCTCCAGCGACACTCCGTTGAGCACCTGCAGGGCACCGAAGCTCTTGCACACCTGTTCGGCGCGCACCATGGCTGTCATTGGTGCGTCTCCCCCAACTGCGCTTGAGCAAGGGCGTCAAGCTGTTTGGACGTCAGCTTGCGCGATGCGCCCCGCGAGAAGTACCGCTCCAGATAGAACTGCCCGACCATCAGGACGCTGGTGATCACCAGGTACCAGGTGGCGGCGACCAGCAGCAGCGGGATGGGCTGGAAGATGACCGCCGCGATGTCCCGGGTACGGGTGTAGAGCTCCAATGTGTACGGCACCGCCGTCACCAGCGATGTGGTCTTCAGCATGCTGATGACCTCGTTGCCGGTCGGCGGGATGATAACCCGCATCGCTTGCGGTAATACCGTGCGCCGCATGGTCATCCACCATGACATGCCCAACGCGACCGATGCCTCGGACTGCCCTTCGGGCACCGAAGTTATTCCGGCACGGATGATTTCGGCCATATAGGCCGCCTCGTTCAAGCCCAGACCGATGAACGCCAACTGGAAAGCGAGCGACAGGCCTTGCAGATTGATGTGCACCAGCGACGGTCCGAACGGCACACCCAGCTGAATGTTCCGATAGATGGTCGGGACCAACCCCCAGAACACCAACTGCACATACACCGGTGTGCCGCGGAAAATCCACAAATACACCCAGGCGACTGCACCGAACACGGGGTTGGGCGACAACCGCATGACCGCAAGGATGACACCCAGCACCAAGCCGATCGCCATCGCATAGACGGTGAGCTGCAACGTATTCCAGGCCGCCTCGGACACCCTCTGGTCAAACAGGTATTTGGCGTATGTCTCCCAGCCGTAGGCCGGGTTGGTGGCCGCGCCGTAGACGAACAAGCCCGCCAGGATCAGGACGACCGCGGCTCCGATCCATCGCCACGGGTGCCGCAGCGGTACGGCGTCGATGGCGGCCGGTCTGTCCGGTTCCTTCGGTGACGCAGCGCTCATCACGTCAACTGGTCGCGCCGTTGACGACCGGTTTGTCGATCATCCCGTTCTGCACACCCCAATTGGTGGCGATCTCCTTGTAGGTGCCGTTGTCGATCAGGTGTTGCAGCGCCTGCACCAGCGACTGCGCCAGCGGCGAGCCCTTCTTGACCGGCCAACCGTATGGTGCGGAGCCGAACACGGTGCCGGCCTGCACCAACTTGCCACCGCTCTGCTTGATCGCGTCCATGGTGATCGGGGAATCCGCCGACATGGCATCAGCCTGCCCCAGCACCACGGCGGTGCTGGCTTGGTCCTGACCGTCGAACTTGAGGATGTTGATCGGCGGCTTGCCGGCGTCGGTGCAGGCCTTGCTCTTGGCCGGCAGTTCGTCGGTGTCCTGGGTTGTGGTCGATTGCACGGCGACCTTCTTGCCGCACGCGTTGTTCGGATCGATCTGGTCGCCGGCCCGCTGCGCCCACAGCGTGCCCGCCGAGAAATAGGTCACGAAGTCGACCTGCTGTTCGCGTTCTTTCTTGTCGGTGAATGACGACATTCCGACATTGAAGGTATCGCCCTGAATGCCCGGGATGATCTTGGCGAAATCGGCTTCTTGGTAGACCGGGGTCAACCCGAGCGTGCCGGCGATGGCGTTCATCAGATCCACGTCGAACCCAACGATCTTGCCGCTGGGATCTTTGAATTCATTTGGCTTGTATGGAAGATTGACGCCCACGATCAACTTGCCCGTCGACTTGATGGCCTCTGGAACCGTGTTGGCAATGGAGTCGACCTTAGCCGCCGGCGCTGCCGAGGTACTGGTACCGGTTGTGCTGCTGTCGGAGTTTTTTGCACAGCCCGATATCACCAGCGCACCACTGGCGGCCAGCACGGCCGCGATGCGCCACAGTCTGCCCCAACCGGGCTGCGATACACCTGACACGGTTGCCTCTGCTTTCTTTCGCACTTGCGCCCTCGCGGCCACCACACACTCGCGGCACACGTCGTCAGTGCGCTGCGTTGGTAGGAACCATATCGACATGACGGGCCATTAGCGTCGCAATCGAGCTATGTCCATAGCCGTACTTGCTATTTGCAACGGACAGGTGTCCATCTTGACAACAGGTAGGTCACCGTCTGCCAAGAACCCGGCAGTGCGGTCCGCGTTGTGCAACACTGCGGAAATGACGACGCAAACTCCGCCAAGTTTGTTGCAACACCTATGGAAAACGACGCTGATCTCGGGCCTGCTCGCGCTCCTACTAGGTATCGCAATCCTGCTCTGGCCACCGAAGGCAATCGCCGTCGCGGCCATTTTCTTCGGTGCCTACCTGCTGATCAGCGGTATCAGCCAGGTGGTGTTCGCCTTCAGCCTGCATGTCTCGGCAGGAAGCCGAATCCTGCTGTTCATCAGTGGTGCCGCATCACTGGTGTTGGCAGTGCTGGCATTCCGCCATCTGGGTGACGCCATCTTCCTGATGGCGATCTGGATCGGCATCGGATTTGTCTTCCGCGGTGTTGCCACAACGGTTTCGGCGATCAGCGATAAAGAATTGCCCGGCCGCGGCTGGAGCATCTTCTTCGGCATCATCACCCTGATCGCCGGCTTCGTGGTACTCGCCGAGCCGTTCACCTCGATCGAGACACTGACGCTGGTCATCGGCATCTGGCTGGTCGTACTGGGCATCATGGAGGTGGTCTCATCATTCGGTATCCGTAAGGACGCCAAGGCGTTAAGTGTCTGACACTGTCCATCTCGGGTCGGCCTCCCAGCGTGGAGGTCGGCCCGATTTTTGGTTGTGGACTATTGAGGTCCACTTCTACTACCATCCGTCGTAGAGATCGTCCTCCGATCGGGAGAAGGCGCAGATGAACGCTCTAGACGTATCGCGGTGGCAGTTCGGTATCACCACCGTCTACCACTTCATCCTGGTTCCGCTGACCATCGGTCTGGCACCGCTTTTGGCGTTGATGCAGACAATCTGGGTGGCCACCGGCAACAACGCGTGGTACCGGCTCACCAAATTCTTCGGCAAGCTGTTCCTGATCAACTTCGCCCTCGGTGTTGCCACCGGCATCGTTCAGGAATTCCAGTTCGGCATGAACTGGAGCGAGTACTCCCGGTTCGTCGGCGACATCTTCGGGGCGCCACTGGCTATGGAAGGCCTGGTGGCCTTCTTCTTCGAATCCACCTTCATCGGGCTGTGGATCTTCGGTTGGACCCGCCTGCCGCGCATGGTTCACTTGGCCTGCATCTGGATGGTGGCCATCGGGGTCAACGCATCGGCGTTCTTCATCATCTCGGCCAACTCGTTCATGCAGCATCCCGTTGGGGCGCACTACAATCCGAAGAACGGCCGGGCTGAGCTGCTCAGCATCGCCGAGTTGTTGACCAACAACACCGGCATCGCCGCGTTCAGCCACACGGTCGCCGGTGCGATCCTGACCGCCGGAACATTCGTTGCGACCATCAGCGCCTGGTGGATGATCCGCACGGCCGGCTCGGATGACAAAGACGGGGCCGATGCCCGCACCATGTTCCGGCCCGCGACCATCCTGGGCTGCTTCATCTCGCTGTTCGCCGCGGTGATCCTGATGTTCACCGGCGACGTCCAGGGCAAGTTGATGTTCGTCCAGCAGCCCATGAAGATGGCGTCGGCGGAATCCTTGTGCCACACCACGACTGATCCGAAATTCTCGGTACTGACCGTCGGCACCCACAACAACTGCGACAGCGTCATCCACGTCATCGAGGTGCCGTACGTGCTGCCGTTCTTGGCCAAAGGCCAGTTCACCGGTGTCACCTTGGAAGGCGTGCAGGACCTGCAGAAGGCGTACGAAGCCAAGTTCGGTCCTGGCGACTACCGTCCGAACCTGTTCGTCACCTACTGGTCGTTCCGGATGATGATCGGATTGCTCGCCTTCCCGGGATTGTTCTCACTGACGGCCCTGTGGCTGACCCGCGGCGGCCGGATACCCCGGCAGCGCTGGCTCAGCTGGTTCGCATTGGTGACACTGCCAATGCCGTTCCTGGCCAACAGCGCCGGCTGGGTCTTTACCGAAATGGGCCGCCAGCCATGGGTGGTGGCCAACAATCCGACCGGCGATCAAAACATCCACCTGACCGTCGGACAGGGTGTATCCCACCATGGCGCCGGCATGGTGTGGATGTCGCTGATCACCCTGACCCTGCTGTACGCAGTGCTGGCCGTCATCTGGTTCTGGCTGATGCGCCGCTACATCATCGAAGGTCCGCAGGAACACGATGCCGAGCCGGCACCGCCCCCACCGCCCGGTGACGACGAAGTCGCACCGCTCTCATTCGCCTACTAGGCAGGAGAAGCCATGGGACTCCAACAGTTCTGGTTCATTATTCTGTCCGTGCTCTTCATCGGGTTCTTCGTGTTGGAAGGATTCGACTTCGGTGTCGGCATGCTCATGGAGTTCTTCGGCCGTGCGGCCCAAGGGGATCCGGAGCAGCATCGGCGAGCGGCGCTGAACACCATCGGCCCGGTCTGGGACGGCAACGAAGTGTGGCTGCTGACCGCGGGCGGCGCCATGTTCGCGGCCTTCCCCGGCATGTACGCGACGTTGTTCTCCGGTCTGTACCTGCCACTGCTGGTCATCCTGTTCGGCATGATCATCAGGGTCTGCGCGATCGAATGGCGCGGCAAGATCGACGATCCGAGGTGGCGGCGGTGGGCCGACATTGCAATCGCAATCGGTTCCTGGCTGCCCGCAGTGCTGTGGGGGGTGGCATTCGCCTCGATCGTCCGGGGTCTGCCGGTCGATGCTCGCCACCAGATTCACCTGTCGTTCGGTGATGTTCTCAACCTGTACTCATTGCTCGGCGGAGTGGCCCTGGCGGGTCTGTTCGCCTTCCACGGCGCCGTCTTCGTCACCCTGAAGACCGACGGCACGGTGCGTGAAGACGCGCAACGGTTCGCGGTCAAACTGGCTATCCCGGTGACGGTGATCGTCGCGGTGTTCGGCATCTGGACCCAACTCGCGCACGGCAACTCCTGGACCTGGCTGGCGCTGGGTGTGGCTGTGGTGGCGCAACTTTCAGCAGTCGCGCTGGTCTTGACGCACCGCGCCGACGGTTGGGCCTTCGTGTCCACGGCAGTCGTGGTTGCGGCCGTCGTGGCGATGCTGTTCGGCTGCCTGTACCCGAACTTGATCCCGTCGTCGCTCAATCCGGACTGGAGCCTCACCATCTACAACGCCTCGTCGTCGCCATACACCTTGAAGGTGATGACATGGGCCGCCCTCATCTGCACACCCATCGTGATCGGGTACCAATCGTGGTCGTACTGGATTTTCCGGAAGCGGATCACCGCTGAGAGCATCCCCGCCTCCGTCGGGCTGTCCCCCAAAGGCCCAACGCTCTGAGTAACCGCTCCCCCCGTATCACTCCGTCGATGCGGCGCCACCTGGCGTCCACCGTCGGTTGTGGGATTGTCATCTCTGGTTCGGCCATCGCCACTGCGGTGTTGACCGCGCACGTCATCGCCGGCCTCATCACCGATCCGGCGAATCGCACGGTGTCTCGTTGGGCACCAGCACTTTTGATACTCATTGGGGTGTGGTTCCTGCGCGCCGCCGCACAGTGGCTACAGGCCCGCTTGAGCCAGCACGGTGCCACCGCGACCATCGCCGAGCTCAGTTCACAGGTTCTGACGTCTGTCAGCTCGCTACCTCCGCGAACTCAGCAGACCACGCGCGACGAAGCAGCCATCCTGGTGACGCGCGGACTCGACGGGCTGCGGCCGTATTTCACCCGGTACCTTCCCGCGGTGATCCTGGCCGGGCTGCTGACTCCGGCCGCCGTGGTGGTGATCGCGTGGGACGACTGGCGGTCCGCGGTGATCGTCCTGATCGCACTGCCACTGGTCCCGTTGTTCATGGTGTTGATCGGCCTGATGACCACCGACAGGTCCACTGCCGCACTGGCCGCGATGGGCACCCTGCAGTCACGGCTGCTCGACCTGATCGCCGGTATCCCGACGCTACGCGCACTGGATCGAGCATCCGGAGCGGCGCCACGCATTACCGAACTGTCTGCTGCACATCGGCATTCGGCCCTGGCCACGCTGCGGATCGCGTTTCTGTCCGCACTGGTGCTCGAATTGCTGGCAACCCTCGGTGTGGCTTTGGTGGCTGTCAGCGTCGGACTGCGGCTGGTGACCGGCAACATCACCCTGGTTGCCGCACTCACCGCGCTGTTACTGGCTCCGGAGGTGTTCTGGCCGCTGCGCCGGATGGGCGTGGAATTCCACGCTGCTCAGGACGGGAAGGTGGCCTTCGAGCAGGCGTTTGCGCTGATCGGTTCTGATAGCGAACCGCACGGCGGCGCTCACCGGATCGACACCGGTGCCGGTGTCCGCATCGAACTGAATCACATCAGCGTCGTCGGACGCGATGGCACGGCGCCGGACGACCTGTCGTTGTGCGCCGAACCGGGCGCGGTCACGGTGCTGACCGGTCCCAACGGCGCCGGGAAGAGCACTGCGCTGCAAGCAATCCTGGGATTGACACCCGTGAGCGGCCAAGTGCTGATCAACGGTGTCGACGTCAACGAAGTGGACCTTCCGTACTGGTGGACCCAGGTGGGTTGGCTGCCCCAACGCCCCGCCCTGATCCCCGGGACGGTGCGAGCCAACCTCGAACTGTTCGGCCCGATTCCCGACCTCGACCAGGCCTGCCGCGCAGCAGGTTTCGATGAAGTGCTGGCATCACTTCCCGACGGGCTGGACACCCGCCTGGGCCGCGGTGGATCCGGATTGTCGCTGGGCCAGCGGCAGCGACTCGCTCTGACCCGAGTGCTGGGCCGAGCCACGCCGGTTCTGCTGCTCGATGAGCCGACGTCGCACCTGAACGCGGAGTTGGAACACCTTGTGCTGCAGTCGATCAGACAACGTGCACAGGCCGGAGCCACGGTGCTGATGGTCGGGCACCGTGACGCGGTACTGAACATCGGCGACCATCGCGTCCTGGTCGGGGGTACGGCCCGTGTCGCATGATAGCCAGCTACGGACAACCTTCCAACTGATGCGTCCGCGACTACCGCGGTTAGCGCTGGCCATCTTTTTCGGTGTGACGGCCCTGGGTAGCGCACTGGCGCTCGCCGGGGTTTCAGCCTGGCTGATCACCCGGGCCTGGCAGATGCCGCCGGTGCTGCAACTGTCGGTCGCGGTGGTCATGGTGCGCCTGTTCGGCATATCGCGCGGAGTGCTGGGCTATTGCGAGCGCCTGGCATCGCACGATGTGGCACTGCGGGCCGCCGGTACCGCACGCACCGAGTTGTACCGACGCCTGTCCACGGCTCCAGCATCGACCGTACTTCGGCTGAGCAGCGGCGAATTGGTCTCGCGTGCAGGCTCTTCCGTCGACGATCTCGCCGACACCCTGGTGCGCTCAGTGCTGCCGATTGCGGTGGCTGCCGTGTTGTCGACGCTCACTGTGGTGGTCATCGCCGTCATCTCGCCCGCCGCCGCTCTGGTCCTGGCCGTTTGCCTACTGGTCGCCGGGGTGTGGGCCCCTTGGCAGGCTGCCCGTGCCGCCGAGTCCACTGAACAGATTGCCGTCCAACATCATTCAGACCGTGACAGCGCCATGATGCTAGCTCTGGAGCATGGTGCCGAACTGCGCGTCAACGGGGTGCTGGGCGCTGTCATCATGCAGGCAACGCAGCAGCAACATCGTTGGGGTGCCGTTACCGACCGGGCCGCCCGGCCCGCGGCAATAGCCACTGCGATACCGACCCTGGCAACGGGTCTCAGCGCTGTCGGCGCAGTGATCGCCGCCATCCAGTTGGCCACCACGACTCCGACGGTGGCGCCCACCACGTTGGCGATACTGATGTTGTTGCCGCTGTCGGCATTCGAGGCGACAACCGCACTGCCGGGGGCCGCGGTGCAACTGACCCGAGCCAAAATCGCCAACCGGCAATTGACCGAGTTGCTTGCCGACGACCCATCGGCCCGTCGGCCACCGCCGATACCGCCACTCGACATTGCCGCCGGCGACCGAGTGGCCGTACTCGGCGCCAGCGGCAGCGGCAAGACCACCCTGCTGCTGGCCACCACCCGTCACCTACGCGAAAATGGAACGCAGGCAGGCTTTTTCGCCGAAGACGCACACCTGTTCGACACCACGTTGCGAGACAACCTGCTAGCCGCCCGCGGCGATGCCACCCACGATGAACTGACCTCGGCGTTGATCCGGGTCGGCTTGGGTGGGTGGCTGGCGTCTCTGCCCGACGGGCTGGCCACCATGCTCAGTGGCGGCGCCGCGGCGGTGTCAGCCGGTCAGCGGCGACGGCTCTTGCTGGCGCGGGCAATGTTGACCGAATTCCCTGTGGTGCTGCTCGACGAACCGACCGAACATCTCGACGCCGAGGACGGTCGGCGGTTGCTCACCGACCTGTTGACCCCCGGCGTTCTGTTCCCAGCCGAACGGGCGGTGGTGGTCGCCACCCACCACCTGCCGGCCGGAGCCGACTGCACGCTGTACGACCTCGGTAGCCCGGACTCGACTGCCGCGGCGAACGACGACGCAGACTGTCGGTCCGAGAACGAGTACCCTGCCCTTTCATGAGCATGTATCCGGGCGGCCCCTATCCACCCCCACCGCCGCAACCCTATGCCGGTTATCCGGGAGGCCCCGGATTTCCGCCCGTGATCGTTGCCGCACCCGAGAACGGCATGGGTGTGGCCGCGCTGATTGTGGGCATCATTGCGCTGCTCAGTTCGTGGACGGTGATCGGCGGACTGGCGCTCGGCGTGTTGGCGCTCATCTTCGGCCTCATCGGGCACAGCAAAGCTAAAAAGGGCCTCGCCGATAACGGTGTCATGGCGGTGATCGGCCTTGTGCTTGGTGTACTGGCCGCGGTGATCTCGGTGGTGATCATCGTGTACACGGTCGCCATCTTCAATCAGTTGGGCTTCTCCGAGTACATGGATTGCTCTATGAAAGCCAACGGCAACCAGCTTGCCCTGGAACGGTGCCAGGAACAGTTCAAGTCTCGGATCAACGAGCATTTCGGCGTCGACAGCTCGAGATGAGCCCCCGCGGGCATGACCGATCCCAGTCGAAAAGGCTTACCCCGGAAAGTGTTTGACGATGCCTTCTTGCGTCATGGTGGCCAGCAACTGACCTGAGCGATCGAAGAAGTGCCCGGTCGCCAGACCACGGGAATCGGCGGCGACCGGTGACGTGGTCGAGTACAGCACCCACTCGTCGAACTTGATCGGCCGGTGGAACCACACGGTGTGATTCATGGTGACCGCGAAAATTCGGTCATGCCCCCAGGACAGTCCGTGTCTGGTGATGATCGAGTCCAGCACCGTGGTGTCCGAGGAATACACCAGCGCCGCGGCATGAAGCACCGGGTCCTCGGGCATCGGCCCCTTGGTCTTGAGCCACACCCTGTTGTGGTCGAGACTGTCCCCTTTGTCGCGCATCACCCAGGCGGGGTCGTTGGTGTAGCGCCACTCGATCGGTTTCAGCGCTCCCACGAACAGCGGGACGATCTCCTCGTAGCCCTTGAGCAGATCGTCAATCGTGGGCAGCGTCAACGGATCTGGCACCTGCGGCGCCTCTACTCCATGCTCCAGGCTGCGACCGCCGGCCAGGTGCGAGACCAGCGCAGTGGCCAGCAGCGCGTCACCCTGCATGACGTCGACCCGGCGATTGGCGAACCGCCGCTCATCGCGCAGCCGAACCACCTTGAATTCCAGGTCGCGTTCGGGATCACCGCCGGCAATGAAGTGCACCGACAACGTCGTAGGTGGCAGTTTCGGCGGGACCGTCCGACTGGCCGCGACGAAGGCTTGCGCCATCATCTGACCGCCGAAAGTACGCACCGGGTTCTTACTGGGGTGTGCGCCGGTGAATGTGTCGTCGTCGACCTGGGTGATGTCGAGAACCTTGAGAAGTTCCTCGAAATCCGCTGTCGTCACGCGTTGTGTCTTCCCGTCGCTTCGCCCAGGTCCCCCCGGGCTAGTGGTCTTCCTCCCCGATCCGGTGTACGTGGATCAGGTTGGTCGAGCCTACTGTGCCCGGTGGCGCACCAGCCACGATGACCACCAGATCACCGCGCTTGTACCGCTCCAGCTCCAGCAACGCCTTGTCGACCTGCTGGATCATGCCGTCGGTGCTCTCCATCCTCGGCACGATGAACGTTTCGGTGCCCCAGGTCAGAGCCAACTGGCTACGCACCTCAGGAAGCGCGGTGAAGGCCAGCAGCGGCAACGGGGTGTGCAGCCGGGACAGTCGACGCACCGTGTCACCGGACTGCGTGAAGGCGACCAGCGCCTTGGCATCGAGCCGCTCGCCGATATCGCGTGCCGCGTAAGAGATGACGCCCCGCTTGGTGCGCGGCACGTGGGTCAATGGCGGTGCGGCAGTTGAGTTTTCCTCGACGGCGTGGACGATGCGGGCCATGGTCCGCACGGCTTCCAGCGCGTGCTTGCCAACCGAGGTCTCACCGGAGAGCATGACCGCATCGGCACCGTCGAGTACTGCGTTGGCGACATCGGATGCCTCGGCTCGGGTCGGCCGCGAGTTCTCGATCATCGACTCCAGCATCTGGGTGGCGACGATGACGGGTCTTGCGTTCTCCCTTGCCATTTGGATAGCGCGCTTCTGTACCAGCGGCACTTCTTCCAGCGGCAGCTCGACACCCAAATCCCCGCGGGCAACCATGACAGCGTCGAAGGCCAGCACGATGGCTTCCAAGTTGGCCACGGCCTCGGGCTTTTCCAGCTTGGCGATCACCGGAACCCGGCGCCCGACCCGGTCCATCACCTCATGGACCAGCTCAACATCGGCGGGCGAGCGAACGAAGGACAGTGCCACCAGATCGACGCCAAGTTTCAAGGCGAATTCCAGGTCGTCGATGTCCTTCTCGGACAGCGCAGGCACGGACACGTTCATCCCGGGCAGGGACAGGCCCTTGTTGTTGCTGACGGGCCCACCTTCGGTGACGGTGCAGACCACGTCGTCGCCCTCGACCTTGTCCACCACCAGGCCGACCTTGCCGTCGTCGACCAGAAGCCGGTCGCCTGCCACAGCGTCCTCAGCAAGGTGCTTGTACGTGGTCGACACCCGGTCGTGGGTGCCTTCACAGTCCTCGACGGTGATCCGGATAGTTTCACCCGTATGCCATTCGGTCGACCCGTCCGCGAACCTGCCCAATCGGATCTTCGGGCCCTGCAGGTCGGCGAGAATACCGACGGCACGGCCGGTCGCGTCCGAGGCTGCACGAACCCGCTTGTAGGCGGCTTCGTGATCGGCGTGGCTACCGTGGCTGAAGTTCAGCCGCGCAACGTCCATTCCGGCTTCTACCAGCGCCCTCACCGTTTCGTCGGTGGAGGTTGCCGGGCCCAGAGTACAGACGATTTTTCCGCGTCTATTCACGGCAACCGAGCATAGTCGTTGATCGATTCAGATGATCGGCAACCCAAGCCGGTTCGAGTACGGTTCACCGCCCATACCCATGGCGACGTTCCGGCATCCAGCACTCCGTCATCCGGCGAGGAACGTTGGCTCCCACGGAAACCCGGGAACATTGCGGATCACCGTCCACAAAGCCAGCACAACCACCACAGCAACCGCACCCACCGCCGTTATCGCCGGGCGTCCGCGGCGCCAGCTGAGCGCCAGCCAGAGCACCAACACCGGCAGGCCCACCAGAGCGAACGCATTGTCGTGCACCGCGGCAGCCAAGTCGCCGTGCAGGACATCGTGAGTCATTCGCAGGCCGCCGCACAGCGGGCAGTACCACCCCGTCAGCATCCTGAATGGGCAAGGGGGATAAAGGAATCCGGGCCGGTGCGGATCAGCCAACCCGACATAAGCCAGCGCGCCGGCCACGGTCGCCGTCGCAGCGGACACTCCGGCGACAACCGCAATCCGGCCACTGCTTGTCATAACTGCAGGATCCCAGAACGACCTGCCATTTGGAATGCGACCACATCACCCGCCCTAGACACGCTCGGCGCGAGCGCCGATGACCCCTCGACATCGGCGCTCGTCGCCCACCGGCAACAATATTGCCGTATTGGGAGCCCCCTGGCAAACGCCCAGGGCAGCGAGGCATAGCTATTGCTGTTTGCTGGGCAATCCGTCCAGACCTACCGCAGAAAACGCCGCCTACTCCCTGCGCAGCTGGCCTTGCTGGATCAGGGTGTTCACGGAATTCTCCCATCTGGTCAACTGCTCGTCCGAGATGAATGGTGCGGGCAGATGACGATCCAGATGGCGACGCAGGATGATCGAACCGAGTGTCAGCACGAGCGGATTGAGTGCCGCCCACACCACATCGATGTCAGGGTCAGCGGCCCCATTGTCGACCAACCGCTGCCACTGCTCGATGCCCGCCGCGGCCATTCCCTCAAAAATCGCGGCGCCGGTGGGACTGCCGGACGCAACCACACGGGCGAGGTAATCCATGACCTCCAGGTGCTCGGTGAGCAGCAGGTGCACCGCACGCCCAATCTCGGTGACCGAGGACGCCCCCGGCCCGGACTGCGAAGCGATGAGCATGGTGCTGCCGATGAGCGACATTGCGTGGGCATTGACCGCCTCGATGAGCTTGTCTTTCGAGCCGAAGTGGTGCTGAACCAAACCGATTGATACACCGGCTGTTTCGGCGATCATCTGCAGTGTCGCGTCCGAGGTGCCGTGCTGCGCGAACACCTTCAGCGCAGCATCGAGAATGCGGTCATGGCGAGACTGCCCCTCATGCCCCGCGCCGGCGTTACCACCCACGGTTAACATCCAACCATCGGTTCAGTCGCAGATGGTCGACAAATCGTGAACACACGCCGACTTCCTCACTCAGGTCTGCCGCTGGCGCCCTATAGCGTGAGCCACGAGTGCCACATCTGCAACATCGGCACCAGCCTCTGCGCCGTGGCGCGTGCGGATGCCGGTACCTCCGGTGTACCGCGTTTCAGACGTGGCGATGGGTGCCGTGCAGTAGCCACCGGCGTGTCGCCTCTGTTGGGGCACTTGCGATTTGGGGTCGTGCACATTTCATTTGAGCAACTAAAAGTGTAGTACCCCCACCAAAGAGTTCACGGGAGCCCAGTCCGCCGGCACAACCCCCCCCCGGTTGCCGGGGGTGCCCC
>NZ_JARXVD010000032.1 GCF_029892685.1 Mycobacterium sp. OTB74 | reverse complement strand
CCCCGCCAAACCCTGAACTGGCGAACACCCGCCGAAGCACTCGACAAACTACTGTCAAACCCGCCAACTGTTGCATCGATCCCTTGAACCCGCCGTCGATTTCCGTACGTAGCCCTCACAGTCGGCGCGATGTTTTCTTGTGAGAATGCTAGGCAAAGCCTGTGAAATTGCTGATAGCGTTCGTAGGTGTGATGACGCCTCCGCCTGCACCAGGTTGGTATCCCGACCCATCGGGCTCCAGTGGTCAGATCTACTGGGACGGCACTGCGTGGAGCGTGCCAGCCGAGCCCGCGGGGTCAGCCAAGTCGGGTGACACCAAAAACACTGCGGTCGCTGTAGCCGTCTATGTCCTTGTTGGCATCGGATTCGTCATGTCGATACAGCCGGTCAGCCTCGTCACCGGCCCGGGTCTGATGTGGACCGGAGTCGCCGTCATGGCAGGTGGTATCGCCGTTGCATGGTTCATGCGCGCTGCGAACTGGGTGCGCGTCATCGCTGTCGCGCTATTAGCATTTTCTCTCGTAAATGCCTGCTACATCGAGAAACAACTATCTGACAAGCGCACCGAGCTGACGCACATCTTCGACCGCTAGGCCGACGTCAGTGTGATCTGATCGCGTCCGACCGCATTATTAGGAGATGCGAACCCTTTCGTTCGATGCGCAGGAGCGGATTGCCTTGTGTGATCTGTTCGACCAACTCGGCAGCGACGCACCGACGCTCATCGAGGGTTGGACTGCGCACGACCTCGCGGCACACCTTGTCTTGCGCGAGCGCGACCCGATCGCCGGCCCGTGCATGGTTCTGCCCGGGACGTTTGAACGGTTCGCCGAGCGCCGCAGGGCGAGGTTGGCGGCTAGTCGAGATTTCACGTGGTTGGTCACGCGGATCAGGTCGGGCCCTCCGCCCGGATTCTTCCGAATCGGGTGGGTTCGCTCGTTGGCGAACGTGAACGAGTTCTTCGTTCACCACGAGGATGTGCGCAGAGCCAACGGCCTTGGGCCGCGCGTGACTCTCACGCCCGACTTCGAGGCCGCGTTGTGGCACAACGTTCACCGGGGCAGTCGGTATCTGAGCAGGAGGCTGCAGGGGATTGGACTCGAAATCGCCTGGGCCGGAACCGATCAGCGGGTGACAGTTCGCAACGCCGATCCTGCTGCTCGGCTCAGTGGGTCGCCGGGCGAACTGTTGCTATATCTTTTCGGGCGCCAAGAGGCCGCCGAGGTCGAAGTCCACGGATCGGCCAGCGCCGTGGCAATCATCCACGACACGCATTTCGGGATGTAGGCGTTTTGCTACTTGAGCAAGGTTCCGCCGTCCATCAGCCCGACGCCGCCGTGCTTTGCAGGACTAGGAAGCCCCAATAGTGGAGAGTGGCTCCCGCTTCAGTTTTTATGAATTCCAGTTTGATCAGTACCTAACGCGTGACAATCTATGGAAGTCATTCGTGGACTATTGCACCACGTGGGAGGTGAATTGTGTCTCGCGTATTCTTGAGTCATTCCAGATGGGACAGCCGCGCGGCGATAGCAGTTAAACAATGGCTGATTGAGCAGGAATCTGGCCTGGTCGACGAAATCTATCTGGATGTCGACCCGCGCAGCGGGATTCGGCCGGGTGAGCGGTGGAAAGAGGCTCTCAACAAGGCCAGCAACCGATGCGAGGCGGTCATCTGCCTGCTGTCGGAGCGTTGGTTGAACTCAGCAGAATGCGCAGTCGAGTTCCGCTATGCAGAGAACCTGCATAAGGTCATCCTGTGCGCCCGACTGGAGCTGGTGCCGGACACCAACATCACCTCCGAGTGGCAACGCTGCGACTTGTTTCCCGACGGCGGCGCGACCATCGAAGTGGATATCAACGACGGCGACCGGCCGATCGTCTTGAATACGGCCGGCTTGCAAAGGCTACTAAATGGATTGCGCGCCTTAGGGATTGGGGCAGGCCATTTTCCATGGCCCCCGCCCAGTGATCCAAACCGCGCGCCGTATCGGGGTTGGGCTCCGCTGGAGGCCGCGGACGCAGCGGTATTTTTCGGGCGTGATACCCAGATTCTGCGTGGGTTGGACGTGCTCCGCGGTATGCGGGCAGGGGGAGTTGGGGGCCTCTTTGTCATTCTCGGCCCGTCGGGTGCAGGCAAGTCGTCATTTCTTCGGGCAGGGCTGTTGCCGCGACTGCGCCGAGACGACCGCCGATTCATCCCCATGCCGATCGTGCGCCCTGAGCAGGCGGCGCTTACCGGCCAACTTGGAATTGCGTGCTCGATCCACCAGTTGCGCAGCGATCTCGGCCTTAGCCGACCGTTGGTGGGCGAGATAAAGAAGGCGTGTGACCGCGGACAGGTCGAGTATCTATGCGAGTTGTTGGCAGAGGCCCGTCAAAAGGCCCGCGACCAGTTACTGGATATGCCCGCCGAGCACGATGCACCCACGCTGGTTCTTCCGATTGATCAAGGCGAAGAGCTATTCAACGTGGACGCAGGGCCTGAGGCCGAGCGATTCCTGGAGTTGCTCGCCGCGCTGCTCGTGCAGGAGACCGGCGATACCGCGGCGATGATCGCAGTCGTCACGATCCGCGCTGACCGCTACGAACCATTGCAGCTCGCTCCGTCGCTAGCCGACGTGAACAGCGTCGTCTTCGACCAACTCAGGCCCCTGCAGCCCGCCGGTTACACCGAGGTCATCACTGGACCCGCCCGCCGAGCGACCGCTGCAGGAGCGCCACTTGAGGTTGAACCAGAACTCGTCGACCGACTACTGGCAGAGACTGCCCACAGTGCTGATGCACTGCCGTTGCTGTCGTTGACCCTGGAGCGGCTCTACTACGACTTCGGTGCTGACGGTGACCTGGCGGTCGCCGAGTACGAGATCATGGGCGGGCTATCTGAAGTGGTGCAGACAGAGGTCGACAAACTGTTGGACACCGACCCCGAGCAGCGCCAAGCGCAGCTAGACCTTCTCCATGACGCGTTCATCCCCTGGCTGGCCACTATCAATCCTGATAGCAACGAGCCGATGCGCAGGCTGGCTCGCTGGGACGACTTGCCCGCCGGCAGTAGACCTCTCATCCAACGGATGGTGGAGAAACGGCTACTGGTGAAAGACCTCCGCGACGGGCAGACCGTCGTGGAGGTGGCGCTGGAAAGTCTGCTGCGGCAATGGCATGAGCTCAGGGCTTGGCTGCGTGACGAGGCTCAGCACCTCAAGGACGCCGACACATTAGAACGCGCGGCTGCTGACTGGGAAGTAAGCGGCCAGAACGAATCATGGCTGTTGGCGGGCACTCGGTTGACTGACGCCGAAACCCTTTCTGCCAAACCGGGTTTCCGTGACCGGCTCGATCCGGTGAACGGCTTTCTCCGAGCGTCCCGAGCACACGAAGATGATCGAATCGAAACCGAAAGGCAACGCCGGGAAGCCGAGTTACAAGCCGCAAAGGAACATGCTGTCGCCTTGCGGAAACGGTCCCGCATACTCGCCGCGGTGCTCGCGGTTACCACGGTTATCGCGATGGTGGCTGTCGTTCTCGGTGTTGCAGCGAACAACGCACGTAATCAGGCTGACAGTGCACGCCGGGAGACCGACGCTCGATTTCGTGAGGCAACGAGCTTTCGACTGGTATCCGATGCGGAGTCAATGCTTGCCGGTTCTCGTGCTGGCGGCTCGATACGGGCCTACCAACAGCTGCTTGCATCGCGGCAGTTGGTACAGCCGCCCGTCGATGGTCCGCTACTAACCGCCCTTCGCGGCATGGTCGCCCTAATCAAAGTCGTCCAGGCGCCTGACCACGTGGCGAGGCTGGCGTTCAGCCCCGACGGATGCAGCGTCGTCTCTAACAGCGGCGAACCCACGGTGTGGGTTTGGAATACCGACACCGGCAAGCCGGTCGGCGCGCCTCTCACCGGTCACACCGCCGCGGTCTGGAGCGTGGCGTTCAGCCCCGATGGTCGTCGGGTCGCTACTGGCTCTGCGGATAAGACAGTGCGAGTGTGGGACGCCCATAGCGGCCAGCCCGTCGGTCACCCGATCGCGGTCCCGAGCGCCGTGAACAGTGTGGCGTTCAGCCCCGATGGGAGTCGGCTCGTCTCGGGCACCGCCGATGGGACGGTCCGCGTATGGACAGGTGACACCGGCCAACCCGTCGGCCCGCCCATGACCGTCGCGAACGACTCAGTGGATGCTGTGGCTTTTAGCCCTGACGGGCACAAGATCGCGGCTGCTGGCTTTGAGGGAACGGTGCGAGTGTGGGGAGTCGAGACCGGAAAGCAGATTGGACCGCCGCTGACGGGCCACACCGGCTCAGTGAGCAGTGTTGCTTTCAGCCCGAACGGCCATCGAATCGTCTCCGGTTCCTACGATAAGACGGTGCGTCTCTGGGACGCGGACACCAACCAGCCTCTTGGCCAGGCCATCACTGGGCATGGTGGTGCAGTGGAAAGCGTGGCGTTTAGCCCCGATAGCGAACGCGTCGCCTCTGGCAGCGACGACAAGACAGTGAGAGTGTGGGATGCCAACACTGGCAAGTCGATCGGCTCGCCACTAACTGGCCACCTGAACGCCGTATTGGGTGTGGCGTTTAGCTCCGACGGTGGCCGAATCGTCTCCGGCGGCATGGATAACACGGTGAGAGTTTGGGATGCTCACGCCGATCAGCGAATCGTCGAAAAGCTCATGGGCCACACCGATTCGGTGAACAGCGTGGCATTCAGCCCGCGCGGGGAACGGATAGTCTCCGGCAGCGTGGACAAAACGGTGCGGATATGGGATGTCCACACTGGGACTCTCGTTGGCCATCCGCTTACAGGCCACACTAACTTCGTGTCCAGTGTGGCTTTCAGCCCCGACGGACACACGATCGTGTCGGGTAGTTACGACATGACAGTGCGCTTGTGGGATGCCGACACCGGTCAACCGAAGGGACCGCCGCTCACCGGTCACACAGGGGCCGTGATGAGCGTGGCTTTCGGTCCCGACGGGCGGATCGTTTCCGGCGGTGCCGATGGAACCGTGCGGCTATGGGATGCCCACAGTGGCAAGCAAATTGGCGCATCGCTGATCGGACACACCGACACGGTTTCAAGTATTGCCTTCAGTCGTGACGGGCACAGGATCGTCTCTGGCGGCGCCGATCAGACAGTACGCCTGTGGGATGCCGACAGCGCGAAAGCCATCGGCCAGCCGATCGACGCACGCGGTGCGACGGTGCTGAGCGTCGCGTGGAGCCCCGATCGGCGCATCGCAGCGGGTGGCACCGTGGCTACGGTGCCGATCTGGGATGCGGACAGCGGGAACGAGGTTGGCGTTCCGCTGGCCGGCCATACGAACGCGGTGTTCAGCGTGGCGTTCAGCCCTGACGGTAAGCGCATTGTCTCCGGTAGCGCCGACAACACTGTCCGGTTGTGGGATGTCGACAGCGACCAGCCGCTTGGTGCGGCGATGACCGGCCATACGGACTCAGTGAATACCGTGGCTTTCAGCCCTGACGGAAACACGATTGCATCCGGAGCCACGGACAAGACCATTCGGCTGTGGCCCGCCTTCCCCGATCCCGTACCCGTGATGTGCAGCAAACTCGCTTCCAACATGAGCCACAAACAGTGGCGGGAGTGGGTGTCACCGAATATCGAGTACATAACGGGCTGCCCGGGTCTCCCGGTCGCGTCCGACTAGATCATCTGCAATCGGTACCCTGGCAGTGCCGGCGCGGATTATGAAGTCCAGAGACATATTTCGAGGGAAACCCTGCTCCGCCGACAGCCCGGCCCAAGCATGCTGTTCATGTGCATTGCCAAGTGCGCCATGCCCCATCACTACTACTCACGACTACGCAATGCCGCACCAGGCGGTTGAACGGTGAAGGCTGGTCAATGGGTTCTTGCGCCGCTGAAGGTCACACCAAGGAAGTGGAGACGTCGACTTCCGAGGTCAAGGTCTGATGGACCGGGCACCGTTCGGCGATGGCCAGTAATCGTTGCCGTTGGCTGTCGTCGAGGTCGCCGATCAGTTCGATGTCGCGGTCGATGTGGTCGATCATGCCCTCGGTGGTCTCGCAGGCTGCACAGTCCTCGGCGTGAATTCGCGAGTGCCGCAACGTCACTCGCACTTGTCCAAGTGGCCAGCCTTTGCGGTCGGCGTACATCCGCACCGTCATCGAGGTGCAGGCACCCAGTGCCGCCAGCAGCAGATCATATGGCGACGGCCCGGTGTCGTCACCGATCGGTCGCGGCTCATCAGCGGTCAACTGGTGATGCCCGGCGGTGATCTGTTGCGCGTAAGTCCCAGAACCTGATTCGGTTACGGTCACGGTCCCTTCGGATGCTGCGTCGGCCATGGAATCAGGGTAATGGGGCTGACCTCCGATGGACGTCTACGAGACGTTGAGTGTGTGCTTGTATGTGAAAAATTCGAGGCGGTCTCAAGGAATCTGACGCTAAGTGCACGCTGGACACAGAAACTCATGACCCCCCGCCCCTGTGGATCAGGTCGCGGATGTCAGCGTCCACGGATTCGTCAGCGACGAACAACAATTCGTCGCCGTCCTCGAAGCGGTCGTCGGCTTTGGGCACGATGATCCGACTGCCGCGCTGCACCGTGGCCAACAAGGTGTTCGGCGGCAACGTCATGTCGCCGAACGTCTTGCCGATCAAGGGACTGCCCTGGGGCAGCGTGAACTTCGTGAGATTGGCGTGCCCCTGTCGGAGCCCCATCAAACGCACCAGATGGCCGATATCGATGGCGCCCTCGATTCCGGCTGCCATGGCGCGCGGCGTCGATACCGCAACGTCGACGCCCCACGCGTCGGTGAACAACCATTCGTTGCTCACGTTGTTGACCCGCGCGACCACCCGTGATACGCCGAACTCGACCTTGGCCAAGAGCGCCACTGCCAGGTTCGCTTTGTCATCGCCGGTCGCAGCGATCACCACGTCGCACAGCTCGATGCCGCATTCCTCGAGTGAGGTCACCTCACAAGCATCGGCGAGCAGCCAGTCGGCCTCGGGAACCGTGCCCGGCTCGTACTTGCGGATGTCTTGGTCGATCAGCAGGACCTTGTGGCCGTTGGCGACGAGTTCCTGCGCCACTGACCGGCCGACTGCGCCGGCACCGGCAATCGCCACGCGCATTCACGCGTCCTTCTTGCCGAATGAGTGGGTGTCCATGCAGCCATTGTCACTCACGTGGCGCCCGCAGCAGATTCACAGGCTGACACCCTCGGCGCCCTGCGCCGCCGGATACATTTGCCTACGACCGCCACGGTTGAAGCGCTCTGTGGCTGAATTCCGTGGCCGCCGGATCTGAACGGGGACTGGAGATGACGCTGGAGCAGCTGTTCCGGGTGCTGCTTGTCGGTGCGCTGGCGCTGTTGGCCAGCATCGTGGCCACCCGATTGGCGACCCGGGTGGGCTTACCGAGTCTGCTGCTGTTCCTGGCCGTCGGGGTTGGGCTGGGCGAGGACGGGCTCGGCCTGAGATTCGACAACGTCGCGCTGGTCCGCGATCTGGGTACCGCCGCCCTGACCATCATCCTCATCGAAGGCGGTCTGACCACTCAATTCAGCGAGATACGCAGAAGCCTGGCTCCAGCTGCGGTGATGGCCACCCTCGGCGTGGCGATCAGCACCGTGGTTACCGCAGCGGGGGCACACCTGCTGCTAGGTATGGACTGGCAGCTCGCGCTGCTGCTCGGCGCCATCGTCTCTTCGACGGACGCCGCAGCAGTCTTCTCGGTGCTGCGGGTGCTGCCGCTGCCCCGACGGCTGGCCGGTCTGCTGGAGGCCGAGTCCGGGTTGAACGACGCGCCCGCCGTCATCCTGGTGGTGATGTTCAGCGTTGTTCCGTTGCACTTCGAACTGGGGGAGGCGCTGCTCAACCTCGTTTACGAACTGCTGGCGGGTGCGGCGATCGGGCTGTTGTGCGGCTATCTCGGAGCGTTCACGCTGCGCCGCATCGCGCTGCCGGCGTCGGGGTTGTATCCGCTCGCTACCTTCGGATTGGGCGTCGTGGCCTTCGCAGCCTCCGGGGTGGAGCATGCCAGCGGGTTCCTCGCCGCTTACCTGACCGGTCTGGTGCTGGCGAACTCCGGTCTGCCGCACCGCGCAGCCACCCGGTCCTTCGCCGAAGGACTTGGCTGGCTGGCTCAGATCGGACTGTTCGTCCTGCTCGGGTTGCTGGTCACACCGAGTGAGCTCGCCGACGACCTGGTGCCGGCCGTCGTCGTCGGCCTGGTCCTGCTGTTGCTGGCGCGACCGCTTTCGGTGGTGCTGTCGCTGGTCGGTTTCCGGGTGCCCTGGCGGGAACAGGCCTTCCTGTCCTGGGCCGGCCTGCGCGGTGCCGTGCCCATCGTGCTGGCCACGTATCCGATTGTGACCGGCGTCCCGGAGAGCCAACGGCTGCTGAACGTCGTGTTCGTGCTGGTGGTGGTTTTCACTCTGGTCCAAGGGCCCAGCCTCAAGCCGATCGCGCAGCGCCTCGGACTCATCAGGCGTGACATAACCCGCGAGATTCAGGTGGAATCTGCACCGCTTGACGTGCTCGATGCTGAACTGCTGACCCTGACGGTGTTGCCTCAGTCGCGACTGCACAACGTGACCGTGCTGGAATTGCGGCTGCCCGACCCCAGCGTGATCACCCTAATCATCCGCAAGGGCAACACCTTTGTGCCACAGCCCGACACGCGCATTGCAGTCGGTGACGAACTACTGATCGTCAGCACCAGCACCACCCGCGAGGCCACCGAGCGCCGGCTGCGCGCGGTGAGCCGCCGCGGCAAATTGGCTTACTGGTTCGACGAATACGGCGAACCGGATTAGGCGCCTTTCACGGTTGCGATCGTTCAGCAGATCCGAGGCAGCTGTTCGCCGATGGGCAGGTCCACAACCCGGGTGCCGCCGAGCGCGGTCCGCGCGACCACCATGCCGGGATGTTCGGCGACACAGTGGCCGATCACCGCGGCTCGGGCACCGAGCGGGTGACTGCGCATCGCGGCCAACACTCGATCGGCATCGTCGGCGGGCACGAAGGCCAACAGCTTGCCCTCATTGGCCACCTGCAGGGGGTCTAGGCCGAGCAGTCCGCATGCGTCCCGGACCTCGGCGGGGATCGGCAGGCTGCGCTCGTCCAGCGCGACCCCGACCTGTGCGGTCTTCGCGATCTCGTTGAGCGTCGCGGCCACCCCGCCCCGCGTGGGATCACGCAGGACATGTACGTCGGCACCCGTGTCGATCATGGCGGCCACCAGTCCGTGTAGCGGTGCGGTATCGCTGGCGACCGTGGTTGCGAAGGCCAGCCCCTCGCGGCAGCTCATCACCGCCACGCCGTGCACGCCGATATCGCCGCTGATGATGACGGCGTCACCGGGCGTGGCCCGCTGTGGACGGATATCGGTTCGCGGGTCGACGACGCCGATCCCCGCGGTGTTGATGAACACGCCGTCGCCGTGGCCCGAATCGACGACTTTGGTGTCGCCGGTGACCAGCTTGACTCCAGCGGCCAGCGCGGCCGTACCGACGGCGTGCGCCACATGTGCGATCTCCTCCAGCGCGGTGCCCTCCTCGAGGATGAATGCGGTCGACAGCACCAGCGGCTGCGCGCCCGCCATCGCGAGGTCATTGATCGTGCCGTTCACCGCCAGGTCGCCGATGGTGCCGCCGGGGAACGTCAACGGCTTCACCACGAACGAGTCGGTGGAGAACGCCAACCGCACCCCACCGACCTCGATCACGGCCGAGTCGCCCATGTTGGCCTCGGCCGCCGGGCCGAATGCCGGCAGGAACAGATGCTCGATCAATTCAGCCGACATCGCCCCGCCGCCGCCGTGACCCATCACGATGTTCGGTGCGTCGCGCAGCGGAGCGGGGCAGACCCACGACTCGATGTCGATTGTGGCGCCGTTCTCGGCCGCTGTCTCAGGCATGTGTCACCTCGAGTCGCCGGTAAAGGTAGTACGCGGCGCAGGCGCCCTCCGAGGAAACCATTGTGGCGCCCAGCGGATTACGGGGCGTGCACTCCTTGCCGAACGCGGCGCACTCATGCGGCTTGATG
Organism: Mycobacterium sp. OTB74; assembly: GCF_029892685.1. Taxonomy (GTDB): domain Bacteria; phylum Actinomycetota; class Actinomycetes; order Mycobacteriales; family Mycobacteriaceae; genus Mycobacterium. The sequence continues at coordinate 22,581 of NZ_JARXVD010000032.1, read as the reverse complement.
ATGCCCTGCAACACTTCACCAGAACGGCACACCACCGACTCGGCCGTGTGAATTCCCGTGACCGCGAAGCGATACTCTGCGTCGAACTCGCGGTAGGAGGGGGACAGACGCCATCCGCTGGCCGGAATCATGCCGATACCGCGCCACTTGCGGTCGGTGACCTCGAAGACGTCCTCCAACATCGCCTTCGCCGCGGTATTGCCCTGCGCCTGAACGGCTCTCGGGTATGCGTTCTCCAGCTCGTGCCGGCCGGCTTCCAGCTGAATCACCGTGCGCCGGATGCCTTCCAAGATATCCAGCGGCTCGAATCCGGTGACCACGATGGGGATCCGGTACTTTTCGGTCAGCGCCGGGTATTCGTCGGTGCCCATCACGCAGCACACATGCCCGGCTGCGAGGAACGCCTGCACCCGGCAGGTCGGCGACTCCATGATCGCAGCGATCGCCGGTGGCACCAGAACGTGTGACACCAACAGTGAAAAGTTCTTGATGCCAAGTCGTTTAGCCTGATACACCGTCATCGCATTCGCGGGCGCGGTGGTCTCGAAGCCGATGCCGAAGAACACCACCTGCCGATCGGGGTTCTCGCGAGCGATGGTCAAGGCATCCAGCGGCGAGTACACGACCCGGACGTCGCCGCCTTCGCTCTTGACCCGGAACAAGTCCTTCGTGCTGCCGGGCACCCGCAGCATGTCGCCGAAGGAGCAGAAGATCACTTCAGGTCGACAGGCGATCTCCAGGGCCTTGTCGATCATCTCCAACGGTGTCACGCACACCGGGCAGCCCGGGCCGTGGATCATTTCGATCTCGTCGGGCAGCAACTGATCGATACCATGGCGGATGATCGAATGTGTCTGCCCGCCACACACTTCCATGATCGCCCAGCGTCTGCTGGTAGCCGCCCGGATCTGGTCGACGAGCTTTGCCGCCAGTTCGGGGTTACTGAACTCATCCAGATATTTCACGGTGTCACCTCGGTTGTTGCGCTGTCTGTGGGGGCGGCCAGTCCGGCTTGTCGCGCCGCGATCGCGAACCCGTCGCCGAATTCCTCGTTGAGCACGCCGAGGTGCTCGAACTCGGCCAATGTCTTGATTGCCGACTCTTCATCGAGTCGCTGAATGGCGAATCCCACATGCACGACGACGTATTCGCCAACCGCTGCGTCCGGGATGTACTGCAGGCAGACATCTTTCTGGATGCCGCCGAAGTCGACCAGTGACATCAGCGTGCCGTCGCGCTCGGTGAGGCTCAGGATCTTTCCTGGAACTGCCAAACACATCGGATTGCTCCTCTTCTCAGATCGAATTGCCCACCAGCAGTTGGCCGAGCGCGATTCCCCCATCGTTGGGCGGAACATGACGGTGGGTGATCACCTCAAATCCCTTGGTGTGCAGTTGCCTCAGCGTCAAGCGCAACAGCAGCGCATTCTGGAACACCCCGCCGGACAACGCGACGACGGGCGAACCGATGGCTTTCGACTCAAGCTCGGCAAGTCGCACGACGAGATCGGCCACGGCAACGTGAAACCGCGCCCCGATCACGCCCGGCGGAACGTTGGCGCGCAGATCGTCGATGACGGAGGCAAGCACCGGTGCGGGATCGATGAGCATCGGATCGGCACTCGTGATACTGAAGGCGTAAGTAGCTGCGCCGCAATCCATACCGCGCGACAGGCCCTCCAGCTCGATGGCCGCCTGCGCTTCATAATCGACCGTCTGCCGCACCCCGGCCAGCGCGGACACCGCATCGAAGAGCCGGCCCATGCTGGAGGTGCGGACACAGCCAAGGCCGGTCTGCAACTGGTGGGCCAGGACCCGGCGTTCGTCGTTCGGGCAGGCGTGCACCGGTGCCAGGTCTTCGTCCCAGGGCAGGCCGGCGGCCCACAGGTGCGCGAGCGCCATGCGATACGGCCGCAGCACGCTGACATCGCCTCCGGCCAACGGCACATATCGGAGCTGCGCCACCCGTTGGTAGCCCTTGTAGTCGGCAACCAACACCTCGCCACCCCAGATCGCCCCATCGGGACCGTAACCCGTTCCGTCGAAAGCGAATCCGAGCACTCGGCTGTCGCCGTCGAGACCGTGCTCGGCCATCACGGCGGCGATGTGGGCGTGGTGGTGCTGCGCCATCCGGAGCGGCCGTCGGCCTGCATGGCGGCGCGCCCACGCGGTGGAGCGGTACCCGGGGTGTGCGTCGGCGACGAGATTCTCGGGTATTACGCCGGTCAGCGACTGCAGGTGCTCTTGCGCTGCGTCGAATGCGGACAGGGTGGCCAGGTCGTCCATGTCGCCGATGTGCTGACTCAGCCACGCGTACTTGCCATCGGCGACAGCCAGGGTGTTCTTCAGATCGGCGCCCACCGCCAGTGTCGACGGCACCGGCACCGGTAACGCGACCGGCAGCGGTGCATAGCCGCGGGACCGACGGATCGGCATCTCTTGTGCCCCGGCCTCATTCTCGGCTCCGCCGAGGCTGAGCATCCGCACCACCGAGTCGTCGCACGGCACCAGGATCGCCCGGTCGTGCAGCAGCCAGCCGTCGGCGAGCCGCGAGAGGCGTTCCACTGCGTCGGTATCGGTGAAGCAGATCGGCTCCCCGCCCAGGTTGCCCGAAGTCATCACCAGGACCGGCGGACCCGGTTCGTCGCCCGGCAGTCCGAACAGCAGGGTGTGCAGTGGCGAGTAGGCCAGCATGACGCCGATATCCGGATTGTGCGGTGCGATCAGATCGGATATCGACGTGGGTGTTCGCCTGGTCAGCAACACTATTGGGCGCTGGATGCCTGAGAGTAGCTGCGCTGCAGACTTGTCCACCTCTGCGATGTCGTGCGCCGTCGCCAGGTCGGCGACCATCACCGCGAACGGCTTGTCGCCGCGACGCTTGCGCCGGCGTAGCGTTGCCACAGCCGACCCGTTGGCAGCATCGCAGGCGAGGTGATAACCACCGATGCCCTTGACGGCGAGAATTCCACCGTCGCGCAACAGTTTCCGTGCTCGTTTCAGGCCGTCCTCGCCGTCGGTGATGACGGTGTCATAGTCCCGGAAGCTCAGCGTCGGCCCGCATCGCGGGCAACAGATGGGTTGGGCGTGGAAGCGACGATCGGTCGGGTCGGCGTACTCACGGGCGCATTCGGGGCACATTGGGAAATCGGCCATGGTGGTGGCGGACCGGTCGTACGGCAGCGACGCGATGATGGTGAAACGGGGCCCGCAGTTCGTGCAGTTGACAAACGGGTGCCGATAGCGCCGGTTGCCGGGGTCACGCTGCTCGGCTGCGCAGTCGTTGCACATCGCGACATCGGGAGAGGCGAGGGTACGGCCGCCTGCTGAGTGCGAGGTGTCGATGATCGCGAATCCGGTGCCACCCTGCAGTGGAATATCCTGTTTCTGAACGGATTCGATGACAGCCAGCGGGGGAGGCCGGTTCTTCAATCGGTTCAGGAAATCGGCGATGGCTGCGGTATCGCCTTCGATCTCGATGATCGCGCCGGAGCTGTCGTTGCGGACTGACCCGCTCAGCCCTAGTGCGGCGGCGCGGGTGTAGACGAACGGCCGGAAGCCGACCCCTTGGACGACCCCGTGTACGCAGATGCGTAGGCGTTGGCGCGTCACGGCCCCGTCCCATCGCTGCCGCTACCCATCAACTTCAACCCGTCCAGCGCGGCCGCGGCGCCTGCTGCATCGGTCTTTTCGAGGACGAAGCCCATATGGATGATCACCCAGTCGCCTGCACTGAACGTCTCCTCGGGAAGCATCCCGACATTCACCTTACGCTGCTCGCCGGCCACGTCGACAAGTGCGAGCTGGTCGCCGTAACCCTCCAGCATCCGAATGACCTGCCCCGGTATACCCAGGCACATGATTCAGCCCTCCCGAACCGGGGTGCGGTCGAGTAGGTCCGCGACGACGTTTTCGACGGTGCGGGCGGCGGCCGGGACTGCGGCTGCCACAACGTCGGACAGCCCCATCCGGTCGTCGACGTCGGACACTTCGCATCCGACAATCACGGTGAAGGGGGCGGTGCCGCCGAGTGCATTGAGACTGGCGAACACCGTCGCAGGATCCATGGCGTGTGCATCCAGACCGATTGCCGCTGTGAGTGATTGGTGATCGGCCTCGAAGACATGCACAGTACCTGGCGCACCGCGGCAGGGGATCGCGTCGACGAGTACCAACGCGTCCCACTCGGCGAGCAGGTCGTAAGCGAGGTGCATGCCCCTGATGCCGTAGTCGGTCAGCCTGACACCCAGCTCCGTACAGTTGACGTGGCGGAGTACCTCGGAGCCGAAACCATCGTCACCGAGGAAGATGTTGCCGATGCCGGCTACCAGAATCCGTTGCGTGATGGTGCCTCCGTCACATCCGCCGCATACGCATGTAGCGACGCATATCTGGGATCGAGCGGACGCTGATCAGTCCGCCGGCAACGACTACAGCCGCGACCACGGCCACGGCTACCCAACCCACTACTTGCATGTTGATTTCCCTTCACTCAGCGGTTCGACTTCGTCGGGTGCGAAGTACAGGTAGCGGCCGTACCAGTCGTGCAGATCGGCGGCTGGGTCGTCCTCAAGGACGACGCCGATCTGCTGATCGCCGTCGACCGTCTCGTGTACGCAGGTGACTCGGGCGACCTTGTCTGCGTAGAACAGGTCCTGCGCGTCGGCGCGCCGGGCGGGGTGCAGCCGGACCCGACTGTCGCGACTTACCCGCACCCCGTTCACCAGCACCGCGTCGATGCTCGGGGCGACGGCGGTGTCCGCCAGCGGATCCCACCAGTCGACGCCCTCTGGAACCTCAGGTATCAGCGATCGGATTTCGGTACCGGCGTGTGGATTGCGAAGCACCCCATGAAGATTCAGCAGCGCTTCGGGTGACATCGCGTCGCAGCGGTCGATGATCTCCGCCGCGCGCGGGTCGGTGGCTCGAGCTTGGGCCTTTTCCTCTTCGGTCATCGTCATAACGCGTAGCGTCAGGATTTCGTCGATCTCGGTCGAGTCGAACAGCGCGCCCTCGCTCTGCTCGGCGATCTCCGGGTGGTCGTACAGGATGATCGGCGAGACCAGCATCAGCGTGGTATCGCCGGGCGAACCGGCGAGCACCGGGAAACACCGGTGCCGCTGGCAGCGACTGACTGCGCCGGCGGCTGAGTCCGGTGGTTCCAGCAGCGACACGAATTCGCCGCCGGTAACCTCGATGATCAGGTGGGTGCCGATCAGTGACCTAGCGATCGCGACGTCTTTATCTGCCGGGGGCGCCGCAACATTGCGCACCTCCAGGCTAATGCGCCGCAGGCCGTCATCGGGCTCGGACTGCACTGTCAACTCGGCGCGCAACTCCGCGCGGGTCCGGACCAATCGGCCACCGTCGATGTGCTCGACGTCGGTGCCCGCAGGAACGACGATCGGCAGTGTCTGCGGGGTGGCCAGTTCCGATTCGGAGAACGGTCCGAACGACAGCTCGCGTCCCACGGCTTCGTCCCAGGTGAGCCAGGTTCGGCCGGCTACGGTCAGTTCGTCGACCGGCTCGAACACGCTTGCGGTCTGCCGCTGCACTGCCCGGTGTTGCAATTGCAGGAACCGGACCACGATGGTCAAGGCCGTATCAGGTCCGGGGTGTATGAGGATTTCAGCCGAGAGGCTCTCATCCTCGCCGAGCCCGAGCTCGGCAGCTTGCCGCGGACCGAGCACACCGAACTGCCAGCGCGACTGGTTCTTACCCGACGTGGCCCGGTACGGGTAAAGCAGATAGCCCTCGTAGAGCACCGCATCGGCAACAGCCCTGACCTGCTCCCACCCCGCAGTCATCGGAGGTCCTCCGCCGATTGGGCTGCCAATAATGCCGTCACGGTTTCATCCAGCCCGAGCAACGCATGTCGGGCCTTGTAGTCCGCCAGCGCGTCGATGGTGCTGTGGTGCAACCGAATCCAGCCGGTATTCGGGTAGTGCAGTTCGATCAGATCTCGCCACACCGATACCGGCATGTCGTAGTGGTCCTCGCAGTCCCACGGCACCGGTGTGACCGCGAAGCCGCGGGAGCCCTTGGTGAAAACCGTTCCGCTGAAAAGAAATTGCAGAGGGACGTTGCCGTCGTGCAGGGCGTGGAAGTACTTTGCCGCGGTGACCTCGAAATCGTAGGTGCACGCCATTGGGAGTTCTACCTGGGTGGCGCCGGAGAAACCTGGCACCATCACGCCACTGTGCTGCCACAGGAACGTGTGCTGGGTGGTGCCCCACCGGTCTCTGGTACCGAACAGGTCGAGCAGGCCCGCCGCCTCCTCCTCTGTGTAGGCGCGGCGTAGCGGTTCGATGCGTACCTGGGCGCGCAGCGCGATGGCGTGCACCGGCTCATCGCCATCTGCTGAGATCCCGACCCGGGCGGCCAGTACCGGCGCAATGGCGTACGGCTCGGGAAACACCCCGAGCACCGCGAAGGTCACCTCGGTCACGGCGCCACCACCTTGCTGCGTTGGGCGATGGCGCCGAAGAATTGATCGACGAACTCATGGGCCTGCTGCCCGCCATCGAAGCCACGCCACAGCATTCGCAGCCGGCCGACGAGCTCATAGCACGCGTCGATGGGCACCAAGTGGCATTCGATGGGCCCCAGCTCTTCGGGCACCCGCAGGATCAGTGCCTCGGTGTCGTCGGCAAGCATGTCGATGCGCGGGTCTGCGGCGCGAATGTCGTCCCACATACCCAGGTTCAGTTCGGATTCCGTGGCGCCGGCCGGACCGGGATAGAAGGCCAACGTCCGGTCGAGGGCGGAGTTGCGGAAGAAGAAGGCCAGCCCGACCGGGATCTGCAGGAGCTCCCACTCGCGGCGGCCGAGCGCGAATTCGGGGAAGGACAGGTACCGGTCTGGGACGGCGCGGTAGTGCAGCACGGCATCGACGTCGGTGAACAGTAGGTAGCAACCCCGGCAGACGCACATCAGTTGCCGGCCTTCGATATTCACCACGTGCTGGTGCTCCTCGGCGATCTGTTCCGAGCACATCTCGCACCGCTCGCCGGCCGCAATGGGCGCGGCCCGGCCGGCGCGAATGCGCGCCAGCACGTCATAAGCGCCGGTCACGGCACACCGGCTTTGGTCGGGGCAGCTTCCATCGCGATGGACAGCACACCGTCGCGTACCAGCACAGGTACCGGCTCGAGATGTTCAGCGGCCATGGCGTTGTCGTCGACGCAGGCGCCGGCGTGCACCACGTCGAAATGGGCGTGGCAGCTGGGGCAGCGCAACACTGGGTCGGCCGACCCGACGCGGCGGTGCAGTGCGGCACCGGCCAACGAGTCGCCGCAGCGCCCGCAGCGATCCCGGTAGACGAACCAATTGTCGCCGAGCCGGCATGCCAGGACAGTGGTGTCTGCCAGCCGGAAGCCGCCCACCTCACCATGTTTCAGTTCGGCGAGCTCCGGCACCGGTTGCCAGGCAGCCGAAGTGTGGCCGTTGCGATGGACCCGACTGAGCAGCGCCGCCGCCGGTATCACGCCCGCCGCTGGTTCGGCCGCGACCACCTCGATGGTGCTGACTTCCGGGGCGGCGGCGCGGATGGCGTCCTCGACGGTGAGTTCCAGGGTCACTGCCGACGAGGGGCAGCTCTTGCAACTGCCCGAGAACTGCAATCGGACTGCAGTGCCGTCCGGGCCGTCGGCAACGCTGAGCACGGCGACATCGCCGCCATGTGAACCCAGATACGGTCTGACCCTGTCCAGCGCGTCCTCAATGCGCCGTCTGGCGTCGTGCGGATGCAGACCGTGCACCAGCAACAGGCTGGCGATCAGATCGTCGGCGGCGAGTTGCTCGGCGAACCCTGGAGCCGCGGCTGCGCTCAGCCGAATGATGCGTTGCAGCGCAGCACCATACAGTTCGGTGATTTCACCCGCCAACAGCTCGGCACGCTCACGCGCCACCGGCCCGGCTGCCGAGCTGGCGTCGAGCAGTGTCTGTATCCGGTCGCCCGCCGTGCGCCAATGGGCGTCGTCCTGGGTTACCTCGGAGTGTGACAAACCAGGCACGCCCACAGGTTAATCCCCGGTTATGGACTGCGTCGGAGAGTGCAACCGCTCCAAGGTTTTTCCCTCACCCAGGTACATGTGCACGCCGCAGGGCAGACACGGATCGAAACTTCGCACCGTACGCATGATGTCGATGCCCTTGAAGTGCTCCCGGTCGTTCTCCTCGAAGATCGGCTGACCCTGCACCGCATCCTCGTACGGTCCCGGCGTGCCGTAGGTGTCGCGAGGACTGGCGTTCCACGGGGTCGGCGGATACGGGTGGTAGTTGGCGATCTTGCCGTCCCGGATCACCATGTGATGGCTGAGCACGCCGCGCACCGCCTCGGTGAACCCGCATCCGATGCTCTCGTCTGGCACCTCGAAGCGCTCCCAGGTCTTGGTGCGGCCGGCGCGGATTTCGCCTAGCGCCTGCTCGGCGAAATGCAGTGCACAGGCCGCGGCGTAGGCCTGGAAGTAGGTGCGGGCCCGGTTGCGTTCGAGGGTGTTGCTGCCGTGCTCTGGGATCTTCCATTCCAGTTCCACAGGTCCCTTGAGGGCGGTCTTGGGCAGGTTGATCTGCACACTGTGCCCGGTCGACTTCACGTAGCCGATATCGACCAGTCCGGCCAGCGCAGTGGACCACATCCGGGCCAGCGCACCACCACCGGTGTCCAGTGCGAGGTGGTCCTTGCCGTCGTACCACCGCGGCGACATCACCCAGCTGTACTTGTCGTCCATGTCCCGCTTCTGCGGATGTGGGTTGGTGTGCTGGTTCCAGGGGTGGCGGCGATCGACCGGGTTGCCGAGCGGGTCGTTCTTGACGAACATCTCCTGATCGGACCAGTCGTCGTAATAGCTGTGGCCCAACAGAATTCGGAGTCCCAGATTGATGTCCACCAAGGAGTGGGTGACAAGCTTACCGTCCACCACCACGCCGGGGGTGACGAACATGGCGTCGCCCCAGCGCTCCATGTCCTTGTAGGCGAAGTTGCACACCTCGGGGTCCTGGAACGAGCCCCAGCAGCCGAGCAGGGTCCGTCGCAGACCGACCTTGTCGTAGCCGGGGAGGGCTTCGTAGAAGAAGTCGAACAGGTCGTCGTGCATCGGGACGACCTTCTTCATGAACTCGACGTAGCGCATCAGTCGCGTCATGTAGTCGGTCATCAGCTGAACGGTGGCCACCGTGCCGATCCCGCCCGGGTACAACGTGGACGGGTGGACGTGCCGGCCTTCCATGAGACAGAACATCTCTCGCGTCCACCGGCTTACCTGTAGCGCTTCGCGGTAGAACTCGCCGGTGAACGGGTTGAGCGTGCGCATGATGTCGGCGATGGTCTTGTAGCCGTGCGCATCGGCGTGGGGTGCCGGGGTGTTCTCGGCCTTCGCGAGCACACCCGGGTTGGTCTCGGCGACCATCTTTTCGCAGTAGTCGACGCCGACCAGGTTCTCCTGGAAGATGTTGTGGTCGAACATGTATTCGGCGGCCTCACCGAGATTGACCAGCCACTCGCCGAGGTGCGGAGGCTTGACACCGTAGGCCATGTTCTGGCAGTAGCACGAGCAGGTGGCATGGTTGTCGCCGCAGATACCGCAGATGCGGCTGGTGATGAAGTGCGCGTCGCGAGGATCCTTGCCCTTCATGAATATCGAGTAGCCGCGGAAGATCGACGATGTGCTGTGGCACTCGGCCACTTCGCGGTTCTCGAAGTCGATCTTGGTGTAGATGCCGAGGCTGCCGACAATCCGGGTGATCGGGTCCCAGGCCATCTCCACGAGCTGGCCGGGTTCGTGTTTGACCTGTGACGGCTCCGGAATGATCGTTGTCATGAACTTCGCTCCCTAGCTGAACTTTTCGCCGTATCGGCGGCAGAGCGACGGGTACTCGGCACCTACCAGGTGCGGGTCGCTCCCGTTTCGAGCTTTGTGCCACGGTGGCGCCAGCGCGGCTCCTTGTCGACGGTGCGGCCGGTGACGTGGCGCAGGTTGCGGATCACTGATCCGTACAGACCGGACGCAGCGGTGGACACCTTGCCGCCCGGCGGCTCGTCCATGAAGGGCATGAACTTATCCGGGAAACCCGGCATGGTGCAGCCGATGCAGATGCCACCAACATTCGGGCAGCCGCCGATGCCGTTGATCCAGCCGCGCTTGGGCACGTTGCATTTGACGACCGGGCCCCAACACCCCAGTTTCACAATGCATTTAGGTGAGCCGTACTCGTGGGCGAAGTCGCCCTGCTCGTAATAGCCGGCCCGGTCACAGCCTTCGTGCACGGTCGCGCCGAACAGCCAGGCGGGCCGCAACGCTTCGTCCAGCGGGATCATGGGCGCCTGGTCCGTCGCCATGTAGAGCAGGTAGGTCAACGTCTCCGCCAGGTTGTCCGGCTGTATCGGGCAGCCTGGGACGCAGACAATCGGAATACCCGCTTTGCTCTTCCAGTCCCAGCCGAGATAGTCGGGTACGCCCATGGCGCCGGTGGGATTACCGGCCATCGCGTGCATACCGCCATAGGTGGCGCAGGTACCGACGGCGACCACCGCGGTTGCCTTGGGCGCCAACCGATCCAGCCACTCGCTGGTGGTCATCGGCTGGCCGGTGGCGGGGTCGTTGCCGAACCCGCACCAGTAGCCTTCGGAATGCAACTGCTCGTTGGGTATCGATCCCTCGACAACCAGCACGAATGGTTCCAGTTCGCCACGATCGGCGCGGAAGAACCATTCGAGGAAGTCGTCGGCGCCCCCGTTCGGTCCGCACTCGAAGTCGATGAGGGGCCAGTGCACGGCGATTTTGGGTAGACCGGGGAGCGCGCCGAGTGCGATCTCCTCGATGCTGGGCTGAGTGGCGGCAGTCAGCGCCACGGAATCGCCGTCACAACTCAGACCGGCATTGATCCACAGCACGTGAATCAATGTCGCTTCTGCTTTGACTGCTGCCGATGTAGGCATAGCGCAGTTCTTTCCGGGACGGGCTGGGTCCCTACGTCGAACTTCCCGGGGACGAGCTAGGTCTCCTTCGTCGCAGGGCTCGACGTTCGGCCCGATACGCGACGCTGTTGTCCGGTCTACTCCGGGGAGATTAGCTTGTCAACGGCTCGATATAACCTCCCAGGGATGCGATACCTGGGCCATCCGGCCGCATCACAAAATCGACAACTGTGTCAATCTGGCCATCCCTGAGTTGCTGGCGCACATGTAGCGAAATTTCCTCGGATTCAAGATGGTTCATGTCAATCTCCACGACTGGCGAACCGGCGTAGCCAGCTGAACCATTCCGCCATGCCCGCTCCCGTCCGGGCACTCACCGGCAGGATCGTCGCGGTCGGATTCACCTTGCGCACGTGTGCTGTGTAGGTGTCGATATCGGCGTCGAGATACGGCGCCAGATCGATCTTGTTGAGGAGCACCAGATCCACCGCGCGGAACATCACCGGGTACTTCAGTGGCTTGTCCTCGCCCTCGGTGAGCGAGTAGACCATCGCCTTGGCGTGCTCTCCGACGTCGAACTCGGCCGGGCAGACCAGGTTGCCGACGTTCTCGATGATGACCAGATCAAGGCGCGCAAGGTCCAGGCCCCGCAGCGCGCGGTTGACCATCGGCGCGTCCAGGTGGCACTCTCCGCCGAAGCCGCTGTTGGTGTTCAGCAGCGAGATCTGTGCGCCTCGGCCGCCGAGCTTGGCCGCGTCGAGATCGGTGGCGATATCGCCTTCGATCACCCCGACGGCGATGTCGTCAGCGAGTTCGTCGAGCGTTGCGGCCAGCACAGTGGTCTTGCCGGATCCGGGTGAGCTCATCAGGTTGAGTGCGCGAACTCCGTTGCTCTCGAAAGCATTCCGGTTGATGTTCGCGCGTATGTCATTTTCGGCGAAGATCGATTCGAGCACATCGATCCGCTGGGAACCGGTTTCGTAGCCGCTGTGGTCACCGTGATCGTGGGCATGGTCGTGATCCCCAAGGTCGTGATCCCCGTGGGCGTGGACCGTGCCGTCGTCGTGCCGGTGAAACTTACCCATCGTGGATACCTCTCGTGGAACGCGGCCGGTCAGGACACGTCTAGGGATGTGACCTGGAATTCATTGCCTCTGATCACCTGGACGTCACCGCTGTCGCATGCCGGGCAACAGATGGACCAGCGGGAGGCGAGTTGTGACCGCTGCCCACATGACCGGCATGTCACCTCCGCCGGCACCATTTCGAGCTCGAGCTGGGCGTCGGGCATGCACTCATACTCGCGAATCAGGTTCCAGCAGAAGGCCAATGAATCGGGAACTACTTGCCGGAGGGCGCCGACTTGTACGCGGACCACGTCGACGTGCTTGTCGGCTGCGTACGGCCTGACGACACCGGCGATCGCTTGACATAGCGAAAGCTCATGCACTGGGTTTCACCGCGCCTCCGCCCGGCCGACGTTTGTCCTACCCGCTGCAGGACTGCACCGGAACGTTTTTCAACGCTACGCCCGGCATCCGCTCCGGCCTAGGAATGCGGCGGTACAGCGCAAACTCGCTGACCGAAATTGTGATTGTCCGCCGCGGCCGGACGAAACTAGCCTGATAGGTGCTGGGCCCGACCGGAAGGAGGCCAGCGTGTGCCTTCGACTCGGTGAGGATGCTCCGGGGTGACCCCATTGCCGGCAACTCCGCGGGCCCCGGACAACCGGGGCGTTGAGATGTTCGCCCGCTATGCGTACGCCCCTAACCATCTTGGCTACTGTGGGCCACCGGAGTTGGCCGGGTTGCGCAGCGCATCTGCCGATGACGTGCGGGCCGCGGCCCGCAGCTTCTGGGGTGCCTGGCCATACCTGGAAGTGCTGTCCAACATGACCGGCATAGCCGACCCGCTGGATCACCGGTTAGTCGAATCTTATTGGCTGGGAGGCGGTGTCGCGGCCGAGCTGGATTCCCGTGAGTTCGCGAGCCGGCTGCTCGCTGTTATCGGACCACTTGCCGGCCAGTACTGGTCGCATCTGACCAACGGCCTCGCCGGTGAGGCCGCCGCCAATCATTGTTTCCATGTGTTCGGCGTGTATCCGTGGTCGCGATTGCTTGGCCGGGGAATGGATGAGCATCCTTTGCACGTCCTGGACAACTGCCGAATCACCTGGGCGACTGTGGTTTCCTGCACCGGCGGCGATGTCGACGTCAATGCGCGCCAACTGCAGTGGGACGGGCATGAGCTTCGATTGTCGGAACCGTCACCGCGGCATCTGGAGGTCTGGGAGGACGGTTACTGTGCGGTGCCCGACATGGCTGTCGGTGATCAGGTCGCGCTGCACTGGGGGCGGGTGTGCGGACGGCTGACCCCTGACCAGTGTCGCGCTCTGCAAGACAGCACCGCCCGTCAGCTATCTGTCACCAATCGACGCCTGGCAGGTTCGCGAGAGGACTGTTCATGACTGCCGCTGGTGAATCCAACCGATCCCGCTTGGCTGCGGTCAGGACGTCGCTGACCCGTGAAGAATGGCTGCGGGTGATGGCCATGGTGGGGGTGATCGTGGGGTTGCATCTGATCGGCTGGATCACCCTGGCCGCGTTCGTGGCGCCGCACCACTACAGCCTGGGCGACAAGACTCTGGGGCTTGGCGTCGGTCTGACCGCCTACACGCTGGGGTTGCGGCATGCCTTTGACGCCGACCACATCTCGGCAATCGACAACACCACCCGAAAGCTGATGGCCGACGGACAGCGACCAGTGTCGGTCGGGTTTTACTTCTCGCTGGGACATTCCACGGTCGTGTTCGGGCTCGCGTTGCTGCTGTCGATCGGGGTCAAGGCGATCGTCGATCCGGTCGAGGATGACGCCTCGGCGCTGCACCACTACACCGGGTTGATCGGTACTAGCGTCTCCGGCGTCTTTCTATTGCTCATCGCGATAATCAACATCGGCATTCTTGCCGGCATCTTGAAGGTGTTCCGTCAAATGCGCTCGGGCACCTACAACGAAGCCGAACTCGAAGACCAAATCAACAAGCGGGGATTCATGAACCGCATCTTCGGCGGTCTCATGAAATCGATCACCACGCCCCGGCAGATGTATCCCGTCGGGGTGCTGTTCGGGCTGGGCTTCGACACCGCCACCGAGGTCGCTCTGCTGGTATTGGCCGGTACCAGCGCGGCAGCCGGACTGCCCTGGTACGCCATCTTGTGCCTGCCGATACTGTTCGCGGCCGGCATGAGTCTGCTCGACACTGCAGACGGCACGTTCATGAACTTTGCCTACGGCTGGGCGTTCCTCAAACCGGTCCGCAAGGTGTACTACAACATCACCATCACCGGTCTGTCCATCGTGGTCGCGCTGGCCATCGGCAGCATTGAGCTGCTGGGTCTACTTGCCCAGCAGCTGAACTGGACAGGCGGTTTCTGGGATTGGATCAACGGCCTGGACATCAACGCTCTCGGGTTCATCGTGGTCGGGCTCTTCGCCGTCACTTGGATTGCGTCCGTGCTGATTTGGCGTTACGCCAGGATCGAAGACAGATGGCAGGCGGAGACCCTGGGTTCGTCCAGCGGCTAACCGCAAAGCGGCCTCACCCTGGAGGGCGAGGCCGCTTGGTGAACACCGACTTACGATGCCCGGCGGCGGATGCCCCGCTTGAGCATCAGTTCGCGCTCGCCTTCGCTGAGCCCGCCCCAGATGCCGTAGGGCTCGCCGACGGCCAGAGCGTGAGACCGGCACTGCGTGATCACGGGGCACGCCCGGCACATCTCCTTGGCGCGCCTTTCGCGCTGGGCGCGCGCCCGGCCACGCTCGCCATCGGGGTGGAAGAACACCGAGGAGTCCACGCCGCGGCAAACGCCGTGCATTTGCCAATCCCACATATCGGCGTTAGGTCCGGGTAGTTGCTGCGGCAACGGCATTGTGAAAACCCCTCCCTGCGCGTCCTTTTCACAAACCAACGGAAGCGCGTCAATCGTGGAAATGATCCGAGCTCTTGTCCCCGATGACTACTCGTGCACACAACGTAGAAGGACTCTGCAAATTCCGTCAATAGCTCCGTTCTGTGCGGAACCCCATAACCGCAGGTCGAGAATTTACATCACGTTCATCTTCGCGATGCTTATGCAACGAAACTGCAGTTCATTGCGGTATGCGTTACTGCACGATCGCAGAGGTTTTCGCAGTTCGGATGGGCTCATCCGAACCGGGCAATTCTGCGCAAAATGAACGCAATTGACATGCCGTTAACATGGTGCCCACAAATTTTTAACCAAAGTTCGTCGGGCTGCCCGTGAGCCAAGCCTGCCCGCGCGGGGCGACGGCATTGATAGCGTGCTGATCCGATGACCGCAACCCATGCCCCGAACGTCGCCGCGGGTCTACCAGGCGATCGCCTCGCAGCTGCCGCTTTCGGCAACGATCCGCAGTTGTGGCCGCTGCCTTCGGCGACGACCAACCATGAGCAGTGGCTGCGGGCGGTCGCTGCGGGTGGGCAGGGCCGCTACGCATCTGCGTTCACCGACCTGCAGGACTTGTCTCGGCGGGCCGGCGGTCCGTTGCTGTCGCTCGCGCTGAGCACCAAAGCGTCATTCCTCCGTCAGCTCGGCTGGCACAACCTGGCCCGGGTCGCAGACGGCCAAGCCTGGGCGCTGGCCGACGATGCAGAAGCGCAAGCCGACGCCCTCGTCGGACTGGCCGCTGACGCGCTGGGCGTTGGAAGGTTCGGCGCCGCCGGGCGACTGCTCGCACGCGCCACTCCCGTCACCGAGGCCAGCGGCGTTGCCCGGCAGCACGTGCGGCTGGCGTGGGTGAGCGCCGAGCTGGCCATGGTGAGCGGGCACGGTGAGGCGTCGGTTGGTCATGCCGAGCGCGCTGTACAGCTGGCCGAGTCTGTCGGCTCGCCCCGCCACACCGTGAAGTCCCAGGTCGTGTACGCCGCTGCGCTGTGCAGCGCAGGCCGGTACGACGATTCCCGCGCTGTCGCGGACGCGGCGCTGGCGCGCACGCGTGAGCTGGGACTGGTCCCGCTGACCTGGGCACTGGGCTGCCTGCTCGGCGACATCGGTAGCGCGGGGCACAGCCCGCAGGACATCGCCGCGATCAGGGATGACGCCGCGGCGACCGTCCGCGCCAGGGGTGGGCAGTGGGCCGGGTGATGCTGGATGATTCGGACCCGCCCCGACCTGTCGTTACTGTCTAGCTGACACACCGAGATCAGCTGGTCCAAATCCGTAACGCTGGAGATATCGCGCACGATGACATTTTCGGGAGAAGGTCTCGATGCCGTCGTTGCTGATGCGGTCGCCGGTGATCCCGATGCGCTCCGGAAGGTGCTGGAAACCATCCGTCCGATCGTCGTCCGTTACTGCCGGGCCCGGGTCGGGGAGCGGAGCGGACTTTCAGCAGACGATGTGACCCAGGAGGTGTGTCTCGCCGTGATCACGGCACTGCCCCGCTACAGAGATCAGGGACGACCGTTCCTGGCCTTTGTGTATGGCATTGCCGCACACAAGGTTGCTGACGCACACCGTGCCGCCGGCCGTAACCGCGCGGATGTCACCGACGAACTACCTGACCGCGCCTCTGGCGATCCAGGTCCCGAACAACTCGCCATCGACTCTGACGCCGCGGCGCGGATGAACGCGCTGCTGGCCGTGCTGCCGGACCGGCAGCGCGAAATCCTGATCCTGCGCGTGGTTGTAGGTATGAGCGCCGAGGAGACTGCCGAGGCACTGGGCAGCACGGCCGGTGCGGTCCGGGTGGCCCAGCACCGGGCCCTGGCGCGGCTGAAAGCTGAAATCTCGGCGACGGAGCGCGGCCATGCCTGACTTCGGACGCTGGACATCCAACGGCGGTGATCCGTCGCTCAACGAGATCAACCGAGCCGACCGGTTCCTGGACGCGCTGGCCGCCAATCAACCGCCCTACTCGACCGATGGGACCGAGGCCGAGTTGGCGTTCCTGCTCGCCGACTGGCGCGACAGTGTGCGTGAACCTGCAGTGACGACGCCGGTGACCGCTCGCGATGCGGTTGCCGCGCTACAGAACGGGCTGGCCAAGAAGCACTCCCGCGGCACGCTGACCATCGCCGGATCGATCGCGGCGGCCCTGCTGTGCCTTGGTGGGTTCGGTACCGCGGTGTACGGCGCGGGGCCGGGAGATGCGCTCTACGGGGTGCGGACCACCTTGTTCGGTGCGCCTCGGGTCAGCGATGAACAGGTGATGCTGGCTGCGCAGACCGAGATGCAACAGGTTCAGCAGATGATCGACAACGGTCAGTGGCAGCAGGCACAGGACAAGCTGCAGCAGTTGAGCCCGACCGTGCAGAGCGTTGACACTCCGGAACACAAGCAGCAGCTGATTCAGCAGTGGAATGCGTTGACCTACAAGGTAGTTGAGCAGAATTCCGCCGCGACGCTGCCGCCGCCGGGAGAGCCCATGCCCACGCTGCCGTCGTCGCCGTTGACGCTGCTGCCGGTACCGGTCGTCCAGCCGCCATCGGCGTCGGTCACGACGTCGACGACGTCGACCACCCCGACGACGGAGTCGACCTCCGCTCCGTCGACGACGTCGACCACGGCGACGTCTACGACGGCTAGCCCCACTACAGCGACGTCCACTACGGCTACGCCGACCACTTCGACATCAGGTGCGCCGACAGTTGTTCCGGGCGCCGGCACGCCGACGACCTCGACCGATGCGACGGCCACCTCGACCACGGTGGCGAGCACACCGACGTCGCCGGCCGAAACCACCACTGCGACGCCCACCACGACAGCGGCACCGACGTCGGCCACGCCGACGACGACCGCGGGGCCTGCGCCCGCGGCGACAACGCCGCCAGTTGAGGCAACCCAGACCGCGCCGACCGCGGCCTCGACAACTGCGGCCGCGCCGACGGTGGCTTCAACAACCGCGGCCGCGCAGATCCCGACGACAACTGTGGCTGCGCCTACCCAGGCCCCGGCGAACACGGCTGCCGAAACACCGCACTCAGTTCAGTCGAGTGTGACGAGCCAGACAGAACCCACTGCCCAGTCGGGGCATTCGGGCGCTCAGCACTGACGGGCGGATTGCCGCTGCCTAGGGCAGATCGCCCTTTCAGCCAACAGAAAAAATCAGCGATAGCCGTCGGAGTCCGACGTGGCTTCGTTCAGCGACGCATCGGCGTACCCGCGGCAATAATCCCAGGTCACGTAGGCATCGGGTTCGGGGTCGTAGGCCGGCTCGTGGGGGCGCACAGTGCCGTCGACCAACAGCTGGAGCAGATTTGCCCGCAGCATGTCCCAGTCGTGGTAGTGGTCCTGCTGGCATTCGTCGCAACATACGACGAGACCACGAATTCCCTTGTGCGCCAACAAGGTTTCGTAAACCGCCAGATCGGCGAGATCAGCCTCTACAGCCATGCGCTCCTGCGGGTCCAGCGGTTGGCCCGGCTCCAGCGCGTCCAGAACGGCCGACGGGTCCATCGGATCGTCGGCGAATGGATCGGGCGGCAGGCCCGGTGGCAGGTGGTCACGCACGGCTCCACCCTACTTATCACCCCAGGTGTCGCGCCAGCCGTCACCCCGGCGAGCCGCCGGATGGCGGGGTTCGGCGCCGGTCGTAAAGGCCGATAGGATGGGTTTTTAGTTCCTCGATTGTGTCTGCCGGGAGGCCCACCCATGTCGATCGCTGAAAGCAGCGTTCCCATTGCCGTTCCGGTGCCGACCGGCGGCGACGATCCGACCAAGATCGCGATGCTCGGGCTGACCTTCGACGACGTCCTGCTGCTGCCGGCGGCCTCCGACATCATTCCGGCCACGGCCGATACGTCCAGCCAGTTGACGCGCAACATTCGGCTTCGGGTGCCGCTTGTCAGCTCGGCGATGGATACCGTCACCGAGTCCCGCATGGCCATCGCGATGGCCCGCGCCGGTGGCATGGGCGTGTTGCACCGCAACCTGCCGGTCACCGAGCAGGCCGGCCAGGTCGAGACCGTCAAGCGGTCCGAAGCCGGCATGGTCACCGACCCCGTCACCTGCTCGCCGGGCAACACCCTGGCCGAGGTCGACGCCATGTGCGCCCGGTTCCGGATTTCCGGCTTGCCTGTGGTCAACAGCAGCGGTGAGTTGGTGGGCATCATCACAAACCGGGATATGCGCTTCGAGGTCGACCAGAACAAGCCGGTTGCCGAAGTGATGACCAAGGCCCCGCTGATCACCGCGCAGGAAGGGGTGTCCGCTGAGGCGGCGCTGGGCCTGCTGCGGCGGCACAAGATCGAGAAGCTGCCCATCGTCGACGGCCACGGCAAGCTGACCGGGCTGATCACCGTCAAGGACTTCGTCAAGACCGAGCAGTTCCCATTGGCTACCAAGGACAGTGACGGTCGCCTGCTGGTCGGTGCCGCAGTCGGCGTGGGTGACGACGCCTGGACCCGTGCCATGACGCTGGCCGATGCCGGCGTCGACGTGCTGATCGTGGATACCGCGCACGCCCACAACCGCGGCGTGTTGGACATGGTGTCCCGGCTCAAGAAGGCAGTCGGCGGGAAGGTCGAGGTGGTCGGCGGCAACGTCGCCACCCGGGCGGCCGCCGCGGCGCTGTGTGAGGCGGGTGCCGACGCGGTCAAGGTCGGGGTCGGCCCAGGCTCGATCTGCACCACGCGTGTGGTTGCCGGTGTCGGTGCCCCGCAGATCACCGCGATCCTGGAAGCGGTGGCGGCCTGCAAGCCCTACGGCGTTCCGGTGATCGCCGACGGCGGCCTGCAGTACTCCGGTGATATAGCCAAGGCGCTGGCCGCCGGTGCGTCGACGGCCATGCTGGGCTCGCTGCTGGCGGGCACCGCAGAAGCGCCGGGCGACTTGATCTTCGTTAACGGCAAGCAGTTCAAGAGCTACCGCGGTATGGGATCGCTGGGTGCCATGCAGGGCCGGTCAAATGCGGGAGGTCAGGGCAAGTCCTACTCCAAGGACCGTTACTTCCAGGACGACGTGCTGTCCGAGGACAAGCTGGTGCCCGAGGGCATCGAGGGCCGAGTGCCGTTCCGCGGTCCGTTGGGGACTGTGATCCACCAGCTGACCGGCGGGTTGCGCGCAGCCATGGGCTACACCGGTTCTGCGACCATCGAGCACCTGCAGCAGGCGCAGTTCGTACAGATCACCGCGGCCGGCCTCAAGGAAAGCCACCCGCACGACATCACGATGACTGTCGAAGCCCCGAACTACTACACGCGCTGAGTGTGTCGCCCCATTGCGCCGAAACGGACGATTGGGCCCAAAAGTGCGAGTAGATCTGGCCATAACGTCGGTTTCGGCGACAACTGTTAGGGAGTTAGCGCATGCGTGACATGGTCGAAATCGGTATGGGCCGAACCGCCCGCCGGACCTATGAACTCGATGACATCAATATCGTGCCGGCTCGGCGTACCCGTTCGAGCAAGGATGTATCGACCGCCTGGCAGCTCGACGCCTACCGGTTCGACATTCCGGTCGTCACCCATCCGACGGATTCTCTGGTTTCACCCGAGTTCGCCATCGCCATGGGCAAGCTGGGTGGGCTCGGGGTGCTCAACGGTGAGGGCCTGATCGGTCGGCATGCCGATGTCGAGGACAAGCTGGCTCAGGTGGTGGAGCTGGCGGCCAAGGAGTCCGATCCGTCGGCTGCTGTCCGCTTGCTGCAGCAATTGCATTCTGCGCCACTGGATCTCGATCTGCTCGGCAAGGCTGTGGTCCGGATTCGCGAAGCGGGCGTCACCACGGCGGTGCGGGTAAGTCCGCAGAACGCGCAGGCGCTGACCCCGACGCTGGTGGCTGCCGGCATCGACCTGCTGGTTATCCAGGGCACCATCATCTCCGCCGAACGCGTTGCGTCAGACGGAGAACCGCTGAACCTCAAGACTTTCATCTCCGAGTTGGACGTGCCGGTGGTGGCCGGCGGGGTGCTCGACCATCGCACCGCCCTGCACCTGATGCGTACGGGCGCGGCCGGCGTCATCGTCGGTTACGGCTCCACTGCCGGGGTGACCACCAGCGACCAGGTACTCGGCATCAATGTTCCGATGGCCACTGCGATCGCAGACGCTGCGGCGGCCCGCCGCGAATACCTCGACGAAACCGGTGGGCGGTACGTACATGTGCTGGCCGACGGTGACATTCACACCTCGGGTGATCTGGCCAAGGCCATCGCCTGTGGTGCCGACGCCGCGGTGCTCGGAACCCCGTTGGCTGCGGCCGCCGAGGCGCCGGGCGACGGCTGGTACTGGCCTGCCGCCGCGGCACATCCGTCGTTGCCGCGCGGTGCGCTGCTGCAGATCGCGCTGGGGGAGCGGCCGTCGTTGGCGCAGGTGCTCGATGGACCGTCCGATGATCCGTTCGGTGCGGTGAACCTGGTCGGTGGCTTGCGCCGGTCGATGGCCAAGGCCGGTTACTGCGATCTGAAGGAATTTCAGAAGGTCGGCCTGACCGTCGGCAGTTAGGTTCCACGTTCGCTGAGGTGCGCCGAAACTCCGTATGTTGTTGTGATTTGGGCGGTTTCGCGCAAAGAGCCGTGATGTCTCGGGCCTTGCGGCGGCAAAAGTTAGGGTTGCCTTGGTGGCTGGTTACCCGCCGGTAGGGTCATACTTCTGCCATGGAGCCTGACTACGACGTCTTGATCATCGGTTCGGGATTCGGGGGCAGCGTCAGCGCCCTGCGACTGACCGAGAAGGGCTACCGGGTCGGAGTGCTGGAGGCCGGTCCCCGCTACGCGGACGCCGACTTCGCCAAGACCTCGTGGGACCTGCGAAAGTTCTTGTGGGCCCCCAAATTAGGCATGTACGGCATTCAGCGCATCCACCTGTTGCGCAACGTGATGATCCTGGCCGGCGCCGGTGTGGGCGGCGGTTCGCTGAACTATGCCAACACCCTGTACATCCCGCCGGACCCGTTCTTCAACGACCCGCAGTGGAAGACCATCACCGACTGGCACGCCGAACTGATGCCGCACTACGAGCAGGCGCAGCGAATGCTCGGTGTGGTCCAGAACCCGACGTTCACCGACGCTGACCGCATCGTCAAAGAAGTGGCCGACGACATGGGCTGCGGCGACACCTTCGTGGCCACCCCGGTGGGTGTGTTCTTCGGTGCCGACGGCAAGCAGACGCCGGGCGAGACTGTGCCTGACCCGTACTTCGGCGGGGCCGGGCCGGCCCGCACCGGTTGCATCGAGTGCGGCGAGTGCATGACCGGTTGCCGGCACGGGGCCAAGAACACCTTGGTGAAGAATTACCTCGGTCTGGCCGAATCCGCTGGGGCGCAAGTACATCCGATGACCACGGTGACCAGCTTCGAGCAGCGCGGTGATGGTCTGTGGCGGGTGGACACCCGTCGTACCAATGGCCGTTTGCGCCGCGACAAGCGCAGCTTCACCGCCAAGTACCTGATCGTCGCGGCCGGCACGTACAACACCCAGAAGCTGTTGTTCAAGGTGCGTGACAGTGGAAAGTTGGCGAAGCTGTCCGATCGCCTCGGTGTGCTGACGCGGACCAACTCGGAGTCCATCGTGGGCGCGCAGACCCGTGAGGTGCTGCCGGGTATGGATCGGCATATTCATACGGTCAAGACAACATCCGTTGATTTGGGAGGTTGTCGTGCCAAGTGGTTACCGACATTCGAGGGCAACGCGGCGGGAGTTGTT
>NZ_JARXVD010000031.1 GCF_029892685.1 Mycobacterium sp. OTB74 | reverse complement strand
GCCCGGTCCCATCCCGAACCCGGAAGCTAAGCCTACCAGCGCCGATGATACTACCCAACAGGGTGGAAAAGTAGGACACCGCCGAACACAAATTAGGATCACCCCCCACTTTTTGTGGGGGGTGATTCTGTATGTGTCAGAATTTAATTCCAGCTGATATCGCGAAATTGCGGCTATCGCGCCATGTGTAGTGGCGCCGTATCCTTTGTGTGGCGCGTTCAGCGGAGCAGGAAGGCAGACGTGGTCCAAGACACTCAGGGCGGCGGTGGCGATCGCCGGCGCAATTCGTATAGCGACCAGCGTCTACCCCGACGTTCGGGCCCGGGGCGACCACAGGGGTCGAGGAATCAGGGACCCAGGACGCCGAATCGCGCGGATTCCGCAGAGCCCCAGCGGTCGGGTCCCCGCCTGCCGGACGACGTCGAGGCCAGGCAATTGGCACCCGAAGTTCGTCGGGAACTGACCACTCTCGACAAGTCCACCGCCGACTACGTCGCTAAACACCTGGTCGTCGCAGGTGACCTTCTCGATGAAGATCCCGAAGCAGCGCTTGAGCATGCTCGTGCCGCGCGTGGCCGGGCCAGCCGGATCGCCGCAGTTCGAGAGGCGGTAGGCATTGCGGCCTATCACTGCGGCGATTGGGCACAGGCATTGTCTGAATTGCGCGCGGCCCGCCGGATGGGAAGCAAATCACCCCTTCTCGCTTTGATCGCCGATTGCGAGCGTGGCGTCGGCAGGCCAGAGCGTGCAGTTGAGTTGGCTCGTACCCCTGAAGCAGAGCAGCTGATCGGCGACGATGCTGACGAACTGAGGATCGTGGTGGCCGGCGCACGGTGTGATCTCGGGCAGCCCGAACAGGCACTCGCGCTGCTCTCCACTCCGCCCCTGGATCCGACGCGAACCGGTCAGACGGCCGCGCGACTGTTCTACGTCTATGCAGAGATCCTGCTGTCGCTGGGTCGGCGCGATGATGCAGTGCAGTGGTTCTTGCACGCGGCTGCAGGGGATCTTGAGGGCGTCACCGACGCCGAGGACCGCGTCGCCGAATTGGGTTGAGATGACCACATTGGCGCAGCAGCATGACTGCCTGCTGCTTGACCTCGACGGCACGGTATTTCGGGGACATGAGGCGACCGAAGGTGCGGTCGAGACGCTGGCCGGGATCGAATCCCGGAAGCTGTACGTGACCAACAATGCTTCGCGGACTCCCGCCGAGGTTGCAGAGCATCTCGTCGCGCTCGGGTTCTCGGCCTCCGCCGACGACGTGGTGACCAGTTCGCAGAGTGCGGCCCGGCTGCTCGCCGAGCAACTGACGTTCGGCGCGAAGGTGCTGGTGATCGGCACCGAAGCGTTGGCCGCCGAGGTGACCAACGTTGGGTTGGTGCCGGTACGTACCTTCGACGAGGGTCCGGTCGCGGTGGTGCAGGGGCATTCGACTCAGACCGGCTGGGCTGATCTTGCCGAGGCAGCGTTGGCCATCCGGGCCGGCGGATTGTGGGTCGCGGCAAATGTCGACAAGACCCTGCCTTCGGAGCGAGGCCTGCTGCCCGGCAATGGGTCGATGGTGATCGCGCTGCGGACAGCCACCGATTGCGAGCCGCAGGTTGCCGGAAAGCCCCACCCCACGCTCATGAACGATGCGCTGGCTCGGGGGCAGTTCAGTTCACCCCTGGTGGTGGGGGATCGGATGGACACCGATATCTCCGGTGCCCGCGCGGCTGGGTTGCCCAGCCTGATGGTGTTGACCGGGGTGAACTCCGCCGTCGACGTGGTTCATGCGGTTGCCCAGGAGCGCCCGGATTACCTTGCGGCCGACTTGCGGTCGCTCGACTGCCCCGCGGATGTGTTGCGCGTAGGTCCACAGCCGGCCTGGCAGGTGCGTGTCGCCGATGCTGTGGCGACGGTGTATGCGACCGGTGAAGCGGACGACGAGCCGTTGTCGGTCGTCCGCGCGACGGCGTCGGCGGTTTGGTCGGCATCGAATGGCCAGGCGGTGAAGATCGTGGCAGGTGACGACACGGCGCGTCAGGCCCTGGACCGGTGGTCACTGCTTGGCGGCACCGATCAGCTAGCGTAAATGGCGCTATGAGTACCGACCCGGATCAGATTCGCACCGACATCGAGGTGTTGCTCTCGCACATGCCCGATGTGGATGGCGACGGTGTTGACCTCAATGCCGTCGCGGCGGGGCTTGACCAGGCACACAACTTGTTGGTGCGGGCGCTGGAATCTGTCGAGAAGGGGTGAGCACACGTGACGCGACGCGCACGTGTTGACGCCGAACTCGTCCGGCGCGGACTGGCCCGGTCCCGTCAGCAGGCTGCCGAATTGATCGAAGCCGGCCGGGTGACCATCGATGGCATGCGGGCCGCCAAGGCGTCGACGGCTGTGACGATCGCGGCGAACTTGATCGTCACCGAGTCCGACGAACGCGGTTGGGTATCCCGAGGTGCTCACAAACTGATCGGCGCCCTGGACGTATTCGGGGTGTCGCCGAAGGGGCTGCGTTGCTTGGATGCCGGTGCGTCTACCGGCGGTTTCACCGAGGTACTGCTGGACCGAGGGGCACGTGAAGTGGTTGCGGCCGATGTCGGTTACGGGCAACTCGCTTGGTCGTTGCGGTCCGATGACCGGGTGGTCGTGATGGAGCGGACCAACGTGCGTGAGCTGACGGCCGAGGCGATCAGCGGGGTCGTCGATCTGGTGGTAGCCGACTTGTCGTTCATTTCGCTATTCACAGTGCTACCGGCACTCACTGCCTGTGCGTCGGGGCAAGCCGATATCGTTCCCATGGTGAAGCCGCAGTTCGAGGTGGGAAAGGATCGCGTGGGCGCTGGAGGGGTCGTCTCTGATCCGGCGTTGCGCGCCGATGCCGTGCTGACCGTGGCGAATCGGGCTGCGGAGCTCAATTGGCACACGGTGAACGTGACGGCCAGCCCGTTGCCCGGGCCATCGGGCAACGTCGAGTACTTCCTGCATCTGCGGGCGTCAAGCGAACACCCGCTTGTCGGTGACGCTCTGAATTACGCGGTGCACCGCGCTGTCGCCGAGGGGCCACAGTGACGTTGGAACGAACTGTCCTGCTTGTCATCCATACGGGCCGCGACGAGGCCACCGATACAGCTCGTCGAGTGGAAAAGGTGCTGGGCGACAACGGAATTGGTCTGCGGGTCTTGGCCGCCGAAGCCGTCGACCGCGGTGCGCTGCACTTGGCGCCCGACCACATGCGGGCCTTGGGCGTGGACATCGAGGTGGTCGATGCCGACGAGATGGCCGCTCAGGGGTGCGAGCTGGTGCTGGTGCTCGGCGGCGACGGCACTTTCCTGCGTGCGGCCGAGTTGGCTCGAAATGCCCAGATCCCTGTCCTCGGCGTCAACCTGGGGCACATCGGATTCCTCGCCGAGGCCGAGGCGGAAGCCATCGACCAGGTGTTGGAGCGGATCATCAACCGGGACTACCGCGTCGAAGAGCGGATGACGCTCGACATCGGAGTGCGTGTCGACGGGCAGATCGTCAAGCGCGGTTGGGCACTGAACGAGGCCAGCTTGGAGAAGAGCACTCGGTTCGGCGTGTTGAACGTCGTGCTGGAGGTCGACGGGCGTCCGGTGTCCGCATTCGGCTGCGACGGGGTGCTGGTCTCGGCGCCGACGGGCTCGACCGCCTACGCATTCTCCGCGGGTGGCCCGATCCTGTGGCCCGACCTTGAAGCAATCCTGGTGGTGCCCAACAACGCTCATGCGTTGTTCGCTCGCCCGATGGTGACCAGTCCGACCGCGGCGATCGCGATCGAGGTCGAAAGCAGCGGCCATGATGCGTTGGTGTTCTGTGACGGTCGCCGGCAGATGGTGGTTCCGGCGGGCGGACGGCTGGAGGTCACCCGCTGTGAGGTCTCGCTGAAGTGGGTGCGGCTGGACAGCGCTCCGTTCACCGATCGCCTTGTACGTAAGTTCCGGTTGCCGGTGAAAGGGTGGCGCGGCCAGTAATGCTGACCGAGATTCGCATCGAGGCGCTCGGCGCCATCAGTGCGGCCACGGCCGAATTCGGCCGTGGCCTCACGGTGCTGACCGGCGAGACAGGCACTGGTAAGACCATGGTCGTCACCGGGCTGCACCTGCTTGGTGGGGCGCGCGCCGACCCCAACCGGGTGCGTTCGGGATCGGCGCGCGCGGTGGTGGAAGGTCGTTTCACCACAACCGAACTCGGCGATGGGGTGTCCGAGCGGGTCGATGAGATCCTGGACGTCTCCGCAGCGGACCGCGACGACGACGGCAGCATCATCGCCGCGCGTTCGGTGAGCAAGGACGGACCGTCGCGGGCCTACCTGGGTGGTCGTAGCGTGCCGGCCAAGTCGCTGGCAACGTTCACCACCGAACTGCTTGCCCTGCACGGGCAGAACGACCAGCTTCGGCTGATGCGCCCCGAGGAGCAGCGCGGCGCGCTGGACCGCTACGTCGACGTGACCGGATTACTGGCCAAGTATCGCGCGCTACGTGAGCAGTGGCTGACCACCCGTCGCGACTTGAACGACCGCCGGCAGCGTGCCCGGGACCTCGCGATGGAAGCCGACCGGCTCCAGTTCGGCCTGAACGAAATCGACACGGTGGCTCCGGAGCCCGGTGAGGATGACGCTCTGGTCGGTGACATACGCCGGCTGTCCGAGCTCGACGCCTTGCGTGAGGCAGCTCAGCTCGCTCGCGTCGCACTGGCCGGGCAACTCGATGAGGGCGCTCAGGACGACGTCACATCGGCTTTGGACGCTGCCGCACACGCGAAGTCGGCATTGCTCGGCACCGATGACAACGCCCTGCGGGCGCTGGGGGAGCGGCTGGTCGAAGTGCTGGCGGTGATCGGCGACGTGGCCGGTGAGCTTGGTGAATACCTGGGCGAATTGCCCAGCGACGCAAGCGCACTGGAAGCCAAGCTGGCTCGGCAAGCTGAGCTGCGCAACCTCACCCGCAAGTACGCCTCCGATATCGACGGTGTGCTGAAGTGGGCCGCCGAAGCGCGCGAGCGGCTGTCCCAGCTGGACGTCTCCGAAGAGGCGCTGGCCGGACTGCAGCAACAAGTGGACGAGTTGCACGACAAGGTGGTGTCGGCGGCAGCCGAGATCACCAAAGCCCGAACCAAGGCCGCGAAATCGCTGGCCAAGGCGGTCACCGCAGAGTTGGCCGGGCTGGCGATGGGCGGCGCCGGGTTCAGTATCGATGTACTGCCGCTGGAGGCTCGTGCCGATGATTCCGCGCCGTTGACCCTGCCGGACGGCACTGCCGTGCACGCCGGACACGAAGGCGTCGACGCGGTCGAGTTCGGTTTCACCCCGCATAGCGGGTCAGACGTGTTGCCGCTGGCCAAGAGTGCATCAGGCGGCGAGTTGTCCCGCGTGATGCTCGCGCTCGAGGTGGTGCTGGCTGCGTCAGCGGAGGGCACCACCATGGTGTTCGACGAAGTCGATGCCGGTGTTGGTGGCCGGGCCGCGGTGCAGATCGGAAAGCGCCTCGCCCGCTTGGCCAGAACGCACCAGGTCATCGTCGTCACGCACTTGCCGCAGGTGGCTGCGTACGCCGATGTGCATCTGATGGTGGACAGCGGTGACGGGCGCAGCAAGGCCAGTGTGGTGCGCAACTTGGGCGATGACGACCGAGTGGCTGAGCTGGCGCGGATGTTGGCCGGCCTTGGTGAGTCGGACAGCGGGCGAGCTCACGCTCGGGAGCTGCTCGAGGCTGCCGCGCGCGATCGCGAGTCCTAGCTGGGACTTGGGCGTGCTACATATCGCTGACCGTTAGGGAGCGCGCCGAAATCACGGAGTCGGCGTAACCGAACTGTGTGACAGTTGTGACGGGATTTGACTTATGTGGCTGGTGTTACGGCGCGCCTCCACCTCAACTTGAGGGTTGGCCGACAGAATCGGCGCCATGAAGATGTCAGCGTTGCTTACGCGAAATGCCGAACCCAGGCCGGGTGTGGTCGGGACCGCCCGAGTGGACCGCGACATCGATCGACTGCTGCGCCGTGTCGGACCTGGGGACATCGTGATTCTGGATGCCCTTGATCTGGACCGCATCACCGCTGACGCGCTGGTCGAGGCCGGAGTCGCGGCAGTGATCAACGCCTCGTCGTCGATCTCGGGGCGCTACCCCAACCTCGGGCCGGAGGTGTTGGTCGCCAACGGTGTCATGCTGATCGACGAGACCGGACCGGAGGTCTTCAAGAAGGTCAAGGACGGCGCCCGGGTGCGTTTGCACAACGGCGGCATCTACAACGGCGACCGGCGGCTGGTCCTGGGCACCGAGCGCGACGATCAGCAGATCCACGAGATGATGCACGACGCCAAGAGTGGCCTTGTTGCGCACCTGGAAGCCTTCGCGGGCAACACAATTGAGTTCATTCGCAGTGAGAGCCCGCTGCTGATCGACGGGATGGGCATCCCGGACATCGACGTCGATGTGAACCGGCGCCATGTTGTGGTGGTCACCGACGATGCCAGCGCCGCCGACGATCTGAGGGCGATCAAGCCGTTCATCAAGGAGTACCAGCCGGTGCTGGTCGGCGTGGGCTCCGGCGCGGACACCCTGCGCAAGGCCGGGTACCGCCCGGCGCTGATCGTCGGCGATCCGGACGAGATGACTGCCGAGGTACTGCGCTCTGGTGCTCAGGTGGTTCTGCCGGCAGATGCTGACGGTCACGCCAAAGGCCTTGAGCGCATTCAGGATCTGGGCGTCGGTGCAATGACTTTCCCGGCCGCTGGTTCAGCCGCGGACCTGGCGCTGCTGCTGGTCGATCACCACGGCGCCGCGCTCATTGTCACCGCAGGCCACCGCGCCAATATCGAAGAGTTCTTCGACCGCAACCGGCAGTCGAGCACCCCATCGACGTTCCTGACCAGATTGAAGGTCGGGGAGAAGCTGGTCGATGCCAAAGCTGTTGCGACGCTGTACCGCAGCAGGGTGTCCGGCGGCGCTATCGCGTTGTTGGTGCTGGCCATGCTGATCGCCGTCGTCGTGGCGTTGTGGGTGTCGCGGGCTGACGCCACCATGGTGCACTGGGTGACCGAGTACTGGAATCGTTTGCTGACCTGGGCCCAAGGTCTGGTGACCTAAATCGGCGGGCACTGAGCCCGACCGGGCCGCAACCGCCATCGAAAGGGAGTTTGTGTGATTTCCCTACGCTCACACGCGATTTCATTAGCTGCAGTGTTTTTCGCGCTGGCTGTCGGCGTGATGCTGGGCTCTGGGTTGCTGTCCAATACGTTGTTGTCCGGGCTGCGCGACGACAAGCACCAGTTGCAGAACCAGATCAACACTCTCACGGACGACAAGAACGCGCTCAACCAGAAGCTCAATGCGGCAGGCGAATTCGATGCTCAGATGTCACCGCGGATGGTGCGCGATGCGCTGGCGGGCAAGGCGGTGGTGGTCTTCCGGACACCTGACGCAGTCGGCGACGATGTGGATGCGGTCTCGAAACTGATTGGCGCTGCGGGCGGTTCGGTGACCGGGACCGTCACGCTGACCCAGCAGTTCGTCGATGCCAATGCATCCGAGAAGCTGCTGTCGGTGGTGAACTCGCCGATTGTGCCGGCCGGCCGGCAATTGAGCACCAGGGCGGTTGACCAGGGTTCGCAAGCTGGTGACCTGCTGGGCATCACGCTGATGCGCGGTAAAGATGCGGCGGCTCCGCCGGTCGACGACACCCAGCGCGACACCGTGCTGGCCACCTTGCGTGACACCGGTTTCATCACCTTGAGCAGCCCGCACCTCGGCGTCGCCGACAGTGCGTTGATCGTCACCGGCGGTCCGCTCGGCGACGACGCCGGAAACCGCGGAGCCACGGTTGCACGGTTGGCCTCCGGGCTGGCGCCGCACGGCGCGGGAGCGTTGGTGGCTGGGCGTGGGGGCTCGGGGTCCGGGACAGCCGCGGTTGCGGTCGTGCGCTCTGATGCTGGGCTGTCCGGCGCGGTCGGTACCGTCGACGACATCAACACCGAGTCCGGCCGGATCACCGCGGTGCTCGCGCTGCAGTCGCTGGCTGCCGGCGGCCGGCCAGGTCAGTTCGGCATCGGGCACGGCGCAACCTCGGTGACCGTTCCGCAGTAGTTCGGAGTAACGGTGGTCTCACTGGCAGCAGATCGGCGCGTCAGCGGCAGGTTATGGCTGTCGGTGTTAAGGTGAGATTCCGTGGGTCGGCAGGCCCCGACCTGGGTTTGGCCCAGAGCTGGCATTAGCTTGCACCCGTCCTGCCCCATCACCACGGAGGTTGTTCTTGCCTGGTCAAGCGAAACCGTTACGCAGGCACCCGCAAGCCGCGACCAAGCACATCTTTGTCAGCGGTGGCGTCGCATCGTCACTGGGCAAGGGGCTGACGGCTAGCAGCCTTGGGCAGTTGCTCACCGCACGCGGGTTGCACGTCACGATGCAGAAGCTGGACCCGTACCTCAACGTCGACCCGGGCACCATGAACCCGTTCCAGCACGGCGAGGTGTTCGTCACCGAAGACGGCGCTGAGACCGACCTCGACATTGGGCACTACGAACGCTTCCTGGACCGCAACCTTTCGCGGTCGGCGAACGTCACCACCGGCCAGGTGTACTCGGAGGTCATCGCCAAGGAACGCCGCGGCGACTACCTAGGCGACACCGTTCAGGTGATCCCGCACATCACCGACGAGATCAAGACCCGCATCCTGGAGATGGCACTGCCTGACGCGGAGGGCAAGCGTCCGGACGTCGTCATCACCGAAATCGGCGGCACGGTAGGCGATATCGAATCCCAGCCGTTCCTGGAGGCAGCGCGACAGGTGCGCCACGACGTCGGCCGCGACAACGTGTTCTTCCTGCACGTGTCGTTGGTTCCATACCTGGCGCCGTCCGGTGAGCTCAAGACCAAACCCACACAGCATTCGGTGGCCGCGCTGCGCAGCATCGGTATCACTCCCGACGCGCTGATCCTGCGCTGCGACCGCGATGTGCCCGAACCGCTGAAGAACAAGATCGCACTCATGTGCGACGTGGATATCGACGGCGTGATCTCCACCCCGGACGCACCGTCCATCTATGACATTCCCAAGGTGCTGCATCGCGAGGAACTCGACGCCTTCGTGGTGCGCCGGCTCAACCTGCCGTTCCGGGACGTCGACTGGCGCGAATGGGACGACCTGCTGCGCCGGGTGCACGAGCCCAAGGAGACCGTGCGAATTGCCTTGGTAGGCAAGTACATCGACCTGTCTGATGCCTATCTGTCGGTGGCCGAGGCATTGCGCGCCGGCGGCTTCAAGCACCACGCGAAGGTCGAGATCCGGTGGGTGGCCTCCGACGACTGCCAGACCGATCAGGGCGCGGCCGCTGCGCTCGGAGATGTGCACGGCGTGCTGATCCCCGGTGGGTTCGGCATCCGTGGCATCGAGGGCAAGCTCGGCGCAATCCGGTACGCGCGCAAGCAGAAGCTGCCACTGCTGGGGCTGTGCCTGGGCCTGCAGTGCATCGTCATCGAAGCGGCCCGGTCGGTCGGGATCACCGGCGCCAACTCCGCAGAGTTCGACGAGCGGACCACGGATCCGGTGATCTCCACCATGGCCGACCAGCGTGACGCAGTGGCCGGCGACGCCGACCTGGGCGGCACCATGCGACTGGGTGCCTACCCGGCGAGGCTGGAGCCGGAATCCATTGTGGCTCAGGCGTATCAGGCCACCGAGGTGTCCGAACGGCACCGGCATCGCTATGAGGTCAACAACGCTTACCGGGACCGGATCGCCAAGAGCGGACTCAAGTTCTCCGGCACGTCACCGGACGGGCACCTGGTCGAGTTCGTCGAGTACGGCGCCGACGTGCATCCGTTCCTGGTTGGTACCCAGGCGCACCCCGAGCTGAAGAGCCGCCCGACCCGCCCACACCCGCTGTTCGCTGCGTTCGTCGGGGCCGCGCTGGACTACAAAGCCGCTGAGCGACTGCCGTTGGAAGAAGTCGAATCGTCGATCCATGCCAACGAGACGGATGCCGCCGAACAGCTGCAAGATGCCCACTGATCACGACTTCACCGCGCTGTCCAGCGAAACCGTATATGTAGGAAAGATTTTCGCGCTGCGCGCCGACGAGGTCGCCATGCCCGGCGGCTCGACGGCGCGCCGCGAGGTGGTCGAGCACTACGGTGCGGTGGGAATCGTCGCGCTCGATGACCATGACAACGTCGTGCTGGTGTACCAGTACCGGCACCCGATCGGGCGACGGCTTTGGGAACTACCCGCCGGGCTGCTCGACATGGGCGATGAGCCCCCGCATCTCACTGCAGCACGCGAGCTCGGAGAGGAAGCAGGTCTGGCGGCGTCACACTGGCAGACCTTGATCGACATCGATTCAGCGCCCGGCTTCAGCGACGAGAGCGTGCGGATTTTTCTGGCGACCGGGCTGACCGAGATCGGTCGCCCCGAAGCCCATCACGAAGAGGCCGACCTGGAGATCACCCGGGTGCCGCTCGCCGATGCGGTGCGAATGGTCTTCGACGGTGAGATCGTGAATTCGCTTGCAGTGGCTGGGATTCTGGCCGCGCATCATCGGCCTGAATTGCTGCGGCCTGTTGATGCGCCGTGGCGGGACCGGCCCTCCGCCTTCCGCGCCCGTCGGACCAGAGCCTGATGACTCCGGTGTCCGTGGTCCGTCCGAGCGTGGAAAAACAGGTCCAGAGCTACCTGGACCACCTGGCTATCGAGCGGGGCGTGGCCGCCAACACCTTGAGCTCCTACCGCCGGGATCTGCGGCGATACACCGGGCACCTGACGTCCCGCGGGGTTACTGATCTGGGAGCGGCCACCGAGGCCGATGTGAGCGAGTTCCTGGTCGCGTTGCGTCAGGGTGATCCGGACAACGGCGTCGTCGCGCTGTCTTCGGTGTCGGCGGCGCGCGCCGTGGTCGCGGTGCGTGGTCTGCACAAGTTCGCGGCCGCCGAAGGTTTCACCGACACCGATGTCGCCCGCATGGTGAAACCGCCCACGCCGGTGCGGCGGCTGCCCAAGAGCCTCAGCTACGACGAGGTGTTGGCGCTGCTGGAGGGCGCCGGCGGTGACAGCGACGCCGACAGCCCGCTGACTTTGCGCAACCGAGCGCTGCTGGAGCTGCTGTACTCGACGGGCGCCCGCATCTCCGAAGCGGTCGGGTTGGACCTCGATGACGTCGACACTCAATCCCGTTCGGTGCTGCTGCATGGCAAGGGCGGCAAGCAACGGTTGGTGCCGATCGGCCGGCCGGCGGTCAGTGCGCTAGATGCCTATCTGGTCCGGGCTCGTCCCGACCTTGGTCGCCGGGGCAAGGGCACATCGGCCATCTTCCTCAATGCGCGCGGGGGCCGGCTGTCGCGACAGAGCGCATGGCAGGTGCTTCAAGATGCGGCCGAACGAGCAGGTATCACTGCCGCGGTCTCGCCGCACACCCTGCGCCACTCCTTCGCCACGCATCTGCTGGACGGCGGGGCCGACGTGCGCGTCGTGCAGGAACTGCTGGGGCACGCGTCGGTGACAACCACGCAGATTTACACCTTGGTGACGGTCAGCGCGCTGCGCGAGGTCTGGGCTGGGGCGCATCCCCGCGCACGTTAGGTCGGCGTTTAGGCCCCGGGTGTGGCCATCGCCATCGGCCAACACGGAGCTTCGCGGGAAGGCAACCTGCTGTTTCCATCTCACGACTGCAAGATTCGGACAGCGGGTCTACCATCGTCGGGGCCTGGGCACCGTTAAACTTGCCGGGATGTTCTCTTTGGGATTGATGCCGCTGATCTGCGAGGGTCCGGTATGACCGACGTCCCAGGAGGCTTGGAGTTCCCGAACATGTTGAGTTTCGGGTCACCTGGTCTGGACGACGACGGCCATAGGGCCGCGATGCTCCGTGCCGCGGAACCCGACGCGGACGATAACTCGGAACAGACTGTCGGGCTGACCGGGCGCCCGGCGCGGGCGATTCCCGAGCCCGGTCCCAAGACCACACACGGCCCGGCCAAGGTCATTGCGATGTGCAACCAGAAGGGCGGCGTCGGCAAGACCACGTCGACCATCAACCTGGGTGCCAGCCTCGCCGAATATGGCCGCAGGGTGCTGCTGGTGGACCTGGACCCGCAGGGCGCGCTGTCGGCGGGCCTGGGCGTGCCGCACTACGAACTCGAGCACACGGTGCACAACCTGCTCATCGAGCCGCGGGTGTCCATCGATGACGTGCTGATCAACACCCGCGTCAAGGGCCTGGACCTGGTGCCCAGCAATATCGACCTGTCGGCCGCCGAGATCCAACTGGTCAATGAGGTCGGGCGCGAGCAGACGCTGGGGCGGGCGCTGTATCCGGTGCTTGACCGCTACGACTACGTGCTGATCGATTGCCAGCCGTCGCTGGGCCTGTTGACGGTCAACGGTCTGGCCTGCTCGGACGGTGTCATCATCCCCACCGAATGCGAGTTCTTCTCGCTTCGCGGTTTGGCGCTGCTCACCGATACCGTCGACAAGGTGCGCGACCGGTTGAACCCCAAGCTGAACATCAGCGGCATCCTGGTCACGCGCTACGACAATCGCACCGTCAATGCCCGAGAGGTGATGGCCCGGGTTGTGGAGCGGTTCGGTGATCTGGTGTTCGACACCGTCATCACCCGGACGGTGCGCTTCCCGGAGACCAGCGTCGCGGGCGAGCCCATCACCACCTGGGCACCGAAATCTGGTGGCGCGCAAGCATATCGGTCGTTGGCGTGCGAGGTCATTGACCGGTTCGGCGCGTGATCGCCGAGGCGCAGTCGGAGGAAGCGACTGTGGCCGAGAACCCGGATACCAATTCGTCGGATGGCCAGAAACAGGGATTCCAGGTCCGGCTGAAGAATTTCGAGGGGCCCTTCGATCTGCTACTGCAGCTGATCTTCGCGCACCGGATGGACGTCACCGAGGTGGCGCTGCACCAGGTCACCGACGAGTTCATCGCTTACACCAAGGAGATCGGCAGCCAACTGGAGCTCGACGAGACGACGGCTTTTCTGGTGGTCGCGGCGACCCTGCTGGACCTGAAGGCTGCTCGACTGCTGCCGGCCGGTGATGTGCACGACGAGGACGACCTGGCCCTGCTGGAGGTGCGCGACCTGTTGTTTGCGCGGCTGCTGCAGTACCGCGCGTTCAAGCATGTGGCGCTGATGTTCGCCGAACTCGAGGCCGCGGCGATGCGCAGCTACCCGCGGGCGGTGACGCTTGAGGACCGCTACACCGAGCTGCTGCCCGAGGTGATGTTGGGTGTGGATGCGGAGCGCTTCGCGCAGGTTGCGGCCGCCGCTTTCACCCCCCGTCCGGTGCCGTCCCTGCGGGTCGATCACCTGCACGTGCAGGCGGTTTCGGTGCCCGAGCAAGCCATGAAGCTGATGAGCCTGCTTGAAGTACGTGGCATCGGTCAGTGGGCGTCATTCACCGAGCTAGTCGCCGATTGCGACAGTGGGATCGAGATCGTCGGCCGCTTCTTGGCACTGCTCGAGCTGTACCGGGCCCGGGCGGTAGCATTTGAGCAAGTAGATCCGCTTGGAGTGCTGCAAGTTTCGTGGACCGGAGAGCGGCCCACGAACGAGCATTTGGCAGCAGCGGTGGAAGAAGACTCATGACAGACATGGACGCGGCCGAGACCGCGGAAACCGGTGTGGGCGAGAGTGCACAGCCGCTTGCCGATGTGATCGGGGAGACTGTCGCCGCCCGAGGTGATGAAGTTGACATCGCTGCTGGAAGCGACGCATTGGACGATGTCGCCGGAGGCGACGAGTTCGATGACGTTGCCGGAGACAGTGAATTCGATGACGGCGCGGATAGCGGCGAGATCGACACCGAGATAACCGACGACGAGCTCGGCTCAGCACTGGAGGCGTTGCTGCTGGTGGTCGATACCCCGGCGCCGACGGACGCCTTGGCGACAGCGCTGGCCGAGCCGGTTGATCGGGTCGAGGACAAGCTGCATCGGATGGCGGCCGAGTTCGCCGAGCGGGGAAGCGGTATCGACCTGCGCGAGGCCGGGGGCGGCTGGCGGCTGTACACCCGGGCTCGGTACGCGCCGTATGTGGAGCGGCTGTTGCTTGAAGGTGCCCGCTCGAAGCTGACCCGGGCAGCGTTGGAGACGCTGGCTGTGGTGGCCTACCGGCAGCCCGTCACCCGGGCGCGGGTGAGCGCGGTACGTGGCGTCAACGTCGATGCGGTCATGCGTACCCTTGCTGCGCGCGGGTTGATCATCGAAACCGGCACCGATTCAGACAGTGGTGCAATAACTTTCGCGACCACAGAGCTATTCCTGGAGCGGTTGGGCCTGTCATCGTTGGCCGAGTTGCCCGACATTGCTCCGCTGCTGCCGGATGTCGACGTGATCGACGACATTGCAGAAACTCTTGCCGAGGAGCCGCGTTTCGCCAAGCTCGGCGATGGCTCTGCACCGGCTGCGACGCCGGCCAAATTCGACGTGGATCGGGACTGACATGGTAGCCAATGAAGAAGGCGTGCGACTGCAGAAAGTGTTGTCGCAGGCGGGAATTGCCTCGCGGCGGGTAGCCGAACGGATGATTTTGGACGGCCGGGTGGAGGTCGACGGTCAGATTGTCACCGAGCTCGGTACGCGGGTGCACCCCGACTCGCAGGTGGTCCGGGTGGATGGCACCCGGGTGCTGGTGGACGACGATCTGGTGTATCTGGCGCTGAACAAGCCAAAAGGCATGCACTCCACCATGTCTGATGACATGGGCCGGCCCTGTATCGGCGATCTGGTGGAACACCGGGTGCGGGGAAACAAGAAACTGTTCCATGTGGGCAGGCTCGATGCCGATACCGAGGGGCTAATCCTGCTGACCAACGACGGCGAGTTGGCGCACCGGCTGATGCATCCGTCGTATGAGATATCCAAGACCTACCTGGCCACCGTGCAGGGGACCGTGCCGCGCGGACTCGGTAAGAAATTGCGCGACGGGGTCGAACTGGAGGACGGGCCCGCACGGGTCGATGATTTTGCGGTGGTGGACGCCGTGGCCGGCAAGACACTGGTGCGCGTGGTTTTGCACGAGGGCCGCAAGCACATCGTGCGACGGTTGTTGGCCGAGGCTGGGTTCCCAGTGAAGGAACTGGTGCGGACCCACATCGGCTCGGTGGCGCTGGGGGAACAGCGGGTGAGCAGCCTGCGGGCGTTGACCCGTAAGGAAATCGGCGAGCTGTATCAGGCGGTGGGGCTGTGAACGGTGCGCTGGTAATTGCTATCGACGGACCGGCCGGTACCGGAAAGTCTTCGGCGTCAAGGGGTTTGGCGCACGGACTGGGCGCGAATCACATCAACACCGGTTCGATGTACCGGATCGTGACGCTGGCCGCTTTACGGGACGGCGTTGACCTGAGCCGTCCGGACGCTATTGCTGCAGTGGCGGAGCAGACCGAGTTCTCGGTGAGCTTCGATCCGGATTACGACCATGCTTACCTTGCCGGAGAAGATGTTTCGGACGAGATTCGCGGTGACGCGGTCACGGCGGCGGTGTCGGCGGTCTCCGCGGTGCCGGCGGTACGCACATTGCTGGTGCAGCGCCAGCGTGAACTGATCGCCAAGGCGGGCTCGGTGGTGGTCGAGGGCCGAGACATCGGCACGGTAGTGCTTCCGCATGCTGACCTGAAGATCTTTCTGACGGCCACGGCCGAGGAGCGGGCTCGGCGCCGTAATGCGCAGAACATCGCAAATGGGCTGGGCGACAACTACGAATCGGTGCTGGCGGACGTCCAGCGTCGTGACCATCTGGACTCCACTCGGGCGGTTTCCCCGCTGCACGCTGCCGACGATGCGGTCGTGGTCGATTCCAGTGACATGACCGAATCCGGTGTGGTGGCGCACCTGCTGGAACTGGTGCGGCAAAAGGCAGGGGTACGCCAATGAGCGACGGAACGTGGTTCGACGAAAGTGATTGGGAGCTTGGCTCGGAAGGGTTCGAGGCCGAGGCTGAGGAGTCTGTTGCGCCGCCACCGGTGGTCGCGGTGGTCGGTCGACCCAACGTCGGCAAATCGACTCTGGTGAACCGTATCCTGGGCCGTCGCGAAGCGGTGGTGCAGGACGTCCCCGGCGTAACACGGGACCGGGTGTCCTACGACGCCCAATGGGTAGGACGTCGATTCGTCGTGCAGGACACCGGCGGTTGGGAACCTGACGCCAAGGGCCTCCAGATGCTGGTGGCCGAGCAGGCGACTGTGGCCATGCGGACCGCCGACGCCATCATCCTGGTTGTCGACGCGGTGGTCGGAGCGACCTCGGCCGACGAGGCCGCAGCAAAGCGCCTGCAGCGGTCGGGTAAACCAGTCTTCTTGGCGGCCAACAAGGTTGACAACGACAGGGTCGAGGCCGAAGCCGCTGCCCTGTGGTCACTGGGGCTGGGGCAGCCGCACTCGATCAGCGCTATGCACGGCCGCGGAGTGGCAGACCTGCTCGACTCGGTGTTGGAGAAGCTGCCGGAAGTGTCGGAGATGTCGGGCGGCAGTGGCGGCCCGCGCCGAGTTGCGTTGGTGGGCAAGCCAAACGTCGGTAAGAGCTCGCTGCTGAACAAACTGTCCGGTGACGAACGCTCCGTGGTGCACGATGTGGCCGGTACCACCGTGGACCCGGTCGACTCGTTGATCGAATTGGAAGGCAAGACTTGGCGTTTCGTCGACACTGCGGGTCTGCGCCGCAAGGTTGGCCAGGCCAGCGGGCATGAGTTCTACGCCTCGGTGCGCACGCACGGCGCGATCGACGCTGCCGAGGTGGCGATCATGCTGATCGATGCCTCGCAGCCCCTCACCGAGCAGGACCTGCGAGTGCTGACCATGGTGATCGAGGCCGGACGGGCTCTGGTCATCGCCTTCAACAAGTGGGACCTGGTCGACGAGGACCGGCGCTACTTGCTGGACAAGGAGATCGAGCGCGAGCTGGTGCAGGTGCAGTGGGCGCCGCGCGTCAACATCTCGGCGAAAACCGGTCGGGCCGTGCAGAAATTGGTGCCGGCGCTGGAAACCTCGCTGGCGTCCTGGGACACCCGCATCTCGACCGGGCGGCTGAATACCTTCTTGAAGGAGATCGTCGCGGCGACCCCGCCGCCGGTGCGCGGCGGCAAGCAGCCCCGCATTCTGTTCGCCACTCAGGCGGCATCGCGGCCGCCGACCTTTGTGCTGTTCACCACCGGGTTCTTGGAGGCCGGCTACCGGCGCTTTCTGGAGCGCCGACTGCGCGAGGAGTTCGGTTTCGAGGGTAGCCCGATCAAGATCAATGTGCGGGTGCGGGAGAAGCGCGGGCCGAAGAAGTGAGCTTGGGCGCGCCGCCGGGCCCGTTTAGGGTCCGGCGGTGGGTCTGAGGTAGGCTTTCGATCCGTTGCCGGTTGTTCCGGTAGCGCCGCGGGCTGTGGCGCAGCTTGGTAGCGCACTTGACTGGGGGTCAAGTGGTCGCAGGTTCAAATCCTGTCAGCCCGACCAGACAAACTGCAGGTCAGAGGCGGTTTCGGAGGAATCCGGAGCCGCCTTTTCCTACGCCAATGACCCGCCGTACGCCAACCGGTACGCCAACCGAAGGCGTACTGTGCTGCACATGGGGAAGCGGGCCAACGGTGAGGGCAACGTTTACCGGCGTGCAAATGGAACCTGGGAGGCGAGGATTACCCACGTCGACCCGGATACCGGCCAGCGCAAGCGACGGTCCTTCTACGGGCCGACAGCTGCCGACGTCCGGGCCAAGCTGAAAGAGGCCCGCAAGCGCATCGACGACGGTGCCCCCGTGGCGGATGCCAAGCAGTCGGTTGCGTCGTGGCTGGCGCACTGGCGTGCCACGACGCTGGCAGCCTCCAGCCGAGCCGAGTCCACCAAGGCGCAGTACACCGATCTCGCCCGCAAGCATCTGGAGCCCGCGCCGTTCGGGTCGATCACCCTCGACAAGCTCCGGCCGTCTGATGTGGAGGCGCTGATCCTAGCGATGAAGGGACGAGTCAAGACCCGCGGCGACGATGAAATGCGGGCACTGTCTGACTCGACGATCCGGAGCACTTTTGGGGTACTGCGGCTAGCGCTCGACGGAGCTGTTCGCGACGGGTTGCTGGCCAGGAATCCCGCAGCCGCGGTAAAGCGGCCTGGGATCGAGAGGCAGGAGACTAAGCACCTGTCCGCTGCGGATGCCGCCAAAGTTCTTTACGCGGCACAGGGAATGCGTTACCACTCCGCCCTGGTCCTGATAGCGGCCACGGGGTTGCGGCGGGGCGAAGCGGTGGCATTGCGCTGGGAACACATAGACCTTGACGCGGGGACGTTGAGGGTCGCTGCCACCACCGCCCGGGTGGGGAAGAGGTTGGTCACATCGACGCCGAAAACGGAGCGCTCACGGCGCACGGTGCCGTTGTCCCCGGCCGTCGTGGCGATGCTGAAGAAGCACAAGCGCCGACAGGCCGAGGAACGCCTCAGGGCGGCCAACGTATGGGAAGAGCACGGCTTGGTCTTTTGCACTGAGGCAGGCCGTCCTGTTGAGCCTCGCAACCTGCTGCGCGAGGTGGAAGCGGCGGCGGCCAGGGCGGGAGTAAAAGGCGTCGGTGTGCACTCGCTGCGGCACGCTGCTGGGACCGCCTGGTTGGAGACCGGGACGCAGGCGGCCCTTCGAGTAGGTGTCGGTCACAATGAGGACGAATTCGCGACCTTCTTCGTCGGCGGCGGGGTACAGCGCGGTGATTCGGTGCTCCGCGCCGTCGGCCCACTTGTCGATGATCACGTCGCCGACCTGCAGGGCGGTCAACTTCTTGAGGGTGCCTAATTCCTCATAGGGCTCGTACAATCCGCCGCTCATTGCGTGCTCCTCGATGGCGAGGTGGCCGCACCCACAGCTTCCCGTATCCCGGCGGAAAGACCCAAGTTTCCAGGGAAGCAACAACACAACGAAACGCTAAAGAGCAGAAAATGATTGACCACAACAGCGACCAGACTGCCCTGCACAGGCTGCGCCACTCCGCCGTGCCCGCCCGCGGATCCGAGAGCCTGGCCCCAACCGTCTCGGAACAGACGAGATACGAGGCTCTCAAAACTCTGTTTCGAATCACCGTGAACGGCGACGGGCCCTCGTGGAGGTGTTCAACCGGCTATCTTTAGATCTTGTCCTAGGCCAGAGGCTAGTTGCTGGCAAGACATATCAGGGCCGATACCTCACCGTTCGGTGCCTATTCGAGTCTCACGGCAATTAAACGCATATCACGGGGCTGGCCAGGCCTCGGGCCGCCGGTCCGCTGAGCGGACCGCCCCATTGCGCGAACCACACCGCCAAAGTGATTATGAAACCCGAGCCGGGAGTCGTAATGGATCAAGCAACTTTAGCGACATCGATTGCTCAACTCAGCGGAACGCTCCGACCCGCTGAGGGAAGCGCAGCGGCGGACCTGGAGCGTGGGAGGGTTCTGCTAGCGCAGGCCCTTCGGTCGGGGCAAACCGCTGCGTCCATCCGTGGCACGGTTACGCTTGGCGCGAATCCGCAGGTCGCCGACCAAGCCAAGGGCTTCCGGCATTTATCGGGACCAAAGCCGACCACGGCCGTGCGCGCGCTCCTCCGTACGGTGCCCAGCGCAACGAGCTTGCACCCCTCTGTACCGGAATGGGCGCGTGGAATCGCCCTAACCGACTCTGCCGGTCCCTTTCTTACCCCACTCGGTAACCCGATCTGGATCGATGCGTTTAACTTAATTCAACTCACACCGGTTACACGCCATTCAACACCTCTGGGACTATTTCCCGTCGACCCCACGCACTCCACGCCCCGAAAAATTATGCTCAAGGCAGGCAGCGTGTGGTTCCCGGCCAAATTGCTAGCCGCGAACAGCCCGAACAATTCGTTTACGGGGTTCCGCATCAAGGGCGGTTCGTTAACGCTCACTCAAGATGCGACGCGAGTAGGCGGAGGCTTGAATCTTTCGCTCACAACAATTGCGGCTCTGACAGTTGATCTAGACATACCCGCTTCACCCCCGGTTGTGTCCGGGCCGGGAGCGGATGCGGACACCGCGGCTGTCGTTCTCCCTGCTTCCGTTACGATCGAGTTCGATCCTGCGGGTGCCAAGCTGACAGCACTAACCGATTCACAGGTGAGCGTTTATGGACAAGCTATACAGTTTCATTGGGCGGGCGCAGCCCCTGCATTCGAAGACACCACAAATGAAATCGCTATCCCACTGAATTTTTTACCCAATCAGTTTCAGGTTGGCGCAGCGAAATCGAAGTTGCTCGTCCTGTCCGGGAGCGGACCCATCCAGGCTGTGTCTTGGGTTTTGCCGGTTGTCGTCACGCCCCCGTCGAACCTCGGTGAAGCCGCTGGGGCGGGGGCGTTGATCCTGACCATCGGTGCGGGTCTAGCGCAACAATGGGCAGGATTATCGCAACCAGCCCTTCTGAATCAGACCCTGCTGCACTTGAGCCCGGGTCAGATCATCGCTCTCGGAAATGGAACGGGTATCCGGGTGATCCAAACAATCGATCTCTGGGGAACCTCCACAGTCGATTTCGCAGCAGCCGGCCCGTTTAGCTCGTTTTATCTTTGTCAGCCTGGC
Source organism: Mycobacterium sp. OTB74 (assembly GCF_029892685.1). GTDB lineage: Bacteria > Actinomycetota > Actinomycetes > Mycobacteriales > Mycobacteriaceae > Mycobacterium. The sequence goes on along the minus strand of NZ_JARXVD010000031.1, from coordinate 14,467 downwards.
ATTGAATGGTTCGCGGTGAACGGGGCAGCGGTCGCCCACCTTGATCGGCCTGTGCGAGCCGACGGCTCGCGCTTTGCATTGAAGATACCGGACGGCGTTCTGCTCATCTATCAAACCACCGCGCAATTCGGCATCTTCATCGGTACGCTCCTCAATACTCAGCCGCAAGAAGCAATTGCGACCGCACTCGAGAATGCCCTGATGGTGGTAGACCGACCCTCTGCGATGGCCGTGTTCGGCGAGCTAGATCCTGAAGACTTGAGCTTGGTACGACGCGGCTTTGTGGGATTGGAATTCGGCTTCCGTGGGTTGCTGCCTACGCTGCCCGACCCCTATGCAAGTAATTTCGCAGCATCGGACTTTTCTATTTCGGTCAAGACCCCGATTGGTACCTTGATAGCTGCCGTCGAGTGGACAACTCCCGAGAATCCGAATCTAGCTTTCGATCTCGCCGTTTCGAATCCATCACAAGGACGCCTTCTCGTTGCGGGGCGGCCAACGCTTTCGCTTCTGGATCTCTCAACGAATGCAGATTTCTTTGGTGTTGAGTTCCTTCCAGGTCGCAACGTAAGCAACGTAAGCATTGCCATCGACGAGATGGCTCTGACTCTTCCCGGTTCACAGGTAGCAGTGTTCACCGTTCCGCAGATCTCTTGGGAGCCGATGAAATCCGATCCGCCAGTAGCGGGCTTGCACTCAGAGAACGACGGAGGCCCGAGCACGTTCGCCGTTGAAACAGTCGATCTGGTGCGCGTCGAACCAGGCGCAGCGCTCCGCTTTCTCGTTGATGAGGTTGCCGGGGGGGCAAGTTTCAAAGCGGGCTTCACTCTTCCATTCGGGCTAGTGGCCAACGTTCAAGCGGCGCAGTTCCCGCAGGGAGGGGGAACGTTCCAACTGACCCAACCTGCGTTCCAAGATCTATCTGGAGGTTTACAAGTCACTCTCGCCCCACCCAATCCAGAAGTCGAGGACGCTTCGCTACCAGGCACGTGCGAGGCCACAAACCCCTATGGAACGGCCGTCCTTAGTAATGATGTAGCGATCACATTCAACGATGAGTTCCTGACTGGCACGATTAACATGCAGCCACCACCCCCTCCGCGAGTTCCGGTCAAACGCATAGATTTCTCAGGCTATGGCGCAAGCATGTTCAGCGAGTGGAAAGATTCCAAAACCGAAGTGGGCATCGTCAAGGCCCAGTTCGATGTGCTGGTTGGACGCACCGCTTACGAAGTCGTAAAGGCGCAGAGCAATCTCTACCCGTGGGTTGCCAGGGTAGTACGCACGATCACAATTGAGCGCCAGGGCGCAGGCTGGATACAGCGAGCGGATAGCGGGTGGCAACCTTCGTCAGACGGAATGTTCGTATTCCCGTCGAAAGAGCAGTCGGACTATGCGGGTCACGTCCACCCGGGCGCAGTACTCGGCGTCACCAATATCCGCAACATCCGGGAGGTGACTGGTGGGCTCATTACCGCATTTGGACTCCAATACCAGCAGGTTCTGTTTGATGCCGACGTGGTGATCGATAGCGCTTTTCACATCATCAATGGAGCACACGTTGAAGCGGGCCGCCAACTAGTCCCCAGTCGCGATGTCGGTGGTTATGTCCAGCTCACCCCTGGCGACGGCGCGTCCCGGCAGCAGCTTGCCGAGCTGCTCAAAAAGACTGGTCCTGTGGGTGGTCCCGTCCAATGTATTGGTAACGTCGGAGGCCCCGCCGGGCCGCAGATGACCGCAGTCTCCATGGACGCGAGTATTAATAAGACTGGCCCGAATGCGGAGCTTGTCGCAGCCCTCCGCGGCTCCCTTGCTCTGCCGAAGGAAGGCGCTTGGACGATCGCCAAGCAGGTTGGAGCCGGCCTGCCCGAGGCTCTGGATCCGAAATTTCACCTGCCGCTAATCAAAAACGAAAATCTGGATCCCTCCAAATGGCACTTCGCTGATCCCACAGATATTGCACAAATAACTGCGCCGAATATTGCCTACGGCCTGGTGCAAGCGTCTGGAACGCAGAAAATGTTCTTTGCCCGACCTTTTATTGACCAAGCTGCACCCGCGAACTTCAATCTACCCGCGGTGCCGCATTTCGCTGATGTTGGCGCCCTACTGAACGCCACGGGCCTATTTCCCGACCTCGGCGCAGCTTTGCCCTTCAACAATATTCCGTCTTTGGGTGTTTCGGGTTCGGACATTTCTTTCAACCCCGCTCCGTTCCAAATAACAGGGCAGCCGCCGAAACCACTCGTGGATTTCGGTCCGGTAAAGGTTTTGCTCGACTACTCGGACGGGGGGAAGATTGATCCTGCCACTGGAAACCGCGCAGCTCCGATTCCGTCCACTCTCGACGTGAACATCACACCTCGTGCGAATCCTGCTTGGTCGATGTCACTGGACCCGATCAATCTGATCCTGGTAACTCCCTTCGGTGACCAGAACGACCCAATCCTCCGCCTGGTTGGCGGCGCGAAAGCCAACTCCAATTCTGCTCCGACGCTGACATCGCTTGACGTCCAGTATGGCGGGGCTCTGAGTCTTGTTCAGCAGGTCTTCAGCAAATTGGAGCAGCTCGCCAGTTTCCTGCCGGGGGCCCCCTTCTCTCAGCTTCAAGTGAACTTTTCCCAGGGTCGGTTGACGATTCAGGATACGTTCGCTTTGCCCGAACTGCCGCTAGGCTTCGGGTACGTGACTGACGTCGCCCTGATACTTGGTGCTGCCATTCAGCTTTCGCCGCAATCGCTTCAGTTCACAGCGGGAATTGGTAGCGAACAAAAACCATTCCACTGGCTAGTGAGTCCTTTATCGGGAACAGGTGTAGTGCAGGTTGGCGTTCTCAACGGAGATCTCGCTGTTTTGATCGAAGCTGGCTTGGGCGTCGGTCTCTCGATTGACGTCGCGATCGCTTCAGGGTCGGCGTCGGTCGTAATCGCAATCCAGATCAACAACGAAGTCTCCCCATTTCAGATCAAGGCGATCCTCACGGGGCAAGCCAGCGTAGATGTTCTGGATGGTCTCGCGAGCGCTTCGATCACATTGAGCGCGGCATTAGGAATCACTCCGGACAAGCTCCCAATTCCTGATGCTTTGACACTGTATGCGGGCGTCAGCGTGGGCATCCACCTAAGTGTCTGTTGGCTAGTGAGTGTGGATTTTGATGGGACATGGGGGTTCTCCGAAACCTTCCAGGCACCTGGAATCCTGCCTGTTTAGAGAGGACCTATGACATTAACAGATGTGCGACTCAGCTTTCTGGCGTTTCCGCAAATGTGGAAACCGAATTCACTGCAGGTGAATCTGTTGCTGCTTCCAAATGCCGACCCTCTGGCACCGCTGACTCCGGCGCAACCGATGTTCGCGGGCACGGCACTACACCTGGAAACCGTTTTGGTTATCGGCCTCGACGCTCTGCCGGCGCCTTCGTCTCCCAATACTCAGACAACTCCGCTAGTAGTAACTCCTCCTGCAGACGCGCTGTCGCTTTTTCAGAAATTTCAGAAGGACCAAGGCCCAACCTCACCGCCACTAAACAGTCTAGCTGGCGTTCGTATTCTCAAGTCGCTGCCCGATAGCTACACGAGCGCCTTTCCATTCGAGCAGTCACGGACACCTTTTGCAAACCCAGCGGAAGACTTTGGCTGCACTTTGCGCGCAAAGGATCCGGGCAATCCCAAAACGCCGCCTCCGCCTCAAACATGGTCGTGGGGCAAATTCATCTCGTTTGCGCTGCGCCAACCCCGATTCGCGCAGGAACTAGGTCTGCTCTACCCATTAACTCTGCCGCTGGATCCTGGCGCCGTGAAAAACGGAAGTTGGATTTACTTTCGTGTGGACTCGAGCAACCCGGCCAATCCTTACGCCAACGCGCCAACGGACACGTTGAAAAGCTACGCCGCACGCTTACCCGCGCTTGCCGGCTCAGCGCGCCCTCTGTTCGCCGCAAGCCTGTTTCCGGTGGTTGATGCGATTCCGAATGAAAGCGAGTACGACGATGTGCAGATCGAAGCGGAAACCTATGACGACGGCTTCGCGAAAATTGTACATGTGCACCAGCCAGTCTCGACCGACGCTGCGATTGAAGATCGCAACCAAGTAAAACCCGGCACGGACGCCGGAATTCAAATCGGCTGGGACGACGAGCAGGTTACGATCTGGTACAACCGCTCATTGAAGACGGCCCTCTCCACCCAAACATCGGTCCCGGACGCCATCGAAAGTCCGCTCGGTGCTCTTGGTTACTGTGTCGATGTGCGTGAGACGGGCGACGCGAATTGGCATTCTCTATGTCAAGGTTCGGCCACGATCACCTACGGTGCGTTTACGGCAAATGTCAAACGTGACTACGGTGTGGAACCGGTCCCGGTTCGCTCGGCTGTCGCCGGCGATGTCACATCGTGGTTGCCGCGCTACTTCGCGCAATGGCGCGGGAAATCGCTGATCGTCAACGACCTCGATGCGTATCAGCTTGGTGGGGGTGCAGCCCCGACAACGCCGCCAGCAGTGACACCGGAACTGCCCCCTGTTCAGTTACTCTATGGCCACGATTACGAGTTCCGAACCAGGCTGCTCGATCTGACTGGCGGAACTCCAGATCCAGGCTTAAGTACCGTCAACCCGGGTCCGGCTCTGTCTGCCACATGTGCGTTTCGACGCTACCTTCTGCCCAAGTCGGTTACCTTTCCGACGAACCGAGCAAATGCGCCTGAGCCAATCGACAGCTTGAGCTTTGCCCGGCCGATCTTCGGGTATCCGGAATTTCAATTCGCCGGCATAACCGACGAAGCAGTCGTGAAGAAGCTCATCGCACAGATTCCGCCTCCCGGCACCATCAAAATTTTGGGGGTTCCTGATCCGGATGTAGACAAGTTTCAGTTGGCTGTCGAAGTACGTACACCGGCCCACGACGTCGGCAACCCTGGGGACCTCGATGGTCCGTGGCGGCACGTCTATTTTGTCGAACGCTCGTTCAACCCCTATCCCGTGGAAGATCCCGTGGGTGGTGACGCGCCCGTGACCGTCGAGTTCGACTATCAGGACATTCCGCACATCTCCAAGCTGGCGACGATAAAGCCGGACCTCAAGGGCAAATTACCGCTGCCACGAGCGCGGGATATTCGCATCGTGATAACCCCGCTCGGCAGGGCCGCTGACAATTATTGGAATGATGATACGACCCGCTTCGGTATGACGAGCACCTTCACCACGCGAGCTGAGGCTACAAACGAAGGCAACCTGTTGGGCACCCCTGGGAATCAGCCGCCTGACCAGATTCGTGCAATTCTTCTGCAGCCGCAAAACAACCTGACGCTGAATCTGGCGCAGGAGTTGCGGCTCGACGTGAACGAACTCACCTTCAAGGGACAGTCGGGAACGCGAACCGTTTTTGGATGTTCGAAGGCACTACGCCATGATTTGGCGCCCGACAAATCGACCATTACGTTCGCTGCTGAGGGCGAGCTACTGAATAAGTGGATTGTCGTGGCCGAATTCGACATAGATCGGGACTGGACCTGGGATGGTCTGGCGGATTACGGAGTGGAAGTAGCACGCGACGGCAAGTTAGTCGGAACCCTGGAAGTGCGTCCGACCCTCAGCCAGATCGCCATCGGGAACGGCATCGATACTGGTCCGCTAGCAGACCCGACCGTGCGCGAGCGTACTCATCTGATCTTCTTCGATGCCGTTGATGCGACTCCCAGAACGTATGGTTTTTCCGTCAACCAAGCGCCAAAATGGCAGTTCACGCCGTTGCTGAGGGGTTCACCTTCGGCTGCGAATTTAGTGCAAAACTTAGAGATCGTGCTACCGGTTACGGTGCCGCCCCGACAGACGCCCAAACTCGCCTCGGCGGGGATTGCCCTTTCGCCATACACCATTGAGGCAAACTATGCTGCAACCGGCCCGAGGAGACGCGCGCTCTGGCTCGAGTTTACCGAACCAGTGGCGGATCAGCACGACACGATTTTCGCACGCGTGCTTGCTTATGGCGCCGACCCTTTAATGGTCAGAGGCTTGGGGTACGATCTCGCAAATCCGGACGAACCTGATCTGCCGATTGATCCCGAGCAGATTCGCGTGATCACTCCCCTCAGCTCGCACGACAATGCTGGGCTAAGTGCGATGGTCGAGTTAATCAAGTCACCAACCTCTGACGTCCACTACATGTTGCCCTTGCCTCCGGGAATCTCCGAGGAGGATCTCGAATTATTCGGTTTCTGGACCTACGAATTTCGCATAGGACACCGCAGCATTTTTGACCGGCCGGTGGCGGGATTGTGGTCTACAGCGCGCGCAAGATTCGGACGGCCGCTACGAGTCACTGGCGTCCAGCATCCGGCGCCAACCCTGGTCTGCTATCCGTCGCATAGGTTCGGGAAAGTGAAGGTCGTAGCTCCGTTTGCGACACCAGTATTGCTGAACGGCAAGTCGCTGGTTGACCCACAAGAAGGGAAGCCACGCACGCGCATCTGGATAATGTTGTACGCCCAAGTGAAACAAGTAGACGGTAAGTCGTGGAGGAATGTACTGATCAACCACCGGCACGCGGAAACTGTCGGGGCCGTAGAAGATGAACACACCGAAGTGACGGTGCGACCGTCACGAGATGTATTCGGTCACGCGACGTTCAACGACGAGCAGATTCAAGCCACGTTGCACAGGTTAAGTCTTGCTCCGAACACCCCGTTGAGTGTGCTTGCCGTTGAGTTACTCCCACCGCGGGCAGACCAGCTCCGCGACGAAATGGGGCAAAACCTTGGGCAGGTGCGCATTCTTCGAACGAGTTCGCTGACACCGGTGCCGCAAGCTTGTTGACCAGCAAAGGACTGCGAAGACGTACGGGTGCTTTGCTGATCAAGGAGGAAAACAATGGACGTCCCACCGGAAATGATCGCAGCGGTTGATGAGAATGGGGCTCAACTGTTAAGCATTGCGGGGGTTACAGGGATTGACATCGGCTTCACGGAAGTTAACGGAACTTCGACCGAGAATATTGCGATCCGCGTGTCTGTGGCCGATATTAACAATATTCCCGCGGGTATACCTGAAACGTTAGCTGGATTCCCAGTGGTCATTATTGAACGGAACGTCCTACCGCAAGCCGATCTGGCGCGCTATGAGCCTCTGCTTGGCGGTATCTCGGTCGCACGCGACACGGGCCTTTCGGCGACGGGCACGCTGGGCGGAATTGTCCGCGACAGTGGCACGGGAGAGCTGCGCGGACTGAGTTGCGCACATATCTTTGTCATTGGCTCCACCGGGCAGCCTGGGGACCCCATCGAGCAGCCAGAGCTGCCCAGTTCGCAGCAGCCTAACCCCGCGAATGTTATCGGTACGCTTCTGCGTTCAGGCTTTCCTACTACTCCGAACCCTTTGCCTCCGGGCATACCCGTCGGCTTCAGTGATTCTGCTATCTGCACGATAACTCGGTCAGCGACCGCTGAAATCGTCGATATTGGCCTGGTAAACGGCACGGCTATACCACAGCTGGGCGACCGCGTAATGAAACGCGGCAAAACCACCGGGCTCACTCACGGCATCGTGAATGGTATCCATCGCGAAATGCAGGGGACAAATGGCAACCAGACCGCGTTTTTAGAGGACCAGTTCGAGATACAAGTAGACGGTACACGGTCATTAGTGTGGTCTGCTGCGGGCGATTCTGGATCACTCGTCGTCAAAGAAGACACCCTTGAGGTCGTCGGTCTGCTGTGGGCTGGCACCACTGATCATAACGGAGTTCCTGATGGTCAGTTCGGCTACGCGAGCGACATCGACAATGTGGCCGCTGACCTTGGTATCTCGCTATTCTGGCCAATCCCTCAAATCTCTACACTCAACCCAAGCCAGGGAGCAAGCGGCGGGGGAGACCAGGTCGCCATTTCTGGCGTCGGATTTCAGCTTGCCTCAAGCGTCACCATCGGCGGAGTTCCAGTTTCTTTCCAGCTCATCAGTGATTCACAGATTGTTGTCCGACGGACTCCACCAGGCAACGGAGCAGTCGATGTGTTGGTGACTGCTCCCGGGGGGACATCGCTGGTTGGGAGGGCCGAATCGGCTTTTACGTATTTGCCCGCAGGAAAAACAGTACTGATTTCACCACGGTTTTTCGGTGATGATGTCCTGGGATCATGCCTGTCCGGTCATACGATTTTCGACGGAAGCGGCGACCCGCCTGAGTCTGTGGGTCGGATCCAGCAAGCATTGTCCGACCTTGGCTTTGGAGTTGGCGTCGACGGAGTATTTGGCACAGACACCGATACCGCGGTCACCGCTTATAAGACAAGCAAGGGCATCACACCGGACGATCCAGTGGTTGGTCCAGAAACCATGGGGGCTCTGGACGACGATTTCGCACACGAACTGATCGACGCAAAGGCCAACGACGTTGCGGGCACACGATTTGACCTCGGGGATCGCATCGGAACGCGCGTGGATCTGGAGGATGGATTCGCCACGTGTAACTTTCAAAACGGAATCTGCATTGAGCTTGGCCATGCCGTCGCGTATGCGATGCCGTTGTCGGTGCAAACAGCATGGGTAGCGGCTGGCGGCTTGGAGGGAACGTTCGGTTCGCCGACAAATGACCCCCTCGAACTCGATGACACCCGCGCTGTGCAGGAATTTACGTTAGTAGCTTTCGTGTTCGGCGGTGCTCAGGACTTTGCGCTAAACCGTGACGTATGGGAGGGATCTGTTGCAGGCGGTTCCATGATTGGACTGCCGCTCGGTCCACCGCAGCCGATCGGTGCCGGCGGAGCGAGCTTCGTTCCACACGACGATGGGGTTGTCTTGGCAACTCCAGAAGCGGCTCCTCAGCCTTTGCCTCAGGCGGTTTTCGAACTGTGGAGTGCGCAAGAGGCAGCCGGAAATTCGGTAGGCCCCCCAACCGCATTTGCGTTTCCGTCCACCTCGGGCACAACGATCTTTCCCTTCTTAAATGACGGAATTGAATTGAACAGTGTGGGCGTTCCGTCCCTCGTCGAGCTGTTGCGCAATGACCTGCAGCGATATTTTCAACCCGGGGATGTCTCCTTAGGGCTTAATAACCCTGTACCGGCGAGAACAGAGGCCATCCCATTAATCGGAGGTACAGCCGCCTTCGCGGCGATGCGGGACGACATCGCCAGCACGAATGGGGAAAACGACTTCGTGTACATCCTGAGTTGGCATTGCAACGTGGATCTACCGCTCGTCGCAGGCGACCCCACGTCAACGCTGCGTTCCTTGCTTGCCAGTTGCGCTTCAAGGAAGGTGCAAGTGCGGGCGATGCTTTGGGCCGGTGATCCGGTCCCGCCTCCGCCGACGATCGTCCTCATCGGCAGCCCGGTGGGAATTGCTTGGCAGTATGTGAAGGATTACGTGAAGACGCATTCGTCGCGCACCGTAAACGCCCCTGCCGTCGAGTTCATCAATGGGCTTGCAGCAAGCGGGAACGATGCGGCCGCGATTCTCGACGACCAACACCTGCCGATGGGATCACATCACCAGAAGGTGGTCATTGTCGGGCGAGGACCGTTCTCGACGACCGGAGCGGGCGGGAAGCTGATCGCATATGTCGGCGGTATCGAGGCCAACATCGACCGCGTTCCGCCGCCCCTATTGGCCGAGCCCGGATCCCCACTATTCGACATCTCCGTCCGATTGGAAGGTGCCGGCGCCTTGCTTGTGCTGGATACTTTCACACTGCGCTGGACTCCCCATCCCGCCAACCTTGGCGCTCCATTGCGAGGAGCCAATCTCGCTGTCCCAACTCATACGGGTCCACTGGTCGTGCAGGTGACTCATACATATGGCAGGGGATTTCCATTTCCTACTGCAGTGCAGACCGCGTCAACTGCGCTCGCAAATGGAATCAAGAATGCACGACAATTCTTTTATATGGAGGACCAGTACTTTGTAGGCTCTCCGAAGATGAAGACAGCGATCGGCGATGCACTGTCCTCTAACCCGGGACTTGTCGCCATCGTCGTCATCGCTGCCGAAGATAGCGTGATCGATACACCCGACATAGGTTTTCGTCGTCGCGCTTTTCTCCAGCCGATCGTCGCTTCGTTCCCGAACCAGATCCTCGTCTTCGAAAGGCTCGGTAGTGGCTCGACAACCGGACCGACTGCCTACGTCCATTCGAAGTTGCTCATCGTAGACGACGAGGCCGCCTTCATTGGCTCCGTGAACTCCAGCCGTCGATCGTGGTTCCACGACAGCGAGATCGATGCGACCATCGTCGATTCTGGAGGTGCTGGGGGCACGACACCCGGAACCCGCGGGTGGATACGTGACTTTCGATGCCAGCTGTGGTCAGCACATCTGAATACCGCCAGTGGCGTGCTTGGCGATCCGGCATCCGATATTAACCTCTGGCGCGCGGTGATATCGGGAACGCTACTTGGTGCTTCGGTTCGTCCCTACGATGTAGGTGCTGTCGTACCGCGATACTCCATCAAAGGCGTACAACTCCCAGATGCCGTACTTCAGAATGGTTGGGACTCATTCGTAGATCCGACGTGATCTGCGGTGCAATCATTGGCATTCGTCAGGGGATTTCGGGGCCACGCGCAAGGCTAAAATGATCCCAAGTCGAGTTCGTGCTGGACGTCGAGCAACATGGCCAGATCGGGCGCCTGCGATTCAGGCTTTTCGGGGTCCGAGAGCATCTCGGTGGCGGTGAACTGGCCAAGGCCGGCGACCACCAATCCGATGGCCACCGGGGAGAGCGGCGCGAGCGCAGCTCCCAGAACGATCTGGGCAAACGAGAAGAGGCGACGGCTCGTTACCCAGATCTTCCGCTTCCGCACCGCCCGTTCGAGCTCGTCGCACGCTTCCTTGATCTCCGTGACAGCAGCGGTCACCGATTGGTGGTCGGTGAACCCTCCCCGACAGAATTTCTGCAGCCGGGTGTTCAGCGCGTATCGCGCATTCCGGTAGTTGTCCTCCTTCGTAAGGACGTGGACGACCTCCTGGAGAAGTTCCAGCTCGGTACGGGAGCTGTCTTGAGGAAGGAGCAATTCACGACCGACGACGGCGGACACGGTCGATGCGGGCAGCGGGCGGCGGCTGGCCTCACGCCGGATCCCCAAATCTTCGGTCAGCTCCTTTATCGAAATGTATGGGGAGGTGGCCACGACAGGACGCGCCATCGCGGGCGCCTCATCGAACAGACCCATGGCGGTCAGCTCTCCTGCGAGCGAACGTTTCACATACTCCCCGGCAGATGACCGGCGAGCTTGGTAGCTCTGCTCCCAGGCATACCGCCGTTCAGCGGTCCACTCGACCTGCTCGACGATGGGGTCCAAGACCTCTAGCAACTGCTTCTGCCGTGCCGGGTCCCACGTCTCGTCTATCCAGCGTTGCCACTCATTAGGATCGTCCCTCGGTGGCACAGGGACCACCAGCCGGTCGTACATGACCGCCTCAGACAGGAACGCTCCCGACTTCACGTGGTCGAAGACGGAGAAACACGCCCAGATTTCTGGACCGCCCGATGCCGCCATGAAGTACGCCTCGACCCCGACACCGCATAGAGCATGCAGCCCGATGCACGCTACTCCAATGCCATCTCTATTGAACGCCGCCCGATGCCCGGGAATCAACCCGACATCCACGGTCTCGGTCTGCACGAACTCTGGACGCGCCCCTATTAGACGACGAACTTGGAGCGCACTCGCACGGGGATGGGGTAGACGAAAGTCTCGAAAGCCGCCGAAACCGCAACGGACTCGCCGCCGCGGTCGATGACGAGCTGGCCCGCGATTCGAGACAGTACAGCCCTCGATGGTGAAGACCGGAATCAGTGGCGGGGCAGGCCGCGCAGGTCGGCATGCGGGAAACCTTCGCAATGTCCTCGGCGACCCAGACCTACGAATCGCTCGCCCGCAAGGGTGAGACGATGACCACCGCCGCGACGGTGACGTATGCATACGATCAAATCGACCAGGCGCGAGCGGCGTTGAAGGCGGTCTCGAAATAGACCATATTTGCGACAGGTGCGGATCGGTCTGTCGGCCAAGCGATTCCCCAGGTCGCTGTGTCTCAAATGTCCGTCTCATCCAGACTGTCTCAAATCACTGTCTCGGGAATAGATTTCGGGCCCGTGTTGTTTATGGCCCTGTGACACATACTGATTCGCCTGCATCGGCCCCCACCGGGGTTGGAGCGCGGGTAGGTTATGTGCGGGTCAGCACTGTCAGCCAGACGTTGGCGCAGCAAGAGGCGGCTCTGGCGGCTGCTGGTGTGACGAAAGTTTTCTCCGACACCATGTCTGGCGCACGCGATGACCGTCCAGGTCTGGCTGCCCTCCTCGATTACGTTCGCGAGGGCGACACCGTGGTGGTCTGGAAGCTCGACCGCCTGGGCCGCAACACTCTTCACATCCTGGAAACCGTCAAAGCCATGACGGAGCGCGGTGTCACCTTGATCTCCACCACCGATGGTATCGACTCGTCGACTGCTGCCGGGCGCATGATGATCGGCGTGCTCGGCTCACTGGCCGAATATGAGCGCGAACTGATTAAAGAACGCACCGCCCTGAAGCGGGCGATGTCGCTGGCGAACGGCACCACGTTCGGGCGGCGCAAGAAGGTCGCTGACGCCGGTCACATCGAGACTGCCAAGCGGATGAGGACCGACGGCCATGTCGCCAAAGACATCGCTAAGTACCTCGGGGTGAGCCGAGCCACCCTCTACAGGTATTTCGCCGAGGACGCCGCGTAGACCCCCGGCGGGGGCCCAGCGCCGAAACTGCCTGCCCCCCCCAACGGGGGCCCACCGCTGACCTGCGAACCCCCGGCGGGGGCCCATCACCCATGCCCACCGTCGGTGGGCGAAAGGAGACTGTGCCCATGACCTTGACTACCGCACAACTCGACCGGGCTACTGGCGTGCTGCTGAGCACCGCCGCCGGTGACGCCCTCGGGGCGGCCTATGAATTTGGCCTGCCACGCGGGCCGGAACTGGAAGTCGCCATGGTCGGCGGCGGAGCCTTCGGCTGGGAGCCCGGCGAGTGGACCGACGACACCTCCATGGCCATAGCGATTGCCGGGGTCGCCGCCACCGGGGCGGACTTCCGTCAGGAAGAGGCGCTCGACGCCCTCGCCCGGCGCTGGCATGAATGGTCACAACACGCCAAAGACGTTGGCGTGCAAACCCGCTCAGTGCTCAGCCAGGCAGGCCGACGCGGCATCTCCGCGCAGACGGCACGAGAAGAGTCCGCCGCCCTGCACCACCGCAGTGGCCGCACGGCGGGCAACGGCTCGCTGATGCGCACCGCACCCGTGGCGCTGGCTTACCTCGATGACGAAGCAGCCCTGGTACAGGCGGCCCGAGCGGTCAGCGAGCTGACCCACTTCGACCCTGAAGCCGGGGACGCCTGCGTGCTGTGGTGCCTCGCCATCCGTCACGGCGTCCTCACCGGGCTGCTCGATGTGCGAATCGGCCTGCAGCACATCGACATAGACCGACGAGACCTGTGGACAGCGCGGCTCGACGCAGCGGAGACGGCGCAGCCTTCGGACTTTCACAACAACGGCTGGGTCGTCGAGGCACTGCAGGGGGCGTGGTCAGCCATCGCGACAACACCCGTCCCGCAGGATGATCCGGCAGCCGGGGTGTTTGGTGCCGATCACCTGCGCCTGGCCCTGGACGCTGCGGTGCGGGGCGGTGGGGACACCGACACCGTCGCCGCTATCGCCGGTGGGCTGCTCGGCGCTGTCTATGGAGCCTCAGCCGTCCCGGCGCGGTGGCGTCGGGTGCTGCACGGGTGGCCGGGGCTACGCAGCCGTGAGCTGTCGGCCCTGGCGACCCGAATCGTGAAGGCCGACAAACCTCTCAGCTATCGCACTGATCCGATGATCGCGATCCGGCATCCGCATGACGATGGGGTGTGGCTGGGCAATGTCACAGCGTTGCAGAGCCTTCCACCGGGCGTGGATGCCGTGGTGTCGCTGTGCGGGGTGAACGACGAGGATATGCCCGTAGGTGTCGAGCAGGTCGATGTTCGGCTGATCGACGTTGTCGATCCGGATGCCAACCCCAACCTGGACTTCGTGCTGATCGACACCGTGCGCCTGATCAGTCAACTGCGCAATCAGGGGCGCACGGTGCTGCTGCATTGTGTGGCCTGCCAAAGCCGAACGCCTACTGTGGCGGCACTGTATGGCGCACGCTGCAGCGGCATCACCATCGACGAAGCGCTCAGTGACATTGTCGAGGTGCTGCCGTATGCATGGCCGAATGACGAATTTCGACAGGCTTTGCTACGACTGGACCCAGGGCAGAACGCAGCGTGGTAGAGGCAGCTGTGGCGTGGAATCCGCTGCGAGGAAGTAGGAGACAGCGATGACCGACCCCACTGCGCCAAGCGCCGAGCAAGCGCTAGATGTACTCGGCGGTCAGGTTGGTGACAGTCGGCTGATCGGAGGTTGGTCTCCGATGGCTGAGTGGCGGCGTTGATTGTTGTAGTACTCGAGCCAGG
>NZ_JARXVD010000030.1 GCF_029892685.1 Mycobacterium sp. OTB74 | reverse complement strand
CCGGTTGACCCCGATCGAATTCGAAGCAATCATGACCGCACCGGCCAGACAAGCCGCGTGAGAAAACTGTCACCTGATCGTGCAGCAGACCCATACACCTCGTTGACCACAGCTCAAGCTTTCGAGCCGGTTGGCTTGTTGTCGCCCCGTGCGTCGATCACGATGATGTCCTCACGGGCCTCCAAGTCGAGCTCCCGAAGCAGTGCTAGGAGGCGCGTCTGCTCATCAGCCGCGTAGACGACGATGACCGTCACTGCCGTTGCGGTGTTGTTTGCCCGCTTGTAGATCTCGACTTGGTTTTGCAGGTTCCGTTTGAGCTGACGGTTGCTCGCAAGTTTGAACTCAATGAGAGATTTGTCGGCAGCCCCGATGCTGATCTTGAAGTCGACTGGTCCGCGGCCGTTGTTCGGCTCGCGATTGACGTCGAAGGCACTGCCGAACCATGCGAGGCCGAAGTACAGCTGGACTTCCGACTCCTTCGCGAAGGATCCGTTTCCGCGGTTGACGAGCTTCCAACCGTCTTGGTCCTCCACATAGCGCTTGAAAAGCTTTGCCCGAGTGAGCGCTTCGTCGTAGCTCGACCACCCCGCTTTGTAGAAGTCAGTGCGGCTACGGAGGTCGTGCACAAGCCGCGTTAGTTGCGCGACAAAGACTTCGAAGGTGTCACGGACTTTCTCATGACTCCGTTGCTCAGCGTCGTCGCCTGCGTCTTCCCTAAGGCGGATGTAGTAGTCGAGCAGTTCAGGGTACTGGCGGACAGTCGACTGCACTGCGGCTACGGCGTGTGCATGGTTGGGTTTGTCGCCGAGCGCCTTGGCAAAGTAATTGGAAACCTGCGCGCGTAGTTCCTCGTTCGGCAGGGCGGCTGGGATGGAGGCGAACCGGTTGACCATGTCACCAAAGCTGATCCAGGTGTCGTCTCGGGTCAGCATGTCGATTGGCGTCAGCAAGACGTAGTCGCCCCAGACCGCAGGAAGGCGATAGGTTCCTGATTCCCATGCCTCGGTCGCGTAGTTGAACCGCACATGCGTGACGCCAAAATCTCGACACTGCTCGGGCTTCAGATGCTGGCGAGCGAAGGTTTGCGTGTAGTCGAGCAGGTATTCCTTGATGAGGTTCGTCGTGAAGTCCGAGATTCCGTCCCGACCCACTCCCGGCCGGATCAGACCGACTTTTTCGAGGTGGCTTGACCTCGTGATCTGCTCTGTGCCGAAATCGTTAAGGATGCTGGTTAGCGAATCGTTGAGTGCCGATGCGAATTTCGAGCCGAGGCCGAGGCCGCCGTTGCCGAGTACGGAGAACCCCAGCCAGTTCTGCCGAACCTCCGGGAACCGGAACAAGCTCCTGATTAAGGCCGGCTCCAGTGCACCGGATGAGGCCTTATCGCGTAAGAACCGTAGGTAGCGCAGTATTCCTTCGTGCAGCTGCTGGTACTCGGGCTTTTCGCTGTGGAACAGGAGGAATGGATCGACAAATAGCGGAAGGTCGGAAGCAACGGACACATCAAACGCTCCGTACTCAGCAAGCACGTCAGAGGCAACGCCCAAGTACTGCGACAGATACAGATTGAGGCCGTCCTCCAGCACGCTTCCACATTGCCACCCCGGACCGCTCAGAGGCGGCAACTCGATTAATAGCCGCGTCGGCCTGGCCAGCACCCGGCGCGGGAAGACGAGCACCATAGCCGTTCGCCTATAGCCGAGCACACTCGCTCAACCGCGGCGTCTACAGCCGCCGCCGACGACTTGGCCCGAACAGCTGTAGCCGCGTCAACCGTCTCGGCGGATTGGACTACCACCCGGCGACAACCGCCGATAACAGCCAACTATGTCGGCCGGTAGAACTGGTGCCGCGCGACAGTCTCAGTCGCCAAAAGCCATATGGTCCCGATCTGCTTGTACCACGGGTACACGAGAAGCAAAGCACCGCATCATATTTCACATTGCGGCACCTGGAGCGTCCGGCGTGGCTGTCCGTCCGAAAGACCCCGTGGCCTGCGAGCGAGCCCAAGAATGCCTCGCCGCCAACCCCTTCCGCCGATCGGTAGCGCCTGCGCAGGTTTGTGAGTTCCTCGAGGAATGCGAGAAGCTACAACAACGGCATCATGACGACGACAGCTCCAGCAGCACCGTCACCGGCCCGTCGTTCACCAATTCGACCTGCATATGGGCCCCGAATACACCGGTGGCCACGTCAGCGCCCAATTCGCGCAGCGCGGCGATAAAGGCCTCCGCCAGAGGCTCGGCCACCGGCGCCGGCGCTGCCGCATTCCAGGACGGCCGCCGCCCCTCGGTGGTATCGCCGTACAACGTGAACTGACTCCCCCATTACGGAGATCGAGCTGAGACTGTTCTAATCGGTGAATTCCGGTCCGCCCAGCGGACCGCACTCTTGCTCACACCAAAACCCCTGATGTGCAATCGATCTCGCAGGGTGCCAGAGGAGCGCTGCACCCGGGCCGCCCCAAAGTCAAGTGCGGGCGGCACCGTCGGAACGAGAGCAGAGGGGAATGTCTGATGCCGGAGTCACCACGCCAGAAGTTGGTTGATCTCGAGGGCAGCGAGCGCCGGCACCTTCTGGGCACCGAGCGGGTGGGCCCGGCGGATCCCGCCGAGGAGATCACGGTCATCGTCAGTCTGCGCCAGCGTCCCGACGGGCCGCCGCTACCCGACATGGAGCACTGGGCGTCCACCCCGCCGGGCCAGCGGCAGTATGTCACGCAGGAGCAGGCCGCGGAGCTATACGGCTCGGCGCCGGACGAGGTCGAGCTCGTCGCGAGCTTTGCCACCGAGCGTGGGCTGCGGGTCGTCGAAGCCAGCCCGGCCCGCCGGTCAGTCCAGCTGACTGGTTCGGTCGCTCAGATCGACAGCGCCTTCGGAATCGAGCTGTCGATCTACCGGCGTGGATCGCAGGTCTACCGCGGCCACGACGGTCCAGTGCGTCTACCCTCCGCCGTGGCCGAAGTCGTTGTGGCCGTCTTCGGGCTGGACAACCGGCCCCTGGCCGCGCGAGCGGCGGGAGTCAATCCGGACGGGTCTGGGGTGACACCCCCGGAGGTGGCGGGGCTCTACGGGCTTCCGTCGATCCCGTCAAGCATCTCGGGTCAGACGATCGCCATCTGGGAGTTCGGCGGCGGCTACGTCACGGACGCCAGCGGCAAGCCGACCGATGTCGATGCATACCTCCAAGCGCTGGGCCTTCCCGCCCCCACAGTGCTTCCGCCGGTGCCGATCCTGGGCGGCGCGAACGTTTTGAGCGGGACCCCGGGCCACCCCGGCGACGACGCGGAAGTGGCGCTCGACATGCAGGTGGTCGCGTCCGTGGCCGTCGGCGCCGCGATCGCGGTGTACTTCATCGGCACCAACTACGACATCGGCTGGATCGCTGCGATTGGCGCCGTGGTCGCGCCCGGGCCGGGTCAGCCGTCCCCGTCGGTGGTCACCATCAGCTGGGCCTGGGACGAGGCGGAGTGGAACGCGTCTCAGCTGGCGGCGATGAACGGAATGTGGGCGTTGGCGTCGGCCATGGGTAAGACCATTTTCGCGGCCAGCGGCGATAAGGGATCGATGGGTAACGCGGACGAATCAGACGGACGTGCCCACGTGTGCTATCCGGCCTGCGATCCATGGGTGACGGCGGTCGGTGGGACGAGCATCTACAACGTCTCGGGCTCGAGCTTCGACGAAATCACGTGGAACGACAACGGCGTAACCGCGGGAGGCATCAGCACCGCCTTCGGGCTCCCGTCCTGGCAGGTCGGCGTCGGTATCCCACCGTCGATCAACAACGGAACCACCGTCGGGCGGGGCGTCCCCGACGTCGCCGGGTATGCGAACGGCTACGAGATCTCTCTCTACGGTGAAGATGGGGGTTCGTGGTGGGGCACCAGCGAGGCCTCACCCTTGTACGCAGCAATGGTCGCGGTCTTCAACGCCAACCTCGGTTATAACCTTGGCCACTTCAACAGCACCATCTACGCTCTGGCGATGACCATCGGCGCGGATATCTTCCGCGATATCGATGACGGCCGCAGCAATGCCTTCACCTTCACGGAACAACCGCCAAATCCTCCGACAACGATAACGTCGCCCGGGTACAACGCGGTCAAGGGCTGGGATGCCTGCACTGGGTTGGGAAGCCTGCGAGCCGGACGGTTCTACGCCGCGTTGGCGAAGCTCCCGATCCTGGCCAGCGCGGTCGCCGGCGGCGGGAACTTCGGCTCGGTCTGCACCGGCTCGTGGATCGACCAAATGCTGACGATCGACAACTCCGGCTTCGGGTCGCTGGCCATCTCCGACATCACCTCGTCTTCGCCAGACTTCCTGGCACCCACCGTCGCGAGCTACCCGCTGGCGGTCGAGGTGGGAGCGTCGATAGATGTCGTCCTGCGCTTCGCGCCGGGGAGCGCCGGCCTGAAAACAGCCACGATCACCGTGACCAGCAACGACCCTGCGAGTCCGCATCTGATCGAGGTGGCGGGGATCGGTGAAACGCCGCGGCTCAGCGTCGTCGTCCCGAATTCTGGGGACTTCGGGGAAGCGTGCGTAAAAGCGGGCGTCGGCGAGGCACTGATCCTCAACAACAGCAGCCGGTGCCCACTGACCGTCACCGGTGTAGTCTCCTCGGACCCCGAGTTCGTGGTCCCCGCGGTGGCCGCGTACCCACTGCTCATCGGCTCCGGCGGATCGCTACCGCTGCCGGTGCGGTTTGCCCCCACGAGCGTGGGCCCCCACTCGGCAACGATCACCATTGACAGCGACGACCCCGCGGGACCGCACAAGGTCGCCGTCAGCGGCGTCGCGGCGGGTGGGCACCTCACCGTCACAGGCTCCAGCGTCTTTGGTGGGGTGAAGTGCGAAACGACCGAGCAACGCACGATCTCCCTTTGCAACACCGGTGACTGCGATCTTCGAGTCACCGAAGTCGCTCTCCGGCACGGCCACCCCGAGTTCCGCCTGATTAATGATCCCGCTCCGGTCACGGTCCACCCGGGCTGCTGCCTCGCCGTTGTGATCGAATACCGCGCGATCGAGCGTGAACCCCACCCCTGCCAGCTCTTGATCAAAAGCGACGACCCCAGCGAGCCAATGAAGCTCGTGGATGTGGTCGCCTACACGGTGTGGGATTGCTCCTGCGATCCTTGTTGCGCGAATCCGCGCTGCTCCTGCCGTACCTGTCAGGAGTCCCGCAATCCGTGCCGATGCGGCGGCGGTGATCGGGACGACTGTCTTGGTGCGGAGCACCGTGACGGCGTAAATCGACCCTCGGTCTGATTGACCTCGTTTCACTAAGAGCGAGACACAAAGCCGGGAAGCACGTCCGATCGATTCAGGGCCGATACAGCGCGGCGCGAGCGGTGGCGATTCCAAACGAGCGGCACTTGAATGATCTCGGTACGGGCAACGGAGCGGCCTGGTTCCGCAGCAAGCGCAGTCCTGCGCGGATCAGACATGTATGCATCCATTGCAGCCTCGGACGTCCACTCATATAAGCGAATCTCGACGGGACGGTTTTCTTCGCCATCGCGGCGGGCTCGCTGCAACACCGTCCCGCCGTGCTCGCTCACCAGGTCCTACGCTCTCCGCTGCCAAGAAAGTTACATCGGGAAGGGGTTGTCACAATGACAGTCGTCTGGGACATGGGAACCGCGATCGCTGCGCTCGTGGCGATCGCGGTGGCGATCGGCGGGTATGTTCGATTTGTTCTGATACGCGCCAACATCGGCGCCCAGTTCGACGTCGAATTCACACCTCTCGGGCCCGCGGCCGGCGGCGTTGCCGGCGATGTCAACTGCATGGTCACGAACTTGGGGGCCAACACGCTGCTCGTCCGCCGGGTATCCATTCGGTACCGGTACTCCGCCGATGGTGATGCTGTGGAATCAGGCCACGGCCTTGAGCCGCGATTGGGACGAACCACTGCGGGGTACCAAAAGGCGCCATGGATCAATCTGTTCGACGAAAAGGAAAGAGGACGTAGCGTCGTATTCGGCGGTGGCACACAGGCATACCGCAAACCCTTGCTTTTGGCCCCTGGCGTACAGATAGTAAGCATTTGGGCGCGATGCGACTACCAGGTACCGATTAATCGATTCAACCAGAAGCTCGTGAAACTTGTCCTGCGCCCCAGAGGTGATCTTGACTTCACGGGGGGCGTGAAGAATCACGAAGTTCGACGCACGTTTGCCGCGCAACAACACTGGCGGCCGGATTAAGCTCCAGCACAGGGTCAAGCTTCATTGAGCCTGCCCAGCGACAACACGGTCGTGCTCCAAGGCCAGACACAACAAGTTTTCCTCATCCTCCAATACCACTTCGGCAGGTTTTAACGCCTCAGGTCAAAATCGCGCACTGCTACGACAATCCATGCAAGTTTCAGGCTTCGAGGGGGGTGATACGCGGTGGCGGGATGCTGGGCCTGCGTGGTTCGGACGTCGGCGCTGATTCAGGACGCGATCGGCGTGTGCAAGACCTGCGGAGGGCTGAGCTGCCCGGCGCATGGCGGCAAGAGCCAAACGCCGGCAGGACTGTGGAACCAGTCATTTCAGTGTTGCTACTGCCTTCGCGGCGCGGTGACGCGCAGCGCAGGAAAGAAACCCCCGCCGGGCGGCTCAGGCGGTGGCGGCGGTGGGGGCCAGCCACCTGGCGGTCCGCCACCCCGTCCCGGTGGTGGCGGAGGCGCAACGCCGCCGCCGGGCGGCGGCCCGCCGGGACATTCACCGAGCGGCCCTGGGGCGGTGCCCTTCGACGGCGGTGAAGCCGACGCTACAGCCGGGCAGCCCCACTTCCGCAGCACCGTGGATTTTCAAGCCCAGTTCCCGCAGCTCGCCGAGGCGTCGCAACCCTGGCGCAACTCGGTTGACATCACCGTCCTTACGACCGCCGTAGCCGTCCTTTTCGAGCTGCGCAGGGACACAGACGCGCGCGAACAGTACCTGACTACGGTCGGGGACTCACTACATGAGGCGTTGCGCGACGGCTACACCGAGGAGCTGCAGAACAGACCGATTGCCGCAACGGTGACCGGATCAGACAATGCCGATGTTCTGGCTGAACGCGAGCGCGACGGCATGATCGACCAGCTGCGCGGCTGGCTAACAACACAACTAGAGGCATGGATGGCCGAAATCTATCCGGTAGTCAGGATGAAGGACTGGCTGCAGGCCAACCAGCCGGGCGGCCGGCCGATCGACTTTCTCCTGCTGGCAGATGCGATCGGGCTCAATGCCTATGCCTGGGATGTCGACCCAGACTTCCAGCCGTTCAAGCGCCTCGACATCGTCGCCGGCACCGAGCCCGGCCTGCTGGTGCTGGCGTCGCTGTATGCGATCGGTATGGGGTTCCGGGAGCCAACAGCGGCTCCGGTACCCGTGGGGGTCGCCCGATGACAACCAAACACTCGGCCTGGACGAGCGGGGACGCCTTCGGCAACGCCGAGTTCGCCGACCAGGGCCAGATCCGCTTCTCGAAGGGAGCGATCAACCGCAACGGTGAGGTAGCGCGGCTGCTGCTCGTGCAACGCAAAGGCCGCACCGAACCAGCGCTACTCCTCAAGTCCGTCGTCGAAGGCGGCCCCGATAACGTCGGGATCTATTTAGCGCCAGCCGATTACGAAAGACTCAAGGAACCCGACAGCACGGATGACCACATCTCGTTGGAATTCCACGATGCCGGACGAGTCAAAGCGATAACCCACCCGAGCAACCGCGGCGCGCTGGGCGATGCCCTCGTCACGTTCGTCTCAGCGCTCGCGCTAGCAGGGTGCGCGCTCGCCAATGTCATCTTCTCGCAAAAAGCCGACACCAGTCCCGCGATCTTTTGGATCGCCCTCGCCGTGCTCGTGTTGACAGTCCTGGCTGGCATATGGAAGGTGAGCCGCGACATCGGGAAGCTGTACAAATAGGCGGTCAGTGCGCCTCGACGATCGTCGGGTGTCGACTGATGACAGCCGCATCGTGGAGGGACAGTACCTCGCCCCACCATTCCCTCAAGCCACTGCTGCGGTGAATCGTCATGGCCGAGCTCCTCGAATCGATTCGTGACGTATACATGCTTGTGGGCAGAAGCTATCGAGGCCGTCTCAACGGATCCTCAACGTCCGGCCCCTTCCCCTGCCATCGTGGTGCCGCGTACATGATGCACACCGGCCGTGTGTCCCCCAGCGACGCCGGTGGACACCCGATGCCAGTTCGGTCACGCGGGCTGCTGCCGCCCTGACCGCGATCGCTGCATCCAAATGCAAACCACGCCCCAAGCTACGAGGAGGCCAAGCATCTAAGAGCGCCGATGGAGCATTTGAAGAACCAAGTTTCGGGATCCCCGCCGGATGAAGATCATTTCGGTCCTTGAACGCAGTTGCGGCGTTGTTTGACTCGTGAAAATGGTGACGTCGCTTCGCAATACGCCGCCGAGAAGTGTCTGGTAGTGAAGTGGGGTCGGTCAGATTCCTGCGACTGTGTGCAGATCGCCCCGCACCGACCCCACACAGGTTTACCGTGAGCAATGCAAGCTCCACTCGACCCTACGCAGAAGGACGAGTTAATGACGACGACAACCCCATCCGAAGAACCAAAAGAGCCCGTGATCGTTGTCGATGACGACCCAGACATCGTTGATAGCCGCAAGGTGCAATTCGAATCGTGGAGCCGCCTCGATCACAACCCTGACGCGCTGCGCATCTACTTCGAACTGACCTCGCCCGACGTCACGGGTGCGCATGCCACGGTGGTTGAAGATCCTTCTAGAGTCGAAGTGACGCTTCACATCGGCGGGAAACCCGGCACCGGACCCATTCACACCGATCTTGCCTACATCGCCGGCCTCGATGTCCGGCTCGGTGAACCGCTCGGCAACCGAAAAGTGCTCAGTGTGTTCTGATTCCACTCCTGGGTGCGTTATTCAACCCTTCTGGTGATGCCGGCACTCGCGATTGCCATCGCGGCGCCTTCATCCGCCGACCCCAACACCGACGCGCTGTTTCTCGCGGTACTGGACAAGGGCAGCGTGCCCTACACCGACACACACGACACGATCATCGGCGCCCACGCGATTTTGCCTGTATCTCAGTGATCACAACGGCGGCACGTACCTTGGAGCCTGCGTATCGCGGCGAATTCACAAGGTCTGGAGCTTGCGACAAGCAAGCTTGCTGGCACTGAGGGCGCTGCTGATGGACACCTCGGCGAGCAGCCCGGGGGCCGCTACAGCGTCGCCGATGAGGTAGCGGTTGTCGCCTCGATCGACCGCGGGTCGGTCGCGCCAGGTATAGCCGGGCAGGTCGAGCGCCCCTGTTCGGTTGTTGGCGATTTGGTCACGGCGCCA
Source organism: Mycobacterium sp. OTB74 (assembly GCF_029892685.1). GTDB lineage: Bacteria > Actinomycetota > Actinomycetes > Mycobacteriales > Mycobacteriaceae > Mycobacterium. The sequence goes on along the minus strand of NZ_JARXVD010000030.1, from coordinate 29,718 downwards.
GGTGACCCGCTCGTGCCACCCGGGGAATGCCAAATCGAACACCGACTCAAGGCGCGTCAGGCCGTCGGCTTTGGATTCGTTGGGCCGCAGCGGTATTTGACCCTGCAACAGGGCGTGGCCGGCGGGTGCTAGCGTGGGATCTTGGCTCGTGAAGCGTTCGATCATGGCGCCCCCGTCGCAGTCGAAGACCGCGAACGGGTCCCGCTTGGAGTGCAGTAGCCCGGTGTCCAGCAGCGCGGCTCGTCCACCCTCCCAGCGCAGCGTGTCATCGTTGAGCAGCACCCGCGCAGCTTCCAGTGATGTCGCAACGATGACGGAATCGGATTCGGGCAAATTGGTGATACGGGAATTGGTTTCGATGCGCACGCCCAACGATTTGGCCCGGCATTCCATGCGTTCGACGACCGCTGCCCAGCCGCCGCGTGGATAGCGCGTAGTTGGTGGGCAGCTTGGGGTTGTCACCCGCAGGAGTCGTTCGAACACGAAGGCTGCTGACAGCCGGCCAGGGTTAGCGTCATAGATGGCTGGTCCCACCACGCCCTCGGCGGCACGACATGCTGTCTCGCCGAATCGTCCGCTGGCCCAGTCCCGAAAGCTGACCTCGACAGGTGCGCGATATCCACGCCCAACGGTCACCATCGCGATAAAGCTGGCCGGCGGGGCTTTGTGCAGTCGGCCCCCATGGCGGAAACGAACGCGGCATAGCTGGCGAAGGCCGAGCCGGTGCACTGGCTGGACCAGATCGCGTCCGGCCAACCACCGCCAGGGCGCCCCGTCGTAGAACGCGTGAGTGCCGTCGTTGGCAATGTACGGAGCGGGGGTGCTGCGGGCGCGACCGCCGAGCGTGCTGTGCGCCTCGTGCAGCACCACGGCTGCGCCCTGCTCAGCGCACGAGATCGCTGCGGTTAGCCCCGCCAGGCCACCGCCGATCACTGTCACGGTCGTCGCAGGACTCACTTCCCGGACTCCCTTGTCGACACGATCGATTCGTGGATAAGGTGCCCGGCGCCAGTGCCATCGAAACGCCAGTTGATCCGATCGTTGTGTGCCGCGGCGGTGTGGTCGCCGGCGATGATTTCCATTCGCAATTCCTTTCAGCGAGTCAGGTTTTGGTGGTGGCTGGTGTTGCCGAGCTTGTCTGGATTTCGCACGGCATAGATGGCGTGGATTTGCCCATCGGCGATGTCGAACAACAACGCTTGAGTCGGTGTGCCCGCGCGTCGAAACACCACGGTGGGCATGGCATTGCACCGCGTGAACTCCGCGCGCAGGCCGGGCGCAGTGACGCGGACGACACCCATGGCGAACCGCGCGACAGGCTCGCGGCCGACGAGCGGTTTACGGGTTGCGGCTGCTTTACCGCCTCCATCCGATATCTGCACCACATCGGGTGCGAGCACGTCCATCAATCCCTGAAAGTCGCCGGTGTTCGCAGACATCAGAAAGCGCGTGATGATCTCGTCAGCGTCCTCAGGCGTGGGGTTGAATTTTTGGCGGCGCGAATTTACGTGTGTGCGAGCGCGATGCGCGATCTGGCGCACAGCAGCCTCGGACTTGCCGGTAAATTCGGCGATCTCTGCGTTGCTGAAACCAAATATGGTGTGCAGCAAGAAAACGGCGCGTTCGTCCGGGCCGAGTGACTCGAGCACAACCATCATCGCCATCGAAACCGCCTCCGCGAGCGTGGCGTCGGAGGAGACGTCAGAAGCGGTCACAAAGGGCTCAGGTAACCAGCTGCCGACATATAGTTCTCGGCGTCGGCGAGTCGTGCGAAGTCGATTGAGCGCCTGCCGCGCGACGATCCGAGCGAGATAGACACGCGGATCGTTGATCGAGTTGAGGTCGACCTCGCTCCATCGAAGGTAGCTGTCTTGCAGCACGTCTTCGGTATCGACCACGGTCCCCAAAATCTCGTAGGCGATCGTGAATAGCAGCGGCTTGTATTCACTAAAGACCGATGCATGACTCACACCGCAACCCCTTCCCGGAATAGGTTCCGCACCATAGACACCGCCCGTACGGTGAAAGGTGACACATCTCGACAGTGATGGCGGTCACATTTGGAGAGACACCCTCAGAGCTGCCCGACACAGAAGGCCTGACTACTACCCCGCCACCGACACCCCGAGCTAGCCAGAGTTGGCTGGAGACAAATGCTCGCGGTGGCGCCATGAGGAGGCGATGGGTCGACAATTCCGTCGCGGGCGGCCCAGCGGGGCACGGCCTCGGCGGATCGAAATCGGAACCGGCTCATGCAGGGGGGCATCGTGGACCGCGCTCTGTTGGTCCGTGCCACGGCCGCCGGCCCACGAATGCGAAGCATTGTTCATGGTGTAGGCGACGCACCCGTATTCGGTGGCCGAACGTTGACACAGCGGCTGCCGTTGCTGCGCTGGTCGGATCCTGTCGGACCCGCGTCATATCTTCGGACCATGGCCACCACGGATGACGTTCAGCTACCGGTCATCGACAGGTTTCGCGGCGACCACTACTTCCTGTCGAACTTCTACCCAGCGGTCACACCGCACCGAGGGCACCACTTCCCCACCAGCGAGCACGCCTACATGGCCGCCCGAACCACCGACGCCGGCGCTGTCGCGGCGATCCTCGCAGCATCAGTCCCTACCCATGCCCAGCAGATCGGCCGCACCGCAACACAACTCGCCAACTGGGACCAACACCGTTTCAGGCTCATGGAAGAGATCCTCATCGCCAAATTCACCCACAACCCCGAACTGGCCGACAAGCTCATCGCAACAACAGGAAGTCTGCTCATCGAAGGCAACACGTGGCACGACCAAACCTGGGGGAACTGCACCTGCGACGAGCACCGCGGACTAGCCGGCGAGAACGCCCTCGGCGTCTGCCTCATGGCCGTCCGCATGCACCTAGCAGCAAGCCGCCGATGAACGGGCAAACACCGTACCCGAGGGAGCGGAACGACGCCACCGCCGATAGCACCCAACTATGTCGACCTGCTAGAACCAGTGCCGCGCGACGATCTCGGTCGCAAGAAGCCATTTGGTCCCGATCTGCTTGTACCAACCGCATACGAGAAGCACAGCACCGCATCATATTTCACATTGCGATACCTGGCGCGTCCGGCGCGGCTGGCCGTCCGAAAGACTCCAGAGCCTGCGAACGAGACCAAGAATGCCTCGCCGCCAACCTCTTTCGTCGATCGCAAGCGCCGGCGCAGGATTGTGAGCTCCTCGAGGAATGCGAAAAGCTACAACAGCGGCATCATGACGATGCCAGCTCCAGCAGCACCGTCACCGGCCCGTCGTTGACGAGTTCCACCTGCATATGGGCCCCGAAAACACCGGTCGCCACCTCGGCACCCAACTCGCGCAGCGCAGCAACAAAGGCGTCTACCAGAGGCTCGGCCACCGGCCCCGGCGCTGCTGCATTCCACGACGGCCGTCGCCCCTTGGTGGTGTCGCCATACAACGTGAACTGGCTGACCACCAGGATCGGCGCCTCAACGTCCGCGGCACTGAGTTCGCCGTCGAGTATCCGTAGACGATGTATCTTCGCCGCCATCGTCCGCGCGACCTCGACATCGTCGGAATTGGTGACGCCAACGAGCACCACCAACCCCTGCCCCTCCGGGCGGATCTGACCCACGGTCTGTCCGTCGACCGATACCCGCGCTGACGTCACTCGCTGCACCACCACCCGCATGTTCGCCGATGTTGCCACAGCGAAGCTGCGACATGGCTCATGAAGCACACTGTCCGATGCAGCCAGACGTTCGAGGTTCGATCGGCACTCGCGCGCGGATCGGCCGACGCAGTATCGACAACGCTCAATTCTGTCAGGCCGTCAGTGGCTGATGCCAGGGATTGGGCGGGTGCAAAGCGGTCATCGCTGTACGGAACTCAGCGGAGAATTCCTTGGGCGGCAACGGATCTACACACGCCGCGACTGTAACAGGAGTGATCGGCTGGTGATCAGCGGCACCCATCATCAAGCTGGGGCGGTCACACCACGCATTGACCAGGCCGTTACTTGTCGACCGAGGTACCAAGATTGCGGTCCAGCATCAGATATACATGCCGCCGTTGACGCCGATAACTTGGCCGGTGATGTAGGAAGCGCCTTCTGAGCAGAGGAAGGCGACTGCTGCGGCGATGTCGTCGGGTGTGCCGTTTCGTTGCAGAGGGACCATGGTGGCCAGGATGTCGAGGTCGGGCACCGTTCCGACTGCGACGCCGGCGCGCGCCATCGGCGTGTCGACAATGGACGGCGGGATAGTGTTGACCGTAATCCCCTGTGGCGCAAGCTCGAATGCTAGCGCTTTGGTCAATGCGATGACACCACCCTTGGACGCCACGTAGTGAGCACGCTGCGGAGCGCCGGATTGTGCGCTGGATGAGGAGATGGTCACGATGCGCCCCCAGCCTGCAGCCTGCATGTCGGGTATAGCGGCTTGGATACAGGTAAATGTGCCGGTGAGGTTGACCGCGAGCAGGTGATTCCATTGCTCTGGGGTGATGTCGGTGATGGGCACAGGGATACCGACGTCGATGCCGGCACTGGTGACCATGATGGCGACAGGGCCGAGTTCGTCGCGGACGCGGTCGATGGCGCGGTGGACTGAATCGCGATCTGTCACATCGACTTCGATGCCGATTGTGCGTGCGCCGGCGGCGGCGAGTTCTCTTGCCGCGGCGTGCACCATGTCGCCTTGGCGATCCAACAGAGCGACGGAGTGACCGGCGCGGGCCAGGTGAGCGCCGACGGCGGGTCCGATACCAGAGGCACCTCCGGTGATTACCGCTACCCGCCTTCCTTCGGTGTTCTCGATCTGAATCATGCCAGCTCCCTGTCTGGTGATGGGGCGCGCCGCGACGCGCGGTGCCGCGGCTAATCGAACCGCGTGATGTTAACCCGTCGGCGGCAGGAAAACTAGGCGAGCGCCTAGCTGCTATTGCCCTACGAGTGGGTCGCCCTTGCTTGCCTTAGTGAGAGATACTTCGTACCGGTCGAGGTACTCGCTGACGAGTTCAATGGTCTTGTCGTGGCCGGTTGTGATGCCTAGGCCGGTTTCGAGGACCAGGAGTCGGCCGACGGCCGCGATAAGAACCGAGACTACTTCCGGCGGGAGCTGGCCGTTGCCTTGGTGTTCGCGAAGGATGAAGGTGAGGGCAGCGACTTGCGCCTCGCGGAAGCGCTCGGCACCAGCGGCAAGCTCGGCCTGGATCTCTTTTCGATGATTGCCGAGAGCCATGAACTCCATGACGAGCTGCACGCCGCGCGGGTCGCTGGTGATGTCCCACAACGCATGGAGCGGCTTATCCGACGCCAGCGCTTTGCGTTGTGTGTCCAAGCTGGCTTGGGTGCCGCGTTTGAGGACGGCCAGGTACAGCTCATCCATAGTCGGAAAGTAGTAGTAGACGACCGCGCGTTGGACGCCGACTTTCTCCGCAACGCGCCGTGAGGTAGCCGCAGCATAGCCTTCCACGAGCATGATCTCCGCGCACGCATCTAGCAGCTTCTCGCGGGTGCCGGTGTCGCGCGCACCTGCCTTACTTGATGTGGCCATGCTTATGCCTCCTGCCGTCGGTGCCCGTTCAATCCCGTACCACCTTGACCGGCGCCGGGCGGGGTGCTAAGCATATGCCAGCTCAGTAATTAGGCAACCGCCTGATAACTTCAGGCCTGATGTTGCTATGCAATTGACGAGGAGGTTCCATGACTAACGGTCTGGACCAGGCGGACATCTTCACAAGCGAAGAGGTCATTAACGACCCGTATCCGTATTTCGATCAGCTGCGATCGCGCTGCCCGATTGCCTCGATCGCGCAGCCTGGTGTGTTGGCGGTGACCGGATATGACGAGGCGGTCGAGGTGTACCGCAACGATGCGGCGTTCTCATCTTGTAACGCGATGGGGGGACCCTTCCCTCCGTTTCCGGTAGAACCCGGTGCCGATGACATCACCGATGCCGTGCAGGCTAACCGGGAGCACTGGGTGTTCAACGAGTTCATGGTTACCAAAGACGGCGCCGACCACGAGGCTGAACGCTTCCTGTTGCGCCGCCTGATGACGCCAAAAAGGCTCAAAGAGAACGAAGACCAGTATGCGGGAATTGCCGATGCATGCATCGACGCGTTCATCGACACGGGCCGATTTGAGGTGGTGGCCGACTACGGGAAACCCTTCACCACCATGGTGATCGCCGACCTACTAGGCGTGCCGCCCGAGGACCGCGATCACTTCCGCAAGATCTTCACCGGCCAACATGTGGCCGCACTCGGTGGTGATTCACCACTACCCGAGAACCCGTTGGAGTACATGTACGAGACCTTCGGCGGGTATATCGAGGATCGCCGCCGCGAGCCTCGCGACGATGTGCTGACGGCCCTGGCCACCTCCACTTATCCGGACGGCACACTGCCCGATACAGAGTCGGTCGTACGTCTGGCCACGTTCCTGTTCGGTGCCGGGCAGGACACCTCGGCACGATTGATGGCGTCCTCACTGCGATTCTTGGCAGAAAACCAGGATCTTCAGGCCATCCTTCGCGCCGATCACAGCCAGATCCCGGCGTTTATTGAGGAGGTGTTGCGGTTGGAGAGTCCGACCATGAGCGACTTCCGGATGACCCAGAAGACCACTTCTGTTGGCGGCGTGAACATCCCGGCAGGGACGACCATCATGCTGCACCCCGGGGCGTCCAATCGGGATCCGCGCAAATTCCCGGACCCAGAAACCTTCCGCCTTGACCGCGAGAATCTGCGTGAACACATCGCGTTCGGACGGGGTGTGCATTCCTGCCCAGGAGGCCCACTAGCCCGGGCAGAAGGGCGAGTGACGATCGAACGGTTCTTGGACCGCACCACATCGCTGACCCTCTCCGATGAGCACCACGGGCCGACAGGAGCGCGTCGGTTCAGGCACGATCCGACCTACATCATCCGGGGGCTCAGCGACCTGCATCTCGAATTCACCACGGTCTGACCATGGTGGCCACGTCATCAGTACGAGTCCAGATCGACCCGCAGTCGTGTGAAGGGCACGGCCTGTGTGTTCAGCTCGCGCCGGACGTTTTCGACCTCGGCGACGACGAGATCGCCGCCTGCTCCGAGCAACCCGATCGTAGCGACCTAGACGTCGTAAAAGCAGCCGTCGCGGCATGTCCCCGGCAGGCCATCAGCCTAACTGAAATACCGTAACTACCTACTGCTACAAAGGATTAATCCATGACCATTGCCATGAGCCCGATTTCTGAGGCTATCGGTGTACAGGTCACCGGCTACACCAGCAGCGACTTTTTGGCACCAAATGCGGCTCGGGATTGCCAACAGCTACTGGACCGCCACGGGGTCGTGGTCTACCGCGAAGCCCACATCACCGACGCCGACCTGGTGGCGTTCTCCCGCCGGCTCGGCGAGGTTGTGGTGGCCAGTACCGGTGGGCACCCGGACTTTCCAGAGATCTCACCGGTCACACTCGACCCGTCCAAGAGTGCGTTGGCCGGGCTGCGGCGCAGCACCATCTTCTGGCACACCGACGGTCTGACTGACCAGATCCCGCAGAAGGCGACCCTGCTGACCGCTCGGGAAATTGCCGATGAGGGCGGCGACACCGAATTTGCCACCACCTACGCGGCTTTCGAGGCTCTGCCCGCCGGCAGGCGCGACGAACTTGAATGCCTTCGCGTCGTGCACAGCGTGACGGCGTCGCAGCTGTTGCTCAACCCGACACCCACCCCGGAGCAGCGGGCCAAATGGGACCGGGCCCCGTCGCGCGAGCACCCGTTGGTGTGGCGACGCCGCGACGGGCGCAAGTCGCTGTTGATCGGTGCCACCGCCGGGCAGATCGTCGGGATGAATGCCGACGACAGTCGTGCGCTGCTCGACGAGGTCCTTGCCTGGGCTACCCAGCCCCAGTTCGTCTTACATCACCAGTGGCGGGTCGGGGATCTGGTGGTCTGGGACAACACCGGCATGTTGCACCGCGCCATCCCGTACGAGCCCACCTCGCGCCGGCTGATGCACCGCACCACGCTGGTCGGCGAGGAAGCCATTACATGAGCTCCTTTCCGTGTTGGAGTGCCCAGCCGACGGCGATCGTCACTGGCGGCGCCTCCGGGATCGGGCTGGCCATCGCCCAGCGCCTCAGTGCCGAGGGTGCCGCGGTGGCCATCTTCGATCTCGACGCCGACGCTGCAACGGCAGGCGCTGAAAAGATTGCTGCGCAAGGGAATCGCGCGATCGGTATGCAGGTCGACGTCACCGACCGCGCTGCCATCGATGCAGCCGTCGAAACCACCGCCGGCGAGTTGGGGTCGCCGACCATCCTGGTCAACAATGCCGGTCTGGACGGGTTTGAGAAGTTTCTGTCGATCACCGCTGACAGCTGGCGAAAGATCCTCGCGGTCAATCTGACCGGTACCTTCGACTGCTGCCAGGCAGTGGTCCCACACATGCTCGACGCGGGATGGGGGCGCATCGTCAACATCTCGTCGTCGAGCGCCCAGACCGGAAATCCGTTGATGGTGCACTATTCGGCGGCTAAAGCCGGCGTCGTCGGATTCACCAAAGCCCTTGCCCAGGAACTAGGTCCGCGCGGCATCACCGTCAACACCATTCCGCCGGGGTTCATCGACACGCCCATGCTGCGACGCAGCGAAGACCGCGGGTTCCTGGGGCCCGGAGTGCAGGCGGCCGAAGCCAACACCCCGGTGCGCCGCATCGGCCAACCCGACGACATCGCCGCGGCCTGTGCATTCCTGTGCTCGGAGGCCGCCGGCTACATCACCGGCCAAGTGGTCGGTGTCAACGGAGGAAGGGTTCTGTAAAGCCATGGCACGTATAGATCCACTGCCGCCCAAGGAATTCTCGGCCGAATTCCGCACGGCGATGACCGCATTGCGCCCACCCAATCCCCGGCATCAGCCACTGCCCACCAAAGACCGGCCCAAGGCACTCAACACTCTTGGAACACTGGCCCACCACCCCGACCTGGCGCGCGCCTACTTCACCTTCAACGGCCATCTGCTGCTCGGAACCACTCTCACCGAGCGGCAGCGCGAGCTGGTCGTGCTGCGGGTCGCCGCGGTACGGCAGTCCAGTTATGAGTGGTACCAACATCTTTTCGTCGCCCGCGACGCGGGGATCAGCGACGAAGAGGCAGGCCGGGTTGCCTACGGGCCGGAATCGCCGTTGTGGAGCGAGTTCGAATCGGCATTGCTGCGCTCAGTCGACGAAATGATCGTCGACGGCGGTATCAGTGCTGCGACCTGGCAGGTGCTGGCCACTGAATTCGATACCCGCCAGCTACTCGATTTGGTGTTCACCGCGGGCGGCTATGACATCCTGGCGCGGTTGTTCAAATCGTTCGAACTCACCATGGACGACGACATCCCCGCCCTGATGGCCCGATACCAGCAACTGTTCCCGACGGAGCCCTGATGCGCATCGGCCTCACCGGCGGAGGGTCGACGCTGGAATCGATCGTCAACCAAGCCCGCACGGCTGAAGAACAAGGTTTCACGTCGCTGTGGTACGCCAGCAATGTTGCAGCAGATCCGTTGACCGCCATGGCAATTGCCGGGCGGGAAACCTCGACGATCGAACTGGGCACCGCAGTGCTGCAGACCTACCCTTGTCACCCGCTGCTGCAGGCCAACCGGGTCACCGCGGCCGCGGACGCCATGGGTCGGCCCGGATTCACCCTCGGCTTGGGGCCTTCGCATGCCACAGTGGTCCACGACGTATACGGACTGCCCTACGATCACCCGGGCCGCAACACCGAGGAATACCTCACCATCATCACTGCGGTGCTGCGCGGCGAACAGGTCGATTTCACCGGTCGCGATTGGAGCGCGCATACTGCAGGCCGGGCCGCCGTCCCTACCAATCCCGTGCAGGTTCTGTTGTCGGCGCTCTCGCCACGGATGCTGCGAATCGCCGGGGCCATCGCCGACGGCACTGTGTTGTGGATGGCATCGGCCAAGGCCATTGCCACCCACATCGCGCCGGCGATCCACGCGGCAGCGACCGACGCGGGCCGGTCTGCACCGCGGATCGTCGCCGGGCTGCCTGTCGCTGTCCACGACGACGAAGCAGAAGCCCGCTCGGCAACCCAAGCCACCGCGGGGATGTACGCGCAAATGCCCAACTACCAACGCATTATCGAAACCGGCGGCGGCACCTCACCGGCCGACGTCGCCATCGTCGGCACCGAAGCATCAGTGCGAAGACAGCTGTGCGAATTGCTCGATGCGGGAGCCACCGATATCTGGGCCCAACCCATCGCCGTCGGACACGACAGATCGCAGCGCGCCCAATCCAGACAACGCACCACAGACCTACTGCGGGAACTGCTCGCAGAGCAGTGAACGTGGTGCAGTCAGGCGACGAGCCAAACGTCCATCGCCATCGCCGTCGCCAAGTCCATCGCCGTCGCAAAGTAGAGGTCATGACGATCACCACCAGTCCGCGGATACCGGCCGCCGAACGAATCGCAGTGCGCTGCGTCGACTCCGACGTGCACCCGGTGCCCAAACGCGGCGAACTCGTCGACTACATCCCCGAGCCGTGGCGCTCGAAATATTTCCTGTCGCACGAATACGGCGACCTGATCTACTACGACGCCCCGGACTACGCGCACTCTTACGCCATGCGGGTCGACGCCTTTCCACCCGACGGCGAATTTGCCTGCAGTGACCCGGATTTCGCGTTCAAACAGTTGATCATGGACGCTGGGGCGGATATCGCAATCCTGGAGCCGGGCGCATATCCTGCCCGGCTGGCCGGCGCTGATCACGCGATGAGCCAGGCTCTGAACACCTGGCAGGCCAATCACTGGCTGGACAGCCACAACAACTGGCACGAGCGCTGGCGCGGTTCCATCTGCGCATCCATCGAGGCGCCGGACCTGGCCGCCGCCGAGATCGAGAAGTGGGCCGGACACCCGTACATGGCGCAGATTCTCATCAAGGCCGAACGCCGCCCGTCGTGGGGCGACCCGATGTACGACCCGGTCTGGGCAGCAGCCACCAAGCACGACATCACCGTGGCCTGCCACCTGTCGCGCAGCCATTTCGAAGAGCTGCCCATTCCGCCGGTCGGATTCCCCAGCTACAACCACGATTTCATGGTCACCTACTCACTGCTGGCGGCCAACCAGGTGATGAGCCTGATCTTCGACGGCGTCTTCGACCGCTTCCCCACCCTGCGCATCGTGTTCGTCGAACACGCCTTCACCTGGATCCTGCCCCTGATGTGGCGCATGGACGCCATCTACGAAAAACGCAAGAACTGGGTCGACATCAAACGCAAACCCTCCGAATACGTCAAAGACCACATCAAATTCACCACCCAGCCACTGGACTACCCCGAAGACAAGACCGAGCTCACCAGAGCGCTGGAATGGATGGAGTGCGACAAGATCCTGCTGTACTCCAGCGACTACCCGCACTGGACCTTCGACGACCCCCGCTGGCTGGTCAAGCACCTGCCCGAACACGCCCGCGAAAACGTGATGTTCCGCAACGGCATCAAGACCTACAAGCTGCCCGACACCGTGCCGGCGCTCGAAGGACAGGTCAGGGTTTTCTGATCGGAAGACCACTCCCTACAGAGAGGCGACGCGAGGAAGAACGGTGCCGCCGAAGAAGGCGCATCAACGCAATCAGTTCCTAAATATTCGCACCCCACCCGCCGGATGCGAACGGCCGTGGGTCCTCATGATTGATAGTGATGGCCCCAAACGCATCAACGCTGCCCATAGCTACGCCGCCGCCCAGACCAAAGACGAATAGCTACACTCTGCCGCCATCAGGCACTGTGGGACGCTAATAATTTGTCTTGCAACGTGATCGATACCACCGCTCCCCCGTCGCACAACATGTCAGCGCCGGTTGTCAGCCAGGGAGCGGTGGGTGTCGTTATATCAGGGTGAATCCCGATGTGGGTTCGATGTTGTACAAGTGGGCTTCTAGAAAGTTGTTGAGTGCTTGGAAGAAGAGGTCAATAGGCGACATCGAGATTGCTGGGGCGGGAAGCGCGATGGCATCGGCGGTCCCTGCGCTGGTCGGGATCTGAATGGTCTGCCCGGGCGCAGCGTAGATGCCGTTGTGGGTTCCCTCCAGCATGTCGGCGATCCACCCCGAGGCTAGGGTTGGAACCGCCTGAACGTTCTGCGGCTCGGAGAACCCTGCGACCAGGTACTCACCCCACTGCAGCAGCGCGTTTCCGCCCTGGAGACCGTCGATGTGCTTGCCGCCGACCAGTTCCACACCGTTGAACTGGCCTGGGCGTGCGGCGTTCAACAGGGTGCTCATGCCGCCGTAGGAATTCCAGAAGTACGGCGGCGAGGCTATCAGGTCGATCGGCACACTGGCGGGTATTTCGGCCAGGGCCGTGGACATCTGCGTGGGGTCGATCGTCCCTCCATCGAGCATCACGACCCCGGCCAGGCTGCCGATCGAACCGTTGGCGACCATGTCCGCGGCGACGGCAAGTGCGAGACTGCCACCGAGCGAATGCCCAACGAGCACAACACGTTGCGGCAGCGTGATGGAGTGCCCGGCCGCCGCTGAGGCGCTGGCTGTCAGCGCTGCGCGGTCGCCAACAAACAGATCGGCCACCGCTTCCTGCATCGGGGCGCCGCCCAGCCACAGCGCATCGGGGGCAAAGAAATTGGAGGTGATTGTGGGGGCCACCACGATGCTGTCGGTCCGTTCGGCCAGGGCAGCTGCGGTGTAGCTATACATGGGCGCATTGGCCAGGATGCCGTGCTGTAAGTAGATCAACCCCTGCGGATCAGAACCGGTCGGGAAATACCAATCCGCCGTGACCGTGCAGGCGCTCCCACTGCACGGCAGCTGCAGTGTGGACGTCTTCTCTGTGACGGTGCTTCTGGGTGGGAGCACCGGGGGCCCTTCAACCAAGTTCAACACCGCGCCCAGCGCGTTGATTATCACCGAGCCAATCAGATTGATCAGCGTCGCCGGTCTGGGCGTGCCGACCGCCGAGGTCGTCGGGCTGGACGCGGCGGGGGTGATCGTCGGGCTGGCAGTGGCGGCGGCTGCGCTGGTGATCGAGCTCGGCACGACCGCCGGTGCCGCCGTCACGCTAGATGGGAGCGAAGCAGAGGTCGGCTTCACGGCGGGCGACGCGGCCGCAGGAATGATGTGCGTGTTCGCCGACTGCGGAGCCTGCGAGCCGGACGTGCTAGTGGGCGATGTCCGCCCAGTGGCGGCGTTCAGGGTCGCGGCGGCTGCGGTTCGGGCCGAAACGGCGGCGACCTGCGCCGAGCGGGCGTGCTGGTTCGCGATCGTGTGGCCCGTCCGTGCTGACGTTGGCGATTCTGTGTCGGTGTGTTCAGATGTGTTCGCGGCACTTGATTTCTGGTGCTCAGCCGAGGGTGCGTGTGGCGCCGGTGGCTTCGGCGCGCTGGTCTGCGAGGAGCCGGTGCTTGCTGCGGCGACACCTGCTGCGAGGATCGCTGCGGGACCAAGACATGCAAGAGTGAGGACTGCGAGCAGCCACACGCGGAGCTGATTGGGTCTCAAAGCTTTAGGTGGTTGCAACTGGCGCTGTCGACGTCCGTGCACACTTGCCGAGAAGACTGCCATCTGTAGCCGTGGGCGTCCCCGTCGACGAGTATCCACCCCGCGGTCGGTGTCGGCCTGGCCGGCCGGCCCGACACCAGACGTGCACGTGGGCACGGTCTCAGCGAGTCCACACGGGTCGACGGAAGCGGCCAGAACTTCTGTGCCGCTTTTGTTTAGCGCTCGGACCGTTTCACGGTCGACGCAAGTGATCATCGCGATGCGGCTCGGAAATGGCATATTGGGCCCTTCGGTGTACAGGCAATCGAGACCAGCAGCTCGGTAATCAGGACCGCTTGGATTGAATGGTCGGGCAGGCGCAAAGAGGTTCACACTCGACGGGTATCTAGTGGTCGGTGATGGGGTTCGGATTCCGCTCGAGATCACCCCGACGTCCGGGGCGTGGACAGACCTCGTCGGAGACATGCGTGAGGACCCCATCGGAAAGGTCAGCGAGGGCCAACGCAGGGCATCGGCCGCCGCATCGCAGATCACACGCCGACCGTACTATCTATAAACAGCGCTGTCTACAAGTTGGGATGGCGCGCTACAGCTGCGGAAACGCTTTCCAGATGGCTGTCGCCAGCTTCAGGATGGGCTGATGCAACGCCAGCACTGCTTCTGGTCCGTCGGTCATCATGCGCGCGGAGACGAGCGCAACGACGGCACCCACCAGTGCCTCGCACGCCGTGCGCTGGCCGTCCGTCGATGCACCAAACTGTGCCGCGATCAGATTGGCCACCGACTGTTGAGTGGCAAGTCGTCGTTGCCGCAGCCGCGCTCCTGCGCTGGTTGCCTCGACCAAAAAGAAGCGCGCTAGCACGGGTTTCTCGGCTAGCGCTTCCAGGTATGCGCGGATTGCGTGGTCGGCCCGATCTACCAGGTCGTAGTCGGTGGCGAGCGCCTCCTGGACTCGGCTCGCGACCTCTGCCGCGACCATTTCGTACGCCGCGATGATGCATGTTTCCTTGTTCGCGAACTGTTCGTAGAACGTCAGCCGGGACACCTTCGCCCGTGTGAGAATGTCGCCGACCGTGGTGTCGAGATAGCCTTTCTCGGCGGCTATTTCGGCGGCCGCGATGAGGAGCCGCCCACGCTGGGACGCCACAACTTCCTCGCGAGACAGGTTGTGGTAGCCCCGCGGTAAGGGCACATACTCCCGTTCAGGCGGTGACAGGTGTTCCACCACTTCATGATATTCCGGCCGGTGGGCTGCTTGTGTCAGTCGAGTCGTGTGCGGTGTCATTAGCGAGACACGCGCATCGATCTTGCAGGTTCGACTCGATGGCCGCGCTGACGGCCTGTGAGCCGGACAACACCGCGAAACACGTGAGCGCCGAACGTGATTCGTGGCCGTGCAGGTTCGGCTAACGGTTGGCCGCCGAGGCGACTGAGGGGTGGAGTGCCTTTTAGCGCAAGAGAATCACAGGTAACGTCGAGCTCGACGGCCCTCAAAACACCGATCGCTGCTACGACGCCGGAATCGACAAGTGCTCCGTCGCATCAGTAGCAATGGACGACGCCAGACACTCCAAACTCCAGCAAGACAATAACCTCACCGCAGTCGAAATGCTCAGCGCCACAAAATAAATTGGTGTCGCATCTGAAGACTGGCCGACCGGCGCCGCAGCAACACGAGCCACCGGAGCATGCGTGATCACCGTCCCATCGCTCAAGTGGCAGTTGCTCTCGACCGGGTCCAGGCCGTCTTACAGGCCGACAAGGTCATACCGCGCCCAACCGACGCCGCTGAGCCGGCCGCCCCTGCGAAGTGCGAACTGCTTCTCTGGTGAAGACTTCAGCCTTCGGCTACCCGAAGAATCACTCGTCGAATCGGCGCCGCGGTGGGTAAACGGTTGCCGCTGCTGCAGGTCCGAACGCGGCGTGGCCGAATTTCCGAAACCGGTCGGTCTATAGCCCCGCAGATGGGGCGGTCAAGTGCGCGCCGGTCACCGTCAACGCCACCGCATCAAAGCAGCGCACGTCGTACAGAAGCCTATGCAGCAGCAGCGCCACCACCAGCCAACCACCGATGTCCCCCGTGCTACTCCGCCGCTACGTTCAACACCCTGGCCTGCACCCTCGACACGTCCCCCAAGCGACCACTGGAGCGGTTCTACGAACTACGAGGCAAAAGGTCACGAACTCGAAAGGGGGAACCTGGTGAAAACCCCGACTCCGCTGATCAACTCCGGTAGGTGTCTCGCCTCCGGAAAGCGGTCAGGTGTCGTCGCCAGCTGTAGAGCAGCAATTTCTCCAGGTCTGGAATTTCATCTCCAACAAGCTCGCGAGTAGCGGTCTGTCGTTGGGGCCCGCTTGCACCCGGCGTGTCGAGGACCCTGACCATTCCGTCGACCTGTGACGTGGCGAGACGCGCGGGCCGCCCGACCCAATGTCCTGGCCGATTGCAGAGCCTGGGTTTGGTCGATCACATTGTTTTGCGCCACGGCGATAAACGTCGACGGTGCGTCGATGTCTGCGCTTGTGAATTCGGGGACATTCGCAAACCCAAGGGCGCGCCAGTACCGACGCTCCAGATAAGTTGGTACGACAACGATCTCGCTGACTTGGTGGCTGGTGAACTCATCGTCGGATCGGACGCGTGGGACGGGTCCGGCCCAAGTGACGCGCCCAATTCGATTGCGGGTTCGATGATCTTACGTATCAGACCAGCTCGTACCGTTCATCGTTGAAGCTTAGCGGGCGGTCGGCGCGACATGGTAGCGACGATGAAGGGTAGCGGAAGGGCTGGTCGACCGATCGGCAAGTGAGCAGCCGGCACTCTCGTCATAACACGGCGGGCTACCGCGAATTATATAGTCGGTATGATATAAAGTTTGGGTGGGTGCTCGGCGGAGATCCGTAGGCGCTGACCTAGTCGGTGAGACGATGGATGCCGCTACCGATTTGACCATGCGCTATCTGGCGGATCGAGATGGATTGAGCTCTACTGCTTCGCAGGTGCTCAATCGCGTGCATCGTCAGGGCCCGATGCGTTTGACGACGCTCGCGGTACTCGAAGGAACGAGTCAGCCTTCCATGACTCAATTGGTGAAGCGTCTTGAATCTCAAGAACTGTTGCAACGGTTGAGCGATCCGGGCGACGGACGGGCGGCCCTGGTGGGTTTGACGGAGGCCGGCCGTGAGTTGTTGGCGAGGCGAACTGCTGGTCGGCGTAAGCGCCTCGACCACCTGCTGGCCACGTTGTCGTCCGACGAGCAGGCGGCGTTGCAACTCGCAGCCCATGTGTCGGGGCCGATCCTGAAGCGGCTTTTCGAGATTGCCAGTCAGGATTCTTCGCATGGGGGCGTGGAGTAGCGCCTTACCTGCGGATTTGGGTTTCTTCTCAGCTGCGACCACAGTCTGCCGCCACGAATAGACTTACTTCATCACTGGCGTGGCCAATGTCCAACCGGCGGCAGCTATTACATAGATACATCGACGAGCAATCACGGGGCGTAGTGGCGTGCTAGCCGCGTGCGGGATCGGCGCAACGGTACCTGCTGCTCCGTTTTGGGGGCTTATGCGAACGACGACTACCCGACACCGCATGGCTGAGTATCGGACGAACTTGTGCGCCTGATACTTTCGGTATTGCAAAATACATAGGCTACATGATATATATCATGCTGGTCCGGTAACACGCTTCGCGGTGTGCACGTAACGGTACGTCGGAATGCTCTCGACGGTGCGGTTGCCCCGGCAGGAATGTATGCCCGAACGTCACCGTTCTCGGTGGGGTCTGCGATCGACCGGCTGCTGCCGATGTGCATGCGAGGAATGGTCGGCGCGAGGGAGCTCGATCAAGGTCGGCTGACTGTGGGGCGGTCCGCCACTCAGCGGAAGGTGTTGAGGTGAAGTCGATTCCGATGAAACGAGCACTCAGATGGGTGTGGATACCCTTGATCCTCGTCGTGGTCTTCGCGGTTTCAGGGCTGGTGGTGACACGGTTGCACCGGCATTTCGCGTCTCGGGATCTCAACGCCAATGCGGGCGCCGGGATCGAGATTGTGCAATTCAACCCCAAGGTCGTGTTGTACGAGGTCTACGGAACACCAGGAAGCTCAGCTGAGATCAGCTATTTCGATCCGGACGCCCATGTGCACTCTGTCAGCGCGCAGCTGCCGTGGTCGGTCACCTTGTCCACCACGTTGCCGACCGTCAGTGCGAACCTGATGGCCCGTAGCGACAGTGAGCAGAGCGGCGACCATATCGGTTGCCGAGTCACCGTCAATGGCACCGTCCGTGAGGAGCAATCGGCAAATGGCGTCAACGCCCAGACCTACTGCCTGGTGAAGTCCGCATGAAACATGGCGTGTCCGCACCCGAATCCGCCGATCACCCTCGGCGGCCGCTGCTTCCGCACATGCTTCGCATCTTGTCGGTGCCGATCATCTTGTTCTGGACCGCCATTGCCGTACTGGTGAACGTGATCGCACCGCCACTCGAGATTGTCGGCGAGATGCACGCCGCGCCGATGGCACCAGGTGACGCCCCGTCGATGTATGCGATGAAGTTGATGGGCGCCAACTTCAAGGAGTTCAACTCCAACAGCACGATCATGATCGTCGTGGAGGGCCAGCGGCCACTCGGCCCGGACGCGCACCAGTACTACGACGAGATCATCCGCAAACTGCAGCAGGATCCTGAGCACATCCAGCACATCCAAGACTTCTGGGGCGACACCCTGACCGCGGCCGGTGCGCAGAGCGCCGACGGCAAGGCGTCTTACGTCATGATCAACCTCGCCGGAGAGCAGGGGCAGACCCTGGCCAATGAGGGTGTCGAGGCTGCCCGCAAGGTCATTGAGGAGACGAAAGCTCCGCCGGGAGTGCAGGCCTACGTTGCTGGCCCTGCCGCGCTGACCCACGACCTGCACGTCATCGGCAACGCCAGTCTCGGCGAGATCACCCTCATCACCCTAGTGGCGATCGCCCTCATGCTGCTTGTCGTCTACCGCTCGATCAGGACCACACTGATCCAGCTGTTCCTGACGTTCCTCGCGCTACTGACCGCGCGCGGTGTTGTCTCGGTACTGGCCACCCACGATGCGTTCGGGTTGACCACCTTCGCGGGCAACATCTTGACCATGCTGGCGATCGCCGCCGCAACCGACTACGGCATCTTCATCTTCGGTCGGTATCGCGAAGACCGCGGCATCGGTCTGGACCGGGTTGACTCCTACTACGCGACGTTCAAGTCCGTAGCGCCGGTGATTGTGGGTTCGGGGCTGACCATCGCTGGAGCGACGTACTGCCTGAGCTTTTGCCGCCTGCCGTACTTCTCCACCATGGGCGCACCGGTCGCGATCGGCATGATCGTGGTGGTGGCCATCTCGGTCACGCTCGGCCCGGCGGTGCTCTACCTCGGCAGCAGAGTGGGGTTGTACGAGTCCAGGCGGCCTCCGCAGAGCAGGTTCTGGCGGCGCGTCGGTACGGCAGTGGTCCGCTGGCCCGCACCGATTTTCGCAACCAGCCTGTTCGTCGTACTGATCGGGATCGTGGCGATCCCTGGGTACAAACCGGCCTACAACGACCGGTACTACATGCCGACGGACGCCCCGGTGAATATCGGCTTCGGCGCCGCCGATCGGCATTTCACCCAGGCCAGGATGAATCCCGACATCCTGATGGTCGAATCCAACCACGACATGCGCAACCCCGCCGACATGCTTGTGCTGAACAAAATTTCAAGCAACGTGATGCACAGCGATGGCATCGCGATGGTGCAGAGCATCACTCGGCCGCTGGGAATTCCTATCCAGCACAGCTCAATTCCGTTCCAGACGAGCATTTCGGGCCAGACCAGCAACTTGAACCTGCCCTTCCAGCGTAAGCAACTGGAAGACCAGCTCAGGATGATTGATGCGACCAATATCTCGATCGGCATCCTCGAAAAGCAGTACCAACTGTCTCTCGAGCAGACCAGGCTCACCCAGGACTCCGCCCGCAAGTCGCAGGAACTGCTCAGGGTGACCGAAGAGATGCGGGACAACATCGCGAACTTCGATGACCAATTCCGGCCGTTACGCAACTATTTCTACTGGGAACCGCACTGTTTCGACATCCCCATGTGTGCCGCAGTGAGGTCGGTGTTCGATGCCATGGACGGGATCGACGAGATAACCGACCGGACGTCGGATGTGCAGGTCAACACTGACAAACTGGCCGACCTGGCTCCGAAGTTGACCGCGCTGCTTCCTCAGACGATCGCGTCGATGAAGACCAGCAGGGATATGTCGCTGGCTTCGTACAACTCGCAGAAGGCCCTGCTCAACCAGCTGGAGGCGATGAACGACACCGCGTTGTCGATGGGTGCGGCCTTTGATGACGCCAAGAACGACGACCAGTTCTATCTGCCGCCCGAAGCATTCCAGAACCCTGATTTCCAGCGCGGGCTGAAGATGTTCCTATCGCCGGACGGCAAGTCCGCGCGCATGTTCGTCACCCACCAGAGCGACCCGGCAACGGTTGACGGGATCGCCCGGGTCGAATCCGAGCGCAAGGCCGCGCAGGAGGCCTTGAAGATGTCCTCGCTGTCGGACGCCAAGATTTACCTCGGCGGTGTCGCGGCGACCTACGCCGATATGGCCGACGGCGCACGCTACGACCTGATGATCTCCGTCGTGTCCTCATTGACGCTGATCTTCACGATCATGCTGATCCTAACTCGCGCTGCAGTGGCAGCACTGGTCATCGTGACGACGGCGGCCAGTTCGATCGCTGCGTCCTTCGGCATCTCGGTGCTGCTCTGGCAAGACCTGTTCGGCAAGCCGGTTCACTGGCTGGTCATGCTGATGTCGGTCATCATCCTGTTGGCGGTCGGCTCGGACTACAACCTGCTGCTGGTCTCCCGGTTCCAAGATGAGATCCACGCGGGCCTGAAGACCGGCATCATTCGGTCCATGGCCGGTACCGGCGGCGTCGTGACGTCGGCAGGGCTGGTGTTCGCCGCCACCATGGCAGGCATGATGGCGAGCAAGCTGATCGTGCTGGCCCAGATGGGTTCGACCATCGCCATCGGCCTACTGATCGACACCTTCATCGTTCGGTCACTGCTAATGCCGTCGATCGCGATGATGTTGGGTCGCTGGTTCTGGTGGCCTCAGGTCGTCTATCCCCGTGGCGACAACCATTTCCGCGCGCCGTCACAACAAGAGGCGAATACCGAGGTACTGCCGGTCGGGCAATGACGACCCAACGCGTCCGAATGCAGACGGATGGGAGCGGTCCATTTTCACAGATCAACGGCGGTAATCGTGTGCGTTGTCCAGCGTGTTTTTCGGTTTTCTCCGGAGCGTTTTTCTTCAGTCCGCTGCCGATCTGCGGTAGCGGTTGGCGCGGTCGTATGAGCTTCTTGGGGCAAGTGGCCGTCGAGTTGGAGGAGTCAGTGCGCCCCGCGATAGGCAATGCGAGCGCGGCGCTGTGTCCCGCTCGTCCAGCAAGCCGACTTTTCGGGGAACGGTTTTGTGGCTGGTCAGACACGAGAGCGGGCCACACCGGTTAGCGCCCCCTTCGCCGGGACGGATCACCGAACCAGTCTTCTGCGACAGTCGCTGGTCTGATCTGCCGGTCCGCGGTGTTGTCGTAGATGTTCATCGAGCCGAACAGCGCGCCGTCCTGGAACAGCACACCGAACAGGGTGCGGATCTCGTAGAGCTCCTTGGCCGAGCACTCGATGATGTTGGTGCCGTCGATGACGATGGAGCCGCGCTCAGGACGCAGAAGGCCGATCAGCGACTTCAGGAACACCGACTTACCGGTACCGGACGGACCCAGCATGACGCTGACCTCGCCGGCCGGGATAGTCAACGTGACGTCTTCCCAGATCTTCGACGACCCGAACGACTTGCTCAGCCCCGTCACGTCGATTTGCACACCCATAGCGCTGTCCTCCCGGTGCTACCGAATGGTTCCGGCGAGGTCACCCGACATCGCGCCCAACTGAGGACCCCAGCTGCTCCAGTCGTGCTGCCCACCGTCGGGAAAATCAAAATGGCCGTTGTGTCCGCCAACACCCCGGTAGTTCGCGTAGAACGTGCGGTTACTGCCCTGCGCCTGATCGCAGTACCCGATCATGGCGGCGGGGTCGCTGCAGGTCACCGTGCTCGGGCTGTATACCCACAACCGGGTGTTGTTACTGACCAGCAGCGCTACGTGTGAGTTCGGATCATGCCACTTCCAGCGGCCCAGTTGTGCCGCACCCCACATACTTTGGGTGTTAACACCGCCAAATCGTTGCATTCCCTCGGTGATCGCGCCGTTGAGGAATGTCGAAGATGGATACAGAAAACCCGACAACGAACCAGCGAATCGGAATCGGTCCGGGTGGAACGCCGCGAGCGTCAATGCGGCTGTACCGCCCTGGGAAGCGCCGACTACACCGTGCCCGGTCGGTGCCAGCCCCTTGTTGGCTGCAAGCCATTCCGGCAACTCAGCAGACAGAAATGTCTCCCACTGCTTGCTGCCGTCTTGTTCCCAATCCGTGTACATGCTCCATGCACCGCCCGCCGGCGCCACAACTGAAATTCCTTTGCCAGCAAGAGTATTCATCGCATTTCCGGCAGTCACCCAGTTGCTCACGTCAGGTGCAGCATCGAATGCATCCAACAGATACACCGAGTGCGGTCCACCACCGCGGAACGCCACTGGGATATCGCGACCCATCGCGGCAGAAGGCACCATAAGGTACTCGATGCTGGCAGCCCTGCTGCTCGGCGCAGTCCAGAAGTAAGCGAGAAGTGTCATGACCGCGAGAACCGAACGCAGCACCAGGATCGCCGACCGCCTCTTGTACCGCAGGTCGGAATCAGGCTGCCAGTCTTCGTATTTCACATCAACACGGGACGTTCTGCTCCGAACCCGTAGATTGGCCGGCTGCCGGTGGGCACGCTCTGGTCGACGCTGCTGTTGGTCGATGTTCACGGTGCACTCCTGAGATTCCGTACGAGGCTCACGCCATACTCGTCCGCCGGCCCACAAAGCGCGCCCCCCCAACGGGCAAATTCCGATCTCTACAAGGAGGGACAACAGAGTGCTTACTTTCATGGCAATAGGTTGGTTCGAATAGCCGAGCTAGCAAAACGTCCACGTCCACAGAGCACATCGTTTTCCGCCTGAGCGGCTGGCGGCTTGTCGCTCGACCCCCAGAACGCTGCGAGAGGCCTCCATCGCTGGGACGTAGAGTCCGCCATCCCTCTGATGCAGGGGAAAGAACTACCCGACGTGGTGACGCGGTACACCGGATCGCTGGACCAGACTCTCAGCACAGCTAAACCGAACGCGCACAGAGCAAAGCAGATTCCTAGCGGCGGTGCGATCGCGTAACCCGAAGCATCGGGTTGGACAGAGGGGTGTGACCGAAGTGCCAAGGTCGGATGGGCACCAGATGCGCGATATGAGATCGTCGCACCCGATCGGGCTTTATCGATGATCAGCAGGAATCAGATTTGGCGTGCGGCCAGCGCGCCGGCGGCTTTGTTGTCACAATGCGCAGTGTCAGTGCCCTACGTCTGGGGCGGATCGCACACAGCTAACCATCGGCTGGAGCTCACAGCGATGCATCGAGGCGGAACCGGAACGCCGTTGTTGCTCCACGGCGTCAGCTCAACGTGGCGGGCGTGGTCACCGATTCTGGCTCATCTCGAGGCTCATCATGACGTGATCGCACCGACGCTGCCGGGCCATGGCGGTGGGCCCCGACTTTCCCGAGGCACTTCGCCTTCCGTCGGGGCTCTCGCTGACGGTATCGAGGCTGTCCTCGATAGGCTCGGCCTCAAAGAGGTTCATATTGCCGGTAATTCGCTGGGCGGGTGGGTTGGTATCGAACTCGCTCGGCGGGGTCGGGCTCGGTCGCTGGTTCTGTTCAGTCCGGCGGGCGCGTGGCCATCGCGACGCAGCATTGAATTCCGCGCAACGTGGTTGATGCTGGTGCTTGGCACCATGCGGCCGTGGACGGAATATGCCGCGAATCCGTTGATGCGGCAACTACTTTTGGCCGCGCAAGTCTCCTTTCCCGAGCGAGTGGCACCGGAAGAACTGGCAGTCTCCATCCGGGCCAATGATGCGGCACCGCTGGTCGCGGCACTCGCCCGCGCAATTCCTCAAAATCAGGTCGAGCCGCTTGCACCCGATTGCGGCTACCCTGTTCGGCTCGCCTGGGGTGACCGCGATCGGGTCCTACCCTGTGAAAGCTTCGGCTCCGCCATGGAAAGCCGACTCCCTGGCGCCGAGACGGTGACGCTGTCCGGGGCAGGGCATGTCCCGATGTCCGACGATCCCACCGAGGTCGCAGACCTCATCCTGCAAATCACCACAGGCGTCGATGCGGCCGTGCGACAAGAGGCGTAGGCGCCAAATGGACAGCCGCACAACAGGAAAGTCGGCAGACCGCTGGTCAAATGCACCCAGCGATCCTCCCGACCGGCAGGAGATGTCAGCCAGCGTGTCTGCTCTGCGGTTCGGTGGCGTCGCTGAGCCTGAAGGAGCACAAATGGCCACCACGTCCCAGCGTCACCATGTCGTCGTGATCGGATCTGGATTCGGTGGTTTACGCGCCGCAAAGGCCCTCAAGCGGGCCGACGTCGACATCACGATGATCTCGAGGACGACGACGCACCTGTTCCAGCCGTTGCTGTACCAGGTCGCCACCGGCATTCTGTCGGAAGGCGAAATTGCGCCTACGACGCGTCTTGTTCTACGTAAGCAGAAGAACGTCAGCGTGCGCCTCGGAGAAGTGGAAGACATTGACCTGCAAGCTAAGACAGTTACCTCGAAGCTGATGTCGCAGGAAACCGTAATGCACTTCGACAGCCTGATCGTGGCCGCAGGCGCTCAGCAGTCCTACTTCGGCAACGACCACTTCGCTACCTTCGCCCCGGGGATGAAGACCATCGACGACGCACTCGAACTGCGTGGCCGCATTTTGGGTGCGTTCGAGGCCGCCGAAGTGGTCACTGATCCGGCCGAGCGGGAGCGCCGACTGACTTTCGTGGTGGTGGGAGCCGGGCCAACCGGCGTCGAATTGGCCGGGCAGATCGCAGAACTCGCAGAGCGAACTTTGGCGGGTGCGTTCCGTAGCATCAGGCCGCAGGACTGCCGGGTGATTCTGCTGGACGCGGCATCGGCGGTACTACCGCCGATGGGGCCCAAGCTCGGCCTCAAGGCCCAGAAGCGTCTGGAAAAGCTCGGCGTGGAGATTCAGCTCAACGCAATGGTGACCAACGTCGACTACCGGGGCCTCACTGTTACTGACCAAGACGGCACGGAACGCAGAATCGACTGTGCGTGCAAGGTGTGGTCGGCCGGTGTGCAGGCGAGCCCGCTCGGGAAGCTCATCGCCGATCAGTCAGACGGCAGCCAGACCGACCGCGCCGGCCGCGTGGTCGTCGAAGCTGACCTCACGGTCAAAGGGCATCCGTATGTATTCGTCATAGGTGACCTGATGGCGGTGCCCGGTGTACCCGGGATGGCGCAGGGTGCCATCCAAGGCGCCAGCTACGCGGCAACGATCATCGAACGCGCACTGGCGGGCCAGGACGATCCCGCCGAGCGCGAGCCATTCACGTACCGGGATAAGGGCAGCATGGCGACCGTGTCACGGTTCGACGCTGTGACGCAGGTACCGATCCCTATGTCCTCCAAGAAGATTGAACTAACCGGCCCACTCGCTTGGTTGGCCTGGTTGGTACTGCACCTTGTCTATCTGGTCGGCTACAAGAATCAGGTGACGACGCTATTCGCTTGGTTCGTCACCTTCATGGGCCGTGGGCGAAGCCAAATGGCAATCACTAGCCAGATGATCTACGCGCGAACCGCGATGCAAATGCTGCAGAGCCACATGGGTGCGCTGGCGGCGGTCGAAGCTGCCGACGAAGTCGAGAAAGACGAATCCGCATAACTGGGTAGCCGACTGCCCGCTTTGGAACTTGGCTAACCCCAACGGATCCCGTAGGCACGTGAAGTCGATAGCTCGGCAGCGATGGTCAGCGCCGCGCGGACTGCGTCCGTGTCGTCCAGATTGGCGAGTTCGGCACAGTTCGAGTCGCTGCGGGCACGCCGCGCCAGGCGCTCTTTTGGGTGGCCGGAGCCCGTGATGTCATCCGCGATGGCCCTGGCGACTCGTCGAGCATCCGGCCGGGACAGGTTCGCGAACGCACCTCGCTGGTCCATGGCTGCAGCGAAGTCCTCCATGATCGCCGCGTGCCAGGTGATGTCGACACCAGGCACTGAAGACAACAGCTCGGCCGCAGTCGGTTGTTTGAAGTACTTCGCGGTGATGTGAGCAGTCATGCTGAGCCACTCCTCACGCGATTTGTTGGCATGGCGCGCCCTAACGGTGCTTGAAGCTTGGTGGTCGCTTCTCGACGAACGCGGCCATTCCTTCGGTTTGGTCGCCCGTGCCGAAAGCGGAGTGAAAAATTCTGCGCTCGAAAAGCAGTCCCTCGGCGAGGCTCGACTCGAACGCACGATTGACTGCTTCCTTGGCCATCCGGGCTGCCGACAGTGACATCTGCGAGATTTCGGTGGCCACCGCGATGGCTTCATCGAGGAGGTTGTCCGCGGGCACGAGCCGAGATACCAGGCCGCTACGTTCGGCTTCGGACGCGTCGATCGTCCGACCGGTCAGGATCATGTCCATCGCCTTGGCCTTGCCGATCGCACGGGTCAGTCGCTGGGATCCGCCCATCCCGGGCAGCACTCCCAACTTGATCTCGGGCTGGCCGAACTTGGCTGTGTCGGCGGCGATTAGGACGTCACACATCATGGCCAGCTCGCAACCCCCGCCGAGTGCGTAACCGGCGACGGCGGCGATCGTCGGTGTCCGAATGGCCGCGAAACGTGCCCACCCCGCAAAGAAGTCGGAGTCGAAGACATCGCTGAAGCTCTGCGCAGCCATCTCTTTGATGTCGGCGCCTGCGGCAAACGCCTTTTCGGAGCCGGTGAGGACAATCGCCCCGATGCCGGGATCATTGTCGAATTCGGTTGCGGCCGTTGTAACCTCGTTCAT
This sequence comes from Mycobacterium sp. OTB74, assembly GCF_029892685.1. Taxonomy (GTDB): domain Bacteria; phylum Actinomycetota; class Actinomycetes; order Mycobacteriales; family Mycobacteriaceae; genus Mycobacterium. The sequence continues at coordinate 3,140 of NZ_JARXVD010000030.1, read as the reverse complement.
CACCTGAGTGTTGAGTGCGTTGAGCGCTTTTGGCCGGTTTAGGGTGATCGTGCCGACGCGGTCGTTGCGCGCCACGAGGATGGTTTCGTAGGTCATCGGAACTCCAGTTCACGGTCGGCGGGCTCGAAGTAGGCCTGCACATCGGCAGGGGTGACAGCCGCCAGCGACGCCGGCGACCACTGCGGGTTTCGGTCTTTGTCGACCAGCTGCGCTCGGATACCCTCCACGAAGTCGTGCGACCGTAGCGACGCGCACGACGTCCGATACTCCTGTGCCAGAACCTCTTCCAATGTGGCGAGCTTTGCGGCGCGGCGGACTGCCTGCAGCGTGACGGCGAGCGCGATTGGAGATCGGGCAGCGATGAGCTCGGCGGCGTCGTTGGCCGGGCCGGCGTCATGCCCCCGCAGCGCCACGACGATATCGGCAACGGAATCCCCGATGTAGCACTCGTCGATCCAATCACGTTGTGCCACAAGGTTACTTGCCGGTGGTTCTTCTGCATACTTGGCGACGGCGGCGTCCGGACCGTCGGAGACCACCGTGCGGGTGAAGGCTGATAGTTGGTCCCGGCGCACATAGTGGTCGGCGAAGCCCATGGCAATCGCGTCGGCACCCGAGAATGGTGTCCCGGTCAGCGCGGCATGTAAGCCCAGCCGGCCGGGCGCTCTGGATAGCAGGAACGTGCCCCCGACATCGGGGATGAACCCGATGGAGACTTCGGGCATGGCCACCTTGGACGAATCGGTGACGACGCGCACGCTCGCGTGAGCGCCCAGCCCTACTCCACCACCCATCACAATGCCATCCATAAGGGAGACATACGGTTTGGTGTAGCGGCCGATATGGGCGTTGAGCAGATATTCGTCGTACCAGAATCGGCGCGCAGCGCTCCCGTCCGCGCGGGCACTGTGGTACAGCGCGACGACATCACCACCCGCGCAGAGGCCGCGTTCGCCTGCACCGGACAACACCACCGCCGCGATCGCGTCGTCGTGTTCCCACTCTGTCAGCACCCCATGGATGGCCGTGACCATCGACTGGTTCAGCGAGTTGATCGCTTTGGGTCGATTGAGGGTCAATAGCCCCACCGCATTGTCGCGGTTTGTGAGGACGTCCGGCCCGCCTGACGGTTCCTGGACCGCTTTTGTGTTCATGATTGACACGTCTCCTTCCTGGTCCGCGCGAAGTAGTTGAGCTTCTTGGCTTCCTTGGCAGCCTCGATTGCCGTCCTGAGCCAAACACGTTGACGTGCAGTCATTTACTGCTCACGAGCTCACCGGGGTGGCAAACCAGAAGCCGAGAATGACGGCAGCGACCACGAACGGCCAGGCCTCAAACGCGGCACGCACTGGGATCGGAGCGTCGCGTAGCTCCATGAAATCGAGGACCACGTATCTGACTTTCACCGCCGCGATGAGGAAAGTCCCGACCACCGCAATGGACGGGCTGACCGAATCCTTGGACAGCCCCCAGGTCGTCAGGCAAGTCAGCGCGACCAAGCCCAGCCATACCCAGGTAACGCGTTCACGTTGCACCGACATCACGCCGCCTTTATCAGATAGAGCAGTGGGAACAAGACGATCCACAACAGGTCGACAAGGTGCCAGTACGACGCTACGGATTCCGGCACCGCTCGGTGGAGGTCGTCGTAAGTGCCTCGCCGCGACTTGACGAACAAATAAGCCAGCAGGCTGGTGCCGACAGTGACATGGACGAGATGAATGCCCGTCAGGGTGAAATACCACATAAAGAAGGGGTTGGTACCTGGGTTGATGCCGTGGGAGAACTTCTGGAAGTACTCGAACGACTTGGACCCGACGAACATCAGCCCGGTGAGCGCCCCGCCGAGTAGTAGGAGCGGCTCTCGATGAATCTCGTTGCGCTTCATGGCTTGAACAGCGAGGGCCACCGACCAGGAGCTGGTCAACAGAATCAGCGTATCGATGCCGCCCAGATTCATGTTGAGCGTGCGCCGGGACGCCTCGAACAGCATCGGGTTCTTGTGCCTGTCCTGCATGAAGCTCAGAAACAGGATCGCGAAAATAACAGAATCTGCGCCAAGGAAGACCCAGACGCCCTCCACACCGGGAAGGCGCCGGGGCTTCACAGAATTAGTGCGGTCAGTGGCGACGACCACGTGCGCCAACCTAAGCGCTTTCGCGTGCCGCGGCCTCGTCTTCGGCCTGGAGCCTGGGAATGGCCTTGATGATGAAGAAGGACAGGCTGGGAATCCAGATGAACCAGGTGAAGAACGCGATCCAGAAGCTGATCACTCCGTTGAAGGCGAGCGGCCCGGTCGTAACAAACGGGATAGCGCTCACGGCGAAGAACGACGCGAAAGTTACCCAGCCCCACCAACTTACGGCGTCCGGGACCAACTTCTTCTCCCGCTTGTCCCGCATGAACACGATGCTGATGGCAGCGATCTGGAATGAGGTCACGAAGTAGGCCAAGTCAAAGGTGAGCCAGCCGAACCAGTAGAGCATGTGCATGATCTCCGGTGAGAGATTGTTGACCTCATGCGCTGCGGTCAGCCAAATCGACATCGTGATCATGACGGGAGCACAGGTGATCGTGCCCCCCATCATCTCGAGCTTGGACAAAATCCCGCCGGGGCCCTCTATGCGTTCCATTACCCGAGCAACCGCCACACTGAATGACATATAGAAGGCAGTCATCGTGAGGCAGATGCTCAAAGCAATCAGTAGCCGAGGCCTCATGTCCAGGAAATGCTCCTTGACCTCCACCGGCGTCGCGCTGGCCGGGAAAGGTGGCATATTGTCGGCGAGGATCCCCCACAGACAGAAGACTGCGAACAGGAAAACCGGACCTGTCCAGGCCAGAATCTTCCACGTTCGGTAATCGGCCGGGAACGGCCACAGGCCGCGTCCGGGGGTCGTGATGCCGGGTACGGCTTGCGTTGCCATCTTGATTCTCCTTGACGCTCCAACGACTTTCACAGCGTGTTCATCGTTATTGACGCGCCCCTGCGCGGTCGTCCCCCCAAAAGCGCATCTTTGTGCCCCATTTGGAGTCAGGACCGGAAGCTAGTGTCCTGAGTCGTTAATTCGTCTGCAATAGTTGGCGATGGATTCGAGGATTTGGTTGGCGGTTTTGGTCCACACGTAGGGGCGGGGATT
>NZ_JARXVD010000029.1 GCF_029892685.1 Mycobacterium sp. OTB74 | reverse complement strand
CGCCCCACCCTGGACTACGACACACCAGCCCAACGCCTAACCGCCCTCATCGAGCACGCCGCCTAGACGTTGCACTAATCAGTTGACTTTGCCGCTGAGTTCTCGGGATTTTCTTCACGTTCGGCAAGCCGAAAATTAGCGGGCGACGATCACCGACGAGCCATGACCGAACAGACCCTGGTTCGCGGTGACGCCGACCTTCGCGCCCTCGACCTGACGTCCGGTGGCCTGGCCCTTGAGCTGCCAGGTCAGCTCGCACACCTGCGCGATGGCCTGGGCCGGAATGGCCTCACCGAAGCACGCCAAGCCACCGGACGGGTTGATCGGCACTCGGCCGCCGATGGTGGTGGCTCCGGAGCGCAGCAGCTGCTCGCCCTCGCCCTTGGCGCACAGGCCCAGGTGCTCGTACCAGTCCAGCTCCAACGCGGTCGACAGGTCGTACACCTCGGCCAGGCTGACGTCCTCTGGCGAGATACCGGCTTCGGCGTAGGCGGCGTCCAGGATCTGGTCCTTGAACACGCGATCCGGCCCCGGGATCACGGCAGTGGAATCCGTTGCGATGTCCGGCAATTCGGGCAGGTGCTGCGGGTACTGCGGGGTCACGGTCGAAATGGCCCGCACCGACGGCACACCTTCCAGCGACCCAAGATGCTTACGGGCGAAGTCCGCGCTCGCCACGATCAGCGCAGCCGCGCCGTCCGACGTCGCACAGATGTCCAGCTGGCGCAGCGGATCGGACACCACTGGGCTGGCCAGCACGTCCTCGACCGAACTTTCCTTGCGGTAGCGGGCATTCGGGTTCTGCAGGCCGTGACGCGAGTTCTTCACCTTGATCTGGGCGAAGTCCTCGGAGGTGGCGCCGTACAGATCCATCCGGCGCCGCGCCAACAGCGCGAAGTACACCGGGTTCATCGCGCCAAGCAGGTGGAAGCGCTGCCAGTCGGGGTCGTTCTTGCGCTCACCGCCGACCGGAGCGAAGGCACCCTTGGGAGTGGTGTCGGCGCCGATCACCAGCGCGACATCGCAGAACCCGGCCAAGATGTGGGCGCGGGCGCTCTGCAGCGCCTGCGAGCCCGATGCGCAGGCCGCGTAGCTGGACGACACCGGCACACCGTTCCAGCCCAGCTTCTGGGCGAACGTCGACCCGGCGATGAAGCCGGGGTAGCCGTTGCGGATGGTGTCGGCGCCGGCGACCAGCTGAATCTGCTGCCAGTCCAGGCCGGCCTCGGCCAGTGCAGCCCGGGCGGCGACGACGCCGTACTCGGTGAAGTCACGGCCCCACTTGCCCCACGGGTGCATGCCCGCGCCAAGGATGTAGAGCGGTTCGGGAGTGCTCATGCGATCCTCCATGCGTAGGTGGTGCGCTCGACGCCGTCGGCGTCGGTGTACAGCCGCATGGTGGTCAGCTCCATCTCCATGCCGACCTTGAGGTCTGCGGCCAGCGTGCCCTCGACGACCTTGCCGAGCACGATCAGGCCCTCGTCAGCCAACTCGACCGCTGCGATAGCGAACGGCTCGAACGGATCGGCCGCCGGGTACGGAGCTGGCGGCGGGTACCGGTTCTCGGTGTAGCTCCACACCTTGCCGCGCCGCGACAGCGCGACGGGCTCAAGCACGTCGCTGTCACACGCCGGGCTGGGGCAGTTGTTCTCACGCGGCGGGAACACGTAGGTGCCGCACTTGGGGCACTTGGCCCCGATCAGGTGCGGCTGTCCGCTTTCGTCGGTGTCCCACCAACCGTCAATGGCCGGCGCACTGCCGGCGTCCGTCACTCCTGGCACCAGCTCAGCGTACCCAGAGCAGCGGCAAAACTGAAACGTGTTGCAGTTTTGTCCCGATCGGCGGGATTTCATCTTGAACGCGAGTTCCCGGCATCTTATGCGTGGCCTAACTCAAAAGCTCCACGCGTCCGTCGCCAACCACGGTAAGAATCAAGGGCATGACGACCAAGCTGCTCGACACACTGAATGCATCAGACTCGCACCTGGTCCGTCAGACCAGTTTGGCCGAGCTGCGCCAGCTCGACGAAGACGCCTTGCTGGACCTGCACGCCCGGGTCCGTCGGGCACGCAACAAGCACGTCGGGGTGTATCGACGCGAGGCGGCGGCCAGGGTGCAGCGCAAGGGCGCGCGCGGCTTGGCCCGCAAAGGCAATGTGGACAATGCCGCCCGGGTCGAAATCCTCGAGGACGCGCTGTCCCGCGTCAGCCGTCAACTCGCCGTTGTGGCCCGGGAAAGTGCGCGTGAGCTCAAGGCAGAACGCCTAGCCCTGGCCCAAGCCGACAACCCGTCGGCTGCCCCGGCCAAGACCGTGCACAAGGCGGCGGCCAGGAAGCCGATAAGGACCGACAAGACCCGCGAGAACCCCGGCCGCATCAAGCGCGAAGCTGGGTCAACAGCTGCCGGAGCCCGGCGCCAGGCCAAGCGCGACGCTCGTTGACGGGCAGCCGCAACCCGGGCGCATAGAGTGGCACAGGTGAGTTCCCCCGTCGTGACTGAGAAGCCCACCCTGATGCTGCTGGACGGCAATTCCCTGGCGTTCCGGGCTTTCTATGCGCTGCCTGCGGAGAACTTCAAGACGCAGGGCGGGCTGACGACCAACGCGGTCTACGGCTTCACCGCCATGCTGATCAACTTGCTTCGCGACGAGAAGCCTACGCACGTCGCGGCCGCGTTCGATGTGTCCCGCAAGACCTTCCGGCTGGCCAAGTACCCCGAGTACAAAGCCGGCCGGGCCTCGACCCCCGACGAGTTCCGCGGTCAGATCGACATCACTAAGGAAGTGCTGGGCGCCCTCGGCATTACCGTGCTGGCCGAGGAAGGCTTCGAAGCCGACGACCTGATCGCCACTCTGGCCACCCAGGCCGAGGTCGAGGACTTCCGGGTGCTGGTGGTCACCGGTGACCGGGATTCGCTGCAGTTGGTCAGCGACGACGTGACCGTGCTGTACCCGAAGAAGGGTGTCAGCGATCTGCACCGCTTCACTCCCGATGCGGTGGTGGAGAAGTACGGGCTGACGCCGACGCAGTACCCGGATTTCGCGGCTTTGCGCGGTGACCCGAGCGACAACCTGCCCGGCATTCCGGGTGTGGGGGAGAAGACGGCGGCCAAATGGATCACGCAGTACGGCTCGTTGCAGACGTTGGTTGATCACGTCGACGAGGTCAAGGGCAAGGTCGGAGACTCGTTGCGCGCCAACCTGTCCAACGTCGTCCTCAACCGTGAACTGACCGACCTGGTCAAGGACGTCCCGCTGGCTCACAACCCGGAATCGTTGCGGGTGCAGCCGTGGGACCGCGACCGTATCCACCAGTTGTTCGACGATCTGGAATTCCGGGTGCTGCGCGACCGACTGTTCGACACGCTGTCGCCCGTCGAGCCCGAGGTCGAACTCGGCTTCGACGTTCGCGGCGGTCTGCTCGAGCCGGGGACGCTGGCGGCCTGGCTGGCCGAGCACAGCAGTGGCAGCCGGTTCGGCATGGCGGTCAGCGGCACCCATAAGGCGTTCGACGCCGATGCCACGGCCGTGGCGATAGTTTCGGCCAACGGCGAAGGCGCATATATCGACACCGCCAAGCTCGACCCGGAGGACGAGGCCGCGCTGGCCTCGTGGCTGGCTGACCCCGGCCCGCCCAAAGCTCTGCACGAGGCCAAGTTGGCCTGGCACGATCTGGCCGGGCGCGGCTGGAAACTGAACGGCGTCACCTCCGATACCGCGCTGGCGGCCTACCTGGTGCGCCCCGGGCAGCGCAGCTTCGCACTCGACGATCTGGCGGTGCGCTACCTGGGTCGGGAACTGCGTGCGGAAGGCGAACAGCAGCAACAACTTTCGTTGCTCGATGACGCCGATGAGGTGGACGATGCGACCATTCAGGCTCTGATCGTCCGGGCTGCGGCGGTGGGTGACCTGGCCGATGCGCTCGACGTGGAGCTGGCCCGCATCGACTCGTCAGCGCTGCTGGGTCAGATGGAGCTACCGGTCCAGCGAGCGCTGGCCGAGATGGAAGACGCCGGCATCGCGGTGGACGTCGAGCTGCTGGGCCGGCTACAGAGCCAGTTCGCGGATCAGATCCGTGACGCCGCCGAAGCCGCCTACACGGTGATCGGCGAGCAGATCAACCTCGGCTCGCCCAAGCAGCTGCAGGTGGTGCTGTTCGACAAACTGGAGATGCCCAAGACCAAGCGCACCAAGACCGGTTACACCACCGATGCCGATGCGCTGCAATCACTTCTGGACAAGACCGGACATCCGTTCGTGGAGCACCTGCTGGCGCACCGCGACGCCACGCGGCTGAAGGTCACGGTCGACGGGCTGCTCAACGCGGTGGCCTCGGACGGCCGGATTCACACCACCTTCAACCAGACCATCGCCGCGACCGGCCGCCTGTCGTCCACCGAACCGAACCTGCAGAACATCCCGATCCGCACGGAGGCCGGACGCCAGATCCGCGAGGCCTTTGTAGTCGGTCGGGGATATGTCGAGCTGATGACCGCCGACTACAGCCAGATCGAGATGCGCATCATGGCGCACCTGTCCGGCGACGCAGGCCTTATCGAGGCGTTCAACACCGGGGAGGACCTGCACTCGTTCGTCGCGTCGCGGGCGTTCGGCGTGCCTATCGAGGAAGTCACGGCGGAGCTGCGGCGGCGGGTAAAGGCCATGTCTTATGGCCTGGCCTACGGGCTTTCGGCCTACGGGCTCGCGTCGCAGCTCAAGATCTCGACTGAAGAAGCCAAAGAGCAGATGGACCAGTACTTCGACCGGTTCGGCGGGGTCCGCGACTACCTGCAGTCGGTCGTCGAACAGGCACGAAAGGACGGCTACACCCAGACTTTGTTCGGCCGTCGGCGCTACCTGCCGGAACTCGACAGCAGCAACCGCAACGTCCGAGAGGCCGCCGAGCGGGCTGCGCTCAATGCGCCGATCCAGGGCAGTGCTGCCGACATCATCAAGGTGGCGATGGTCAACGTCGATCGTGCGATGAAGGACGCAGGTCTGACCTCACGCATCCTGTTGCAGGTGCACGACGAGTTGCTGTTCGAGGTCGCCAACGGCGAGCGGGATGCTTTGGAGGCGTTGGTCCGCGAGCAGATGGGCAGTGCATATCCGCTCGATGTGCCGATGGAGGTTTCCGTCGGGTACGGCACCAGTTGGGACGCGGCGGCGCACTAGCCGCCGATTGGCTGCGGGCGCGCTAGCCGCCTGGTGCTCTAGCGGGTGTCGGCCGCCAGGCCCAGCCCAAGCAGAACCAGTGCCCATGGTCCGTTAAAATGCGGTGACGAATGTGACTGTGGTTCAGGATTTTTCGTGCCCGGTCGGCGGCCAGTACGACGCCGACGCACCGGAGGTGTCGATCACCAGCTGGATGGCAGCGAGCGCCAGCAAGGTCGGCACAACCGGACCGCTGGTGGGCAGAAACTGTGGAAGTACCGACGCGACCAGGAAGGCCGGCAGGACGGCACGGATGTGGGCGAGCATCGGAGAAATATCCCACCCAGATTTTGGTGCCTCGTACGCTTGCGCTGTGCCGTCGGAGAAACGTGGTCGTGGTCGTCCCGTCGGTTCGCGCGTCGATCCCGACGAACGGCGCGCGGTGCTGCTCGATGCCGCCGAACGTGCCATTCAAAGTCAGGGCCCGGCGGTAGGCCTGTCCGATATCGCCGCTGAAGCCGGGTTCGTCCGGTCGGCGGTCTACGCCATGTACCCGCACCGCGGCGCCCTGTTGGGGGCGCTCGGTGAGCGGACCGCCCATCGATTGCTTGCCGAAATCACCCGGCGCGCAGCGGGTTCCACAGATCTACGCCAGCGAATGTCGCTCTTCTTCGATGTCATATGCGGGTGGATCGCCGACGAACCCAATCTGAATCGCGCACTGAACACTGAGCCGGCGACGAGCGTCTTCGAACAGTTGGCGGCCGCGGTCGAGTACATGCTGGCTTCGTCATCCGACTCGGACGAGGGGCGGGCCGCTGCGGGGCCGTGGTCGCGCGCCATCATGGGGTCGGCGGTGACGTCCGCCGAATGGTGGTGCCGGACGGGGACCATGTCGCGTGCGGAACTGGTCGAACACCTCACAGCGCTGTGCTGGGACGGCGGGGCCGCGCTGCCCTTCGTAGCCGCCGACATCACGACCATTGACAGCGGCCAGCTATAAAGACACACTGTCTTTTATGGTCGTAGTTGGCGCTGACCGCACTGAATCGCGGTACTGGGACGACATAGACGGGGAGTTCGACCTGCCGGTCACAGAGGTGACGGGGACGTTGCCCGCCGAACTGGTTGGTACGTTGTACCGCAACGGATCCGGCCGTTGGAACATCGGATCGGAACGCATCGAGAGCATCTACGACACCGACGGCATGGTGAGCGCGTTCATCCTCGACGGCAAGGGCGTGCGGTTCCGAAACCGGTTCGTCAGGACCCGGCACTACGAGCGTTCACTCGAGACCGGCCGACCCGCGGGGCGTGGCCTCGCCTACCAGCGTCCGGGTGGATTGCTGGCCAATGCATTTCGGCTACCCGTCAACACCGCCAACACCAACGTCATGGTCAACGCGGACCAACTCTTGGCGCTGTGGGAGGGCGGCCGACCGCACGAGCTGGATCTCGACACCCTGGACACCATCGGCTTGTGCAACCTGGGTGGCGCGCTCAAAGGCCCGGTCGCCGCCTACTCGGCGCACTACACCTACGACCCGGTCGCCGACACCAAGGTGAACTTCGGCTTCGACCCCTACTTTCCACGGCTGGACTCGCACGGGATTCTGCGTGGGCCTGGCCGCGGCCGTCGGCTTCGTGAACTCGCCGCGGAAGCAGTGCCGCGCCCCCGGTTACGGCTCTACGAAACAGACAGCCGGGGGATCACCCGATACCTGCGCGCCGTGCCGTTGCCCGGCCTGGGCCTGGTGCACGACATGGCGCTTACCCAGCATTATGCCGTGTTCGTCGTTTCGCCCCTGCGGATCAATCCCTGGGCGCTCACCGGGTACGCGTCGTACTGGGATTCCATGCATTTCGACGCCACCCTGCCGACCTATTTCGTCCTCGCGCCACGCGACGGCGGACCGGTGCGCACCGTCGCGACGGACACGTTCTTCCACCTGCACTTCACCAATGCCTACGACGACGGCGATGGTGTCGTCGTCGAGTTGCCCCGGTTTTCCGCGCAGGCCTATGAGGGCGTGAAGAACTACACCGCGCACATTCGTTCCGACAGTGCCCAAATCGCCGTCGATGTAGCGGATCCCATTGTGCTGACCCGGTTTCGGATCACGCAGTCGAGACGGGTGCACAGTGAGCCGCTGACCGACCTCGGGTGCGAGTTCCCACAGATCGATCAACGACGCTCCACGCTGCGTCAGCGCTTCTCCTATGTCGTGGTGCAGGATCCGGATCGCTTCAGTGGGCAGGGCATCGCTCGGATCGATCACACCGGCGGCGCCGAGCAGACTTACTGTCCAGCCGGAAACATGTTGGTGGAGCCGGTATTCGTGCCGCGCCCGGGGAGCACCGCCGAAGACGACGGCTGGGTACTGACCGTCGGTTACCAAGAATCACGGCATCGCAGCCGGCTGATGATTTTTGATGCCGCGCAGCTAGCCGACGGACCGATCGCCGAAGCGTGGCTCCCGTTCCACGTGCCGATGAGCTACCACGGGACATTCACTTCCCGGGTAGCCCGCGTCGGTCAAGCTATGCGGTAGTTGGCCAGCCATTGCAGCGCCGGTGCTGACGCCCGGGAGGCATTGAGCCAGTAGGCCTCCTCTGCGTGCAGGGCAAGCGTGCGTTGGTCTCCGAAACCCCGATCGATGCGATCGCGGACGAACGCGAGTTCCACCGCCTGGGTGGCGAATTCCTTGACTGGACGGCCGGCCGCCTTGCCGCCCATTTGAGTCGCAGCGGAGATGGCTGCTTTGCGGGTGCGCAGCGAACCGAGCCAGGTTGCCTCGTTGGCGGTGATCAGCCCGGAAGCGACCATGCCGGGCAGCTTCGAGGCAACGATCCGCTGCTCTCGCCGGCGGCTGTACATGGCGATGCCGATGGCCAGCAGGAAGATCGGCAGCATCCAGAACACGTAGATGGGCAGATAGGCGCCCACTACGGCCGAACCGTTCCAGAGCATGTGCATGACGACAGCTGCGGTGTAGCCCAGCAGGATCGACAGCACCTTGGCCACGGCACTGCGTTGCTGCAGCGCGATGAACACCCCGATACCGGTCATGCTGGTGAACAAGGGATGTGCGAACGGTCCCATGACAAGGCGAAGTCCGGCAGTGACGAGCGATTTTGTGAGCGAGTCACCCTCGGCGATGTAGAAGATGTTCTCCAGCCAGGCGAATCCCGCGGCGACGAAGCCCGCATAGACCAGGCAATCGGTGAGCGAGTTCAGCTCGTTTCGCCGCCGTCCGGTCATCATGAGCAGCAGAAAGGCGCCTTTGGCGGCCTCCTCGATGAGCGGGGCACCGATGGCCATCGGCGCGAACCCCTCCTTGCCCAGCACCGGAATCGACGCAGTTTCGAGGATGAGCGAGATGATGACGCTGACCGAGGCGCCCCAGATGAACGCAAAGACCAGCAACCGCGGGGGCTCGGGCTCCCACCGGTCGAACCACAGGTAGGCGAGCAGGACCAGGCCCATCGCGAAGCTCGCGAGTATGAAACCAGTGATTGCGCCAATGGGGTTTTTCAGCGTGGCGAGCAGCAGAATGATGCCGGTCACCATTCCGAGCGCGATGATCACGCCCAGCGGCGCGCCGACTTTACGGATTCTCCGAGGGACAGCCGCCATGTACGGATCGGGCGGCGGTACTGGTGAGGCGGCCGGATACACGATTGGCAGAGTAGCGGTCTCGACGTCTATTCCCGTGCACCTCCGCGGACCGGGTTTGGCCTGCGTGTACGGGTCTAGTACCCTTGACCAATACCTGTGTCTTCAGAGACCCCAGGTACGTGTGAAGCATTTGTTCGCATTGCGTCACGGTGCGTCACAAAAATACAGATAACTGTCCCTACGATTTAACTTGTCCGGAGCAACCCACCACATGCCAAGTCCCTCCGTCACCTCGCCGCAAGTAGCCGTCAACGACATCGGCTCGGCTGAGGATTTTCTCGCCGCCATCGACAAGACCATCAAATACTTCAACGATGGCGACATCGTAGAAGGGACCATCGTCAAGGTGGACCGCGATGAGGTCCTGCTCGACATCGGCTACAAGACCGAAGGTGTCATCCCTTCCCGCGAACTCTCGATCAAGCACGACGTCGACCCCTCTGAGGTTGTGTCCGTCGGTGACGAGGTCGAGGCCCTGGTCCTCACCAAGGAGGACAAGGAAGGTCGCCTGATTCTGTCCAAGAAGCGCGCTCAGTACGAGCGGGCCTGGGGCACCATCGAAGAGCTCAAGGAGAAGGACGAGGCCGTCAAGGGCACCGTCATCGAGGTCGTCAAGGGCGGCCTGATCCTCGACATCGGCCTGCGTGGCTTCCTGCCCGCATCGTTGGTCGAGATGCGTCGCGTCCGCGATCTGCAGCCGTACATCGGCAAGGAGATCGAGGCCAAGATCATCGAGCTCGACAAGAACCGCAACAACGTGGTGCTCTCGCGTCGTGCGTGGCTGGAGCAGACCCAGTCCGAGGTCCGTAGCGAGTTCCTCAACCAGCTCACCAAGGGCGCCGTCCGCAAGGGTGTCGTGTCCTCGATCGTCAACTTCGGCGCGTTCGTCGATCTCGGCGGTGTCGACGGCCTGGTGCACGTCTCCGAGTTGTCCTGGAAGCACATCGATCACCCGTCCGAGGTTGTTCAGGTGGGCGACGAGGTCACCGTCGAGGTGCTCGACGTCGACATGGATCGCGAGCGGGTTTCGCTGTCGCTCAAGGCGACTCAGGAAGACCCGTGGCGCCACTTCGCCCGCACCCACGCCATCGGCCAGATCGTGCCGGGCAAGGTCACCAAGCTGGTTCCGTTCGGTGCGTTCGTCCGCGTCGAAGAGGGCATCGAGGGCCTGGTGCACATCTCGGAGCTGTCCGAGCGCCACGTCGAGGTCCCGGACCAGGTGGTCCAGGTCGGCGACGACGCGATGGTCAAGGTCATCGACATCGACCTGGAGCGTCGCCGCATCTCGCTGAGCCTGAAGCAGGCCAACGAGGATTACACCGAGGAGTTCGACCCGTCGAAGTACGGCATGGCCGACAGCTACGACGAGCAGGGCAACTACATCTTCCCCGAGGGCTTCGACGCCGACAGCAACGAATGGCTGGAAGGTTTCGAGAAGCAGCGTGACGAGTGGGAGGCCCGGTACGCCGAGGCCGAGCGTCGCCACAAGATGCACACCGCCCAGATGGAGAAGTTCGCCGCGGCCGACGCCGAGGCAGCTGCCCGTCCGGCTACCAGCGGTTCCTCGCGCACCGAGGAGCCGAGCGGTGGCACCCTTGCCAGCGATGCTCAGCTCGCTGCGCTGCGCGAGAAGCTCGCCGGCAACGCCTAAGTAGGTCAATAACAAATGCCCCTGCCCGTTGGGTCGGGGCATTTGTTATTGATGACGTCGAAAGTGCGCTTGTGTGCGAACTTTCGCCGGCCGTCTTTGGTACGTAGGCGCACACTCGCAGGTGCCTGAGTGTGGCGGCGTGGCGTCCTGACACACTGTTGGGCGTGTTTCGTATTGGACTGAGCGGCGGTATCGGCGCCGGCAAATCGACTGTGTCTTCCACCTTTGCCGCTTGTGGCGGCATCATCGTCGATGGTGACGTTATTGCCCGCGAGGTGGTTGAGCCCGGCACCGAGGGTCTGGCGGCGCTGGTCGAAGCCTTCGGCGACGGCATTCTGCTGCCCGACGGGGCGCTGAACCGTCCGGCGCTGGCCGCTATCGCCTTCAGTGACGAGCAGAAGCGGCAGACCCTCAACAGCATCGTGCACCCGTTGGTCGGTAGGCGGCGTGCCGAGCTCATTGATGCGGCGCCCGTGGGTTCTGTTGTGGTGGAGGATATTCCGCTGCTGGTCGAATCTCAGATGGCACCGATGTTCCCGCTGGTGGTGATCGTGCACGCCGATGAAGACGTGCGGGTCGCGCGTCTCATCGAGTACCGCGGCTTCAGCGAGGACGACGCCCGCGCCCGCATCAGGGCCCAGGCAACCGTGGAGCAGCGACAGCTGGTGGCCGATGTCTGGCTGGACAATTCGGGACGCGCCGAGGACCTGGCTGACAAAGCCCGCGAACTGTGGGAAAAACGCATCATTCCGTTCGCCCGCAATGTGCAGGCTGGCGTCCCGGTAGCGGTGCCGCCGCAGGTGGTGCCCTATGACCTGTCCTGGCCCGAGCAGGCGGCCCGGATCGTCGCCCGGATCAATACCGCCTGCGGGCCTCGGACGGTGCGCATCGACCACGTCGGTTCCACTGCGATTAAAGGCATGGCCGCCAAGGACGTCATCGATGTGCAGGTGACTGTCCAGTCGCTGGAGGTGGCCGACGAATTGGCCGGGCCGCTGTTGGCTGCCGGGTACCCGGTACTCTGCCACATCGACGGTGATGCCGCCAAGGCTGACGCCCGCAGCACCGACGCTGCATTCGATCACTCAGACGATAAGATGTTGTGGCAGAAGCGCTTTCATGCTTCAGCTGATCCAGGTCGGCCGACCAATGTCCATATCCGGGTGCAGGGCTGGCCCGGTCAGCAGTTCGCGCTGCTGTTCCCGGCCTGGTTGGCTGCTAACCCCGGCGAGCAACAGGCCTACCTGGAGCTCAAGCAGCAGGTGCTGGCCGAAAACCCAGCAACCAGCGGCGATTACGCCGACGCAAAAGAGCCGTGGCTGGCCGATGCGTATCGGCGGGCCTGGGCCTGGGCCGACGAAACCGGCTGGCGCCCTTAGGTCGTCTTGGGGGTTACCGGCACGACGGGCTTCGGTGGCACCGCTGGCTGGCCGGCCGTACCCGGCAGCTCGGTGTCGTACTGCTGGCCGGGCACGAAGTCGGTCACTGATCCGCAGCTGAGAACGCCGTAGCCGGGGTCGTCGTGCTGCGGGGTCAGGCGCGGCGCGACGAACTGGTCGGCCTGCGCGACCATCTGATCATCGACGAGGATTTCGCAGTGCATGCTGGCCGAATACGGCCACTGAATGGAAACCTGCATGCCGGCATTGCGCGGGTCGGTGATCACCGCGGTGGACTCGAAGACCTCGCCCGGCAGCAGACTGGGGGTCGCCGAATTCAGCTGGGCGTCGGTGATGCGGTAGGTGACCACCGTGCCGCGGGACACGCCGTCGATGCGGGCGCGGTAGGTGACGTTGTGCGGACCGGGACCGAATTGAGGGGTGCTGTTGGTCGGCGTATCGCCGGCGGCCGTGGCGGGCGGCGGTGCGGGGTCCGCACCAGCCGAAGGCGAGAAACTCATAGTCGCGGCGGCACACACCATCGAGGCGACGGTGACCCATCCACGGGTGGTCCATGTCATGTTTGAGGAGATTACGCCGTTCCGTTGCCGCTGTAGCGGTCAGCAGCCGTTCTGCCAAGTCAACTGCATGCCCAGGGAAGCCAGCCAATCGCCCAGGTGATACCGGTGGCGGGCCAGACCGTCGACGGCAGAGGTGGCTGTCCGAATCGCCTGTTCGGCGTCCGCGGCGGTCAGTAGACCGTGCCGGACGGCGTCCAGCAGCTCGCCGATGTCCTCGAGTTCGACTTCACGGTCGGTGCGCACCACCAGATCGAGGTAATGATCTTCGGCCGTCCAGAGCGTCTCGCCGGCGATGAATCGCCCGACGTCCAGATAGTGGTCCTGATCCTTCTCATGTCCCGGATTGAAATGAAAAATGCTGGCGCGCAATCCGATTGATGGCAATAGCCAGGATTCCAGGTAGTGGAACTGAGTGCGTCCGGGCGTTGGGCGGGCCATGTAGAGGCCCCATGGTTCGACCCGGTACACGTCAACGACCCGCACGATGCCTTTGGGGTCGGTGTTCGTGCGGGCGGCCAGGTCGAAGGTTTCGTGCTTGGGCGCGTGAATGCCGCCCAGCGTACCGCCGCGCCCGTGTCATGCGGCCCGACCGTTTCTGACCTGGGACGACGTGAACTTGTCGGGGCACGGTTCTACGCTGGTGGCTATGGCTTTCGCGACCGAACACCCAGTACTGGCGCATTCGGAGTATCGCCCGGTTGATGACATGGTGCGGGCCGGTGGCGAGTTCGAGGTGGTCAGCCAGTACGACCCGGCCGGCGACCAACCGGCGGCTATCGACGAACTGGAACGGCGCATCAAGTCGGGCGAGCGCGACGTCGTATTGCTGGGCGCCACCGGAACCGGTAAGTCGGCCACCACGGCGTGGCTCATCGAACGACTGCAGCGTCCGACCCTGGTCATGGCGCCCAATAAGACGCTGGCTGCCCAGCTGGCGAATGAACTGCGGGAGATGTTGCCGCACAACGCCGTTGAGTACTTCGTCTCGTACTACGACTACTACCAGCCCGAGGCGTACATCGCGCAGACCGACACCTACATCGAGAAAGACAGCTCCATCAACGACGACGTCGAGCGGCTACGGCACTCGGCAACCTCCAGTCTGCTGTCGCGGCGCGACGTCGTGGTGGTGGCGTCGGTGTCCTGCATCTACGGTCTGGGCACGCCGCAGTCCTACCTGGATCGTTCGGTCGAACTCAAGGTCGGCGACGAGGTGCCCCGTGACGGGCTGTTGCGGCTCTTGGTCGACGTGCAGTACAACCGCAATGACGTGGCCTTCACCCGCGGCACCTTCCGGGTCCGCGGCGACACCGTCGAGATCATCCCGTCCTATGAGGAGCTCGCGGTGCGCATCGAGTTCTTCGGTGACGAGGTCGAGGCCCTGTACTACCTGCATCCGCTGACCGGCGACGTGGTCCGGCAAGTCGATTCGCTACGCATCTTCCCGGCCACCCACTATGTCGCCGGGCCGGAGCGGATGGCCGCGGCCATCTCGACAATCGAGCAGGAGCTGGAGCAGCGACTGTCGCAGCTGGAAGGGCAGGGCAAGCTGCTGGAGGCTCAGCGGCTGCGGATGCGGACCAACTACGACGTCGAGATGATGAAGCAGGTCGGCTTCTGCTCGGGGATCGAGAACTACTCACGCCACATCGACGGCCGGCCTGCGGGTTCAGCGCCGGCGACCCTGATCGACTACTTCCCCGAGGACTTCCTGCTGGTCATCGACGAATCGCACGTGACGGTGCCGCAGATCGGTGCCATGTATGAAGGCGACATGTCTCGTAAGCGCAACCTGGTCGACTTCGGCTTCCGGTTGCCGTCGGCCGTCGACAACCGCCCGTTGACCTGGGAGGAGTTCGCCGATCGCATCGGTCAGACGGTGTATCTGTCGGCGACGCCAGGGCCGTACGAGATGGCCCAGTCCGCGGGCGAGTTCGTCGAACAGGTCATCCGGCCGACCGGATTGGTCGACCCGGAGATCGTGGTCAAGCCGACCAAGGGGCAGATCGACGACCTGATCGGCGAGATCCGCAAGCGCACCGAACGTGACGAGCGGGTCCTGGTCACCACATTGACCAAGAAGATGGCCGAGGACCTGACCGACTACCTGCTGGAGACGGGCATCCGGGTGCGCTATCTACATTCCGAGGTGGACACCCTGCGGCGCGTGGAGTTGCTCCGGCAGCTGCGGTTGGGGGAGTACGACGTGTTGGTCGGCATCAACCTGCTGCGCGAGGGTCTGGACCTGCCGGAGGTGTCGCTGGTTGCGATCCTTGATGCCGACAAAGAGGGCTTCCTGCGGTCCACTCGCAGTTTGATCCAGACCATCGGACGCGCGGCTCGCAACGTGTCGGGTGAAGTGCACATGTACGCCGATAACATCACTGAATCAATGCAGGCGGCCATCGAGGAGACCGAACGGCGTCGGGCCAAGCAGATCGCGTACAACACCGAGCACGGCATCGACCCGAAACCGTTGCGCAAGAAGATTGCTGACATTCTCGATCAGGTCTATCGCGAGGCTGAAGATACCGAGGCCGTAGAAGTCGGCGGCTCCGGACGCAACGCATCCCGCGGACGGCGCGCGCAGGGTGAACCGGGTCGGGCGGTCAGTGCCGGCATCGTCGAGGGCCGCGACACAGCGAACATGCCACGGGCCGAATTGGCTGATCTGATCAAGGATCTCACCGAGCAGATGATGACCGCGGCGCGTGATCTCCAGTTCGAACTGGCGGCCCGCATCCGTGACGAGATCGCCGATCTCAAGAAGGAACTGCGTGGCATGGATGCGGCTGGCCTGAAGTGAGTCGCGGTGACCGGCACTGCATCTGAGCAATCCGCCGGTTGGCGCGAGCTGCTGGGGCCCAGGCATCTCGGCGCTTCCACGGTTCTCGCCGGTGGTGTCGCGCTGTATGCCACCAACGAATTCCTCACCAACAGCCTCTTGCCCAGCGCGGTGCAGGAGATCGGTGGTGAGCGATTTTATGCCTGGGTGACAACGGTTTACCTGGTCGCCTCGGTGGTTGCGGCCACGACGGTCGGTGCGTTGGTGGCTCGCCTCGGACCACGGCTTGCATATCTGTGGGCATTCGCGGTGTTCTGTGTCGGTACCACGATTTGTGCGCTGGCGCCAAGCATGGAAGTGCTGCTGATCGGCCGAGTGGTGCAGGGCGCGGCCGGCGGCGCTCTGGCCGGCCTGGGCTATGCGGTGATCAATTCGACTCTGCCGCAGTCATTGTGGCCGAAGGCATCGGCGTTGGTATCGGCGATGTGGGGAGTGGGCACGCTGCTCGGCCCGGCTGCAGGTGGGCTTTTTGCTCAGATCGGATTGTGGCGCTGGGCTTTTGGTGCCTTGGCCATCATGACCGTGGCCATTGCTGTGCTGGTGCCATTCAGTCTGCCCGGGAAATCCGCTGCGACCGATGACGTACCGACGCGAATACCGTTGTGGTCGTTGGTGATTCTGGGTGCCGCGGCGCTGGCGATCAGCACCGCAGGCATCCAGCGGGGCACGGTGCCGATGGTCACGCTGTTGGTCACGGGTGTGCTGTTGGTGGGTCTTTTCCTGGTTGTCGACCGTAGGTTGTCGGTTGGGGTGTTGCCGCACACAGCATTTCGTACCGGAGCGTTCCGCTGGAATTACGCCACCCTGGGTCTGCTTATGGCTGTGACGATGGCGAACATGTACGTTCCGCTGTTCGGCCAGGATCTGGCACATCTGGCACCCTTCGCGGCGGGTTTTCTCGGAGTCGCACTCAGCGTGGGGTGGACTGTCGGGGAGGTTGCCAGTGCGTCAGTCTCGTCACGGATGTGGGTTGTGCGGATTGTCGCGATGGCCCCGCTGGTGACCGCGGTCGGCTGGGCGGTGGCCGCAGCGACCCAGGTTCACGACGCCGGGCTTGAGCATGTTCTGGTGTGGTCTGTGGCGTTGCTGGTGGCCGGAGCAGGTGTCGGGATGGCCTGGCCCCATTTGTCTGCATGGGCCATGGGCCATGTCGACGATCCGAAGGAGGGCGCGGTAGCCGCCGCCGCCATCAGTACCGTGCAACTGATCTGCGGGGCGTTCGGTGCTGGGTTGGCGGGTGTGGTGGTCAATGTCGTCGGGCGGACCGACGCCACTGCGGCGCGATGGTTGTTCGCGATATTCGCGTTGATCGCAGGTTTGACCGCGATGGCGTCGTACCGGGCCAGCCGGGGAGCGGGCTCGTAGATCCAGCCGTGCTGGGTTGTTGAGGAGCATCCTGTGCGGATACCGGTGAACGGTTCGCGCCAGATGCTGGTTGAGGGCGGCCTCGGTCAACACACCGAATTCATCGATATAGCTATGCCGGCGGGAGTGGCGATCACGGTGAGCGTAACCATGGATTCAGCGGGGGCCGGCTGGCAACCTAGGTGTCACTGCGGGTGTGGCTGAATGGCTAGGCACCGGCCTGCAAAGCCGTTTACGCGGGTTCGAATCCCGTCACTCGCTCGCATGTGATGTTGCAGTACATCGGAATAGCTCGAACCCTGGTTGCAGGGTTCGGGTTTTTCTGTAGGCGTCCGATCGGTGGACGGGCGTGATCACCGGTGATCTGGACTCGGGCATGATGCCGGGGTGACGTACCGCTCCCCGACACTGTCCGATGTCGTGGCCACTCTGCTGGTCAATCAGATCGACGAACACCGCTTCAGGGCTACCCAACTCGACAACCCGAGCCACCACATCGCCGGCGGTCATATCGCCGGGCAGGCACTGGTGGCGGCTAGTCGTACGGCGCTCGGCCGCACTGCGCACAGTTTGCACGTCTATTACCTGCGGGCCGGAGATGCGCGGCACCCGGTCGAGATATCGGTGGATGCCGCCCGCGACGGTGGCACGTTGGCGACCCGGCACATCACCGCGTGTCAGCATGATGAGGTGCTGCTCGAGGCGCTTGCGTCGTTCAGTTCGCCGATCGACAGTCTGGACTACCACGAGCCGATACCCGATGTGCCCGAGCCGCTTTCGGTGCCGACCATGGCCGAGCAGCTGGCTGATTACGCCGACGAGCACCGCGGGTTCTGGGTACGTGAGCAGCCGTTCGATCTGCGCTACATCGACCCGCATCCACGGCTGGCCCTCGACCTGGCAGACCAGTCGTCGCGGCTTCGGATGTGGTGGCGCCCAACCGATTCGGTGCCGGACGATCCTGCTCTGCATGCCGCGCTGCTGACCTATCTGACTGGGACCACCATGCTCGAGGCGGCGATGATCCCGCGGGGTGCTGTGCCGGCTTACACCTTCTCGGCGCTGATCGATCACGCGCTGTGGTTTCACCGACCGGTCGATCTCACCGATTGGGTGTTGTCCGATCAGTTGTCGCCCAGCGGAATCGGTGGTCGTGGATTGGCGAGTGCGAGTATGTTCAATCGCTCCGGCGAATTGGTGTGTGTCGCAACACAGGAGTTGTATTTCGGTCGTGGTGCGACGAGTTGATTTTGTCGCACCACGACGAGTTGATTTGGACCGCGACACGATAAATTCAAACAGTCATGTTGCGGGCAATTGATGTTTGTCGACGGACAATACGCGCCAATATGAGCAAGCCCACATGCTTGCTCTGGCGGCGCATTTGGGCCGCTAGAGACCATAATGTGTGCTGAACCTGGCGAACTTGTGGTGAAACCACTCCGCGTGCGGTGCGGTAGCGATTACTGTCTGCGTTGACGCCGGACAGTGGACCGGGCGTGGATTAAACCTGGATAACGGGAGGCATGGATGAGCGGCTATCAGACCGTGGTCGTCGGTACGGACGGATCGGATTCGTCGTTGCGCGCGGTGGATCGCGCCGGCGAGATCGCCGCGGGAGCCAACGCCAAGTTGATCGTGGCGACCGCATATTTCCCTCAGGGTGAGGATCAGCGTGCCGCGGACGTCCTCAAGGACGAGGGCTACCAGATGGCCGGCAACGCACCCATCTACTCGATTCTGCGGGAAGCCAGGGAGCGGGCCGAGGCTGCCGGTGCCACCCAGGTCGAGGAGAAGGCCATCGTCGGCGCGCCGGTCGACGCGCTGGTCGAGCTGGCGGAAGGCGCCAACGCAGACCTTCTGGTGGTCGGCAATGTCGGCCTGAGCACCATCGCCGGCCGGCTGCTCGGTTCGGTGCCGGCCAACGTCGCGCGTCGCTCGAAGGTCGATGTATTGATTGTTCACACGTCCTGATATCAGCGAGTTTGGCGGAGGCACCCGGTGATTCACCGGGTGCCTCGCTATTTGTGCGCCATCGGTTCCCGCGCTGGCATTTACAAATATGAGCGAAAGTGTCACGGTAGGTGAGTGACGCAACCAGGTCCGATGAGATTCGCCATCACCCACCCGATGCACAGCCACCCGTACAACCCGGAGTTGGTCGACGGCGCGGGCATCGCCGCGGTCGCGGCCGCCGCCGAAGCCGCGGGGTTCGCGGGCTTCGGCTTCACCGATCACCCCGCGCCGACGGACAAGTGGCTGCAGGCAGGCGGCCACGACGCCTTGGATCCGTTCGTTGCCATGGGGTTTGCCGCAGCGCACACCAGCACCATGCGATTGATCCCGAACGTGGTGGTACTGCCGTACCGAAATCCGTTCCTGGTCGCCAAAGCCGGTGCGACGTTGGACCTGTTGTCCGGCGGGCGGTTCACCCTGGCGGTCGGCGTCGGCTACCTCAAGCGTGAATTCACCGCTCTGGGTGTCGATTTCGAAGAGCGGGCGGCGCTGGTAGAGGAAGCATTACAGGTCATCCGGGCGATCTGGACCACCGACGACGTCTGCTTCGAGGGCAGGCACTTCACCGCGACGGGCATCACCGCGCATCCGCGGCCGGCATCTCCGCCGCCTATCTGGATCGGCGGCAACACGGCTGCGGCCCGCCGTCGCGCGGTTGCCTACGGCGACGGTTGGTGCCCGTTCCCCGCGCCGGCGGTCCTCGCCCAGACGGCGCGCACGGCGTCGCTGGAGTCGCTGGCCGAATTGCAGGCCGGAATCGAGGATCTACGCCGCCGCTTGGACGAGGCAGGGCGCAATCCCGATGGGTTGGACATCACCTTCAGCAACAACGTGGGCGGCGTGCCAGGCCACGACGGATTCGACGCCGACGCCTACCTCGGCGGCATCGAGAGGCTGGCCGCACTCGGCGTCACCTGGGTGCAGGTGCAAGTGCCCGGCGACAGCCTGGCGCATGCCAAGGAGGCGATTGCGCTGTTTGGCGAGCAGGTGATCGCCAAGCTCTGAGCGGCTACCAGCCCCGCGCCCGCCACTCGTCCAGGTGCGGCCGCTCGGCCCCGAGGGTGGTGTCGTCGCCATGGCCGGGGTAGATCACCGTCGAATCCGGGTAGGCGTCGAACACCTTGCGGGTGACGTCGCCCAGCAGACGCTCGAAGTCGCCTTCCTGCCAGGTCTTCCCGACGCCGCCCGGAAACAGGCAGTCTCCGGTGAACAGGTGAGTGACATCACTATCGGCGCCGCGCAGCGCCAGCGCCACCGAGCCTTCGGTGTGTCCCTGTAGGTGAATAACGTCGAAGACCAGATGACCGACGGTGATGGTGTCGCCGTCGGCCAGGATCCGGTCCGGCTTGACCGGTAGCGGCTCGGCGTCCAGCGCGTGCGCGGCCGTCGGCGCGCCGGTGGCCTCGGCCACCTCGGCCAGGGCCTGCCAGTGGTCGAAATGCTGGTGGCTGGTGACGATGAGGTCGACGTTCGGCGCCTGGCTCTTGATCAGCTCGACCAGCACCGCCCCGTCATTGGCGGCGTCGATGAGCAGCGTCTTTCCCGTGTGGGAACAGGTGATGAGGTAGGCGTTGTTGTCCATCGGGCCGACCGAGGCCTTGATGATGGTTGCGCTTGGCAGTGTGCGACGCGCTGCGGTACCGGGCTCGAGGTGGCCGGTGTAGGTGTCATCGACGACAGTCATAAGGCCACCGTATCGGGCTTGGGCTCGGCACTGGGCTCGGACTTGGCTGGGGCTTGTCGGTGGCGGCACATAGCATGGCGCTGTGGTGTCTGCATTGCACACAGCAGGGGTGAAGGGAAACGCGTGTCCGACCGTCTGATCGTCAAAGGTGCGCGTGAGCACAACCTGCGCGGAATCGACCTTGACCTGCCCAGAGACTCGCTGATCGTATTCACCGGTCTGTCCGGCTCGGGCAAGAGTTCGCTGGCGTTCGACACTATCTTCGCCGAGGGACAGCGCCGCTACGTCGAGTCGCTGTCGGCCTATGCGCGCCAGTTCCTTGGCCAGATGGACAAGCCCGATGTCGACTTCATCGAGGGCTTGTCGCCGGCGGTGTCCATCGACCAGAAGTCCACCAACCGCAACCCGCGCTCGACCGTCGGCACCATCACCGAGGTCTACGACTATCTGCGTCTGCTGTACGCCCGGGCCGGCACCCCGCACTGCCCGACGTGTGGTGAGCGCATCGCGCGCCAGACCCCGCAACAAATCGTCGACCAGGTGCTCGCCATGGATGAGGGCATCCGGTTCCAGGTGCTCGCGCCCGTGGTGCGTACCCGTAAAGGCGAGTTTGTCGACCTGTTCGAGAAGCTCAACAGCCAGGGCTACAGCCGCGTGCGCGTCGACGGTGTGGTGCATCCGCTGACGGATCCGCCCAAGCTGAAGAAGCAGGAAAAACACGACATCGAGGTGGTGGTCGACAGGCTGACCGTCAAGGCCAGCTCCAAACAGCGACTGACCGATTCGGTGGAAACGACGCTCGGGTTGGCCGATGGCATCGTGGTGCTGGAGTTCGTCGACGTCGACGAGGATGCGCCGCACCGCGAGCAGCGGTTCTCCGAGAAGCTGGCCTGCCCCAACGGGCACCCGCTGGCCGTCGATGACCTTGAGCCACGGTCGTTTTCGTTCAATTCGCCGTACGGTGCCTGCCCTGACTGCACCGGATTGGGCATCCGCAAGGAAGTCGACCCGGACCTGGTGGTGCCTGACCCGGAGCTGACCCTTGCCGAGGGAGCTGTCGCCCCATGGTCCATGGGCCACAACGCAGAATACTTCACCCGCATGATGGCGGGTCTCGGCGAGGAGTTGGGTTTCGATGTCGACACCCCGTGGCGTCAGCTTCCGGCCAAGGCGCGCAAGGCAATTCTGGAAGGCTCCGACCATCAGGTGCACGTGCGGTACCGGAACCGGTATGGTCGCACGCGCTCATATTACGCGGATTTTGAAGGTGTGCTGGCCTTTCTTCAGCGCCGGATGGAGCAGACCGAATCCGAGCAGATGAAGGAACGCTACGAGGGCTTCATGCGGGATATCCCGTGCCCCGTCTGCGAAGGCACCCGGCTCAAGCCGGAGATTCTCTCGGTCACGCTGTCGGCCGGCGACGATGCGAAATCCATTGCGCAGGTGTGTGATCTGTCCATCTCGGACTGCTCGGTTTTCCTCAATGCGCTGACTCTGGGCACCCGCGAGCAGGCCATCGCGGGCCAGGTGCTCAAGGAGGTGCAGTCGCGGCTGGGCTTCCTGCTCGACGTCGGGCTGGACTACCTCACGCTGTCCCGTGCGGCGGGAACACTGTCCGGCGGTGAGGCGCAACGTATTCGGCTGGCCACCCAGATCGGGTCCGGTCTGGTCGGTGTGCTGTACGTGCTGGATGAGCCGTCCATCGGCTTGCATCAACGGGACAACCGCCGGCTCATCGATACTCTGGTGAGGCTGCGGGACCTGGGCAACACCTTGATCGTCGTCGAGCACGACCTCGACACCATCGCGCACGCCGACTGGGTGGTGGACATCGGACCGGCGGCCGGTGAGCACGGCGGTCAGATCGTGCACAGTGGTACCTACAAGGAGTTGCTCGACAACCCGAATTCGCTTACCGGAGCTTATCTTTCGGGCCGTGAGAGCATCGAGGTCCCGGCGGTGCGCCGGCCGGTCGATCGCAAACGGCAGGTCACTGTCGTCGGTGCACGGGAACACAACCTCAAAGATGTCGACGTGGCATTCCCGCTCGGCGTACTGACCTCGGTCACCGGCGTCTCGGGTTCGGGCAAGTCGACGTTGGTCAACGACATCCTGGCCTCGGTGCTGGCCAACAAGCTCAACGGTGCCCGGCAGGTGCCAGGCCGGCACACCCGGATCAACGGACTCGAGCAACTCGACAAGTTGGTTCGGGTCGACCAATCGCCCATCGGCCGCACACCGCGGTCCAACCCGGCCACCTACACCGGGGTGTTCGACAAGATCCGGACGCTGTTCGCCGCCACCACCGAAGCGAAAGTCCGCGGCTATCAGCCTGGTCGATTCTCGTTCAACGTCAAAGGCGGCCGCTGCGAGGCGTGCTCCGGCGACGGCACCATCAAGATCGAGATGAACTTCCTGCCCGACGTGTATGTGCCATGCGAGGTCTGTCACGGCGCCCGGTACAACCGGGAGACCCTTGAGGTGCATTACAAGGGCAAGACCATCTCCGAGGTCCTCGACATGTCCATCGAGGAGGCCACCGAATTCTTCGAGCCCATCAGCTCGATCCACCGCTACCTCAAGACCCTCGTCGACGTGGGTCTTGGTTACGTTCGGTTGGGCCAGCCCGCACCGACACTGTCCGGCGGTGAGGCGCAGCGCGTGAAGTTGGCGGCCGAGCTGCAAAAACGCTCGACTGGACGGACCATCTACATCCTCGACGAACCGACCACCGGCCTGCATTTCGAGGACATCCGCAAGTTGCTCAAGGTGATCAATGGCCTTGTCGACAAAGGCAATACGGTCATCGTCATCGAGCACAATCTGGACGTGATCAAGACCTCGGACTGGATTGTGGACATGGGACCCGAAGGGGGAGCGGGCGGCGGCACCGTCGTTGCGTCGGGTACCCCGGAGGATGTCGCGGCCAACTCGGGCAGCTACACCGGGCAGTTCCTGGCCGAACTCGTCGACGTGCCGGAACCGCCAAAGGCCAAGCGCCGCAAGGTCAGCGCCTAGTACGTAAGGGTCGCGGCAGTCTGCTACAGGTCTATGCCGAGCTGCGCGAGTTCGGCCCGCCCTTTGTCGGTGAGCCGCACCGCACGTGTCGTGCCACGCCGCGCGAGCCAGGACGTCCGCAGCAGGTGGTCGCACAGCGCGTCGCCGTACGCGCCGGCGAGGTGGTCACGCCGTTCGGTCCAGTCAAGGCACGCTCGCAGTAGTGGCTTTCGGGATGGCTGGGGCGTGATGTCGAGTTGGGCGAACCAGTCGGCGCCATTCGGTCCGAGTTCCCAATCCCGGGTGACGATTTCGCGTTCGTGCAGTGCTTCCACCAAATCGACGCCGAGCCGGCCGGCCAGGTGGCGATAGCACGTTCGCCCGGCTCGCAGGGCCGTGTCGCGGGTGCCGGCCGAGAGGGTGTGCTGCGGGGTCAGCATTGTGCCGCTCAGCGCCCCCAAGGCCTCGACCGCCTCCGCGACGTCTGGGCCGGCCAGCCTCAGGTAGCGATGTCGGCCCTGATGGGCCTCAGTCAACAAGCCGCCATCGACCAGTCGGTGCGCGTGTTCGGTCGCAGTCGACTTGGCGATACCCAGATAGCGCGCGATTTCACCCACAGTCCACGCCCGGCCGTCCATCAGAGCCAGCGTCATCGCGGCACGGCTATCGTCGCCGAGCAGGCGTCCGATAGCCGCGATGTCCGGTACAGAGTGGGCGTAGGTGGGCATGCGCCAACGCTAACTACGCAATAGTTCGGCGGCTACCGAATCATTGCGGTGCAACGGTGGACACATGCCATCCGACATCCCGGTCCAACTCGAGCACACGCACGTGATCGTTCGTCCCAAGGTGCTGTACGTCGGTACACCGATTGCGCTGGTCACCACGACAAGTCCCGATGGTTCGGTCAACATCGGGCCGATGTCCTCGACCTGGGCGCTCGGACGAACCATCGTGCTGGGGTGGGAGGCGACCTCCCAAACGTTCGCCAACCTGGCGCGGGAAGGCGAATGCGTGATCAATTACCCGCACGCCGACAGATGGGCGCAGGTCGAGGCGATCGCTCTGCTGACCGGCCGTAACCCGCCAGCGGCGCACAAGGCTGACCAGTTCTGCTACACAAACGACAAATGGTCGCCGGGTGGATTCACGCCGCAGCCCTCTGCGTCGGTTGGCCCACCGCGAATCGCCGAGTGCGCGATCCAATGTGAGGCCGAAGTCCAGGCTATCCACGTGCCGGCCGGGCCGGACGGAGACGGCTTCCGGATCGTGGAGACCTACGTCCGGACCGTGCACGCCGACAGACACCTCGCCGACACGGCCACCAACTACATCGACACTGACGCATGGTCGCCGGCGTTGTACGTCTTCCGCGATTACTTCGGCACGGGACGGCGCCTCGGAAAGACCCGTCGCCGCTGACGCGGCCTAGCGCGGGGTCAGCGGCGACGGAAAGCGCGGCCTGATCTGCACTCCGTCGAGCCAATCGGTGAGTTCAGCAGCCTTGCGTTGCAATAGCTTTCGGGCCGCCGTAGGTACATCTTCGGCGTAGACCAGCTGCACATGGCCGTCGGCGTCCTGCCCCCAGGCGCCGACCACCCGGCCGTCCCACCACACCGTCGGCCCGGCGTTACCGGAGCGGTCGAACAACTGCCCGGCGTGCATGCCCAGGTACCAGTCCCGGACCTGCCAGCCCATGGTGGCCGGGTCGAGCGCCGGCACCAGCGCACCCCACGGCGCCATCGCGGGTTCGGGGTCGAGGTCATCAGGCAGCACATAGCCCGGAGTACTGCACTCCGCCAACGCAACTTCGACGGCGCCGACGTCCCGCAGCCCGCCCCGCACCCAGCTCAGCGTCTGGCCGAACCACCACTTCACGTCAGCCTCGGTGGCCGGGCCGAAGGTGTGCAACCAATTGCGCAGCAACGAGATTCGCGCCACACCGGCATCCAGTGCGGTCACCGGGGCCGGCAACCAATGCGCCGCTGATGCCCATAGCGGCCGGGCCGTCGTCCACCCGCCGTCATTGGGTCCGCGCATAACTGTGCCCTGCGCGGATAACACCGTCAGAACCCGCGGCGCGACGGGAGTGCTTCCGCCCCAGGTCTTTCCGGGCGCCGGATCCCATTGGCCGGACAACTCGGGCAGGGCCGCGCGTAGCGTAGCCGTGTTGGCAACGGCACCCGTGGCCAGGTGTTGGTGCACCGCCGCCGAGGCGCGCTCCAACCAGACCGTGCCATCGCTGGCGATACCGGCCTTCTGCACATCACCAATCAACCGCTTGCGCTCGGTGGCCGCCACCCGGTCGCTGGCACTGGCTTGGACCGCGGACAGATCCTCACGGCTCACCACCCACAGGGTTCGGCGCATAGCCATGTGTTTGACCAGACCGCGATCCCGGTACAAGGCCTGATCCAGGTCGCTGACGGCGAAGCGGGGCAGACGTGCCCACAGCGAGAGATACGGCGTCGCCGGGTCAGTGGCGTGCAGGCCGACCAATGACCGGGTGACCTGGTTCAGCTCAGTCGTCGGTTCTGCCAGGAAATGACGCCGGGCCAACCGGGCGCGGCGCTCGGCAACGGTGAAGGTACGCAAGTCAGCTGTCGCGCATCGAACGACGGATTTCCTCGAGCCGTTCGGCAGCGGCCTTCTGACGAGCTTCGTACTGCTCTTCGACAGAGCGGCCTTCCGGGGTCTCCGATGCCAGCTCGGCGGCGCCAATGGCTGTGCCGTAACGGTTTTCGATCTTCTCGCGCACCGACTCGAACGTTGGAACGCCATCGGCGGTGTACCCGGGGTCTACCACCGGCGCGACGGGAGCGGCCGGAACTGTCGGAGCTGCGGGGCCACTCGGTTCGAGAGGAACGATCTCGGCGTCGATGGGCTCGTCAGGACCCTTTGACGGCGGCTGCGCGGCGGATTCGTCGGCCATGACTTCACGTTACCCGCCGGATAGTCGCGTCCGATGGGTTGCCAGGCCAGCGACTGGCTACCGCCGCGCGGCCTCGACCGTGACGGCCGGAGCCGTCGCACCAGGTAGTGGTTGCTTGAGCACCTCGGGTGTGCCGACCTGACCGGCGAGCCACGGCAGCGCCGTCGTGAACGCCTGTGCGGCAAACGGCCAATCGTGCTTGCCGGGTTGTTCGACCACCACGCAATGCATTCCGTGGGTGGTGCCCAATCGGCACAGTGAGTTGGCCGCGACGGTCTGCGCCGGCAGCACGCGCGACGCGCGCGACAGTACCGGGCCGCTGATGTCGTACCAGGCCGAGATGTCGTTGTACGTATGGCGGGCGATCACCGTCATCGGATCGAAGTCGGCATACCGGGATGCGTTGCCGCCGAACAGTCTTTGGATGGTCTGGGTGCGAGTGCCTGCGTTGGGCGCGATATCGCCGGCAATGTCTTCGAAGGCGCTGAAGAGGTCCGGATGCATCGCCGCCAGGTCGACCGCGCAGGTGCCACCCATCGACCAGCCCACGATGCCCCAGTTTCGCCGGTCGGTGCTGACGCCGTAGGTGGCGCTCAGGAACGGCACCACGTCTTTGGTGAGGTGGTCGGCCGCGTTGCCGCGGGGACCGTTGACGCATTCGGTGTCGTTGTTGAATGCACCGCCGGAGTCGACGAATACCATGACCGGAGCATTGCCGTGGTGGGCCGCGGCGAAGTCGTCGGCGGTCTTGATGGCGTTGCCTGCGCGTAGCCAGTCGGCCGGGGTGTTGAACTCTCCGCCGATCATCATCAACGTCGGCAGCTTCGGCGGCGGACTGGAGGCGAACCACGCCGGCGGCAGGTACACGAATTCGTCGCGATGTTTGAAACCCGATGCAGCCCAGCCTGTCTGAACCGGGACAACCTGGCCGGTCCGTGGTATCTGGCGGGCCTTCTGCATGGCAACCACGGTTTCCGGCTTGGTCTCGTCCGGCACTGGCGCGGAACTGACCTGCCCCCAAGCGGTCTCGACATTGGGGAAGTAGCCCACCCACAGGTTCAAGGCCAACGCCGCGCACAACGCGCACAGCGGTACCGACAGCACCGCCAGGCCTCGGCGCCACCATCGAGTGGCCCGCCAACCAAGGACGAGCAGGGCCAGCGCTGCACCGGATATCCCGGTCCAGACCCACAACTGGGTCGGGGCCGGTTCATCGGACAGCCCTTGTGAGGTGACGAACCAGTGTGCTCCAGCGGTCAGCGCCGCACCGAAGGCCGCGGCGACAGGTAGCCACACCGTGCGCCAACGCCGACTACGCCAGCCGACCGCCACGATCAGCACCACCGTTGCGGCGATCTGAATACTTAGCGGCAGCCAACCTTGCATCAACGAAACCTGTTGGTCGCCAGATGTTCCGGCCGCCGTTGCCCCGATCACAACAGCGACATGGTGACGGCTGAAGCTGGGAGGTTCCTGTGAGCTGGTGGTGGCTCGGGATGGCTACCGTGGCTTCGCCAAGGGGAACGGGAGCGTGTCGCGAATGCTGCGACCGGTGATCAGCATGACCACGCGGTCCACACCCATCCCGAGACCGCCAGTCGGCGGCATGGCGTATTCCATGGCCTGCAGGAAGTCCTCGTCCAGTTCCATGGCCTCGGGGTCGCCGCCCGCGGCCAGCAGTGATTGCTCCTGCAATCGGCGCCGCTGTTCCACCGGATCGGTCAGCTCGCTGTACGCGGTACCCAACTCGACGCCCCACGCCACCAGGTCCCAGCGCTCGGCTACGCCCGGAATGCTGCGGTGTGGGCGGGTCAGCGGCGACACCGATGTGGGGAAGTCCTTGTAGAACGTCGGCGCCTCGGTCCGATCCTCGACCAAGCGCTCGTACAGTTCGAGCACCACGGCTCCGGCGTCCCACTGGGTTAGGTAGGGGATCTTGGCGGCGTCACACAGCTTGCGCAATGCGGCAAGGTCGGTCCGCGGGGTCACCTCCTCGCCGAGGGCTTCCGACACCGCATCATGGACCGTCTTGACTGCCCATTGACCGGAAATGTCGATCGGTTGCAGCGTGCCGTCGTCGCTGCGCGGCCGCATGACAACCTGCCGGCCGTTTGCCGCTGCTGCGGCGTTCTGGATGATCTCGCGGCAGCCGTCGATCCACACGTTGTAGTCGGCATGCGCCTGGTAGGCCTCCAACAGGGTGAATTCCGGGTTGTGGCTGAAGTCGACGCCTTCGTTGCGGAATGCACGCCCGAGTTCGAACACCCGCTCCACTCCACCGACGCACAGTCGCTTCAGGTACAGCTCCGGCGCAATCCGGAGATACAGATCGAGGTCATAGGCATTGATGTGGGTCTCGAACGGCCGCGCGTTCGCGCCGCCGTGGATCTGTTGCAGGATCGGAGTTTCGACTTCCAGGAATCCCTTGCCTACCAAGGTCTCCCGGATGGAGTGCAACACGCGACTGCGGGCGGTGATGAGGTGCCGGGCCTCTTCGTTGATGGCCAGGTCGACATAGCGTGTGCGGACCCGGGCCTCGGGGTCGATCAGTCCCTTCCACTTGTCTGGCAATGGGCGAAGGCATTTGCCTGTCAGGCGCCAACTGTGCACCAGTACCGAGGTGGTGCCGTTGCGGCTGGTGCCCATGACGCCGGACACTTCGAGCAGGTCGCCGAGGTCGATCGCCCCGGTGAAGTCCGCCACCGTCCCATCTGTCAGCTTCGAATTGTCCAGCAACAGTTGGACTTCGCCCGACCAGTCCCGTAACTCGGCGAACAGCACGCTGCCGTAGTCGCGTAGCCGGAGCACGCGCCCCGCTACGCACACCGGAGTATCGGGCGCGGACTGGACTGCCTCGGCGATGGTGTGGCTCGGTGGCTGGCCCACCGGATAGGCATCAATTCCGTTGTCCTGCAGCGTCTTCAATTTCGCCATCCGGACCCGCACCTGATCGGGCAGGCGCTGCTCGCTCTCAGCGTCGGGTTCCACCGTCGAGATCCCGCTGACGTCGGGGGCGCTGCCGTCGTGATGGAGACGGCCCGAGTCGACCAGGTTCTGCGGTGCCGCGATGTGGTGACCGGTATGCGGTTGCTCGTCGCGCTTGGAGAACGGCAACACCAGGAAGCCCTCGGCGATACCGGAGGCCACACCGACGCGCGGGATGAGGCGGGCGTCCTCGTAGCAGGCGTAGCGAGGAACCCACTCGGGCAGGTACTTCATGTTGGACCGGTACAGCGTCTCAAGCTGCCACCAGCGGGAGAAGAAGATCAACAGCGCGCGCCACAATCGCAGCACGGGACCGGCACCGAGTTGCGAACCCTGTTCGAAAGCCGAGCGGAACATCGCGAAGTTCAGCGAAATCCGGGTGACGCCAATCTCTTCCGAGCGCTGGCACAGCTCACTGACCATCAGTTCGATGGTGCCGTTGGGTGAGCCTTGAGAGCGGCGCATCAGGTCCAGCGATACCCCGTTGTTGCCCCACGGCACCAACGACAACATCGCGACGACGGCCTCGTTCTGCTGACCCGCGTGCTGCACTGCCTCGACCAGCAGGCAGTCACCGTCGGCGGCATCGCCGAGCCGGCCCAGCGCCATGGAGAAGCCGCGCTCGGTCTCGGTATCCCGCCATTCGTCGGCGTGTCGGATCACCGCTGCCATTTCGTCGGCGCTGATGTTGCGGTGGCGGCGCATTCGCACCGTCAGGCCGGCTCGACGGGCTCGGGTCACCGCCTGGCGAACGGCGCGCATGTCCGACCCCGACAGCCGGAAGGACTCCGGGTGCATGATCGCCTCGTCGCCCAGGTGCAGCGCATTGAGGCCGGCGACCCGGAACGCCTCGGCGCCCGCCGAGCTGGCGCCCATCACGCCGGGAGCCCAGCCGTACGTCTGGCACAACGCCAGCCAAGCGTTGATGGCGGCCGGCCAGGCCCGTGGGTCACCGACCGGATCGCCACTGGCCAGGCACACACCGACCTCGACTCGGTAGGTGACAGCGGCGCGGCCGTTGGGAGCGAACACCACGGCCTTGTCGCGTCGGGTGGCGAAATAACCCAGCGAATCGTGCTTGCCCCACAGCTCCAGGAGGCCGCGGATGGCGGATTCGT
The DNA here is from genome assembly GCF_029892685.1 of Mycobacterium sp. OTB74. Taxonomy (GTDB): domain Bacteria; phylum Actinomycetota; class Actinomycetes; order Mycobacteriales; family Mycobacteriaceae; genus Mycobacterium. Next base: position 35,302 of record NZ_JARXVD010000029.1, on the reverse strand, counting down.
CCTCACCGGTAAGGGCGTTCTCGGCGCGCTGGGACTGGAACAGCACGACCGCTGCGAGCATCAGCGCCACCGCGCCGAACAAACCGAACAGGGCATTGAGGAACACGTGCGGCTGCCCGCCGAACAGGTCCTTGTCGACGGCGGCGAACCCGCTGACTCGGTTTATCGCGTAGGGCAGCAGGTAATCGGGGTCGACGTGGCCCGGAAACCGCTTGAGCAGACCCCAGGCCAACAGGATGCCGACCGCCATACCCGCGACCAGCGTCGCAGCCGCCTTGAGCAGTGCGCCGCGTCGGACTTTCGCCCAGAACTCGCGGCGGGCCAGCAACAGCAGCACGATCACCGCGACGTGGAAGGTCAGACCAAGCGCTTCACCGAAATCCTCGACGACGGTCAGGTCGACCATCGGTCGGTCTCCGGTGGCCAGCCCGTAGATGTTCAAAGCCACCGAGCCGACCATGTAGATGAGCAGCAGCCACCAGGCGATGCGTTTGTGCGCTGCCAACGCCGCGGCCAGGAGCATCAGCACGAATGCCCACGCGAAGCTGGTGTCCGGGAAGTTGAACAGATAGCTGTTGACGAACTCGCGCGGGGCATGAATGATCCATCGAACCAGCGGTGAAATGCTCGCCACCAGCGACAATGTGGCCACAACGCCGACGGTCCCACCGGCGACTTCCGGGACCCACGAGAACCTCGTCGTGCGATGCGACTGCTTAGTCACGGTCAAGGTCATGGGCCGGAGAATATGCGCTGAAACTCTGAATGGGTATCAGACTTCAGGCCCGTGTCTGTCTCGTTGCTGCATGCCCGCTGCACTACCAGACGGGCCCGGTGTACTTCTCCCCAGGACCGTGCCCCGGTTCGTCGGGTGCGACGCTGGCTTCCCGGAATGCCAGCTGCAGGCTCTTCAGCCCGTCGCGAACCGGGCCGGCGTGCAGCCCCAGATATTCCGCCGAGGCCTGGGTCAATCCGGCCAGCGCAGTGATCAACCGGCGGGCTTCGTCCAAATCGCGGTGCGGGCTTTCGTCGGGGTCTTCCTCGGCCAGGCCCAATTTCTCGGCGGCGGCACTCATCAGCATGACGGCGCAGCGGGTGATCACTTCGACGGCCGGAATCTCAGCCAGCTCGCGTACCTGCGCTTCCTCAGCTGCAGTTTCGGCATCGCGCATTATGTTCGGGTCGGTCATGCCTGCTAGAGTGTCATGCGCGACCGTCCTGGCTGACGTCAGGACAGCAAGTGGAGTCCCACTCCCACCGTCGGCCTCGCGGCTTGGCGGTCCGGTCACAGGCACTTTACGTGCCTGTTCTGCGCGGTACGCAGGCGGCGAGAGCCGTGATCGGTCGGCATTGGGCCCTGCTATATGCAGGGCTTTTCTGTTCGTGCGAACAGATGCGCTGAACCGGGTGTGGTCCCCACGGAACTACTGGAACAACCCGGGAGGCCCCATCAGCACTGAGACACGCGTCAATGAGCGCATCCGCGTACCTGAAGTTCGGTTGATCGGACCGAACGGTGAGCAGGTGGGCATTGTGCGCATCGAAGATGCACTCCGCGTCGCCGCGGACGCCGATCTCGACCTTGTCGAAGTTGCGCCCAGCGCCAAGCCGCCGGTCTGCAAGATCATGGACTACGGCAAGTACAAGTACGAGACGGCCCAGAAGGCACGTGAGTCTCGCAAGAACCAGCAGCAGACCGTCGTCAAGGAACAGAAGCTGCGCCCCAAGATCGACGACCACGACTACGAGACCAAGAAGGGTCACGTCGTCCGCTTCCTGGAAGCAGGGTCGAAGGTCAAGGTGACCATCATGTTCCGTGGACGCGAGCAGTCGCGACCTGAATTGGGTTACCGGCTCCTGCAGCGGCTGGGCGCCGACGTCGCCGAATACGGCTTCATCGAGACGTCCGCCAAGCAGGACGGCCGCAACATGACGATGGTGCTGGCACCGCACCGCGGCGCGAAGACTCGCGCCAAGGCGGCGCACGATGCCGATACCCCGGCCGGCCGGCCGGAACCTGCGGCACCTGAACCTGACGCAACCGCGTAGTTAGTCGCGAAAGCCACGCTGCGGCCACCAGCCGCAGTGAGGTGATCGCACGGAAAGAAACTGAGGACACATGCCCAAGGCCAAGACCCACAGTGGCGCATCGAAGCGGTTCCGCAAGACCGGAACCGGCAAGATTGTGCGCCAGAAGGCCAACCGTCGCCACCTGATGGAGCACAAGGCCACCAAGCGCACCCGTCGCCTCGACGGCCGCGCCGTGGTCGCTGCGAACGACACCTCGCGTGTCAACAAGATGCTGAACGGCTAGTACAGCCCGCTACCCGAACGAACGATAGGAACATCTCATGGCACGCGTGAAGCGCGCACTGAACGCTCAGAAGAAGCGGCGCACAGTACTGAAGGCCTCCAAGGGTTACCGCGGGCAGCGCTCGCGGCTCTACCGCAAGGCCAAGGAACAGCAGCTGCATTCGTTGACCTACGCCTACCGCGACCGTCGCGCCCGTAAGGGTGAGTTCCGCAAGCTGTGGATCTCGCGTATCAACGCTGCGGCCCGCGCCAACGGCATCACCTACAACCGCCTGATCCAGGGCCTGAAGCTGGCCGGCATCGAGGTGGACCGCAAGAACCTGGCCGAGATCGCCGTCAGCGACCCGACCGCGTTCGCCGCTCTGGTCGAGGCCGCCAAGGCTGCCCTGCCCGAGGACGTCAACGCTCCGTCCGGAGAGGCTGCCTGAGTCTGACTGAGGACTCAGCGCTCACCGAGCGATCAGCCCGAGTGGTGGCTGCGGCCAAGCTGCAGCGCCACGTCGGGCGCAAACGCGCCGGGCGCTTCCTTGCCGAGGGACCTAACCTCGTCGAGGCGGCGCTGCGGCGCGGTCTTGTTTCTGAGGTCTTTTCGACCGCCGCGGCGCTGGACCGGTTTGGTGCGCTGTTGACCGGGGCTCCCGTGACGCTGGTGACCGAACGTGCCGCGAAATCGTTGTCGGACACCGTGACTCCCGTTGGCTTGGTGGCGGTGTGTTCGCTTCCTGACGTCGGTTTGGTCGACGTGTTGGCTGCCGGTCCGCGGCTGCTGGTGGTTGCGGTGGGGATGTCCGAGCCGGGTAACGCAGGCACCCTGATCCGTACCGCCGATGCCATGGGCGCCGACGGTGTGGTGTTCGCCGGCGACAGCGTCGACCCGTACAACGGAAAGTGCCTGCGGTCCTCGGCGGGCAGCATCTTTTCCTTGCCCGTCGTGGTGGATTCCGATGCGACGGGGGTGGTTTCGGCGATCCTGGACAGCGGGGTCGCGGTATTGGCCACTGCGCTGGACGCGACTGTCGACCTTCGTTCGGCCGACCTTTCCGCGCGTACGGCCTGGCTGTTCGGTCCCGAGGCGCACGGTCTGCCTGCCGAGGTGGCCGCGCTGGCGTCGCAGCGGGTGAGCATCCCGATGCGGGGGAGCGCCGAGAGTCTGAATGTCGCTGCGGCTGCAGCCATCTGCCTGTACGAGAGCGCCCGCGCGCAGTCCTGACCCGGTCGCCGGGACTACGGTTGTTGGCGCTATTGGCGACGATTCCGCCGCAACAAAACGTAGTCTCGGCTTATGTGTCAATACTGCGGGTGCCGTGAGATGCCGTTGCTACGTGACTACATCGCCGAGCACGAGCGTGCGCTCAACCACGGCGGCGAGGCCGTCCGTGCGTTGGACCGCGGCGAAATCGATTCGGCGCGTGAGCATCTCGCGCTGATGGGTGACGAGCTCCGTAGTCATTGGCAAGGTGAGGAGAACGGCCTGTTCGCCGTCATGCGTCGGGAGCCCGAATATGCCGAATACATCGACCCACTGGTGCGCGAACACCGCGAGCTCGCTGAACTGCTGGACACCGTCGACCTGGCGGACGCCACCGACCAACAGCGCATCCGGGCTGCGGTCGAGGAACTGTACGAGCACGTCGTCAAAGAGGAAGACGGCCTGTTCCCCGCTTCGCTGACGGCGCTCGACGGCCCGGACTGGGACCGTGCCTTCGACGGCTGGCACGGCGCCCATCCGGGCCGGCGGATGCTAAGCCAGTAGTCCCTTGGCGACGTGGGTGATCTGTACCTCGTTGCTGCCGGCGTAGATCATCAACGACTTGGCGTCGCGGGCCAACTGCTCGACCCGGTACTCGGTCATGTACCCGTTGCCACCGAACAGCTGAATCGCGTCCATTGCGACGTCGGTAGCGGCCTGCGAGCAGTACCACTTCATGGCTGACGCCTCCGGCAGCGGGATGGGCCGCCCCTGCTGGCCGGACTCGATAACCCGGAACAGCATGTTGCGCACGTTCATTCGGGCCACCTCCATGCTGGCCAGCTTGAGCTGGATCAGCTGGAACTGTCCGATTTCCTTGCCCCACAAGGTCCGGGTCTTGGCGTAGTCCACGCACAGCCGCAGACATTCTTCGATGATGCCCAGTGACATGGACACCACCCCGACGCGCTCGGCGGTGAAGCTGGACCGGGCACTGTCGCGACCGTCCCCCGCTTTGTTGTCCTCGGTCTCACCCAGCAGGCGATCCCGGCCCAACCGCACATTGTTGAAGAACAGCTCGCCGGTGCGCGACGAGTGAATACCCATCTTGCGGAACGGCTTTGACTGCACGAAGCCTTCCATGCCACGGTCCAGGACGAAGGTCAGCACCTTGCGGTCGCGCTTGTCACGGGACGAGCGCTCGCGTGAGGACCCATCGGCTTGCGCGTCGCCCTCCTCTAATTTCGCGTAGACGACCACCACGTCGGCATCGGGTCCGTTGGTGATGAACGTCTTCTGGCCGTTGAGGATGTAGTCCTCACCGTCACGCACCACGTAGGACTTCATGCCGCCGAAGGCATCCGAACCGGAGTCGGGTTCGGTGATCGCCCAGGCGCCGACTTTCTCGTACGTCACCAAACCGGGCAGCCAGCGTTCCTGCTGGGCCAAGGTGCCGCGGTTCTGGATGGTGGGCACCGTCAGGCCCAGGCTGACGCCGATACCGGTCACCAAACCCGAACTGACCCGGCACAGCTCGCTGATCAGCACCATGCCCATGCCGGCCTGGTCCGGTCCGCCGCCGAACATGCCGCCGGAGGCTCGCGGCTTGCCCGCTGACGGTGCAGAGTCGTCCCGAAGGCGGGCCAGTCGCTTGTTCAGGGCTTCTTTGGCCATCGCATCGATGCCGAACGTGGCGAACAACTTCCGCACGATCGGGTACGGCTCCATTTCGCCGCTTTCCAACTCGTCGAGGTGCGGGCGGATCTCCTTGTCCACGAACTCCCGCACTGCATCGCGCACGGCAAGGTCGACGTCGGACCAATCAAGCATTTACTCAGGCAGCCTTTCCGGGTTTCTGCCGGCCACGCGCAGGACGGCGGCCGGCCAACGAGAAGGTGGTGTGTACCAGTGACCCGGCACGCTCCATCAACGTTCTGTGGTGAGGCACATAATGCATCGGGAGCCCCCGGCGGTCTTTCGGCGGGGCCATGAATCCCGGTGCTTCGACCAGTGGCGCGTCGGGCGCAGCCCGCCCTGAGGCCCGGCGGTACGCGGACAGTGCCCTTGGGTGCAAACGGATTTCGTCGGGAACCGCCAGGAATGCAAATTCGACGGCCTTGCCGAATATCCGCAGGAGAACCTCGTCGCCCGGAGTCCAGCGCATCCCCGCGCGCTCCCGAACCGCCGGGTCGAAAACGCCCGCGGCGATCCAGCGCTGTGCGGCTACCAACGGCTTGAACATCTCGTCCCACATGGTGGTCGGCATCAACACGAACCAGGGTTTGGGGATACGGATGGTGAAGATGTCCAGTGTGGCCCGGTTGATCTCCAATTCTTCGGCACACTTGTGATCCCAGTAGATCTGGAAGTCCTCCCAGGTCTTCGGAACGGGTCGCATGCTCATGCCGTACATCCGGTACCACTGCACGTGCTCGTCGAACAACTGGCGCTTCTCGGCTTCGGTCAGCCCGCCGCAGAAATACTCGGCAGTCTTGATTATCAGCATGAAGAACGTAGCGTGTGCCCAGTAAAAGGTCTCAGGATTGAGCGCGTGGTAACGCCGGCCCTCGGCGTCGACGCCCTTGATGGTGTTGTGGTAGCCGCGGATCTGGGCTCCGGTCTGCGCTGCGAGGTCGCCGTCGTAGACCACACCCATGATCGGGTAGACCGAGCGGGCCACGCGCTGCAGCGGTTCGCGCAGCAGGATGGAATGGTCTTCGACGCCCGCCCCGAGTTCGGGGTACATGTTCTGGATCGCGCCGATCCACACGCCCAGAATTCCGGTGCGCAGGTCGCCGAAGTACTTCCAGGTCAGTGAATCCGGACCAAGGGGATGTCCAACAGCTTGTTCGGTAGCTGCGGCATCGGGTGCGGCGGTCGTTGATCTTGCGTCCATGGTGTCCTCGCTCATCGTCGAAACCGAGGGGTGTGGCCGCCACGATAATCGTGACAACGTGCGTTGTCCATCAAACTGCGGCGCGTCGCCCGGCACTGTTACCCGGTGTCCACAGAGCCGCCATATCGCGGTGACCTGCAGGTTCGCGGCTTCTCCGGCCAAGGTGCGGCGGCCCGGCGGCGACGCTGCGGTGGCCGACGTTGCCGGTGGGGTCGTCGACCCCTAATGTGGCGTCGTGGATGTCGAATCGTTCGAAGAACGGTCCGACGGTATTGGCGAGTTGGACACGCCGAATGGCATCGCGCCGACCTCTTCGGGTCTGTTGGGGTGGTTGCGGAGCACCAATCAGAGTCAGCCCGTCATCGATCTGGTCAGGCGGGCCCGGCGATCATTGCCGGGTGACCCCGAATTCGGCGACCCCTTGTCGACCGCGGGCGAGGGCGGTCCCAGCGCCGTCGCGCGCGCTGCGGACAGGTTGTTGTCACGTGGCGGCGCCACCCACGAGGTCAGTCTGGCCGGACTTCAGGTGTGGCAGGCATTGACCGAGATGGTTTCGGGCAAGCCGGCGAACCCTGAAGTGACGCTGGTCTTCACAGACCTGGTTGCGTTCTCCGCGTGGTCGCTTCGGGCCGGTGACGAAACCACGCTGCGGCTACTTCGGCGGGTCGCGCAGGTCGTCGAGCCCCCGATGCTGGCTGCCGGCGGGCATATCGTGAAGCGGATGGGCGACGGCTCGATGGCTGTGTTCGCTGATCCGGTGACCGCGCTGCGGTCGGTCATCGAGGCGATGGACGCGCTGAAAACCGTTGAGATAGAAGGTTATCGGCCCAAGATGCGCGTCGGCATCCACACCGGTCGGCCGCAGCGCATCGGATCGGACTGGCTCGGCGTCGACGTCAACATCGCCGCCCGTGTCATGGAACGGGCTACCAAGGGCGGGCTGATCGTCTCGCAGGCGGTCGTGGATCAGATCGACGAGCAGTACCTGGACGCCCTGGGCGTCAGCTTCAAGAGGGTACGCAAACAGCTGTTCGCGCCGAAGATTTCCGGGGTTCCCGACGACCTGGTCATGTACTGGGTCAAGCAGCGCAAGGACGCGGCGGCTGATATCGACTACAGCGAGACCGACGGGCCGGAGTAGTGCTGTCGACGGTGTGGGCCCGACTGGTCCGGGTTCGCGTCACCGTCGTTTACACCGCGGCGTTGTGCGTCGTCATGGTGACGTTGGTGGCGCTCGGGCCCAAGATTCGTGATCAGGTCATCCGGCACGAAAGTACCAATCTGCACAACCTCGCTCATGGCCGGCTCGGAACACTGCTGGGCAGCGCGTTCGTCGCTGAGACCGAATTGGTTTATCTGTGGCTGCCCGGCTTGGTTTGTCTGCTGGCGGCAGCTGAACTGCTGTGGCACGGCCGACGACTCCTGGTAGTCCTCGTCGTCGGCCACGTCGGGGCGACGATCCTGGTCGCGGCCGGGCTGGCATTGGCCGTAGAACTCGGCTGGCTGCCGCGATCGATCAGCCGGGTCGCCGATGTCGGGGTCAGCTACGCGGTGATGGCAGTGGTTGGCGCATTGACCTCGGCGGTCCCGCACCGGTTCAAACCGTTGTGGTTCAGCTGGTGGCTGCCGGCGGCAGTGGCAGTGGTGCTGGTCAGTACCGACTTCACCGACACCGGTCACGTGGTCGCGTTGGTGCTCGGCATGCTGATGTCGACCAGGCTGGAACCGCCGGCATTCTGGACCCGAGCCAGACGCGTGCTGTTCGGGCTGGGCGTTGGTTTCGGTTATGCCGTACTCGCCCACACGCCGGACCTAGTCGTGGCCGCGACCCCTGCGGCAGCGGTCGGTGCCACGGCTGCCGCGTTGGTGACCCGCCTTCGTCAGACGAAGTAGTCGGCCCGGGCATCGGCCCAGTCTGCGCGCCACGACTCGGGCGGATGAGTCAACAGTTCGCTGTGCCGTAGCCACTCGTAAATCTCGGCATAGGTATGGGTGCGCTGACCGTCGATGCGTCGGTTCAGCATCGCCGGAGCCAACTGGTGAAAGCCGTCCAATCCCATGGACGCCACGATCTGTGCCGCGCTGGCCACGGTCCCGCGCTGGAAGTTGTAGACGCGAGTGGCCTTGTCCGGGACGTCGAGCGCACGAGCCCGCGCGGGGTCCTGGGTGGCTACTCCGGCCGGGCAGCGGTTGGTATGGCACTTCAGCGCCTGGATGCAGCCGACGGCGAACATCATGGCTCGCGCCGCCATGGTGAAATCGGCGCCCTGGCACATCCGGCTCACAATGTCCACGCCGCTGGCGACCTTGCCCGAGGCGCCGATCCGGATCCGGTCCCGCAGCCCGGTCCCGACCAGGCTGTTGTGCACCAGCATCAGGCCCTCGGTCAGCGGCATGCCGACGTGGTCCTCGAATTCCTGTGGCGCTGCACCGGTTCCGCCCTCGGAGCCGTCGACGATGATGAAATCCGGGGTGATACCGGTGGCCAGCATCGCCTTGCAGATCGACAAGAATTCCGTGCGTGCGCCGATGCACAGTTTGAAGCCGACAGGCTTGCCATCGGACAGTCGGCGCAGCGTCGCGATGAACTCGAGCAGTTCGGTTGGGGTGCCAAAGGCACTGTGCGACGGTGGGGAAACCACGGTGCGCCCTGCCGGAACTCCACGGGTTGCGGCGATTTCGGGGCTGACTTTGGGGCCGGGCAGTACGCCGCCGAGCCCTGGCTTGGCGCCTTGCGACAGTTTGATCGAAATGGCCTTGACGGCCGGCAGCGCTGCCTTCTGGGTGAAGAGGTCCGGATCGAAGCGGCCTTCGGCGTCGCGGCATCCGAAGTATCCCGAGCCGATCTCCCAGATCAGGTCCCCGCCACCGCGCAGGTGGTACGGGCTGATGCCGCCTTCGCCGGTGTCGTGGGCGAACCCGCCGCGCGCAGCGCCGCCGTTGAGTGCCTCGATGGCGTTGGCTGACAACGCCCCGAAGCTCATCGCCGACACGTTCAGTAGAGCGATGTCATAAGGCTGGGTGCATCCCGGCCCGCCGAGCCGCACCCGAGGGTTGAGGTCGTCGGCGGTCCGGGCGCGCAGCGAATGTCGCAGAAACTCGTACCCCACTGCGTTGACGTCGCGGTCGGTGCCGAACGGCTCGTCACCCTTGGTGCCCTTTGCGCGTTCGTAGACCAGGTCGCGGGTCTCGCGGTCGAACGGCGTGGCCTCGGTATCGGACTCGATGAAGTACTGCCGGATCTCCGGGCGGATGAACTCCATCAGGAACCGGACGTGACCCAGCACGGGGTACATCCGCAGAATCGAATGCCGGGTCTGCACCAGGTCCCAGGTGCCCAGCGCTGCCAGCGCCAGGAGCACCGCTGCAGCTACCGTCCACCACGGATTGACGGTCACTGCCGCGAATGCGGCCACTACTGCACACAACCAGAGGACCGTGACGAGCATCGGACGTACGAGCACCGCGTGAGGGTATCGCGGCCCGCTGGGTGCGCGTCGCTATGATCGGCGGGTGCCGGAGCAGCCCAATGACCTCTCAGAACAAGCCTTGACAGCAGCCGTCAGCGCAGCTCGGCTTGCCTTTGAACAGGCCGCTGACTTGGACGCGCTGGCCCGCGCCAAGACCGAGCACCTCGGCGACAAGGCGCCCATCGCGTTGGCGCGTCAGGCGCTGGGGACGTTGCCCAAGACTGACCGTGCCGACGCAGGTAAGCGGGTCAACGTGGCGCGAACCGAGGCCCAACAGGCTTATGACACCCGCCTGGAGGTGCTGCGGGTCGAGCGCGACACCGCGGCCCTGATCGCCGAGCGCATCGACGTGACGCTGCCGTCGACCCGCCAGCCCATCGGCGCGCGGCATCCGATCACGATCCTGGCCGAGAACGTCGCCGACACCTTCGTGGCCATGGGCTGGGAACTGGCCGAGGGCCCCGAGGTCGAAACCGAGCAGTTCAACTTCGACGCGCTGAACTTCCCGCCGGACCATCCGGCACGCAGCGAGCAGGACACCTTCCACATCGCTCCGGTGACTTCTAGCGACGCTTCGCTCGCCCAGGAAGGGTCGCGCCAGGTGTTGCGCACACATACCTCGCCGGTACAGATCCGCGCCCTGCTGGAGCGCGAACTTCCGGTGTACATCGTTTCCATCGGCCGCACCTTCCGCACCGACGAACTCGACGCCACCCACACCCCGGTCTTCCATCAGGTCGAAGGTCTGGCCGTGGACAAGGGCCTGACCATGGCCAACCTGCGGGGCACGCTGGATGCGTTGGCCCGTGCCCAGTTCGGCCCCGACGGTCGCACTCGGTTCCGTCCACACTTCTTCCCGTTCACCGAGCCGTCGGCCGAGGTCGACGTGTGGTTTCAGGACAAGAAGGGCGGCCCCGGCTGGGTGGAATGGGGCGGCTGCGGCATGGTCAATCCGAATGTGTTGCGCGCCTGCGGCATTGACCCAGACGAATACTCCGGATTTGCCTTTGGCATGGGATTGGAGCGAACCCTGCAGTTCCGCAACGGAATTCCTGACATGCGCGACATGGTTGAGGGCGACGTGCGCTTCTCCCTGCCGTTCGGGGTGGGTGCCTGATGCGTCTTCCGTACAGCTGGCTGCGTGAAGCCGTTCAGGCCGGTGCCCCGGGCTGGGACGTGTCGCCAGAAGAGTTGGAACAGGCCTTCATCCGGATCGGCCATGAGGTCGAGGACGTCATCAGTGCCGGGCCCGTCACCGGCCCGCTGACTGTCGGTCGGGTCGTCGAGATCGAGGAGCTCACCGAGTTCAAGAAGCCGATCCGGGCCTGCAAGGTCGACGTCGGTGAAGCCGAACCACGCGACATCGTCTGTGGGGCAAGAAACTTCGCGGTCGGTGACCTGGTGGTAGCGGCGCTGCCGGGCTGCGTGCTGCCGGGCGATTTCAAGATTGCGACGCGCAAGACCTACGGCAAGGTCTCCGACGGCATGATCTGCTCGGCCGCCGAATTGAACTTCGGCTCCGACCATTCCGGCATCATCGTGCTGCCGCCGGGCACCGCCGAGCCCGGTGCGTCGGGCGCCGAGGTGCTGGGCCTGGACGACGTGGTGTTCCACCTCGCCATCACGCCGGACCGCGGCTACTGCTTGTCCATTCGCGGCATGGCGCGCGAGATCGCCTGCGCTTACGACCTGGATTTCGTCGACCCGGCCGACGTGCCGGCCCTGCCCGTCGAGGGCGAGGCCTGGCCGTTGACTGTGCAGCCCGGTACCGGTGTGCAGCGTTTCGGGTTGCGGCCGGTGGTGGGCATCGATCCGGCGGCGGCGTCGCCGTGGTGGATGCAGCGCCGCCTGCTGCTGTCCGGCATCCGCGCCATCTCGCCAGCCGTCGACGTCACCAACTACGTGATGGTTGAACTCGGTCACCCGATGCATGCCCACGATCGCAGCCTGATCACCGGCGGTTTCGACGTGCGCTTCGCCAAGCCGGGGGAGACCGTCGTCACCCTCGATGATGTTGAGCGCAAACTGGATCCGGCCGACGTACTGATCGTCGACGACGTGGCCACCGCCGCCATCGGCGGCGTGATGGGTGCCGGTACTACCGAGGTCCGCGACACCACCACCGATGTGCTGCTGGAAGCCGCGGTCTGGGATCCGGCTGCGGTGTCCCGCACGCAGCGTCGGTTGCATCTGGTCAGTGAGGCCAGCCGCCGGTACGAGCGGTCTGTCGACCCCGCGATCTCCCGGGCCGCGTTGGACCGCTGCGCTTCGCTGTTGGCCGAGATCGCCGGTGGCACAGTCGAACCCACACTGACCGACTGGCACTGTGAGGGCGCTGCGCCGGATTGGTCGCAGCCACCGGTCACCATGGCCGTGGATCTGCCGGACCGACTGGCCGGTGTCAGCTACCCCGAGGGCACCACTGCGCGCCGGCTCACCCAGATTGGGGCTTCGGTGACGGTCGACGGTGACACCGCGACGGTGGTTCCGCCGAGTTGGCGGCCTGATATGAAGCAACCCGCCGACCTGGTCGAGGAGGTGCTGCGGCTGGAAGGGCTCGACGCCATTCCGTCGGTCCTGCCGCAGGCGCCGGCCGGTCGTGGCTTGACGGCGACCCAGCAGCGCCGCCGCGCGATCGGTAAGTCGCTGGCGCTCAACGGTTTCGTCGAGGTTCTGCCGACGCCGTTCCTGCCGGCCGGGGTGCTGGACGCCTGGGGGCTGGCCGCCGACGATCCGCGTCGCGCCACCATTTCGGTGCTCAACCCGCTGGAGTCCGACCGGCCCGCGCTGGCCACCACACTGCTGCCGGGTCTGCTGGAAGCGTTGGTACGCAACGTGTCCCGCGGTGCTGCCGATGTCGCGTTGTTCGGTATCGAGCAGGTGGTGCACGCGACATCCACCACTCGTGCAGTGGGGCCGATCCCGGTGGACCGTCGTCCCACCGACGGCGAGTTGGCCGAGATCGACAGTGCGCTGCCGCGCCAGCCGCTGCATGTCGCGGCGGTACTGACCGGACTGCGCGAACCTGCCGGCCCGTGGGGTTCGGGCCGTGCGGTGGACGCGACAGATGCTTTCGAAACCGTGCGGATCATCGCCCGCGCCTGCGGTGTCGAGGTGACATTGCGTAGCGCGCAAGAGCTTCCGTGGCATCCGGGCCGTTGCGCCGAGGTGCTCGTCGGCCGCGTGGTGGTCGGCTACGCAGGGCAGTTGCACCCGGCAGTGATCGAACGCACCGGGCTGCCCAAGGGCACCTGCGCGGTCGAGGTGGATCTCGATGCCATCCCGGTAGTCGAGCGTGCGATTGTGCCGTCGGTGTCGCCGTACCCCGCGGTTTTCCAGGACGTCAGCTTGATTGTCGGCGATGGCGTCGCTGCTGCCGCAGTGGTCGATGTGGTGCGCGAAGGCGCGGGTGAACTGTTGGAGGGTGTCCGGCTGTTCGACGTCTACACCGGTCCGCAGATCGGGGAGGGCCGCACGTCGCTGACCCTGGCGCTGCGCTTCCGGGCACCGGACCGGACGCTGACCGAGGACGAAGCCAGCGCGGCACGCGATGCTGCCGTGGCATTGGCGGCTGAGCGGCTCGGCGCCCAGCAGCGCCGCTGAGGTCGGGTCAGAATCTCAGTCGTTCGGGGGATCGAAGCCTGCAGCTAGGGCCGCCTCGAGATAGCGCTGCCGAAAAGTTCGTGCCGTGGCGGTGTCGCCCGAGGATTCAGCGATGAGCGCACGGCAGCGCAACTCCGGCACGGTGTTGAGGACGAATCCGTCATCGGTCTGGATCGACGCCAGGTGATCAACGGCGGTGATTGCCGCGGCGCGATCGTCGGTGCCGCCGCGCAGCAGCAACGATTCGACGAGCACCGTCGTGGCCACTCCTTGGGAGAGCACCTCGCCATGGTCTGACATGTGGGCGATTGCGCGGTGGGCGAGTTCGACAGCACCGTCGATGTCTCCGTGGCGGGCCATGTGTCGCGCCAACGCAGGCTCGATGAGAGCCGTTGCGTTCAGGGTGAATCCGCGGCGCGTCGTGGTTTCGAGAGCCATCTGGAGCACGTCGATACCTTCAGTGCCGCCGGCGTTGCCGACCATGTCTCCGTAGACGAGCACAAGACCTCTGACGATGCGGGCCAGCGTCAATGTGTGTTCATCCCCGGTCTGTTCGGCGATCTGTAGTGCGTCGGCTGTCTCCTGCACAGCGATGGCGTCTACTTGGCGTGCGCCGACGGGGACGGAAAGGATGTATTTGTACAGAATCGCTGCGACGCGACTGGTCGGATCGAGACTTCTCGCCAATTCGATCGCAGCGTCACCGTCGGCTCGCCATCCCTCGACACCGAGGCAGAGCCGATATAGGCCACGCATTCTGGTGGCGCTCGCGAGCGGTGAGCCGAACAGGACGCCGCCCTTGGCCAGGTCGCCACCGGTCAAATCGATGACATCTTGCGCCACGCGCAGGGCCTCACGCAGTTCCCCGACTTCCGACTTGGCGTAGGTGACCGCCAGTAGCAGGCCGCAGGCTATCGATGGATCCCCGGTCGAGCTGATCAGCTCGAGAAGTTCGGGGATCAGGTCGGCTACCTCACGGTGTCGGTGTTGTCCGGTCAGCGCCATGATCATCCCGGCGGTTCCGATGGCCAGAGACCGCTCGTCGCCGGACTTGCGGCACAGTTTCCGCAGCTCTTCGAGTCCGGCTTCGCGTAGGTCACCGCCGGTCCTCCAGACTTCGCCGCACAGACGTGTCAGCGCAGTTGTCAGGCGCTCGTCGCGTTCCGGGTCTCCGGTGGGCAGCCGGGTGGCAACCGCGCGGGCGTGCTGCCAGCTGGTCCAGGCCGCATACCGGTCGCGGGAACTGAACCAGCGGCCAGCGCGCATGTGCCAGTCGAACGCCGCACGCAGTTCGCCGGCAGCTTGCAGGTGGGTCGCGATCAGCGCGGCATTTTGCTCGGCAGAGGATGAATCCGCGTTCTCAATCGCTAGGGCCACCTGCCGGTGCATCTGCGCGCGGGACGATTTGAGCTGCGATTCGTATGCGACCTTCTGGACCAAGGGATGGCGGAACGTGTACCCGGAAGAGGAGTGCGGCATTACGAGCTCGGCAGTGCAAAGGTCGGCGATCGCAGTCGACACCACGTCCGCTCCGTTGAGGACGCTTTCCAGAACATCGTCATCGAAATGGAGCCCGATGACAGCGCCCGCGTACAGCACCGATTTCGCTGTGGGCTCGAGACGATCGATGCGTGCGGCGATGGTCGAGTGCAGGGTGGCGGGCACGGTGATTTCAGTGACGTCGGCGTGGCAGCGATAGTGCCCGCGCTGCCCGGTGAGGATGCCCCGCTCAGCCAGATCGCGAACGATCTCGGTCGCGAAATACGGATTCCCTGCGGCGGTATCGGCGATCTGGCGCGCCAGCGGCAGCACTGACAGATCTGTACCGAGGAGCTCGGTGGCCAGTGTCGTGGTTTGCTGATTGGTGAGGGGCGTTAACGCAATTGACTGAATATCGGAGATTTGCGCGAGCGCGCCGGAATAGTCGGGCCGTTGCGTGAAAAGGATCAGCGATTGTGTGCCGCGCAGCTCACCGGTGAGTTCAACGAACAGGGATTCGCTCGCCTCATCGATCCAGTGCACGTCCTCGATGACGAAAACGGAAGGCGTCCCTCGCGCTTGAATACTGCTGCGCACCAATGAAATTACCCGGCGTCGCCGCGCGTCAGGAGCGATGTCGGGCACGCCGATCGCCGCTTCACTGATGCCGAGTAGGTCATCGAGGATGAGGAGGTCGGCGTGTTCGGCGTGGGCCAGCCGAGAGCGCAGCTGCGCGCGCGCAATCTCGGGTTCGGGGGCGGTGGCCGCGAACAGTGCCCGCAGCAGCCGTGCGGCGGCGCTATAGGAAACCTCACGGGTATGTGATTCGCAGTAGGTCGAGTACGCGGGTACTGCTCGTACGGCTGTCAGTGCGATCACTTCATCGACGATCCGGGTCTTACCGACGCCGGCTGGCCCGATGACCCGTACTACGGCTCCATTGTCAGTGGGTCCATCGAGAACTGCAGTGATCGCATCCAACTCTTGCGAGCGGCCGACCAGCGCCGGCTCCCAGCGGCCGCGGTGAGAGGCGTGGTCAGTTCTCACCGCTAGCAGCCTCCGCACTGGCACCGGCGCGGACCGACCCTTCACCGAGGCGGATTCGGGTGCGCCGAGGACCGCATATTGCTCGACAAGTCTGGCCGTGGCCTCGCTCAACATGACGCCGTCTGGTGGCGCAATCGATTCCATCCTCTGCGCGAAACCGACGTGCTCGCCGATCATGGAGTAGCCAAGTGCCCCTGAGTCAATCGGTCCGGTGACCACCTGACCTGAGTTCAGGCCGATACGTAAGTGCAACTCGATGCCGTCGCGCTGTGCCGCTTCCGCGGCAACTTCGCGAGCCTCATCGAGGATCCCCAGCGCCGAGATGCATGCGAGCACCGCGTGGCCCTCTAGTGCGTTCGGGGCGCCGAAGACTGCCATCAATCCATCACCGGTGAACTGGTTGACCACCCCGCCGTGGTTGCGCACGACGTGGGTCGCGCGCCGGACCAGCTTGGCCATGATCTCGCCCAGACGCTCTGCACCGACCGATCGGGCGATGTCCATGGACCCCACCACGTCGGCGAACATCACCGTGACGTATTTGTATTCGGCGAGGTCGGGATCAGAAGTTTGGGACCCGCAACCGTCGCAAAACCGCGCGTCGTCACGCAGAACCAGGCCACATGCTCGGCAGGATCGTGGTCCCATCGAAATCTCCAGCAGCGGCTCAACACGGTGTGACCTCTACCCTAGATTGCGCGCGGGATGAACCCCCTGTTTCTGTGCATTTCCGACCCGTATCCGCAGGCCATCGCCAGACGCGTTAATGAGTTTGCGAGTCGTTGCATAACGATGCAGAATGGATCGCATGACTTCTGTGGCTGTCGCCGGCGCCAGCGGCTATGCCGGCGGCGAGATCCTGCGATTACTCCTGGGCCACCCGGCGTACGCCGACGGACGCCTGACCATCGGTGCACTGACCGCCGCCGGCAACGTCGGCACCACGGTCGGGGAGCACCACCCGCACCTCCTGCCGCTGGCGCAGCAGGTCTTGCAGCCTACGGGGATCGACGTGTTGGCCGGCCACGATGTGGTGTTTTTGGCTCTGCCGCACGGACATTCGGCCGCTCTGGCTCAACAACTCGGCCCGGATACCCTGATCGTCGACTGCGGCGCCGACTTCCGGCTCACCGACGCACAGGCCTGGGAGAAGTTCTACGGCTCCGAGTACGCCGGCAGCTGGCCGTACGGCTTGCCTGAACTGCCCGGCGGTCGCGACGCGCTGAAGGGCACCAAGCGTGTTGCAGTGCCGGGGTGCTACCCAACTTCGGCCCTGCTGGCGCTGGTGCCCGCGGTCGCGGCCGGACTGGTTGAGCCCAATGTCACTGTCGTGGCGGTCAGCGGCACCTCCGGTGCCGGTCGGGCCGCGAAGGTCGACCTGTCGGCCTCAGAGGTCATCGGTTCGGCCCGGGCCTACAACGTCGGGGGCGCGCATCGGCACACCCCGGAAATCGCCCAAGGGTTGCGTGCGGTCACCGACCAGAACGTGACGGTGTCATTCACTCCGGTGTTGATCCCCACCTCGCGGGGAATCCTGGCAACCTGCACCGCGCGTACCACCGCGTCCATCGACGAGATTCGCGCCGCCTACGAAAAGGCCTACGGCAGCGAACCATTTATTCATCTGCTGCCCGAAGGGCAGCTCCCCAAGACCGGTTCGGTGATCGGCAGCAATGCCGCTCAGATCGCCGTCGCGGTCGACGAGGACGCCCAGACGCTGGTTGCTCTGTGCGCCATCGACAACCTGACCAAGGGCACGGGCGGTGCCGCTGTGCAATCGATGAACATCGCCCTGGGCTGGCCGGAAACCGAAGGGCTATCGACTGTGGGAGTAGCGCCGTGACCGAAACCCCGTCCCTGCATCGCAACCAGGGCGTCACCGCGCCCGCAGGCTTCCGGGCAGCCGGAATTGCCGCCGGTATCAAGGCATCTGGCAAGCCCGACCTGGCCCTGGTGTTCAACGAGGGCCCGGATCTGGCTGCCGCCGGGGTGTTCACCCGGAACAAGGTCAAGGCCGCACCGGTGCAGTGGAGCCAGCAGGTGCTGACCACTGGTCGGCTGCGGTCGGTGATCCTAAATTCCGGCGGGGCCAACGCCTGCACCGGGCTAGGCGGGTTTCAGGACACCCACCAGACCGCAGAGGCCGTCGCCACCGCATTGTCCGATTGGGGTACCGAGACCGGCGCCGTCGAGGTGGCCGTGTGCTCCACGGGTCTTATCGGCGATCGGCTGCCGATGGACAAGATGCTGGCCGGCGTTAACGAAATCGTGCACGAGATGGCCGGCGGGTTGTCCGGTGGTGACGAGGCCGCGCGGGCCATCATGACCACTGACACTGTGCCCAAACAGGTTTCATTGCACCACCCGGACAAGTGGACTGTGGGTGCCATGGCCAAGGGTGCGGGCATGATGGCGCCGTCGCTGGCCACCATGCTGGTGGTCATCACCACCGATTCGGTCGCCAGCTCTGACGCGTTGCGCGACGCGCTGCGTCGTGCGGCTGCGAAAACTTTCGACCGCCTCGACATCGACGGCAGCTGTTCGACCAATGACACAGTGCTGCTGCTGTCTTCCGGCGCCAGTGAAATCCGGCCCAGCCAAACCGAACTCGACGCGGCCGTACTGACCGTGTGCGACGACCTGTGCGCCCAGCTGCAGGCCGACGCCGAAGGTGTCACCAAACGCATCGCGATCACCGTCAAGGGCGCGGCCAGTGAGGACGATGCGCTGGTGGGCGCCCGGGCACTGGCCCGCGACAGTCTGGTCAAGACCGCGCTGTTCGGCTCGGACCCAAACTGGGGCCGGGTGTTGGCCGCCATCGGTATCGCACCGATCGAGCTGGAAGTCGACCGGATCAGCGTGTCGTTCAACGGATCCGCGGTGTGCATCGACGGCGCGGGTGCTCCTGGCGCCCGGGACGTGGACCTCTCCGGCGCGGATATAGAGGTCGTCGTCGACCTGAAGATCGGTGCCGGCGAAGCAACCGTCCGAACCACCGACCTGTCGCACGCTTACGTCGAAGAGAATTCGGCCTACAGCTCATGACCACTGCCGGGTTGTCCACCGCGACCAAAGCGGCAGTTCTGGCTGAAGCCTTGCCGTGGCTCAAGCAGTTGCACGGCAAGATCGTCGTGGTCAAGTACGGCGGCAACGCCATGACCGACGACACCCTCAAGGCCGCTTTCGCCGCCGACATGGCTTTCCTGCGCAACTGCGGGATCCAGCCTGTGGTGGTGCACGGGGGTGGTCCACAGATCAGCGCCATGCTCAAACGCCTTGGCATAGAAGGTGATTTCAAGGGTGGCTTCCGAGTCACCACACCGGAGGTTCTCGATGTCGCCCGCATGGTGTTGTTCGGACAGGTCGGCCGGGAACTGGTCGGCCTGATCAACGCGCACGGTCCGTACGCCGTCGGCATTACCGGAGAGGACGCCCAACTGTTCACCGCAGTACGGCGCAGCGTCAAGGTGGACGGTGTGGCTACCGACATCGGTCTGGTGGGCGACGTGGAGCATGTCAACACCGACGCGGTACGCGATCTCATTGCCGCCGGTCGGATTCCGGTGGTATCAACCATCGCGCCCGACGCCGACGGTGTGGTGCACAACATCAATGCCGACACCGCTGCGGCAGCACTGGCCGAAGCGCTCGGTGCCGAGAAGCTGTTGATGCTAACCGATGTCGAGGGCCTGTATACCGATTGGCCGGACCGGGGTTCTCTGGTCAGCGAAATCGACACGGCCGCACTGGAACAGCTGCTGCCCAGATTGGAATCGGGCATGGTGCCCAAGATCGAGGCCTGTCTGCGGGCGGTGGCCAACGGCGTGCCCAGTGCCCACGTCATCGACGGTCGCGTCGAACATTGCGTGCTGGTGGAACTGTTCACCGACGAAGGAACGGGGACGAAGGTGGTACCCGCATGACTCAAGACATGACCAATAATCTCCCGTCGCTTCGCTCGCCTCAGTCGACGGGTGCGGTGCAAGCCCGTTGGCAAGCGGTGATGATGAACAACTACGGCACCCCGCCGGTTGCGCTGGTCAGCGGCGACGGCGCGGTGGTCACCGATGCCGACGGCAAGACCTATGTGGACTTCCTGGCCGGCATTGCGGTCAACGTGCTCGGCCATCGGCACCCCGCGGTGATCGAGGCCGTCACCCGTCAGCTGAATACCTTGGGCCACACCTCGAATCTGTATGCCACCGAGCCCGGTATCGCGTTGGCCGAAGCACTGGTCGCCCAGCTGGGCTCGCCAGCGCGGGTGTTCTTCTGCAATTCGGGCGCTGAGGCCAACGAGGCGGCATTCAAGATCACCCGGCTCACGGGTCGTACCAAGATCGTTGCGGCCCAAGGTGCTTTCCACGGCCGCACCATGGGCTCGTTGTCGCTGACCGGTCAGCCGGGCAAGCAAGAGCCGTTCCTGCCGCTTCCCGGCGACGTCATGCACATTCCGTATGGCGACGTCGACGCACTCGAAGCGGCGGTCACCGACGAGACTGCGGCGGTGTTCCTCGAACCGATCATGGGCGAGGGCGGCGTCGTCACCCCGCCCGCCGGTTATCTGGTCAAGGCCCGGGAGATCACCGCCAAACATGGTGCGCTGCTGGTGCTTGACGAGGTGCAGACCGGAATCGGCCGTACCGGCACCTTCTACGCCCACCAGCACGACGGCATCACCCCCGACGTCATCACCCTGGCCAAGGGCCTCGGCGGTGGCCTGCCCATCGGCGCCTGCCTGGCCGTCGGGGACACGGCCGATCTGATGCAGCCGGGCATGCACGGCAGCACTTTTGGTGGCAACCCGGTGTGCACCGCGGCCGGACTCGCGGTGATCAACGCCCTCGCCGACGAGAACCTGGTGCACCGGGCCGACGCCGCGGGTAAGACCTTGGCCCACGGCATCGAGTCGCTCGGCCATCCGCTCGTCGACCATGTGCGGGGTCGTGGGCTGTTGCTCGGCGTGGTGCTGACCGCCCCGCAAGCCAAGGCCGTCGAGACTGCAGCCCGGGAGGCCGGGTTCCTGGTCAACGCGGCCGCGGCCGACGTGGTACGACTGGCCCCGCCACTGGTTATCACCGACCAACAGATCGATGCATTCCTGACCGCCCTTCCCGGAATTTTGGACGCCTCATGACAATTCGCCATTTCCTTCGCGACGACGACCTGACCCCCGACGAACAGGCCGAGGTTCTGGCGCTTGCCGCCGAACTCAAGAAGGCGCCGTTCAGCCGCCGCCCGCTGGAAGGTCCCCGTGGCATCGCGGTGATCTTCGACAAGAACTCCACCCGCACGCGGTTCTCCTTCGAGATGGGCGTAGCTCAACTCGGTGGACACGCGGTCGTGGTCGACGGTCGCAGCACCCAGCTGGGCCGCGAGGAGACCCTCGAGGACACCGGCGCGGTGCTGTCCCGCTACGTCGATGCCATCGTTTGGCGCACCTTCGCCCAGGAACGCCTGACCGCCATGGCCTCCGGCGCCACCGTGCCGATCGTCAACGCGCTGTCCGACGAGTTCCACCCCTGCCAGGTGCTGGCCGATCTGCAGACTTTGGCCGAGCGCAAGGGAAAACTGCAGGGGCTGAACATGTCCTACTTCGGTGATGGCGCCAACAACATGGCGCACTCACTGATGCTGGGTGGCGTCACCGCCGGCATCAGCGTAACCATCGCGGCGCCAAGCGGTTTCGAGCCCGATCTGGAGTTCGTCGAGGCTGCGCGGAAGCGGGCCACCGACACCGGCGCGACCGTCACGCTCACCGACAACGCCGAGGCCGCCGCCGATGGCGCTGATGTCCTGGTGACCGACACCTGGACCTCGATGGGGCAGGAGAACGACGGTCTGGACCGGGTGCGTCCGTTCCGTCCGTTCCAGATCAACGCTGCGCTGCTGGGCCGTGCCAACGCCGATGCCGTTGTCTTGCACTGCCTTCCGGCGCACCGCGGTTACGAGATCACCGACGAGGTGATGGACGGTCCGCAGAGCGCGGTGTTCGACGAAGCCGAGAACCGGCTGCACGCCCAGAAGGCGTTGCTGGTCTGGCTCCTGGAACGGCGCGGGCGATGAGCCGCTTGCGCGAAGAACAGATGGCCGCAGCATGACCGCCGCCACTCGGGCCGGACGGCAGGCGCGCATCGTCGCGCTCCTGTCGAGTAACCCGGTGCGCAGCCAGACTGAGCTGGCCGCTCTGCTTGCCGGGGAGGGCATCGAGGTCACGCAGGCCACGTTGTCGCGCGACCTGGAGGAGCTGGGCGCGGTGAAACTGCGCGGCGCCGATGGTGGGACCGGGATATACGTCGTCCCCGAGGACGGTAGCCCGGTCAAAGGAGTGACCGGTGGAACCGAGCGGATGGCCAGGCTGCTGGGCGAACTGCTGGTGTCCACCGATGCCAGCGCCAACCTGGCGGTGTTACGTACGCCACCGGGGGCCGCGCAATACCTGGCCAGTGCAATAGATCGGGCGGCCCTGCCTTATGTTGTGGGCACGATTGCCGGTGATGACACCATCGTTGTGGTTGCCCGCGAACCGATGAGCGGCGCCGAGCTCGCCGCCACTTTCGAAAATCTGTAGATAGCAGTACAAGAAGGAGATTGACACATGTCCGAGCGCGTCATCCTGGCGTATTCCGGCGGTCTGGATACCTCGGTCGCGATCAGCTGGATCGGCAAGGAGACCGGCAAAGAGGTCGTTGCCGTCGCCATCGACCTCGGCCAGGGCGGCGAGGACATGGAGGTGGTCCGCCAGCGTGCCCTGGACTGCGGCGCCGTCGAGTCCGTCGTGGTCGATGCCCGCGATGAGTTCGCCGACGAGTACTGCCTGCCCACCATCAAGGCCAATGCGCTGTACATGGACCGGTACCCGCTGGTGTCGGCCATCTCCCGGCCGCTGATCGTCAAGCACCTGGTTGAGGCCGCGCGCAGCCATGGCGGCACCGTCGTCGCGCACGGCTGCACCGGCAAGGGCAACGACCAGGTCCGGTTCGAGGTCGGCTTCAACACCCTGGCTCCTGAGCTGGAGGTGATCGCCCCGGTTCGCGACTATGCGTGGACCCGCGAGAAGGCCATCGCCTTCGCGCAGGAGAACGACATCCCGATCAACGTCACAAAGAAGTCGCCGTTCTCGATCGACCAAAACGTCTGGGGCCGCGCGGTCGAGACCGGCTTCCTCGAGGACCTCTGGAACGCCCCGACCAAGGACGTCTACGACTACACCGAGGACCCGACGGTCCACTTCAACACCCCCGACGAGCTGATCATCAGCTTCGACAAGGGCCGCCCGGTTGCCATCGACGGCCGGCCGCTGAGCGTCCTGCAGATAATCCAGGAACTCAACGCCCGGGCCGGTGCTCAGGGCGTCGGCCGCCTCGACGTGGTCGAGGACCGCCTGGTCGGCATCAAGTCCCGCGAAATCTACGAGGCTCCGGGCGCCATGGTGCTGATCACCGCACACACCGAGCTCGAGCACGTGACCCTCGAACGCGAGCTCGGCCGGTACAAGCGTGGCGTGGACCAGAAGTGGGGCGAGCTCACTTACGACGGCCTCTGGTACAGCCCACTGAAGGCCTCCCTGGAGGCATTCGTGGAGCACACCCAGCAGCACGTCTCCGGCGATATCCGGCTGGTCCTGCACGGCGGGCACATCTCGGTCAACGGCCGCCGCTCGGGCGAGTCGCTGTACGACTTAAACCTCGCCACCTACGACGAGGGCGACAGCTTCGACCAGAGCGCCGCCAAGGGCTTCGTCCAGCTGCACGGTCTGAGCTCGAAGATTTCAGCCAAGCGCGACCTGGGCCTGTAACCATTTCGCCCAAACGGACAAACGGGCCGAAAAGTGCGAGTAGATCCGGCCAAAACGTCGATCTCGGCGCGGCGGGAGGGGAAATGACATGAGTACCAACGAAAGTTCGACCAACGAAGGCTCCCTGTGGGGCGGTCGATTCGCCTCCGGCCCGTCCGAAGCGCTTGCCGCGCTGAGCAAGTCGACGCACTTTGACTGGGCACTGGCGCCGTATGACGTCAAGGCCTCCAAGGCCCACACCCGAGTGCTGTTCCGCGCCGGGCTGCTCACCGAGGAGCAGCGCGACGGCTTGCTGGCCGGTCTGGACAGCTTGGGCAACGATGTTGCCGACGGCAGCTTCGGCCCGTTACCCACCGACGAGGACGTGCACGGCGCGCTGGAACGTGGGCTGATCGACCGGGTCGGCGACGACCTGGGTGGTCGGCTGCGTGCGGGCCGGTCCCGTAACGACCAGGTGGCCACGCTGTTCCGGATGTGGTTGCGGGAGGCTATCAGGGCGCTCGGCAACGGGGTGCTCGACGTTGTTGCGGCGTTGGCGACCCAGGCTGCCGCGCACCCGACGGCGATCATGCCGGGCAAGACCCACCTGCAGTCGGCTCAGCCGGTGCTGTTGGCGCATCATCTGCTGGCCCATGCACATCCGCTGCTGCGTGACGTCGACCGGCTGCTGGATCTAGCCAAGCGAGTTGCGGTATCACCTTACGGCTCAGGCGCTTTGGCGGGCAGCTCGCTGGGGCTGGACCCTGACGCCATTGCCGCCGACCTGGGATTCACCGCGGCAGCCGACAACTCGATCGATGCCACCTCGTCGCGTGACTTCGCAGCCGAGGCCGCATTCGTCTGCGCCATGATCGGGGTTGACCTGTCCCGGCTTTCCGAGGACATCATCCTTTGGAGCACAACCGAATTCGGCTACGTGAAGCTGCACGACTCGTGGTCGACCGGCAGCTCGATAATGCCGCAGAAGAAGAACCCCGATATCGCCGAACTGGCTCGCGGCAAGTCCGGCCGGCTGATCGGCAACGTGAGCGGACTTCTGGCCACGCTCAAGGCTCAGCCGCTGGCCTACAACCGGGATCTCCAGGAGGACAAAGAGCCGGTCTTCGACTCCGTCGCTCAGCTCCAGTTGCTGCTGCCGGCGATGGCCGGGTTGGTCGGCACCCTGACGTTCGATACGGACCGCATGGCACAGCTCGCTCCGCTGGGTTACACGCTGGCCACGGATATCGCGGAATGGATGGTGCGCCAGGGGATTCCGTTCCGTGTCGCGCACGAGGCCGCGGGCGCCGCGGTCAAGGCCGCCGAAGCCCGAAACGTTGGACTCGAGGAGCTTGCCGACGACGAGCTGGCCGGCATCCACCCGGGACTCACCGCGGAGGTGCGGGACGTGCTGACCATCGCGGGCTCGGTCAACTCCCGTGACGCGCGCGGCGGCACCGCGCCCACCCGGGTTGCCGAGCAGCTCAACATCGTTCGGGATGCGGCGACGCGACTGCGTTCGCTTATCAGTTAGATACTGGCGACCGCGTTCAGCTACTGATCTCCTCGGACAGTTCCATCCACCGGTCTTCCAGGGTGGTCACCTCGGATTCGAGCTCCCTCAGTGCGCCCGTAAGGCGTTGCAGCCCTTCGTAATCGCCCTGATCGTGCTCGGCGAGACGCTGGTGCTCGGTGTCGATCTGGCCGGCGAGCTTCTCCAGTCGCCGTTCGATCGCGGTGAGTTCCTTTTGGGCCGCGCGCAATTCGGCACCGGACAAACCCTCAGATACCGCCGCGACCGGCTTGGCTGCCGCGGTCCCGGTCTGAGCGGCATGGGAGGCGCGCAGGCGCAGATACTCGTCGACCCCGCCAGGCAGGTGACGTAACCGGCCGCCCAGGATTCCGAACTGCTGGTCGGTCACCCGCTCAAGGAAGTAACGGTCGTGGCTGACCACGATGAGTGTGCCGGGCCAGGAGTCGAGCAGATCCTCCATGGCGGCCAACATGTCGGTATCCAGGTCGTTGGTCGGCTCGTCCAGGATCAGCACATTGGGCTGTTCCAACAGGATCAGCAGCAGCTGGAGTCGACGCTGCTGGCCGCCGGATAGGTCCTGCACCGGGGTGGACAGCTGGGCGCTGGAGAACCCGAGGCGTTCCAACAACTGGCTCGGCGACAGTTCCTGTGCCTTGGAACCGGAGCCGAACGTGTAGGTGGTGGCCAGTCGGCTCAGGACCACCCGCACTGGCTCGTCGAGATGTTCGGCGAGCTTCTCGACCCCTTGGGTGAGGGTGGCGATCTGCACGGTCTTACCGTGTTTGACCCGGCCTCCGGTCGGTTCGACCGAGCCGTCTATCAGGCCGAGCAGCGTCGACTTGCCTGCGCCGTTGACCCCGAGGATGCCAGTGCGTTCGCCGGGTGCGATCCGCCACTCGACGTCGTGCAGCACCTCGCGGTCGCCGTAGGTGACTGATGCGTCCAAAAGGTCGACGACCTGCTTGCCCAGCCTGGTTACCGCCAGCGACTGCAGCGCCACCTTGTCGCGGATCTCGGGCACATCGGCGATCAGTGCGTTGGCGGCGTCAATCCGGAACTTGGGCTTGGAGGTGCGGGCCGGTGCGCCGCGGCGCAACCAGGCAAGTTCCTTGCGCGCCAGGTTCTGTCGCCGCGCCTCACTGGCCGCGGCCTGCCTGTCTCGCTCCACCCGCTGCAGGATGTAAGCCGCGTAACCGCCTTCGAAGGGTTCGACGATGCGGTCGTGCACCTCCCAGGTGCTGGTGCAGACCTCGTCGAGGAACCAGCGGTCGTGCGTCACCACCAGCAGGCCGCCGGCGTTGGCGGCCCATCGGTTCTTCAGATGAGCGGCCAGCCAGGTGATCGCTTCGACATCGAGATGGTTGGTCGGCTCGTCGAGAATCAACACGTCGTGATCACCGGCGAGCAGTCGGGCCAGCGCCACCCGTCGGCGCTGACCGCCCGACAGCATGCCCACCACGGCATTCCGATCCAGGTCGCCGAGCAGTCCGGCGATGACGTCACGGCCGCGCGGGTCGCCGGCCCATTCGTGTTCGGGAACGTCACCGACGACGGCGTGGCCGACTGTGTCGGTGGGGTCGAGGGTGTCGCCCTGGTCGAGCACCCCGATCCGGACGCCGCCGCGCACCGTCACCCGGCCCGAGTCCGGCTGCACCCGGCCGGCAAGCATGCCGAGCAAGCTCGACTTGCCATCGCCGTTTCGGCCGACGATGCCGATCCGGTCACCCTCCTCGATGCCGATCGTCAGCGAATCGAAAACCACGCGGGTCGGGTATTCCAGATGCAGGGCTTCAGCCCCCAGTAGGTGCGCCATCAGCAGCCGATTCTAGGTTGACCGACGCGACACCCATTCGTACGGGGCGATCTGCGCGTTATGCCATGATGGCCACGTCAATCGGGGGATGGTTAAACAATTGACCACGAGGGAGTGGGCGCGGGTGGATTTTTCAGCAGTCACCGGACCGGTCGGGCGTTTGGTAGCAACCGCCCAGAACGGCCTTGAAGTGCTGAGGTATGGGGGACTGGAGACTGGCGCGTTGCCGTCACCGTTCCAGATTGTGCAAAGCGTCCCGATGTATCGCCTGCGGCGCTACTTTCCGCCGGACGCGCGTCCAGGGGCGGCACCTGCCGGGCCTCCGGTTCTCATGGTGCATCCGATGATGATGTCGGCGGACATGTGGGACGTCACCCGCGACGACGGCGCGGTGGGCATCCTGCACGCTGCGGGTATCGACCCGTGGGTGATCGACTTCGGCTCGCCCGATCAGGTCGAGGGCGGCATGGACCGCAACCTCGCCGATCACGTTGTCGCACTGAGCGAGGCGATCGACACCGTCAAACAGGTCACCGGTCGCGACGTGCATCTGGCCGGCTACTCACAGGGCGGCATGTTCGCCTACCAGACCGCTGCCTATCGCCAATCCCGTGATCTGGCAAGCATCGTGGCGTTCGGTGCGCCGGTGGACACCCTGGCCGCCATGCCGATGGGCTTGCCGGCAGGGTTGGCAGCCGGTGCCGCCGACTTCATGGCCGACCACGTTTTCAGCCGCCTTGACATCCCCGGTTGGTTGGCGCGCACCGGTTTTCAGATGCTCGACCCAATCAAGACCGCGCAGTCCCGGCTGGATTTCCTGTTCCAGCTACACGACCGAGAGGCGCTGCTGCCGCGCGAACAGCAACGCCGCTTTCTCGCCTCCGACGGCTGGATCGCATGGTCGGGTCCGGCCATCGCCGAACTGCTCAAGCAGTTCATCGCCCACAACCGGATGATGAGCGGAGGCTTCGCCATTCACGGCGATCTGGTGACGCTGTCCGACATCGACTGCCCGGTGCTCGCTGTGGTCGGTGAGGTCGACGACATCGGCCAGCCGGCCGCAGTACGTGGCATCAAGCGCGCAGCTCCGCAGGCCGATGTATACGAATACCTCATCCGCGCAGGACATTTCGGGTTGGTCGTGGGTTCCAAAGCAGCCACCCAGAGCTGGCCCACCGTGGCTGCGTGGGTCAAGTGGCTCGACGAGGACGGCGAGATGCCGGCCGACGTCGTGCCGATGCCGCTGCAGTCGGCAACGCAGAGCGAAACTGTCCCGCTGGCCACCCGGGTCGCGCACGGCGCCGCTGCAGCCACGGAGATGACGTTCACGCTGGCCAGGTCGGCGGCGGGCGCGGTGGTGTCGGCCAACAAGTCCGCGCGGGCCCTGGCCATCGAGACCATCCGCACACTGCCGCGCCTGGCCCGGCTCGGGCAGATCAACGATCACACCCGAATCTCGTTGGGCCGCATCATCACTGAGCAGGCCGAGGGTGCGCCCGGCGGCGAGTTCCTGCTCTTTGACGGCCGGGTGCATACCTATGAAGCGGTGGACCGACGCATCAACAACGTGGTGCGCGGTCTGATAGGCGTGGGGGTCAGGCAAGGCACCCGAGTGGGTGTGCTGATGGAGACTCGGCCCAGCGCGCTGGTTGCTATTGCCGCGCTGTCCCGGCTTGGCGCGGTGGCGGTGTTGATGCCACCGGACGCCGACCTGGCCGAAGCCGCCCGACTCGGTGCCGTGTCCGAGGTGATCTGCGACCCGAGCAACCTGGACTCCGCGCGTCAGTTACCCATGCGCGTATTGGTTCTCGGTGGCGGCGAGGCCCGCGAACTGGATCTGCCGGGCGACGCCGACGTCATCGACATGGAGAAGATCGACCCCGACGTCGTCGAGTTGCCCGGCTGGTACCGCCCCAATCCGGGTTATGCCCAGGATCTGGCGTACATCGCGTTCGCCAACGTCAGCGGTCAGTTGGTGGCCCGCCAGATCACCAACTTCCGGTGGGCCCTGTCAGCGTTCGGCACCGCGTCGGCGGCCAACCTGGGCCGCGGCGACACCGTCTACTGCCTGACCCCACTGCACCACCCGTCCGGCCTGCTGGTGGCCCTCGGCGGCGCGGTGGTCGGCGGTGCGCGCATCGCGCTGTCCCGTGGGCTGCGACCGGACCGGTTCCTGCACGAGCTACGTCAGTACGGCGTCACCGTGGTGTCCTACACCTGGGCCATGCTGCGCGACGTCATCGATGACCCGTCGTTCGTGCTCAACGGAACCCATCCGGTTCGGTTGTTCATTGGTTCGGGCATGCCGGCCGGACTGTGGCGCCGCGTTGAAGAGGCGTTCCACCCGGCACACGTCGTTGAGTTTTTCGCCACCACCGATGGTCAGGCGGTCCTGGCGAATGTGTCTGGAGCCAAGGTCGGCAGCGAGGGCCGGGTGCTGCCCGGAGCCGGTCGGATCGCGCTTGCGGCCTACGACGTCGAGGACGACCTGATCCTCGAGGACGAACGTGGCTTTGTCGAGCACGCCCATCCGAACGAGGTCGGTGTCCTGCTGGCCAGTCCGCGGGGACCGGTGGACCCCACTGCGTCGGTCAAGCGCGGCGTCTTCGCGCCAGGGGACACATGGGTGTCCACCGAATACCTGTTCCGTCGGGACGACGACGGTGACTACTGGATGGTCGGCAACCGTCGAACCGTTATCCGCACGCCACGAGGCCCGGTGTTCACCAAGGCGATCAGCGACGCGCTGGGTGCTATCGCATCCGTCGACCTGGCCCTGACATATCGGGTGGACGTCGGCGATCGTGAAGTCGCGGTGACCGCTCTCGACTTGCAGCCGGGCGGATCGGTGTCTGCTGCGGACCTGTCGGAGGCACTGGCCGACCTCTCGGTCGGCGTTGCACCGGATGTGGTGTACGTGGTGCCACGGGTGTCATTGACTGCGGCGTACCGTCCGGACCTCAGCGAACTGCGGGCTTTTGGGCTTCCTGGGCCGTCGGACTCGGCCTGGTACTTCGACACGGTCAGTGAGTCGTTCGAGGAGTTCACCGAGGCCGCGAGCGCCGCAGTGACCTCCGGATCAGGACAGTGAGGCTCGGCTCGGGCTGCCCGGCGCTGTTAGGCTGCGGTCGGGTCGACGCTGGAACGGAGGACAGATGACTTCTGCTAGGCGATGGCGACGCGGTGTCTCCGGCGTGCTGTTGGTGGGTTCGCTGACCGTCGGTGTCATGTCGGCCGGCGCGGTGGTCTCAGCATGCCCGGCCCGTGCTGACGTGCTCGACGACATCGACGCCCAGTACGACACCGGTGCCGGCGGTGGCGAGATTTCGCTACTGATCCACAAGGTGTTGAAGTTGCGAGCCCAAGGGTTCGGTCCGTCGAAGGGCAATCTGGCCGACATTCAGGCGGGGCTGGACGCGCGGCCCAATCAGGTTCCGTTGATCACCGCGCTACAGAACACGGTGAAGTTCCAGCAGCGCAATCAGGCTCGTTCGCAGCCCACACACCAGAGCCCGGTTCAGATCGGCGGCGGTGGATTCCCACCAGGCATCCTGCCCGGTACCGGTGGCTCGAACATTCCGATCGCCGGAGGTTAGCGCAATGATCGACGAGGCTCTGCGCAGCATTCTGGTCTGTCCACAGGACCGGGGCCCGTTGCTGCTGGTCGGCGATGAGTGCCTGTACAACCCCCGGTTACGTCGCGCCTACCGCATCGACGGCGGCATTCCGGTGCTGCTGATCGATGAAGCCGTTGACGTCACCGACGACGCCGAGCATCAGAGGCTGCTGGACAGCGCGAAAAGCTAAGTCAGAGCTGGCAATTCGCCGGTGAAATAGCGCTGCAGGTTCGGGCCGATGGTTTCGACGATCTGGTCAACCGGCAGTGACGCGAACGGTTCCAGCTCGAAGATGTACCGCGTCAACACCACCCCGATCAGCTGGGACGCCACGAACTGCACGCGGAGTCTGCCCGTGCCGGGCGGATTATCAACGCGTGGGCCAACTTCCGTGGTGATGACCTCCTGCAGGAAAGTCCGCAGCAGGTTGACCTCGTCACCGGCCAGCATCGACCGTAGCGCCGCGATGAACGAGGTTCCCAGTTCCGAATCCCACAGTGGTAGCAACAGTGCCGGCAGGGTGAGCCCGAGGTCCTCGACCGGGGTGTCATGCAATGGCCCCAGCACCTGGGCGGGATCGATTGGAATGTGTACGGCGGACGCGAACAACTGCTGCTTGGTACCGAAATAGTGATGCACCAGTGCTGAATCGACACGGGCCGCCGCTGCGATGGACCGGATCGACGTGTTCTGGAAACCATTGCGGGCGAACAGTTCCCGCGCACAATCCCGGATCTGTTCCTTGGTATCCGTGGCGCCGGCTGGTCGGCCGGGACGCTTCCGGCCGGTCATGGCGTCCGTCGGCGCAAGGTGGCGGCGGCTAGCACCAGCGTGGCTAGCGCGAACGCCACCACGATGGCGATGTCGCGGATGACGGTCGCCGTTGCGTCGCGATGGGCGGCGACCTGCTGCAGTGCCTCAAGGGCGTAGCTCGCCGGTAGCGCATTGCTGATCCAGCGCAGCCAGTCGGGTAGCGCTTCGCGGGGAACGATGATGCCGCACAACAACAGCTGCGGAACGATCACCACCGGCATGAACTGCACCGCCTGAAACTCGGTACGGGCGAACGCACTACACAGCAGGCCGAGCCCGACGCCGAGGACTGCGTTGACGATGGCGATGACGAACACCAGCGCGGGACTCCCTTCGGTGTTGAAGCCGAGGAACCCGAATGACACCGCGCAGGCCAGACTCGCCTGGGCGGCCGCTGCGATGGAAAACGCCGTGCCGTACGCGGCCAACAGATCTACCCGGCGCAAGGGAGTGGTCAGAATCCGCTCCAGCGTTCCCGACACCCGCTCGCGCTGCATGGTGATCGAGGTGATCAGGAACATCACGATCAGGGGGAACAGCCCGAGCAGGATCAGGCACGCGTTGTTGAACGGCGACGGCATGCCCGGCAGATGCGGCAGATCGTTAAACATGAAGTACATCAACGTGATAACCGCACTCGGCACTACCAGGATCATCGCCATGCTGCGGTGATCGGCCGCGAGCTGTCGCAGGATCCGTGCGGTACTGGCCAGGTAGGGCCGCAGGGTCAGGCTGTTGCTGCGGTGCTGTGCCGGATGACGGTGAGAAACGCTTCTTCCAGTGACGTGCATCCGGTGTCCTCTCGTAGTTTCGTGGGCGTGGTGTGGGCGAGTATCCGACCTTCGCGCATCAGCACCAGGTCGCCGCAGTGGTCGGCCTCGTCCATCACGTGGCTGGACACCACCAAAGTGGTTCCGGCCCGGGCGAGTTCGCGGAACTGCTCCCAGAGGTCGACGCGAAGCACCGGGTCCAGCCCGACAGTCGGCTCGTCCAGGACCAGCAGTTCCGGATCGGACACCAGCGCACAGGCCAGCGATGCGCGGGTTCGTTGTCCGCCGGACAGGTTGCCGCAGAACGCCGTTCGATGGTCTTGTAAGCCGACCGCGGTGATTGCATTGTCGGCGGCCGAGGGGGTGGCGCCGGTAAGTGCGGCGAAGTACCGCACGTTGTCGATGACCCGTAGGTCGTCGTAGACGGTGGCCTCCTGGGTCACGTAGCCGACTCGCCTGCGCACCTCGGCCGAACCGGCCGGGCGGCCCAACACGGTGACGGTGCCCTTCGCGATGATCTGGGTGCCCACCATGCTCCGCATCAGAGTGCTCTTGCCGCACCCGGACGGCCCGAGCAGTCCGGTGATGGTGCCGCGGGCGATCTGGACAGAAATGTCATCGAGCGCGGTGCGCTTGCCGCGGACCACGGTGAGGTGGTCGACCGCGATGGCGGGTTCGGCCGGGATAAATTCATCACTGGATGAAATCACCATAGGATGAATAATCCTCCAGACTGCCTACCCGGTCAATGGGCACGGCAGAATCGCGGGAATGAGTGCCGGTCACCTGCCCGTCGATCCGGTCGATGCCGCGCTGGCATTGCTTGGTGCGACCCTGCACGGCCGCGGTGCACGCGCCACGATCGTCGAGGTCGAGGCCTACGGCGGCCCCACCGGCGGCTCGTGGCCGGACGCCGCTGCGCACTCGTACTGCGGCCCGACCGCACGCAACAGCATCATGTTCGGGCCGCCCGGCAGGCTGTACACCTACCGCAGCCACGGCATTCACGTCTGCGCCAATGTGGTCTGCGGTGGTGCCGACGAGGCTGCTGCGGTGTTGGTGCGCGCCGCCCGAATAACCGACGGAGTCGACATCGCGCGACACCGACGTCGACCTGATGTTGCGACCAGCGCGCTGGCCAGGGGACCGGGCAATCTGTGTGCCGCCCTGGGAATCACTATGGGCGACAACGGAATTGATCTGTTCTCTCCGCAGACCGAGCTGCAGCTGGAGCTGGCATCGGCGGGTGACGTGCGACGGGGCCCGCGAGTCGGCGTCAGTAAAGCTGCTGATCGTGAATGGCGGTTTTGGCTGGCCGATACGCCGGAAGTTTCGGCCTATCGGCGCAGTCCGCGTGCACCCGCGCCCGGCGGCAGCGACTGATAGGCCAAAATCGACACATGGGTGTCGACATCCTCGAAGAGCTGGACTGGCGCGGCCTGATCGCGCAATCAACCGACCGTGATGCGCTTGCGGCCGCGACCTCAGAGGGGCCGCTGACGCTGTATGCGGGCTTCGATCCGACCGCGCCGAGCCTGCACGCCGGTCACTTGGTGCCGCTGTTGACGTTGCGTCGGTTCCAGCAGGCCGGTCACCGGCCGATTGTGCTGGCCGGCGGCGCGACGGGCCTGATCGGCGATCCGCGGGAAAGCTCTGAACGCACGCTCAACACCACGGACACCGTGGCCGAGTGGGCCGAACGCATCCGCGGCCAACTCGAGCGATTTGTCGAGTTCAATGACTCAGACACCGGTGCCATCGTCGAGAACAACTTGACCTGGACGGGACCGATGTCAGCCATCGAGTTCCTGCGTGACCTGGGAAAGCACTTCTCAGTCAACGTGATGCTCGACCGGGACACCATTCGCCGCCGGCTGGAAGGCGACGGCATCTCCTACACCGAGTTCAGCTACATGCTGTTGCAGGCCAACGACTTCGTGCAGTTGCACCAGAGGCACGGCTGCACGCTGCAGATTGGTGGTTCTGATCAGTGGGGCAACATCATCGCCGGGGTGCGATTGGTCCGGCAGAAGCTCGGCGCCACCGCTCATGCGCTGACGGTGCCGCTGGTCACCTCGTCCGACGGCAAGAAGTTCGGCAAGTCGACCGGTGGCGGCAATTTGTGGCTGGATCCCGACCTGACCACGCCCTATGCCTGGTACCAGTACTTCGTCAACACCGCCGACGCTGATGTGGTCAGGTACCTGCGCTGGTTCACTTTCCTGAGCTCCGATGAGCTTGGCGAACTGGAAATTGCAACGGCCGAACGTCCGCACGAGCGGGCAGCGCAGAAGCGACTGGCCCGCGAGCTGACGACGCTAGTGCACGGTCAGTCAGCCACCGATGCAGTCGAATACGCGTCACACGCGCTGTTCGGACGCGGCGACCTGGCAGATCTTGACGAGCCCACGCTGGCCGCAGCGCTGACCGAAACCGAGGTCGCCGAGCTGGCACCTGGCGGACCAGACCTGATCACCGACCTGCTGGTCGCCTCGAAGTTGTCGCCGAGCAAGGGGGCGGCAAAGCGAACCATCGCCGAGGGCGGTGTCTATGTGAACAACCAGCGCATCGAATCCGACGAATGGGCCCCCCAGTCGTCGGACTTCCTTTACGGTCGCTGGTTAGTGGTGCGTAGGGGCAAGCGGAACATCGCCGGCATACGCCGTGCGGGCTGAGGTCCGACGACGGGATTTCACCGTCTATAGGCCGTCTACCTGCCGATTTGACTCTGCGTATGCCCTCACGTAACTTATTCCAGGTCAGAGCGACACGGACAAGCGCCGGAGAGCGAAGATAAAATCCGAGAGTAACACCCATTAAGTGGGGGTTCCTCAATGCCCGCACACGGACCGCGGCTTTTAGCCGCGGGTTTGTTGCGCGGTCAGGTCGGGCGTGTTGTTTGAGAA
Source organism: Mycobacterium sp. OTB74 (assembly GCF_029892685.1). Lineage (GTDB taxonomy): Bacteria > Actinomycetota > Actinomycetes > Mycobacteriales > Mycobacteriaceae > Mycobacterium. The sequence goes on along the minus strand of NZ_JARXVD010000029.1, from coordinate 78 downwards.
CTCAATAGTGTGTTTGGTGGTTTTTGTTTGTTGTTTTTTGGCTGCACCTCGTGTTTTCCCGTTTGTGGGGTGTGGTTG
>NZ_JARXVD010000028.1 GCF_029892685.1 Mycobacterium sp. OTB74 | reverse complement strand
GCCCCACCCTGGACTACGACACACCAGCCCAACGCCTAACCGCCCTCATCGAGCACGCCGCCTAGACGTTGCACTAATCAGTTGACTTTGCCCACGAGAACTCATGTTCAAGTTCACGTTCGGTGAGTTGGCAACGACTTCGTATGCCGATAGAGCGCAGAGCTGCCCGCATCATCGAACAGTTGACTGACGCCTCCGAGGAGGAGAATCGAAGTCGTGACCGAGCATGCAGAAAATGTGTTGTCGGACGCCGAGATCGCAGCGATGAACCCGGATCAACGTCACGATCTGATCATGCGACTTCAGCGCCCGCTCGACGATGTGCTTTCGCGGCAGTCAGTGCGTCGAATGCGGCGCATCCGACTGACGTTGATGACGGGCAGCACCATCGTATTGATCCCCTGGATCATCAACCTCGGTTTCACCCTGCCCGCCAACTACACCGCGCACAATTGGCCCGCCACCTGGATAGGTTTCGACGTCCTACTCGTGGCGTTCATGGCCACCACTGCCGTGCTGGGCTGGTTGCGTCGCCAACTGGTGTTGCTCACCGCGTTCACCACGGGGGTTCTGCTGGTCTGCGACGCCTGGTTCGACATCATGACCTCAGACTTTGGGCATGACGTGACGGTGCCGCTGGTGACAGCCGTCCTGATCGAGTTGCCACTGGCCCTGATCATGATCACCGGCGCGGTCCGGATACTCCGCCTGACGGCAACGCGGCTCTGGTTCCTCGAGCCTGGCGCACCCCTGTGGCAGCTGCCACTACTACCCTGACCGCACCTGGAAGCCTGCACCTCTCAGTACCAAGGTGATTTGTCCTAGCGGTCGGGCATGGCGGCAACCGAGCGTTGTTGCACGTGAGGCGATCCACCCACGCACGAATGGAGGCCCTTCCATGGAATACCTGGTCGACATGACAACCCAGGTTCCTGCCGGCACGGCGCAGGAAACTGTCGACGATGTTCGGGCACGTGAGTCCGCCCGCGCCGCAGAACTCGCGGCACAGGGACACTTGCTGCGCCTGTGGCGGCCACCGCTGGCGCCGGGAGAGTGGCGTACCTTGGGACTCTTTGCCGCCCAGGATGCCGTCCAACTTGAATCCGTTTTGGCCTCAATGCCGTTGCGGGTGTGGCGCACAGATGTGGTGACGCCACTGGCACCGCACCCCAACGACCCCGGGTATGCGGGCCGATCATGAGTGGAACTTCTTTTGCGGTGGACAGGCTGGCGCAGTTCGTTGTCGCGGCGGAGCGCGCGCACATTCCGGACCATGCCCTGATGCTGTTGCGGCGCAACGTCCTTGACAGTGTTGGGGGCGCAATCGCCGCCCTGGACGGAGAACCGCTCCAGCAGATTCGCGACCAGATCGAAGCCACCGGTGGCCGACCCCAAGCATCGCTTATCGGTGGCGGTCGCACCACTGTGGATCAGGCAGCACTGTTCAACTCGGTCGCAGTGCGCTACGTGGATCTGCTCGACACCTATCTGACGCCCGGTGGCCTGTGCCATCCCGCCGACAATTTCGGCGCAATTCTCGCCGTGGCGGAGAGCGTCGACGCGAGCGGCGCAGCTTTCCTGCTCGCGCTCGCGTTGGCCTACGAGGTGCAGGGCCGGTTCTCCGCATCGGTTCCAGTAATGGGCCGTGGGCTCAATCATGCACTACAGCTGGCCCTTTCGGTTGCCGCCGGATCGGCCAAGCTGCTCGGCCTGAACGCCGAGCAGACTGCCAACGCGATTGCGATGGCAGTGGCGGACAACGTGTCGCTCGCCGCGATCCATTCCGAACCGGTGTCGAACTGGAAGGGCATCTCCCCCGGCATCACTGCGATGCGTGCTGTCTACACCACTGCGCTGGCCCAGCGCGGCGTCACAGGACCACACGGAATCATCGACGGCCCCAACGGTCTTGAGCGATTGTTCGGTCAGCCGATCGATCTGCACCTCGATAACCGCACGCTGGACGTTGTCGAACACACCTATCTGAAGAAGTTCAGCGCACTGATCCATGGTCAAACTCCTATCGAGACCATCCTGGCCTTGAGCGCCGAACACGGCGTCGACTATCGCGACGTCGCTGCCGTCGATGTCGACACTTTTCAAACCGCCTACGAGATCGCCGGCGGCGGCACGTTCGGCACTAAAGACGACCCGAGCACCAAGGAACAGGCCGACTACAACCTGAAATACCTGCTCGCAGTTGCGCTCATCGACGGACAGGTCGGTCCGGACCAACTGCGAACCGAGCGTATTCAGCGAGCGGATGTCCAAGGGCTCTTGCGCCGCATCAGTATTCGTCCAGATCAGGCGTTCACCGACCGGTATCCCAAAGCGACACCGGCGCGGGTCTCGATGACGCTTCGTGACGGTCGCCGACTGTCGCGCGAGCAGGATGACTTCGAGGGCGCACCAGGACGGTCGTTCGACTGGGACCGCACCGTCGAGAAGTTTCAAGCTCTCGCAGCGCCGTATGCCCATGACGATCTGCGCGCTGCGATCGTCGCCACCGTGGCACACCTTGACACCGTGCCGGTGGCAACGCTGACGGACCTTCTGGTCAAGGTCAATCCCGAGAGGCGGTCATGACACGCGGCGGTTCTGCGGTCTGCAGAAGGCCGGCTCGACTGGTGCACACGGTGACGCCTCGAACGTTGGCTTATGTGTCAGATTCCACGAACCTTTCGCACACAAGCAGCACTCGGCAACCGGTCAGCGCGTGGCTTGTGGTAATCGAGAAGTCGGGTCTGTGGGCAGCGAGTCATAGAGTGAGGTCATGGCTCTGCTGCGTACCCCGCTAACCGAACTGTTCGGCATCGAGCACCCGATAGTGCTGGCCCCGATGGGCGATGTGTCCGGCGGCCGGCTTGCGACAGCGGTATCGGAAGGCGGCGGCCTCGGCCTGATCGGCGGCGGCCGCGGCGCTCTCACCTGGCTGGCAACTGAATGCGCGCAGATCGACACGGAAAAGCCGTGGGGCATCGGCCTGTTGACCTGGGCCGTCACCCAGGACACCGTCGATTGGGTGATCGCCCAAGAACCCGCGGCCATCATGCTGTCGTTCGGCGATCCGGGCCGGTTCGCCGCATCGGTGCACGACGCGAACATTCCGTTGCTATCCCAGGTGCACACCCTTGACGAGGCAAGACGGGCACTGGACGCCGGCGTCGATGTGCTGGTGGCACAGGGTCTCGAGGCAGGCGGACACCACGGCGGACGCTCCACGTTGCCGCTGGTTCCCGCTGTGGTGGATCTGGCCCAGCGCACACCAGTTCTGGCCGCGGGCGGCATCGGTGACGGCCGCGGCCTTGCTGCAGCACTCACGCTCGGCGCCGCAGGTGCCATGATCGGCACGCGGTTCGAGGCAACCCACGAGTCGCTGCTATCCGCTGCCGAAGCGAAGGCCATGCTCGAGGCGACAGCCGCCGACACCACCAGCGGCCGGGCCATCGACATCGCCGCCAGATCACCCGAAACCCGTTGGCCGGCAAACTATCCGGCGCGTACCCTGCGCAATGCGTTCACCGACCAGTGGCAGGGCCGAGATGCCGAGCTCGACGCGAACTCTGCGGCACAAGATGAGTTCCGCGCCAAGGTCGCCGAGCAGGACATGACCTATCGGCCGATTTGGGCCGGCGAAACCCTAGATCTGATCGACGACCTGGAACTGGCCGGTCCCCTGGTCGGGGCCATCGCCGGCGATGCGGCCGATGCGCTCCGTAAAGCAAACGCCATGATCAGCTGATGCCCGAAGGCGACACCGTTTGGCACACCGCCGCCGTCCTGCGTGACGCGCTGGCGGGAAAGGTGTTGACCCGCTGCGATATCCGGGTGCCCAAGTATGCAACGATCGACCTGACCGGCCAGCCCGTCGACGAAGTCATCAGTCGGGGCAAGCATCTGTTCATCCGGATCGGAGACGCCAGCATCCACTCACATCTGAAGATGGAAGGCAGCTGGAAGGTCAGCCCCGTGGCCAAGCCGAGCCGGGCCGGCCACAAGATCCGGATGATCTTGGAAACCAACGATATTCAAGCCGCTGGTATCGACCTGGGCACTCTTGAGGTTCTTCCCCGCGACCAAGACCAGCAACCGGTGAGCCATCTCGGCCCGGATCTGCTTGGCCCGGACTGGAATCCGCAGCTGGCAGCCACGAACCTCACCGCCGACCCCGAACGACCCCTGCACCAGGCCCTGCTCGACCAATGCAATCTGGCCGGCATCGGCAACGTCTACGCAAATGAATTGTGCTTCATCATCGGCCGTCATCCCTATGCCCCGGTGGAAAACATCAAAGACCCGCTGCGGTTGGTGCAGCGAGCTCGGGACATGCTGTGGCTGAACAGGACTCGATGGAACCGCACCACGACCGGCGATACCCGGCCCGGCCGTCAACTCTGGGTGTACGGCCGGGCCGGGCAAGCATGTCGCCGGTGTGGGACGCTGATCGAATCAGGCGACCGGGACCGGCTCGATGACCTCGACGACCGGATCACCTTCTGGTGCCCGCTTTGCCAGCCATGAGTTCGGGATCGCCAGCCGACAGATCTTCTTGATCACCGAGAAGAACTGCGTGTGGATCGGGCCGCTGTTGTACTGCAGGTCGTAACGCTGGCAGATTTCCTTGACCTCCGTGGAGATCTCGGCGTAGCGGTGCGCCGGCAGGTCCGGGAACAGATGGTGCTCGATCTGGAAGGACAGATTGCCGCTCATGATGTGGAACCAGCGGCCGCCGGTGATGTTGGCCGAACCCAGCAGCTGCCGGTAGTACCACTGGCCGCGGGTTTCGCTCTTGGTCTCCTCGACGGTGAATTCGTGGGTGCCCGCCGGGAAGTGGCCGCAGAAGATGATGGTGTACGACCACACGTTCCGGATCAGGTTCGCGGCCATGTTCCCGGTGAACACGAACGGCGCGAAGGGTCCGGCCAGCAGCGGGAACGCCACGTAGTCCTTGAGGGTCTGTTTCTTGACCTTGCCCCAGGTCTCCCGCAGCATCTCCTTCTTGTCGCGGATGCCGATCTCGCCGGAACGGATGCGCTCGAACTCCAGCTCGTGCACGGCCACGCCGTACTGGAAGAACACCATCAACAGGAACGCCCACACCGGGTTGCCCAGGTAGTACGGGGTCCACTTCTGGTCGGGGCTCATCCGGATCACGCCATAGCCGATGTCGCGGTCCATATCGACGATGTTGGTGTAGGTGTGGTGCATGAAGTTATGCGAATGCCGCCACTGATCCGACGGGCACGCCGAGTCCCATTCGAACTCCTGGCCACGCAGTCCCGGATCACCCATCCAGTCGTACTGCCCGTGCATGACGTTGTGGCCGATCTCCATGTTGTCGAGAATCTTCGACGCACCCAGCATGGCCACGGCCACCGGCCAAGCCGGCGGCAGGAACATCAGAGCACGCCCGCCGAGCTCCAGGCTGCGCTGCTTCTTGATGATGTCGCGGATGTAGTCGGCGTCGCGCTCACCGAGGTCGGCCAGCACGCGCTCACGGATGGCATCGAGTTCGCGGCCGAAGGTCTCGAACTGCTCGGGGGTCATCGGAGTCTTAGTCATGATGAATTCCTTTGCCTAGTAGGTATTTTGAGAGTTCTAGAGGTCGATCTGCACGTCGCCGCAGGGTGCGGTGACGCAGATTTCGATGTCCTCGTCAGGGGCGGTCGAAACCGTGCCGGTGATCAGGTTCTTCACCGGCCCACTGACCTTCTTGCGAGTGCAGGTGTGGCAGATGCCCATGCGGCAGCCGTTCTGCGGGCGCAGCCCGGCAGCCTCGGCCTGTTGCAGGATCGAGCGGCCGTCATCGACCACATCAACCTTGCTCGCGGTGAACGAAACCGCTCCGCCGGAGGCCTCGGTCGGCACTGCGATCACCGGCGGCACAAAGCTTTCCGACTGGGCTTCGGGTAGCAGTTCTTGAACCGCACTGACCAGAGCCGGCGGGCCGCAGACGAACACGGCGTCGGGATCGGGCATTGCGGCGGCCAGGTGCTCGGCGTCGAATTTGCCAGTCAGGTCACCACCAGATGACCGGGTGTAACCGTGCAGCACCTTCACCCCGGGCGTCGCCGCCAACTCGGTTGCATAGCAGGCTTCGTCGGCGTTGCGGGCGTAATGGACGAAAGCGACCTCGCCGTCGAAGTGCTCCTCACGCAAGGTGCGCAACATGGAGAGCACCGGGGTGATGCCGCTGCCGCCCGAGATCAGCAGGATGCGGCGCGGGCGGTCGGCGGGCATGACGAAGTCGCCGCCAACCGAGTCCAGCCCGACAACCATGCCCGGCCGGGCGTTACGGAACAGGTACTGCGAGACCAGACCGCCGTCGTGCAGACCGACGGTCAACTCGATGACCGGGCTGCCCTCGGCGTTGGCCGGCGAGTAGCAGCGGGTCCGCGCACGGCCGTCGATCTCGACGCTGAGGTTGATGTGCTGGCCGGCTTTGAAGCCCCGCCAGGCGTCATTCGGCTGCAGAGTCAGGGTGACGCTGCGCGGCGTCTGGCGGCGCACGCTGATCACCCGGGCGCGGGCGTCATCGAGGGTCCAGGTGCGATCGAAAGCCTCGGTATACCGGTCCACGCCGTGCGGGCCGGTGAGAATGCCAACCAGGGCGGAGCCTCGGATTCTGCGGCTCAATGTTTCGGTGAACATATGTACACAGTGCAGTGCTTCGACCGTTCACGTCAACGATTAAATCGCTGGTTGTCATAGGAATCACATTGTGAACAGTTGTGCACGCACTTTTGCACAATCGTTTCTTATTGTGTTCTTATCGGAGAGTGAACACCTGTGCTACTTTGTCTCCAGTGAACAGCCGTACTCCCAGGTCCCGGGGGGACCGGACGAGTCGCTCTTCGAGTTCACGCTCACGCGATTCCCAGTCCCGCGAGGAGCGCAAGGAATCCACGCGCCGCGCCATCATCGACGCGGCGCTCAAACTGTTGGAAGAAGACAGCTTCAGCGCACTCAGCCTGCGCGAGGTGACCCGGGAGGCCGGCATTGTTCCCGCCGCCTTCTACCGGCACTTCGAAACCATGGACGCCCTGGGCCTGGTCTTGATCGACGAATCCTTCCGCGCCCTGCGCGAGATGCTCCGCGGCGGCCGCGCCGGACAACTCGACCCCAAGCGCATCATCGAGTCGTCGGTCGACATCCTGATCAACAGCGTCAATGAGCGCCGGGAGCATTGGCGCTTCATCAGCCGGGAGCGCAACAGCGGCGTCACAGTGCTGCGCTATGCCATTCGCACCGAAATCCGCTTGATCACTTCGGAGTTGGCCATCGACCTGGCCCGCCTGCCGGGGCTCAACACCTGGAGCAGCGAGGACCTCAACATCCTGGCCGGGCTGTTCGTCAACGCCATGATCGTGACCGCCGAGTCCATCGAGGACGCCAACGACGCGAATGGGCTCGAAGATATTCGACAGACAGCCCTCAAACAGCTTCGAATGATCGCCGTCGGCGTGGCGGGCTGGCAGAGCCGTTAACGTAGGCGAATGCCGCCACTGTCGCTTGCCTACCCTCGGCCGGACATCGCCGTCGTCACCCTGGACCGACCGGAAAAGCTCAACGCACTCAACTTCGAACTAGTCGAAGCACTGCACCACACGCTGGAAGAGATCAACCGCAACGGCGAGTGCCGAGTGGTGGTGCTTACCGGCGCCGGCCGCGGGTTCTGTTCCGGCCTGGACCTTTCCGACCCGAATCCGGCGGAAGCCGGTGGCGGACTGGAGTTTCCGCGCTCCGGGATGCGCTGGCAGGAGCGCATCGCCGAACTGACCACCCGGATCCAGAACCTGCGCCAGCCAGTGATCGCCGCTGTCAACGGCCCAGCCTACGGCGGGGGATTCGCCCTGGCGTTGGCCTGCGACATCCGGATCGGCGGGCCGGGTGCCCGGTTCTGCACGCAGTTCATCAAGCTCGGGATCGGTGGCTGCGATATCGGAGTGAGTTACACGCTGCCGCGCGTGGTCGGCGCCGGGCAGGCTTTTGACCTCATCCTCACCGCCCGGACTGTCGAGGCGGCCGAGGCACTGACGTTGGGCCTGGTGTCTCGGCTGTCCAATGATGACGTGGTCGCCGAAGCGCTGGCCATCGCCGAAACCCTTTGCAGTTACGGCAAATTCGGGGTCGAGTCAACCAAGCAGGTGCTCTGGGCCAACCTGGAGGCATCGAGCCTGCAGGCCGCCTTGCACGTGGAGAACCGCAGTCAGATCCTGGCGTCCACGGCCGGCGAATTGGCGTTGGCCGCGAAGGCGTTCGGTGATCGCAAAAGCTGATTCGCGCTTTAGCGCGGTGTTCCACCACCATCGGCGATCATGACCTGACCGGTGATGTAACTGCCTGCGGCAGAACACAACAGCAGCGCCGCACCCACCATCTCGTCGGGACTGGCCAGCCGCTTCATCAATGTGGCGCCGGCCATCACGGCGATGGCCTCCGGCGGGTTGTTGCGCATCATGTCGGTGTCGACCGGGCCGGGGGCGATCGCGTTGACCCTGATGCCGTCAGCCGCGTAGCCCGCAGCCATTGACCGGGTGAAAGAAAGCAGCGCCGCCTTGCCTGCGGCATACATCGACACATTCGGCGCGAAGTTGAAAGCACCCACCGACACCATGTTCAGCACCGCCGCAGCGGGGCTTGCCTTCAAGTGCGGCAACGCCTTCTGCACCAGGAAAACCGGGCCGCGCAGGTTGGCGTCATAGGACTTGCCCCATGCTTCGGCGGTCATCTCGCCCAGCGGCTGAGCCAGTGCGTTGGCCGCATTGTTGACCACGACGTCGATGCCGCCGAACTCGGCGACGGTGCGCTCGACCAGTCTGTCGAGGTCATCGAGATTGCCGGCGTGCGCCGTTACCCCGACGGCCCGACCACCCAGCCCACGCAAATGCTCCGCGGCCGTTTCGCAGGCATCGGCCTTGCGACTGGCCACCACCACGTTGGCGCCGGCCAGCACAAAACCCTCAGCCAACGCCAGCCCGATGCCCCGGGTCCCACCGGTCACGATGACGGTGCGGTCGGTCATGTCGAACAGGTGGTCAAACGTGGTCCGGTCCATGCCATGCAGTAGACCACAGCAGCCCGGCGGGATTGCGCGGACATCCACCGGACGTGCGCGGCGACGTCATACGGCGCGTCGGGTTTGTTGATCTCGGTGTGTCGGGCTGCCTTGTGACACTGTCGATCCGGGCGCGTCAACCCTGGTTGACAATGTCAACACAACTTGACGGGCTCCAGCGCGAGATATGCAGGAGAAGCCCGGCAAAGCCGCGACCCTATCCCAACGTCCGCCCGCTGACGAACTCCCGCTGCTCGCCTGTGACCGGGTCGACAAACAACAGCCGGTGCGCCAACAGCTGCAGCGGCGTCGAGAAATCCCCCGGCGGAACGTCAAGGATGTTGGGGTACAACGGGTCTCCATTGATCGGCAGTCCGAGCGAGGACATGTGTACCCGCAGTTGATGCGTCCGGCCCGTCCGGGGAGTCAGCCGGAACAACCCGTCTCCCTGTGGTTCCACCAACGTCACCGCGTTGACCTCGCCCGGCTCTTCAACAGCCTGTAAAGAACCGCGCCGCTTGACAATCCGGCTCCGCAGCTCGACAGGTTCAGCCAACACCCCGGCCGCAGAGCACGCCAGATAAGTTTTTGCCGCCGCGCCCGATGCAAACAGCGTTTGATATGTCCCGCGCACCTCACGCCGTGCCGTGAAGACCAGCACCCCGGCAGTCAACCGATCCAGTCGGTGCGCGGGCGACAGTTCCCACACACCCAACGACCGGCGTAGCCGCACCAGCGCTGTCTGGACCACATGCCCACCGCGCGGCATGGTCGCCAGAAAATGCGGTTTATCCACCACCACGATGTTCTCATCGCGATACAGCAGAGGCATCTCGAAGGGCACCTCGACTTCCTGCGGTAGGTCGCGGTACCAGTAGATGAAGTCGCCTGCCGCCAATTCGGTCGACTCGGTGACCACCCTGCCGTCGGCGCAAACCACCTCCCCGGCAAGTACTTTCGCCGCTGCAGCATCCCCGAATCGGGATTGCAGCTCAACTAGTACGGGCCCACCCAGAACCCGCAGCCGCGCCGGGCCTATCCCCTCATACCCGGGACGGGGAACCAAACTCAATCGAGCGGAACCGGTTCAAGAATCTCGGCACGGGCCTCCGGTGCGGCGGCACGCAATGCATCTGCGGACTCATCGTCGGGCTGGGTCTGCGAACGAACCTCGGCCTCGACCCGGGCCAGGTAGGTCTCTACCTCGCGGTCGACGTCGTCGGCACTCCAACCGAGAACGGGCGCAACGATTTCGGCGACCTCGCGGGCGCAATCGACACCCCGGTGCGGGTACTCGATGGAGATTCGCATCCGACGGGCCAGGATGTCCTCGAGGTGCAGGGCGCCCTCGGCTGCCGCCGCGTACCAGGCTTCGACCTTGAGATATACGGGTGCCTCGGTGATCGGCTCCAACAGATCGGCCCGATCCGCAGCCATGTCAAGCACCTCGCCGATCATCGAGCCGTACCGGTCAAGCAGGTGGCGCACTCGGTAGGGATGCAGACCGTAATGCTGCCCGACGTGTTCGGTCTGATTGATCAGCGCGAAGTAGCCGTCAGCCCCGAGCAGCGGCACCTTCTCGGTGATCGACGGCGCCACCCGGGTCGGGACGAATTCGCTAGCGGCATCGATGGCGTCCTCGCCCATGACCCGATAGGTCGTGTACTTACCACCAGCGATCGCCACCAACCCCGGGGCCGGCACTGCCACTGCGTGCTCACGCGAGAGCTTGGAGGTCTCCTCGCTTTCACCAGCCAGCAGCGGGCGCAGACCCGCGTAGACCCCGTCGATGTCGTCGTGATTGAGCGGCGTGGCCAGCACGGTGTTGACGTGGCCCAGGAGGTAGTCGATGTCGGCCTTGGTGGCCGCTGGATGGGCCAGGTCCAGGTTCCAGTCGGTGTCAGTGGTCCCGATGATCCAGTGCGTGCCCCAGGGGATGACGAACAGCACCGACTTCTCGGTGCGCAGGATGATCGCCACTTCGCTGACGATCCGGTCCCGTGGCACCACGATGTGTACGCCCTTGGACGCGCGTACCCGGAACCGGCCGCGCTGCTTGGACAGCGCCTGGATCTCGTCGGTCCAGACCCCGGTGGCGTTGACCACGACGTGGCCGCATACAGCGGTGGTTTGCCCAGTCTCGGAGTCCCGGACCCGCACCCCGGTCACTCGGTCGCCCTCCCGCATCAACGCCACCACTTGGGTGGACGTGCGCACTACAGCGCCATAGTGCGCGGCCGTGCGAGCGACGGTCATGGTGTGACGAGCATCGTCGACCACGGTGTCGTAGTAGCGGATGCCGCCCACCAGCGACGAGCGCTTCAACCCCGGGGCCAAGCGCAACGCACCCGCCTTGAACAGATGCTTCTGCGCGGGAACCGATTTCGCGCCGCCCAATTGGTCGTACAGGAAGATGCCCGCCGCGATGTACGGCCGCTCCCACAGCCGGTGGGTCAGCGGGAACAGGAACGGCAGCGGCTTGACCAGATGCGGCGCCAACGTGGTCAACGACAGTTCGCGCTCGTGCAGCGCCTCGCGTACCAGCCCGAACTCCAGTTGCTCCAGGTAGCGCAGGCCACCATGGAACATCTTGGAGCTGCGACTCGAGGTCCCGGAGGCGAAATCCCGAGCCTCGACCAGCGCAACCTTCAAGCCACGGGTCGCCGCGTCGAGCGCAGCACCGGCGCCAACGACGCCGCCGCCGATGACGATGACGTCAAACTGCTCGCTACCGAGCCGCTCCCAGGCGCATCGCCGCTGCTCGGGGCTCAGAAGGGTCTGCCCGTTACCCGGACCGGGGATCGGGTCGCTCACGTCTGGCTCCTCGTAGTTACTCGACGGTAGACCTTGTGCAACCCGAGCCTACGTCGCTCGTCGGACATCCGCGGATCAGTCCAAATCGTCGTGCGCCATGAGCCGTCGCGCAGCTTCGATGATCGAGCCCGAGAATGAGGGGTACACCGATAAGGTCTGAGCCAGGTCGGTCACCGAGATCCGGTTCTGCACAGCCAGCGCGATCGGCAGGATCAATTCTGACGCGATGGGCGCCACCACCACTCCACCGATCACCACGCCGGTGGCGGGGCGGCAGAAGATCTTGACGAAACCGCGTCGTACCAACGACATCTTGGCCCTGGCGTTGGTGGTCAGCGGCAGCATCAAGGTGCGGGCCGGGACCGTGCCGGTGTCGATGGCGGCCTGCGGCACCCCGACCGCCGCGATCTCCGGGCGGGTGAACACGGCGGCCGCTACAGTTCGCAGTCGAATGGGCGAAACACCTTCGCCCAGTGCGTGATACATCGCAATGCGGCCCTGCATGGCGGCCACCGAGGCCAGCGGCAATAGGCCGGTGCAGTCCCCCGCAGCGTAGATACCCGGCGCGGAAGTGCGCGAAACCCGGTCCACCGTCAGGTAATTGCCCGGCCCCAGTTCGATGCCGACCTTCTCCAGGCCCAGACCCTCAGTGTTGGGCACCGAACCGATACTCATCAGCGCATGGCTGCCCTCGACCGTACGACCGTCCGCCAGAACCACTTTCACACCGCGGTCGGTGCGCACCACCGAATCCGCGCGAGCATTCTTCACCAGGCTCACGCCGCGTTCGGCGAACACTTCCTCCAGCACCGCGGCGGCGTCGGAGTCCTCGTGCGGCAGAATCTGGTCGCGGCTGGCCACCACCGTCACCTTGACACCGAGTTCGGTGTAGGCATTGCAGAATTCGGCGCCGGTGACACCGGAACCCACGATGATCAGGTGTTCGGGCAGCTCGATGAGGTCGTACAGCTGACGCCAGTTCAGGATCCGTTCGCCGTCGGGGACGGCGGTGGGTAGCACCCGGGGGCTGGCACCGGTGGCGATCAGCACCACGTCGGCCTTGAGCACCCCGGTGCGGCCATCGGTTGAGGTGACCTTGACCCGGTGATGCGCCAGGCCCTGAATGTTGTCGACCAGCTCGCCGCAGCCCGCCACTACGTTGACCCCGGCTCGTAGCAGTTGCCCGCCGATGTCGACCGACTGGCTGCGAGCCAGCGTTTTGACCCGGTTGTTGATCTGCGGCAGCGAGATCTTGGCATCTTCGATCCTGATGTCGAAGCCCAGGCCGTCGGCCCGACGCAACTCGGTGCGGACCCCGCTGGATGCGATGAACGTCTTGGACGGCACACAGTCCCACAACACGCAGGCCCCGCCCATACCGTCACGCTCGATGACGGTGACCTGCGCAACGTCCGGGCCATAGCCTGCTGCGACCAGTGCTGCCTCATACCCGGCGGGACCGCCGCCGATGATCACGATGCGGGTAACCACCCGCCTATCTAACCCCGAGTTGGGCGTTGGTCGCCGTGCAACCGGGCCAAGCCGTAGGCTTGCCGGGTGCCGCTCTACGCCGCCTACGGATCAAACATGCATCCGGAGCAGATGCTGGAGCGCGCTCCCCATTCCCCGATGGCGGCCACCGGCTGGCTGCACGGCTGGCGGCTGACGTTCGCCGGCGCGGACATCGGCTGGGAGGGCGCGCTGGCGACGCTGGTCGAAGACCCGCTGTCGAAGGTCTTCGTCGTGCTCTACGACATGACTCGCGAGGATGAAGAACGCCTGGATCGGTGGGAAGGCTCCGAGCTGGGTATCCACAAGAAAATCCGGTGCCGGGTGGACCGGGTGTGCTCGGATACCTCGACTGACCCGGTGTTGGCCTGGCTGTATGTGGTCGACGCCTGGGAAGGCGGGCTGCCGTCGGCGCGCTACCTCGGGGTGATGGCCGACGCCGCCGAGATCGCCGGGGCGCCCTCGGAGTACGTGCACGACCTACGAACCCGCCCGTCCCGCAACATCGGGCCGTAGCGCTCTCCCCCATGCCGCGAGCGTGGGCAGGCGGAAGGTGCCCCCAGCTCGCGGCTACGCGGATGCGGCGATGACGTTGACCAGCACCCGAACGCCGACACCCAGTGCCCGCTCGTCCAGGTCGAAGTTCGGCTGATGCAGATCCAGTTGCGGACCGACGCCGGGCCACACGCCCAGTCGTGCCATGGCACCCGGAACCTCTTCCAGGTACCACGAAAAGTCCTCGCCCCCACCGGATTGCTTGGTATCGGCGAGCGTTTCGGGCCCCATCGCTTCGATGGCGTGCGTCAACATCCGAGTAGATGCTTCCTCGTTGACCACCGGCGGGACACCGCGCCGGTAGAGCACGGTGTGTTCCACTTGCAACGGAGCCAACAGGTCCGAAACTATCGCGCGGACAAGTGATTCCATCTCCACCCAGGCGTCGCGATTGGCGGTGCGGATGGTGCCGCCGAGGGTCCCGGTCTGCGGGATGGCATTGGAGGCGAACCCTGCATTAACCGCGCCCCACACCATGACGGTGCTGTGTCGCGGATCGACCCGGCGGGAGAGCACCCCGGGCAGTCCGGTGATCAGCGCACCGAGTGCATACACCAGGTCACCGGTCAGGTGTGGACGCGACGTGTGCCCACCCTGAGAATGCAGGGTGATCTCCATCTGGTCGGCCGCTGAGGTTATGGGACCAGCAACGGTGGCGACCTTGCCGACTTCCAGTCGCGGATCACAATGCAGCGCAAAGATTCTCGATATCCCCGACAGTGCGCCGGCCGAGATCGCATCCAGCGCACCGCCGGGCATCAGTTCCTCAGCCGGCTGGAACACCAGACGCACCCCCACCGGCAGTTCGGGTGCCGATGCCAGTGCCAAGCCCGCGCCGAGCAGTACCGCGGTGTGCGCATCGTGGCCGCAGGCGTGTGCCGCATTCGGCACCTTCGACGCGAACGGCAGACCGGTGCGCTCGTCCATCGGCAGTGCGTCCATGTCGGCGCGCAGTGCGATTCGCGGCCGATCCTCAGGACCGAAGTCGCACGTCAAACCCGTGCCGCCGGGCAGAATTTTGGGGTTCAGCCCGGCCTCGGCCAGCCGAGTGGCGACAAACTTGGTGGTCTCGAATTCCTGACGCCCCAATTCCGGATGGGCATGCAGATGGCGACGCCAACCGATGACGTCTCCGTAGTTCGTTGCCAGCCAGCGCTCGGCGTGGTCCGAAAGGGTCATACACGCCCCACCTTCACTCGTTGCGCCACCCGGTCCCGCTGCACGGGCGACTGTGCCAGCGCAACCACAGTGTGCGCCAACATGATTGATCCATCTATTACGGCTCGATCCGCGCTGGGACCGACCGCCGCCGCGGCGAACTCCGGCTGATGGATGGACGCCCCGTTGGCTTCGATCCCGACCACGGGGTGAATTCCCGGCATCAGCTGCGTCACGTTGCCCATATCGGTACTACCAAGCGGCACAGAAGCTTCCAGCTCCGCCGGCAACGGGGTGCGACCCAACCGCAGCATCTCCCCGCGGACCACTTCGGACAGCCACGCATCCGGCGCCAGCGCGTCATAGCGGGGCGACACCTCGACCACTTCGTGCGTGCAACCCGTGGCCAGCGCACCAGCCGCAAAGCACGAGTTCATCCGCTCTTCCAGCGCATTCAGCGACATCCCGTCTGTGGCGCGCATGGTGTAGAGCAACTCGGCTTGCGCCGGAATGACATTGGGCGCCTGCCCGCCGTCAGTGACAATGCCGTGCATCATCTGTCCGGGTACCAGCTGCTGACGCAGCAGGCCGATGGCGACCTGCGCAACCGTCACCGCGTCAGCGGCGTTGACCCCGAGATAGGGGGCCACCGCGGCGTGCGATTCGCGACCACGGAAGGTTACCTTCACCTCGGACAGCGCCAGCGACCGGGCGGCTGCGATGTCGACCGGCCCGGGGTGCAGCATCACCGTCGCGGCCACATCGTCGAATATTCCGGCCTTGAGCAACAAGGCTTTTCCACCACCAGCCTCCTCGGCCGGCGTGCCGATCAGGGCGACGGTGATGCCCAGTTCATCGGCCACCTCGGCTAGCGCCAGCGCGGTACCCACCGCCGAGGCGGCAATGATGTTGTGCCCGCAGGCATGTCCGATGCCTGGTAGCGCGTCGTATTCGGCGCAGATACCGATGACCAGCTCGCCGCTGCCGTAGTCGGCGCGAAATGCGGTATCCAGTCCGCCGGCCGAAGGGGTGATCTCGAAGCCCCGCTCGGCGACCAATGCCTGGGTCTTGGCGCAGCTACGATGCTCCTCGAAGGCCAGCTCGGGTTCGGCGTGGATAGAGTGCGACAGCTCAACCAGATCACCGCCGCGGCGCTGAACGGCATCGGTGACCGTCTGCAGGGTGTCGCCGGTGAACATCATGGAAGTATCTCACCGGCCAGTTCGGCGCTCCCTGGCAACTAAGGTGGGCGGAGTGACCGACCGTCAGGCCAGCCCTGATTCAGTGGCCAGCGTCGCTGCTGATGCGGCAGCAATGATCCGTGCTCGCACCGGCATCGCGGGCTTCGATGTGGCCGTCGTGCTGGGTTCAGGCTGGGCGCCGGCCGCCGCCGCCCTGGGCGAGCCGACTCACACCATCCCCATGGCCGAGATTCCCGGCTTCACCCCACCGACCGCGTCCGGCCACGGCGGACAGGTGCTGACGGTGCAGGTCGGCGACCGTAACGTGCTGGTGCTGCTGGGCCGCATCCACGCCTACGAGGGCCATGACCTGCGCCATGTCGTCCACCCGGTCCGTACCGCGGCGGCCGCCGGGGCGCGGACGGTGGTGCTGACGAATGCTGCCGGCGGACTGCGCGCCGAGTATGCGGTCGGGCAACCTGTCCTGATCAGCGACCACCTGAACCTGACAGCGCGATCGCCGCTGGTCGGGGCGGAGTTCGTCGACTTGGTGGACGCCTACTCTCCCCGGCTTCGGGCGCTGGCCCGCGAGGTGGACCCATCGTTGACTGAAGGCGTGTACGCGGGGCTACCCGGCCCGCATTACGAGACCCCGGCTGAAATCCGGATGCTGCGCACCCTCGGCGCCGACCTGGTCGGTATGTCGACGGTGCACGAGACGATCGCGGCCCGAACTGCCGGTGCCGAGGTGCTTGGCGTCTCGCTGGTGACCAACCTTGCCGCCGGGATGACGGGTGAGCCGCTGAGCCACGCTGAGGTCCTGGAAGCCGGACGGCAGTCGGCTGCGCGGATGGGCTCGCTGCTGGCCGAGGTGTTGGCGCGGCTGTAGGGGCAGTGTGATTACCGGCCCGAGGCTAAATAGTCGTGTCGGTGTCGCCCGCGAGCAGCTGTTGCGGGATTTGGGAGAACGCGTATTCGGCTGATGCCGCTCCCGGTTGGAGCGTGAAGGACCAGATGACATCGAATCGATCGCCCGCCCAGGCGGCGGGGATCTGGGTGCCGGACACCGTCGGTAGCGCGGTCGCGATGTCGGGTATGTGCCGGTGCTCCCAACAGATGAGCACCACACCGGAATAGTCGACGACGACGGCACTGGCGAGCGCCGCCTCGTCGCCCTCGGCGAACGGAGAGTCGATCGACAGCCCCAGCCGAGCGCTGAGACCCTGGATGGTCTCGTAGGTCCGGTGTTCCTGAGTTTTCACCGATTTTCCATAGTCGGGTGCGAGCAGGGTCGTCGGTGTACGCAAGCCGGCCTGCAGTGGCCCAGTGGCGGGCGCGAACAGCACCGCCAGCGCGCCGGAGCGTTGCCATCCACGAGGTAACAGGGAATGGATGCTCTGGTTGCCGTCGATATCGACGCCAAAGGGAGGGGCTGGCGTGGCAGTCGGCGTCGGCGGATCGGCCGGCTTTTCGCCGTGGCGAATGATGTAGATCTGCGACGGTGGCCCGGCACTGTCCGGCGAGGGAGCATTCATCTTGGTCTCCGATCACTAGCGCCAGGGCTGACGTCCACTATTGCGGGTACTAGGTAGATGCCGCTGCAGCAGCGAGCGGGCCCCAGGTCGCCGCAGTGGGCTGACACCCGGCATCGAGAGGAATCTCGGGACCGCCCGATCGCAGCGACAGCAAGTACAGGTACGTGGCGATCGCATGTTCACAACTCGGCGTGAATTCGACCAGGATCTCCGGGGGCAGTGGTAGAAGCCGCACGGGGCTGAGCTCGTATGACTGGAGCACGTGCTGGTACATACTTGCGGGCGGCAATTTCGTGACGATATCGAGGCGATTTTCGATCCGGTACGAGTTCTTGACCACCTGATTGAAAGTGCTTGCAAACAACGGATCTCCGGTGCGAGGGCTGGCGTAGGTGTAGATCGCTGGCTGCTTGAACGTGGAATTGGCCGCCAGGTCGAGAGCGAGTAGGGTCGCCAGGGCGCCGCCCAAGCTGTGCCCACAAACCGTCACAGAGGTGACCGGCTTTGGGAACGCAAGACTACCAATGGATTTGACCACGGTGGGCGAGTTTGGTTCTACACCAGTGCGCAGCGAGCTGTACATCTGGGTGAAGCCGTCCTCCGTGTTGCCGGCACCCACAAGGAATGGACACGGAACCGTGAGGAACTCGGCGTCGTGAATCCACTCCAGGATTCCTTCGGTACCCCGAATGGCGATCACGACATCGCCCGCTCCGCTCGCTTGGCAGACCAGTCCGATAGAGACCGTGTCCTCACCTCGGGTCGGGTTCATGTCTGTCGCAAGATCGTTGGCGTAGATAGTCGTAACCACGGTGTACTTCGTGCCACCGACGGTCAGCACCTTGCCCGCCGAATTCGTTACATCGCTGGGTGACACGCCGTAGGTTTGGACTACGAGCTGGCCGAACTGGATTGCCGCCTTTTCATCCATCGCCAAAACTCCTCGTAATATGCTGCAGCCCTGGTTATTACGGCTAC
The DNA here is from genome assembly GCF_029892685.1 of Mycobacterium sp. OTB74. Lineage (GTDB taxonomy): Bacteria > Actinomycetota > Actinomycetes > Mycobacteriales > Mycobacteriaceae > Mycobacterium. The sequence continues at coordinate 48,101 of NZ_JARXVD010000028.1, read as the reverse complement.
GACTTCGGTACTGCCGCCCGACTCTGATGAACTGCGACGCCGTGTTCGTAATCCAGTCGAGCGGAGAATTTCGCTATCTCGTAGGGATTTACGTACACCGACAACGTGTTGTTCTGCGCCTTGAACCCCGGGTTCTGTTTTGCGCCGCCCAAAACGATACCCGTGCCTTCGCCGGAGGACGACCAGTTGGTCGAGCCTTCAAAGGCGACGATGCCATCGAGCACACCGCCTTTGGTGTGGCTGATCTGGTGGGTGTCCGACTGACCGACCGCGAAGTCGGCCGCGTACGTGGCCGGGTCGTTGGCTTCATCGGAGGCCAGAATCTGTTTTTCGTGGGCTCCGGAGGACTGAGACTTGTCGAGGGTGACCTGCACCATGACGGTCGGATCCTTGACCAGACCGAACAGGACTTGATTGAGCTGGTCGTCGTCGTAACCGAACATGTTCATTTTCACGCTCAGCCGCGCCCGGGTGAACAAGTGCATGAGCACGCCATGTACATCGTCGCGGCCCACGTAGAACACGCGAAAATCGGCGCTGGCAGTCGGCCCGAATACACCCTCCCAAGTGTATTGAGCGAGATCGTCGAGAGTGAAGGTCTGCAGAATGTCCGAAACAACCGGCGCGGGGACGACTTTGAGATTGCTGTTGGCCGCCGGCTGTGGCGCAGCAGCCCCAGCAGTTGCGCCGTGTGTGCCAACTGGCCGAGTGGTTGCGTTGAACATGTTCACATCCCTTCTCTTACGGAGTGCCGCCGACCCGAGTGCGTGCGGTGACCGCAGTCGGTCCCAGCAGCGCTCCCGGGGAAGCCATCGAGGTCAATGGCACTACAAGGCGGTCGGGGAGACAAGAATCCGGTCCGTTGAACGGACCAGACCGAGTTGGGCCGCCAGGTGGCTTAGGTTGGTTATCTTGCGTATCCTGCATATAGGAGCTGATTCACGTGACTGAACTGTTTGTTCTGGAAACATCGGTAGCCGATGAGCAGGCCAGCCGACTGCCCGCTGACCTGCCCTTGAGCGCCCCTGCGCGCGTCAAATTGGAACAGGCTCTGCACACGGCCGGTTACGCGGTTGTGTCGTTGAACGCGGTCCTCAATGACGAGCCTTCGGTGCACCCACCAATCGATGAAGTCGGTAGACGTCGGTTACGGACCGCAGTAGCCAAGGTCGTCAACTACGCCGACGATGCGGAAGCCAAACGGCTCGAAGCGGCGGTAGTCGCTGATCCTGACGACGGTCTGGATGAGAACTTCTGGGGTCCGACACCGGATCCGGTTGCGGTATCGCAGGCGGTCTTCGACGACCTGAGCGATCAGTTCGCCCAGCGCCGGCAATTGGCCGAGCGCAGCATCAGTCGGGACGAAGCGGCTGAACTGCTCGGCGTCACGGCACAGAGCATCACTTCCAAGCTGGCGGCTCATAAGCTGGTCGGCATGAAGTTGGGGCGCGAATGGCGTTTGCCGCCATGGCAATTCGACCCCGACCACCCGGCTGGCGTATTGCCGGATCTTGACGCTCTGCAGGCTGCGTTTCCCGGTGGGGCGGTGAGCCTGTCGCACTGGATGATGCGTGCGCAGCCCGATTTCGAAGGGCGCACTCCGCTGCAAGAGATGATGATGCACGGTAGCGCACCGGTGATCAATCTTGCTCGGGCTCTGACTGCCACCGCATGGTAAGGGCGCTTCAGCCACCGGTTCGACCTCTGCCGACAGCTCGTTTCCGCTGGAGCTGGCAACCGCCCCGGTCCGCTGAATGGCACTGGTGTCGGGTGTATCACCGCAGTGCCCACACTCCCGATGGCGTCACGTTCCGATCGTTCGGGCCGCTCTCACGACTGGACCATCACCACCCTGCCGATCCCCCGTGCGTCGACGAATCCGGACGCGAAATCCTTTACGTCGGTGAAGACTTGGCGACGTCCGCGTGCGAGGTGTTCGGCGAGGCGAGGGTTGCGGCGATCTGTCCGAACTATCGGGTGACCATCGTGGCTCCGACGCGGACGGTGTCGTTGTTCGATCTGACCGCACCGGGCGCTGCAATGGCGATTGGAGCGTTACCGTCGCTGGCCGTCGGGCACGAGCCGCGTGCGTTGACCCAGCAGTGGGCCCGGGCTGTCTTCGAAGACAAGCCTGCCGGACGGGCGATCTTCGGGGTGCGGTACCAGTCTGCGTACAACTCCGGATGTTCGCTGGCACTGTGGAATTGCTCGGACAAGGTACAGATCGTCCGCGATGCCGCCGGGCAGGTACAGGATCTCCCGCTGGCTGATCCGCGGATACTGAACCGCTTGCAGGTACAGATGCGGCAGCGGCGGATCGCGGTCACGACGGTGTCCGAAAGCGATTGTGCGGGTTGCCAGCGAGCATGACTCTGTCCGTACCTCACCCAATCCGCGCGGCACTTGAAACAATGCCCATATGACCGCGACACCGTTGACCTTCGGTACCGCCGGCCTACGCGGCCCGATGCGTGAGGGTCTCGACGCCATGAACGTCACCACCGTCTCCCAGGCCACCTGGGCGGTAGCCAAGGTTCTCAAGGACCGTGGCTTGGGTGGTTCGACCGTCGTGGTCGGCCGGGACGCCCGGCACCACTCGGACGAATTCGCCATCGCAACGGCGGAAATATTTGCTGCCCAGGGATTTTCGGTCACCCTGCTCCCTTATGCCGCCCCAACGCCAGTACTGGCCTATGCAACACGACACCTCAATGCCGTAGCCGGCGTGCAGATCACCGCGTCACACAACCCACCGGCCGACAACGGCTACAAGGTGTACTTCGACGGCGGCATCCAGATCGTGCCGCCCACCGACCTCGACATCGAGACGGCAATGCGGCAAGCCCCGACAGACATTGCCCGCCAACCGGTAGCACCCACCGATGAGGCACTCGTCGAGCAGTACGCGAGCCGAGCCGCATCGCTGCGCACCACACAAGGCGGTATACGAGTGGCGCTCACCGCGATGCACGGTGTCGGCGGAGCGCTGGCAGTCAAGGTGCTCAACCTGGCCGGCATCACCGACATCCATCCTGTCGCAGCACAATTCGACCCCGACCCGGACTTTCCCACCGTGGCCTTCCCGAACCCCGAAGAGCCCGGCGCCGCCGATTTGTTGCTTGCCCTGGCCACACAAACCAACTCCGAGATCGCCATTGCGCTGGACCCCGACGCTGACCGCTGTGCCGTGGGAATCCCGACGTCAAATGGCTGGCGCATGCTGTCGGGCAATGAAACTGGTTGGCTGCTGGGCGATTACCTCCTGGCAGCACTTGAGCCCGAAGCCGCAGCCAACACCGTAGTGGCCAGCTCCATGGTGTCATCGCAACTGCTGGCCAAGATCGCGGCGCACTACGGAGCGCACCATGTCGAGACTCTCACCGGGTTCAAGTGGCTGGCCCGAGCCGACAGCCAAACATCCGGAGCCACCCTGCGATACGCGTACGAGGAAGCGATCGGCCACTGCGTCGACCCAGCAGCGGTGCGGGACAAGGACGGCATCAGTACCGCCGTGGTGGTCTGCGATCTGGTTGCCACCCTGCGCAACATGGGCCTGACAGTTCAGGACAGACTCGACCATCTCGCCACCCGGTACGGCGTCCACCTGACCGACGCGATCGCCGTGTACACCGACGCCGACGCGGTGATGGCCCGCATTCGAACCACACCGCCAACTCATATCGCCAGAATTTCGATCAAGATGGACGTCCTGTACCAGCGCCACGGTCAGCAGCGCACCGACGCTCTCATCTTCACCGGTGACGGCGTGCGGGTTGCGGTGCGGCCGTCGGGCACCGAACCAAAGATCAAGTGCTACATCGAGATCAGCCGCCCACCGACCGACGATCTGACCGGAGCCCGGGCATCAGCGGACTCGGAGCTTCAAGAAGTCAAGACCGCTATGTCGAATCTGCTGATCTCACCGCCAACTTGAGCGGGTGCGCCAATCCGGCATTCGAACAGGCATAACTCAGCGCGGCCCGAACTGCCGATCCCCCGCGTCCCCCAACCCCGGCACGATATAGGCGTCGGAGTTCAGACCGTCGTCAATGGTCGCGGCATACAGCTTGAGGTTCGGAACCACCTTCTCCAGCAAGGCAATCCCTTCGGGTGCACACACCACGCACACCGCAGTGATGTCGTCGGCACCCCGATCCAGCAGCAGCTGCAGGGTGTGTGCCATCGAACCCCCGGTGGCCAGCATCGGGTCGAGCACCATGACCGGGCGGCCAGATAGATCGGCGGGCAGCGACTCCAGATACGGCGTGGGCTGGTGCGTCGTTTCATCTCGAGCCACCCCAACGAAGCCGACCTGAGCCTCGGGGATCAACGCGTGCGCCTGCTCGACCATGCCCAGCCCGGCCCGCAACACCGGCACCAGCAGCGGCGGACTGGCCAATCGGGACCCCGTGGTGGCGGCCACCGGTGTCTGGACCGCCCGGGACTCGGACGTCAAACCACGGGTGGCCTCGTAAACCAGCATCAAAGTGAGGTCTCGCAGCGCCGCTCGGAATCCGGTGTTGTCGGTGCGCTCATCACGCAACGTGGTGAGCCGCGCGGCGGCCAGTGGATGATCGACGACCCGGACGTCCATAGGTCGAAACATTAATGGAACCGAACCGTCCCAGCGGGCGTCCTAACCACATGACCCAAAACGTCGTTGTGCACCTCCCGGCGCTGCGCGCCCTGGCAGCCGGCTATCGAGGCCACGGCACCGAACTGTCCGAGCATGCGGCGGCGCTTGCCGCCATCCCGCTGCCGGCACAGTCATTCGGCCCCGCCGGTGAGGGGTTCATCGAAGCACTCGCCAGCGCCGTGCGGCATCACGCATGCGCGGCAAGGGAACTCGGCATCCGGTTGCACACGGCAGCCGGCGCCGCCAATACCACAGCGGCGGGCTACGCAGACACCGACGCCCGCGCAGGCGACCGGCTGGACGCGTGGCTGTGACCGGATCATTGACGGAGTCTTTAGCTGCCCCGATCCGCGAGGTGCAGGCACTGGTAGGCCCCGGATTCTCCGGCCCCGGACCGGCCGCGGCGCTACAGGCCGCCCAAACCGGCATCAGCGGCATCGCGGAAAACGCAGAGGGCACTTGGAAACGCGCGCAGGCCGACTGGACCGGCACCGCCGCAGACAGCGCAGACCAATTCGCCGACACGATCGCCGCGGCTATCGGTGCGCTCGCTGCCACAGCCGGTGACCTTGCCGCCCACACAGAGCAGGCCGACGCAGCGGTGGCCCGCGCACGCGAACGACTGCAGAGCATCCTGCAGACGTTCGAAATCCGTGCGGCCGCCCTGGAATCGGGCATGCAGGCCCCGCAGGATGCCGCCGAATTGGTCGATGAGGCTCGTCGTGCGCTGGACGAGGCCATTGCCGTCGTCGAGCATTTGCGCACCGAATTGGCCGGCCGCGCGCAAGCAGTCACCGCCGCCACGACTGCACCGGCGGCTCATCCGACAAGCTGGCCCGGCGGCGACTGGACACCCGCGGGATCGACCAGCGGCGGATCAGGCTGGGACACCAGCGGATTGGGCTCCGCTGGGATGAGTGGCTCAACAGGCAGGGGTACTGACTCGGCCGCCGGTCTGAGCGGCCTCGGTGCCCTGGCCTCGCCCGCAGCCCATGCTGTCCAGACCGCGCTCAAGAACCACAGACAGCAAGACCCCGGCCGGTTCGGTGCCGGTGAATCCGTCACCTTGCCCGACGGCAGTACCGCCGCCGCACCCAACAAGGTCGCGGCCGATGCGGTACGCCACGCCCTCACCCAGCTCGGCGTGCCCTACGTGTGGGGCGGCACGTCGCCAGGTGTCGGTCTGGACTGCAGCGGCTTGACCCAGTGGGCCTACCACGCAGCCGGCCTGGACCTGCCGCGCCTCGCACAGGAACAGGATGTCGGTGCTGCCGTCGACCGCGCTTCGCTGCGCCCCGGTGATCTGGCCGTGTGGGACGGCCACGTCGCCATGATCGTCGGCAATGGACTGATGATCGAAGCCGGCGATCCAGTACAGCTGTCGCCCGTCCGAACCACCAATCTGAACCAGGGTTTCCATGGCTTCTTCCGCCCCACCGCCTGACCCGTACGAGGACAACATCGCCCGAGCCAGATCCGCTCTGGCCGTCCTGAGCCGGGCAGCCGCCGAGTTATCCAACTCATCGAGAACTCCGAACGTCGACGAGGTCCTCCAGAACCTGCGGAACGACCTGCACCGACAGCACGGACAGTGCGCCTGAAGAGCCACTGGGCGCACGTCGTTAGGCTGTGCCGCATGGCTTCTGACATCGTGCCGGTACGGCTCGGGCTCACCAACGGCGATCTCTACACCCTGTGGGCGCCGTTGTGGCGCGACGGTGGCGACGAATGGGAAGCGTTCCTGGGCAAGGACGACGACCTCTACGGCTTCGAATCGGTGGCTGACCTGGCTGCATTCGTGCGTACCAACACCGATAACGACCTGACCGACCATCCGAAATGGCAGGCACTCGGCGAGGCCAACGCCCACCGTCTGGACCCCAGCGAGGAGCACGTGCACGACTTGGTCGGCGTGCCCGAACTGGTCTCCGAGAAGCCGACCGAGGACTCGGTGACGGCGCTGCGCCGGACCCTCCAGGTAGTCGGAGCCATAGGTTCGGTATGCGAACTGGCGCCGGTATCCAAGCTGTTCAACGGCAATCCGGTACTGGCCACCCTCGGCGGCGGCCTGGAGTCCTACAAGGGCCGCGCCGGCCGCAAGCGCTGGGCCGATATCGAGGCCGCGATCGACCGCAACTGGGACAAGGTGCTGGACGCCATCGATGAGCTGGTGAGCACCCCGGAGGTCGACAAGACCTCCGTCGAGAAAGCTCAGAAGGAACTCGACGAGCCGGCCCCCGAGCCCGAAGAGGACGAAGCCGAGACCATCGAGGACGAAGCCGACAACGGCGACGATGATGTCATCGAGGGCATCGTGGACACCGACCACGAAGAACAGGTGCTCACCGCGCAAGCTGAGCGGCAATTGCTCGGCAGCGACGACGACTTCTGGGAGCACGTCGGCATCGACCCGATCCGCATCATGAGCAGGGGCGGCACCCACTACACGCTGCGCTGCTACTACAACGACAAGCCGCGGTTCCTCGGCCGCAACGGCCGCATCAGCGTGTTCAGCTCGGAACGCAGCCTGGCCCGGTATCTGGCCGACGAACACGAAAGCGATCTGTCGAACTTCGAGGCCTACTCCGACATCCGCACCGCCGCGACCGACGGCTCGCTGCAGATCCGGGTCACCGAGGACAACGTCTACGTGCTCAACGGCCTGTCCGACGACATCACCGACGGTCCGGACGCAGTGGACCGCGAACAACTGGACCTGGCCGTCGAATTCGCCCGGGACGTTTGCGAATACGCCGAGGACGGCACCGCCGAGAAGTCGCTGAACACCGCGCAGCCGTTGGGCCGGTTCGTCGGCCATGTGCTGGAGCCGGAGACCGTCGGCGCACCGCCCAAGCCGTACGCCAAGGCCGCCGAGCAGTGGGACGCACTGGAGCGCTTCGTCGAATCGCGCTTGCGCCCCGAATAACCCCAGGTCACCGGCTGGCTTCGTCGACCGTCGAGGACGTTCAGGGGACCCACATTGCTCATTTGCTTAGCAATGCGTAAGAATCCCCCAAAGAATCCTTATTCGGCGGTGGGCAGAACATTGTCCGGCGCCGCGTGGTTTCGGTGTGGAAACGGAACGTAAGCGCCCGTTGCACATTGGATCGCCAGGATTCAGTCGGTGGATTGAGCGGAGGGTGGTCAGATGCGGTTGCCAATAGGTCGCGCGCTGAAGAAGGTCTGGATACCACTCATCCTGATCGCCGTGCTGTCGGTGTCAGGCCTGGCGGTGTCGCGACTGCACAAGATGTTCGCCTCCGAGGACCTCAACGCCAACGCCGGGGCCGGCATCGAGATCGTCCAGTTCCATCCGAAGTACCTGGTGTACGACGTGTATGGCACTCCGGGCGCCACCGCGAAGGTCGGCTACATCGATGACAACGCCGACCTGCACAACCTCGATGTCACCCTGCCGTGGTCGGTCACGATCAAAACCACCCTGCCCTCGGTGATGGGCAACATCGTTGTGCAGAGCCCCGACGGCAGCGAGATCGGTTGCAAGATCACCGTCGACGGGACGGTGCGTGATCAGAAGGAAACTCAGGGCATGAAGCCGCAGACCTTTTGTCTGGTGAAGTCCGCGTGAGCGCGCTGCGAGCGGGAAAGGCGGAACCGCGCATGAGCCCCCAGCGAGTAGCGAAGGCGGACCCGCGCATGAGCCCCCAGCGAGTAGCGAAGGCGGACCCGCGCATGAGCCCCCAGCGAGTAGCGAAGGCGGAACCGCGCATGAGCCCCCAGCGAGTAGCGAAGGCGGATCGCGCATGAGCCCCCAGCGAGTAGCGAAGGCGGATCGCGCATGAGCCCCCAGCGAGTAGCGAAGGCGGATCGCGCATGAGCCACGGCGGCCCCCGACCGATCAAGTACGACAGCCACGGCAACATCAAGCGACCGTTCATCCCCCACATGATCCGCATCCTGTCGGTGCCGATCATCCTGTTCTGGCTCATCTTCACCGTCGCGATCAGCACGCTGGTGCCGTCACTGGAAGAGGTCGGCGAGGCGCACTCGGCCCCGATGGCGCCGTTGGACGCGCCGTCGATGATCGCCATGAAGTTGATGGGCCACAACTTCCACGAGTTCAACTCGAACAGCACGGTGATGATCGTCATCGAGGGCCAGGACAAGCTGAGCGACCCCGCCCACCAGTACTACGACGAGATCATCCGCGAGCTGCTCAAGCAGCCCGAGCACATCCAGCACGTCCAGGACTTCTGGGGTGATCCGCTGACCGCAGCCGGCGCTCAGAGCGCCGACGCCAAGGCCGCCTACGTCATGGTGTACCTCACCGGTGACCAGGGCACCACCACCGCCAACCACTCGGTGGAGGCCGTCCGTGAAGTGGTGGCCCACGTACATGCGCCGGCCGGGGTGAAGGCCTATGTGACCGGCCCGGCGGCACTGACCGATGACATGCACGTCATCGGCAACGCCAGCCTGATGACCATCACCATCTTCACCCTGGGCGCTATCGCGATCATGCTGTTGATCGTCTACCGCTCGATCTTCACCACGCTGGTCCAGCTGTTCCTTACCTTCATCGGTCTGGGTGCTGCGCGTGGCGTGGTGGCCTGGTTCGGCAACATGGACCTGTTCGGCCTGACCACGTTCGCGTCCAACATCCTGACCATGCTGGGCATCGCCGCGGCCACCGACTACGGCATCTTCCTTTTCGGTCGCTACAAAGAGGCCCGACTGGCCGGCGACGACCGCGAGCAGGCGTACTACACCACCTACCACTCGGTGACTCCGGTCGTGATCGGTTCCGGCCTGACCATCGCCGGTGCCGTGTACTGCCTCAGCTTCGCCCGGCTGCCGTACTTCTCCACCATGGGTCTGCCGGTGGCCATCGGCATGCTGGTGGTGGTTATCGCGGCAGTGACGCTGCAGCCGGCAGTACTGTTCCTGGGGAGCAAGATCGGCCGGTACGAGTCCAAGCGCCCGCCGGGCAAGTTCTGGCGCAAGGTCGGCACCGCGGTGGTGCGCTGGCCGGCCCCCATCCTGGTGGGCAGCGCCTTCCTGGTGCTGGTTGGCGTGATCGCTGTGCCCGGCTACAAGCCGTACTACAACGATCGGTTCTACCTGCCCGCCGATGCTCCGGCCAACCAGGGCTACGCCGCATCTGACCGGCATTTCTCCCAGGCCCGCATGAACCCGGACATCCTGATGGTCGACGCAGAACACGACATGCGTAACCCCGCAGACATGCTGGTGCTCGACCGCGTCGCCCGCAACATCCTGAACACCCCGGGCATCGCTATGGTCCAGGACATCACCCGGCCGCTGGGCATCCCGATCCAGCACAGCTCGATCCCGTTCCAGAGCGCGATGAGCGGCCAGACCCAGATGCAGCAGTACCCGTTCCAGATGATCACCATGGGCAACATGCGCAAGATGGCCGACGACATGCAGATCATGGCCGACGACATGCAGCGGATGTACGACGTGATGGTCCAGGTGAATGCCACCACGCACCAGACCAGCCTGGACACCCAGAAAATGGTCGGTGACATCAACGACATGCGGCAGTCGATCGGCAATTTCGACGACTTCTTCCGGCCGATCCGCAACTACCTGTACTGGGAACCGCACTGCTACGACATCCCGGTGTGCGCCTCCATGCGCGGCGTGTTCGACACCATCGACAGCGTCGACTTCCTTGGCGATGACGCCGAGAACCTCAATCGCGACATCGCACGGCTTGACTATCTGATGCCGCAGATGACGGCGGTGCTGCCGCCGACGATCCACGTCATGCGCACCACCCGCGAGATGATGCTCTCGACTTACGCCACCATGTCGGCGCTGCAGAACCAGAACAAGGCGATGAACGACACCGCCATCGTGATGGGCCAGAGCTTCGACACGGCCAAGAACGGCGACCTGTTCTACCTGCCGCCGGAGGCGTTTCAGAACCCCGAGTTCGAACGCGGCCTCAAGATGTTCCTTTCCCCGGACGGAAAGTCAGCGAGGTTCTTCATCACCCACGAGGGCGATCCGATGACGCCGGAGGGCATCGGCCGGGTAAGTGCCGAGCGCAGCGCTGCGCAAGAGGGCCTCAAGCAGACGTCGCTGTCCAGCGCCAAGGTGTACCTGGGCGGCACCGCAGCGACCTACCGCGACATGGCCGACGGCGCCAGGTACGACCTGATGATCGCGGTCATCTCGGCGCTGACGCTGATCTTCATGATCATGCTGATCCTGACCCGATCGCTGGTGGCCGCGTTGGTCATCGTCGGGACCGCGAGCAGCTCGATCGCCGCGTCGTTCGGTATGTCGGTGATGATCTGGCAGAACCTACTCGGTATCCGAATCCACTGGCTGGTCATGCTGATGTCGGTCATCATCCTGTTGGCCGTCGGCTCGGACTACAACCTGCTGCTGGTCTCCCGCTTCAAGGAAGAAATCCACGACGGGCTCAAGACCGGCTACCTGCGCGCGATGGCCGGTTCCGGTGGCGTGGTGACCGCCGCCGGCATGGTGTTCGCCTTCACCATGGCCGCCATGATGGGCTCCAGCCTGCGGGTGTTGGCCCAGATGGGCTCGACGATCGCCATCGGTCTGCTGATCGACACGTTGATCGTGCGCTCGCTGCTGATGCCATCGATCGCGGTGCTGCTCGGCCGCTGGTTCTGGTGGCCACAGGTGGTGTATCCGCGTGGTAACTACACCACGCAGAAGTTCGTGCCCAAGGCATTCCAGCAGCAGACCGCCCCGGCAACTGCCGCGCCCACAGGGGCGAGCGAAGCGACGGGAGGAGCTTCGGAGCGCCTGAGCGACGACGAACCGACTGAGGTCTACCCCACCAGTACCGCGTAGCGGGGCTTGATCACCTCGTCGATGATCGCGAGTCGCTCATCGAACGGGATGAAGGCCGACTTAATCGCGTTGATGGTGAATCGCTGCAGGTCGGTCCAGCCATAGCCGAACTGCTCGACCAGCAATGCCATCTCCTGCGTCATGGTGGTGTCGCTCATCAGCCGGTTGTCGGTATTGACGGTGACCCGGAACCGTAGCCGAGCCAGCCGGTCGAACGGATGCTCGGCGATACTGGGTGCGGCCCCGGTCTGCACATTGCTGCTGGGGCACATCTCGAGCGGAATCCGCTTGTCCCGCACAATGTTTGCCACCCGACCCAAATGAGTGGCGCCACTCGCATCGGTTTCGATGTCGTCGACGATCCGCACGCCGTGACCCAACCGGTCGGCGCCACAGAACGCGATGGCCTCGTGGATGGACGGTAGCCCGAAAGCCTCGCCGGCATGAATGGTGAAGCGGGCGTTGTTGTTTCGCATGTACTCGAACGCGTCGAGGTGACGGGTAGGTGGGTAGCCGGCCTCGGCCCCGGCGATATCGAACCCGACCACACCCTGGTCCCGGAACCTGATTGCCAACTCGGCGATCTCCCGGGAACGGGCCGCATGGCGCATGGCCGTCACCAGGCACCGCACCGTGATGGGGCCGTGGCCGCGACCGTGCGCACCTACGGCCTTCTCCCCGTCTGCGAACCCGGCCAACACCGCTTCGACCACCTCGTCAAGGCTTAGTCCCTCGGCGATGTGCAGTTCCGGCGCGAACCTGACCTCGGCATAGACCACGTTGTCCGCGGCCAGATCCTCGACGGCCTCATAGGCGACGCGGTGCAGCGCTTCCGGGGTCTGCATCACCCCGACGGTGTGCGCGAACGGCTCCAGGTAACGCACCAGTGAGCCGCTGTGTGCCTGCGTGCGGAACCATCTGGCGAGCTCATCGATATCGGTAGTGGGGAGATCGGCGTACCCGGTCTGATCTGCCAACTCCACCACCGTGGCCGGGCGCAGGCCGCCATCTAGATGGTCGTGCAGCAGCGCCTTGGGAGCCTGCTTGATCTGGTCGAGGGTCAGATGGGTACTCATGCGCGATCCACTTCGCTATTCGCTGGTGTACTCATGAGACCATCTTGCTCCTCAGAGGCGCGCCAGAGCCTGCACCGCGGCATTCGCGCCGCACATTCCGTGCGCCCCCGGACCGGGCGGGGTGGCTGCCGAGCAGATGTACATCCCCGGCACGCCGATGGTGTACGGCGACAAGGTAGTTCGCGGACCGAACACCAGCTGCCGGATGTCCTTGGCCCCGGTGTTGATATCACCGCCGACGTAATTGGCGTTGTAGACCGGCATTTCCGTGGTGGAACGCGCCGACTGACCGACGATACGGTCCCGGAACCCCGGGGCGAACCGTTCGATCTGGGTGATGATCGCCTCGGTGGCGTCGCCGGTGTAACCGTTGGGCACATGCGCGTAGACGTAGACCGGATGGATGTTGCCGACGGAACGCTGCGGGTCGGCCAGGTACTGCTGGAACGCCAGCACGAACGGACGCTCGGGCATGCGGCCCGCGTGGATATCGCGTTCGGTGGCGGCCAGCTCAGCGAAGTCACCGACCAGGTGAACAGTACCGGCGCGGCGCGCTGCCTCATTCGTCCACGGCACACCACCGTCCACCGCGAAGTCGACTTTGAAAGCACCTGGGCCATAACGGAATCGACGAAATGCGCGGGCCACCCGATTGGGCAGGCGGTCCCCGAGAATTCCGGCGATGGCGGTGGGCGACAGATCGAAGATGGTGATGTCAGCGGGTGGCAATTGGGAAGCGGAGGTGATGCGCACTCCCGTCTCGATCTTGCCGCCGAGATCGGTGAGCGCTGCTTCGAGCGCGTTGGTGATCGACTGCGATCCCCCCGCAGCCACCGGCCAGCCGTTGGCATGGCCAGCCGTGATGATGCCCAGCCCGATCGCCGACGTAAGCGGGCGGTGCAGCGGCTGGAAGGTATGCGCGGCAACGCCGCCGAACAGGGCGCGGGCCTGCGGGGTGCGGAAAGCCCGGGCGGTGACTGAGGCCGGCAACACCGTCGGCGCCCCGAACCTGGCCAGGCCCAACGGATGCTGTGGCACCCTCAGTAGCGGCCCCATGATGTCGTCAGACAGCGTGTCGAACCGCCGTGACGGTCCGCCGAACAGCATCTCCCATCTGGACCCGTCCGAGCCGAGGCCGGCCGCGGTGGTCTCGACGGAGCGGTACAGCACCCCGGCACCGCCGTCGTCAAGCGGGTGGGCACAGTCGATCTCGGGCCAGCGCCAGTGCAGTCCATAGCGATCCAGGTCAAGGCTGTTGAGGAATTTCGAGCCGGCGGGCATGACGTGGATGGCCGCGCAGTGGTCGAATACCAGGCCCGGCATGATGCTCTCGCTGGACCGCACGCCGCCGCCTATCCGATCGGTAGCCTCCAGCACTGTGACGTCAATTCCCTTGTCGGCCAATGTGATGGCAGCGGCGAGCCCGTTGGGCCCGGCGCCGACCACGACAGCGGTACTCACGCGGGGACTCGCTGCCAGGTGACGTCGAGCGGGATCGGGCCGTTGGGCAACCAGGGCTGCTCGTTGACCAAGTCGGCCACGTTCCAGGTGCCACGTTCGATGACACCGAGTGCGGCATCGATCACCTTGTACTCCTGGGTCTTCTTGTGGATCGGTTGCGACTCTACCCAGGCGATCACGAATTCACCTGGCTCGAACTGTGCTTCGGTCTGGATTGCGGCGATCAGGTCCTCGTTGTGCAAGTGGCCGTCACCGAAGTTGAATCCGATGATGGTGTTGCAGGACATCTCGCCCTCGCGCACAGTGCGAATGTCAATGTCGGGCAGGGATTTCAGCAACACCGAGTAGAGTCCGCGGCCCTGGCTGTGCAGCGCCCGCCAGGCTGTCACCTGCTGAGTGAACGCCTCGGCGACCACTGGGTCCCAGCCGAAGTTGATGTACTGGTCGACCGAGTTGGGCGCCGACCGGGTCACCCGGTCGAGTTTCTGCTCGGCTCCGGGAGCAAAGGTCCACACCGCCGAGGCCCAGTTGCCGGCGTACTGGCGCATGGCCGGCAGGAAGGACACCAGGTCTGGCCGCAGATTACCCAGCACCGGGAAGAAGCACAGCCCGACCAGCAGGGCAACTGTGAGCCACGGTGAGGACATGTACCAGATGGCGTAGCCGTCCCAGTTCGGGAAGCCAATGAACAGAAAGATCGTGATATAGGCGAACAGCACGTTCCACTCCACCGGAACAGCCATCGGGAACGTCGAGATGATGAACAGGTGGAAGGAGACCATGACGGCCGCGGCACCGAAGGTCAGCCATGGCCACGGCGAGAGCAGAAGTGCAAGCGGGGCAACGATTTCCACGAAGCTTCCGGGGCCGTGCGCCATGAAGGTAGCCAGATGCGACGGACGCAGGTCCTGGGGGTAGTTGCGGTAGTGTGCGCGCTTGATCCACTTGAACGGGATGGTCGGGCTGTTGCTCACCATGGGCGGGATGACGTTGGTGAAGTGCGGGCCGAATTTGGATATACCGGCCCAGATCCACACGGTGCCGATCAAGAGCTTGCCGGCGATGATCATGTCGACGAACGGCAGCGTGGCGAAGAACAACAATGCGGGCAGGTACTGTTCGCCGCGAGCCGCCAGGAAGATCGTCTTGTCCCGCAATCCGATCAGCACCAGCAGCACCATCGGTGCGATCAGCAGGACGGGGTTCACCAGTCCGGAAGTGTTCTGTGGCCATACCGCTGACAGTGAATCACTGTGTACTCCGGGCATCACCATGGCCACCACCACGCTGACCATCAGCGCCAGGTAGACGATGATGTCAAACCAGGTGCGCCGGTCACCATTGGTGAACGGCACCGCCTTCCACGGCCGCAGCCGAATCGTGTTGGGCTTGGCCCAGAATCGGTAACCACCCGTCATCGGCTTGGTCTTGCCGGCCAGCGGGCCCCACGATCCAGCCAGGCCGAGCAGCTCGAGCAGGATGGTCCACAAGATCGCCTTCTGATACACGATCGGCTGGTTCCACCACTCCGACACATGCCAGAACGCCGGCAAATGCGAAGTCGCCGTGGCTATCACGACACCACCGAGAGCGTAGAAGAACAACAACTTGACGATGTAGAGGACATGGACCATGCGGGGTACTCCCAGACCGTGGTCGGCCCACTTTACCGTCATTACCCGAATGCGCTCCATCAGCGGCATCCGGAGAAACTCCTCGAGATCGACCTCAGGCAGGGTCGGGGTGATGAATCCCATGATGGGCTCCTTGGTTGGTGTCAGGTTAGTTTCGCGGTTCGGTGACTGTGAGCGTTTTGCGTAGGGACGGTTTGTCGATCTTGCCGACGGCGTTCTTAGGCAGCTCTGCCAGCAACGTGATATCAACGGGTAGCTTGTATTTCGACAGCGACGCCTTCAGATGACCGGCGATGTTCTGGGTGTCCAGGACAGCTCCGGGATGAGATGAGACGAACAACACCGGCTCCTCGCCGTAGAGTCCGCTGGCCCGGCCCACCACGGCCGCCTCGGCGACGCCGGGCAATTGGTAGACGACAGTCTCGATCTCCTTGGGGTAGATGTTCTCACCGCCGCGGATGATCATGTCCTTTGCCCGGTCCACCAAGACCAGGTAGCCGTCCTCGTCGAAGCGCCCGATGTCGCCGGTGTGCAGCCACCCGTCGACCACGGTCTTGGCGGTTTCCTCGGGACGATTGAGGTAGCCGCGCATCACGTTGGGGCCCTTGATCACAACTTCACCGAGTTCACCCTGCGGAACCTCGACCCCGGTCACATCGACGACGCGAATCTGCTGACCCGGCAACGGAGTTCCGACGGTGCCGACCTTGCGCGGCCCGTGCAGCGGGTTTCCGGTGCTTGCGCACGAGCCCTCGGACAGGCCGTAGCCTTCGATCAGGCCTATCCCGTAACGGTTTTCGAATCCTTCCAGCAGTTCGACGCTGGCCGGTGCGGCGCCGCACACGGCGAAGCGCACTGCCGAGGTATCCGGCCGCACGTCGGCCGGCAGCCCGAGAAGCATGGTGTAGATGGTGGGCACCGCCGAGAAATAGGTGGCACGGCACGCTTCCAGCCGCTCGAAGAAGGTCGTCGGGTTGAACCGGCCGGCGATAGTGGTGCACCCACCAGCGATGAGCGGAGACAAGACGCTGACCACGATGCCGTTGACGTGGAACAGCGGCAGGATGAGCAGGCTGTGGTCGCCCTCGGCCAGCTCGAAACTATCAATCACCATGGTGCACATGGCATTCAAATTGCCGTAGTCGAGCATGACGCCCTTGGGCCGGCCGGTGGTGCCGCTGGTGTAGATCAGCAGTGCCAGCTCGTCGTCGCGTCCGACGACCGGATCGGCGGTCCGTGGCTCGCCGCCCATGTCGTCGACGTGCAGTACTGGGATGTCGGTTTCGGTGTCTCGATCGACGACGAGCACAACAGCCCCCGCGTCAGTCACTTGGTAGGCGACCTCGGCAGGAACCAGGGTCGGGCTGATCGGTGTGACGACAGCGCCGAGGCGCCAGGCCGCGAACAGCGCGACCACGAAAGCCACGCGGTTGGGCAACATGAGCGCGACGACGTCGCCGGGGCGCACGCCGCGCTGATGCAGCGCGCCCGCGGCCTGCTGGACGGCGGAGAGGAATGCGGTGTTGTCGAGGTCGACGTGGTCGTCGGCGAGAGCGGGAGCGTGCGGTGCGACGGCGGCGCGGCGATCGGGCAGGGCGGCGAGGTTCATGTCACGACGATAGAAGTGATGTGGTGTGCGACACTCCGTGTTGATCCCATCAACTTTGTCCGACGTTTTGTCCCGTGAGGACAAATAGTGTCCCTAGAGTCGGTGCATGGACCCGTCGGTCAACACGGCGAACACGATCGTCATGACGCGGCTCATCGCCCGTCAGGCCGAGGTGACCCGCTCCGTGCAGCACCGCCTGGCCAGCGATATCTCAGAGCTCCGCGGCGATACCGAGATCATCGATCTGCTCGGTGCAAGCGTGGCCGGAAACATCGACACCATTTTCCGCACTCTCCGCCACGGTATATCTCTGGAGAACATCGAGCCGCCGACCGCCGCACTGGAGTACGCCCGCCGACTGGCCCAACGCGGTGTGCCGATGAACGCTTTGGTACGAGCGTACCGGATCGGACATGCACTGGTGCTCGACATGGCCGCCGAGGAGCTCAACAGTGCCGACCTGACACCGCAGACCAGCCTGACGGTACTGGAGCGGATTACGTCGGTGACGTTCCGGTACATCGACTGGATCTCCCAACAGGTGGTTGCGGTCTACGAGGATGAGCGCGACCGTTGGCTGGCAAACCGCAACAGCACCAGAACAATGCGGATACGGGAAGTGCTGTCCGGCAACGATTCCGACCAGGACACCATATCCGCCGCGATCCGCTACCCGATGCGGCGACACCATCTGGCCCTGGTGTTGTGGTGGCCGTCGGATACCGGGCAAGACACCGCGCAAGACGACGCCTTGGCCAAGCTCGAGCAGTTTCTGCGGGCGCTGGCCGAATTCGTTGAGACACAGGGCAGTCCGCTGTTCGTTGCGGCGGATCAACGCAGCGGGTGGGGTTGGTTGCCGCTGTCGAGCGCCACGGCACCGGGCGCAGGCACTCGAATCCGGCAGTTCGCCGAAACCCGCCCGGATGCCCCGGCCATCGCGCTGGGCACACCACTGCCCGGGGTCGACGGCTTTCGGCGCTCCCACCGGCAGGCCGTTCGGGCCCACGGCGTCGCGGTGACCGCCAATCTCGGGGGTGTCATCGCAGCCGACTCTCCCGGCCTGGTGGCAGCCGCCCTGATAGGCGAAAACCAAAAAGATGCAAGGGAATTCGTTCAGGCAGCGCTGGGTCCGCTAGCCGAGCCCACGGCCGGCGATGCTCGCCTGCGGGAGACTTTGCGGGTGTTCCTGCGGCACGGCGGAAGCTATACCGCGGCGGCCGACGAGCTGGTGGTGCATTTCAACACGGTCAAGTACCGCGTCGGCCGCGCGCTGGAAAGGCGGGGACGGCCGCTCGGAGACGACCGCCTTGACGTGGAATTGGCCCTGCTGCTGTGCCACTGGTACGCCTCGGCGGTGCTACCTCAAGAGCGCGCCTGAGGGCTACTTGTGGTGCGCACTGAAGAACTGCCAGATGGTGTTGGTGGCGTTGAGTGCGTTCGACGGCGGCGGTATGTCACCCACCCGTTGCGCCAGCGGGCTCGGTACACCGCCGGGCCACTGATGGCCGGCACCGGCAACGCTGATCAGCTCGACCGTTCGCCCGCCGGGACAGTCCGCAGTTTGTGTCGTCACCGCACCGGCACGTGACGTCGCCGGCGCCCCGCACCCGCTGATGCCTCGCCAGGTTGCATTCACCGCCGATACCGACGGGCCATCGACGTTCGGTGCGCCGGCGAAGGTCTTGGCCTTGCCCGGCCCGCCGTCGTATGGAACGCGGTCGTCTGCGGTGCCGTGAATCTGCAGCACAGAGGTTGGCGCAGCATGCGAACAGTCCGTCAGCAGTGTCCCGGCGACCGGGGCAATAGCTGCGAACAGGTCGCTCTGGCAACCCAGCCGCAGCGCCATCATGGCGCCGTTGGACATCCCGGTGACATACACGCGTGCCGGGTCGATCGGGATTTGCGCTGAGATGGTTGCCACCATCGAGGTGATGAACCCGACGTCGTCGACGTTGCGGTTTTTCGGTATGCCGCAACAGGTTCCGGCGTTCCAGGCTCGGTCTATCCCGTCCGGATAGGCGACCAGGAAATGACCGCCGTCCGCTTCGGCATCCCAGTTGTACGCACGTTCAGCCTGTGCCCCGTCTCCATAGCCGCCGTGCAGCATGACCACCAAAGGCGCTGGGCCACTGAGCCCTTCGGGACGGTACAGCTCAAAAGTCCGGTCGACGCCGCCGGCCGACAGCGACTGGCTGGACTGTCCCACCGGGATGCCGGTGGGCGGCGCCCCTGCGGCGTGCCGTCCACCGAAGCAGCCCGCGAGCGCGAGCATCGAGACAACGGTCAAACAAGTGATCAGCAGGCCGCGCGAAGCACGTGTCATGCGCCCATCGTGCACCCACGTCGGAAGATTGACAAGTTACTTGTCAATATTTCGATACATGGCACACTCGGCTGATGGCGGACTCCCCTGGCACCGGCTGGCAACCGACGACTCCCGCCATGTTGCACATGGTGGCGGGTCTTACTGCGCCCCGGCTGCGGGCGGCATTCGCCGACGCCGGTCTCGATGGCATCCGTCCGGCGCAGGCCGTGGTGCTGGTGCCGCTCGCCCTCGGCCCACTGCACGCATCGATGCTCGCCACTCACCTCGGCGTCACCCGGCAGGCCGTGGCTCAGGCGATCCGGGCACTCGAACCACACGGTTACGTGACCCGACATCGCGACGGCGCCGACGCCCGCACCCTGCTGATCGAACTGACACCCCGCGGCCGGCGAGCCCTCACGGTCATGCGCGCCAACGCCCTTGAGATCGAGGCCGACTGGCGCCGCCTTCTGGGCGAGCAGCGCCTGACCGAACTGCGAGATACGTTGCAGCTCTTGCTGACTGACAGCGCACAACAACCCGGCTAGGGCTCCGCCGGGCCGAGCCGCCAGGCACCGCCGCCGAGCAGTTCCAGCTGATGCTTGTGCTGGGCGACCAGCGATCGGTGGTGGCTGACGCTGACCACGACGGCGTCGTGCAGTTCGGTGTACAGCAAGTCATACAGTGCGAAGGCCAGCCCCTCGTCGAGCGCGGAGGTGGCTTCGTCCAGAAATACCGCCTTGGGCCTGGTGAGGAGCACACGGGCGAACGCGACACGCTGCTGCTCGCCCGGCGACAGCACTTTGGCCCAGTCCCGCTCCTCGTCGAGCCGATCGCGCAAATGCGGCAGGGAAACCCGGGTGAGCACATCCTGCAACGCCTCGTCGGTGATCTCACCGGCCTCGGCCGGATACGACACCACCGTTCGCAGATCGCCCAGCGGCAGGTACGGCAACTGGGAGACGAACATCGTGGCGTCGTCGGCAGGCCGACTCCACAGCCCGGTCGCCGCGGGCCACAAGCCGGCCAGGCTGCGTAGCAGGGTGGTTTTACCGCTACCGGACGCGCCGGTGACAGCCATGGACTCCCCTGGCACCAGCCGCAGATCGAGGGCGTCGACCAATGGCTCGCCGGCGGGTGTGGACACATCGACACCGGTCAAAACCACCGCGCCGTCCAAGCTTGGCTGAGCCTCTAGGACGGGCAGCTGGCGGGCGCGTTCGTTGGCTTCGCGCAACCCGTCCAATCGAATGATCGCGGCCTCATAACTGGCGAATTGGCTATAGGCGTTGCGGAAGAACGACAAACCCGACTCGATCTTGCCGAAGGCACCCGCAGATTGGGTGACGTCGCCGAGCTTGATCGTGCCGGCGAATAGTCGGGGCGCCTGCAACACATAGGGTAGCGGCAGGATTGTCTCGGTTACCGTGTAATTCCAGCCGATCAGCCCCAGCGTCTTGCGGACGTAGAGCCGATAGTTCGAGATGACGGCGGAAAACCTGTTCTCCAACACCTTTCGCTCGGCGCGTTCGCCCCGATAGAAGCCGACGGCCTCGGCGGAATCGCGCAAACGGATCAATGCGTAGCGAAATGCCGCGTTCGTCTTTTCATTACGAAAGCTGAGCCGGATGAGTGGATGGCCGATCCGGAATGCGATCACAGAGGCGGCGAGCACGTAGGCAATGACGATCCAGAACAATGCCTTCGGGATGCCGATGCCGAACACGGTCAGGGTGCCCGAAAGTCGCCACAGGATCACCGCGAACGAGGCCACCGAGACCACGGAGTTGATGGCTCCGAACAGCAGCATGCTCTGCGAGTAGTACGTCGGCACGTTGGGGCCGGTACCCACGCCGGCGGTGAACATGTCGATGTCCTGCTGGATGCGCTGGTCAGGGTTGTCCACAGTGGGCTCGACAAAGCGGCTCCGGTAATAGGCTTGGCCGGTCAGCCAGTCACCGGTCAGCCGACGGGTCAGCCACACGCGCCAGCGAACGATGAATCGCTGGGTCAAATAGGTGTCGAAGACGATCCGCACGATGTGAATTGCGGCCAGGATGCAGAAGATGACGATCGCCATCCAAAAGCCGTGCACACCCGAATTACGTTCAGCGACGTTGCGTGCGCCCGCACCGTGGAATGCGACTTGCAACGCCGAAAACAGGTCGTTGTTGTAGTAACTGAGCAACACGGCGATCCGCACCTCGAGTATCACCGAGAGCAACAACACCGCCAGCATGCCCCACACCGGCCAACTGTCGCGGCCGGTGAAATACGCGCCGGTTACGCGCCAAAACCTCCGCGCCCACGTGACATAGCGGATCAATAGAATGGTAAGCGCGATAGCGCATGCCGCGCTGAGCGCCCAGGCTTCGATGACCCACCACGTCGACTCGACGAGCTGATTGCCCCAGTTGATCGAGGGTTTGAACATGTCCAAACAACCTCCCCTCGTGGCATTTGCGCTGTTGGACGAGTATCGGTCGTAACCTCGGAATATGTCGATTGAACAATGTCCAAACAAGGGCCGCCCAAGGCCGTGGGCGCTGCTAACGTACGCCTAACCGCACTGCTAACAGGAAGCGACCTGCCGTGCCCCCGCTACTTCGCGAATTGTTGAAGGCCCATCGGCAGCTGATTGCGGTCATTCTTGGGGCCACGCTGGTGTCGATGCTAATGAGCCTGGCCATACCGTGGCCGCTCAAGGTCGTCCTGGACAACGTCGTCGCCGGGGACCCGCCACCGAAGTGGATCGCCTGGCTGGTACCCATGATGGGCGGCCACCAGAAGGCTCACATCGCTGCGGCCGCGGGCGTGGCGACGGTGGTAATCGCGTTGGTCAGCGGGGCGGCCTTCTATGTCGCCAGCTATACCACCGAACGGCTGGGACAGTGCATCGGCAACGATCTGCGCGTCCGGCTCTACCACCACCTGCAGGAACTGTCGCTTGCCTACTACGACACCAACCGGGTCGGCACCATCCTGAGCACCCTCACCACGGACGTTCAGACCATCCAGAGTTTCGCCTCGACGTCGACGCTCAACATGCTCACCGACTCGCTGACCCTGGTCGCGATGGCCGTTGTGATGCTTATGCTGCGGTGGGATTTCGCTCTCATTGCACTGGCCGTGACGCCGTTGCTGATCATCTTCCTGGTTCGCGTGAACAAAGCCATCAAGACGGCTGTCTCCGAGGTGCGTGTTCGGCAGTCCGATCTGCTGGCCACGCTGCAGGAAGGCCTGCAGTCGATAGAGGTGGTGCAGGCCTACTCCCGCGAGGACTACACCGACCAGAAGGTGCAGGCCGTCAGCCGGGACACCGTCACGGCGTGGCTCAGGACCCGAAAGGTGTCGGCGCTGCTCTCGCCGGTGGTCAGCGTGATCATCGCGATCTGCACCGGGCTGGTGCTGTGGCGCGGCGCGCTTCTGGTGTTGCACGGAGGCATGACCGCTGGGGCACTGACCGTGTTTCTCGCTTATCTCGCACGGTTTTTCCAGCCGGTGCGCACGCTGTCGCAGATGACGAACACCATTGCGCAGGTATCGGTCGGTTTTCAGCGGGTGACAGCGGTGTGCGACGCTGACGTCACGATCCCGGAGCGCCCCGCCCCGATAGACCCGCCGCCCTTCAAGGGCGCGATAGCCTTCGAGCACGTCGCCTTCAGTTATGACCCGAAAGTTCCAGTCTTACAAGATATTTCGTTTTCCGTCGAGCCCGGTCAGATGGTGGGCATCGTGGGCCCTACGGGTAGCGGCAAATCCACCCTGGTCAGCCTCATCCCGCGGTTCCGGAACTTGGACAGCGGCCGCATCACCATCGACGGCGTCGATACCACCGACTACACACTGCACGGACTACGCACCCAGATCGGCTTCGTGCTGCAGAACACGGTGCTGTTGCGCGGGACCATCCGCGACAACATCGCATTCGGTTGCCCTGAGGCCAGCGAGGACGAGATCATCCTGGCCGCCAAAATGGCCAATGCGGACGAATTCATCGACCGCATGCCCGACGGCTACTGCACCTTGGTCGGCGACCGGGGCTCGACGCTCTCCGGCGGCCAGCGTCAGCGCATCGGCATAGCTCGCGCGCTCATCCGCAACAATCCGATCCTCATCCTCGACGAGCCGACAGCGGCACTCGATGCCGAATCCGAGCATCTGGTGATCGAGGCCATGGAGCGACTCATGGAGGGCCGCACGGTCATCACCATCGCCCACCGCCTCAGCACCCTGCGCGACGCGGACAAGATCATCGTCGTCAAGGACGGCATTGTCGTGGAAGACGGCTCGCACGAAGCTCTGATGCAACTCGACGGTGTCTATGCCCAGCTGCACCGACTGCAATTCGATCAATCCGCCTGACGCGGGCCGCCCAAACTCCAGGTGAACGGCGGGTGTGCAGCAGGTCCGAGCGGCGTAGGCTTCTCTACAAACCCCGCACGAAAGGCGTTGCCGTTGCTAACATCTGCTTATCCACCGCCTGGTTGGAATTCTCTTCGACAATCGAATAACTAAGGAGTGCGGCAATGCTAGTTATGCGGGACCATGAGGTCGAGGATTACGAGGCGTTACGTGACATGGACGCCACCGATGTTGGGGATTTGCGCGCCGACGATCAGGCCTGCCTCGAAGAGTTGGGCCAGTACCTGGTAACCACCGAAGCCTGGCAGCGCTTCGGAATCTGGTTGCTGCACAAGCATTTCGAACCCGAGCCCGGCGAGGTGTTCGTCGAGCAGATCGTGCGGTCGCCGCGCGGAACCAAGACCGCGCCCATCGACCGGTCGGCATTCGGGCAGCTGAGTGCCACCGCAATCCGATTCGACGATGCAGCCGACGGGGTGAGCGTGGTCGGCCTGGAGTTCGCCGAGCCGGACGACTTCGGCGACACCGAACCGTTGAGCGACGATGACGCGATCGTCCTGGCAGGCATCGCCGAGCGCCTGCAGGCTCACGACAAGACCGACCGCTTCGGAGTGCGGCTGATCCGCAATCCCCTGGGGCTGACCGAGAACGAATTGCTGCACGAGACCAGCGATTCCAGCGATCGGACCATGAACTGCACCGTCGGTCTCCGCGACGAGGTGTTGGCGGAGCAGAACATCACCCAGACCGCGTGGAAGTGGCGCGTGGTGCACGGCGGACCGGAGACCATCGTGATGCAGGACTGCACCGCCGGCTGCGTCCGGGTCGGTGAAGGCCACGACGTCTCCCACAAGGCGTCCGGGACCGACGACTTCGACAACCCGACCGAGGGTGGGCCCGACAACCCGTTCTGATCCGTCAAACGGATTGTCCGACAACACAAAACCGCGGGGCTGCCGGCCGAACCGGCAGCCCCGCGGTTTTGTTCACCACGACTAGGACGCCGTCACCAACTGGCTTCGGAAGAACTCCAACACCTGATCGAGCGCGGCGCGGGTGCGCTGCCCCGGCTCGTCGATCAGGTGCTCGGTCAACACCGAATGTGGCGGCATCAAAGCGTCCGGGTTGGCGTCGGCGTCGTCCAGCTCGACGGCGATGAAGGCGTCGCCGAGTTGCTCGCGCAGGAACTCGAATCGCTCAGCGGGCACCAGTTTGTCGCTCTTGAACCGCATTCCGATGACCTTGAGCCCGCGAGCGCACCGGCCCTTGACGATTTGCAAGTCGGCCGGCGAGATGTCGATGTTCCGGCGTTGCTTGGCGGTCAGAGCCACCGGCATGGACGGCTGGGACAGCACGGGGGCCAAGATGACGTCATCGGCGGCCATCGCGAGCGCATAGCCTCCGGTGAAACACATGCCGACCGCGCCTACGCCAGGGCCGCCACAGCGCTCGTGTTCAGCGCGGGCCAGCGCCCGCAGCCAGTCCACCACCGGCGAGGTCCGGCCGGTGGCCAGGATGGTGAATTCCTTGCTGATGCACGCCGGCACCAGAGAACTCGCCATGCCCTTCGCTACTGAGCCGAGACCCGCATTGGGATCCAGACCTGGAATGCCGAACAGGTGCGGCAGCACAGCGGTGCAGCCAAGGTCGGCAACCTTTCGCGCGAAATCGAGCACCTTCGGTGTGATGCCCGGTATTTCGGCGATGACGATGACGGCCGGCCCGCTGCCCCGCCGATACACAGCGCGGGTCGACCCGTCATAGGTGAACTCGGTGCGCTCGAAGTCGCTCAAGTCGTCATTGGACACGAGTTCGACCTTAAACGCGGGTGCGGGTGACGGCTATGCAAAACACTCGTCTGATCCGCCTAGTCGATCCGGTCGATCACCAATGGTCGATGCTGCGGCGCGGCGTCCCCTACCGCCCAGCCGCCGTCGAGTTCGGCCAGTGCCGCAGGCAGCCGCTCAGGAGTCTCGGTATACAGCATGAAGACCGGCTCCCCGGCCACCACCGGTTCGCCGCTGCGACGGTGCAGATACAGACCGGCTCCCGCCTGCACAGGGTCCCCAGGCCGCTCCCTACCTGCACCGAGGCGCCACACCGCCATCGCGACGGCCATCGCATCGATGTCGCCCATGACGCCACTGCGCGGCGCAATGACCGTCTCGGTGTGTGCACCCAGTGGCAGCGGCCTGGACAAATCCCCACCCTGCGCTGCAGCCAATTCGCGGAATCTATCCATCCCGGTGCCGTCACGCAGGGTGTCCGCGGGGTCGACGCCGTCGAGGCCGGCCAGTGCCAGCATCTCGCGCGCCAGCTCCAACGTCAGCGCCACAACATCGTCGGGCCCGCCGCCGGCCAGCACCTCCAGCGCCTCGACCACCTCGACCGCATTACCCACCGCCCGGCCCAGCGGCCGGTCCATGTCGGTGAGCAACGCCCGGGTCGGCACCCCGTACGCGTTTCCGAGGTCGACCATGGCACGGGCCAACTCGCGAGCCTGTTGCTCGGTCTTCAGGAACGCCCCGCGCCCAACCTTGGTATCGAGCACCAGCGACCGAGCACCCTCGGCCAGCTTTTTGCTCATGATCGAGCTGGCGATCAACGGCCGCGAATCCACCGTCGAGGTGACGTCGCGCAGCGCGTACAGCTTTCGGTCGGCCGGAGCCAGTTCACCGGCCGCAAACATGGCGCCGCCGATAGTCGAAAGCTGTTGTCGGATTTGGGCTTTCGTCAGCTCTGCGGTGAACCCCGGGATGGCGTCGAGCTTGTCCAGCGTGCCGCCGGTGTGCCCGAGTCCACGCCCGGACGCCTGCGGCACCGCACCGCCGCACGCCATGATGACCGGCACCAACGGAATGGTGATCTTGTCTCCGACGCCGCCGGTGGAGTGCTTGTCTACCAGCGCCAATGGCTTTCCGTCCCGGCGCAGGTCGGTGAAGTCGAACCGGTCACCGGAATTGATCATCGCTGCAGTCCACCGCGTGGTCTCGGCGTCGGTCATGCCGTTCAGGAAGATCGCCATCAGTAGGGCCGACATCTGGGCATCACCAACCCGGCCAGCGGTATAGGCGTCGATCACCCAGTCGATCGCGGCATCGGACAGCACTCCGCCGTCACGCTTGGTACGGATGACAGACGGCGCATCGAACACCACCCAGATGCTAGTGCCGGGTCAGCACAGCCAGGCCCTGGCCAACGGAGGCCAAAGTTACCGATGAGTAACCAGTGGCGCCCAGAAGCGTTGCACCACTTGCCGTTACCGGCGGTTCAGGTCATTTGGACCAAATGCATCGGGCAGCAGCTCCAATAGCGGCTTCGGCCCGGCCGGATGGTCGATCAGCATGCCGGGGCCGCCGTGTTCCAGCAGCACCTGACGGCAACGGCCGCACGGCATCAACGCTTTCCCGGCGCCATCAACACATGCCAGCGCAACCAACCGTCCACCCCCGCCGGAATGTAGGGCGCACACCACAGCACACTCGGCGCAGAGACCAAGCCCATATGAGACATTCTCCACATTGCAGCCCGTAACCACTCGACCGTCGTCGACTATCGCTGCAGCCCCGACCGGAAAGTCGGAGTACGG
Organism: Mycobacterium sp. OTB74; assembly: GCF_029892685.1. Lineage (GTDB taxonomy): Bacteria > Actinomycetota > Actinomycetes > Mycobacteriales > Mycobacteriaceae > Mycobacterium. The sequence continues at coordinate 20,607 of NZ_JARXVD010000028.1, read as the reverse complement.
CGCATAGGCATTACGAGAAACATCAATTGCCTTGTTCCGCAACATGTTCCAGTCAATTTCGATGGTCATCGATACCCCGTTTTCAGCCCTCGGAATACGTCCTGAACCAGTGACACCGAAAACCAAGGTCGTCAACATAGGCAACCCTAATTTCCGCCCAGTACACTCGATTCGCCACACACGCTAGTTCTGACTGTGCACCAATTGGGTTTAGAGTCGCCCCGAGGTTTGGGCCCGGCGGGCAAAAAAGTTGCTGCCGGGTCATCCGTCCACCGACGGCGTTGGAGGTCGAAATGAGTACAGCGGCAGCCGCGGATTCCGCCATACCCGCACCGCGTTCATCACCGTCGAGGCGGCGCACCCTGTATCGCGGAGACCCGGGTATGTGGTCCTGGGTGCTGCACCGCATCACCGGTGCCACCATCTTCTTCTTCCTATTGGTGCACGTGCTTGACACGGCGCTGGTCCGGGTCAGCCCCGAGGCATACAACGAGGTGATCAGCACCTATAAGACGCCGATCATCGGGCTCATGGAGATGGGCCTGGTCGCGGCGGTGCTCTACCACGCCCTCAACGGCGTCCGCGTCATTCTGATCGACTTCTGGCAGCAGGGCCCCAAGTACCAGCGGGTCATGCTGTGGACCATCTTGGCCATCTGGATCGCGGTGCTGGTCGCCGCGCTGGGAGTAGAGGGCATGCACATGGCTGAGCACTTCGGGTGGCTCTCGTGACCACGACAACTGATTCCGGCGCTGCCGAGGCTCGTCGCGGCGGCCGCCCGGCCCCGGTCATGGAGCGCGAGCACGACCGTCCCGCCGCCCTGGACCACCCACGTGCGCCCCGTCGTGCCCGCGGTATTCCGTACTTCGAGAAGTACGCCTGGCTGTTCATGCGATTCTCCGGTGCCGCACTGGTGCTGCTAGCCCTTGGTCACCTGTTCATCGGGCTGATCTGGGAAAACGGCGTCTACCGCATCGACTTCAACTACGTCGCACAGCGCTGGTCCTCGCCGTTCTGGCAGATCTGGGACATGGCCCTGCTGTGGCTGGCGCTGATCCACGGTGCCAACGGCATGCGCACCATCATCGGTGACTACGCCCGCAAGAACACCACCAAGTTCTGGCTGAACTCGATTCTGCTGCTGGCCACCGGTTTCACCTTGGTGCTGGGCAGCTACGTGCTCGTCACCTTCGACGCCAACATCAAGTAGGGACCCAGGATGATTCAGGAACATCGCTACGACGTCGTCATCGTCGGTGCCGGTGGTGCGGGTATGCGCGCCGCCGTCGAGGCCGGTCCCCGCGTCCGCACCGCCGTGCTGACCAAGCTGTACCCGACCCGCAGCCACACCGGCGCCGCCCAGGGTGGCATGTGCGCCGCGCTGGCCAACGTCGAGGACGACAACTGGGAATGGCACACCTTCGACACCGTCAAGGGCGGCGACTACCTCGCTGACCAGGACGCCGTCGAGATCATGTGCAAGGAAGCCATCGACGCGGTGCTGGACCTGGAAAAGATGGGCATGCCGTTCAACCGGACGCCCGAGGGCCGCATTGACCAGCGCCGATTCGGCGGGCACACCCGTGACCACGGCAAGGCCCCGGTGCGCCGGGCCTGTTACGCGGCCGACCGCACGGGCCACATGATCCTGCAGACGCTGTACCAAAACTGCGTCAAGCACGACGTTCAGTTCTTCAACGAGTTCTATGCCCTGGACCTGGTGCTCACCGAGACCGCCGGCGGTCCGGTCGCCACCGGCATCATCGCCTACGAGCTGGCCACCGGCGACATCCACATCTTCCACGCCAAGTCGATCGTTTTCGCGACCGGCGGCTCGGGCCGGATGTACAAGACCACCTCCAACGCCCACACCCTGACCGGTGACGGCCTGGGCATCATCTTCCGCAAGGGACTTCCCTTGGAGGACATGGAGTTTCACCAGTTCCACCCGACAGGCCTGGCCGGCCTGGGCATCCTGATCTCCGAAGCCGTGCGCGGCGAGGGCGGTCGTCTGCTCAACGGCGAGGGCGAGCGGTTCATGGAGCGTTACGCCCCGACCATCGTCGACCTGGCACCCCGTGACATCGTGGCCCGCTCGATGGTGCTCGAGGTGCTCGAAGGCCGCGGCGCCGGACCGCACAAGGACTACGTCTACATCGACGTCCGCCACCTCGGCGCCGAGGTGTTGGAAGCCAAGCTGCCGGACATCACCGAGTTTGCCCGCACCTACCTGGGCGTCGACCCGGTCACCGAGCTGGTGCCGGTGTACCCGACCTGCCACTACGTCATGGGCGGTATCCCGACCACCATCAACGGTCAGGTGCTTCGCGACAACGTCAACGTGGTGCCAGGTCTGTACGCCGCCGGCGAGTGCGCCTGCGTCTCGGTGCACGGCTCCAACCGCCTGGGTACCAACTCGCTGCTGGACATCAATGTGTTCGGTCGCCGCGCCGGTATCGCCGCCGCCGAGTACGCCCAGGCCCACAACTTTGTGGACCTGCCGGACAACCCGGCCGACATGGTCAACGGCTGGGTCGGCGACATCCTGTCCGAGCACGGCAACGAGCGGGTCGCCGACATCCGCGGCGCGCTGCAGCAATCGATGGACAACAACGCCGCGGTGTTCCGCACCGAGGAGACCCTCAAGCAGGCTCTCACCGACATTCACGCGCTCAAGGAGCGGTACAGCCGAATTACGGTGCACGACAAGGGCAAACGCTACAACAGCGACCTGCTCGAGGCCATCGAGCTGGGCTTCCTGCTGGAGCTGGCCGAGGTCACCGTGGTCGGTGCGCTGAACCGTAAGGAATCCCGTGGCGGTCACGCCCGCGAGGACTACCCGAACCGCGACGACACCAACTACATGCGCCACACCATGGCCTACAAAGAAGGCACCGACCTGCTGTCCGACATCCGACTGGACTACAAGCCCGTGGTCCAGACCCGGTACGAGCCGATGGAACGGAAGTACTAAAACCATGAGTGCACCCGTATTGGACAAGGCGAGCGACCCCGCAGGTCCTCCTCTGCCGCCGGTTCCCGACGGCGCCGTCATGGTGACGCTGAAGATCGCCCGGTTCAACCCGGAGAACCCGGACGCCGCCGGCTGGCAGAGCTTCCGCGTCCCCTGCCTGCCCAGCGACCGGTTGCTCAACCTGCTGCTGTACGTGAAGGGCTACCTCGACGGCACGCTGACGTTCCGCCGGTCCTGCGCCCACGGCGTGTGTGGCTCGGACGCCATGCGGATCAACGGCGTCAACCGCCTGGCCTGCAAGGTTCTGATGCGCGACCTGCTGCCCAAGAAAGCCGGCAAGGACCTGACCATCACCATCGAGCCCATCCGCGGCCTGCCCGTGGAGAAGGACCTGGTGGTGAACATGGAGCCGTTCTTCGACGCCTACCGCGCCGTCAAGCCGTTCCTGATCACCTCGGGCAACCCGCCGACCCGCGAGCGCATCCAGTCGCAGACCGACCGGGCCCGCTTCGACGACACCACCAAGTGCATCCTTTGCGCCTGCTGCACCACCAGCTGCCCGGTGTACTGGAGCGAGGGTTCCTACTTCGGCCCGGCCGCGATCGTCAACGCGCATCGGTTCATCTTCGACTCGCGTGACGAGGCCGCCGCCGAGCGCCTCGACATCCTCAACGAGGTCGACGGGGTGTGGCGCTGCCGCACCACCTTCAACTGCACTGAGTCCTGCCCCCGTGGCATCCAGGTGACCAAGGCGATCCAAGAGGTCAAGCGCGCGTTGATGTTTGCGCGTTAGTTGTTCTGGCGGAAAGCCGCGAGACTCCTCCGGGGTCTCGCGGCTTTTCTCATGGGTGCTCTGTTCAGCACTTCCGGTCTGGACCTGTCAACTCTTGTTGACAATGTCAATCAAAGTTGACGGATCCCAACCCGAACCATCCCAGTGGCGACCGCTCACTTCCCTCTGTCACACTTCCGGGCCCTGCCTCGTCTACCAAGCATGAACCAGAAACCACGCGTCGATCCCGTATCCCCGCAACAAGCCAGCCTGCTCACCCGGTTGATGTATCGCTACGCCAAACGGGAGTTCGGCGAGGTTCCCGAGCCCTTCGCCGTCGCCGCACACCATCCGCGGCTATTGGTGGCCAACGCGGTCCACGAAGGCCTGTTGCAAAGCGGATCGAAGAAGCTGCCGGCCACCGTCCGCGACCTCGCGGTGTTCTGGACTGCACGCACTGTCGGCTGCTCCTGGTGCATCGATTTCGGCACCATGCTGATGCGGCTGGAGAGCCTGGACACCGCCCGACTCAAGCACATCGACGAGTACCAAACTTCCGCACTGTTCACCGACGACGAACGCGCAGCGATCACCTATGCCAACGCGATGACCACCGACCCGCACACCGTCACCGACGAGCAGGTCGCGGACCTCAAGCGGCGGTTCGGCGCCGACGGCGTGATCGAGCTGACCTATCAGATCGGCGTGGAGAACATGCGCTCGCGGATGTACGCGGCGCTGGGTATCACCGAGCAGGGGTTCAGCTCCGGTGATGCCTGCCGGGTGCCGTGGGCGGACCAGTCGGGCAGCTAATTTGACCTCAACGGCGCGCCGCTAGTTCGATCGAAGCGGTGACGCCGTGAACTTGTCCGGGTTCGCGATATCCCACACCGCGATGACCTTGCCGGCGCGCACGGTCATCGCGGTGATTCGCGGGAGCAGCTCAGGATAGCCGTCCCGCGCTGGCATCCCGGGGCTGTAGCCACCAAGCTCCCCGTTGACCAGTGCCAGCTGAGTTGCCGAAAGCCATTGCGGCCCATAGCGTCTGGCCAGACCGAACAAGAAGCGCGCCACCTTGTCGGCGCCGACGATGGTCCGCGGTGCGGTCGGTGCGCGACGGTTGGAGTCCCCTGTGAACGTCGCATCGGGATGCAGTAGTTCGACGACTGCCGCCATGTCGGCGCCGGCGATGGCGGCCATCAGCTTACCGACCACCTCGTTATGGGTGGGATCCGGCATCGGCGCGGCAGCCACCGCCCGTCTGGCTCGCGAAGCAAGTTGGCGTGCACTGGCTTCCGTCACGCCGAGCGATTCGGCGATCTCGACGTACGGCACCGCGAACCCGTCGTGCAGCACGAAGGCCACCCGCTGATCGGGGGTCAACCGGTCCAGCACCACCATCGCGGCGAATCGGGCGTCCTCGCCGGAAACCACTGCGGCCAGTGGATCAGCACTATCGAATCCGGTGACCACCGGTTCGGGCAGCCATTGACCGAAATACGCCTCGCGACGGTGCGCCGCCGAACGCAGACGGTCCAGCCCCAACCGACTGACCACGGTGGTCAACCAGGCGCGCAGGTCGCTGATCTCGGAATCGGTTCCATGCCAGCGCAGCCAGGCGTCCTGGACGATGTCCTCAGCGTCCGCATACACCCCGGTCAGCCGGTAGGCGACCGATAACAGGTGCGGCCGCAGCTGCTCGAACTCGTCCAGTTGCGCGGTGGTCACCTTTCCAAGCTACGGCAGGCCACTACTCGAACACAGGCGGCGAGGCGAAAAACGTTGTCAAGCAATGCATTCATCGACATGAGCCATCAACAACAGCAGACTCGCCAGCCATAAGCCGGGTGATACCCGGCACAACGCGCCAGAAAGCTACAGAGAACGCGGGACAGTACCAACGGCATTCGTTCGCAGGTGCAGACCGGCAAGACGTCAGAGGTACTCGGCTGGGTCCGCCAATTCGATGCCGTTCTCCGTTTGAAGTGCTGCCCGGACAGCCCGGACCTCGTCATCGTCGACAATTCCCTCGGTGCCGCTCAGATACTCCTCGATGAATCGCCGAAGTGGCGCAGCATCAACGCGATCCTGTCCCCTCATCACCGATGGGTCCGCCTTGAACACCATCAGAAAGAGGTTTCGCACTCGCGACTGCTCGGCGCTGAGCGCTGGCTGAAAGTACGGCATCCGCAAGATTTTTGCGCCCAGTCCTGCATACAACCGAAGTCGCGCTTTGGGGTCGCCATGGCCTTCATCGTTCTCATAAAAGTCCGGGTTCTCAACTTCAGCAACGACAAGAACCGCGCTGAAATCGGACATCCACGCGGGTATCGCGTCAGCCAACAACCGCTTGCCAATTCCGCGGCCACGAAGGCCGGGGCGTGCCGCCAAATACGACAGCAACATCACTCGACCATCGGCAAACCAGTCGCCAACAATTCCCCCGACAATTTCGCCAGACTCATCGATCGCGATCCGGCCACGAGTCAGTGATGTTCGGTCCGCCAACGCATCGAGCATCTCTCCGCGCTCGACAAGTTCTTCCTCACCAAACGACGGTGCGAGTATTTCGTCGTAGAAGGTCGACAACTGGTTCGGAGTGAGTTCGAACGAATCGACAAGATGCAGGTCAGGCATATCTAACGCCCCTTATTGCGCTTAAAATATAAGACGACAGCCACTAGTACAATCCCATATAAAGCCGCGGCGCCATAAAGATCAAGCGACGAAAGATGGTGGTGTGTCAGAGGGTGTCCTTCGCCAGCCTCTGGATCAGTATCCCAGCCCGGTATGCTCGATCCGTACATCAAGGTCAGGAAAAGTGACAGAAATCCCGAGAACGACAGAACGCCCAAAATAAGCAAGATAATCTGAATCGAATCTTCGTTATGCCGGCTTCTATGGTCATGTAAACGCGACTCACGTCGGTTCATCCTATCGATCGCGATACGCCCTCGCTCAAGATACCCATCAAGGTCATTTTTAAGCTTACCTAATTCCAATTGCTTATAAAGCTTCGCAAGGAACTCCCCTTCAGCCCTCAAGCTGAGGAGCTGCGACGGCTCCAGATAAGTTCGGATTTTGCGCATACGGTCGAGCAGCTCGTGCAGATCCCGTCTGTGGTGACTTAAGTCTCTTTCCTGCTTATCTAATTCCCTATCCTTGTCCGTTTGCATGAGAGTATCGATACCCTGAAGCTTTTCCTCGAGGTCCTTCTTTGCCTCATTGATCAAAGGTCGAAACGATGCCGCAAATTCCGCAACCTCTTGATATCCGTTTTTCACCCAGCTTGGGGTGGACGGCATGTACAGTACCGTCGTTGTTGCCGTGCCCATTGCAAAATCGCCGGGAAAGCACTCGTCGCCGAGCAAGTTGGGCGTAGCACTGTACTTACCCCGGCAGGTCCATTCATCGAGCGTAGTGGCTTCCCGGTTCAGTAATTGCATCAACAGATCGCCATAGCCGTTTTCAATTTCTTGTTTCATTGAGTTCGCATCGGAGTCGACCGACGCCGGCGAACTGGCACTCCCGATCACGACCAATATATGATAGTCGAAATCCGGCTGGAACCCAGATTTATAACGTCGACTCGCGTCATCCGCTCGATATTTCTTCTCATTTTCAGCAGCCCGACCATCGATATAATTATCAGATTCCCTGACAATCCATTCAGAGACGTAATCAATGACGGTCTTGGCATAGTCCGCGATCGTCTTACAATGACTTCCGTCCGGTTTCAGTACTTGTTGGTCATCATCAGAGACGAGTAGATGCTCGCCACAATATGTCGTTGCCAATCTCACAGTTAGATTTAACCAATCGCGAGTCCCCCGCTCCTTTGACTCGAGTTTCACCCGCAAGTAGTGGTTGCCTAGGTCATTGAACAGAAGTTCAACATCAAATTTCCATTTAAAGCGGCCGTCATCCACCAAACTGACGGTGATTGGCGGCATTGGGATACAGACGGTGGCGTTCAGTTCTTCTCGGCGACCTCCCCAAGTCCACATGTCGTTGAGTTGGAGTTTCACCGGGGCTTTCGGAGTCAGGTCGGCTGGCGAAAATTCTGACTTCGCACCGGATTTATTGACGTCCGGTGCGTATATCTTTTTCGATTCATCGTCGAATTCAAGTGCCCGCATGAACTCCTGGACCTCTTGTACGTCGACGTCCGCCAATGCGAAAGGGTATATGTAGGTGAAATCTACATCATTCAGTGCGACAATCGGCGTCACCGACCTGTTAGACAATCGAGTAAGCCAAGCTGTCAAAGTTGCACGATACGGCGGTAGCTCGCTCGCGTATACATCGTTACCGAGCTCTGCTCGGGCCATTACCACCCGCGACGCTGCATTGTTTAGTGCATTGACCGCTGCCGTCATCTTCTCATCGTCGGATTCGAAGCGAACCGTCGGATCTATGTCACCGGCACGTCGCACCGCGTCCGCCGTCTGCGCAATGCAACTGTAATAGATTCTGTGGAGGTTAATAACGTACCAGACGAGACACTGAACATCTCCACAAGCATTCTCGTGGTTCGCATGGACTGCGATGAGCTCATTCTCAAGACATTTCTCACAATGGCCAGCGATTTCGTTCGCACGTGCATGTATTGCAACAGATGAGCCTGCATACACCGCAGCCTCGACACTCATTGCCCCGACCAGCAATGGCTTACACTTCGCACCCGCTTCACCATCAGGCGCGGGCAATTCAAAACCAGTGAGCGCTACCAATTCGTTGAGGATAAAGTGCGTGAGAGCAATATTGGCGGTGGAGGCTTCGCGGTGCTCACCATGCAACCGTCGATATCCTACAATCGCATGTGCTACGTACTCGTTAACTGCATCGTGATCCGAGCTGAGTTCCCATTTCTTCATCCCTAACGCAAAAACAAAGTAAGCGACTAACGGTTCGCAATTTTTCTTGGCTGCGGCCTCCCACACATGCTGCCATGCAGCATCGACTTTTTCTGCAGCACCACCTTGACCTTCTGGACCGCTGCCCTTTCTAGATTCTGCATTATCCCTTTTGCAGTGGAATAAGCGATCAAACGTTGAGCCAGTTTCATCGCGGTCGCCAGCTTCCTCAGGCTTTTCTTCTCCATCCGCTTCAGGCTCTTCGTGCTCACAAACAGTTTTCAGATCGGAACGCGAGATCGCGTATTCGTTTTCTAGCTTCGTCCGAATCCTATCGATATTCCGGGCATTCCACTCATCTCGAAGTTCGCTCCACGATATTTCCGATTCTTCATTCCCGACTGCGATGGCTGACTGTGTCATTATCTACCTCGGTTGGTGAAGTTATTAAAGGTGGAAGATCGACGACGAAGTCATTATGCACTTCAGCGCGGCGGCGCGCGCATTTATGCGTACAACGGGTTCCCCACGTAACGTTCCGTTACCGAGGCGTTTGTTGTTGCGCATCAACATGGTTCCTGTCATCGAACACCTCGGCGATACTGCGCAGCTCGTCCCAGCTGAGTTCCTGTTTCTCCTCCAGCGCTGCCACCATCTGTTGCAGAAGCGGCAGATTCACCCGTAGCCGGTAGAGGACTCGCTGGTAAACCTGCCCGCAGCGGATCGCCCATATGTTGTTCCTGGGCTGCAGTCGGCGTAGTAGTCCAGCGCAGACCCTCACCATCGCCGAGACCGGACTGGCAGGCGACAAGCGTGCCGGGGTCGGGTGGCTGCAGCCAGGTCGCTGCCCCAGGTGGCGCCGCCTCCCCGACCCAGCCGATGTTCCCGACACTCGCTGCAACCGGTACCCGGCGTCGAGCACCGCGGCGACGGCCCCGACCAACCCGACACCCTGACGCCGCCGCCCGAGAGGGCGAAGTCGGCACGGGAGCCGTGGCCCTCTGCCACGTCCGCCTCTGGATCCGATTGCCAGCTGAGCTGTCAGTTGGTTCGGATGGTCCCAGAACCGGCAAACATGCGGAGGATTGTCGCCGCCATTGGCAGACAACCTCTCAACCCGTCCACGCAATTGATTCCGCTGGGACTCCTACGATGCGATCGGAGACTCCGAATCACGTGTGAAATCAATAAAGCTAAGGAAAACGATGACATCCAAACCTCCGATCGACCCGGTGCGCTGGACCCCGCCCCCGGTCGACGCGTTGCCCGATTTCCCACCGGTCGACCTGACCGTCGTTCCGATGCCCGAAGGCGCCCCTGAGGACGTCGTCGTCGATGCCGACGGGCACCTGTGGACCGGGCTGGTCGACGGCCGCATCGTGCGCGTAACAGCAAGTGGCACAATTGAAACCGTTGCCGACACCGGCGGGCGCCCATTGGGTCTGCACGTGGCCCGCGACGGGCGTCTGCTCATCTGCGACAGCTATCGCGGGCTGCTGGCCATGGAACCGGCCACCGGCGAGATCGAGACGTTGCTAACGCAGGTCGACGGCCGGCCGCTCAAGTTCTGCTCCAATGCCACCGAAACTGCCGACGGCACAATCTATTTCACCGAGTCGACCAGCCGGTTCCACTACGAGCACTACGAGGCGGCGTTCCTGGAGGCACGCGGGGACGGTGGGCTGTATCGCCTCACCACCGACGGCACCGTCAGCACGTTGGCCGACCACCTGTATTTCGCCAACGGAGTCACGGTGACCGCCGACGGGTCAGCGCTGGTGTTCGCCGAGACCCAGGGCCGTCGACTCTCCAAGTTCTGGCTGTCCGGGCCGCAGGCAGGCAGCGTCACCCCGCTCGCGGTCAATCTGCCTGGCATGCCAGACAACATCTCGACCGGGTCCGATGGTCGAATCTGGGTGTCGATGGTCCGTCCGGCTTACGCCACGGCCGACTGGTTGGCGTCCCGGCACCCGGCACTGCGCAAGCTGGCTTGGCAGTTGCCTGCGGCGCTGCAACCGCCAATGCCTTCGGAGGTGTGGGCGGTGGCCTTCGACCCCGACAACGGTCGCGCGGTGACCGGCCTGCGCACCCGGCACCCCGGTTTCGGTCAGGTCACCGGACTGGTTGAGCACGACGGTCGACTCTGGATGAGCTGTATCGGGTTCCCGGCTCTGGCCCACTGTGAGCTGCCCTGAGCCCTCCCTGTACCAAATAACAGAAGCAACATCAACCACACCTGTCACAGCGCGGCTACCTGGAATCGGCACCCCTCTGGCCTAGTCTGGCGACACGATGGCGACCAACCGAAACCCGGCCCACCGCGTTGCAGCCCTGGCAGCAGCGTTTTTTCTGGCATCCGCACCCGCGCTTGCCCACGCCGAACCGGCCCCGCCCGACACCAACGCGTGCCCCTACCGAGTTAACACTCCCCCGGCGGTCGACCAGTCCGAAGTACCGAAGGCCGGCGACCCGCCCGAGCCGCTTCCCGTGCCCGCAACCCCACTCGGCGGTGACCTGATGTCCGGTTGCGGAGTGGTCGCCGCCCCCGGCATACCACCACTGCCGGGCGACGTGTCCGCCGACGGCTGGCTGCTCGCAGACCTGGACAACGGCGACATCATCGCCGCCAAAGACCCGCACGGCCGTTACCGTCCCGCCAGCATCATCAAGGTGCTGATCGCCACCCAGGCGCTGCGCGAACTGCCGCTGGGCAAACGCGTCACCGGCACCGTCGACGACGCCAACGCCGAGGGCACCCGGGTCGGCGTCGACGTCGACGGCAGCTACACCGTCAATGACCTGCTGCACGGTCTACTGATGCATTCCGGCAACGACGCGGCGCACGCCCTGGCCATGCAGGTGGGCGGCATGGACACCGCCATCGGGAAGATCAACGACCTGGCCGCCAAGTTGGGCGGTCGCGATACCCGGGTGGCCACCCCATCCGGCTTGGACGGCCCGGGCATGAGCACCTCGCCGTATGACATCGGCCTGTTCTATCGCTACGCCTGGCAGAACCCCACGTTCGCCAGCATCGTCGCGACCCAGAAGTTCATGTTCCCCGGGCACCCGGCCAAGCCCGGCGAACCGAGCGATCACCCGCCTTATGAGCTGGAGAACGACAACAGGCTGTTGTACAACTACCCGGGCGCGCTCGGCGGCAAGACCGGCTACACCGACGACGCCGGACAAACCTTCGTCGGAGCCGCCGATCGGGGCGGCCGTCGACTGGTCGCCATCCTGCTGCACGGCACCCGGTTGCCCATCGCACCGTGGGAGCAGGCCGCACATCTGCTGGACTACGGGTTCGCCACTCCGCCCGGCACCAAGGTCGGCACCCTGATCGAGCCCGACCCGTCGCTCATCCAACACAAGCCGGCGCCGACGCAGGCCATGGCGGCTGCGATACCCGCAGCCGATGCACTACCGATCCGGATCGGGGTCGGTGTGGTCGGCACGGTCGTGGTGCTGTCGCTGATGATGGCAGCCCGCTCGATCAACCGCCGTCCGCAACACTCGAGCCGATAGCGCCGAACCTACCGGGGTTGCCCGCCGCGTGGTGTTAAGTCTGTTCCAACACCCGGACTTTTCCAGCACCTGGACACCGGGTACGGACAATGCGGAGGATTACGCGTGGGCAGATCAACACACGTGGCGACGCTGGTCGCCGTCACCGCGGCGAGCATCGGCGTCATCTACGGTTACGACCTGTCAAACATCGCCGGCGCCATGCTGTTCATCACCGACCAGTTCAAACTGAGCACGCACCAACAAGAATTGGTCACCACCGCCGTGGTCGTCGGGCAATTGGTCGGTGCCATCGGAGCCGGCGCCCTGGCGAACGCCATCGGCCGCAAGGCATCCATGGTGCTGGTGGCCTTCACCTACGCGGCATTCGCATTGTTCAGCGCCTTCGCCACGACTGTGCCGATGCTGCTGGTCGCCCGCCTGCTCCTGGGCCTGACCATCGGCGTCTCGATCGTCGTGGTTCCGGTCTTCGTCGCCGAGTCAGCGCCGGCGGCAACCCGGGGACGGCTGTTGGTTGCCTACCAGGTCGCCACCGTGGCCGGCATCATCGTCGGCTACCTGACCTCGTACGCGCTGGCGGACAGCCGCGACTGGCAGCTGATGCTCGGGCTGGCGGCGCTGCCGGCCGTACTCGTCGGCTTCATGCTGCTGAAGATGCCCGACACCGCCCGCTGGTACCTGCTCCAGGGCCGCGACGATGACGCCAAACAAGCACTGCAACAGGTCAATCCGAACACATCCGATGACGACATCGACGCCGAGCTGGCCGAAATCCGCGAAGCGCTGATGGCCGAGAGCGGCGGCACGGTCCGCGAGCTGGTACGCCGACCATATCTGCGAGCCACGGTTTTTGTTGTAGCACTGGGCTTTTTCATTCAGATCACCGGAATCAACGCGGTGGTGTATTACAGTCCAAGGCTTTTCGAGAAGATGGGGTACACCGGGAACTTCGCCCTACTGGTGCTGCCAGCCCTGATTCAGGTCGCCGCCCTGATCGCAGTGGTGGTGTCACTGTTGCTGGTCGACCGCGTCGGCCGACGCCCAATCCTGTTGGGTGGCATTGCCATGATGATCGTCGCCAACATCATCCTGATCGCAGTGTTCGCCGACAACCTGCGCAACAACACCCTGGGCTTCGTCGGCGTGCTGCTGTTCACCGTCGGCTTCACATTCGGATTCGGCGCGCTGGTATGGGTGTACGCCGGCGAGAGTTTCCCGGCACAGCTGCGGTCGCTGGGCTCGAGCACCATGCTGACCTCGGACCTGGTGGCCAACGCCATTGTTGGCGCGTTCTTCCTGACCATGCTCAACACTCTTGGTGGCGCAGGCACTTTCGCAGTGTTCGGCGCGCTGGCGTTGATGGCCTTCGGGTTTGTCTACCGGTTCGCTCCGGAAACCCGCGGCCGCCAACTCGAGGACATCCGGCACTTCTGGGAGAACGGCGGCTCGTGGCCGGCACCGGACGCCGCCCTGAATTCGGCTGACCGACAATGACACTGGTGACTGCCGCAGCGGTGGTGCTGCACGACAGGATGTGCCGGCCCGGCTGGCTGGAGATCAGCGGCGACCGCATCGTGGCATGTGGCGAGGGTACGGCGCCCCGTGCCGCGGATTTCGATTTTCCTAATTGCGTTGTGGTGCCGGGCTTTGTGGACATGCACGTGCACGGCGGCGGCGGATTCTCGTACAGCACAGACGTTGCCGCCACTGCCTGGTTCCACCGTGACCACGGAACCACCAGCACCCTGGCCAGCCTGGTCACCGCGTCCCCGTTAGACTTGTTGGAGCAGGTCCGGGTGCTTGCCGACGCCACCAGGGACGGCACTATCGCAGGTATTCATCTGGAAGGGCCGTGGCTGAGTTCGGTACGTTGCGGCGCACACGACGCCACGCAGTTACGCGAGCCCGACCCGGCAGAGATCGATGCCCTACTGGCGGCCGCTGACGGCACCATCAGGATGGTCACTATCGCCCCCGAACTGCCCGGCGCCGATGCCGCGATCGAACGTCTGGTGGATGCCGAAGTCGTGGTGGCCGTTGGCCATACCGATGCCAGTTATGAGCTGACCAAGCATGCAGTGCGGATGGGCGCCACCGTCGGGACCCATGTGTTCAATGCCATGCGGCCACTGCATCATCGCGATCCGGGGCCCGCCCTGGCACTGCTGGAGGACCCGAGGGTCACCGTCGAGTTGATTGCCGACGGCGTGCACGTACATCCCGCGCTGGTCCATCAGGTCGCGCAGACCGCAGGCGCCGACCGCGTCGCGCTGATCACCGACGCGATGGCCGCGGCAGGTCTGGGAGACGGGTCATTTCGGTTGGGGCCGTTGGATGTTGAGGTCAGCGGGTCGGTGGCCAGGGTCCACGGCCGGACCACCATCGCCGGCAGCACCGCGACCATGGATGCGCTGTTCCGCACCGCGGCAACAGGTTTGGAGCCCGCGTCAGATGCCGCGATGTTGCATGCGGTCGCGATGACCTCGACAACACCGGCCCGAGCCCTCGGTATCGACGGCGCCGGGTGCCTTCAACCGGGGGCCAACGCCGATCTCGTGGTACTCGATCAGCAGCTACACGTTCACGCGGTGATGGCTCGCGGGGTGTGGACCAAGAACGCCGCTGCGCCTACGGGCGACGCGCGCCTTTGACGACGCCGAGACAACTGCGGCGATCACGACCAGCACAGCCACGCTGATTCCCACCGCGGGGTGAATCTCCTGGGCGAAAATCACCGAGGACATGGCCAATACGAACCAGCCAAACGCCTTACGTAGCACGTCGGGGTTGACGTAGGCCGTCAGCCGGGCCCCGATCAAGCCACCGATCACCGCTGCGACGGTGACCATCAGCGCCAGCGGCCAGTAGATCTGCACCGACGACAGATACCCCGCCAGGCCTGCGAACGAATTCATTGTGATCACCACGAGTGATGTGCCGACGGCTACCGGCATGGACAGGCCACCGAGCAGCACCAGCGCGGGAACCACCACGAAGCCACCGCCGGCACCGATCAAGCCGGTCACCAGACCCACGACGAGGCCCAGGGCTAGGGCCTTGGGGATCGGCAGGGCGCCACCGCTGGATTCTTGCGCCGCATTCTTGCGTCCACGCAGCATTGCGGCCGCGGTGGCCACCATCACCAGCGCGAACCCGATCAGCAGTACCGTGCCCGGGATAGCGCGGGCCAGCAGCCCGCCCAGGTAGGCGCCCGCCATGCCGGCCGCTCCGAACACCAGCCCGACGCGCCACTGCACGCGGCCGGCCCGAGCATGTGAGATGGCGCCGACGGCGCTGGTGGTCCCGACCACCAACAGCGAGGTGGCGATCGCAACCTTGGCGTCCATGCCCGCGACATACGCCAGCAACGGCACCATCAATATCGAACCGCCGCCGCCGAGCACCCCTAGGGTGACCCCGACCAAGACCGCCGCAGCAACGGTAAGCGCGATCATCGCAGGCCTCCCTGCTCGGCCGGCCCGGATGCGTCGGTAGTCAACGGGGACGTGGTCATGGCATACCCTTCTTTGCAATACCCCTGGGGGTATATTCACCATCATCGTACACATACCCATAGGGGTATGCATCAACCTTTGGAATTTATACCCCCAGGGGTATAGTTACATTAACCGAGAAGTCCCCTACCCAAGGAGCACCAGATGATCCTGGAGCAGTACTACATCGAATGCCTGTCGCACGCGTCGTATCTCATCGGCGACGAAATCAGCGGCCGCGCAATCATTGTCGATCCGCGCCGCGACATCACCGAATACCTCGCAGACGCCGAGAAGTACGGCCTGAGCATCGAGGGCGTCGTCAACACCCACTTTCACGCCGACTTCGTCTCCGGCCACCTGGAGTTGGTCGAGGCCACCGGCGCCTGGATCGGATTCGGCGAATCAGCCGAAACCGACTACCCCATCCGCAGGCTGGCGCACGGCGAACACATCACGCTGGGCGAGGTCGACCTGGAGATTCTGGCCACCCCGGGGCACACCTGGGAGTCGATCAGCATCGCAGTCAGCGAACGCCCGGGCGCTGCGCCGACCGCGGTGCTAACCGGCGATTCGCTGTTCATCGGCGATGTCGGCCGCCCCGATCTGGTGAATATCGGCGACAGTTCCACCGAAGAACTCGCCCGCGCGATGTACCACTCCATCCACGACACCTTGCTGGCGCTGCCCGACGACGTCGTCGTCATGCCCGCGCATGGCGCGGGTTCTTCGTGCGGCAAGAACCTGTCCACCGAACTGACGTCGACCATCGGCGAGCAGCGCACCACCAACCCATCTGTCCAGCCGATGAGCGAAGACGCCTTCATCGAGTTGATCACCCATGGGCAGCCGGCGGCGCCGTCGTACTTCGCGGTCGACGCCGCGATGAACAAGCGTGTGCACCCGCTGCTGGACCGGGCGCGCAGCATCCCGGAGTTCACTCCGACACAGATCCGGCAGGCTCTGGCGGCCGGCCTGCGGGTGCTCGACGCGCGCAGCGTCGACGACTTCACCAACGGCCACCTGCGTGGTTCGGTAAACGTCGGGTTCGACGGCCGGTTCGCCGAAACCGGTGGCATGGTGGCCGATGTCGGCGAGCAGATCATCCTGATCACCTACCCCGGCGAGGAACAGGACGCCGCACTGCGACTGGCCCGCATCGGATCGGACAACGCTGTCGGCTACCTGCACGTCGACCGCGACGGCCAATTCCCCACCCAGTTGACCGATCTGGTGGTCGAGGCATCGCGGCTGCGGGTCGCCGACGTCGATCGCATGCTGGCCGAAGACGCGGTGACGCTGATCGACATCCGCAACCCGGGTGAGCGCGAGTCCGGCGCGATTCCCGGTTCGATCGGAATCCCGTTGGCGCAGTTGCGTTCACGTCTGACCGACGTGCCGACCGACAAGCCGATCGTGCTGCACTGCGCGGGCGGCTGGCGCTCCAGCGTGGCGGCATCGTTGCTGCGCGCGGAGGGCTTCGCCGATGCCGCCGACCTGGAGGGTGGGTACAACACTTGGGCCGAATCTCGCGTCGCCGTCTAACTGACGCGAGACCCACTACCGCCGTCGGACCAGCCACGAAAGGCCAAGCGCACCAAGGAAACCCACGGCAGCACCGATCGCCACACTGCCTGCGTCGACGCCGTCGCCGGCATGGTGGCGGGTAGTGATGACCACGGCAGGCCCCGGCGGTGCAATCGGGGCCTCCACCAGGTTTTCCTTCGACGTCGCGGCCCAAGCCGTCGAGAACAGCAGCAACCGGGCCGTCACGAAGGCAAACACCATCAAGCCCAGCACCGGGCCGAACGTGGCTCCGGCCGGGCCGTGCATCACGGACCTCAGCAGGATCGACGCCAACTGCTTGAAGATCTCGAAGCCCACGGCGGCGATCAGCGCGGCCCGTACCGAGCTGCGCAGGCTCACCGACTCGCGCGGTAGCCGGGCGATGATCCAGGTGAACAGCATCCACGCCACCAGGAATGAGACCACCAAGGATGCCATGCCCAGCACGTCGCCCAGATGCGGTATATGGCCCAGGCCCAGCCAGTTGAGCACCTTGGTCATCAGGGCCGGATCACCGAGCACCGTCAGCGCAATGGTGAGAGCCAGCGCAATGAACGTCGAGACCAACGCCACCAGGTCCGACAGCTTGTTGCGGACAAATCCGTCCGATTCCCGCTGCTGCTCCCACATCTCAGTCAGCGCCTTGCGCAGGTTGGCCATCCAGCCAAGCCCGGCCCATGCCGCAGTGAGCAGGCCGATGACGCCGACGGTACCGCGCGAGTTGATTGCCGAGTCGATCAAGGAGATGAGCTGGTGCCCGAAATCGCCCGACACCGACTCCCGGATCCGATCCTCAATGTGGGCCAGTAAGTCCGGACGACTGGCCAGCAGGAACCCACCGGCCGCGAAGCCGACCATCAGCAACGGGAACAGTGCGAACACCGTGTAATACGTGATTCCGGCGGCATAGAAATCACCGTTGCAGTCCTGGTAGCGCTCCTGCGCCGTCATCACACGGTCAAACCACGGAAATCTTTGCCGCAGCCGGTCTACGATCCCCGGCTTGTCCGACTCAGTGCTGTCCGCCACTGCTCCCCGCAATCCGCGCCGCCATTTGCCGGAATCCTAAAGTGCGCAACGCCGAAAAGAGTGGCGTATCAGCGGGGTGTCAGGCCTTGCGCTGCAGAAATCCGAGCCGGTCGTTGACCCGCTGCAGCGTCGCGTTTGCCACCTTCTCGGCGCGGGCGGCCCCAGCCGCCAGAACCGACTCCAGTTCGGCGGGATCAGCCAGCAGCTCATCCACCCGGGACTTGATCGGCGTGACGTACTCGACGACGGCTTCAGCGGTCTCCTTCTTCAGGTCGCCGTAGCCGCGACCCTGGTAACCGGCCACCAGCGCGTCGATAGCGGTGCCGGTCACCGCGGACTGGATGGTCAGCAGGTTCGAGATACCCGGCTTGGCCTCCTGGTCGAACCGGATCTCGCGCTCGCTGTCGGTTACCGCGGAGCGAATCTTCTTGGCGCTCTTGGCCGGATCGTCGAGCAGGTTGATCAGCCCGGCGTCGGTGGCGGCCGACTTGCTCATCTTCGAGTTCGGGTCCTGCAGGTCGTAAATCTTCGCGGTGGCCTTGGGGATCATTGCCTCCGGCACCACGAAGGTGTCCGGGAACTGGCTGTTGAATCGCTGCGCCAAGTCGCGAGCCAGCTCCAGATGCTGACGCTGGTCCTCCCCGACCGGCACCAGATCGGTGTCGTAGAGCAGGATGTCCGCGGCCATCAGCACCGGGTAAGTGAAAAGGCCGACCGTGGTGGACTCCGTCCCCTGCTTGGCCGACTTGTCCTTGAACTGCGTCATCCGGGAGGCCTGCCCGAACCCGGTGAAACAGCCGAGCACCCAGCTCAATTGACTGTGCGCGGCCACGTGGCTCTGGACGAAGACTGTGCTGCGGGCTGGGTCGATGCCCAGGGCCAGGTACTGCGCGGCGGTCACCAACGTGCGACGACGCAGCGTCTCGGGGTCCTGCGGGACCGTGATGGCATGCAGGTCAACGACGCAGAAGTACGCGTCGTAGCCGTCCTGCAGGTGGGCCCAGTTCTGCACCGCACCCAGCGCATTGCCGAGGTGAAGAGAGTCGGAGGTGGGTTGTGCCCCGGAGAAGACGACGCGCTGGTTGCTCATGATGGGTTCGATTTTCTCACTGACGTCATCCGGTTTTTCCCGGGGTCACGCGCGGGGTGGACTCAGGCGCGCCAAAGCACGCAGGAAGACGCGCCGTTCCTCGGTGGTCAGCTCGCCCAGCCACTGCTCCTCGCCGCGCTGGATGTCGGCCTGCACCGCGTCCTTGAGCCGGCGCCCGGGCGTGGTGATGGCCAGCAGCCGTACCCGCCGATCGTCCGGGTCGGGGGTGCGCTCGATGAGCCCGCGGTCCTGGAGTTCATCCAGCGTGCGGATGATTCGGGTCTTGTCGGCTCCTATCGCCTCGGCCAGCGCGGCCTGCGACCGCATAGGAGTCTCGTCCAGGGCCAGCAACACGATGTAGCCCCACATGGTGATGCCGTGCGCGTCCAGCACGGGCTGTTCCGCGGCGATCAGCTCACGCAGCAGCGGTGCGAGCATCGCTGCCAGATCGGGCCGCCGGGTCGAAGTCATCCGACTATGGTAGGCATTGCCATATCGTAATCATACGCTTACTATAAGCGCATGACTACAGCTACCAGCTTGTTGCACTGGCACAGGACCGCGCTACAGGCCACCGTCGACCTGGTCGATACCATCGACACCGACCAATTGCGCAGGCAAACCCCTTGCACTGATTGGAATCTCGGCGACCTGCTGACACACATGACGGTGCAGCACCAGGGCTTCGCAGCAGCCGCGCGGGGTGGTGGCCAGGACCTTGCGGTCTGGGACCCAGCGAGCGTCCGCGACGCAGTGCTCAGCGATCCGGCCGGCAGTTACGCCGGGGCCGCTCGTGACGTGCTGGCCGCGTTCGCCGATGCCGACCTCGAAACCCCGTTCGCGCTACCGGAACTCGGCGCGGACGCCCCCGCCGAGATGGCCATCGGCTTCCATTTCATTGACTACGTGGTGCACGGCTGGGATGTCGCCGCCAGCCTGAGCCGGCCTTGGCAGCTGCCTGACGACCTCATCGCGGCGGCGCTGCCGCTGGCATTGGCCGTGCCCGACGGAGACTTCCGCAGCTTCCCGAACGCGCCGTTCGGTCCGACCCAAAGTGGCTCAGCTCCAACAGATTTAGACCGGCTTTTGCTCCACCTCGGCCGCAACCCGCAGTGGAGCGCCTAGGGTAGTTCCGCGAGGGCAGCCCATGGCGGTCTGATGAGCCTCCCCGATCGCCGAATCGCCATGGTCAGGAATTGTCGTACCCTTCTGCTTTGATGGTGTTATGTCCACCACCGCAACACCTTTGGCCACCGAGGCGTCCCCCGGTGAGCGCCTGGAGGCGTTGTTCGACGAGG
>NZ_JARXVD010000027.1 GCF_029892685.1 Mycobacterium sp. OTB74 | reverse complement strand
CACGCCCCACCCTGGACTACGACACACCAGCCCAACGCCTAACCGCCCTCATCGAGCACGCCGCCTAGACGTTGCACTAATCAGTTGACTTTGCCATCTGACGCACGGCGTGGCCATCACCTCGTCGATCCACCCGACTCCGGACACCCACATCGAGCCGGTTCGGTATGGCAAGGGGTCCAATGCCATGGGGATGTTGCAGACGCTGATGACCGACGGGGCCGGGCCGCAGGGCACCGATGTGCCGCGCTGGCGGCAGTTCCTCGATCAGTCCCGCGAAAACCCGCTGGAGCTGATCAGGCTGCTCAACCCCAAGCACTGGAGCGAGCGCACCGTGATCGCACTGGTGATGCAGCACCTGGACAACTCGATCACGACGTTCACCAAGCGTGGGCCGGGCGGCATCCGGATCATGTCCTCCAAGCAGGGCCACGGCGAACCGAACCCGACCTGGATCCCCGTCGGTAACGAGGCGACCCGGCGGATGGCAGAGAAGGTCGGCGGCATCGCCGGCGGCACCTGGGGCGAGCTGTTCAACATCCCGCTGACCGCGCACTTCCTGGGTGGCGCGGCGATCGGTGAGAGTCCGGCGACAGGGGTTATAGACCCGTATCACCGGGTCTACAACTACCCGACATTGTTCGTCACCGACGGGGCCGCCATCTCGGCGAATCTCGGTGTGAATCCGTCACTTTCGATTGCGGCGCAGGCTGAGCGGGCAGCGTCCCTGTGGCCCAACAAGGGTGAGGACGACACCCGCCCGGCGCAAGGCGAGCCGTACCGGCGACTTGATCCGGTGGCACCGCAGCGGCCCGTGGTGCCGGCCGATGCGCCGGGTGCCCTGCGCCGCCTGCCGATCACCCCGGTCTAGCCCGCGCTGAGCACCCGGCTGGGTGCGCCGTGCACATCAACCGGCACGTCGCCGGTCAGGGTGACGCGGTGCATCAGCCGGCGCTGGCCGTCGTAGTTGTCGACGGCGCGATGCTGAGTGGCGCGGTTGTCCCAGATCGCGACGTCGCCCGGCGCCCAGTTCCACTGAACGATGTTCTCTGCCATGGTGATTCGTCGCTGTAGCAGTTCCAGCAGTGACGCTGACTCGTAGCTGTCCATGCCCACGAAACCGCGGACGAAATGGCCGGCCAGCAATGCGCGCTCACCGGTCTCGGGGTGCACCCGCACGACCGGGTGCTCGGTGCGGAAGTCGGGCTTCTGGAAGGCCTCGTACTGGGCACGCTGCTCGTCGGACAGTTCCGGGGCGTCGGTGGCGGTGTCCTTGACGTAGTCGTAGCGGTTGGTGTGTACGGCACGCAGGTTCTCGGTGAGCGCCTTGAGCGGCTCGGGCAGGCCTTCGTAGGCTGCGACGGTGTTCGCCCACAGCGTCGCGCCGCCATAGGCGGGCAGCGTGACGGCGCGCAGGATCGAGGCCGACGGGTAGTCGGGGGCGAAGGTGACGTCGGTGTGCCAGCGGTTGGCCTTGCCGTACTCGGAGTCGATCGGAGTGATCTTCGGGGCGCCGTCGCGCTTGATCGCGTGGTGCCCGACCAGGGTGCCCATCAGCTCGCCGAAGGCCTGTTGCTGATCGTCGTCGAGGTGGTCCTGGCCACGGAAGAAGATGACCTTGTGCTTGAGCAGCGCGGCGCGGATTTCCGCGATGGTCTCGGGTGGTAGGTCACCACCAAGCTGCACCCCGTCGATGACAGCGCCGATCTTGCTGGTCAGTTTGGAGACGGTAAGTGTTGCCGGTGCGGTGATGGTCATGGTGATTCCCCTGTCCAGGCAATCTGTAGTCAGTCGACTACAGATTCTGGCCACTAGTGTAGACACATGACTACAGGTCTGTCAGGCTCAGATTCCGCACAGTTTCCTGTGGGGCGCGACGAGGTCGTCGCCGCGATCCTGGAGGCCGCCGCGGACCTCTTTGCCGCCCGCGGTCCGGCGGCCACCTCCATCCGGGATATCGCGGCCAAATCCAACGTCAATCACGGGCTGGTGTTCCGGCACCTCGGCTCCAAAGACAAGCTGGTGGGTGCGGTGCTGGATTATCTGGGCCAGCAGCTGAAGCGCCTCGTCGACAGTGGTGCTTCGGCGGCCCAACTCGACCAGGCGCTGGACCGGCAGGCCCGCGTCATGGCCCGCGTGCTGCTGGACGGTTACCCGGCCGGGGAGTTGCAGAGCACGTTTCCCAATGTCGTGCGCTTGCTCGAGCAGACCCGGCCGCGCTTCGACGACGACATGCAGGCCCGCCTTGCGGTAGCCAATGCCATTGCATTGCAACTGGGTTGGCGGCTGCTGGGGCCTTACTTGCACTCTGCCGTGGGGCTGGGCGAGTTGACCGACGAGCAGTTGCGCGCGGCGGTTTCGGAGGCCGCGGGGCGTCTGACCTGGCCGACGGTGCCGATCGATGTGGCCCCGCCACTAGACTGAACCGGTGGCAGCAACGACCCGACCGGTACTCGTCGTCGACTTCGGTGCACAGTACGCGCAGTTGATTGCGCGTCGCGTCCGCGAGGCGCGGGTGTATTCCGAAGTGATCCCGCACAGCACGACCGCCGATGAGATCAAGGCCAAAGAGCCGTTGGCCATCGTGCTGTCCGGCGGCCCTTCCAGCGTCTACGACGACGGCGCCCCCCGCCTTGACCCGGCGATCTTCGACCTGGGCGTCCCGGTATTCGGCATCTGCTACGGGTTTCAGGCCATGGCGCAGGTTCTCGGCGGCACGGTGGCTCATACCGGCACCAGTGAGTACGGCCGTACTGAGCTGAAAGTCGCTGGCGGAGAACTGCATTCGGGTCTGCCGGGCACTCAGCCGGTGTGGATGAGTCACGGCGACGCGGTGACCGCGGCACCGACGGGCTTCGAGGTCGTCGCCAGCAGCGCTGGTGCGCCGGTCGCTGCTTTCGAGGATCGGGCCCGCAAGCTGGCCGGCGTCCAGTACCACCCCGAGGTGCTGCACACCCCGCATGGGCAGCAGGTGCTCAGCCGGTTCCTGCATGACTTCGCCGGCATCGGCGCCACCTGGACCGCGGCCAACATCGCCGATCAGCTGATCGAGCAGGTGCGCGAACAGATCGGCGACGGGCGGGCCATCTGCGGGCTGTCCGGCGGCGTCGACTCGGCAGTGGCCGCAGCCCTGGTGCAACGGGCCATTGGTGATCGCCTGATCTGTGTGTTCGTCGACCACGGGCTGCTGCGCGCCGGGGAGCGCGAACAGGTGCAGCGCGACTTCGTGGCTGCCACGGGCGCCAAGCTGGTCACCGTCGACGAGGCCGACCGCTTCCTGGAGGCGCTGTCCGGCGTCACCAACCCCGAGGGCAAGCGCAAGATCATCGGCCGCGAGTTCATCCGGGCCTTCGAGTCGGCTGTCCGTGACGCCCTGGGTAGCTCTGACTCCGAGATCGAGTTCCTGGTGCAGGGCACGCTCTACCCGGATGTCGTCGAGTCCGGCGGCGGTGCCGGTACCGCCAACATCAAGAGTCACCACAACGTCGGTGGCCTGCCCGACGACCTGAAGTTCAAACTGGTCGAGCCGCTGCGACTGCTGTTCAAGGACGAGGTGCGCGCGGTGGGCCGGGAACTGGGCCTGCCGGAGGAAATCGTTGCGCGCCAACCGTTCCCGGGCCCGGGTCTGGGTATCCGGATCGTCGGCGAGGTGACCGCCCCGCGGCTGGACACGCTGCGCCGCGCCGACGCGATCGCGCGTGAGGAGCTCACCGCCGCAGGTCAGGACCAGCACATCTGGCAGTGCCCGGTGGTGCTTCTCGGTGATGTTCGCTCGGTCGGTGTGCAGGGTGACGGCCGCACGTACGGCCACCCGATCGTGCTGCGTCCGGTGTCCAGCGAGGACGCCATGACCGCCGACTGGACCCGGCTGCCTTATGAAGTGCTGGAACGCATTTCGACCCGGATCACCAACGAGGTGCCGGAGGTCAACCGGGTGGTGCTGGACATCACCAGCAAGCCGCCGGGCACCATCGAGTGGGAGTGAGCTCGACGCTCAGCGGGCCGGGTCGCCACGCCAGCTGAAACTGTTGACGTACTGACCCATGTCCAGCGCCAGTTGCAGACCCACCGCCGACGGCCGACCGGACCCGAAGTCCGGTCCGAACGGGTGGTACGGCCCGACTGCCGCGGCGATCAGCGCCAGGTCGTGTTTGATGGCCACCAGCACCACAATGCGCGTGCGCGCGTAGCTGACGTTGACGCCCTGTGGCCACCAGTCGGCGACGATGCCGTAGCCCGGTTGGTAGCCGACCATGGCATTGGGGATCTCGTAGGCCATCCGGGTATCCGGATAATTCCTCCGGATCAGTTGGTCGGCAATGTCTTTCGGCTGCCTTCCGGCGGCAGGGCGGCCGAGCAACTGCAGGTTTCCGCCATCGCCGGCCAGCAGGTCGGCCAGCACCCCGCCGCTGTCCATGCTGACCCGGTACGCAGATCCGGGCGCCGGGTACGCGACCGAGAAAGAGCCGTCAGGTGCGGTGAACCGCGGGTTGACGGACACCGGCATGCCCATCGGCGGGCGGCCGCATTGCGGGGGACACACAAAGCGTGGCGATGGTTTGGTGAGCAGCCCGGACAGCCCCACCAGTGCGCCGGCGACCACCAACAGGATCACCCCGACGAGTGCTCCGAGGCGGGCCCGGGAAATGGTTCGTGGTGTGGCGGCCGCGTACGTTCCGCTGTGCACCGAATAGCCAGGCGAAAGCCCGACGGTCAAGGTGCCGGACTGTTCGGTCCGGGTCGGACGGTCGGTGCGTTGGGCATGACGGGCTGGGCGCGAGCACGCACGAGTGGATGCGCCGCAGGCAGCACAGAACGGCGCGTCGGGGACCACGTGACCGCACTGGGCGCAGAGCAGTGGTTGGTCGAAATGCGTGTCGTCGTGTGCCTCGTGCAGCAGTGCCAGCTGAAGTCCGATGCGAAGAGCCAGCACGGCGACGACGGTGAACACAAGATGTATCGCCAGCTGGATCTCCTGCGGCATCCGGGCCACGTCGGTCAGGCCCAGGATGGTGAACACGATGGCGATCACCAAGGCAAACCCGGTCAAGGTCAGTCGTACATGCCCGCGGTGTAGATGGGCCTTGTTGGGCGGACGGGTGAACCACAGCGCGGCCCCGATCAGGCCACCCAGGCATGCAGAGGTCAGCGGCGCGGCGACTCCACGGATTCCGGCTTCCACCATCAGATCCCGCATCGTGCGGTCGGTGGAGATGCCGGTGGTGGTGAACTGCGGGGCCAACCGGGTGAGCGTCGCTGCGGCTGTGAAGCTCAGGGCGCCCAGAGCGCCGATGGCGTAGCCGTGCAGCGCTTCCAGCGGGCCGGGGCGCACCAGACGGATGATCACCGCCGGGAGGATGGTCAAGAGCAGACTGCCCAGCGGCACAGCCAGCCCCTCGCGCAGGACATGCGCTCCGGCGATACCGGCGTCCAGCGGAATGCCGTAGGCACGCGCTGTTGCGGCACCAGTGAGCAGCACCCACCCGACGCCGCCAACGATTCCGATGGCAGCGGTGAGCGGCATGGTGCCCGTCGGCATGTCGTGATCGACGTCGGCCTCGCGCACGTAGAGGGCGAACAACAGGGGCAGGCCTAGAGCGGCCACCGCGACCAGCGCTCCGGGTAGCCGGGCCAGGGATGCGGCGGCCATCGCAAACACCAGTACCAGCAGGCCGATCAGGAAGGCGATGCGGGCCCGTGGTGACAGTTGCGGGAAAAGTGAGCTGACCAGTCGCGGTATCAGTAGGCGTTCACCGGGGGTGGCGCTGAAGGATCGGGCCCGCAACCAGTGCGGTCCGTCGCCTCGGTGTGCGCTGAGCGGCGTGCCGCACAACCCACAGTATTCGCCGGCGGGGACATCAAGTTGGCAGACCTCGCACCATTGCTCGGTAGGTGGGTTTTCGACTGTGGTGCTCATGCGCCGGTGACCTTCTGTTGCAGCAGCAGGTCCTGAACCAGACCTTCAACATCTGGTGTGCCCAGTCCGCTGACCAAATCGTATCCGGGGCCTGCGGTGTCAACGGCGTTGCCGCCCAAGGTGATATCGCGGAACGCGGGGTGCGGTGCTCCGGTGGCGATCCCGTACATCCTCGGGTTGAGGGCACCGAGAGGACTGCCACCGTGACCGATCAGGTACTGGTTCATGACGGCGGCCAGCGCGGTCCAGATCGGTGCCGCCTGCGATGTCCCACCACCGACGACGGTCTTCCCGCCGATGACGAGGCGCATACCGGTGCCGGGGTCGGCGACCGCCGAGATGTCCGGGGTCAAGCGCTTACCGGATTGATTGTGCGACTGGGCGGCTGCCGCTCGCTGCCATGGTGGCTGAGTGAACAGGGCGGACGTGCCGCCGCCGGTTCCCTGCGACAACGGCACGTCGAACCAGGCCTGTTCGGTGAGCCAGCCGCCGTCGGTTGCTGTCGCCAGTGTGGTGCCGCCGACGCTCGTCATCTCCGGCAGCGAGGCCACCGAGTCGAGGCCGATATCGGACGGTCCGGGTGGCGAATCCCAGTCCGACCCGCCCTTGCATTCGAGCCCGGCGAGATCCCCGCTGGCGTCAAATGCGGTGGTGCCACGGGTCTGTGCAGCGGCGAGCGCGGACCTTACGGGTGCCAGATCGGCGGCGGTGATCAGTTTGTCGCACCCCCAGCCGATCGAAAAGTTCCACAGCGCACCGGGATAGGCGCGATCGGTATCCTCCATGAGTTGGCCGATGCGCACGTACGGGTTCTCGTCACCGCTGATGGTGGGTTGGGCGTTGATCACGACCAGGCGGGCATCGGGTGCGATGGCGTGGGCGACTTCGAGATCCATGGTGGTTTCGCCGTGGTCCTTGGGCAGCGGTGCTCCGGAATGTTCCGGGGTGAAGGTGGGTAGCCCGAAGTTGTTGGCGAACAGGTCGAGGTCGGCCTGGTCGTATCCGTTGAACGCGAAGATGGCGATGGTCGTGCCTTTGCCGGTGTATCCAGACTGAGCCAGTGGCCGGGCGCCGTAGGCATTGAGTAGGGCGGTGGGGGTCAGGCCTCGTTCGGGGGCGCCCAGTGGCCGGGCCGGCGGGGTGGACTGGTGATGCGGTGTGTAGCTCAGAATGCGTCCCAATTCGGTTACCGTGTCACGCAATTCGCCGGGGACGAGGGGTTGTTGCGGTGCGGCGTAGAACTGCTGGCCCAGGCGTCCGCGGTACTCATGCACCTGCACCCCGAAGGCCTCGGCGATGTGTTGGGCGGTGCCCATGATGACGGCCCAGTCGTCACCGGTGCGCCAGCGGACCAAAAGCTGTTGGGAGTCAGCCCATTTGATCAATGCATCGGGACGGTCATGCGCGGCCAGTGCCGCGGTGAGCTGAATGCGGTCACGCTGGGTTGGGCCGAGGTCGGTGGACGCCGCGAGCAAGAGTGCGAACGGGCCGGATGCAGCCGAGGTCGTGGTGTCATGATCGGGGCCGCTATTCGAGCGGGTTGACCCGAAGGCGAACACAGCCACCAGCGCTGCTGTTGCCAGCAGTGCCAGCACGAACGATGGTCGGGATGTCACTCCCAGTGGGTGTTTGATCAGTTGTGGTTGTTGTGTCTGCCGGGGATGCCGGTCGGCGCGGCCGGTGCAATGACCGTCGGGGTGAAGAGGTTGCCACCCGAAGGATCGATCGACTTTTCGCTGGGGGTCACCTCGGGGACGGTAGTCGTGGTGACGGTCGTCGTGGTCGTCGTCGTGGTGGTGGTCGTGGGCGTCTCGGGGGCCTTCCCGCCGCCGCCACAGCCTGCAGTGAGTCCGATCATCGCGATGACCGCGGTTCCACCGGCCGCAATGGCGAAGCGGTGAAGCAGACGATGTGTGCCCATGTGCGGTCCTTCTGACGATGCTCTACCAGTGGTACGCCAGTCCTGTTTTCGTACAAGGTGCTGGCTTTCCGACCTTATCCCAATCGACGGACGGGTGCATGGACATCCGCCTCCTGCGCCGGCAGGGTTGCCGGGTTGCCGCTTGACGTTTTCGTCCGACGAGGTGTTTACTGAAGTTATCGAACAAACATTCGAATACGGGTGGTGTTTGTGGTGCGGAAGGTGCTGGTGTGGCAGTGGCGTCAATTGTGTTGGATGCTCACGATAGCCGTGCTGACCAGGTGGAACTACTTCGCCGCAGGATTGCCGAGATGTCCGGCAAGGAGGGTGCGGAGCGGTGTGCTGCGGGGCGGACAACACCCGCTTCAACTCCGGTTGAATCTTTGCTAGAAGCGCGGGATTCCCCGCGTGATCTGCTGCCTGGCGCGTTGCCGCCCGGCACTGTTGCAGTGCTTTCGGGGGCCAGATCGCTGCCGCTGCGCTGGGTGGCCGAGGTGACTGCCTCCGGGGGGCACGCGGCGATCGTCGGTCAGCCCGGCGTGGGGCTGCTGGCCGCGGTGGAGATGGGCGCCGATTTAGCGCGCATCGCCGTTGTTCCCAACCCAGGGCCGGACCCGGTGGAAGTGGCCGCGGTCCTCATGGACGGACTTGATCTGGTGGTGCTCGGCCTGGGCGGTCGGTCGGTCCCGGCCGGCCGGGCACGGGCGGTGACGGCGCGGGCGCGGCAGCGTGAGTGCACCCTGCTGGTCACCGATGGTGACTGGCCTGGGGCGTCGGCTCGGTTGGAGGCCAGGGTCAGCGGGTATGAGGTGGTCGGTGCTGGAGGTGGTGACCCGGTACCAGGGTGCGGGCGGATCGGTCGGGTGCGGTTGGACATGCGCACCCGCGGTCGGTCGGTGCGCCCACTTCGGGCGGCAGGGCAGTGAGATGTCCGAACAACAAGTGATGACGCACCGGGTGCTGGCCATCTGGTGCATGGATTGGCCCGCGGTGGCGGCAGCGGTGGCGGTTGGGCTGCCGGTGACCGAGCCGGTGGCGGTCACCCTGGCCAACCGGGTGGTGGCCTGCTCGGCGTCTGCTCGGGCATCGGGGGTGCGAAGAGGGTTGCGGCGCAGGGAGGCTCAGGCTCGTTGTCCGCAGCTGCACATCGCCACCGCCGACCCGGCACGGGACGCCCGCCATTTCGAGGCGGTGACGGCCGCGGTCGACGACATGGTGCCGCGCGCAGAGGTATTGCGCCCCGGCCTGTTGGTGATGCCGGTGCGCAGCGCGGCAAGGTATTTCGGGTCCGAGCAGGCCGCGGCGGAACGGTTGGTCGACGCCGTGGGGGCAGCCGGAGTGGAATGCCAGATCGGAGTGGCCGATCAGTTGCCCACCGCGGTGTTCGCGGCGCGGGCGGGGCGGATCATCGATATGGGTGGGGATGCGGAGTTTCTCTCCGGGCTGTCCATTCGGCAGCTGGCCACCGAGCCGAGCCTGTCCGGTGCCGGCCGCGAGGATCTGTCGGATTTATTGTGGCGCATGGGGATTCGGACCATCGGGCAGTTCGCTGCGCTGGGCCGCACCGATGTCGCCTCCCGGTTCGGTACCGATGCGGTGATCGCCCACCGGTTTGCCCGGGGTGAGCCGGCGCGCCATCCGTCGGGGCCGGAGGCGCCGGCCGATCTCGATGCCGTGATGGATTGCGACCCGCCGATCGACCGGGTGGACGCCGCGGCATTCGCCGGCCGGGCGCTGGCCGGCGAGTTGCATCACAGCCTGGAATCCGCCGGGGTCGGTTGCACCCGGCTGGCCATCGATGCGGTGACGGCCAATGGAGAAGAACTGCAACGGGTCTGGCGGTGTACCGAGCCGCTGACCGAGGATGCCACAGCTGACCGGGTGCGCTGGCAACTCGACGGCTGGTTGACCAGGCGGGGGCTCGGTGACCGCGCTGGGCCCACCGGGCCCATCACCGTGCTGCGACTGCACCCGGTCGAGGTGGTCTCGGCTGCGGCGCTCCAACTGCCGCTCTGGGGGTCTTCTGGTGATGACGACCGGATGCGGGCCAGGCGGGCGCTGGTGCGGGTTCAGGGGTTGCTTGGACCGGAGGCGGTGCAGGTCCCGGTGCTCAGTGGTGGTCGAGGGCCGGCTGAACGCATCACGCTCACGCCGCTGGGGGATGAGCCGGTGCGGCTGGCTGACCCCGGACAGCCCTGGCCGGGGCAGTTGCCGGAGCCAGCCCCGGCGGTGCTACTGGACGAGCCTGTGGAACTTGTTGATTTCCACGGTAATTCGGTGCGGATAACGGAAAGGGGGATGTTCTCCGCGGATCCGGCACGACTGATGGGTTCGGACCATCGTGGGCCGCTGAAGTGGTGGGCGGGGCCGTGGCCGGTCGATGAGCGGTGGTGGGATCCGGACCGGGGCAGGGGGCGTACCGCCCGGGCGCAGGTGTTACTCGGGGGTGGCGACGATGCCGGGGACAACAGGGCACTGCTGCTGTGTTACCGGCAGCGCCAGTGGTACGTGGAGGGTGTTTACGAGTAGTTCAAGTGGTGGTCGGTACATATTAATTGTGCACAATTAAATTGTGGGCTATAGTCGTGGGGTGGATGCGCTCAGCCTGGACCGCCAACTCTGCTTCGCTCTCTACTCGGCGTCGCGGGCGATGACGGCGGCCTATCGGCCACTGCTGTCCGAACTGAATCTCACCTACCCGCAGTACCTGGTGCTGCTGGTGTTGTGGGAGGAGGGGCGGATCACGGTCGGTCGGCTGGGTGAGCGCCTGGAGCTCGATTCGGGAACCCTCTCGCCGCTGCTGAAGCGGTTGGAGGCCAACGGGTTTGTCCGTCGCGAACGGTCGCTGCAGGACGAGCGACAGGTCGAGGTGACCCTCACCCCAGCCGGCCGCAAGCTCGAAAGCAAGGTTCAGTGCATCCCCGAGCGGTTGATGGGACAGACCGGAATGACCGCGCAACAAGCCGCGGACCTGCGCGATGCGGTCCGTCAACTCACTGATGCGCTCAGCGCATCCGACTGAAGGAGTTACCGTGAAGACCCTCTACACCGCTGAAGCTCTGGCCACCGGCGAAGGCCGCGATGGGCATGGCCGCACCTCCGACGGCAAGCTCGATCTTGATCTGGCTATTCCGAAGGAGATGGGCGGCAGTGGCAATGGCACCAACCCCGAGCAGTTGTTCGCCGTCGGCTACGCCGCCTGCTACCACTCCGCGCTGCGGCTGGTAGGTCGACAGGACAAGGTTGACGTCACCGATTCGTCTGTCGGAGCGCGGGTTTCGCTCGGCACTCTGGATAACGGCGGGTTCGGCCTGGCGGTGGAGCTGGAAATCACGCTGCCCAACCTCGACCACGATGCCGCTCAGGCCCTGGCCGACAAAGCCCATCTGGTCTGCCCTTACTCCAACGCCACCCGCGGCAACATCGACGTCAAGATCACCGTCACCGACGACTGAACGGTGCCGTCCGCCGAATGGTCTGATGTCCCAGGCCATTCGGCGCTACGAAAGGCTGGCTGCGAACGCTCCGACCCGCTCGATGAACCGGTCGAAGAATGCGGCCGGGTCCACTTCGACACCGATGTGGGCATTGGGGTGCCGGCCCCAATGCCCACGCCAGTCGGCCACCGTCATACCGCGGGTCAGTGTGCCGAGCAGTTCCACGTCAACGGTCGCTTGCCGATACCGGACCAGGTCCGGGTCCAGAGCCACTGCGGCGGCCAGCGGATCGTGCAGGTGCGCCAGGTAGCCCTCGCCCTGGTCGAAATGGAACTCGAAGTAGAAGCGCATGGCGTCTTCTAATACCCGGATCAATGGGTTGGCGGCTGACGACCGAGCGCCGCGATCGTCGAGCACGCTCATCGGTGAGGTCGGGGCGCCGGCGGCAGTGGCCAGTCGGCTCAGCAGCGATGGCGTCAAGGCGATGTGCTCGGTCAGGTTGAGCCCCAGGATGATCGGTAGATGTGCCGGGGGTTCCAACCCCCAGGCCGCGCCCCACACCGAGAACACTTCAGCGGCGGATTCCGGATCGACGCTGATGTTCCATTCGGACACCGGAGTGGTGTTGCCGCGATAGTCGAAGGCGCCACCCATGATGACCAACCGTCGCAGCAGCCGCGGCAGGGTCGGTTCGATCCGCAGCGCCAGTGCGAAGTTGGTCAACGGACCGGTGACCAGACCGATCAGCTCGCCGGGGTATTGCCGAGCAGTCCCCACCCACGCTGTCGCAGCGTCGTAGTCGGTGATTCTTCTTGTGCTGGGTGGCAATTCGGCATAACCAACCCCCTGCGGTCCGTGGGTGTCCTCAGCGGTGCGCAATCCGGAAGACAGGGGCCCGTCGGCGCCGCGTGACACCGGAATCAGTTCGGCCGCGCACAATTCCAGCAGACCGAGATTGTTCACGCAGACCTGGTCCACCGGCACGTTGCCTGCGGTTGAGGCGATCCCGACCAGTTCGGCGTCGGCACTGCCCAACAGGTACGCCAGGGCCATCGCGTCGTCGACGCCGGTGTCGACGTCGGCGAAGATCGGTTGCGCTCTGGGGTCTTCGTGCCCGGTCATGCCGCTAACGATAAGGGCCTGCGGCCATGGGCACATCGGTACCATCCGACCGGGTGCTCAGCGTTGATCAAATGGTGCCGTCGGGGAATGCAATCACCGAGACAAAGCGGATCGGAAGGTGGATGAGCCGGGTCGGTCCATGAACGCCCTCACCGTCGAACTGGAGGGAGTCGCCCGGCTCGAGTCGGTACTCGGAACGGCCGTGGCTGTAGTCCATGACACCGTCCAGCATGTAGATGAATTCCGTGCCGGGGTGTTGAAACAGCGGGTAGACCTCGCTGTCCTCATTCAGCGTGACCATCAGGCATTCCAGCCGCTTGTGTTCGCCGCGCAGCCCGCCCAGCAGGTGATACTCGTGGCCGGCCTGCGAGCCGCTGCGGACGATCGGTGTGCCCTTGTCTGCCTTGACAAACGATGCGGGTCGTTCGGTGTCCGCGCCGCGGAAGAGGTACGTCACGGGTACGTCGAATCCACGGGCCAACAGCGCGATGGTGCTGAGCGAGCAGGAAGTCTGGGCATTCTCGATCTTGGACAGCATGGCTTTGGAGATACCGACCCGCGCCGCCATCTCACCGACTGAGAGCCCCGAATTGTGGCGCAGCTGACGGACATTGCGGGCGATGGCCACCTCCAGCTCGAGCTCTTCGACTTTGTCGTCGGGCCGTCGGTCACGGGCGGTGCCTGCGTTGCGAAGCAGCGATTCGTCGTTCTCCACTGGTCTACCCTAACGCATCAATGTCCACTATCAGTGGACGCAAATGAAGGAATCTGACCCGGCTGTTTCGCGGCGGTGAGTTCGGCGATGCTGTCGGCAAGGGCGAGTGCGCCAGCTTCCGCATCAGAGTCCTCGACCACCTCGGCCGGGGCGTGTGAGATGCCGGTTGGGTTGCGTACGAACAACATTGCGGTGCTGACATGGTCCTTGATTATCCCGGCATCATGGCCGGCTCCGGTCCCCAGTACGGGTGCGTCATCGAGGGCGGCACTGAGGGAATCCCGCAGCAGTGGGTCGAAATCAACTGTGGGGCTGAAGGACTCCTCGGTGATGGTGACTGTGCACCCCTGGTCCAGGGCTGCGGCATTGGCCGCCTCGGCGATCTCATGCACGAGGACCTTGGTCACATTGTCATCAGGGTGGCGCACGTCCAGCCACAGATCCACCCGGGAGGCAATGACATTGGTGCCACCGGGTGTCGGGACGATCCGTCCCACTGTGGCGCGTGCATCACCGATCTTTTGTGCTGCCGACTGGACGGCGACGATCAGCTGCGCGGCGGCGACCATCGGGTCTGCCCGATCCCGCATGAGCGTGGTACCCGCGTGGTTGCCGTCGCCGGTGAAGGACAGTCGCCAGCGTCCGTGGCCGAGGATGGACGTCGCGACGGCCACTGGCCGGCCGAGATCGATCAAGCCGCGGCCTTGCTCGACGTGCAGCTCGACGAACGTCCCGATTCGTGACAGGCTCTCAGAGTCGGGTCCGAGATGTGCGGGATCGATACCGGCGCAACGGCTTGCCTCGGCGAATGTCGTCCCGTCGGCGTCGGTGAGCGATCGCGCGCGGTCCGGATCGATCGCGCCGGTCAGCAATCGGGAGCCAAGGCAGGCGACGCCGAACCGGGAGCCTTCTTCCTCGGGGAAAACGGCGATGGCACGGCGCCCGCCGATGCCTCTGGTGGCTAGAAGGTCGAACGCGATCAATGCGGACGCGACGCCGAGGGGTCCGTCGAAGGCGCCCCCGCCAGGTACCGAATCGAGATGGCTGCCAGTGACTATGGCCTCGTCGCCGACATCTGACCACGCCCAGATGATGCCGTTTCGGTCAGTCTCGACGTCAAGGCCGCGCTTGGCTGCATGTCCCAGAAACCACGATCGCAGATCGAGTTCGGCAGTCGAATACACCGGCCGGGTGTAGCCACCGCGCTGGGCGTCGGTGCCGGTGGCTGCGATCTCGGCGAGTAGGGACGTGACGGTGTCGGACATGAGATTCCTTCGGCGGCAGTCAGATCGGGCTGGGCGGGAGTGTGGGTCAGCGCATCTCGCCCGCTCCGACGTAGGGGTGCAGGCTGTTCAGCGGCTTACCTTCGGCGAACCGTTCCAGGCGGAAGTCCGCGGCAGGGATGTCGGAGTCAGTGCTGTCGCCCTCGAACACCAGGTCCGCGACCAACTCGCCGACTGCCGGGCTGATCTTGAAACCATGGCCGGCGAAACCCGCGGCCAGAATCAGCCCCTCGATGCCATCGATTGGACCGATGACCGGATTCCAGTCCGGCGGAACGTCATACACCCCCGCGTAGGTGTGTGTCACCGCGGGTTCGGGGAATCCGGGGAAGCGGTGCATCACCTTCTCGCCGTAGGCGAGCACACTCGCCTCCGTCGCGACATTCGAATAGTTGTCGGGGTCAACGAACTTCTTCTGGAAGTCCGCGTGATCGCTGTTGCCGACCAGGAATTGGCCGGAGCCCTCGACACGGCAGTATTGCAGGCTGATCAGATCGGAGATCACCGGCAGATCAGGCAATCGCACACCGGCATCGACGACGAGAAGCTCCGAGCGATATGCCTCGATCGGAAGACTGATTCCTATGTCGGCCAACAACTTCGCCGACCACCAGCCGTTGGCCACGATGACCAGATCGGCGTCGACTACGTCGCCGTTGTCGAGCATCACTCCCTTCACGCTGTCGCCCGTGGTGAGGATGCGGGCCACGGGTGTTTTCTGCCGGATCTTCGCGCCGCCGGCGCGGGCCACCTGGCCGAAGTGCAGCGCGAGCTGAGTGGCGTCGGCGAATCCGCCGCGCGGCTCGTACGAGGCGAGTGCGACGTCCGAGGTCTCCAGCATCGGCCACAGTTCCTGCAGCTGGTCCGCGTCGATCAGGTCGACCTCGATGCCCAGCGACTGGTGCATGGCAGTGTTGGCGGTCAACGCGTCGACATTGTCCTCACCCACCAACACGCTGTAACCGATCTGCCGGAAGCCGACTTCGGAGCCCAGCGTTTCGAATACCGGCATGCTGCGCCACGCCATGGCAGCGATCGACGGCACGCCGTAGTGTGCGCGCACGATGCCCGACGACTTGCCGGTTCCGCCGCTGGCCAGTTGATATCGTTCCAGGACAACGACATCGGACAGACCGCGGTCGGTAAGCGCCCGCGCGATCGACAGCCCGATCAGACCGCCTCCGATGATCACTGCTCTCATCATCAGAACGAGCCTCCCCGGCTTTGGCCCGGAATCCACGACGTGCCGGCCAGCGGTACCCGTGCCATCGCGGCCGCCTCGATGGAAACCGCGACCATGTCTTCGGGCTCGAGGTGAGTGACGTGTGCTTTTCCGCAAGCGCGAGCGATGGTCTGGGCCTCCATGGTCAGCACCCGCAGGTAGTTGGCGACGCGGCGGCCGCCGTCGACGGGATCCAGTGCCTGTTGCAGTACCGGGTCCTGGGTGGTGATGCCCGCTGGGTCGCGGCCGTCCTGGAAGTCATCGAAAAACCCTGCAGCTGAATTGAGTTCAGCGTAGGCCGCGTCGTACTTGGGGTGGTTGTCGCCCAGCGCGATCAGTGCGGCGGTACCGATGGCGACCGCGTCGGCACCGAGAGCCAAAGCCTTCGCGACGTCTGCGCCGGTGCGGATGCCACCCGACACGATCAGCTGCACGCCGTCGGGCTTGCGGTGGACACCCAGTTCCTGCAGCGCCTGTACGGCCTGCGGGACGGCGGCGAGGGTGGGGATGCCGACGTGCTCGATGAAGACCTCCTGGGTGGCGGCGGTGCCGCCCTGCATGCCGTCCACCACGACGACGTCGGCGCCCGAGTGCACGGCGAGTTTGACGTCGTAGTAGGTCCGCGAGGCGCCGACCTTGACGTAGATCGGCTTCTCCCAGTCAGTTATCTCGCGCAGCTCGTTGATCTTGATGGTCAGGTCGTCTGGCCCGGTCCAGTCGGGGTGCCGCGATGCCGAGCGTTGGTCGATGCCCTGCGGCAGGTCGCGCATGCCAGCCACCCGCTCGGAAACCTTCTGCCCCAGAAGCATTCCGCCGCCACCGGGCTTTGCTCCCTGACCGAGCACCACCTCGATGGCGTCCGCGCGGCGCAGGTCGTCCGGGTTCATACCGTAGCGGTTCGGAAGGTACTGGTAAACCAGATGTTTGGAGTGGCCGCGCTCTTCGGGCGTCATGCCGCCGTCGCCGGTGGTGGTGGAGGTCCCGACCTCGGAGGCACCGCGGCCCAGCGCTTCCTTGGCGCGGCCGGACAAGGCGCCGAACGACATTCCCGCAATGGTGACGGGAATGTCGAGGTGAAGTGGATATTTCGCGTTCCGGGCGCCGAGAACCACATCGGTGCCGCACTTTTCGCGGTAACCCTCCAGCGGGTAGCGGGACATGGACGCGCCGAGGAAGAGCAGATCGTCGAAGTGGGGGAGGGCACGTTTGGCGCCCCACCCACGGATGTCGTAGATCCCGCTTTCGGCGGCCCGGTGGATCGCGGCAATGGTTGCTCGGTCGAACGTCGCTGACTCACGTAGACCCAGGCGGGTGCGGTCGTCGGCAGAGAGGGTCATGTGCTGGTCCTGATCAGTAAGAGTTGTGGGCTTGGAAGTGGTAGAGGCTGCGCGCCGAGCCGTAGCGCCGGTAACCGGCGGGGTCGTCGTCATAGCCCGCTGCCTTGAGCAGACCGGCGAGTTCCTCGAGATGTTCGGCGCGCATCGGTTTCTCGATACAGTCGGCGCCCGGCGATTTCACGGCGCCACGGACGTACAGTCGCGCCTCGTAGATCGAATCGCCCAGCGCGTCGCCGGCGTCTCCGCGGATTACGATGCGGCCGCGCTGAGCCATGAACGCGCTCATATGTCCGACGGAACCGCCCACCACGATGTCGAGGCCTTTCAAGGAAATGCCGCAGCGCGCGGCCGCATTGCCGTCGATCACCAGCAGGCCGCCGCGGCCCGTGGCTCCCGCGGACTGTGAAGCATCACCCGTGACATGTACGACGCCGCTCATCATGTTCTCGGCAACGCCTTGTCCGGCATTGCCGTTGACGGTGATCTCCGCCTTCTGGTTCATGCCGGCGGCGTAGTAGCCGACGTGGCCGTTGACCGTCACCTCGACGGGTGCGTTGATGCCGACGGCGATGTTGTGGGCGCCCAGGGGGTTGTCGATCACATACTGGCCGTCGATGCCGTCGGCATGCAGGGCCGCGTTGACATCGCGCAACGTAGTGGTGGTTAGGTCGAAAGTCGTTGCGAGACGGTTCATGCCGACACCGCCTCTCGGCTCCAGGCGTAGACGACCTCTGGTTCGGGCTCCCAGATGCGGGCCTCCTCGATTCCCGGGAGATGCGCTAGGGCGCGGAACTCCGATGCCATGGCCACCCAGTTGTCGGTCTCGGCGATGACTGCGGGCTTGCAGGCGATGGCATCGCGCAGCACCGCGAAGCTGTCACTGTTGGACACCAGCAAGGTGTAGAAGCCGTCGAACGTCGTGGTGAGGTCGGTGAGCGCTGTCTCGAGGTCAGCGCCCCCGGCCAGCTCATGTGCGACGAACCGGGCGCCGACCTCGGTGTCGTTCTCCGAGTCGAATTCGACACCGGCGGCCCGCAGCTCGCGACGGATGCCGGCATGGTTCGCGAAGGAACCGTTGTGGACCAAGCACTGG
Source organism: Mycobacterium sp. OTB74 (assembly GCF_029892685.1). GTDB lineage: Bacteria > Actinomycetota > Actinomycetes > Mycobacteriales > Mycobacteriaceae > Mycobacterium. The sequence continues at coordinate 55,265 of NZ_JARXVD010000027.1, read as the reverse complement.
TCCGGGCCCACGGCGTATGGGTGGGCCCCGCTCGGTGTCACCGCCGACTCGGTTGCCATCCGGGTGTGCCCGACGCCCTGCCAGCCCTGCGCCGTCGCCAGTTTCCAGTTCTGCGCCAATGTCGTTGGCGTGCCGACGCCTTTGAGCACTGTTACGTCCTTGCCGAATCCGCCTACCAGGCCCCGCGGATAAACATCCCGGGCGGCGGCGAGCAAGGTCTCGGGTTCGGCGTCGGCGGACACCAAGTAGGTGACGTCGAGCGCGGTGACGGTGACCTCGGTGCCGATACGAGCGCTGAGGGTGCTGGCGACCTGTTCAGGAGTGGCGTCGACTTCGATCAGGGAGACGGTGCTGCGCTCGGGAGGTGACCACACCGGGTCGCCGTAGACGGCGATTCCGGCCGAGTCCGCACCTCGGGCCTCCATGGCGATCAGCATGCCGCTGAGCAATTCACCGAGTCGGGGATAGAGCTCGGGATTGCGCAAATGCAACCCGACGATTCCGCACATGTCTGCTTGGTTCCTTTCCAGAGTTCGCTGCCACCGGTTCGGAGTTCGGTGGCATGGGTGTGACTGCCTCTGCGGCGTCAGAAGCGTCAGAAGGCGGTCAGGTACCGCTCGTGCTCCCAGGCTCCCACCGCCGAGTGCCAGTCCCAGAATTCGGTCTTCTTCAATTGAGCGAAATATGCTGCGACACTAGGGATGTCCGAGCCGGGTGGAATCGCGGCGTCAAGGGCGCTGATCACCACATCGTCGGTCTCCAACTGCTCGATCGCATGCAGGAGTGTAGCCGGGAGTCGTTCGTGTACCGGGCCGCTGCCGACGGCGCCGGGATCGGCCGAGCGTTTGATGCCGTCGAGTCCGGCGGCAAGGGCGACGGCCACCGCAAGGTAGGGATTGGCCGAGCCGTCACCGCCGCGCAGTTCGATGCGGCTGTTGTCGGGCACCCGGACGTAGTGGGTGCGGTCGTTGCCGCCGTACGTCGGGAACCGGGGTGCCCAGGAGGCGCCCGATGCCGTAGAGATTGCGCCGGTTCGCTTGTAGGAGTTGACCGTTGGCGCTATCACCGCCTGCATGGCAAAAGCGTGTTCCAGGATTCCGGCGATGAACGAGTAGGCCGCCGCGGACATGGCCAGCGGGCGGTCGTCCTCGGACGCGTCGATGGGAAACACCGGCGTGCCGCCACTGGTCAACGAAATGTGCAGGTGCAGACCCGAACCCGTCTTGTCGGCGAAGGGTTTCGGCATGAATGTGGCGATCATGTCGCGCTGCGCGGCCATCACATTGAGCAGATAACGCAGTGTGATGACCCGGTCGCACGTGGTCAGTGCCGCGGCGTATTTGAAGTTCTGCTCGAATTGGCCGGAGCCGTCTTCGTGGTCGTTGGCGTAATTGCCCCAACCGAGTTGGTTGATGGCGGTACTGATCGATGTCAGGTGGTCGTACATGCGGGTGACGCTGCGGGCGTCGTAACACGGCTGCAGTGCGGTGTCGGCATCGTCCGCGGGCACCAGCGCGCCGTCGGTCGAGCGCTTGACCAGGAAGTACTCGACCTCCGCGCCGACCCATGGTTCGAATCCGGAGTCGGCAGCGCGGGCGATCAGAGCCTTGAGGATGTTGCGGGGTGCGTACGGCCACGGCTCACCGTTGACGTGCGGGTCGCAGTGGACGATGGCCAACCCCTCCTTGATGAAGGGAATCGGGGTGAATGAAGCCGGATCCGGAATCGCAATCAAGTCAGGGTCTTTCGGCTCCTGCCCGATCGCTCCGACCGCGTAGCCGGCGAAGCCGACGCCATCGGTGGCGAGTTCGTCGACCGCCTCGACCGGAACCAGCTTGGCGCACGGCTTGCCATTGAGGTCGACGAAGAGCGCGAGGATGAACTTTGTGTTCGACTGCGCTGCCAGACTGGCGAGCTCACTCGATTCCGACATCTCAACCACCTGACTACTAGTAGGAATCATTGTCTCGTTTTAGTAGACGGTGATCGACCGGCTATTGGCAAGTGATACGACGTAACTTCGGTGTTACGGACCGGTTCACGAGGTTGTAACACCGCTCGACTGTCCATGCGAGGAAAACAGTGTCTACTGTAGTGAGACGGGCGCGGGATGTGCCCACCAACCTTGTGAGGAGGCGAAATGGACACTGGAACAACAGCTTTCATGCTGTGTTGCATAATCGGGCTCACTATCATGATCCCGGGCCTGGCGCTGTTCTATGGCGGCATGGTCAGCGTGAAGAGCTCGATCAACATGATGATGATGACCTATGGCGCGGTCGCCATCGTCGGCGTGCTGTGGGTGTTGTTCGGCTTCTCGATGACGTTCGGCACCTCGCACGGAGGGTTCGTCGGCAACCTCAGCGAATTCGCCGGCATGAGCAATCTTCTCGACCCCATGACGACCATCAACGGACTGCCGGTCAGTCTGTTCGCCCTGTTCCAAGCGCTTTTCGCGGCCCTGACCGTCGCGATCGTCTCGGGTGCCGCCGCCGACCGCATGAAGTTCGCAGCCTGGATGACCTTCGCAACAGTGTGGGCGGTACTGGTCTATTTCCCCGTTGCCCATTGGGTTTTCGCGGCTGACGGTGTCGTGACCAGCGATGCCAAAGGCGGCTGGATAGCCAACAAGTTGCACGCCATCGACTTCGCCGGTGGTACCGCCGTCCACATCAACGCCGGTGCCGCTGCACTCGCCGTCGCCATCGTGCTCGGCCGATCAGCGACCTGGAGTTCGCGAAAGCCGCACAACGTGCCGTTGACCCTGCTGGGCGCGGGGCTGCTGTGGGCCGGCTGGTATGCGTTCAACGGTGGATCTGCCCTCGCCGCCGGCAAGCCGGCTGCCATCGTGATGGTCACGTCGTTTGTGGCGACCTGTGCGGCCACGCTGGGCTGGCTCCTGGTGGAGAAGTTCAAGGATGGGCATGTGACCGGTATCGGTGCCGCGTCCGGTGCCATCACGGGCCTGGTAGCCATCACCCCGGCCTGCGGTGCGGTCACTCCGGTTGGTGCCATCTTCGTCGGTTTCATCCCGGCCCTGATCTGCCCGTTCGCCATTGGCCTCAAGCAGAAGTTCGGCTACGACGATTCGACCGATGTCGTCGGTGTCCACCTGGTTGGCGGCATCGTGGGCACGCTGCTGATCGGACTGTTCGCCAGCTCGGGAATGCCCAACGGCGTCAACGGTCTGCTGTATGGCGGAGGCGCTGATCTGCTGATGAAGCAGGCTGTTGCTGCCAGCGCCGTTCTGGTCTACTCGTTCACCATCGCGCTCATCGTTGCGCTGGTGATCAAGAAGACATTCGGGATTCGCATCTCTGCTGAAGCCGAGGAGATGGGTATCGACTCGACACTGCACCGGGACCCTGCGTACGAACTCGTCTGAGTCAGGTGAAACGGCAGCTGGCCCGAACTGTTGGTTCGGGCCAGCTGTTTGTTGTTGCGTTACCAGTGCACTCCTGGCACCAATCGGACCGCCTTCCTGATCGGCCGGGGCACCCGGATGCGGCCGACCGGGCTTGGGCGCCGGGGCCGACGCGGGTTGCGCGGGCGTTCCTGCGCAGCCTCCGGGACCGCTTCACCGCGAGCTGCCGCGGAATCCGGATAGCCCAGATACAGCTGATGCAGCACCCGGCGAGACAACTTCGGGGTGAAGTACGTGCCCAGATCGGCCAGCGTTCCCACCGGAGTGTCGATCCGCGCCGGCTTCTCCACCAGAGCGCGCACCACCATCGCAGCAGCATGCTCGGCAGTGATCGGCGTCATCGGGTTCAACCGCTTCGACGGTGCGATCATCGGCGTCTCAACCAGTGGCATATGGATGTTGGTGAACGTAATGTGGTCCGAAAGTGTTTCGGTGCCAACCACTTCGGAGAATGCGTCGAGTGCCGCCTTGCTGGGCACGTAGGCGCTGTACTTCGGGCTGATGGCTTGTACGCCGGCGCTGGACACGTTCACCACGTGGCCGAATCGGCGCTCTTTCCAGTGCGGCAACAGTGCGAGCACCATGCGCACAGCGCCGAAGTAGTTGACCGCCATCACCCGTTCGTAGTCATGGAACCGGTCGGTGGAATTGACCACCGACCGGCGGATGGACCGGCCGGCGTTGTTGACCAGATAGTCGACGTGGTCGAACCGGCCCAGGATGTCCTTGACGGTGTGCTCGACGGATGCGCCGTCGGCAACGTCACAGGCGAAAGCGTATGCTTCACCACCGAATTCGTGGATCTCTGCAACCAGTTCGTCGAGCGCGTCGACGCTCCGGGCCAGCGCGAACACCCGACCACCGCGTTCGGCGACGGCGATGGCCGAAGCCCGGCCGATGCCGCTCGATGCTCCGGTGATGATCACGTTGCGCCCAACCAGTGGGCCACGCGGGTCATCCCGACGGGCTCGATCGGGATTCAGGTGCTCAGCCCAATACCGCCACAATTTCGGTGCGTAGGAAGCGAATTCAGGAACGGCGATGCCAGTGCCCTCCAGGGCACTGGCAGTCTTGTCGGCGGTGAACGTCGGGGCCAGGTCGACCACGTCGAGCACCTCGCCGGGAATGCCCAGCTGAGTGGCTGCGATGTTGCGTAGCGCCTTGACCCGGCCCGTGGCGTTCAGAACCGGGGTGGCGGTGGCCCTCGGCAGCGTGCCGCGCAGCGGCGGCAGCCCAGCCTCCCGCGCGACTCCGCGGTAGATATCTTTCAGCCCAACGGTTTTCGGTGCCGTCAGGTGGAAGGTCTGGCCGTCTCTGCCGTCGATATGCATCAGATGGACAACCGCATCAACAACGAAGTCCACCGTCACGATGTTGGTACGGCCGGTGTCGGGCACCAACATCGGGGTGAACTTGGGTAGCACGGCCAACCGCGACAGTATGCCGAAGAAGTAGTAAGGGCCGTCGATCTTGTCCATCTCACCGGTGCGCGAGTCGCCGACTACAACCGCCGGCCGGTATATCCGGTAGTGCAGTCCCGGGGTGGCGCGCACCAGCTGTTCGGCTTCGAACTTGGTCTGGTGGTACGGCGTCGGCAGTTCTTGGGAGACGTCGAAGTCGTCCTCGGTGAACTCCCCACGGAAGTTCCCGGCCACCGCAATCGACGACACATGGTGCAGGGTGGCGTCCGTCCGCAGGGCCAATTCGATCACCGCCCGGGTGCCATCGACATTGGCCGCCCGTTGGGTCTCGGCATCGACCGTCATGTCATAGATGGCGGCGCAGTGCACCACGTGGCTGACCTCACCGAGTTCGGCGAGATTCTCGTCGGACAATCCGAGGCCGGCCGACGTCAGGTCGCCGACGAGCGGTTTGGCTCGAGGTCCCCAGTCCGCAGCCAGTTGTTCGAATCGGGACAGTGACGCCCGCCGAACCAGAACGAACACTTCGGCGTCGTCGCGCGAATCCAGAATCCGGCTGACGACGCGGCGGCCGATAAACCCAGTACCGCCGGTAACGACATAGCGCATGGGTGCCATCGTGAACCTCTCGCAGGCAAAGGTCAACAGCGCGTATGGTCCGTCTAGATCACACCTGAATCTGTAAGGGAGAACGCCGCATGCCGATCAACCCCAACGCCATCGGGGCCAAGACCCCACCACAGCCGTTCGAATGGACCGAACGCGACACGCTGTTGTATGCGCTCGGAGTGGGTTGCGGCACCAAGGATTTGGCATTCACTACCGAGAACAGCCACGACATCACGCAGCAGGTGCTGCCGACCTACGCGGTCATCGCATGCCCGGCGTGGGGTGCGGCCGCCGAGGTCGGATCTTTCAATTGGGCGATGCTGCTGCACGGCTCGCAGCAGATTCGCCTGCACGCGCCGCTGCCGCCGTCGGGCAAGCTCAACGTGACCTCCGAGGTCGCCGATATCCAGGACAAGGGCGAGGGCAAGAACGCCATCCTGGTTCTCAAGGGCACTGGCACCGATGACGCCGGAAACGTCATCGCCGAATCCTGGTCCACCGCGGTGATCCGGGGCGAGGGTGGATTCGGCGGGCAGCCAGGGGAGCGGGCCGGGGCTCCGGCGATCCCGGACCGCGACCCCGACGTCATGGTGGCGCTGCCGACCACCGAGGACCAGCCGCTGATCTACCGGCTCTCCGGTGACCGCAACCCGCTGCACAGCGACCCCTGGTTCGCGCAGAACCTGGCCGGCTTCCCGAAGCCGATCCTGCACGGCCTGTGCACCTACGGAGTGGCCGGCCGGGTGCTGGTCGCTTCGCTCGGTAGCGGGGATGCCTCCAAGATCAAGGCCATCGGCGCGCGGTTCACCTCGCCGGTGTTCCCCGGCGAAACGCTGACCACGTCGGTGTGGCGCACCGAGGCCGGGCATGCGGTGTTCCGCACCGAGGCCGCAGACGTTGACGGCAGCAATGCCCGACTGGTGCTGGAGGACGGCACAGCCGAGTACGTTGACTAGGGACTGCGGCCGCTCTGGTCGCACCTGTCGCACGCGTCCCGGGCTGAAGCGAATGGGTGAATGTGCCCGCCTCTGTGCGACAAATCCCCTGCTGCACAGAAGTTGTCGCACAGACGCGGGCGACTCGGGCTATTGCGATTTCGGCCCGCTGCGTGTCGCTGAGCGAGACGCAGCGCGCCCAAATCACCCGGTGACCGCGCGGTCCAATGCGGTCAGCGACTGCTCGATGAACGTCACGTCGAACGGCGGCATGCCACCGATCTGGTCGCGGAAAGATTGCGGGGTTCCGGTCCAGTCGTAGGTCAGGGTGACATCGGTGCCCGTCCCGTTAGGGGCCAGGTCGTAGCGCCACCACCAACCACCGGGTTGGTGCTCGCCCGACTCGGTCAGACTGCCGGTCGCCCACGCAATGGTCTTGTCCCGTTCGAATTCGGTCACCAGGTTGTGTGTCACGTAGTGGCCGCCCGCACGGGGGTAGAACATGTTCATGGCGAAAATCTGTCCGGCGGCGGTGATGGGCTTGGTGTCGACGGCGTCGCGCACCCAGTCGCCCGGCTCGGTGTCCTTGTGCCGGGCCGGGTCGGCCAGTATCGCGAATACCGCCGCAGGTGCCGCGGCAATGGTGCGGGTGGCGACATAGCGTTCGTCGGTCAACGAGTCACTGGTCATCGGTTCTCTCCGTTCGGTCCGTAGGCTCGTGCGATATCGGGAGAGCCGAGCCAGTTGGAGTACGTCGGCGACTTGGGCCAGCCCTCGGGCGAATCCTGCCACTGTTCCTGGCGGCCGTAAGGCAGGACGTCGATCAGCGGGAAGGTGTAGCTCAGCTGTTCGGTCCCCCGGCCGTTCGTATGCCACGTCCGGTACACCGTATTGCCTTCTCGCAGAAACACATTCACTGCAAATCCGCCGCCGGGTGGGGCGTCGACATCGGTTCCGAAGCTGCTGTCTGAGGACGAGTACCAGTCCATCTTGTTGCCCACCTTGGCCTTATAGGCCAGAGCTTCGTCGATGGGGCCATTGGTGACGATGACGAACCGGGCGTCGTAGCTGTCCAGGAAATCCAGCCGGGTGAACTGCGAGGTGTATCCGGTGCAGCCACCGCACTGCCATTCGGCGCCGTCGGTCCACATGTGGTTGTAGACGATCAACTGGGGCCGGCCGTCGAAGATGTCGGCCAGGCGGATCGGGCCGTCGGCGCCGATCAGTGTGTAGTCGGGCATTTGCACCATCGGTAACCGCCGACGCTGAGCGGCAATGGCATCGAGTTCTCTGGTCGCGGCTTTCTCACGACGGCGCAATTCGTCGAGGGCGGCGCGCCAGGTGTCGTTGTCGACGACTGGTGGCAGGGCGGGGGCGGTCTGCTGGGTCATTATTCCTCCTCAAAGGCGCTCGAGAGCCTCACATACGAGTAGACCGCTGCGGCCGACAGAATTCATCGCTGTCCGCGAATATTGGGGACTGCTCGTGGGTGATTGGCCCGCCATGGGGAGGTTCTCCGGTGCCGCCTGCGTGCTGTCGTACCCAGGACTGCGGCCCGTCAAACATCGAATATGACCGACGGAGTGTCCTGTGGGACGGCCGTATTTAACTTGTGTGGGGTAGATCGCAGTAATTGAAGTTTGGTGTTCGTCCGTGGCGGGAAGTCTTGGACTGCGTGGGGAAACGTTCTCCGTGCAGGACCAATCTGATCCAGCACCGGAAGGGGCAGACATGACCAAGAAGAAAAACACTGGACCTGAGGAAGCCGTCCGCGGCGTCGTCGAAGGCGTCAAGGGTAAGGCCAAGGAAGTCATCGGCACCGTGGCCGGTCGCGACGATCTGGTGCGAGAAGGCCAGGCCCAAGGAGACAAGGCGGACGCACAACGCGACGCGGCAAAGAAGGAAGCAGAAGCTGACGCGGCACGCACCGGTGCCCGACTTGCTGAGGAGCGCCAGCGAGCTGAACAGCGTCGTTGACAAAGCGCTGGCCTCAGGCCCAGTCCAGCGACATGCTGGACTGGGCCGTCTTCATCGAGAACATCGAATTCACGGCAATGCGGGATCGCCGAACCAGTAGCGCAGCGCTTCCTGCAAGCCACCTGCTGCAGTTTCGGCCGGCTCACCAACTTCTGCTGCCCAGGCAATGTGTGCATCGGGGCGGATCAGCATGGCATCGCACAACCGATCATCGGTTGCGGCACTGAGTATTTCGATGCGACGGCGCCACGGCGCGGCTACTTCCTGCAGGTCGCTGCTACCCGTGAGATCGACGAACACCGGCCGCGCCGATCGCATCACTTCGGGGATGTTGTCCGGCAGGTTCGCCGCCAATGTTCCCGCGAGAGCATGCTGTGGACCGCCGGGCATTGGGTAACGGACATCCGCGCCGGCGATCATCGCCCCGACCCGGTAGGCGGTCTGCGGGTCAGTCAGCAACTCGCCGAACACTTTTCGCAGCGCTTCAGCGGCCGGATCATGCCCGCGCCGCAGCGCCACCTGGGCCTGGGCATGCAGCAGCAGGCATTCGCCGGCGTAGTGGCGTTCATGGTGGTAGGTATCGAGCAGTCCGTCCGGTGCGGTGCCGTGCGTCGTTGCCGCGAGTTTCCAGGCCAAGTTCACGGCATCGAGCATCCCGGCCGACACCGCCACTCCGCCGGTCGGAATCTGGTGGGCTGCGTCTCCAGCCAGCATCACTCGGTCAGCCACATAACGATCGGCGTGCCGCGCCGCATAAGTGAAGCGGGTCAACCGTTTTGGCTCACCCAGCGGTATCTCTGCGCCGAGCACCCGGCGAATGCTGTTGCGAAGCTCCGCGAGCGTCATCGGCTCGTCATCGTCGTACTCACGGTCCGGCACCTCGCTGGTGTAGATGCCCAGTTGCCCTGGAGCGGACGACGCGATGGCGAACACCCCGCCCTCGGTCTGGGTGTAACCCCACCGCAGGCGGCCGTAGCCAGGGACGTCGTAGTCGCCGTCCTCGCGGACGGTGATTTCCTCGGGCATCGTGACGGTGGCCAGTCGATGGACCTCTGGATAGGTGATGCCGGGGAATTCGATGCCGGCCAGTTCCCGCACCCGGCTGCGCACTCCGTCGCACCCGATCACGTAGCGGGCGCTGACCTGGTACGGCCTGACCGGACCTTGGACGTCCAGGTGTACCGTGCTGTCGTCCTGGCTCAGTCCGGTCACCTCGTGGCCACGCCGGACCTCGATATCGAGGCCTCGAACATGTTCCTGCAGTAGGGCTTCCAGTTTCGGCTGCGGAATCCGCTGTACCCGCATGGGTGAGTCATCCAGCACGGTCAGGTCAACGTGGATGCCTCCGAACGGAAGTGAGGCTGTGACCGGCACACCCGCTACGGCCTCAAGCTCGTCCCCGAGCTTGCGGTAGCGCAGCAGATCCAGGATCCGACCACCGAGGCCGCCGGCCTTGGCGACTTCACGGATTTCGGGCAACCGTTCCAGTACCAGCGGATTGATCCCGGCAAGGCCGAGCTCGGCCGCGAGCATCAGGCCGGTTGGTCCGGCGCCCACGATGATCACATCGGTGTCTGTCATGTGTCCCCCTCAAGGCAGCTCAATATCAGTCACGTTGTGACCCAAGGATTCTGAGCTATACCCGGGGCCTTGCGGCAAGCCCCCGGGGTCGCGGTATCCTAAAAGTGGTGGTGGTGCACCCGGTTGGGCTCCGTGGACCTATCGTGAGGTGTACTGCGAGCCCGCGTCGCTGTGGTGAATAGTGCCGCCCGACAACGGATTACCCGCAGAGTGCGTGAAGGGGGACCCTCGCATCGTCCGCGAGTACGAACCGCTGATCGGATGGCCGGGCACCGGCGTTTCTGCTGCTGCACACCGCTATTCACCTCGCCGACAGCACGTTTTACGATATCTGCGCACCCTTGACGAAAAGGATCACCTGTGCTGAGGCGAACGAGACCTCCTGCTGCGCCGTGAGCCACGAACGCACCTTGGTCGCCGTTGCGGTGACCCTGCGTGCGAGAGGGTGCGTCTCAGGATTCGGTTAGTACGCCGGAGCTTGGGAGCGGCGCCGGTCAGTTCGCAAGGACACCGGACGGATCGTGCACGGTCACTTGCCTGCCGCGGGTCATCCCGGAATGGTCGGGGAGGTCGCGGATGAGTCGGGTGGCCACCGTGGTGACAGCGGTGACGTCGGCGAGATCCAGCACCAATCTTGTGCCCGCACCTTCGGTGAGTGCTTCCGCTGCGGCGTAGACGATCTGTTCGGCAGCAACGAAATCGATCGTGCCGCGCAGGTGGAGGGTGATCGCGCCGTCACCGTCGTTCGTCGTAATCCTCGCGACCGGCGATGCCGGCCGTGCGGGGTGGTTGAACAGGTGCAGCCCGAACTCCTCGGCGAGAGCGCGAAGGGCCACTACGCCGCGGCTGCTGTTTCCTGCGATATCCAGCGGCGGACTGTAGACGCCGATGCCGTACTCGCCCGGGGCGACAGCGACGATACCGCCGCCGACACCGGACTTCGCGGGCATGCCGACGTCGAACAGCCACTGCCCCGAGCGGTCGTACATGCCACAGCTCGACATCAGCGACAGCACCTGCCGGGCGACTATCGGTGAGACCACCTGGCGCCCGGTGATGGGGTTCTGGCCGTGGTTGGCGAGTGTGGCGCCCATGACGGCCAGATCGGTGCAGTCGACCATTAGCGCACACTGCCGGAAGTACGGTTCGATGGCGGCGTCCACGTCGCTGTCGAGCACCCCGTAAGAACGTGCGAGCATAGCGAGCGCCCGGTTGCGGTCGCCTGTGGCCGACTCGGACGCATAGACCGCCTCGTTGACGTCCAGCTCCCGGCCGGCGAACGACGACAGACCGGCCAGGATCTGCTCGAACCGTTCCTCACTACTCGCGGCGGGGATGAGGGAGGTGGTGACCACGGCACCGGCATTGATGAGCGGGTTCGCGGGACGGTTTCGCTCATCGAAGCTGATCGCATTGAACGGCTCCCCGCTAGGCTCCACCCCGACGTGACGCAGGACCGCCTCGAACCCATGGACGGAGAGCGCAAGCGCATACACGAACGCCTTCGAGATCGACTGGATTGTAAATAAGCTGCTCGAATCGCCCGCGTTATAGACGTGGCCGGAGACCGAGGTCGCCGCGATTGCGAACTCCTCAGGGTCGGCCTTCGCAAGCTCCGGGATATAGTCCGCGACTTGGCCATCCAGCCGCAGCGTTCGCACCTTTGCGATGACCGTCTCGAAAGCGCGGGTGACGGGATCGACCGCCGCTGCTTTCGGCTTTTGGGCCGTTGCTCGCGGGGATAGGCGGGCCATGTGTGTCATCGTGCCAGGGCGCTGGGTCGCCCGCGGGGAGTTCCCCAGGCGACCGGACCGAAGGCAATCAAGGGCGGTCCCGAACCGGCGCGAGCCGGTCTGCGTCTGGATCGGGATGCAGAAGGCGGCGAGCGATACCGGTTTGTCGAGCTGGGGATTTGCCGGCTGGCGTGGGGCGGCAGCGGGGTGGGGGTGCGACGCATCGTCGGACGGCCTGATCAAAATGAGCTGACCGACTCGGTCGGTCAGCTCTTTCCGAACTCAGTCTTTGGGGCCGCGCACGACGTGAACAGCGACCGTCGCGAGCACTACTCATGGGCCTAAGCTGCCAACCAGCCCCGAACAGGCTGGCGGTCAGCGTGCCGAACCTTGCTATTGTTCCGAAGCGATCAGCATCCCGGGGAGGTACGAAGCATGGAGCCAGCGCAGGAACTGACATTTAGTCAGACGGTCAAAGTGGGATTCCAGGCCGCAAAAATGTTCGCCCGCAATCCGAAGGCGTTGGTCGCCGTGGTGAAGTATCAACTCGCACAGCGCAAGCAGGCGCCAGGTCCGTCCGACCCCGTTCCAGATCCCGAAACGGCTGGCTAAGACACGCAATGAGGCCGCCTAAAGGTTCTTCGTATTTGAATTCGGCGGTTCTATCATTTACTGAAGGCGGGGATTCTCATTGTCGTTGCGGCAGTGATGGCTCTTTGCGGCGCTAGCTGCGGCTGTGGTCTGGCTGCGGCTGTGGTCTGGCTGCGGCGTGACCGTTCGCCCGCCGCCGAATGTCGGCGCGCGCCTTTGCTATTCGATTAGAGACCTATCGCCAGGTTTGGCCGCGATATACACCGTAAATCGGCAAGCCATACGGATACCAGGGGCCCGTCGGGCCGTGGTGGGGATGCTAGGTAGGCGTGACGGGCGCATTCGAAAACGTTGGGAAGCTGATTTCCTTGGGGCGCGGCCTCGAATCTGATTCGTGCCGTCGTGCCGTCGTGGCGTGGGGGCAGTGTTCTCGCGCGTGCGTGCGCGATTCGATCCCCAATTCGGCTATTTTTATTAAATGCGGTGTAGTCAGTAGTGGGTGCCGAGCCCGCGCCGACGCCTCGTCGTCAGACAAAATGACCACGATGATCTTGTCGGCGTCGCAGGTGGTGGAGTACTACACGAACCTCGTACCATTATTTATTTCGGCGCTACGGTCGTCGTGCATGTCGCGATGCTGTCTCGCAACCGGTGGAAGAAATCGGGCCGCCCCGGTCTGGTGTCTTTGGGGCTTGTCTTTTCCGACGGCCACGTGCGCGCAGACTCGACCCGCAGGAAGTCTTCGAGAGACTTGCGATGCGGGCCGTCGAGCTCGTCACAGAAGTATCTCTGCAGACGGCGCAACGTGCCTTTGCGAATGTCTTCCTCCGCGAAGTGCCAGAAGTCAGCCACGCCAAGCAATTCAATGAATGCTGGCACCGTAAAGTCGGTCGGGGCAGGCGACGTGAGCTTGAACATCGTCATGAAACCTTCGGCGTAACCGCGCACCTCTAAGCCGGCGTTGTTGATCAGTCCACCAGGGGTCGCGCTGCCTGCGCGCACCATTTTTGCCGCATTGGCGGCGTCGTCCCCGGCATGGCTCATCTCGTGACGCAAGATGCCCAGTGACACGGTTTTGTCGGGCACAAAGGCGCTGCGCGACAGCACGATCGCCAGCGACTGATGCGCCCCCGGCCGCCACGGGCCGGCAGGAAACTCGCCGGTCGCGTCATCGACGAAACCGGTGGTGGCCTGGGCGCTTCCCCACGTGGCCCATGTGAAATTGACGCCCTTTCGTGTGCCCGTGCAGTGCTTGTCTCTGTCGCAATCGACGTAATGGACTTCGTGCGAACTCGTCACCAGATCCGCCTGGGCCAGCGTCGCCAGGTCGGTGCAGAGGATCGAGTAGTAGAGGGTGGCCGCCTCTAGGTCGGCTCGGTTGAACGCGTTCTGCGCCGCGTTGAGCAGAAACCGCCAGCGTTCCGCGCTGAGGAATGTGCCGGCACCATACACATCGTCGATGTGCTGGGCCGCGGGGCCGCTGTCGGCTGGCTTGGCCGGCTTGCGTTGTACGGGTATGGCAACACGATGCGGCGACAAATCTTGTTGTACAACGTGGGCCAACTCGTGCGCGAGCAGCCGTCGGCCGGCGCTTGTATGCGGTTCGTATTGATTGGCGCCGAACACCACGTGGCTACCGCTGGTGTATGCGCAGGCGCGCAGGGCGCCTGCCGACGCGTTCGCTTGCGCTCCGGTATGCACTCTCACGTGGCTGAAGTTGTGTCCGAAGCGCGCTTCCATGAATTCGCGGGAACCGGCATCGAGCGGCTGGCCCTCGGTGCGCAAGCTGTCATTGACCATTCTCGACGCGGCGACCGTCGGACGTGTGTCCGCGCGATGGCGCGCACCAGATGTGTGCTGGATTGTCGGTGGGGCGGGGTTGACGCGAGCACTGTGTGAGCCCACCGCAGATCCGTCGTCAGGTTGCCCATCAGCGGCACGCATTACCTCCTCGGCGACCCGATCGGCTTGCTGCTCGTGCGACTCACCGACGCGTCCGACCTCGACGCTGCCCCGAACAGTTGACCGCTCCTGACAGCGAGGGCAACTCCCGGCGCAGACGCCGTGCCGATCTGTTATGGAGGCCGTCGCCGGACCGGATGTGGGCGCTGGCAGGTCTGCGTTGAGCGCCGTTTGATCGGTCACACGCATCGCGAAAGTGTCTCGTTCGCAGTGGCTTTGATGCTTGTTAGCAACCCGCGTTCGCGCGAGCTGAGGCAGAGAAGCGCGGCGGTCGGCGTCGACTATCAGAGTGCGGAACTCGTTCAGCACCAAAAGCGGTGAGCCCGCGACCGCTACCTGTGAGGGGCGCACGCATGTCTGACCGCCTTGCCGGGACATCGCCCGGGATGCCGACCGCGCCGCGGTGGTGGTATTACGCGTGTTCACCACCCGCCGCCCGGCATCTACGACCGACATCACGACGCCGGTGTACGCCCGCCGCGTCACCAATCCATCACACCAGCTGTGAGTGCGGTGTGGCTTCGGTGGACATCGCGCCAACTGGCCCGCCCTCTGGGACGCGCCGCATATTCTGCGATTCGGTCGTGCGCGGTGCCAAGCTTTTTCAGCACAGAAGTGTGCGAAGTTCGTCGGCTGAGGCGTGCATCAGATTGAGAAGCCGACGGTGGTGCTGAACGAAGTAGACTGCCCAATGCTCCGACCATTCGCGTCCCATGAGGGTGGTGACCTCTTCCATGGGAACCGGTTGCCACCAGGCGTCGTGGACGTTCTTGCGGCTGGTATTACCGGAATGGATCCGTGCCACGCAGAACGGCGGTGCCGGAAAATGTTCGCGCAAATGTCGCGGTCCGCTGTACCGCTGAACCGGTGACGGTGATCGGCCGCGACAGCTATGCGCCCGCCGGCTATGCAACAGTGCAGTTCCTCAACGGTTAAAGATCAATGTGACTGGTGAACAAGTGATTTCGGCACCGGGCGCCCAGCAATTGGTGATCGCATCAGACCCCGGCGTCGCAACCGTCACGGTCACCGTGAGCGGCACGCCATCGACGGCGGCTGTGTCCGAGCAGTGAACGGCGGACGTAATCGATCCTCTCCGCTAGTTGCGGCGGCCGATCGGGCGGCAGAAAGGATGCGGCCGCCACATGCGTGCGACCAACAACAGAGGGATCACGATATAAGGCACGTTGTACAACAACACCTTCGGGACATCGGTGAACGTGTAGTCAAAGCCGGTGTAGGCGGCGCCGCAGACCATCTTGAACAACGGCGCATCACCCGCAATTCCAACAACGAGCACGAGAAACGTCGTCTGCACAACCATTCCGGCGTAAAAAATCGACGGCAGCCGAATCCAGTCACGTCCTTTGACGAAGGCGTAGATCAGCACGAGGTAAAACGAGCCGAAGACTAGCGCAGAGACCCCCGCGCCCGCCTGCAGAAAGCGGGGATTGGCAATCAGGAGTGGATCGGCGCCCTCGGCGTAAACACGGTAGACCAGCCGGGCCATCAGGTATGGCGAGTCCGGATCCGGTCGCATGAGCAAGTTGACTAAGTCGCCGCAGAAAGATGTCGACGCGAACAGGACAAACGCGGCGATAAACAGCCAGTCGTAGCGCCGTTCGCTAAGCGGCAGGGGCGCTTGATTGGGCGCGATAGCACCGTCGGACGCAGGTGAAGAAACTGTCACGAGCTGATGCTAGAACGTAAACAGCGACGCATTGGCAGTTTTACTGCAACCCTTGCCGTAAATCTTACAGTTGGGGCGTATGTTTGGATGAAGTGCGAGCCGGTCAGCGCCACTGCTCTCGGGGTAGCACCACATAGCTCGCTTCGCCCTTTCCGAACGACCAGTCTTGGCGCTGGTTTTCAATCAACGCGACGGCGAGATCTTCGGGGCGAAGCCCTACGGCTCCGGTAAGCAACTCGGCCAGTCGTGCGTAGAACGCCTGCTTCGCTTCTGCGGTACGCCCCGTGGACAGTGTGACCTCGACGAGCACGAAGCGGTCGGTTCGTTCGATGTCGAGATAGGAACGATCGAAATCGAAGTCAGCGGGCGAGTGAGTGGTGATGATTTGGAAACGGTCTCGTTCAGGGACATTGAGGGTGTCGATCATCGCGCGTTGGACACAGTCCCCGATGGCCTTGCGCTCTTCGGCGGTGTACGTGGCAAGCAGATCGATCCGTACCAGTGGCATGACAACAC
Source organism: Mycobacterium sp. OTB74 (assembly GCF_029892685.1). Taxonomy (GTDB): domain Bacteria; phylum Actinomycetota; class Actinomycetes; order Mycobacteriales; family Mycobacteriaceae; genus Mycobacterium. Next base: position 38,826 of record NZ_JARXVD010000027.1, on the reverse strand, counting down.
TCCAAAGTGTCGTGGGTTCGACATCTTCTGCCGGTGGCAGGTCAGTCCCACTAGCTTGCAACTGCTGCCAACCGCCGGATGTTCCTGACTGGCGGCCATCCGACAAGCCGTGTGTATCTAGACATCGCCGATCAGGGTGACCACGGCTTACCTGTCAGATGCCTTCGCATGCAATCGCATTGTCGGGGCGCGATACGCCTGAATGTTGCAGTCGTCGATCGCCAAAGGCCGCCGTGAGACCTCTCACCGCACGCATCGGATCGGAATCACGAAGAGTGAACCGACGAGTACCAGTGCACTCGCGACCAGAAACAATGTCGGATAACCGAATTCATTGATCAGAAATGCGGCGAATGGGGCCGCCAGGACCTGTGGCGCTGTCATCGCGATGTGGATGGTGCCCAGATCCCGGCCGGCGTCGTTGTGGGTGGGCAGTACCTGGATCACCAGCGCATGGTCTACGGCGAAGTATCCGCCGAAGCCGAGCGCACCGATGGCACCTGCGACAAGTTGGGTGTGCCAGATCGGCGAAAATGCAGGCAGCGTAAGGGCAATGGAGACCAGCAGTGCCGATACCGTGACAAAGATCTTGCGTCGCCCAAGGCGATCGGCCAGCGGTCCGACGATGGCGCCACCCAGCAGGAACCCCATCATTTCGACGACGGCCAGGGTCGCAAGGGCATCGGTCGGGTGCATGCCGGCGGGCAGTTTGAGGTAGTCCGTCAAGATGTACAGCGCGAGGGCGGCGGCGGTCGAATAGCCGAAGATGATCATGGCCCGGACGGCAAAGAAGTATCGATAGTCCGGGGTTCGGAACATCGCGAACATTGCGTTGATCTCACGAGCGGCTCGGGACGCTAGGGAAGCGGTGTTGGCATGGGCGGGTTGGTTACCGTCCGGTGGCCCCAGCTGTTCTCGCGCGACTCGGGCCAGCGGTAGCGAGACGATAAGCACGGCAACGCCGAAGGCGATGTAGGCGAAGGTCATTGCGTGCGTGGCTCGCGCACCAAGGATGGCGCCTATAGCACCGCCCAACGGGATGGTGGCCGAGTTGATCGTGCCGGCCAGCCCGAGCTGGCGCACCGGGACGCGGTCAGCGACGACGGCCGACACGATGCACATCCCGATGTTGACCGTGCCGTGCACCAGGAACCAGCACAACGCCAGCCAGCCCAATGAGGTCTGCATGCCGAGCAAGATGAACGCCACGCTCGACGTCACACCCCCGGCCAGGATCCACGGTGTGCGCCGGCCCCACCGGCTACGGGTGCGATCAGACAGGGCTCCCACAATCGGCGGGACCCCGGCGGCGGCGATCGCACCGACCGCCCCGAGGAATCCGATGACACTGACCTTGCCCAACGGATCTGTCGCCGCAACCTGGGTGGGCAGAAGTACCGATGCTGCCGCGCTGATTACCGCAAAGCCGGTCACGTTGAACAGAAAGGTCGCGGCCAGGAGGGTAATGAGTCGCCGACGCGAGACCCGGGCCGCAGCTGCATCGGTGGTGGCGTCGATTAACTGCACGTCTCACCTCTCGCGGTTATCAGGCGGCATGGTGCTGCGCTGGTTTCGTCTACGTCAATTAATAGCGGAGCGTCAAGCGTTGCTGGCGCGCACCCGCCATCAGGCGCGTAGCAATCGAACAAAGTTTCGAATACGCTGAAGCGATGGGTTGGCACAACGGGCCGCCGAGCTGGGCGGAGATGCAGCGGGTGCTGTCCGGCAAGCCGCGGGTTGCCGGTGCATCTCCTGAGGCGCCGGCTGATGGCGGCGACAGTCCGGCCTGGTCGCGCAAGCGAGGCAACTATCGGCCGGTGGACCGCCCGGCCCGGCCGGCCACCTCGGTTCCGTATGCCGAGTTGCACACCCACTCCGCATATAGCTTTCTGGACGGCGCCAGCACCCCGGAGGAGCTGGTGGAGGAGGCTGTCCGGCTGGACTTGCGGGCCATCGCGCTGACCGACCATGACGGGCTCTATGGCGTCGTCCGGTTCGCCGAAGCTGCCAAAGAGCTCAACATGGCGACGGTTTTCGGTGCCGAACTGTCGCTGGGGAACGTAGCCCGGACCGAGCTTCCGGATCCACCCGGCCCGCATCTGCTGGTCTTGGCCCGCGGGCCCGAGGGATACCGGCGATTGTCCAGGGAACTTGCCAGGGCGCACCTGGCCGGCGGTCAGAAGGGGGTGCTGAGCTACGACCTGAATGTCCTCACCGAGGCGGCCGGCGGCCATTGGCAGATTCTCACCGGTTGCCGCAAAGGTCATGTGCGGCAGGCATTGTCGTCGGGTGGTGTGGAGGCCGCGGATAAGGCGTTGGCCGACTTGGTGGACCGGTTCGGCGCCAGTCGGGTCAGTGTCGAGCTGACCCAGCACGGGCACCCGCTCGATGACGAGCGCAATGCCATGCTGGCTGCGCTGGCACCGCGGTTCGGCTTGGACGTCATCGCCACCACCGCAGCGCATTTCGCGCAGCCGTCCCGTGGGCGGCTGGCCATGGCGATGGGCGCGATCAGGGCCAGAAACTCGATGGACGAGGCCGAGGGGTGGCTGGCCCCGCTCGGTGGAGTGCACCTGCGGTCGGGTACTGAGATGTCCCGGATGTTCGCGCACCATCCGGGCGCGGTGTCGGCCGCCGCTGAGTTGGGGGAGCAGTGTGCATTCGAATTGCGTTTGATTGCGCCACAGTTGCCACCGTTCGACGTGCCGATCGGGCATACCGAGAGCAGTTGGCTGCGTGAGTTGGTGGCTTCCGGGGCGGCGTGTCGATACGGGCCGAAGGCAGGCGCGGAGAAGGCATACGCGCAGATTGAACATGAACTGAAAGTCATTGAGCAACTAAACTTCCCAGGCTATTTCCTGGTGGTACACGACATCACCGAGTTCTGCCGGCGCAGCAATATCCTGTGCCAGGGCCGGGGTTCGGCGGCCAACTCGGCGGTCTGCTACGCCCTGGGCATCACCAACGTTGACCCGGTCGCCAACGAGTTGCTGTTCGAACGGTTCTTGTCCCCGGCCCGTGACGGCCCACCGGACATCGATATCGACATCGAATCGGACCTGCGCGAGCAGGTCATCCAGCATGTCTACGCCAAATACGGCCGTGACTACGCGGCGCAGGTGGCCAACGTCATTACCTACCGCGGCCGCAGTGCAGTGCGGGATATGGCTCGGGCCCTTGGCTTTTCGCAGGGGCAGCAGGACGCCTGGAGCAAACAGATCAGCAGGTGGAACGGAATGTCGCCCGACGACCCGGATGTTCAAGACATTCCCGAGCAGGTGATCGACCTTGCGCTGCAGATCAGAAATCTCCCGCGCCACATGGGAATTCACTCCGGTGGCATGGTGATCTGCGACCGGCCGATCGCCGATGTGTGCCCGGTCGAGTGGGCGCGGATGGAAAACCGCAGCGTGCTGCAATGGGATAAAGATGACTGTGCGGCAATCGGTTTGGTGAAGTTCGACCTGCTGGGCCTGGGCATGCTCTCGGCCCTGCACTACATGATCGATCTGTCCAAAGAGCACAAGGGCATCGAGGTGGAGCTGGCCAAGCTGGACCTGTCCGAACCCGCGGTGTACGAGATGCTGCAGCGGGCTGACTCAGTCGGGGTGTTTCAGGTCGAATCCCGGGCGCAGATGGCCACCCTGCCCCGGCTGAAACCCAAAAAGTTCTACGACCTGGTGGTCGAGGTGGCGCTGATCCGACCGGGACCGATTCAGGGCGGTTCGGTACACCCGTACATCCGGCGGCACAATGGGCTGGAAAAGCCGGACTGTGAACATGATTCGATGAAGCCGGCGTTGGATAGGACGCTGGGGGTGCCGCTGTTTCAGGAACAGCTCATGCAATTGGCCGTGGACTGTGCGGGCTTCACCCCGGCCGAAGCCGACCAGCTGCGCCGGGCCATGGGCTCCAAACGATCGACCGAACGGATGCAACGGCTGCGCGGTCGGTTCTACGACGGCATGCGCGAATTGCACGGGATCACCGGGAACACCGCCGACCGGATCTACGAAAAGCTCGAAGCCTTCGCCAATTTCGGCTTTCCGGAGAGTCACGCGCTGAGCTTTGCGTCGCTGGTGTTCTCCTCGTCGTGGTTCAAGCTGCACCACCCCGCGGTGTTCTGTGCGGCGCTGCTGCGGGCTCAGCCGATGGGCTTCTACTCGCCGCAGTCACTGGTGGCCGATGCCCGTCGGCACGGGGTGCTGGTGCACGGGCCGGATGTGAATGCCAGCCTGTCATACGCGACATGCGAGAACCGTGGCACCGAGGTGCGATTGGGTTTGGGGGCGGTCCGACACATCGGTGACGAGTTGGCGCAGCGCATCGTCGACGAGCGAGAAGTCAACGGGCCGTACGCTTCCCTGCTCGATCTGACGGCAAGGGTGCAACTGTCGGTGCCGCAGACCGAGGCGCTGGCGACTTCCGGTGCGCTGGGTTGTTTTGCGATCAGCCGGCGAGAAGGTCTGTGGGCTGCGGGGGCTGCGGCCACCGAGCGGCCGGATCGGCTGCCCGGCGTCGGGTCGTCGTCGACCATCCCGGAGCTGCCCGGCATGAGCGAGCTGGAACTGGCCGCCGCTGACGTGTGGGCCACCGGGGTGTCCCCGGACAGTTACCCGACCCAGTTCTTGCGGGCCGACCTCGATGCGCTGAATGTGGTGCCCGCTTGCCGGTTGTTGGAGGTGCCGGACGGTACCCGGATTCTGGTGGCCGGTGCGGTCACCCATCGGCAGCGACCGGCCACGGCGCAGGGGGTGACATTCGTCAACCTGGAAGACGAGACCGGCATGGTCAACGTGTTGTGCGCACCGGGGGTATGGGCCAGGTATCGACGGTTGGCTCAGAGTGCCCCGGCGCTGCTGGTGCGGGGCATCGTGCAGAACGCCAGTGGTGCGGCGACGGTGCTGGCGGATCGGATGGGTCGGCTGGACCTGCGGGTGACGGCCAAGTCGCGGGACTTCCGGTGAGCCTGTGCATCGCGTGAGCGCCGGACAGTATGGGCGATTTTGCCGACCTCGTTGACATATGGAGGGATTTGTAAAACCCTCTTTTATAGTCCCGTAGTGTTAGCCGTGACCGCTGGTACCGCATCACCGCACAGGGTCCTGATCGGGAGAGAAGAACATGCCCGCACCATCAGCATCGGTTTTCGACCGCCTGCGCCAACTGGCTGCCATCGAGGACGTCGACGCCCGTCCGATGCGGACCATCGACGAAGTCTTCACCGGCAAGCCACTCGCCACGATCCCGGTCGCCAATGCCGCTGACACCGAAGCGGCCTTCGCCAAAGCTCGTGCTGCACAGAAAGATTGGTCATCACGCTCGGTATCCGACCGGGTCGACGTGATCGCCCGATACCGGGACCTGGTCATCGAGAACCGCGAATTCCTGATGGACCTGTTGCAGGCCGAGGCCGGAAAGGCGCGCTGGGCCGCCCAGGAAGAGCTGATCGACCTCATCGCCAACGCCGACTACTACGTCAAGGTCGCCGGCAAGCTGCTCAAGCCCCATCGGGTGCGGCCGTTGCTGCCTGCCATCAGCCGGACTTCGGTCAGTTACCAGCCCAAGGGCGTCGTCGGCGTCATCTCCCCGTGGAACTACCCGATGACCCTGACGGTGTCCGATGCCGTTCCGGCGCTTCTCGCGGGTAACGCCGTGGTGATCAAACCGGACAGCCAGACTCCGTACTGCGCGCTGGCCTGTGCCGAGCTGTTGTATCGGGCCGGCCTGCCGCGGGCGCTCTACGCCGTGGTACCCGGACCGGGTTCGGTGGTCGGCAATGCGATCGCCGAGAACTGCGATTACTTGATGTTCACCGGCTCATCGGCTACCGGCAGCCAGCTCGCCGAACAAGCCGGTCGTCGGCTCATCGGTTTCTCTGCCGAACTCGGTGGCAAGAACGCCATGATCATCACGCGCGATGCCAACCTGGAGAAGGCCGCCACAGCGGCTATCAGGGCCTGCTTCTCCAACGCCGGTCAGCTGTGCATCTCCATCGAGCGGATCTACGTCGAGCAGGCCGTCGCAGACCAGTTCACCGCCACGTTCGGCGAGGCAGTGCGCAACATGAAGCTCGGCACCGCCTATGACATGACCGTCGACATGGGCAGCCTGATTTCCGAGGGGCAGCTCAAGACCGTTTCCGGCCACGTCGACGACGCCAAGGTCAAGGGCGCCGCGGTGATCGCCGGCGGTAGCGCGCGTCCGGATATCGGGCCGCTGTTCTACGAACCGACGGTGCTCACCGGCGTCACCACCGAGATGGAGTGCGCGGCCAATGAGACATTCGGTCCGCTGGTGTCCATCTACCCGGTGGCCGACGTCAACGAGGCGATCGCCAAGGCCAACGACACCAAGTACGGCCTCAATGCCAGCGTGTGGGCCGGCTCGTCGGCCAAGGGCGAGCAGATCGCAGCCCGGCTGCGGTCCGGGACTGTCAACGTCAACGAGGGCTACGCGCTGGCCTGGGGCAGCCTCGGTGCCCCGATGGGCGGTATGGGCATCTCGGGCGTAGGCCGTCGTCATGGTGCGGAGGGCCTGCTCAAGTACACCGAGTCGCAGACCATCGCCAGTGCGCGCGTGTTCAACCTGGACCCGCCGTTCGGCATCCCGACCGCGCAGTGGCGCAAGTCGTTGATCCCGATCGTGCGCGCGGTGATGAAGCTGCCCGGCAGCTGAGCTGGCCCCGCAGCCGTCGAAAGTTGTTGTCGCCGTGCGGAATATCCCGTACGGCGGGCGATATCTGAATCGGTCCACGGGTGAGCGGTAGTCTGCGGCCATGAACCTGAATCTCACCGCCGACGAAGTGTTGAACTCGACGCGATCGGTCCGTAAGCGTCTGGACTTCGACAAGCCGGTGTCGCGTGAGGTGCTGATGGAGTGCCTCGATCTCGCACTGCAGGCGCCCACCGGCTCCAACGCCCAGGGCTGGCAGTTCGTGTTCATCACCGACCCGGACAAGAAAAAAGCGTTGGCTGACATCTATCGCAGCAACGCCGCGCCGTACCTGGCCATGGAGAAGCCCGAGCGTGGCGATATTCGCGACGAGCAGATGGGCGCCGTGATGGATTCGGCCGTCTACCTGATGGAGAACATGGAGAAGGCTCCGGTTCTGATGGTCCCGTGTCTGGAGGGACGTCCCGACGGTGCGGATGCGGGTCTGCAGGCGTCGTACTGGGGTTCGCTGCTGCCGGCGGTGTGGAGCTTCATGCTGGCGCTGCGCTCCCGTGGGCTCGGTTCGGCGTGGACCACGCTGCACCTGGTCGGCAAGGGGGAGAAGCAGGCCGCTGAGGTGCTGGGCATCCCGTTCGGTGAGTTCGCCCAGGGCGGGCTGTTCCCGATCGCTTACACCAAGGGCACCGATTTCAAGAAGGCCCGGCGGTTGCCGGCCGAGCAGTTCACCCACTGGAACACCTGGTGAGCGCCGAAATCACCTAGACAGCGCCGGCGAAACCGTGCTGGCGCCAGGCCTCATAGGCCGCAACAGCAGCTGCATTAGACAGATTCAGTGACCGCCGTCCGGCGAGCATCGGGATGCGCACCTGCCCGGTGACGTGCGGGTCGGCCAGGGTCTCGGCGTCTAGGCCGGTGGGTTCGGGTCCGAACATCAGAACGTCTCCGGGCTGGTAGGCGATATCGGCGAACGACGAATCGGCGTGCGCGGTGAAGGCAAAGACCCGCGCCGGCATCAGAGCCCGCCAGGCGCTGGCCAGGTCGGCGTGCACGGTCACCGAGGCCAGGTCGTGGTAGTCGAGACCGGCCCGGCGCAGCTTGGGCTCAGACAGATCGAAGCCCAGCGGCTCGACCAGATGCAGTTCCGCTCCGGTGGCCGCAACCATCCGAATGGCATTGCCGGTATTCGGTGCGATGCGCGGTGAAAAGAACAGGATCCGGAACAATGCTCACCGCCTTCCTATCTGGCTGCACCGGCATCAGCAGGCTACGGCGTCGCGCGTGAGCTGGTGAAACCGTGCGGCCGTGGCGGTGGGTCGACGCGGTGTGGAAGTACTGTGAGGAAGGACCAAATCCGACCGAAACCGTAGCGCGCGGTTATCAAACAACTCTGCAACACAACGGTCACGAACTCTGACCGTTCGATAAGAAGGATAGAAACCGCTGCATATCGCTGTCATACTGCACCAGATTGCCAGCGGATTCCGCATGCCCAGTTGGGTGAAATTCGGCAGGAAAGCAATATGAACGACGAATCTAAATCTATTTGCAGCCCCGCGGCCGGCGGGGAAGCCGGTCCGCAATGACGGTGACCGCAAAGCAGTCGTCGCCTGCTGAAAAGGTGACCCGCGCCCCAGCTAAACGGCCCCGGCGATGGTCGCTCACCAACTGGCCGGTGGCCTGGAAAGTGTTCGCCATCGCGTTCGTGCCGTTGTTGCTGGCCGGCGCACTCGGTGGACTGCGCATCTATTCCGGTTGGACCGACGCCACGAATCTGCGTCGGGCGGCCGATCGCGCCGACATGGTTCCGCTCATTGAGAATTACATGGCAGTTTTCGACGGTGCGATGCTGGCCAGTTCCACTGGCGGAGACACCCAGGCCGCGCTCAGCGCTTTCGACGCCGGCAAGCAGAAGCTGCAGCATCAACTGGCCGTGACCGACGTCGCTACCGACGTCCAGTCAGGAATCAAGACCATTCTCGGAGGCGGTCAGGCGCTGCTGGACAAGGTGGCCGGAGGCGACATCGGTCTGCGCGAGCGGGTCACCATGTATGCGCCGATCCTGCTGACCGCTGAGGACGCCATCAACGGTTCGGTAAGGGTCGACGACGAGAAGATCCGCGCCGAGACGCAGGGCCTGAGCCGGGCGGTCGGGGCCCGCGGCCAGATGTTGATGCAGCAGATGCTGGTGAACCTCGGCGGCGAACTACCCGACCTCGAACTGCGCAACTCGATGACCACCTTGGCTGGTACCGAGCCCTCGACACTGTTCGGAATGAGCCAGGTGCTCGGTGTCGGATCCCCGGAAGTACGGACGTTGCAGCAGGAAATGGTCAAGCGGATGGCCATGATGTCCGACCCGGACATACCGGTGGCCAACAGCCCGGAGTTGACCGAGTCCATCCAGGCCACCAGTGGTATCGCCGGGAAACTGATCGCGCAGACGTCCAAGTCCGTCACCACGGCGGTGGACGACCGAGCAGCAGCCAAGCGCAAAGTGGCGATCCGCGATTCGGCGATCGTCGGCGGGGTCATGCTGCTTGTCTTGCTGCTCGTCGTGCTGGTGGCCCGGACGTTGGTGCAGCCCCTGCGCCGTCTGCGTGACGGCGCGCTCAAGGTCGCCCACCAGGACCTGGTGCGTGAGTTGGATGCCGTCAGGGCCGGGGATGACGTGACCGTTCGCCCGCTGCCGGTACACACCACCGAAGAAATCGGTCAGGTCGCGCACGCCGTCGATGAGCTACACGAGCAGGCGGTACTGCTGGCCGGCGAGCAGGCCAGGCTGCAGCTGCAGGTCAGCGACATGTTCGAGACGTTGTCGCGGCGCAGTCGGTCGCTGGTCGATCAGCAGCTGTCGGTCATCGACAAACTCGAGCGCGACGAGCAGGACCCGAAACGGCTGGAAAACCTGTTCCGCTTGGACCACCTGGCCGCACGCATGCGCCGTAACGGTGCCAACCTGCTGGTGCTGGCCGGGTCGAAAGTCCCGCGCGAACAGACCGAGGCGGTGCCGGTCGCGGCCGTCATCAATGCGGCAGCCTCCGAGGTCGAGGACTACACCCGGGTGGTCACAGAGACCGCACCCGACAGCGAAATCCAGGGCTCGATGGCCGGCGACCTGGTGCACGTGCTGGCCGAACTGCTCGACAACGCGCTGAGCTACTCGCCGCCCAACTCGCAGGTGCGCGTGTCAGCGGTCCATGCGCCCGACGGGGCATTGATCATCGAGGTCAGCGACCGCGGCCTCGGGATGAGCGACGGCGATCTGCGTATGGCCAACGTCCGGCTGCAGTCCGGCGGTGAGGTTGATGCATACACCGCCCGGCACATGGGGCTTTTCGTGGTCGGTCGGCTGGCGACCCAGCACGGGCTGGTCGTGCGACTGCGTCGCACCGTCGAGAACCAACCGGATTCGGGCACCACGGCCGGTATCTACGTGCCCGCCGCGTTGCAGGCCGGTTTGCCGGCCATCCCTGATTACGGCGATTTCTGGGACGGTACGTCGAGCGCGCACACCGAGGCGACCGCGCTGCCCGGTGCCGCATTTGCGGCGTTCGGTGGTGGTTTCGACCAGCCTGCCGTGGCTGACGAAACCGAAGAGCAGCTCACAGAACCCGCAGCGCCTGAACTCGCCCAGCCGGTCGCGGAAAGTCGGGGGCTGAACGGGTATGACCAGCACGGTGACGACCTGAGTGGCGCGCTGTTACCGCGTCGCAGCCCCGGAGCCAGCGGCATCGCCGGGTCGGCCGACGACAGCGCCGAACGCCCCGAGGAGTCGGTGCGGTCCCTGACGGATACCTCGTCGTTCTTCGCTTCTCGCGCCCAAGTGGCCCAGCAGCCGGCTGAGCAGGGTGCCGATCAGCCGGCCGAGCAATCCGTAGATCAACCGGCTGAGCAACCCGCCGAGTCGGTAGAGACTTCGGGAAGTGAGGACGCCATTTATCAGAAGATGCTGTCCGAGTGGCTGATCGACGACCCGGTCGAGCTGGCCCACAGCACCGACCTGGACTGGAAGTCGGTGTGGGATCATGGTTGGTCGGCTGCTGCCGCAGCTCAGGATGCCCCGGTGGTCGAGCACACCGAGGCAGGCCTGCCGGTCCGTCAGCCGGGTGCGCGACTGATTCCAGGAGCACCCGACGAAGATGGTTCCGACGACGAATCCGCAGATGGTGAAGCGGCTTTCAGCTCTCTGCCACAACGTGACCCGGCTGCAGTGCGCGCCAGTATCGGCAGTCACTTCGGTGGCGTCCACGCCGGTCGCACGCACGCCCGGGACAATGGAGGTTCCCGATGACCAATCCGCGCTCCAGCCAACGTGATTCGCTGGACTGGCTGGTGTCGAAATTCGCCGACGAGGTGGCCGGGGTGTCCCACGCGATCCTGGTCTCAGCGGATGGGCTGCTGATGGCGGCCAGCTCCCGCATGCCTATCGAGCGGGCCGACCAGCTCGCAGCCGTGTCGTCCGGACTGGCCAGCCTGGCCACCGGTGCGGCGCAGCTGTTCGACGGCGGGCATGTGATGCAGTCGGTGGTCGAGATGCAGAACGGCTACCTGCTGCTGATGCGGGTCGGCGACGGCTCGAATCTGGCAACCCTGGCCGCCCGATCCTGTGATATCGGCCAGATTGGCTACGAAATGGCGGTTCTGGTGGAAAGAGTGGGTACCGTCATTCAATCGGCGCGTCGCGCCCCCCAACATTCCTAACGACGGAAGTCATCCATGGACCGACCGCCTGACGCTTGGGAGCCTCCGCACGCCGAACCCAGCCTGGTTCGGCCCTACACGCTGACTGCCGGGCGCACCAGCTCGCAGTTGGACCTGCCGGTGGAGGCGCAGATCCATCCGCTGGGTTTGGCTCCCGCGCTGCGTTGGCCCGGCAATGACGTCCGCGCCGAGATTTTCAAACTCGGCTGCAGCAGGCCATCGGTGGCTGAGGTCGCGGCAAAGTTAGCAATTCCACTCGGCGTTGCGCGTGTGCTGATCGGTGACTTGGTGACGCAGGGATATCTTGAAGTAAACGCCACGCTTGGCGATTCGACGAGCACTGACGACCGGCGTGAACTGATCAGGAGGACTCTGCGTGGCCTACGGGCTCTCTGACCGACCATCGGCCCCGGCCGGGCACTCCGACCGGCACAACCCCGCGTCGACAAAGATCGTCGTCTCGGGCGGTTTTGGTGCTGGCAAGACGACGTTCGTCGGGACCGTATCGGAAATCATGCCGCTGCGCACCGAGGCGATCGTCACCAAGGAGTCTGCCGGGCTGGACGCATTGGCCGCCACGCCGAGCAAGAACACCACGACTGTCGCCATGGACTTCGGCCGCATCACCCTGGCCGATGATCTGGTGCTCTACCTGTTCGGCACGCCCGGGCAGCGCCGGTTCTGGTTCATGTGGGACGACTTGGTGCGCGGTGCTATCGGCGCCATCATCCTGGTCGACGTTCGCCGCTTGCAGGACAGTTTCGCCGCAGTCGACTTCTTCGAGGCCCGTGGGTTGCCGTTCATCATTGCCGTCAATGAATTCGACGGTGCGCCAAGGCATCCCGGCCACGCCGTACGGCAGGCACTGGCATTGTCGGAGCACATCCCGGTGGTCACCGTCGATGCCCGGCGCCGGGAATCGGCGCGCGACGCGCTGATCACCGTCACCGAGTACGCGTTGATGAGCTTGGGCGCGCCTACCGGCGGGCGCTGACCCCCGCACGGTACCGCTCAGCGGCTCAAATCCCACTGGCCGTAATCGGCAGCCAGAATGTCGTCCTCATCGACATGGATGTCGCCGATCATGGTGCCGGGGTCGGACGCGGTAACAACCGTCGACTGATACAGCACTGCGATCGGCGCGCGGGCCCCACCGGACCATGCCCGGGTCTGCCACGCCCAGCGGTGGCCGGGGCTGGTGGAGTGGCCGATCACGCCGTCGTCGGCCGCCCAGGTGACCTGCCGGGCGCCGCCGTAGATACCGGTGCGCTGGACTCCCAGCACCGAGTTGATGCCCTTGAACCATTGCAGCGCAAGGCTTTTCCAGGTCGCCGCGTCGATGTCCTCGTCGACGCTGAAGAAGATCGGGGCACTGTCCGGTCCACCGGCGGCGGTGTGCAGACCTAACGCAGCGTGAGCGTCGGCGACGCCGCCGTCGAAGCCTCGGGTGAAGTCCGACGGGCTGTTCACCCAACCCGGCTTGCCGTACTGATAGACGCTGACCACGTGCAGGCCCGCGGCCCGCAGCGCGTCGGTGTAGCTGCGCGTCACCGGTTTGAAGTCGAACGTCGCGCCCGGGCGTAGCTCGGACACATAGACGATCACCCCGGCGTACCCGGCGGCGGCAACCTGATCCACCGGCACCTGACGTTCGGCGAAGTCGATCATCTTGGTGCCCTGGGCCGACGCCCGCGGTGGTGCGGCCACCGCGGCGAGGGCCGCAGCCGACATGGAGAGGAAGCCACGGCGCGATACCTGCATCGGGCTATCGTACGAAGCCGTGACGGACAACGACGAGCATTGGGCTGACCGCGAATTCGTCGGTGTGGTGTTCCGCGACGAGTACGACGGCGACTTGAGTCGTCTCCGCACCGAGCGTGTGGTCTTCACCGACTGCGACTTCAGTGGGGTCGATCTGACAGAATCCGAGCATTCCGGATCGGCGTTTCGCAACTGCATGTTCCGGCGGACCTCGTTGGCGCACAGCATGTTCCGGCACTGCACCCTGCTGGGCTCGACGTTCACCGAGTGCGGCATGCGGCCGATCACCATGGTCGAGGTCGACCTCCGGCTGGCAGTGCTGGCCGGCTGCGATCTGCGGTTGGTGGACCTGTCCGATTGCCGGATGGCCGAGGCGTCGCTGGTCGGTACCGATCTGCGCAAGGCGGTGTTGCGCGGCGCGGACCTGCGCGGTGCCCGGGTGCAGAACGCCAAGTTCGAGCAAGCCGACCTGCGCGGTGCGCGGACCGATGCGACCTTCTGGACGGCGGCCGGGGTCCGCGGCGCCCGCATCGATGTGGACCAGGCGATCGCGTACGCCGTCGCGCATGGTCTGGATCTGCATGGGGAGTAGGACGGCCTGAGTATCGACCGGCTCGCACGGCGGGCTCAGGACTTCAGCCGGATCTTCCAGCGCACGAAACTGACGTAGACCACCGACAGCAGCGTCAGCATGCCCATGTTGAACAACCACGACCGCAGGGTGTGGTCCCACAGTGCGTCGGCCGGCGTGATCGGCGGTGGCACCAGATCACGCAGCGCCACCGTCGATGCCGATGCCGCGAAGCCCCAGCGGGCCGGGGTTATCCACGACAGTTGGTCGAGCACGATCCGGCCGGTCACCGGGATCATGCCGCCGGAGAAGACCAGCTGACTCATCACCGCCACCACCAGCAGCGGCATGATCTGCTCGTTCGACTTGGCCAGCGCGGACAACGCCAGACCCACCATGGCGGCAGTCACCGTGGTCGCAGCCATGTCCACGAACAGCTCCAGCGCGCCGTTGCCCAGCAGCACCGCGCCCTTGGTCGGCGCACCCTTGCCCACGATCGTGATCGCCGTGACGATGGCCGACTGCAGCACCGCGAACACCGCGTAAATGCACACCTTGGCCAGTAGATACGCCGTGGTGGACAAGCCGACGGCTTGCTCACGCCGGAAGATCGCCCGCTCGCCGATCAGGTCGCGGATGGTCAGCGCGGTGCCCATGAAGATGGCGCCGACGTTGAGCAGTACCAGAATCTGGCCCGGCTCGTTGGGTGCGTCGCCGCGCGGGTCGGGTACTCCGAAGCCCATGCTGCCGGGCACAGACAGCGACAGCACGCCCATGATGAACGGCAGCAGCGCCAGGAAGATGAAGTAGCCGCGGTCGGAGATGATCAGCCGCATCTGCCGGCGCCCGATGGTCGAAAACTGCCGCATAAGGCTGGTTTTCGCGGGCTTGCCCAGATCGGTGGCCGCAGCGGCGGCCGGCGCTGGGGGCGGCGGCCCACTGCGTTCCAGGAACTTGCGGTTGGCTTCGTTGGGGTCGCCGGCGACGGTGCTGAAGATGTCAGCCCAGTTCGTGGTGCCCAACTCCGGGCCGATCTCGCTCGGAGGCCCGCAGAACGCGGTCTTGCCGCCGGGCGCCAGCAGCAGCACCTGGTCGCACACGTCCAGGTAGGTCAGCGAGTGCGTCACCACCAGCACCACGCGGCCGGCGTCGGCCAGTTGGCGCAGCATGGTCATCACTGCGCGGTCCAGCGCGGGGTCCAGACCCGAGGTCGGCTCGTCCAGAATCAGCAGGGACGGGCCGGTCAGCAGTTCCAGCGCCACCGATGCGCGCTTGCGCTGCCCGCCGGACAGCTTGTCCACCCGGGTTTCCAGGTGGTTGGTCATCTCGAGTTCTTCGAGCACCTGCATGACGACCTGCTCGCGGTCCTCTTTGGTGGTATCCGGCGGCAACCGCAGTTCGGCGGCGTACATCAGCGCCTGTTTGACCGTCAGCTGACCGTGCACCACATCGTCCTGGGGCACCATGCCGATCCGGGACCGCAGCGAGGCGTACTCGGCGTGGATGTCGTGGCCCTCGAAGGTGATGGTGCCGCTGGTCGGGTGCGTGTAGCCGGCGACCTGCCGGGCGAACGTCGACTTGCCGGCACCGGACGGGCCGATCACCGCAGTCAGGGTGCCGGGCCGCGCCTCCAGCGAGATGCTGCTCAGCAGGGTCTTGTTGCCCTCGATGGTCCAGGTCAGCCCATGAACTTCCAAACCGCCTGTGCGGGTATCGGTTTCGCTGACCGTGCGTCGGGTCAAAGTGCGGCCGTCGAAAACCAGGTCGACGTTACCGATGGTGACGACGTCGCCTTGGCTCAGCGGCGCGGCGTCGACCCGCTGGCCATTGACGAACGTGCCGTTGATGCTGCGGTTGTCGACGATCTCGGCGGTGCCGGTCGCCGACGGGACCAACGTGGCGTGGTGCCGTGAAGCCAGCACATCCGGGACGACGATGTCGTTGTCGGTGGCGCGACCGATCTTGATCGCGCCAGCCGGCACCTCGGTGCTGCGGCCTGGCCGCAGGATCTTGAGCATGCTGGTGGCGAGGTTGCCGTCACCTTGTCGTTGCACCGCGGTGGGCCCGAGCTGGGTGGCCGGCGCACTGGTCGTGGCGGGCGCGCTGGTGGTAGCCGGCGCGGGGGTCGGAGCCGCAGGGGGTGCGTACTGCTGTTGTGCCGGCAGAGCGGGACGCTGGTGCGTTTGGGGCGGCTGGTATGGCCCGGTCGGGTACGGCGGACTGTACGGCTGGGGCCCGCTTGGGTAGCGCTGTTGGGCGACCGAGGGAGGCGTGTAGTGCTGGTTGGCCGGCCAGGCGGGCCCGGTTCGAGGCGGGTTGGTGTGCGGTGCGTGCGTGACCGGTGCCTGCTGGACCGCCATCGAGGTGGTCGGCGGCGTCCCCACCGGTCCCTGGTGTCGGCCCACCTCGAAGGTGAGCAGCGGCCCGTCCGGATTGCCGATGTTCAGCGCGGTGCCGTCGTGCAGGTCGGCGGCCGGGATCCGCTGCCCGTTCAGGTACATCCCGTTGAGGCTGCCGTTGTCGACCGCGACCCACCGGCGCTGGTCGAAGCGCAGCAGCAGGTGCGCGCGGGAGATCAACGGGTGGGCAATGCGCACGTCGGCGCGCAGATCCCGGCCGACGACAATGTCATTTCCCGGGGCGAAGGTTCGGGTCGAACCGTCGTAACGAACAGTGAGCGCGGGCGGCGGAACTGGTCGACTCATCGCGACCAACTGTATCGGTCAGCCGGGCGAACCTGTGACTACACAGTGGGTGTGGCTGTAGATGGTCGGCATGCACAGATTGCAGTGCGTGCACTTAGATGTGACGGGGTTCTGACGGTCCTCGTCTTTGATCCGGTTGAGCAAATCAGGCTCGGCCAGCAGCGCTCGGCCCATCGCAACGAACTCGAAGCCCTCGGCCATGGCCAGATCCATGGTCTCTCGATTGGTGATACCGCCCAACAGGATCAGCGGCATCTTGAGCTCGGCGCGGAATTGCTTGGCATCGCGCAGTAGGTAGGCCTCGTGGTACGGGTACTCGCGGAAGAACTTGTGACCGCTCATCCGAACGCCCCAGCTGATCGGCGGCTTGAAGTTCGCCGCGAACTCCTTGACCGGGGCGCCACCGCGGAACAGGTACATCGGGTTCACCAGCGAGCTGCCCGCGGTGAGTTCGAGCGCGTCCGGTGCGCCGTCCTCTTCGAGCCACTTGGCGGTCTGCAGCGACTCCTCCATGGGGATGCCACCGCGGACGCCGTCGCTCATGTTGAGTTTGGCGATGACCGCGATCTGGTTGCCGACCGCCTTGCGGACCGCCTGCACCGTGCCGCGCGCGACCTTGGCCCGGTTCTCCAGCGAACCGCCGAACTCGTCGGTGCGGCGGTTGATCAGCGGGCTCAGGAACGAGCTGGCGAAGTAGTTGTGGCCCAGGTGCACCTCGACCGCGTCGAACCCGGACTCGATGGCCAGCCGGGCTGCGTTGGCGTGCGCGCTCATCACGTCATCGATGTCCTGGCGGGTTGCCTTCTTGGCGAACCGCATCGACAGCGGATTGAAGAACCGCACCGGTGCCAGGGCCGTGGCCTTGTTGGTCCGCGAGTTGGCCACCGGTCCCGCGTGGCCGATCTGGGCGCTGATCGCCGCGCCCTCGCCGTGGATGGTCTCGGTCAGCTTCTGCAGGCCGGGCACCGCCTCGGGCCGCATCCAGATCTGCCAACCATCGGTGCGGCCACCCGGCGTAACCGCGCAATACGCGACTGTCGTCATCCCGACGCCGCCGGCCGCGGGCAGTTGGTGGTAGCGGATCAGGTCGTCGGTGACCAGAGCGTTGGGGGTGGACGCTTCGAACGTGGCCGCTTTGATGATCCGATTGCGCAGCGTGATCGGACCGAGTTTGGCTTCACTGAATACGTCAGTGGACACATTGGGCTGGGTGTTCACAACGGCAGCTGACCACGCCGCGGCGGGTGGTGTCAACGTCGGTTCCCGCTCGCCTGACACAATGGTGGCCGTGGGTGCAATCACGCTGGACGGCAAGGCCACACGCGACGAAATTTTCACCGATCTGACCAAGCGGGTTGCAGCGCTGACCGCGGCGGGCCGGACTCCCGGTTTGGGCACCGTGCTGGTCGGAGATGACCCCGGCTCGCAGGCCTATGTCCGCGGCAAGCACGCGGACTGCGCCAAGGTCGGCATCAACTCGATCCGGCGGGATCTGCCCGCGGACATCACCCAGGATGATCTGAACGAGGTCATCGATGAGCTGAATGTCAACCCCGAGTGCACCGGCTACATCGTGCAGCTGCCGCTGCCCAAGCACCTTGATGAGAACGCCGCGCTGGAGCGCATCGACCCGGACAAGGACGCCGATGGGCTGCACCCGACCAACCTGGGGCGGTTGGTGCTGGGGAAGTCTGCGCCTCTGCCGTGCACTCCGCGGGGGATCGTGCACCTGCTACGCCGTTTCGAGGTGCCGATCGCAGGGGCTCACGTGGTGGTGATGGGCCGCGGCGTGACGGTGGGCCGGCCGATGGGTCTGCTGCTCACCCGTCGCAGCGAGAACGCGACGGTTACGTTGTGCCACACCGGAACTCGTGATTTGCCTGCGCTGACCCGGCAGGCTGACATCATCATCGCCGCGGTCGGGGTGCCGCATATGGTGACCGCGGACATGGTCAAGCCTGGAGCTGCGGTCGTCGATGTCGGCGTGAGCCGGGTGGACGGGAAGCTGACGGGAGATGTGCACCCCGATGTGTGGGAGGTGGCCGGTGCTGTGTCGCCTAACCCGGGCGGGGTCGGGCCGCTGACGCGCGCCTTCCTGCTGACCAACGTAGTCGAGGCCGAAGAGGCGAAACTTTCTTGACCGCAAAAGAATTCGCTCGCAAGGTGTTTGCCGGCCAGTGGCCGATCCTGTCGGTGGGCGTGTTCTTTGTGATGGCGTTCGCGCTCGTGGGTGCCGGGTACTGGCGCCGCGGCGCGTTGGTGATGGCGGTTGGTGTCGGTATGGCCGCTG
Organism: Mycobacterium sp. OTB74; assembly: GCF_029892685.1. GTDB lineage: Bacteria > Actinomycetota > Actinomycetes > Mycobacteriales > Mycobacteriaceae > Mycobacterium. The sequence continues at coordinate 20,123 of NZ_JARXVD010000027.1, read as the reverse complement.
CGCTACGGCTGATGCTCACCGATGATCGAGCCGGGCTGCTGGTGGTGCGCACCCGCGTGATCGACTGCGTTACGACGGCGTCGGTCAGTGCGGCGATGCTGTACGTCGCATGGACCATCAACCCGCTGGGTACTGCCTAGTCTCGTTTGGATTGGCGAAAAGTTCGGTGCCGGGAATGAAGACGGACTATGGTCCGTTTACTGCGACAGACTGTTACCGTCCAACCCAAGGAGCGCAACATGAACACGACGCTGTGTATTCATTCTTAGCGCCGTTGTGACGTGCGGTGATGCGTTTTCGCAGCGTCTAGCGTCGTCTGCGCTGCTGCTGCTGCTGCGTGAGCGTGAGCAGCGTGTGCAGCAGCAGCAGTGCGTACTGGTCGCCCCTTAGCAGGGGGGAGCGTCGTCTTGCGTCGTGGTTGTTCGCGTGGTGCTGACACGCGCTCAGCGTCGTCGCTAGACGGCTGTGCGTGCGCGCCAGCGTCGAGCGCGAGCGCGGCGGCGTCGAGATCGGCCTTGATGATCCGCTGAGCCCGGCACATCAGCGAAGCGCTGCTTCAACGGGTGCATGTCGTACGTCAGCTTGTCGAGTGCGGTGTCTCGTAGGTCGTGGCGCCCCGTTCGGCTTGGCGTGGGGATGCGTCGCGGGCCTCGGATGCGGTCACGTGCGCCTCGTTGAGTGTGATTGCGCCGCAGACGATTTCGAGGGCAAGGTCGGGCGCATAGTCGAGAACGACGCCGCACTCGTTTAGCCGGTTCTCCCAGTCCCTATTCACGGACTCGTGAATACCCAGCCGAACACTGCCCCGCTTCCACCGTCCGTTCTTTCGGCGCCCGTCAGCTTCGAGTACGAGCGCCGTCGACATCGCGCGCCGCCCTGTCGACATGTTGCGCCGGGTGATGTTGCAGTCGATCACGTACTCGGCGAGATCATCACCGTCATAGACGTCGACGGCGCATACTCGACGATTCCCGGCTGATCGGCAGAACGCGCTGCCCGCAGTTCGTGCCGTTAGCGCGAATACGCGCGTAGTCGTATAACTGTGAGCGAACACATCACACATCAATTTGTGTCCTGACAATCACGGAATACAGGTGTGACCATGTCCGAATCGGCGACGGAGCCGCGCTTGCTCGGCCTCGACGAGGCGTTTGAGCGGCTCGGCATCGGCAGGAGCAAGGGCTACCAACTAGTCAGCAGCGGCGAGCTGCGCACAGTGACAATCGGGCGGCGGCGACTCGTATCCGAGTCCGCAATCCGCGAGTTCATCACCAAGCTTGCCCGTGACTAAACGCTCGGGCAACGCACCAGAACGACCCGCCAAACAGCACGCCGCGATGGGTCGCGATCGCGAAATCGCAAGGCAGCTAAGCAAAATGGCTGAGAACGAAGCGATGTCGCGCTGCATCATCCTGTGCGATTGCGGTATGCCACCACAACAACAGTTTCGCGTGTCGCATGAACAGCAGCACGACGAGCGCCACGTCGTTGCACTGATTGACGACTACCGGCCACATCGTCCGTTGAAGGTTGAGCAGAACGTGCTGGAGAGCTTTGCCTCTCGGGCGGTCAAACCTAACCGAAGGGGCGACACCCGAAGCCCGTTCAGTCTGCGATGCGCAGGCTGTGGCAAGCCGCAGCTTCTGCGGCTCGCGACCATTGCCGCAGTTGTCGACACGATCGCGCCCGCGGCGAAATCCCTTGAGTGCGTTGAGTTCTACGACCGTAACGCACCCGCCACGGACGAGGATGAGGAACTGGCGCTAGAGCAGTTCGTCGTCGATGACCTCGGCGGCGGCACCTACACCGGCCCAAAACCGGTGTGGGTACCCGTTACGGTGCGCCGCCACGTGATTCCGTGGTGGCTGTTCAAAGACGTTGTCGCGTCACTCAAGCCGGGCAAGCGCTGACTTCCGACACGGCACCACCTACTTCTCGTGCATGCAGCATTGCGCTGTATGGCGTAACGTTCACGTCTAGAGCACCACCCAGGACTAGCCCGGGGCATGGAGGCATCAAGTTTGTGATGCCCGAAAGGCCCCACGATGGCGACCAAATTCCGCGACATGATCGGCGCTGAACTTCCGCGCCGCCGATACGTCACTCAACAGCAGGCTGCCGAATACCTCGGCGTCACGGTCCGCACCATCCGTCAGAAGATCACAGACGGCGAGCTGACTGCCTACCGCAGCGGTACACGTCTTGTGCGCGTTGATCTCAACGATGTCGACGCCATGATGGTCCCGTTTGGCGGTGCAGCCCGATGATGAGAAGCAGAAGGCCCGTCAGCTCTTTTTGCGATGCTCGCCATGTGGTTCAGGCGTGGCTGGATGAGCAGTACAACGCCAGTCAAGCGACGGCGTGATGCGCAATGACTATCGAGAACAACCCCAGTGGGGGCGGCGACCCCACCGCTGAAGCCGCCAACCGCACCGACACCACCGGCAGCCATCTAAACACCGGCAACTACAAGTCTAGAACCGGCGGCGACGTCATCGCCGATCTGAACCGCCGCCGCTCCGCAAGCTGCCGGCTAGCGCCGCTCGACTGTGGCTGCCGCGACCCCTGGCCGTGCAGATGCGCCGAGCCGCAGCTCACCGATCGCGAGGTTGACGCTTACCGCGACGCCGCGCTTCATCTGCGGCACTGCGGCTTGCTTCCGGCACCGAACATCGCAGCGATGCAAGCACTGTGGCGGCGCGGCGACGCTGACCGGCGTCTCGTCGCTGAACTCGCCGAACGATGGTGGGTGGCGGCATGAGCGACGACGACATCGATCGCACAGACGAACTACTCGAGCTGATCGCAGAAGACCAGCGCCGCGAAAAGGCCAGCAGCAACGGTCAACACCCCAACGACTCCGGACCACCAGAACCGAAAGAGCCGCCGCTGTACGCAAGCCGCATCTACACCCGCTCCAAGCTGCGTAAGCTTCCCGACCCGGCACCGCTGATCGGCAACGTGCTCGACCAGGGCACCTGCACCCTGCTGTACGGGCATCGCGGCACCCTGAAAACGTTCATCGCTATCGACTGGGCAGCCTCGGTGGCCACCGGACGCCGCTGGCAGGGACGAGACACCACCCAGTGTCGTGCCCTGTACGTCGCCGGTGAAGGGGCGTTCGGCTTCAAAAACCGTATCGACGCCTGGGAAAGCGGCTGGAAGACCAGCATCATCGACGGCCAACTCGACTTCCTGCCGTTCCCCGTGAACCTGGGGAACAGCGTGCAGGTCAACAACTTGCGATCCCTCATCGACTGGCGCGGCTACGGCTTCGTCATCCTCGACACCCTGGCGCGCTGCATGGTCGGCCTCGATGAGAACTCAGCGAAAGACAGCGGCATTGTCATCGACAACCTGTACAAGCTGCTCGACTCGACACCTGACCGCCGAGGCGTCATCACCGGCGTTCACCACACCGGCAAGGACGGGCACACCCTGCGCGGGTCATCCGCATTCGAGGGCGGCGTCGACACCGTGTACTCGGTAACCCGTGACGGAAAGTCTCCGACGGTGATCCTGAACCGGGAGAAACGAAAAGACGGCCCTGAGCTCGACGAACACGAGCTGAAGTTCAGCCCTGTCGAGGGCAGCCACAGCGGCGTTATTGCAGTCTCAACCGGTGAGACTGACTCGGGCCGTTCAGACCGCCTGTTGTCTCAGTTTCGTCTCACCTTCAAGGGTATTGGGGCATACACGACGCAACTGCTTGAGGTGTCTGGAATGCCGAAGTCGACGTTCTACCGTGCCCTGTCTGACCTGCAAAAACAAGGTCGGTTGGTCAATAACGGCACCGCTAAGAGACCGTTCTGGGAAGAGCCGGGGGACTGATGTTGGTCTCACACAGTCTCACTGGTCTCACTCACGGTGGATCAGTCTCATCTCACCCCCCTCCTTTAGGGGGTGAGACATGAAACCACGAGACGAGTCCGAGAGACAGATAAGCCCGCTCCCAAAACTGCAAGCCCTTTCTTGTCCAGGCATCTGTAAAACAGGGCAGCCTACGTTCCGCCGCTGGCGTCATTGCTTGGCCGGGTACGTCACTACCCGCCAGCTCGCCGATGGCCGACGCCTCGTGCAGGTCGTGCGCCCTGTCTGCGACCGCCGGCACTGGACTACCGCGAGCAACGCAGTGCATGAATGCCCGCGCAAGCCGGGCGGACCCTACGGCCTCGAGGAGACACAAACATGAAGCAGCACCCCGTGCATTGGCCCACGCATCGCCGCAAGGCCCGACAGAAGGCGCAGCGGCACCGCGCCGCTGTCTGGCTGGAGAACCGCGCACGCACGGCCCGGACGCCCGCAGCGCTACGGAACTGGAGCCGCCCATGAGGCTCAACGCATCGAACGTCGGCGACACCGATCAGCTCGAGCCACACCAGAAGTAAGAAAGGAACCCCAACGTGAAACGGATTTTCGTGCTCGCCAATCGCGCGAACGGAACCCCCGCCCGCGCGCACTCACCGATCCCTCAAATCCCTACTCCCCGCGAGAAATTCGCGGCACTCACCAACAAAATGTCGAACAATAAAAACAATCAAAGGAGCCGAATCATGGAGCCACAAGAACACCCAATTCCGCTGCTACTACTCGCCTTCGAGCACGGCACCAACGCCGATCAGTTAGCGGCACAGCTCAGCACCGACGTCGAGGTCGACGACTGCGGCATACGCTGCGTTACCCGAGCAGTGGCGCGCCGATGGCACACCGAACGGCTCGCCGACGACGCTGCACAACGCGAACGCCAACAGCGGTCACACGCCGAAATGTCGCAGCAGACGAACGCACTGCGTCGCCGCATCACCGCGATCGACGCACGCGACCGTCGACTGCGCGAATCCGGCGAGATCGCCGACGGCGTCTCAGCTTTCGCGATGATGGCGACCGCTGACCATCAGAACAAAATGGAATCGACAGGACGCACGTTCGACGAACTCAAAGACGCCACCAACCGCGGCGACTACGGCGTCTACCACCCGATCCGACAAGGAGAACAGTCATGAACAGTCTCATGGTCTTAAGCCCCGGCCAGTGCGCACGCAACATTCAGCACGCCGCCGCGCAGCGTCAAGAAACCGAACGGCTGCAACTCCGCGCCACAGCGGCGGCATACGTCGCACAGCTCGACAAAGCGCTCAACGTTTCATGCTGTCGCTTCTGCGGCGAACGCATCACTGCCGACACAACTCGCTGCCCAGCATGTGACTCGTACCTGCCGGTGAACACGGCGTTGCACGAGCGCCACGCTGGGCCAATTCGCTACAGCGGGCATGTCGGCACGATTCTGCGTGTCCGATAACGATGACCGTCGGTGCACCGTGACACCAGCACGCAACGGCTCCACCCGGCAATGGCGCGAGCTGCGTGCACGCGTCATCCGTGAAGAACCCCTGTGCTGGCTGCGTGCACGCGTGCTACCACGTGGGCAACAATGTGGCTGATTTAAGGTAAGTCTGACTAGCCAGATATTCGCTGGCGCAACAATGGCAATCCGGGCCCGTCGAGCGCATCTAGCGTGGCGGTGCGGCCAACCGCCGCCATCAGCAGATCAGCGGTCCGCCCACGGATTTCCGGTCCTTTGCCCCATCTTCGGTCGATGTCGTTCGCTTGCCAACCAAGACCGCGTAGCCGTCCAAGCGGCACGAAGCCGAAGGGGAACGGTCCGGTTAACATCTCCAGCGCGATCATTGTCAATTGCGGATCGGGTTCGAAGGGCACTCCGAGCGGGATCTTGATGTCGCCACTATGGCAGAGGATTTCAGCCAGCCTTGCCGGTATTTTCGGCGGAGGCCGCCAGTATTGGTGATCCGCAAGGTTGCGAAGACTTGCCGCGATTTCTGTGGCGGGCGACTGCGCCCTCCGACGGGCCAACTCGTCGAACGCCCGAGCCGCGTTGCGACGTCGCAAGGTCAAGATGGCAGCCGGGAAAACCCCTTCTTCCAAAGCGAGAATCAGATGGGCTGCCACGGTTTTCACATCCCAACCCGTGCACAAGCTCTCGGTGGCCAGCTGCGAGTCATCCAGGCTGTCGATCAGATCCGCAATGCTGCGACGCTCCTCCGCGATACCGACGTGAATTTTCTCGCGGTTCATCCGCCGAGGATATTACGACCACCGGTGGTCGAAACGGGCTTCCCCCAAATGGGTGCACTGAGCGTCCACGTCACGCGAAGAGCCCTACTGCTGGCTCAGACTCCCCGGCAGCACCGGCCTGTCAACGACCGCCGATCACGTCATCCCAGTATCGAAGCGACCCGACCTAGCAAACGTTCGCGCAAACGTGCGCGGCGCGTGCGCGAACTGCAACTACAGTCGCGGCACGCGTTCAGTCGTGTCACTCAACGAAGCACGTTCGCGGAGCAGCAACAGAAAGCGCATCCCCGCAGCTCAGAGCGGTGATGCGACGGTCGTTTTTTTGCCACGACGGGGCCGACACGTTCGCGGTGTCGCGATCTATCTACCCAAAATGAAGGAACGGAGGCGCGTGATGCAACACGCAGAAGCCAGCAAACCTGACGCGTCACGCAGCAAACAAGGCGCGCAAATTGCGCAAAACGCGACAAAAAGCGCGTCACGCAGCATGAACGCAGTTCGCGCAAGCTCGGGCGGAGCAATCTTGCTTCAGGCCGGGCCTACTGGACGAACGCAGCGCCTGCCTGTGTCACCCTGTTAAGGGGTCCATCCTGGTTGTACTTGGTAGTGGGTTGTAACGATACCGGGGCCAGCAGGTACCACTGAGGCATCGAGCCACCATCCCCGGCCTTGATCGTCGAACGTGCAGCGTTCTGTTTGGTCGACGAGCCTCTCAAGGTCGGCAGGGCATGAGACTACGATTTGTCTGTGGGCCACATTGGATAGCTGCGCACTGCTGTCCTGAGACAGTAGCTGTCCCGTGAAGAAGAGCGGAGCAGGCGGGTCGCCCAGGCCGCCCCAGCACGGATCATGCATGGCCAGTTGAATCAGCCCGCAAGGCTTCATGATTGGGCCGCCAAGTTCGCCCTCGTGCGCGATACAGTCCCCGCTATGGTCAAAGGTGCCGTCGTTGCACCATTGGGCGTGGGCTTGAGGCGCAAAGAATAGGTCATCCACAACCCCGGTGCCCACAATGAGGCCCGTGCCGGCGAGCGTGGTCGCAATTAGTTTCTTCACGGCCTATTCCTGACAGTCGGCTGGGTTGGCTGCGTGAGAGGAACGAATCCTAGCCATTATGGGACACTGCCGATCTCGAGCATGTACCTTCACCGTTCCTCCTTTTCACTTCGGCTCGTCGTCACGCACACCCGTGGAGCCTTTTAACCGCGATCAGCCCGAATCTCCCACAGGCGCAGCACACTTCGCCCTCCTGCCTGCAGTGAGACGGCCACTGATTTAGTGAACGTCTCCCTTGTGGTTGGGGCATAGTTTGGTCACAGATGCAGCGGCGATCCACTCGGCCTCGTCGTTGGTGTAGCCCCCTGCGGTCGTGATGGCACGGAGGATCAGGTTCAGGGTGAGGCCGTTGTCGAACCCCTCGCACACTTCACGCCCCATGTGAACAACTGCCGCGCGGGCACTGGTGTCGACGCCCTCATGGTTTAGGACGGAGAGGTAGCCGTCTACGTCGTCCGTGTCGGCGCGGGCCGTTCCCGCGAGTAACAAACTGGCGGCGGCGACAGCAGCGATTGCCCCTTTGGTCATGGCCCAGGAGTTCACGAGCCACCGCCTTGGCCGTGTTGCACGAATGCTTGGATGATCGGCCATTCATCTGGGCAGAAAGACCCGACTGCTGCGCCGACGACCAGACCGGAGTCGCGGTGGCTGAAATCGCCGCCCTCGTGTATGGCGTTGACCACCGACTGCACACTGTTGCCGCCGCGCAACGCGTTGCAGGCGTCAACGCCAGTGTTGACGATGGCGTGGGTTGTCGAGTACTGGACGCCGCGCTGTTGCAATTCGTTGAGGAATGTATCGACTTGGCCTGAACTTGGATCGGCGTGTGCCGTGACCGGGCTGAGGATCGCCGTCACCGACACCGCGCCGATGATAGTGCGCTTCATCATGATTCATTCCTTTGTTTAGTTCTGCTCGGGTGGCAATCCCTAGCCCGCTAGAAATTACATTCGGCCACGGACAAGGCAGCACACTTCGACGGAACGCTTAGGGCTTCTTCTCCCCTGGCGCGGAGTTCATGCCCGAGAGTGACTGTGGCCCAGCGTGGCACCTGGCGGCCGGGAACGGGCCTCTCGGCGGGGGGCCCTGGCGGACTGGCTGGCGACCGGCACTGGCGGGGCCTGCGAGCAGCCTGCCGACCGGGCCTGACGTGCTGGGTGAGTGCTGGCAAGTGCTGCAGAAGATCGCATATAGATCGCACGGCCAGGTGCGGCTGGGCCAGCAGCGCAAATGCCTCGTAACGGCTTCTTCACAAAAATTGACCGGTTTGTAAATTTGCAACAGAATCCACCTTGCGATGGCCTCATTGCGATGTGACATAGGTAGGAGCACCCCGTGAGCACTCCCGCAGCACCCGCACCCCCTGTGACCAGGTATTGTCCGGTGTGCCAGAGGCACCGCGTCGTCTCTCACCGGCAGGGGCGCAACTACTGGGTGCTGCGGTACTGCCACCACGTGGTGACGGTGCTGATCAGCGAGAAGGGGCACGAAGAAGTGCAGGCTGGCCCACCTCCAGGGACGATGGGTTAGAGAACCTCACGGCGTCCGCACGATACAACGCGCGTATGACATGCGTTATTGCTTCCACTCGATGACGACGAGCTCGTCGTCGAATGGTCGACGCGGGTTCTGACCCGGCAGAATCGTGATCGAGCACAGCTCGTCGATGATCGCGCGTTTGCGGTCGAGCGTCGCGTTGTCGAACCACACGCGCGGATCGTCGGCGTTCACTGCGTCTTCGAACACTTCTGCGCGCGCAGGTTCTGTGATCGTCGCGTGCAGCGTCGCGATCTTCGCGTTGATCTCAGCAATGTTTTCTTCGCATTCGTCGGCGCTGATCTCGCCTTGTATCGCGAGCTTGTTCTGTAGCTTGCGCACGTTCACAAGCGCGTCGATTTTTTCTTCGACGCTCGCGACGAGCGCTGTGTCGAGCGCGTCACGTTTGCACAAGTCTTTCGCGTCGTCTGCTGACAGTCGCAAGCCGATCGCGTTGACGATGTACGTGTCGACGTCGTGCATGTTGCGGCGCACGCCGTAGCAGCCGTGATGAAGACAGCGATAGATGTTGACGCCGTTGTCTCTTTTGCTGGACGCGATCGTCTTGCCGCACTTGCCGCAGTACGCGATCGAGGTCAGCAGATGTTTCAGCACCCACGCGCTCGGGTGCGCTTTGCGTGATCTGAGTAACGCAACAACACCGTCGTATAGGTCGCGGTCGACGATCGGCTCCCAGTCTGCTTTACACACGTCACCCGTTTTGACGCGCTTGCCGTTGCGTCGCTCAGTGCGTTCGCGTATGCCTGCGTTGCGCCCGGCGAGCAGCAGATTGCGCACAACTGTTGCTTTCCATTCATTGCCGCCCGATGTGACGACACCGTCTTCGTTCACACACGTCGGCGTGCGATAACCCTTCTCGTTCCATTCGCGCGTGATGCCAGCGATCGAGCGACCGCGCAGAACATCTTTGTACGCTTGTCGAATCAGCGCAGCTTCATCTTCGCGATGTATGACGCCCGTGCCGTCGCGTTTCATGCGCTCGAACCCGAATGGGCGTTTCGGCCAGTATGCGCGACCCGACTCGAAGCGCTGTTTGTGCGAACGCTTCAGCTTCGCTTTCAATTCGGCGACGTGCCGCGCTGCGACTGCGCCGTTAATGCGAAATTCGAACTGACCGGTGTAGTCGCACAAATCTTTTTCACCGCCACTCTTGAATCGCAGCGGCTCTAACGCGATCTCTTGCGCGAGCCGCATGAATATTTCTTGCTCAAGATTGTCGCGAAATAGACGCGTCGTGTCGTAGCAGCCGACAGTGTGCAATCTGCCTGCGGTGATGTGGGCGACCATATCTTGATAGCGGGGGCGTCGAATGCCGCTCGTCGCGCTGACACTGTTGTCGACATAGATGACGGGCACATAGCCGTCGTTGAGCAGCATCGACACGACGTCTTCGAGCTGACGGTCGACGCCGAGCTCGTCACCGTACTTGTCTTTCGACAGTCGTGCATATGCAGCCGCGTAGCGCGTGCCGGGTGCTGGCACGTCAGGCGGGTTGAGCAGGTAGCGACCTGCGTACTTGCGTAGGGACGGGTAGTCGTTTTCCAGGGTTGTGCTGCTCACGCGCTCAGACTACAGCGACGGGTACTATGAATGAATGAACAACACATTGTGGATCATCGCCGGAGTGCTGGCATTCGTCTTCGTCGGCAGTGGACTGCTGAAACTGGCTGTGCCGAAGGACAAACTGGTCGGTGCCGGCCAGGGCTGGGCCGCTGACGTCAGCCCGGCCGCCATTCGATCGATTGGGGTACTTGAGGTGCTGGGCGCACTCGGCCTCATCCTGCCTGCCGCCACGCATATCGCTCCGATGCTGGTTCCCCTGGCGGCTGTCGGGCTGGCCCTGGTGATGATCGGGGCCATTGTCACGCATTCCCGTCGGAAGGAATACCCGAACGTAGTGGTGAACCTGGTGCTGTTGGCGATGGCGGTATTCGTGGCCTGGGGTCGCTTCGGTCAGTACGCCTTCTGAGTGATCTGGGGCTATACGTGCCCAATGTGCAATCTTGCCCACCATGCAAAAATCTGGGTAGCATCGTGGCGTGCCCGAACATCCCGAAGTCGGCCTGCGGGAACGCAAGAAGGCCGACACCCGAAAGGCGTTGAGCGACGCCGCGTTGGAGCTCGCGTTCCAACACGGCTTCGAAAACGTCACCCGCGAGGCGATCGCCGCGCTCGCCGGGGTGTCGCTACGGACGTTCAACAACTACTTCACCGGCAAGTACGAGGCGTTGGCCTACTGGCAGTCCCAACGGATGCGCCGCAGCATCGACGAGTTGCGCCGGCGCCCCGCCAGCGAGCCGCTGTGGGCGTCGGTCAGTGCGTCGGTGCTCAAACCGCTGGAGGACGACCTGGCCGACATCGACGGCGAGATGACGCGCACCGAGCTTGTCGAGGTGCGAAAATTGTTGATGAGCAAGCCGGTTCGCGGCGCGATGGCAAAGGACCTGTTCGACGAGTGGGTTGAGGTCGTCGCCGAGCGCACCGGCACCGATCCGGTCCGTGACATGTACCCGCGTCTGGTTGCCGCGGTTGTTCGCGCTGTCGGTGACGCCGCGGCGGAGATGTATGTGACGGCGGGCCCGCCGGTGTCGTTCGCCGAGTTGGTGCGTAGTGGACTGGCTGAGGTGGCAGCCGGGCTGCCCGAACCGCCCCGAAGGAGGCGCCGATGACCGATGTGGTGATTGCCGGGGCCGGACCCAACGGCCTGATGCTGGCCTGCGAGCTCGCACTGGCCGGCGTGCAACCCGTTGTGCTGGATAAGCTGCCCGCCCGCGGCACCGAACTCAAGGCCAACGGCTTTGTCGGACAGGTGGTTCGGCAACTGGACATGCGTGGCCTTTATCCCGCACTGCGCGGTCATCCCGGTCCGCCGGAGCCGGCCTACGAGTGGGTGTTCGCCGGAATGCCGCTCAACTTCGTGGGTTTGGCAGACAAGCCGATCTACGGTCTGCGGATCACGCAGCCTCATATGGTCGAGGTTCTGGAGCGACGTGCCTGCGACCTCGGAGTCGAAATCCGTTGGGGCCATGAACTGATCGGCCTGAGTGCCGCAGACGACCGCGTGGTGGTCACCGCCGCCGGCCCGGATGGCGAATATCAACTCGAAGCCGGTTATCTCGTTGGCGCGGACGGTGGACGCAGCACGGTGCGTAAGCAGTCCGGTATCGACTTCCCCGGCCACACTGCAGACACCGTCAGCCGGTTGTCCCACGTGCACCTGCCCGAACAGGTGCACGTGGTCAAAGGTGGACTCGAGATCCCTGGGTATGGGTTTATTCCGTTCCGGCACAACAGACTTGACTGTGGCGTGGTCATGGTCATGATGATGGATCCGGAAAAGCCGATGATCGGCACCATCGAGTACGGACACGCCCCGGGCAGTGCTGAGGGGCCGATGTCGGTCGCCGAGTTGCGGGAGAGCCTGCATCGCATCCTCGGCGTCGACGTTCCAATCGAAGAACCGCGCTGGGCGGGACCGAAAGCCAACCTGCGCATCGATGGGCAGAACACCCGTCAAGCTGACCGGTACCGGACCGGACGAATCTTTTTGGTCGGCGACGCCGCGCATGTGCACTCTCCCCTCGGCGGACCGGGCCTGAATCTCGGGATGTCAGACGCCTTCAACCTCGGCTGGAAACTGGCTGCCGAGATCAATGGCGCAGTGCAGCCCGGTCTGCTCGACAGCTACGAGTCCGAACGTCATCCGGTGGGGCAGCGGGTGATGATGCAGTCTCAGTCGCAGATCGCCCTGATGGCACCGGGTCCCGAAATAACCGCGATGCGAGAGCTTTTCAGTGAGCTGCTGCAGATCCCGGCGGTGGTGGAACATATGGGGAACTTGCTGGCGGGTTCCGATGTCCGGTACGACGTCGGAGATGACCATGCGTTGTCCGGCCGCTTGGTGCCCGAACTGACCCTTGATGACGGTCGACGGGTCGCCGAGTTGTTGCACCCGGCCCGTCCGCTGCTGCTGGATTTCACGGGTGGCGATGCGGCTAAGGCCGCGCACGACTGGGCAGACCGGGTCGAAGTCGTCCACGCCGCGATGGCGGACGGGCCTGCGGCCGCCATGCTGATCCGCCCGGACGGTTATGTCGCCTGGGCCGCAGACGAATTCACCGACGAAGACGCCGACCGATTGACCGCCCAACTACGCCGCTGGGTCGGGTGATTTGTGCACGAAAGGCGCGCTCAGCGCGCGAAATCGTGCACAAATCACTCAGGAGGCCAGGGTGGCGCGGACGCAGTGTGTCACGTACGGCAGCGCCAGGCCGTTGCTGTTGACCAGCGCGGGGTGCGTGGCCAGCAGCTCGCGCACCTGGTCCAGTACCCGGCTACGGACATCGGCCGGTGAGGTGATGCAGTAGCTGCGCGAGGCGACCAGATCGATAAGCGCTTGCGGGGTAAGGTAACTCGTCCATTCGAACAGCTGGGTCTGCACGTCGGTGAACAGGTCAGACAGTCCCGACTTGCCGAGCGGGTCGTGCTCGCTGCCGATGATCTGGCTCAATTCCTTGACCCAGCCCAGGCGCTCGTCGCGGGTGTTCCACACCAGGCCCAACCGCCCGCCCGGGCGGAGTACCCGGGCAACCTCGGCCGACGCCCGATCAGGGTCGAACCAGTGCCATGCCTGCGCCACCAGAACGGCATCAACACTGTTGTCCGGCAACGGAATATCCTCGGCCGTCCCCAGCAATGCGGGTACCGACGGAAGCGAGTTGCTGAGTACCTCGAGCATCTCCGGAATCGGGTCGACTGCGGTCACCGTGAGGCCGCGCTCGGCGAGTCGCACCGTCAGCTTGCCGGTGCCGGCACCGAGGTCCAGCACGTCCGAAGTGCCTGTGGGCAGCAGCCAGTCAATGGCCTCCGGCGGATACGACGGGCGACCCCGTTCGTAGGCAGCTGCTTCCTCGCCGAACGACAGGGAGCGTTCGCCGGTCACCGCGAAGCCAAATCCAGTGTCTGGCGGATCAATACGCCCACTGCATCGGACTCCACCAAGAAGCCGTCGTGGCCGTAATCGGACTGGATCACCTCGAGTCCGGCACAACCGGGCAGCAACGAGGCCAATTCCTCTTGCAGCCGAATGGGATACAACCGGTCCGAAGTGATGCCGCCGACGATCACCGGCACCGGACAACCGCTGAGAGCGGCCGCCACACCGCCACGCCCGCGGCCGACGTCATGGCTGCTGAGCGCGTTGGTCAGGGCCACGTAAGTACCCGCGTCGAACCGCGCGGCAAGCTTGCGGCCCTGGTACTCCAGGTAGCTTTCGACCGCGTAAAGCCCATCGATAGAACTGTTTTCATGGTTCTGCGCGGTGTTGCGGAACCGGTCGTCGAGTTCCTTTTCGCCGCGGTAGGTCAGGTGGGCGAACCGGCGTGCGATCTGGATGCCGGCATCAGGCGTTTGGCCGGTGAGGTAGTAGTCGCCACCGTTCCAATACGGATCGGCCTGGATCGCCGCAACCTGCGCGCACTGGGTGCCGATCTGGTCGGCGGTGGCCCGAGCGCCGACAGCCAGCACCAACGCGGCCCGCACCGTATCGGGATGTCCGACAATCCATTCCAGCGCCCGCGCGCCGCCCATCGAACCCCCGACCACAGCGGCCACCTGGGTGATGCCCAGTGCCGCCAGCGCGGCCAGATCGGCATTCACCTGGTCGCGCACAGTGATCTCGGGAAACCTTGAGCCCCAAGGCTTTCCGTCCGGAGCCAAAGAGCTGGGCCCGGTGGTCCCGCGGCAGCCGCCCAGGACGTTGGTCGCGATGGCACACCAGCGATCGGTATCGATCGGGGCACCCGGTCCTGCTATGCCGTCCCACCAGCCGCCGGTCGGATGGTCAGGTCCAGCCGGGCCGGTGATGTGCGAGTCGCCGGTCAGCGCGTGTAGCACCATGACCACGTTGTCGCGGTTGGCGGACAGCTCGCCCCAGTGCTGCACCGCCACCGTCACGTTGGGCAGCACCGTACCGCTTTCCAACGTCAGTGCGCCGATGTTCACCACACCGATGGCCCCTTCGGTGGGCAGTTCGGCGAACGGCGCTTTAGGCACGGGCACATCGATGATGGTCACGCTGACCCCACAGCTGCAGTAGCGCTACCCACGGCCCGTGCGGCGGCAAAGCCCTGTTCCAGATCGGCCAGGATGTCGTCGATGCCCTCGATGCCCACCGCGAGCCGTACCAGGCCAGGGGTGACGCCACTGGCCAGTTGCTCGGACTCGGTGAGCTGCTGGTGGGTGGTGGACGCCGGGTGGATCACCAGCGAGCGCACGTCACCGATGTTGGCGACGTGGCTGTGCAGCGACAGGCCGTCCACGAAGGCCTTGCCCGCCTCGATGCCGCCGGCCAGCTCGAACGACAGCACCGCACCGGTGCCGCGCGGGGCCAACTTACGGCCGAGCTCGTACCAGGGCGAGGACGGCAGGCCGGCGTAGTTCACCGACACCACATCGGAGTGCCCTTGCAGGAACTCGGCGACACGTTGTGCATTGGCCACATGACGCTCAACGCGCAGACTGAGCGTTTCCAATCCCTGCGCGATCAAAAACGCGTTGAACGGTGCTGCCGCGGAGCCCAGATCGCGCAGCAGCTGCACCCGGGCCTTGAGCGCGTAGGCCGGTGCGCCCAGGTCGGCGAACACGACGCCGTGGTAGCTGGGATCCGGCTCGGTGAACCCCGGGAACTTGCCGTTGGTCCAGTCGAACGTACCGCCGTCCACGATCACCCCGGCGATCGCCGAACCGTGACCGCCCAAGTACTTGGTGGCGGAGTGCACCACGATGTCGGCGCCGTGGGCCAGCGGCTGGATCAGATATGGCGTGGCGACGGTGTTGTCCACGATCAGCGGCACGCCGTTCTTATGCGCGACGCCGGACACCCCGGGAAGATCCAGGACGTCGATCTTCGGGTTGGAGATGGTCTCGCCGAAGAACGCCTTGGTGTTCGGTCGCACCGCGGCCTGCCAGGAGTCCAGGTCGTCGGGATCTTCAACGAAGGTGACCTCGATGCCCAGCTTGGCCAACGTGTAGTGCAGCAGGTTGTAGGTGCCGCCGTACAGCCGTGGCGAGGAGACGATGTGGTCGCCTGAGGAGGCCAGGTTCAGGATCGCGAAGGTCGCCGCGGCCTGCCCGGATGACAGGAACAGAGCCGCCACGCCGCCTTCCAGGGCAGCGATCCGCTGCTCGACGACGTCGGTAGTCGGGTTCATGATGCGGGTGTAGATGTTGCCCGCCTCGGCCAGCCCGAACAGGGCGGCGGCGTGGTCGGTGTCGCGGAACGTGTACGACGTGGTCTGGTAGATCGGCAGGGCCCGGGCACGCGTGGTGTCGTCGGGCGTCTGGCCGGCGTGAATCTGCTTGGTCTCAAACGACCAGCTACTGGCGTCAGTCATGGGTATAGAGCCTCCACTCGGGTCACTCGGGGCCCGTGGTGGCGGACCCGCGCTTGCCGCGTAGCCGATACCGGCTACTCAACCTGGTCGTCTCCCGGGGCACCCCACCGCGGATGGAGGGTTGCCGGCCAGCAAGCCGGGGCTTGACGCTGGCGCTCATGACCGACTGTGAGCGTATCTCAACTCATGCGAAGGCTGCCACCTGGACTCTCTATTGGCCGGTCAGGTGAGCTGATACGGGACCACTGAGAGGCTGTTAGCCGGGTCACGGTAGCTTCGTATCCGTCGTGTCATGGGTAGCCGTGTGTGGGTACCGAACGCGACATAGATTTTGCATGAATGTGACCGTCCGTGACGCCGGGAGAGTGACCATGAGTGGCGAGAAACCATCCATCATCTACACGTTGACTGACGAGGCACCGCTGCTCGCGACGTATGCCTTCCTGCCGGTTATCCGCACTTTCGCCGGCGCGGCCGGCATTGACGTCCAGACCAGTGACATCTCGGTGGCGGCGCGCATTCTGGCCGAGTTCGACGACTACCTGACCGACGAGCAGAAGGTGCCGGACAATCTGGCCGAGCTCGGCCGGCTGACCCAGCTCCCCGAGACCAACATCATCAAGCTGCCCAACGTCAGCGCCTCGGTGCCGCAGCTGGTCGCCGCCATCAAGGAACTCAAGGAAAAGGGCTACAACCTGCCCGACTACCCGGGTGACCCGAAGACCGACGAGGAGAAGGCGATCAAGGAGCGCTACTCCAAGTGTCTGGGTAGTGCGGTCAACCCGGTGCTGCGCGAAGGCAATTCGGACCGCCGCGCCCCCAAAGCGGTCAAGGAGTACGCCCGCAAGCACCCGCACAGCATGGGCGAGTGGTCGCAGGCCTCGCGCACTCATGTCGCCACCATGAAACACGGCGACTTCTACCACGGCGAGCAGTCCATGACGCTGGACAAGGCGCGCAACGTCAAGATGGTCTTGAAGACCAAGGCCGGCAAGACCATCGAACTCAAGCCGCTGGTCAAGCTGGACGCAGGCGACGTCATCGACTCGATGTACATGAGCAAGAAGGCGCTCATCGAGTTCTACGAAGAGCAGATGGAGGACGCCTACAAGACCGGCGTCATGTTCTCCCTGCACGTCAAGGCGACCATGATGAAGGTCAGCCACCCGATCGTGTTCGGCCACGCGGTCAAGATCTTCTACAAGGACGCATTTGCCAAGCACCAGAAGCTCTTCGACGAGCTGGGTGTCAACGTCAACAACGGCCTTTCCGACCTGTACGACAAGATCGCCTCGCTGCCCAAGTCACTGCACGACGAGATCGTCGACGATCTGCACAAGTGCCACGAGCACCGGCCCGAACTGGCCATGGTGGACTCGGCCCGCGGCATCTCCAACTTCCACTCGCCCTCGGACGTCATCGTGGACGCTTCGATGCCGGCCATGATCCGCCTGGGCGGCAAGATGTACGGCGCCGACGGCCGTACCAAGGACACCAAGGCCGTCAACCCGGAGTCAACCTTCTCCCGGATCTACCAGGAGATGATCAACTTCTGTAAGACCCACGGCCAGTTCGATCCGACCACCATGGGCACGGTGCCCAACGTCGGTCTGATGGCGCAGAAGGCTGAGGAGTACGGGTCGCACGACAAGACCTTCGAGATCCCCGAGGACGGCGTCGCCAACATCATCGACATCGACTCCGGTGAGGTGCTGCTGACCCAGGCCGTCGAAGAGGGTGACATCTGGCGCATGCCGATCGTCAAGGACGCGCCGATCCGGGACTGGGTCAAGCTGGCCGTCACCCGGGCCCGCAACTCCGGTATGCCGGTGGTGTTCTGGCTGGACCAGGAGCGTCCGCACGAGAACGAACTGCGCAAGAAGGTCGCGCTGTACCTGAAGGACCACGACACCGAGGGCCTGGACATCCAAGTGATGTCGCAGGAACGCGCCATGCGGCACACCATCGAGCGGGCGATCCGCGGGCAGGACACCATTGCCGCTACCGGCAACATCCTGCGCGACTACCTGACCGATCTGTTCCCGATCCTGGAGTTGGGCACCAGCGCCAAGATGCTCTCGATCGTGCCGTTGATGGCCGGCGGCGGACTGTACGAGACCGGTGCCGGCGGTTCGGCACCCAAGCACGTACAGCAGCTGGTCGAGGAAAACCACCTGCGCTGGGATTCGCTGGGCGAGTTCCTGGCTCTGGGTGCCAGCCTGGAGGATCTGGGCAACAAGACCGACGATGCACGGGCCCTGTTGCTGGCCAAGACACTGGACGCCGCGACCGGAAAGCTGTTGGACGAGAACAAGTCTCCGTCGCGTCGCACCGGTGAGCTGGACAACCGGGGCAGCCAGTTCTACCTGGCCATGTACTGGGCGGAGGCGCTGGCCGAACAGACCGAGGATGCCGAGTTGGCCGCCAAGTTCGCCCCGCTGGCCAAGACGCTGAGCGACAACGAGCCGAAGATCGTCGCTGAATTGGCTGCGGTCCAGGGTCATTCGGCCGACATCGGTGGTTACTACGCACCGGATCCGGAGAAGATCTCGGCGGTGATGCGGCCCAGCGCCACCTTCAACGCTGTATTGGCGGCCGCTCAGTAGGGTGATGCGTCGGCCACCCTCACCAGACAGGCCGGTGATCGAAGCGAGGCTTGCAACGGGGCCGGTACGAAACGGGATGTCATCGCATTCGACTGCGGCGCGCTGCTGAACAACACGGCGCAGCGACTCGTCGCCAACGGGTGGATCGGGACGCTGCTGATCACCTTGTCGGCGTTCAAGAACACCGATTTGAGCGTGCTGGACCTGATCGTTCCGTAGCCGCCGCAAAAGGCTGTCGCACCCCACGGCTAGGGTTCTCCGTCGTGATCGTCACCACCATCAATGTCAACGGCATCCGGGCTGCGGTGAAAGAACGCTCGGCGGAGAACCTGGGATTGTTGCCCTGGCTGGCGCAGACCAAGTCAGATGTGGTGTGCCTGCAGGAAACCCGCGCCGACGACGCTCAGTTGGCCGACGCGTTGGCCCCGGCCTTGGCCGAAGGCTGGCAGCTGGCTTCGGCTGAGCCCCACGTGAAGGGCCGTAACGGGGTGGCGGTGCTGTCCCGTACGCCGATCACCGCTGCGCGGATGGGTCTTGGTGACGAATTCGCTTCGCACGGACGTTATCTGGAGGTCGATACCGCCGATGCCACGGTCGCCAGCGTGTATGTGCCTACCGGCGAGGCCGAGACCGACAAGCAGTTGGAGAAGGAACGCTTCATGACGGCGCTGGCCGGCCGGATGGCCGAGTTGAGCCTTAGGCGGCGCGGTGTGGTGGTGTGTGGCGACTGGAACATCGCTGCTTGTGAGCTCGACATCAAGGCGTGGAAGAACAACGTCAAGAAGTCAGGCTTTCTGCCCAGTGAGCGGCAATGGCTGGCTGACCTGATGGCCTCGGGCTGGACCGACGTGGTGCGTGAGCTGCATCCGGACACACCGGGCCCGTACAGCTGGTGGTCGTGGCGGGGTAAGGCCTTCGACAACGACGCCGGCTGGCGCATCGACTATCAGCTGGCCAACGCCAAACTGGCGCCGAAAGCCGTTGCGGCACGGGTCGAACGGGCTGAGGCGTACGCCCTGAGGTGGTCCGACCACGCGCCGGTGACGGTCGAGTTCGGCTGACCTGGCTTTTCGCGTCACCCCAGGGGATTTACCTAGTTAGTCGACGGTGGGGGTGGTTCCGGTTGGAAGGGTTGGTACCACCACCATTGCGCGCGTTCGCCGGTGGGTCCTGGGCATGGTGGGACTGCGGGTGGTGGTGTGGTTGGTGGGCGGGCCAGCGATCCGCCGCTTAGTGGTTTTCCGGTGCTGTCGGTGACGATCAGTCGGTCGGCGGGTCCGGTGATGGTGATGCCGCCGCGGTGATGCAAGCGGTGATGGTGTGGGCATAGCAGCACCAGGTTGTGAAGGTCGGTGGGTCCGCCGTCTTCCCAGTGTTGGATGTGGTGGGCGTGCAATCCTCGGGTGGCTCCGCAGCC
>NZ_JARXVD010000026.1 GCF_029892685.1 Mycobacterium sp. OTB74 | reverse complement strand
GAGATGGAGGCCGAGCTGGGGATCGATTCGATCAAGCAGGTCGAGATTTTGGCGGCTCTGCAGGCGAAGTTCCCTGGGGCTCCGGAGATTCCGGCGTCAGAGTTGTCGAACCTGCGCACGTTGCAGGATGTGGTCGACACGATCGCTGACTTCGCTGGTCCGGTGTCTGCGGCTGCTGGGGCTGCGCCTGCTGCGGTAGTGGCTCCGGCTGGTCCGCCGGCGGGTGAGGTTGTGCTGGCGATCGTTTCGGAGAAGACGGGTTATCCGGTTGACATGCTCGGGTTGGGCATGGAGATGGAGGCCGAGCTGGGGATCGATTCGATCAAGCAGGTCGAGATTTTGGCGGCTCTGCAGGCGAAGTTCCCTGGGGCTCCGGAGATTCCGGCTTCTGAGCTGGCGAACCTGCGCACACTGCAGGACGTCGTCGACACCGTCTCCGGCTTCGCGGCCGGCGGCCGTACCGAACAGCCTGCGGCAGTGCAGCACTCGGCCCCGTCAGCGGCGGTCGGTCTGTCCTGCACCGAGGCTGAGCTTCGCGCGGCACCGCCGAGCGGGCTGGCGATGGCAGGGCTGCGCGACGGCGTCGTCTTCATCACCCGGGAAGACCCCGGCTTCGCCGAGGCTCTCGCGCGTTCGCTGAGCGCTCGCGGGCTGCAGGCGCAGGCTGTCGACGAGGCGCCTGCCGAAGCGGGTGCCGTCATCAGCCTGGCTGCACTGGCGCCGGCGCGCACACCCGAAGACTGTGTGGCGATGCACGTGCGCGCATTCCACGCAGCGCGCAGCGTGGCCAAGAGCAGTGCACACACCCGGCTCTTCGTCACCGTGCAGTCGACCGGTGCCCGGTTCGTCGCAGCGGATGTGCCGGTCGGTGTCGCCAGCCTGGTGAAGACCGCCGGCTGGGAGTGGCCCAACGCCTCGGTTCGCGCCATCGATATCGAGAACCTGGATGCCGAACGGTTGGCAGCCGAACTGCTCGAAGGCGGCAGCGGTGTCGAGGTGGCACTGCGCGCCGACGGCACCCGCCTGGTCGCCGTCGACGACATCGAATCGTCGGTCGGCCAGGGTGAGGTCATCAGCGTCGCCCCGGGCGGCGTGGTCGTGGTCACCGGTGGAGCGCGTGGTGTGACGGCAGAGTCGGCGCTGGCGCTGGCGAAGCGTCATGGTCTGCGGCTCGCCCTTCTTGGTCGCACGCCGTTGCGTGAGGTCAGCGCGAACGAGCCGTCCGGGACCACAGCCGCCGAGATCGCCACCGCACTGGCAGCATCGGCGCGGGCTCGCGGCGAGCAGCTGACCCTGCCGCAAGCACGGGCGCAGGCCGAGAGCATGCTGGCCGAGCGGGAAGTCCGCGCTACCTTGTCTGCCGCCGAGCAGCAGGGCACGCCGGCGCGGTACTTCGCGGCGAGCATCACCGATCGGTCTGCGCTGGACAGCGTGCTAGACGAGGTACGGCAGAACTTCGGGCCGATCGTCGGTGTTGTCCACGGTGCCGGTGTGCTGGCCGACAAGCGTCTGGAAGATCTCGACGACGATGGCTTCGTCAAGGTGTTCACCACCAAACTGATTGGTGCAGAAGCACTTCTGGACGCGACGTTGTCCGACGAGCTGCGCTTCATCTCGCTGTTCTCCTCGATCGCGGCACGGGCAGGAAACCCCGGGCAGTCCGCGTACGCGTCGGCCAACGCGGCATTGGAGGCCATCGCGGCCCGAGAGTCCACGCGCCGCAACGGTGAATGTGTGGTTCGCGCCTTCGGGTGGGGGCCATGGGACGGCGGAATGGTCGACGCGACGCTGAAGAGCCGGTTCCTCGCCGGCGGTGTCGGTGTCATCCCGATCGCCGAGGGTGCGCAGTTCTTCGCCGAGCACGCGCTGTGCCGCTCGTCGGCGACCGCCGTCGTGGTCGCAGCCCCAGCGGAGCCGCGGTTGCGCGCTGCGCGCCTGGAGTGGGAGGTGTCGGCCGAAGATCTGCCGGTGCTCACCGATCACCAGGTGCGTGGCCGGGTGGTGGTGCCGGTGGTGATCGCGCTGGACGCAATGCTGCGTGCGGCGCGTGGGCTGGTCGCCGATGCGTGCCCGGTCGTCCGCGACTTCCAGGTGCTATCGGGGGTCACCTTCGCCGAAGGTGAACGGCAGTCTCTCACCATCGATTTCGAGCCGGCCGGTGCGTCGTACACCGTCTCGATCAATGATCGTGAGGGCCGGGCGCGTTACCGCGCCACCGTGGACACGGCCGCCGTCGCGTCACCGGAAGTGTCGGTGCCGCAGGTGTCGGGGTCGGCGTGGCCGATAAGCGTCGACGAGGCGTATGCCGGCGCGCTGTTCCATGGGCCGCAGTTCGCCGTGATCGAGCAGCTCGATACCTACGGAACTGCCGGTGGCACAGCGACTCTGAAGAGCCTGGACCAACTCGGCTGGCCGAAGAACGGCTGGGCGATCGACGCCGCCGGCATCGACGGTGGGCTGCAGCTGGGCATTGTATGGGCGAATGCGCAGGGACGTCCCTTAGTGCTGCCGATACGGATTGGCCGCGTTGTCCTGCACCGTGCCTTCGGTGACGGCAGTATCGGGCGTTGCCGGTTGGCGGCGCATCCGGTCAACGACAAGCGCGTCGACTTCGACATCGCGTTCGAGACCTCCGACGGTGCGCCCGTCGCAGTGCTCGAGGGCGTCGAGTTCTACGCTGCAGGCAATGCAGCGGATACCTCGGCATGAGCGAATTCGACCCCGTTGCGATTGTCGGGCGCAGTTGCGTACTGCCGGGTGCGGCCAGTCCTGAGGCGCTCTTCGACGCGACAATGGGTGGACGCTGCCTGCTGACGCCGACCCCGCGCGATCACTGGCGTGGGGTAGACCCCGAAAAGCTGAAGGCCAGCGACAAGCTGGGGCTGCGGGTGTCTTCGGCGACCGGCGGTCATGTCGAAACGTCATTCGACCTGACCCAATTCGCCGCGCGGATACCGGATCTCGACAAGCTCGATCCGATCGTTCCGTGGCTTGCCCAGTGCGCACAGCAGGCTCTGGGCGGGCCGCTCGCGGCGCCGCGGACCGGTCTGATCGTCGGCAACCTGTCGTATCCGAGCACCATGGGCACTGCGTTTGTCGAGGCCGTGTGGACGGGCGAAGGCAACGACGATCCGCGCAACCGTTTCTCGTCAGGGCTGCCGGTGCACCTGGTTGCCGGGGCAATGGAGATGAACGGCCCGGTCTATGCGCTGGACGCGGCGTGCGCGTCATCGCTCTATGCCATCAAACTGGCATGTGATGCGTTGCATGATGGCGACGCTGACGTCATGCTCGCCGGCGGCGTCAACGGTTCGGATGACCTGTTCCTGCATCTGGGTTTCACGTCGCTGCAGGCGCTCAGCCCGTCGGGTCGGTCTCGCCCGTTCCACGCGGAGGCTGATGGCCTGGTGCCCTCACAAGGTGCTGCGCTGGTCGCGTTGAAGCGCCTGGAAGATGCCGAGCGCGGCGGTGACCAGATCCTGGGTGTGATTCTGGGAGTTGGGCTTTCGAACGACGGACGCCAGAGCGGCTTCCTGGCGCCGGCGGTGGGTGGCCAGACTCGTGCCATGACATCGGCCCTGGAGCAGGCGGGGCTGACGCCGGCCGACATCGACTATGTGGACTGCCATGCCACAGGCACTCCGTTGGGCGATGCCACCGAGCTGCAGAGCATCGCAGCGGCCTACGGCGACGTTCCGCTGAAATTGGGTGCGTTGAAAGGCAATCTGGGCCACAGCATTACGGTGTCGGGCGCGGCCAGCCTGGTGAATGTGCTGTCCGCCATGCAGGCATCGACCATTCCGCCGACCTTGTGCGAGAAGCCGACCGACAAGCTGGGTGATACGCCGTTCACGTTGATCACCACCCCCACGCCGTGGGAGGGGCCTGTCAAGCGCGCAGCCGTCAGCAACTTCGGTTTCGGTGGCAACAATGCGCACCTGATCGTCGAGAATTACCGCGGGCCAAGGCCTTCGGTTGCTCGGCAGCAGCTGCCGACCGACGAGATCGTCATCTGCGGGCTCGGTGTGGTCACGGGTGATGCACGCGACGCGGAGGCGTTCCGTCGCCGAGTCTTCGGACCTGAGGCGCAACCTACCCGACTCGATGTCATCGAGCTCGACCTTGCGGGGCTTGGTTTTCCGCCCAAGGAGCTCGCCGGCAGCCTGAGTCAACAGACTGTGATGCTGGCCGCCGCGGCGCAGGCGCTGAACAACGTGACCACGGATCCGGAACGGACCGGGGTGTTCGTCGGCATGGGGTGCGACGCCACCATTGCCCGGCAGCGGTTGCGGGTGCTGAACACCGACGACGATCGGTGGTTGGAGGCCAACAAGGAGGCTGCTCCGCAGTTGACCGCCGACGGCGTGATCGGCACCATGCCGAACATTCCCGCCAACCGCATACACGCGCAGCGCGATTTCCGCGGGTTCGGTTTCACCGTCTCCACCGAGGAACTGTCCGCGGTCACCGCATTGCAGATCGGCATCCGGGCGCTGCGGCATCGCGAACTCGACACGGTTGTCGCGGGCGCGGTCGATATGTGTTGTGAGCCAGCGCATTCGCGGGCCGCCGATGCTCTCGACTCTGATACGAGCATGGGGCACGGCGACGCAGCTGTGGCGTTTGTTCTCAAGCGGCGGGCCGATGCCGAAGCCGCGGGTGACGAGATCATCGCCGTGATCGACACCGACGATGAACCGATCGCGACGGATCCGAACTTCGCGGAACGACGGATCGGCCGCACGCATGCGGCCAGCGCCGCCGTGGAGATCGCAGCGCGTGCCGAGGCAGTGCGGGCACGCGTGCGGGTGGACCAGTCCGGTGCCCAGCCTGCACCGGGTGGCACCACCGCTGCGGTCTGGATCGAGGCGTTGGGCGGACATGCCGACGGCATCACGGTGTCTGCGGCCGATGGAGCGCCCAAGCCGTTGGCGGTTGGCGTCGTTCCGGTGTCGGAACGGTATGCCGCCGATAGCAGGGCTGATCTGCTGAGCCGGATGCAAGGCGGTGAACCGGGCGGAAATGGGCCGGTGCGTTGTTCGTTGGTAGGCGATAGCCAGGCCACGTTGGACACGCTTCGGCAGCAGGCAGTGCAACGCCTGGAACGTGGCGAGGTACCGGTCATCCCTGGTATCGCGTTCGCCGAGGCCCCGATGACCGGGGAGTTGGCGTTCACGTTCACCGGTGCGGCTGCGGCCTACCCGGGGGCTGGGCGCGATTTGTTGTTCGCGTGGCCCGAGATTGGCGACGCGCTCACGGCACGCCTTTCCGGCGTCGGCGAGCTGGCGCGCGCTCTGCACGGTGCCGGGATCAAGACCCTCGATCCACGTACCCAGCTGACGGGGTGTGCTCTGGTCTGTCAGTCGCAGGCGGAGTTCTCTCGGAACGTCCTCGGGCTCAAACCAACGGCGGCCATTGGCCTTTCGTCGGGTGAGACGAATTCGCTGTTGGCCTTTGGGGTCTGGCGGGATCTGGAACCCATGCTGGGCGAGATCGAGGCGTCGGGTATGTACGGCGACGAGCTGACCGGCGAATGCCGAGTGGCTGCGGCCGACTGGGGGCTGGGGAATCAACCGGCTCCCTGGGAGTGCTGGCGTATCACCGCGCCTCGCGCGGTGGTCGAAGCGGCGCTGGCTGTTGAGCCGCGCGCCTACATGACCATTGTTCAGGCACCGGATGATTGCGTCATCGGCGGCGACCCCGCGGCGTGCCGACGGGTGATCGACGCCGTCGACGGCGCAACCGCGATACCGCTCGGCCTGGACATGGTGATCCACTGCGAAGCCATGGCACCGTTCGCTGATACCTGGCGCAACATCCACACCCGGGAGACGCACGAGGCGCCGGATATCCGGTTCTACACCAACGCCGTCAACCGTGCCTATGTGCCGACCCGGGAGGCGGCCGCTGAGGCGATCACCCGGCAAGCCCTCGAACCGATCGATTTTCCCGCGACGATTCTCCAAGCATGGGAGGACGGCGTTCGGGTCTTCGTCGAGCACGGGCCCCGCGCGATCCTGACCGGAGCGGTGTCGAAAATCCTTGGCGATCGGCCGCATCTGGCGGTCGCGCTCGATGCCCAGGAACGTCGTGGGCTGCGGGCCTTGGCCGAAAGCGTGTGCAAGCTTTGGGTTCACGGGCTGCCGGTCGATGTCGATGCGTTCGACGCACGGATCAAGCAATTGCGTGAGCAGGGTCAGGCGGCACCGTCGGAGAACGCCCGCAAGCTGACGCTTGCCGCCCATTGGCCGGATATCGTCTCGGTCCCCGAGGCGCCAGAGAATGTTTCGACGCCAGAGCAGTCCCGGAATGTACCGACGCCGGTGGCGTCCCGAAGTGTAGCGACGCCCGAGGCGTCCAAGAATGGAAGTGCGCCCATGCCCAAAGTGGACCACGGAAGTGTTCAAGTCATGCCGCTCGCGCCGGCCCAGCCCGCGCCGCTGGCGGTCGCCCAGGAAGTCGTCCAGGAAGTCGTTGTCCAAACCGTGCCGGATACGACGACCGTGGTCGCCAGGTCGGTTGCCCCGGCAGCTGCGGCGGTCAGCGATCAGACGGCTGCGGCGTTGAATCTCGTTGCCTCGGTGAGTAATGCGCATACGACATTTCTCGAGCGGCAGGCAGAGGCTCACACGTCGTTCCTGAAATCGCGCGGCGATCTTCTCGCGTTGGTGTCGGGACGACGGGGCTCGATGTCGGTAGTCACGGCCAGTGCCCCAACGGTTTACGCGCCTGCGCCCACACCTGTGACGACCGCGCCAGCACCTGTGACTAGCGCTCCGGCACCGGTGGCGCCCGTGCCCGCGCCGATGCCGCCGGCCCCGAGTGCACCGCCGCCACCCCCGCCGGCACCCCCGGTTCCGCAGTCACCACCGCCACCGCCGCGGGTGACGTCCGCACCCACACCTGCACCGAGCACACCCGCACCCACACCGAGCACACCGGCGCCGAGCAAGCGGCCGGCGCCGGTCAAAGAGCCACTGTGGTCCCGCGCGCAGCTGGAAGTCCTTGCCGGCGGCAAGGTTTCGGAGGTCATGGGGCCGAAGTTCGCCGAGTACGACCAGTACGAGCGCCTGGTCCGGATGCCCGAACCGCCACTGCTTCTCGCCGACCGGGTGATGAGCATCGAGGGCGAGCCCGGCACCATGGGCACCGGCTTAATCGTCACGGAAACCGATGTCGACCCCGACGCCTGGTATATCCACAACGGCCGGATGTCGCCCGGTGTGGTGATCGAGAGCGGGCAGGCCGACCTGTTGCTCGCCTCGTGGCTCGGTGCGGATTTCACCAACAAGAGCGAACGCGTCTACCGCCTGCTCGGGTGCGACCTGACGTTCATGGGCGAACTGCCCATGGGTGGCGACACGCTGCACTACGAGATCCACATCGACGGTCACGCGAAAACCGGTGACACCCGGCTGTTCTTCTTCCATTACGACTGCTACATCGGCGACCGGCTGATGATCTCGGTGCGCAATGGACAGGCCGGCTTCTTCTCCGATGCCGAGCTGGCGGAGTCCGACGGGGTGTTGTGGGATGCCGCCGACGACGCCCCGCGCGAGGGCGCGGTCCGCGACGAGCCGGCCGTCATCACCGAAAAGCGTTCCTTCACCAAGGAGGACGTGGAGGCCTTCACCGAGGGCCACGCGTACCCGTGCTTCGGCAGTGGATTCGAGCGGGCAGCCGCCCACACCCGGACGCCGTCGCTGCCGAAGGGCAAACTGCGACTGATCGACGAGATCGCCGAGTTCGATCCCAACGGCGGGCCTTGGGGCCGTGGCTATCTGCGCGCCACGGCCGCGGTGCCGAAGGACATGTGGTTCTACGACGGGCATTTCAAGAACGACCCGTGCATGCCCGGTACGTTGATGGCGGACGCGGCCACCCAGGCCCTGTCCTTCGCGATGGCCGCTTACGGGTTCACCATCGAGCGCGATGGCTGGCGGTTCGAGCCGGTGCCCGACGATATGGCGCGCTTCGTCTGCCGCGGGCAGGTCACCCCGGACGCCGACCACATGCTCGACTACGAGGTCTTCATCGAGGAGATCATCGACGGGCCGACGCCGACGGTGTTCGCCGCATTGCTCTGCCGCAGTGACGGTTTCAAGGTGTTCCACGCCCGGCGCTTCGGTATGCGCCTGGTTCCGGACTGGCCGATGCCCCCGGGTGCGCCCGGTCCGGTGCAGATCCTGGCCGGTACCAATGATGTTCGTGGCGATCAGGGCGCCCTGTTGGCGTGCGGTCGCGGTATGCCGTCGGATGCGTTCGGTGCTCTGTACGCACCGTTCGACGGCACCCGCCGGGCGCCGCGTCTGCCCGACGAGCCGTACCACTTCATGTCGCGGGTGCTCAGCGTCTCCAGCCCGCCAGGGGTCCCGACCAAGGGCGGCACCGTCGTCGCCGAATACGACGTCCCCGAAGGCGAGTGGTATTTCGGCGACGCCCACGTCGATGCGGTCCCGATGCCGGTGCTGATCGAAATCCTGCTGCAGCCCTGCGGCTGGCTGTCGTCGTACAACGGATTCGCCGCCAACCGCCCCGACGACGTGGTGTTCCGGAATCTCGACGGCGGCGAGGTCGTCCAGCATCGGCCCGCGAAAGTCGGGACGCTGCGGGTGACATCGACCCTGGAGCGGTTCGCCGACGGCGCCGGCTCGACGATCGTGTTCTTCGATGTCGTCTGTACCCAGGATGACGAAGTGGTCATGACCATGAAGACGGCATTCGGGTTCTTCAGCCCCGAGGCGCTGAAGACCCAAGTCGGACTGCGGATGAAACCGGGTGTGCTGGAGGCACTTTCCGAACCGGCTCCCGTTGCATTGTCGTATCGGGCGCCGGAGCTCGACGGCGCGCCGTGGCTGGACCAGGGCCGGCTTCAGGTGCTCGACCGGGTGAAGTTTTGGCCGGATGGGGGAGAAGCGGGTCTGGGCCGGCTGGTCGCCGAGTACGACGTCACCCCCGAAGCCTGGTTCTTCAAGGCCCACTTCTTCCAGGACCCGGTGCAACCCGGCTCGCTGGGGCTGGAGGCCATGCAACAGGCGGCCCGCGCGGCTGTGCGGTTGTCGGGATTGGCCGGAACGGGCGACGATTTCGAGTTCGAGCCCGTCGCCCTGGATCAGACGTTCAGCTGGAAGTTCCGCGGCCAGGTGACACCGACAAACAAGCAAACCAAATCCGAGATCGAAATCCTGTCCACCCAAAGCGATGACCGGGGTGTGCTGGTGGTGTTCGACGGCCGGTTCTGGTGCGACGATCTGTGCATCTACGACACGCACGGGATGGGCGTTCGCGTCATCCGCAAGACGTCATGAAGGGCATCATCCTCGCGGGCGGCTCAGGTACCCGCCTTCACCCGATCACGCTCGGCGTCTCCAAGCAGTTGATCCCTGTCTACGACAAGCCGATGGTGTACTATCCGCTGTCTACACTGATGCTGGCAGGCATCCGGGACATCTTGGTGATCACGACGCCGCACGACGCAGACAGTTTCGAGCGGCTGCTGGGTGACGGATCGCAGTTCGGAGTATCGATCACGTTCGCTCAGCAGCCGTCCCCGGACGGGCTGGCTCAGGCGTTCACCATCGGCGCCGACTTCATCGGGAACGACAAGGTCGCACTGGTGCTGGGCGACAACCTGATCTATGGGCCGGGAATGGGCACCCAGCTCAAGAGCTTCAACACCATCGACGGTGGGGCGGTCTTCGCCTACTGGGTGGCCGAGCCTTCGGCGTATGGTGTGGTGGAATTCGATCCCGGCGGAATGGTTGTGTCGCTGGAGGAGAAGCCCAAAAAGCCGAAGAGCAATTATGCGGTACCGGGGTTATATTTCTATGACAACGACGTCATCGAGATCGCCCGGAACCTCTCCCCGAGTGATCGTGGCGAGTACGAGATCACCGATGTCAACCGCGCCTATCTGGAGCAGGGCCGATTGCGGGTGCAAGTGCTGCCGCGTGGGACCGCATGGTTGGACACCGGGACCTTCGACCAGATGACCGACGCCGCCGACTATGTGCGCACCATGGAGCGGCGGACCGGTTTGAAGATCGGCGTTCCCGAGGAAATCGCTTGGCGGCAAGGCTTTCTCGCAGACGATGAGCTGCGCGAGCGAGCTTTGACGATGGTTAAGTCCGGCTATGGCACATATTTGTTGGATCTGCTTGAAAGGGGTGCCTAGTGGCTCGGCTTCTCGTCACCGGAGGCGCCGGTTTCATCGGCTCCAACTTCGTGCGCTACGTGGTCAACCACACCGACCATCACGTCACGGTACTGGACAAACTGACGTACGCGGGCAATCGCGAGTCGCTGGCTGACCTGCCTGCGGCACGGGTGAACTTCATCCAAGGCGATATCGCAGATGCCGAGTTGGTCGACAGTCTGGTAGCGACGGTCGACGCAGTCGTGCACTACGCCGCCGAGACGCACAATGACAACTCGCTGAGTCACCCGGAACCGTTCCTGCACTCCAACGTGATGGGTACGTTCGTTCTGCTCGAGGCAGTTCGCAAGCACGGCAAGCGGTTTCACCATGTCTCCACCGACGAGGTCTACGGCGATCTGGAGTTGGATGATCCGGCTCGGTTCACCGAATCCAGCCCATACAATCCGTCGTCGCCGTACTCCTCGACCAAAGCCGGCAGCGACATGCTGGTGCGGGCGTGGGTGCGGTCCTACGGGGTGGCCGCGACCATTTCGAATTGCTCCAACAACTATGGCCCGTACCAGCACGTCGAGAAGTTCATTCCGCGGCAGATCACGAATATCCTGTGGGGCATTCGTCCCAAGCTGTACGGCCAAGGTCTCAACGTCCGTGACTGGATTCACGCTGACGATCACTCGTCGGCGGTCTTGAAGATTTTGGAAGAGGGCCGAATCGGTGAGACGTATCTCATCGGCGCCAACGGCGAGAAGGACAACAAGACCGTCGTCGAATTGATCATGGTCTTGATGGGTCAGGATGTAGACGCGTACGACTACGTCACCGACCGCAA
Organism: Mycobacterium sp. OTB74; assembly: GCF_029892685.1. GTDB lineage: Bacteria > Actinomycetota > Actinomycetes > Mycobacteriales > Mycobacteriaceae > Mycobacterium. The sequence goes on along the minus strand of NZ_JARXVD010000026.1, from coordinate 64,242 downwards.
CGGCCACGATATGCGATATGCGATCGACGCGACAAAACTGAGCACCGAACTGGGGTGGCGTCCTCGGTACCGCGACTTCGAGCAGGGCCTGTCGGTGACCATCGATTGGTATCGTGACCACGAGAACTGGTGGGCGCCGGCCAAAAATGTCACAGAGGCGTTCTATGCCCGCCTTGGGCAATGAGCGAGCTCGGCCCGCGTGGGCAATGACGGACAGGAAGCGCAAGCAATGACCGAACTCGGTAAGACGTTGCAGGCCACGGAAACACCCATTCCGGGACTGACAGTGTGGGAACTGCCCGTTCACGGTGACAATCGTGGGTGGTTCAAGGAAACCTGGCAGCGCGAGAAAATGGTCGCCGCCGGAATGCCGGATTTCGGCCCGGTGCAACAGAACATTTCGTTCAGCGAAGCGGCTGGGACGCTGCGCGGCATCCACGCCGAACCCTGGGACAAGTTCGTCTCGGTCGCGAGCGGTAGCGTTTTCGGGGCGTGGGTCGACATGCGGTCCGGTCCGACGTTCGGGACGGTGTTCACCACGGAAATCGATCCATCACGCGCGGTCTTTGTGCCTCGCGGAGTGGCGAATTCATTTCAGACACTAGAGCCGAACACCTACTACACCTACCTCGTCAACGATCACTACTCGCCTGACGTCAAGTACCCGTCGATTAACCCCGGGGACGAAAACCTTGGCATCGAGTGGCCGATTCCATTGGAGCAGGCGGAACTTTCGGCGAAGGACCGCGCTCAAGGGAGCCTGGCCGAGGTCATCCCTGTGCTGCCGCGTAAGACCCTGGTCCTTGGCGCCAGCGGGCAATTGGGCCAAGCGCTGCGCACCGCGTATGCCGATGCACCTCACGTCGAATTCGCCGACCGCACCGACCTGGATCTGACCTCTGATGATCTTGGTGCTGCCCGTCGTTGGCGGGACTACGGCACCATCATCAATGCCGCGGCCTACACCGCTGTCGATGCGGCCGAGACCGCCGAGGGACGCGTCGCGGCCTGGGCTGCCAACGTCACCGGCGTTGCCGCGCTGGCGCGGATCGCCACCGCTCACGGCATCACCCTCGTGCATGTCTCCAGCGACTATGTGTTCGACGGCACGGCGACGCAGCCATACCGCGAGGACGACGCGCTGGCCCCGCTTGGCGTATACGGACAGACAAAGGCCGCCGGCGATCAGATCGTGGCTACCGTGCCGTGCCACTACATCCTGCGCACGTCGTGGGTGATCGGCGAGGGGCGAAACTTCGTACGCACCATGCTTTCTCTCGCCGAGCGCGGCGTGGATCCGTCTGTGGTCAACGACCAATTCGGCCGGCTGACGTTCACCTCGGAACTGGCTCGGGCCATTCGGCACCTCACGGAAACCGCGGCGCCGTATGGTACCTACAACGTGAGTGGAGCGGGGCGGGCCAGTTCGTGGGCGGACATCGCGCAGCGCACGTTCTCGCTGTCCGGCCATGACCCGAGTCGCGTGAGTGGAGTTTCCACCGCGGCGTACTTCGGCAACGCCAAGGGGCCGGTGGCACCGCGTCCGCTCAACAGCGTTCTGGATCTGTCGAAGATCGAGTCCACGGGATTTGTGCCCGCGGACGCTGACGCGTTGCTTGCGGACTACGTGCAGCTGGAAGCCCGCGAGACCGCCGGGTCCGCCGTCACGTAGCCAGCGGTTGCTCAGGCGCCCATCGCGTGGGCCATGGCCACGACGATGGGGCCGAGCAGCGGCAGCGCCACGTTGGAGAAGGCGTAGACGATGGTGTACGCCATCAACGGGGTCGCGTTATCCCGAACTGCTTGACCAGCGCCACCGCTTGCGGCCCTGACGACTGGCCGACCGCGCAGATGAACACTGCCAGGCCCATGGTCTTGATGACGTCGGCTGCGGGCGGGTCGTACTGACCTAATTGCCGTATAGATGTAGGACCCGCGCCGCTGTTGTGGCGACGTCGCCGCTGAGCTGCACGATGGGCGGACCGCCGCGCTGATGAATCACGTTGGCCAGCACCACGACATAGGTGTCGGACTGCGCATCGATCCACAGCGATACCCCGGTGAAGCCGGTGTGGCCGAAGCTGCCGATGGGAAAGACCATGCCGCGCGGCTTGGACAATTCCGTATCGATATCCCAGCTGAAGCCTCGCAGATCTTGTCCCGCTATCGCCGGATAGTTCGGTGCGAGGAGGGGATCTGTTGTGTTGGGGGTCTTTTCGATGGCTTCACGGGTGGCGTTGTTGGCCGCTTCGAGCTGCCCGGCGGTGTGTCCGGGTTGTTGCGGGGTGGTCATCAGTCCCACAGTCGACTGCTTGAGCGGGAACAGGCTGGGGCGACCGGCGAGGCGGTCGAGTAGGGCTTGGGCATAGCGGCCGATGTCGTCGACCGTCGAGAAGACACCGGCACTGCCGGCTACGCCGCCCATGCGGCGTGCGGTCGGATCATGCACGGTACCGCGAATCAGGTGATCGTAGTTGGGGTTGACGCCGGGAGTGTCTTCGTCATGGGCCGTCGGAGCTATGCGCGTCAACAGGTTGGTGTTCCAGGAACCCGGCAGGCAGGGTGCGTTCACGGTTTTGTCCAAAGCAATTGCCGTACCAATGATTTGGTGTGGGCCGCATGCCTTGACTGCGGGCAGATAGCGGGTGTCAACCATGCCCAGCGGTGCAAAGACGTTGTCCTGCACGTAGGTATCCAATGGTTCGCCGGTGATCTTCTCGATCAGTGCGCCGAGGATGATGAAGTTGATGTCGGAGTAGTGGAACCCCTGGCCGGGGTCGAACTCCAGCGGCGCGGTGAGTGCCCGATGAATGCCATCCGCCTTATCCGGCGCCGTCACGCCCCACGGGCCCTGGTGGCTCAAATCGCCACCGGTACCCGAGGTGTGCGTGAGCACCATACGCAGCGTCACCTGTGCCCGTCGTGGATCGTTGGTGGTGTTGAATTCCGGCATGTACGTCTGCACGGGCTCGTCGATACGAACCAGGCCCTTCTCGTACAGCTGCAGAAAGGCCACCGTCGTTGCGAGGGCTTTGGTCACCGACGCCAGGTCGAAGATGGTGTCCGCGGTCATCGGTTCGGCGGGTGCAGGCCCGCCGTCCAGTCCAGGTTCGTCGGGCAGCTTGCGCCAGCCGTACGGCTGCCGGAATACGACCGTTCCGCCGTGCCCGATCTGAACCACCGCACCGGGAAGCCGGTGTGCTGCAACGGCTTCGTTTACCAGCTGGCTGACCGGCGCGAATGGCCCAGAGGGGACGACGCTCGGTGTAGGGGTTTCCGGAGCGGCACCCGGTGGTGGAGCCGACGTATGTCCGCATGAAGGCGCCGCCGCGACGGTAAGCAAGAATGCGGCACAGACCCGGGCGATGCGCGATTCGGACACCTTCACCTGATCGACGGTAGCCGTGTCCGGGGTTGGTGCGCTGGGGTCCCTTTCGGCGATGCTCCTCGGAGGCCATCAGCTTTCCTTGGCTTCAAAGAAAAGCTGACCGGATTAAATCGCATGTGCTACAAGATAGCCGTGCGTCCGCGGCGCTGGGCGCCACAGGGAAAGAGGTTTGAGCTGCATGACGATTCACACATTTTCCGCAAAGACCGCCGACGGCACTCGCCAGTCTCTCGATGCCTACGCTGGCCGTCTGGTGCTCATCGTCAACGTTGCCAGTAAATGCGGATTCACACCGCAGTACGCAGGTCTCGAAGCGCTTTACCGGGATAACCGCAACCGCGGGCTGGAGATCCTCGCCTTTCCATGCAATCAGTTCGGTGCTCAAGAACCGGGCACCGACGCGGACATCCAGGACTTCTGCGCGACCAACTATGGCGTCACGTTTCCGATATTCGGCAAGGTCGACGTCAACGGTCCCGATGCGGATCCGCTCTTTGGCTACCTGCGTACGCAGGCGCCGGGAGACTTCGGACCCACAAATGGTCCGTTGTACGAGTACATCAAAGCCATGCGTCCCGAGGCGATCGGCAGCGACGAGGTGAAATGGAACTTCACGAAGTTCCTCGTCGACCGCAATGGCAAGGTGATCCGTCGGTTTGAATCGAACGTGACGCCCGAGGAAATCAAGTCGGAGATCGATGAGTTGCTGGACTGACAACGGCGTCACGCCTGGACGTCAAGTGGGATCGGAACAGTCCAGCACTCGCTACGCTGGTGCTTCCCGACGCTAGGCCGCGAGCGCGCCGCGCTTGCGCAGCAACGGCAGCACTCCCTCGGCGAACCAATAGGCCTCCTCGAGATGCGGGTACCCGGAGAGGATGAATTCGTCGAAACCCAGAGCGTGGTACTCGGATATCAGCGAGGCCACCTCCTCGTGACTGCCGACCAGTGCCGTGCCGGCTCCGCCGCGCACCAATCCGACTCCTGCCCACAGGTTGGGGTAGATCTCCAGCTGGTCCAACCGTCCACCGTGTAGCGCGGTCATCCGGCGCTGCCCCTCAGACTCCGACTTGGAGTGCAGGGCCGTGGCCTGTGCGATCTGGTCTGGCGTCAAATCTCCCAACAGAGAGTTGGCGACGGCCCAGGCCGCTTCGGAGGTGTCCCGGCTGATGGTGTGCAGTCGGATGCCGAACCGTAACGAGCGTCCACGCGCTTTGGCCAGTTCGCGCACCTTGGCGATCTTGGCCGCCGCCGCGGCCGGTGGCTCACCCCAAGTCAGGTACACATCCACGTGTTCGGCGGCGATCGGTAGAGCCGCTGATGATGATCCACCGAAATAGATCTGTGGCAAAGGGTTTGGCGGTGCTGAGACCCTCGCATCAGTGACCGTGTAGTGCGTGCCGGTGTAGTCCACCGGCTCGCCTCGCCAGATGTCCCGGACGATCTTCAGGAACTCGTCGGTGCGGCCATAGCGCTCGTCGTGGGTGAGCCAGTCGCCGAACCGGCGTTGCTCGGTGTCATCGCCACCGCTGACCACGTTGAGCAACAGGCGGCCTCCGGAGAAGCGCTGGAATGTCGCGGCCTGCTGAGCGGCCAGGGTGGGTGGCACAAGTCCGGGCCGGAAGGCCACCAGGAATTTGAGCCGCTCTGTCTGCTCGAGTAGCGCAGCCGAGGTCAACCAGGCGTCCTCGCACCAGGTTCCGGTCGGGGTCAGTACGCCTTCGTAGCCGAGACGATCGGCCGCCCGGGCTACCTCACCCAGATAGCGCAGGCTTGGTTCGCGGTATCCCGCCGGAATGGTGTGATGCGTCGATGCGTGTGAGGCGCCCACGATCGAACGGCTGTCGCCGTTGGTGGGTAGGAACCAGAAGAACTTGGCGGCCAAGGGATTTACCTCCTATTTGGCGGTGTTCCAGAACGGAGACAGTGCGTCACCGAACCGATTGTCAACAAAATGGGAAAAGGCGGGTGTGCCTTCGAGTTGTCCCGACTGTGCGAATGCGTCGGCCAGTTTCTGCTCGGAGGCGATTACCTGGTCAGTGAGGGGGATGGCCAGTCGCAGGCTCCGTGATTGCGCAAGTTGAGCCGCCGCGGGGTCGATTCCTATTGCTGCAGCGTACTTTTCGTACCATTGGTCGGGATGTGCTTGAGCCCAGACAGATGCGCGAGCCACTCGTTGCACGAAGTCGGCCAAGGCGGTGTTGCGTCTGGCGTCTCGAAGGGCGTCCAGTGAAGCGATCCCAAACGCGTAGCCGTTGCTGACGCCTGCGGCTGTGATCAGGGTGCGTACCTTGAGTTGCTTCTGGGCGACGGCCGTGTAGGGGTCCCAGATGGCCCACGCATCGGCCCGGCCTTGACTCAGCGCGGTGAACGAGTCGGCCGGTTGCAGGAACACCAGGTTGATGTCCTTGACCGTGAGGTTGGCCCTCTGCAACTGGAGCAGCAGGTGGCCATGCCCTGAACTGCCTTTGCCGACCAGGACCTTCTTGCCGCGTAGGTCGCCGACAGAGTGGATGGGCGAATCGGCGGGCACCAGGATCTGGTCACCTTCGGCGCTATTCGAATAGGCCGCTACCACACGAATTTTCGCGCCGGCTGCGGCGCCGAAGATCGGTGGGGTGTTCCCGGTGACCGCGAAATCGATCTTGCCGGCAGTGGCGGCCTCGACCTCTGGTGGTCCGGAGGTGAACGTCGAGAATTGAACCTTGTAGGGCACGTTGTCCAGTTCCCCGGCAGCGCGCAGCAGCGACTCAGTCCCGCCCTTCTGGTCGCCCACCTGCAGGGTCAGCCCGGCTACCTCCGATGGTGGGACAGACTGCGGCACGGGCGATTCTGCGTTGGTACCGTGACCGGAGACGCATGCCGTGAGTAGTGTGGCGGCGGCCAGGACGGGTACCAGCGACCGTACGCGTGGATATTTCATCTCAAACCCCCAGTTTCGCAAGAAGTTCAACGCGGTATTCGTCGGTGCGGCCGCTGTGTTGCCCGTGCGGCTGACGGGGGTTCTCGATGTGCAGGGTGTGCACCACCCGGCCGTGGTCCAGCACTACGACGGTGTCGGCCAGCGCTATCGCCTCGTCCACATCGTGGGTGACCAGCAGAACTCCGAAATCGTGTTGGCGCCAAAGGTTCAGCAGCAAGCGGTGCATGGACAGCCGGGTCAGTGCGTCTAGCGCGCCGAACGGCTCGTCGAGCAGCAGCAGTTGCGGCTCGGCCACCAGTGCGCGTGCCAGAGCAACCCGTTGCGCCTGTCCGCCGGACAGGGTGAGTGGCCACGCTTGTATCTTGTCGGCCAACCCCACCTCGGCCAGCGCCCGTTCGGTGCGTGAATACGCCTCGGCGCGAGCAATTTTGCTTCGAGTCAGGCCGTAGCGAACGTTCTCTCGAACCGACCGCCACGGAAACAGTCGCGGTTCCTGGAAGGCCAGGGCGGGTGCACCATGAACTTCTCGATATCCGTGGTGGTCGTCGGCCAGACCTGCCAGCACCCGCAGTACCGTCGACTTACCCGAGCCGCTGCGGCCGACCAACGCCACGATCTCGCCGCGCCTCACTCGAAGGCTCACGTCATGAAGCACCCGCGTGGCTCCGTACCACTTGGATACCGACCGCAACTCCGCCGCAAGCGTGTCAGGCGCTACCGCGGTATCGGCGGCGGGGTCGTAAATCACTGTCATCGTTAGCCTTTCAGACTCGATACCGCAGAGCGCGACGCTCCAGAACCCGGACCAGCGCGTCGGTGACGATGCCCAGCAGTGCGTACACCGTGAGCCCGAAGATGATCACGTCGATCCGCAGGAAGTCGCGCGCATTGTTGATCAGATACCCGACCCCGGAGTCCGCATTGATCTGCTCGGCGACGATCAGGGTCAGCCACGAAATGGCCAGGGATTGACGCAGCCCAACCAGGACCTGGGGAGCGGCGCTGGGAATGATGATGGTCCGTAACCGCTGCCAGAAGGAAAAACCAAGTACCTCGGCGGTTTCGAAGAATTTTGAATCGACCTGACGGATGGCCGACGAGGTATTGAGGTACAGCGGAAACGCCGCACCAAGTGCCACCATGAGCACCTTGGGCAGTTCACCGATCCCGAACCACAGGATGAAGAGCGGAATCAAGCCGAGGTGAGGCAGTGCGCGGATCATCTGCATCGTCGGGTCGACGGTGGCGTCGACCCACCGGGACAGCCCCACCAGCGTGCCCAGCGCGATGCCGATGCCGCCGCCCAGCACCAGGCCTTCCGCAGCACGGATACCCGAAACCCGCAGTGCCGCAGCGAGTTGGCCATTGCCGATCAGTTCTATGCCGGCTTCGGCGATCTTCTGCGGGGCCGGAAGAGTATCGGGATCGATTATGCCCCAGGCACTTCCAGCCTGCCAGATGATCAGCACCGCCAACGGCGACAGCCATCGGATGATCTCCCAGCGCCGTACTCGGACCCGCTCGTGCCACGACAGCGTGGGCGCGGTAGCCGCGCCGGCTGCCAGGGGCGTGGTGGCGGCCAGGGGACTGCGGGTGGTCATCACACTCCCCACGGTTGACGGCGTTCGGCGTGCGGGCGCACATCGCTACGCCGAACCTAGGAGGCCGTCGCGGCGCAGTGAAGATTTACAGTCGCGGTGATTCCACAGGATTCAGTCGGTGTTTCCGGCTCGCGGGGTGTGTCAGAGCGGGCAATCGATCTACAGTTTTAGTGCAGGGGAGGAGCGCCATGATCGTCGAGAAAAATGTGCCGGTCACCATGTCCGACGGCGTTGTTCTGCGGGTCAACGTCTACCGGCCACGGCAACCGGCTCCGGTGGTCATGTCGATGACTCCATACGGCAAGGATCGCACCCCGGATCGGTTCGGGATGGCAGCCATGCGGCTGTCGGGAGTGCGGTTCGGCCATTTGAACTGTTCGCGGCTGACCGGATTCGAGTCACCAGACCCTCAGTTCTGGGTCGAACACGGCTACACCGTCGTCCAGGGCGACACCCGGGGAATGCATGCCTCCGACGGTTTCGGCGGGTTTCTGACGGACCGCGATGCCCAGGACTATGCCGAGGCAATCGCGTGGGCTGCGGACCAGCCCTGGTCCACCGGCGCAGTCGGACTCAACGGGGTGTCCTATCTGTGCATGTCCCAGTGGCGGGTCGCCGCGCTACGGCCGCGCGGCCTGCGAGCGATCGTGGCATGGGAAGGCGCATCCGATCTACTGCGCGAGTTCGCCTACCACGGTGGCATTCCCGAGACGGGATTCGTCCCCATCTGGTGGAAGATGCGAATGCGCCGGGGCAGCAACAGAAATGGGATGGGTGAAGATTTTCTCGCCGACAGCCGCGCCCACCCGTTTGACGACGCCTACTGGGCCGCCAAACGACCCGATCTGTCCCGCATCGAGGTGCCCGCCCTGGTGTGCGCAAGTTGGTCGGACCATGGCCTGCATACCCGCGGCACGCTGCTGGCCTACGAACAGATCAGCGGACCGAAATGGCTGTACGCCCACGGTCGGCGCAAGTGGGAGAGCTACTACCGACCGGAATCGCTTGACCTGCAACGTTGTTTTCTCGATCACTTTCTCAAGGATGCTCCAGGAGACTGGGCTGACCAACCCGCCGTCCGCTACGAGGTTCGCCGCACCCGCGAGCAGTACACCGTGCGCACGTCGACGACCTGGCCGCTTCCGGATGCCCGGCTTCAGGACTTCTATCTTGATGCCGAGTCGATGACGCTGGGTACCAAACAACCCGATGCCGAGTCGACTGTCAGCTATGACCCACATGCCGACCGGGCACGGTTCAGCTGCCGATTCACCGAAGACACCGAGATCACCGGCAGCATGGCCCTCACCTTGTGGGCGAGCATCAGTGATGGCACCGACATGGACCTGTTCGTCGTCGTGCGAAAGCGTGACAGCACAGGGGCTGTGGTGCCGTTCATCGGCTACAACGCATACCCACGTGACGGCGCGGCGAAGGGTTGGCTGCGAGCATCGCATCGCGAGATCGACCCGACTCGCAGCCGGCCGGAGCGGCCATTTCACACCCATCGCGCCGCAGAACCGTTCACGCCGCACCAGCCAACGGAGTTGGTCATCGAAATCTGGCCCAGCAGTACTTTTTTCGAAGCTGGATCGGAGTTGGTCCTCGAGATCGGCGGGCGCGACGCCGACCGATACCCGGCGCTTCGGCACAAGGACACGGTCAACGATGGTCCCCATACCATTCACACCGGTGCCGTGACGCCCTCGAAACTGACCGTGCCCGTCGTGACGCAATAGCAGCAGTCAGAATCAGTCGGTTTGGGCCGAGACTGACATGGGATGCAGAAGGCGATCGGGATGGAGTGGCAGAAATGCACCAGGTAAACAATGATTTTAAGTGCGGGGGCGCTCGGTAGTCAGCCGCCGCTGTCAAGTCTCGGCAGCCCTTCGCAGAGCTCCCGGGATTTGATATCGGGTGATACCCACCGATCCCATTGATCGTCACTCATGTTGTAGCTCAACTTCTTACAGAGATCGTCATGCCAGGCAGCTGGCGCCGGCCAGATCCATGCCGAGACGGTCTGGTCCGCTGAGAGGTTGATATCCATCGAAAGTATGCGCCGGTCAGATCTTACTGTGAGGGTCGCAATGCTTTGAGAGTCTGCGGTGAGCGGATCTCCCACAGGAGAACCAGATTTGGAATCCCAGAATCGCAGTGTCGAGTCCATGCTTCCGGAAATGATGAACTTACCGTCGCTGGTGACTGCGAGGTCTCCGACGCCACCCTGGTGCCCGGGCATCGGGTCACCGATTGGCTCACCGGTATTCATGTTCCAGCGCTGGATGCTGCCCAAACCACCCGTGACAAAGAAGTCTCCGGTCGGGCTCACTGCCAGGCTTGCGAAGATGTTGGTGTTGCGTTGCGGCTTGCCCACCAATTGCCAACTAGTGGTGTCCCACAGCCGGAGAGAGTCCGGGCTTATGGACACCATTCGGTGTCCATCGGGGCTGAATGCCACCCTGCTGATGGTGTCGGCATGACCGGTCAGCGGCTGACGTGCCGGCTCTCCGGTGTTGGCATTCCACACTCTAATTGAGTGGTCCTTTGCACCACCTGCGATGAGGCGCCCGTCGGGGCTGAAGGCGATGTTGCCGAAGTATTGCTCGGCCCCGTCCAACGGGGCACCGACGAAGGACTGGGACTTGATGTCCCACAGCTGCGTTGTGTCCTCACTCGTCGACAAGAGGTGACTGCCATCGGGACTGAAGATGAGTTGCACGATGGTATCGGTGTGCGCTGGGCGTGACTCGGCGATGCGCTGTCCGCTGCCGGCGTCCCACACCCGGACTTTTCGGTCCATGGCGGCGGATGCGATGTAATGGCCATCCGGGCCGAATTGCGAGGTCTCCACTGTTCCGCCGTCGCTTTGCATCGGCGGGATGGCCTGTCGGCCCGTGTCAGTGTCGAAAATCCAGAGACTTCCGTCTTGGTAACCGGCAGCTAGGTGCCGACTGTCAGGGCTCATTGAAACACTGCGGGCAAAAGGTGCTGTGCCATCAGGTGAGCCGGGACCGAAAATCTGGTAACCGCCGGAGCGGTGCTTTCCAACATTCCAGATCCGTACTGTGCCGTCGTGGCTGCTGGACGCGACCCGTCGGCCGTCGCGGCTGAACGCCAGAGAGGTGATCCATCCGGTGTGGCCATGGGCTTCGCCCAAGTGTGTACGGTCCTCGACGCCCCACACATGAATGACTCCATCCATCCCGCCCGCGATGAGCCGCAGGCCATCTGGGCTGAATGCCATCGCGAACAAGGAGTTCTTGCCCGATGCCCAGTTCTGGCTTGGTGTCGGCAGCCGATCTCCTGCGTTGTCTGCCGATGGGTCGAAAAGGTGGACACCACCTTTGGCGTCGGCGGTGGCGACCCGCCGGTTATCCGAACTGACGGCGAGGGAGGTTACCTCTGAGCCAACGTCGACAGCATGTCCGATTGGTTTCTGCGCCAACGTATCCCAGGTTCGGACGGTGTGGTCAAGGCCACCGGAGAAGATACGGCCACCATCAGCGCTGAACGCCACTGCCCGTACCGCACCGGCATGTCCCGACATCGGTTGTCCGACAGGTAATCCGTTGTCTGCATTCCATATTCGTAAGGTGCCGTCTTCACTCCCCGAGACAATTCGATGTCCGTCCGGGCTGAACGACACGCTGTTGACCCTGCCTTCGTGGCCTTCGAGTGGCGGTGTCACAGGCTTGCCAGCGTCGTCCCACAGGCGCAACTCCAGCCCGCCCGTCACGATGCGATGCCCGTCGGGGCTGACCGCGACGCTCTGCACCGGGAGCAACGAGTCAAACTGTGTCTCACGCTGACCGGTATCGGTGTTCCACAGCCGAATCTGGGCGCCGGCAGTGATAATTCGGCTGCCTTCGGGGTTGAACGCCACTCCGTACACGATTCCGAGGGCTCGGGGATCGAGGGTTCCCGATGCCAAGTCCAGGCCCGACGTGAATGGTTTTCCGGTTTTGATGACCTTGTTGATGTCAGATGTGGTGAGCAGGGTCTGGAGCAACAAAGATGGATTCGGCGAGAGCTTGTCTGACACAAGGGCTTCCTGGATGGCGCGAACGTCGTCAAGGTGTTGCGGATCGGAAAGCAGAGAACGTGAGTCCACCGCCAGCCGGGACGCTGTGGCCTGCTGGAAGTTCCGGTTGGCACGGTCTCGCTGCATCACTGTTGTCGTTGCGAATACCAGTGCGGCCACCAAAAGTACTGCGAGGACACCGGCGGCCCCTACTGCCCAGCGCATCGTGCGACGGTGTTCTTTCAAGGCAGCTGAAGCCAATTGGTCCTTGGGAACACCCCGGATCACAGATGCGACATCGAGGACCACCCGCTCGACATCCGGGATGTGCTTGCCTCCTTCGTCTGTCCACGTCACCGATACCCACACCGGCTCCTCGGCGAATCTCCCACGCAGACAAGGAGGTAGTGCCGTTGACGCGGGGTCGAAGTCGTTTGTTGTCTCGTCCCAGGACAATGTCCCTTCGGTGAGTACCAGGAGCATGTTGTCTACGCTGCGGTGCTCTGACCACCATCGAATCTCGCGATCCACCCATTCCGACGCGGCGGCCTCGGGCGAGGCCATCACAATCAGCCATTCCGACCGTGACAACCCGTATTCGATCTTCGACCAGAGCTTGGGCCCGGCCGAAATGCTGGTCTTGTCCAGGAAAACGCGCATTGCCGGCGGTCGATACCAGCGGGTGGCGAGCTTCTCCACGCCATGCTGAATCTGCGGGATCAGATCCCGGTCCCGGCCACCGCTGTAAGAGATGAACGCGCCATACCCGAAATCGCTCGGCAGGCGGCGTGAAGTCAGATGGCGGAGACGGTCCGTGAACGCGGTCATTCAAGCCCCCTAGTACACAGCGGGCGGTATTCGCCGTATCTGCGTGGAATTCCGCGAATGTGACCGTAAAACTGTTGAAAGCAGGTATCTTTGGGGTATCCGAGGCCATTTTGAGAGGACCTCATATGGGTACTTTTTCCGCTTTCTATGCTCCAGTCGCTGCTGCGGTATTGGTCGTCGCTGGCTGCGGCGGTGGACACGACAATGGCGGTGGGAAGACTGTCGACGAGTACGTCAAACAAGAGTGTGCGTTCATGGCGGACTTCGCCGGGAAGTTTCAGAAGCTGTTGCACGAGTACACCGTTAACGCGGTCAACGCGACCAAGTCCGCGGCGAATCAAACTGCGTTGGCGGACACGGTCGATGCGATTGGCAACCTGTACGACGACTTCCGAGTCAAGAGTAAAGAGCTCGGTGACTCGCCTACTGGAGAGGACCGCGGTGACGACGCCGAAGCGGTGGTGAAAACCGCTATTGCGCAGTTCCACAATATTGCTTCCTCTATTCGTGTCGCGACTACCGCCAGCGATTTGGAGGCCGCGGCCGCCAAGATTCCCCAGTTGGCCGAACGGATGGTCAAGCAGGGTGCGGAAATGAAAGCGAAGAATCCGACTCCAAAGCTCGATGAGGCGCGCAAGGCGGTGCCTGGCTGCAGTGAATTGTTCGGAGGATAGGACGAACCCCTCAACAGCTTTCAATCGGATAGCGTTGCCCGCCTTGGTCGTTCGGCGTCGTGCAAGAGTAGTCACATCGTTCAGTACACCGTGTCTGTACCGGTGGACAGGCCGTTGTCGCAGTTCACGGTGAAATGGAAGGTTGAGCCCGTCGCCGGTCCGAGGCTGCTGCCGGCGGGGATCCTCGCCTCTTGCCCGCCGGCTACGGTGAAATTGTTATCGGGCACGAAGTAGTTGACAGCGGCGGCGAGGCCCGCAACAGGCACTACCTTCATCACGCAACCCACTGACGCGTTTCCATTATTGGTGATCGACACGAAGGCTGCTGTCAGGGGATCGTTGAGCCGTAATACCAACTGCGGAGGTGGCGGAGGCGGCGGCGGTGCCACCACGGGTGGCTCCGACACCGGGGCTTCCACCGTGTGGGGTGCCTCCGTGTGGGGTGCCACCGCCTCGGGTGCCACCGTGTGGGGTGCCACCGCCTCGGGTGCCGCTGCTGGCGGCGGTGGTGGTGGCGGCGGGGGTTCAAACCAGGTCGCGACGAGCGAGAAGCTCGCCGCGGCGTGGGCAGTCGTAGCGGTTGTGTCGGCGGGCGCCGAGCCCGGCCCAGGCGGCTCTGACACGGTGAGTCCGACGGCAGCGGTGAGCGCAGAGAGCGCAACCGTGCTGAGAATGCCGGCGAATACCTTCGTCATACGGAAAGTTTGTCCACCAGACACCACCCGGTCGCGAGTAATGCACTACTCGAAAATTCCCAGCAAGCACCCAGGGATAGCGGTCGTGCGGAAGACATACGCACCGATGGGTGGGGAGATCGTCCGAGTATCAGGGCTTGATGGTGATCTTCTGGTCGACCAGGTCGGTCGCCGCCGCCAACACACCGGCGTCGGCTTGCGGAGCCTCGGCCTTTAGCTGCAGCAGGTAGACGTCATCCGCGCCCTGGATCACCACCGTTTTCTGGGCGACGTAGCGGGTGTCGCCGGCCGCGGTGATCGGGCCGCCCACTTGGTACGCGGGATAGCCGCCTTCTGTGCTCGTTTGACCGTCGCCACCGGCATAACCTGGCAAGTTCTTCAATGCGCCGGGTGTGACAGCCAGCAGCTTGTCTGCATCGACTTTGCCCGTCAGCTTCTGTACGGAGGCCATGATCTTGGGTGGGTCGTTGGGATTGCTCGGCGTGTTGAAGACGATCCCGCCGTAGGAGGCGTCGGGGCCATCTGGAATCGCTTTCCAGCCGTCCGGAACCGGGAGGTTGATTGCAGGGGCGCCGGGTGCGCCACGAGTCACCGTCGTCGCCTGGATGCTGTTTTCCTGAAGGTAGTCAAAGATTGACTCGTTGGGACCCGACGCCCGAACAGGTGTCGGTGGAACTGAAGTCGTCGTGGACGTTGACGTCGAGGTCGACATGTTCGATGACGTCGAGCTTTGACTTACAGCCAAGACGATGAGCCCGACCAGGAGGACCACGACGGCTCCCACAATGACGGCAAGCCGGCGCTTGAACCGCGGACGTTCTTGGACGGTCGGCGGGCTTGGACGCGTGGTGGTTGGCGCTGACACCAGGGAGGTGGGTTCCTGGAGCGATGGGGTTGTGCGATGCGGGACTGTTGTGGTGTCGAGAAGTCTCTGATGGGTGGTCGTGAGTAGTGCAGCGGCGTCGCGGTAGCCCGGTTGTTCCTGGTCGATAGTGGTGAGTAGGTCGGCGGCCTGTTGCCAATGTTCTTGGTCCAGGTGGTTGAGTGCCTGCGCGTACCGGTCGGAGAGTTCGGCTCCGCGGAGCTGGGCTCGCGCATCGCAGACGATCCCGCCAGGATCGGCGTTGTCGGGGTCGATTTGAGCAAGTTCCCGCGCGGCGGCCGTGACGGCATCCCATCGGCCAGCCTGGTGCAGGGCCTTCATCTCATCGACAACGGCTTTGCGCCGCTGAGCGAGGCGCGCCCGTTCAAGCCGAGCCCCGATCTCGGGGTGAGTCGGGTCGATGGCGGCTAGATTCTCCAACGCGGTCACAACGTTGTCCCAGTCACCCGCAGCGGCGGCCGCCTCTGCCTTTTCCGACCAGATATCGATATCGCGTTGTCGGCAGGCCTCTTTCAGCCGTGTTTCGATCCGCGGCTCAGCCGGGTAAGAAGCCTGCAACGCTTCGAACCTGTCTACGGCCTCGGCCCACCGGTTGGCGAAGAAGGCGCTCAGAGCGTCAGCCCACTGAGGGTCGGCCAGCGGGTTCCCGCGCCGCTCGGCAGGACCCTGCGGTGACGCCGAAGATTGCTCCTTCGGAATGTCGGCAACGACCAGTGAACTGCCCGATTCTGGGTCGTGGTCGGCAAGGTCAATCTGGGACAGGGTCCGATCGACGTCGGCGTACAGGTCGCCGCGTCTGCGGAACATCTCCAGTACGTAGCGTCCGCCTCGACGCTCCTCGGTGTCCACCGAGCGCAGTGCCGGCTCTAACTGGATCAGGATCTGGTGTTGCTGCTGTTGCGTCAGCGCCTCAGACTGCCCCACCTGCTCCACCAGATCGGACAGGTAGGACAGTGGGGCGGCTGGAGGTTCGGGCAATTGCTCCGGTGGGGGTGGTGCCGGTGGAAGGGTTCCCAATGCACCGGCCAGGGCGAAGGCTGCCTCTCTGCCCGACTGCGAGTAATCGACGATTTGCCGCATCGAGAGGTTGCGGGGAAGCGCGTCGGGCAGCCGCTCTACGGCAATGGGCAGCACTGGCTTATTCACCGCGAGCGCCCATTCCAGCTCTCGTTTGCACGCCACCGACCGCAATGTGTGGCCGGAGACAATTGCCACGAATACATCTGAATCGGCGATACGGCGCAAAATCTCCTGCCACCACGATTGGCCGCCCCGCAGCGACGAATCGAGCCAGGTCTGGTAACCGAGGGCATCCAGATCCCGGACCAACGCCTCGACGTCGGGCTTGTTCTCCCGGGCGTAGGAAATGAACAGCTGTCGCATGTCACCTCCCGAAAATCTGGATACAGATGAATCGTGCGCGCTGCACCAGCCCGGTGGGATGAGTAATTGGCTACTCAATTACGGCTGGTTGATGTCCACGATGCAATTACGTATCGAGCGCACGGACATCGGTGCATCCTTATATCGGTAGGCACCATCTCCACGCGCTTGGACATCAGCCGTGGGTGGACTCGGACCTCTGGGGCGGCCAGACGTGGTGAGACGAAATCCTGCACCGCCGCCGCCCAACCCGCTACCTGACCCCCCACCAGCTCCGTTGTCGTATCTGTCGGATCTTGTAGACCAGGTCGCTCAGCCCGGGCCGTTGACTCATGAGCAACAGCGCCAGGTCCTCACCCAGTTGGAGCCTGCATTGCGTTCAGCTGATGCCGAGGAGCTACGGGGTGGCCGCTATGTGCTCGAGATGTTCGGCAAGCGTGCCGATCTGTACGCCGACGTGGACCGCAGCCTGGCGCAGCTCGGGATCACTGGTTCGCAACCTGATGGTGGCGCGTCGGCTGAGACGCCCCGCATCGACGATGCACGACGGCCCGCTGAGAAAGACGCGCTCTCCGGCAGTTCTCCTCCTACCGCCAAGAATCCCGCGCGGATAGCCCTTCTGATCGGTGTTGCCGCCGTAGTCGTTGCCACTCTTGTGTTGGTCGGTTACCGATTGATCGATCGACCCCGTCCGCCGGCACCGACGTCACCCCAGGCGGCCGCGCAGGGAACGATTGCCGACACTTGTGATGAAGGTGGTTCGTGCGGTGTCAAGCAACGCACCGCTCCGTATACCGACGCACTGCGGCTCTACCCGGGCAGCCTCAAGGACGGAACAACGGTGCCCCTAGTGTGCCAAACCAACGGCGACGTCGTGACAAACGCGCGCCATGGCACGAGCAAGGACTGGTACCGGCTCTCAAACGGTGCCTACATCAATTCGATGTACGTGAACGTCAAGGCGTCGGGAATGATCCCGGCGTGTTAACGGTCCCAGTCGATCGCAACGCCGCAACCATCCGGTCGATCACGTCGTCGGGATCCCCACAGGCGCGCAGGAATTCGAGCTGAAACACCGCGCTGTCCAGTTGATCGGGGCTACCGGTCTGGGCCGCGCGGGTGTATTGCTGTGCGGCGGCATCGACCGACGTGGTGCCAGACTCCAATGCCTCATGCAACGTCAATTCCGCCAAAGTCGCTGCCGCCCAGAAGTTCTGCGAATCTTCCTTGAAGGCCAACCGGGCGAGGAATTCGCTGACGGTCAGTGCCTCATTGAAGTCTCGGCGGAACGTGTCGTCTCTCGGTCTGCCGCTCCAGCGCAGCGCCATCACGAGATTCACCCCGGTATAGAACTCGGGGTCGAGCTCGAAACCCAATCGGTACTTCTGCTCCATCTCGGTGAAAAGGGCTTGTGCCTCAGCCTTATTCAGCTCGGCTCGTTGCTCCTGGATCTGCCTCTTGAGCAGGCCGCCCCAGATGCCGTAGGTCTCCGAATCGCGGTAGCCGGCTTTCTCGGCCTCGGTGAGATACTGCTTGGCCAACTCCCTCAGCCGGTTTGTCTCGGCGGCGTTGGCCGAGCTTTCCGCGACCCTGCGGTAAGCCAACACGGTCTTGTGCAGCCACGTCCGATGGAGGGGGTCCCCGGGTTCGGGCTTGGCCTCTTCCAGTAACTCCTTGGCGTCGGCGTAGGCACCGTCGGCCAGTAGGCCCGTGGCCAGCTCGATCCGGCAGGCCCGGCGGGCGGAGTCGGTGATTTCATGGTTCTTGTCGAGGTTGACGGCCTCTTCGCGCATCTTGGCCGGGTCGGCAGAGCGGGTCGCTGTGGCAACCCGTTCACGGACGGTCCTGCCGGCCCGGATTTTCGGCGGCACCCCTGAGCGCGGCTGGAACGGGCGCTTGATGTGGTCGAGGTTGAACCACTCATGGCACGGACTGTCATTGCCGGCGTCGGTGAGCGCAGTCTCCAGCACCGGTCGCAATGCGCAGATCGCGGCCTGCGCCTGCACGTCGCTGATGGCGTCGGCGCCGCGATCGAACGAGTGGATACGGCTCATGATCACATCGAACGGTTTGGGCGCGGGTTTGAAGGTCGTCACAGTTGGGTTGATGAGAACCGTTGAGTGCGATGCGAATACATGCCGAACGCCGAGCTCATACGCGACGTTGAAGTTGAGGGCCGACAGATCCACCACCACCAGATCCGAGTTGGCCAGGTCCGAGAGCATGGCGACGTGGATGATGCCGCTGTCGCTTTGTAGGTCGGCCCTGACCCAATCGAGGTCGAATTCCTCCAGCAGCGGGCGGTACACGCGGTGGAACGCGACGTCGCAGTCGAGGAAGCGGTTTGCCCGCAAATCCTTCTTCCTCCCGTAGGGCATCACGATGAACGCACGTGGAGTCGACGCGGGCAGCGGGTCGAGGTCGATGGCGAGCATCTGACGCAACTCGGCGCGCTCGACAAGGTCATCAATTGCACTGGGTGACAATGGGTTTGGCTTAGGACGCACCGCAAGTGTCCACACCTTCTCATCACTGGGGCCGGCGAGGGCCACTGCCTTGTCGAGCAGAGCGCCGTTGTGCTTGCCGTAGGACTGAGGATCGGCCGGGTCGAGTCCCAGATAGGAGATGTTGACGGCCATGTCTTCGACGATGCGGTCGTAGTCGCCGATCCACGGCTCGCCGGCAGGCTCCACACAGGTCGCGCGGAATGTCGCCATATCGCATGGAAGCAGCACCTCCAGTTCGATACCTTCAGCGAGGGCGGCTTTGGCGAAGAGGATGTCCGCTCCGGATGCGAGGGAGCCGATCAGGGTCTTCGGCCTTAACGACTGGAGCAACCCGCGCAGCCGGTTACTGAGATCGTCTGAGGTACTCCAGAGCTGTGGCTGGTCGGCTCGACAGCCTCCGTAGACGATGATCACGGCCGCACTCCTTTCGTCAGTGCCGGGTGCTACCACTGATCTTGCTGCCGTGGAGGATCCGTGGCTTGAGTGGTGCACTACTCGATTCGACGGTTGGACGCTTACAGGAAGCCCGCGAAGTCGGCGGCTTTGACGTCACGCTTGGCGACGCGCTGCCCAATCTCCTGCAGCTCTTTGATGTGATCCACCGAGTCCAGCTTCTGAACGTCCTCGGGACGGACTTTGGGTAAGCCGATTTCCATCAGACCGGCCTTGCTGAGGTCGGCGTTGTACCGCATGTAGGTGAACATGCGCTCGCCGGGCAGCCCGGCCGGATCGGTGTCTTTTCCGTCGATGAGGTAGCCCAGTTCCCGGTCGATCTGCTCACCGTGCCGGCACCGTCCGAACACCCTGCACAGCAGGTCCTGTTCGTTCAGCGCCGCCGACATCAACGCCGCTGGAATCGATTTAGCGTTGTACAGCAGGTTCATCTGTCCTGGCCGGAGGGTGTCGTCGGACTTCGCTGCAGTGCCTGTGCCCACTGAGACCAGCAACATCTTGTCTTCCCCCGTGGGCCAACCCAAGCGGTATGCGCCCAGTGTCGCCATCAAGAACAGTTGGAAGGCGGGGTTGTTGTACATGGTCACCCCACCATCGACGTAGACGAACTGATGCCCGCCGACGTCGATCAACTCAGGCGGGAAATATGTGGGTGCCGCCGTACTGGCCCGCACCAGTTGCCACAGCGGGAATTTGAGATTGCAGTCGGGTCGCGCGGGTTCGTTGTACTTGGCATTGGGGTTGTTGCTCAGCGGCCAGGGCGAGTCGGTGGTCGCATTACGCAGCACCACCATCAGGAGCGTCTTGAGCGCGTCGTCGCCGAAAGTCGTGTGCTCGCCGAATGTCTGTTGCATCAGCCGCTGTAGCCGCTCGCTGTCGAACTTGTAGCGATAGCGATCCAAGATGAATGCCTTGTCGAACATCTCCTTGCCGTGCTTCTCGTATATGTCACGGAGCTCCGATACCGGCATGCCCAGTGCAAGCCCGGCGGCGATGATGGCGCCGGTACTGGTTCCCCCGATGTAGTCGAAGTAGTCGGCGAGAACCACGTTTTCGTCATGACGCTCGGTACGGACAGCGCTTTCGATGGCGGCGAGTATCTCAAGAGTCAGCGCACCGCGGATGCCACCGCCGTCGAGCGCCAGGAGTTTTCGCGGGCCGGCACCGCTCATTCGATCAGCCTTCATCGGATCCCCCTTTATTGACGACTGATGTTGATTGACGACTGATGCGACGGATCGTAGCCGCGGTCAGTGGCCGAGAGCGGTGTCTTTCTTGAATCCTCAAAGTCGCTCGAACCCGTTTGCGCGTGCTTGCGCTCAGTACCGAGCGCGTCAAGTGGTGGGCTGGCCGCTCAGGACCGTCGCGAGCATTTCGGCAAGTACTTCAGGCTGATCTACCGGTACGGAACTTATTAGGCCTGAGGCAATCAGCTCCCGTGTGCGTGCATCGCAGGGCGCGCCGTTCACAGCGGCTGCGAGTGCATCGGCAGTTCGTCCGGAGCCTGCTATGGCAACGACTCGTCGGCCTGTTTGCACGCTGTGCTCGACATCCAGGTACGAAATCTGGCCGCCGTTGACCAGCACCGTGATCGACGGTGCTGTGCCCGAGAGCGCGGAAGCGGTTTGGGCGATCCACGGCGCCTCGGCGCCCCACGTGTCGCCCGGCACGATCACGAAATGTGAGTGGTGCGGTTCGAGCGCAGCGCTCTCCGGTGGAACAGGCCTGCCCGGCAGGGCCACGGTGCCCGCGGCCACTACGCCGACGAGGGGGAATGAAGCAGACAGCGCCGCGCGGGTCTCGCCGAACAACTTCATGACTCCCGCGAGGGTCCCGCCGTCGACTGCCGCCGCTCGAAAGCGCTCGAGTTCGGGCACAATGCCGGCTGCGAATACGGGGCGGAGTTCGTCGATGGTGGTCTCGTCCAGCCCGCTCGCGCCACCCACCAAGACCATCGTCGGCCGCGGCGGCTGCAGACCCATAAGACTCACGGCCTGGGGCAGATCCCCGATTCGGGCGATCTCGATCCCGATGGCCGCGGTCCCGTCAGGAAAATCAATCTGTGTCGGTCCGCTCAACGGTCATTCCCGAAGCATTGGAATGCGTGGTGGTCCAAGGAATCCCACGGTAAGAAGATGTAGACGCCGGGTTGTCGATACGCGATCTGTCGAACTGCAGCCCGATGGCCCGTAACGCGCTGACCGACCATTGGCATGGGCTCATTATCGCCGCGCAAGAGATCGAACAGATCGTTACCGGGTATGAATCGACTCTGCCAGGCTGATCAGATTCTGCGGCTGGACGTGGATGATGCCGTGGCGGGGAGTGTCGATGTCCGCGATGAGCATGAAGGCGAACGCGGAGATGAGCGGCAGGATCACGAGTAGTCGGTCCGCACCCCTGCCGTTGTGAAAGCCCCACCCGACCATCACGTTGCAGCAGATCGCGATGGCAGCCAGCAAAAGCCAGGCTCCCGTCGGGATGCGATTGCGGTAGGCGCCCTGCGTGTACCCCTGCGAGTTCAAGACATCGTTCATGCCCGAAACGGCCAGCGCGATGACAGGCGTCGGATTGGCGGTTGCGGGAGCGCGGACGGCTGACCACAGGTCGGTCTGTAAATGTGCCGTTCGCGCATTGATCTCCTGCAATTTTGATTCGTTATTGGTTGTGTACGACAAGATTCGCTGATCGAGGTAATTCGCGAGCAAGGTCCGGACTCTATTTGCATCGGAAGCCGGCAGAAGGTCTGCCCGGACGTAGGCCGTACCTATCGCGTTCGCCTCGGCCTCTTCGTAGTCCTTGCGCTGGTCGTATCAAGTGACGGCCATCGAGAAGCTGAATCCGATCACGAGCCCGAAAAGGGTCAAGGTGGCCGTCAGAATAATGGAGAAGTGCGGACGCACATCCTCCTCGAGCCCGCGCCGCCGACCCAGCAGCGTTTTCCGGCCCATGCGGCAGCGCCCAAAATGATCGCGGACAACGCGAAGAGCAGCACCGGGTAATGGGTGATGTTCATTCGGTCGTGCCCCCTTCAAAACCGTACGAATGCCACTTCGCGTCCATGCGAAAATATTCGCGCAATTGCGCTGCACGGAGCCTTCGACCCGCCGGGGTTGCAGTGCCCGTCACGACGGGACGCCGGCCGGCGCTGGCTAACCCAGGCACTGACGGGCATTTTCGGCGACTGGCGCTGAGTGCGCGATATCACTACGTTGCCATATCGTGATCGTCTCCGCTGGTAGCGCCGTCGCCCGTTGGCTTGCTCCTGTTCTGACCGTCTCGGCCATCGCGGCCGTTATGGCCACCACCTCGGCACCAGGTCCCGCCATCCGACTGGCTGATGACAGCAATCCGCTGGCCGGACAGCCCTTCTATGCAGACCCGGCATCAGCGGCCATGCGTGCCGCGAACAGCACCAACAGCCCCGAGCTGGCCACCATCGCCAGCACCCCGCAGGCGTACTGGCTGGATCAGGCGTTCCCGGCCGGTTCTGTCGGCGGCACGGTCTCGCGGTATGTGGGTGCGGCCCAGGCCGCTGGTGCCATGCCGATCCTGGCGCTCTACGCCATTCCCCATCGGGACTGCGGCAGCTACGCCGCGGGTGGCTTCGGTTCGGCCGACGGCTACCGCCAATGGATCGACTCGATCGCAGCCGGTCTGGGCGGGTCGCCGGCGACCATCGTCGTCGAACCCGATGCGGTCGCCCACACCAATTGCCTTTCCGATGATCAGCTCCAGGAGCGTTTCGGGCTGCTGAAGTACGCCGTCACCGCGCTCACCCGGGACCCGGCCGCGGTCGTATACCTGGACGGGGGCCACTCGCGTTGGCTCAGCGCCGACGAGCTTGCCAACCGCCTCACGCAGTCCGGGGTGCAACAGGCGCGCGGGTTCTCCTTGAACGCCAACAACTTCTTCGCCACCGATGAGGAAATCGGCTACGGCGAAGCAGTTTCCGGCATCCTCGGCGGATCGCACTACGTGATCGACACATCGCGCAACGGTGCCGGGCCCGCCAGTGGCGCGCTCGCGTGGTGCAATCCCAGTGGCCGGGCTCTTGGAGTCGCGCCCACCACAGCCACCGCAGGAGCTCACGCCGACGCTTACCTCTGGATCAAGCGGCCGGGTGAATCGGACGGATCGTGCGGCAGTGGCGAACCCGGAGCGGGCCAGTTCGTGAACCAGTACGCCATCGATCTGGTCCACGCAGCGTCTCACTGACGCCGCGCCGGGTGGGTCCGATGGCCCCGCCAATTCTCCGGACCAGCACGCAATGGGCTCTGTCGGGTCAAGATTCGGTTTCGTAGTTGACTCTGAGATCAATTGTGGCCCAACATCATAAGGCATCGGTGGCTGTCGTGTGGATAACTGCTTTGCAACGCCGCGGTCACGATACAACTCACTTTCGCGTCAGGTTCGCAACCAAATCGAACATCGGTTTGGCTGTGTAATACGGTGCCGATGACGAAATTTTCGGAGTCGTAATTACCGAGCCCAAGAAAGTGAGCCCGACGTGATGATGAGCTTCGAGCGATTCAGCATCAAGGTGGTAGCTGCCGCCGGATTGTGTGCGGTCGCCGTGGCGTTGAGCCCAGCCTCTGTAGCGACTCCGCTGAAGACCGGTGGCTACCCTTGCGTCCAAGATTCTGCGGCAGCTGCGGCTGTGGCGGCCGCAGGCGGGGTCGGAGCTGCGCCGTGCGCCGCGGTTGCCCCGGCCGCCGCGGTTGTTGCGCCCGCCGCGGCACCCGTTGCGGCTGCCCCGGTGCCCGTCGTCCCCGTTGTTCCGTTGGGTGCTCCAGTCGGCGCCCCGGTGCCGGTCGTTCCGGTCGTGCCGGCGGCAGCCCCGGTTGCTGTGGCTGCGGCTCCTGTCGTGGCCGAGGGTGCTCCGGTTGCGATGGCCGCGACGGGCAAGGGGGTTCCGACCGGTCCCTCGCCTACAGGCATCGGACCGAACTCCGGCGTCTCGACTCTGCCCGGACCTGCTGTCGCCCAATAACTTTCAACATCACAAAAGCCGCCCTGGTCACGATGACGGGGCGGTTTCGTTTTGTCAGCGCCGAATGGCCGCTTACCGCAAGGTTTTTCGAGATTTCCGTGCGCTAAGGGGCCGCTCGGCGGTGAGGTCGGTGCTACTCCTGAACAATGACGGGATCGCCGACATTGACATTGTTGAAGTACCACTCGGCCGCTGCCGGGCTCAGGCTGATGCAGCCGTGGCTGGTGTTCTGGAAGCCCATGGCGTTGACCGCCCACGGAGCCGAGTGCACGTACAGGCCACGGCTGCTGATCCGAACCGCATAGTCCACGGCTAACCGGTAACCGTCGGGCGCGTCGAGAGGTATGCCGACACTGCTGGAATCCATCACGACAGACCGGTCTTTCGACAACACGGTGTAGTGGCCGACAGGTGTCGAGTACTCCGGGCTACCCAACGAGGCCAGCAGGACCCCTGGTTCACCCGCGTGCGGCAGGTGATGGGGCGACGGCAGATCCTCCGGAGACGCGCCGTCGACTGTCACCGTGAAGGTGTGTTGGGAAATGCTCGCCACACCGACGACGGCCGGCCCGGTTTCGAAGGCCGTCGGCTTGCCCTCGACGGTCAGCTTCACCGTGCTGTGGGCGGGCCAGAAGCCGTCGGGCACCCATTGCACGACCTTGTTGTCCAGCCAGTCGAATTTGCCAGTCAGGGCCGGCGTCGATGAGAGCGCAATGGCGTGCTCGGCGGCCGGCCGGTCGGAAATGGGTGCGTTGAATGTCACCACCACCGGGTGGGCAACACCGACCACCTGGCCCGGCGACGGCAGGACGGACTTGATATTTGAACTCAGCGGCAGACTGACCGCGGTGGTATGGACGCCGGCAGCACCTCCCATCGCACTCGCAGTGATGACGACGACCGGTAGTACAAATTGAATGGCCGACCGCACCTTAGTAATCCCTTCAGCGTTACCCCCTCATCATGACCAGGTCATGTTACGAACGCGCTGACCAGCGAACATGAAGGCGCGCTTGACAATTCGGTCAAGCATTCGTCACGGTTCGGCGACGGAAAGGTTTTCCACGTTTGGAGGGCCGCGGCGGGGTGGACGGTGCCGCTCACCAAGGCTCGGTGGTCTGTTTGGGGCGCGGTGCTCAGCGTGTCAGGCAGACCGGCGGGCCAGGTGACGGCTGACGTAGACGATGCCGGAGTGGTGCGATGAGGCCGCGCCGGAAATCGCGGCCGCGAACTCGTCTTCGGTGGGCCGAGGCTGGGTGAGGATTTCAGCCGACACCACGGTGAAATCGATGCCGTGCTGATGGAACTCGGAGCGCATGGCGTGCAGGGTGGTCTCGCCGGCGCGCTTGCCTGCAGCCAGCGAGGTGTAGCCCTTGGGCACCGCCTTGTTGGGATAGAAGTGCGCCTGATGGCTGGTGACGAACACGATCTGACCGCCGGCGGGCATGAACGGCAGGGCCAGTTGGGCCAGGCGCCGCTGGGCAATGCGGTTGATGCGCATGGCGGCTCCGGCGCCATCGGCGTAGTTGAATCGACCGGAGGCGTTGAGCACCAGGACATCCAGGCGGCCGAAGCGCAAGGCGATGTCGTCGATCATCGCGGCGACGGCAGCGCCGTCAGAGACGTCGGCCTGCGCCGTCGAGGCCCGACCGCCAGCGGCGCGGATTGTCTCGGCAACCGCTTCGGCCTGGGCGCTGCTCTGGCGATAGTTGACGATGACGTGGGTGTTCGGGTCGGCGAGGTGGATGGCCGCCTCGGCGCCGATGCCTCGTGACGCGCCGGTCACCAGGACGATCCGGGTGCGTGGATGTGCCGGCATTTCGGTCCCCTTTGTCATCGATGTTGTTTCAGGGTGCAGTTCCTTACGGTGACCGAGCCTACACCTAAATTAAGAAAAATAAGATGCTCGTAAGATCACAATAAGGCAGACGACTGGGCTCGGTGTGGTGGCGAAAATCCGGTGGTCATCGGCAGGCTTTCCACTGTCGGTATGCCTCGGGTAGGCAGACCGCACAAGGGCGGTAGCCGGCGGAGGCGGCGGTCTGTTCGTCGGCGAAGAACACCCGTTGGGTGATGTAGCCACCTGAGGCGATCGCCCGCAGCGCCGAAGGACAGTCCAGGCGCCCGTAAATCTTGCTGCGCCGTTGCCCCCCAACGGTTCCCGGGATATTGCTGCGGTACGGGTGGCCGTCGGCATCGATCAGTGTGTACTGCATGGCCGGCCTCACGCGGCGTCATGGAAGACCAGGCCAAGGGTGAACCTGGTCCCGGAACGCACCGTCGACACGCCGTGCCGGATGGGCGCCGCCGACCAGCCCCGCGCCGACTTGGTGGGTCGGTCGCGGGTGGTGAACACCAAGCCGTGTCCGTGCGGAATGACGGTTGCGGTGCCGCGAGATTGCGCACGGGCACGTTGCTCGTAGAGCAGGAATTCACCGCCGGTGTAATCGGTTCTCGGATCGGTCAGGTTGATCACGACCTGCAGCGGGAAGATCAGTTCGCCGTAGAGGTCGCGGTGCAGCGCATTCCAGTCTCCAGCAACGTATTTCAGCAGAATTGCCGTGGTTTTGGTCTGGCCGGCCGCGTGACACATCTGCAGCCACTCGTCGAAGTCATCCGGCCACGGCGCTTCACGGCCCAGCCGCCCCCACCAGCTGCGGGCGATCGGCAGTAGGTGTGGATACAGTGCGCTCTTCAGCGCCGTCACGGCGGTGGGGTAGGGCTGGCGAAAGTAGCGGTACTCGCCCTCGCCGAATCGGTAACGGCTCATGTCGATCGTCGATCGAAACCGGGGCGCATCGGGGTACAGCGCAACGATCTCGGCGGCCTGCGCCGGTGTCAGGAGGGGTCCGGTCAACGCGCATCCAATGGCGTCGAGTTCGTCTCCGACACGACCCCAGTCGACGGCGTCCACCCGCTGCCGCCAGACATCGACCCCAGTCATGCCGCGGCTTCCAAGGCGAGCAGCAGGCGTTTAGCTTCCGGGCCGCCGAGGTAGCCACCCATGGCGCCGTCGCTGCGAACGACACGGTGGCACGGAACCACAACCGGCAGTGGGTTTTTCGCACACGCTGTCCCCACTGCGCGCACCGCTTTGGGGCTGCCCGACAGCGCCGCCACGGTTGCATAGCTCGCGGTTTGTCCGTACCCGATTTCGGGCAGGTGGTGCAGCACCGTACTGCGGAACCCAGCGGCCAGCCGCCAGTCCAGCGGCAGGTCAAACGTGCGGCGGGTGCGGTCGAAGTATTCGTCGAGTTCGCGGGCGGCCGCGTCGAGTCGGGCCGGTGCATGCAGCACCCGCGGGCTCACCTTGTCCGCAAGCTGCTGCAGGACTGCGTCGTGATCTTCGCGGGCGTATGCGACCCGGACCAGACCCTGCTCCGTCGCAGCCAGCAGTAGCCGCCCGACCGGGCTGTCGACGGTGCTGTAGGCGATGTCGAGGACCCCGTCGCGCTGGGCTGCGGCTGCGAGCCGGCCCCGCAACTCGGCAAGCTTGTCGCGGCCGGGTTGGGTGATTCGCGCCAGGTCGCCGGCGATGCTCTCGTCGTTATTCATTGGTGTCTCCTTTCCTGGGCACGTTGATCTCGGCGAGGCCGTCGAGATAGGTGCGCCGTAGCGTGGCGATGCCGTCGGCGGCGGCGCGGCGTGCGGCCGTGGCGGTGCCGCCGAGGATGTCGGCGATCTCGTTGTAGGGCAGTCCGGCCAGGTAGTGGTAGGCCACGGCGTGCTTCTGCTTGTGCGGAAGCTGATCGACCGCGGCGGTCAGATCGTCGAAGTCGCCCGCATCGCGGGGACTCGGCGTTTCGGGAACGATGTCGGTGGGGATCGGCTGGCGCGTCCGGGTCCGGGTGATGTCGATGGCTTTATGGTGGGCGATGGTGACCAGCCAGGCCTCCAGATTGGCGCCCTCCGAAAGATCGGGATAGGCCTTCAGCGCCGCCAAGAACGTCTCCGACCAGGCGTCGTCGGCGTCGTGCGCACCGACGACGGCACAACAGACCCGAAAGACGGTGGGGCCGTGGTCGCGGACCACAGTCTCAAATGGCGGTTTGGCTTTCACGCCCTGTAGACGCTCCGTGGCCGGCTTTTGTGAGGTGTCGATCGTGAGTGATTACCGATCGTAGGTGCAGCTGCCGGTGAAATCAGTCCGTCGCGTGGTCCGGATACGCAGGGGCCGTGATCAGCGGGTGTCGCCGGAGATTCCCAACAGCTCGCGGACCGCGGTTCGTGGACCGTACGGACGCAGCATCTGGCTGGCTGGCCGCGGCCGCACGTTCAATGGCCACCAGAACCAGCGGCCGAGCAACCTGGCCACCGCCGGCGTCATGAACGAACGGACGACCAGTGTGTCGAACAGCAGTCCCATACCGATGGTGGTGCCGATCTGTCCGAGGACAACAAGGTCACTGAAGATGAACGACGACATGGTGAACGCGAACACCAACCCGGCCGAGGTGACCACGCTGCCGGTACCGGCCATGGCGCGGATGATGCCGGTGTTCAAGCCGGCGTGGATCTCCTCTTGGAACCGGGAGATCAGCAGCAGGTTGTAGTCGGCTCCCACCGCGAGCAACAGGATGATCGCCAGTGGCAACACGATCCAGAACAGTGGAATCCCAAAGATGTACTGCCACACCAGAACTGACATACCGAATGACGCTCCGAGAGACAGCACGACCGTTCCCACGATCACCAGCGCCGCGACCAGGCTGCGGGTCAGGAACATCATGATCAGCAGGATCAGGGTCAGCGAGGACAGCGCGGCGATCAGCAGGTCATAGGTCTCGCCGTCGGCGATGTCCTTGTACGCCGAGGCGACACCGCCCACGTAGATGTTGGCGTCGGCCAACGGGGTGGCTTTGATCGCGTCGAACGCCGCGTCCTTGATCGCGTCGACATGCGAGATGCCCTGTGCGCTTTGCGGATCGCCTTGGTGGGTGATGATCATTCGAGCGGCCTTGCCGTCCGGGGACATGAACAGCTTCATGCCGCGCACGAAGGCCGGGTTGGTGAACGCTTCTGGCGGTAGATAGAACGAGTCGTCGTTCTTGGCGTCGTCGAACGCCTGCCCCAGCGCGGTGGAGTTCTGCAGTGCTTCCTGTGTCTGCTTGTTCTGGCCGCTGGTGACGGAGTAATTGGACAAGCTGAGGTCGCGATTTCGCTGCTGGATGGCGATCTGGGGCGGTATCAGATCGAGCAGCTTGGTCTGGAGGGCATCGAGTTTGTCCAGGCTGCCGGTGATCGCCTGAAACTGCTCACTGAGCTGATCAATGCCGTCCAGCGAATCGAAGACCGACCTCAGGGCCGCGCAGGCCGGGATGTCGAAACAGTGTGGCTCCCAATAGAAGTAGTTGCGCATCGGCCGGAAGAAGTCATCGAAGTTGGCCAGCTGATCGCGCAGGTTGTTTGTCACCGCGACGGTGTCGTGAAACGCCTGGGTCTGTTCATGGGTGGCTTGACTGCTCTGCCGCTGCAACTCCAGTTGCTGTTTGAGCACCGCGATCGACTTGCTGGCTTCTGCGGCCTGCTGTTGCAGGTATGAGGCCTGGTTCTGCTGGATCGACAGATTCATCAACTGGCTGGCACTGGACGAGCTGATCTGAAACGGGATGGACGTGTGGGTGATCGGCGTTCCGAGCGGGCGGGTGATCGACTGGACCAGGGCGATGCCACGAGCGTGGAGAATGGATTTTGCGACGCGCTCGAGAATCAGCATGTCGGCTGGGTTGCGCATGTCGTGATCGGCTTCGAGCATGAGTAGTTCGGGGTTCAGCCGGGCAGCTGAGAAATGTCGTTCTGCCGCTGTGTAACCCAGGTTCGACGGGCTCGTCGCGGGCATGTAGGAGCGGCCGTCGAAGCTGGTCTTGTAGCCCGTCAACGCCAGCAGGCCGATCAGCGATACCGCGCAGGCCGCAATCAGGATCGGACCGGGCCAGCGCACGATGGCGGTGCCGATGCGCCGCCAGCCCCGGGTCCGCATCTTGTGCCGGGGATCCATCAGGCCGAAGAATCCGGAGATCACCAGCACCGCGGGACACAGCGTCAGCGCCGCGGCGAGTGTCACCAGCACCCCGAGAGCCGCTGGTATGCCCAGGGTTTGGAAATAGGGCAGCCGAGTGAAAGCGAGGCAGGCCACGGCTCCGGCGACGGTCAGGCCCGAGCCGATGATCACGTGTGTGGTGCTGGACAAAGAGACGTAGAACGATGACTCGCGATCCAGTCCTCTGGAACGCTCCTCGTGATAGCGGCCGACGAAGAAGATCGCGTAGTCGGTACCGGCCGCGATGGCCAACAGGGTCAGCAGGTTCGTCGAGTAGGTCGACAGTCCGATGACGCCTGTATGTGCAAGCAGCGCAATGGTTCCGCGGGCTGCCGACAGTTCGATCATCACCGTCACCAGCACCAGTAGCGTCGTGACCACCGACCGGTAGACCAGCAGCAGCATCACCCCGATCACCAGGAAGGTGATGCCGGTGACCTTTGCAGTGCCCTTGCTGCCGACTTCGAACTGGTCGGTGATGGTCGGGGCCTCGCCGGTGACGTAGGTCCTGATCCCTGGTGGCGCAGGAGTATCCGCGACAATCTTGCGTACGGCATCCACCGATTGGTTGGACAGCGCCTCGCCCTGGTTGCCGGCCAGGTACACCTGAACCTGGGCGGCCTTGCCGTCCTTGCTCTGCGAGCCGCCGGCGGTCAGCGGGTCGCCCCAGAAGTCGTCGACATGCTCGACGTGCTTGGTGTCGGCCCTGAGCCGTTGGACCAAGGTGTTGTAGTACTGGTGCGCCGCATCGCCCAGCGGCTGATCGCCTTCCAACACGACCATTGCCGAACTGTCCGAGTCGAATTCCTGGAATACCTTGCCTATGTGCATCATGGCCCGCAGTGACGGTGCATCGGGGGAGTTCATCCCCACCGAACGTTCGGCGCCGACGACTTCCAGTTGCGGTGAAACGGTATTCGTCACCGCGGCGACGGCGATCCAGAACAGGAGAATGGGTACGGCGAGGCGGCGAATCACCCGGGCCGACCGCGAACGTCGCACCGGCTCGGGTGCCTCGTGGTCGCTCACGCGGACTTATCCAGGCACGAGGTGTAGGCGTTCACGTTGTTGACGATCCTTTCGTCCTTGACGATGCCGTCGACCGTGACTCGGCACCCGACCATGTTGCCGGTCCCCTGTGCGCGAAGGTCGGCGAACATCGTTGGGTCGTTGGTGGTCAACACAATCGACCACGGCAGCGGCGCGTTGTCGACGCGCTGCGGCTGGGCCTGAGGGTCCATGTAGTTGATGGTGGCGGTGCTGCCGGGTGAGCCGAAAACCTCGAACAGCACGTGCTTCGGGTTGAAGGTGGTGTTCTCCAGGGCTTCATTGCCTGGACGGGTGGTCTCGAAGTGGGACCCGAAGACGCCGTGCAGCCGGGAAACACTGAACGCCACGACTGCCACCACCGCGATCGCAGCGATCATCGCCCAGTGGCGCTTGAGGAATGTCCAGAACCGGCGACGGATCACTACCCCCGTCCTTTCGGTAATCGGCACAAACTGCGGACCAAACCTGAACAGTACGGTACGGTACCGGACTATCGGGCGCAACGCTCCGTCGCGGCGTTCGTCGCAGCCGAGGAGGTGTCGGTTTTGGCAGAACCACCACAGCACGATTGGTTAGGGTCGCCCGGTGGCTACTGAGTCACCGCGCGCCGTGACGGCCGCTGTGCCGGAATCGCAGTGGACCGCACGGGAAGCGGAGTTCTTGGCGATCACGTTGCGGCTGCTCCAGCAGCACGGGTACGACAGGCTGTCTCTCGAAGAGGTGGCCATCGAGGCGCGGGCGAGCAAAGCCACCATCTACCGGCGCTGGCCGTCCAAGGCCGAGTTGGTGCTGGCCGCTTTCATCGAGAGCACCCGCGGAGAAACGGTTGTGCCGCAGACGGGATCGCTTCGTGACGACCTGCTGGCCATTGGTCTTCAGGTGTGCGAGCACGCCGAACGGCACACTCCCACGATGCGGGCGGTGCTCAATGAGGTCGCCCGCAGTCCCGGCTTGGTCGCGGCGTTCCGCAGAGAATTCATCGACGCGCGGCACCGGGTGGTCGTGGCGGTGCTCGACAATGCTGTCGAACGGGGGGAGATCGACCGCGCCGCCATCAATGACGAACTGTGGGATGTGCTCCCGGGCTACCTCGTCTTCCGAACGTTGCTGCCAGGCGTACCGCCCACTCCCGAGACCGTTCAGGTGCTGGTCGACGACGTGATGATGCCGAGTCTGCTGCGTACGCGGTGACGCTCGGGTCGAACAGGATTCGACAGCAACATCACTGCCCGACAACCGCTGTGTTGCAACTCGATAAGTATCGCCCAGTTGCACGCCCGGGCTGGATATTATTGATGGAGTGGACCGTCGAACCGCTCTGAAGCTGCCGCTACTGCTAGCCGCCGGTTCCGCTGTAGCCACGCTGCCGGGCATGCCCCGGGCCTTTGCTGCGGTGCCTCGATGGTCGGTCGACCGCGCCAACGCCTGGTACCAGGCACAGGGCTGGTTGGTCGGCGGCAATTACATCACTTCGACGGCAATCAACCAGCTCGAGATGTTCCAGGCGGGCACCTTCGACCCCCGGCGCATCGACGCCGAACTTGGCGCAGCCCGCTGGCTTGGGTTCAACACGGTGCGCGTCTTCCTGCACGACTTGTTGTGGGTACAGGACAAGCAGGGTTTCGCAGGGCGGGTCAGCCAGTTCCTCAACATCGCCGCCAGCCACGGAATCAAACCGCTGTTCGTCTTCTTCGACTCCTGCTGGGACCCCCACCCGCAGCTTGGCACGCAGCGGGCGCCGCGGCCCGGTGTACACAACTCGGGCTGGGTGCAGAGCCCCGGTGCCGACCACCTGGGTGACCCGCGCTATCGGTCCGTCATGCACGACTACGTCACCGGCATACTGAGCCTGTTCCGCACCGACAACCGGATTCTGGGCTGGGACTTGTGGAACGAGCCCGACAACCCGGCCAGCGTCTACCGCAGTGTCGAACGTACTGACAAGGTGGCGCTAGTGGCCGACCTGTTGCCGCAGGTCTTTGCCTGGGCACGGGCCGTTGATCCTGTTCAGCCGCTGACTTCTGCCGTGTGGCAAGGAAGTTGGGCCAACCCGGGCCAGCGCAGTCAGATCGCTTCGATCCAGCTGGACAACTCAGACTTCGTGACGTTCCACAGCTACGCCAAGCCGGCGGATTTCGCCTCCCGGATCGGTGAGCTTGCGCCGATCGGCCGGCCGATCGTCTGCACCGAATATCTGGCCCGCACGCAGGGCAGCACCATCGAGGGCATATTGCCGGTCGCCAAGCAGCACAACGTCGGTGCGTTCTGCTGGGGGCTGGTGGCCGGCAAGACGCAGACCTATTTTCCGTGGGATTCGTGGGACCACCCGTACAAGGCAGAGCCGAAAGTGTGGTTCAGCGATCTGCTGTACCCCAATGGGCGGGCCTTCCGAGACAACGAGGTGCTTACTGTTCGGCAGCTGGCTGGGGTGGCCGGGCAGACCTGATCGACGCGTTGCTCCAGCGGGCGCATAGGAACTCGCCGTTGACCGCTGTATCCGCCAGCTTCCATTCCGAACGGACGGGCAGCACTGGCGAACCTGCGCCCAGCGTGCACGGCGCATAACTCACGATGATCTGGTCGATCAGCCCGGCCGTGACGAACTGCGCTGCCACGTCACCACCACCCATCACCCAGACATCCTTGCCCGCGGCCGCCTCGACGAGCGCCGAATGCAGGTCAGCGACATCGCCGGAGAAAACCTGGACCGGATGCTCCGGCTGCACGATCTGTGGCCGCTGGGTGAGAACCCACGTCGGCTGGTCGTACATCCACTCGCCGGGTTGATTCTTCACCAGCCATTCGTAGGTGGATGATCCCATCGCCAGTGCGCCAATGGTTTTGATGAAACCGTCGTAGCCGAACGGGCCGTTGGCATCAATATTTCGGGTGAGCAGCCAGTCGAGGCTGTCCTCGGTGTCGACGATGAATCCGTCCAGGCTCGATGCGGTGTAGTAGACGGTCGGCATGGACCAATCTCATCAGGTGTCCCGCATGCCCGTTGACGCGGGCGTTGTCAGTGACCAACGACGCCGTCAGGCGTGCGGCAATGAATCCCACGGGATGCGTTGAGAAATAACAACTTCTGACCTCATGGGACCGTCAAACCGCGGTTGGTGGCAGCTATCGGCGTGGCGTCGTCGGGGCTGGTGCCATTTGGCCGGGCCCCATCATGCCGCCCTGTCCCGCCATACAGCCGGACCCCATCATGCCGCCGGAGCCTGTCTGGCCCGGCCCCATCTGACCGGTGTTGCTGTCGCCGTGATGCCAGAAATAGTGGTGGCCGGATGCTCCGGCGATAAAGAATCCTGAGAAGAAAACCACCGCGAGAATGAATACGACTCCTGCGAAGATGCCCACCCAGGCGAGCACCTGATTGAGTCCGTTAGGGCGGTCAGACCGGCTGTTGCGGTCCTGCGCAGATTTTGGCTCTGCCTGCGATTCGGGTGCGTCAGTCATGTCTCAATCGTGCAGATGAGGCGACCTCTCGAACGAGGGCATTTAGTCACAACTCCCTAGCGCCGAGGTCCTCCACGCCTGGTCCGCCAGCGCAGAGAACGTAGGCTCGAGCGTGGTGATCACGCAGATGGTGGCGTGCCGCTCGACCGCTTGCGCGAATCTATCTTCCGCCACGAACCGCACGTCGTTACCGATCCAGGCGGCGAGCCTCTGCCCTCCCGAGTGATCAGGCCCGCTGTGGATCAGTAATCGAAGTCGGTCGCACCACTGGCGGTGGAGTAGTCGATGTAGATCGGGTTCGAGAGGAACGGTGTCGCGCCGGAGTTCATCTGCGTGGCGTCGACGCCGGAATCCGTTGTGACGGTGGGTGAATTCGACGAGGTGGTGGTGTAGGTGTACAGGAGCGTGGTGCCACTGTAGACCGAGATCGTGGTTCCACTCGGGACGCTCGAGATCACCGTGGACGGAATGGTCCCGTTGACGCCACCGGAGTCGATCAGCAGATTCAGGGCCGTCGGGGTGGCACCGTTGATGCTGACCTGACCATCGGTCACAAGCGGCGAGCCCGAAACCGAGGCGCGCACCGGCAGCGGATTGGCGCCGAACTGCAACTGGCCGGTGGACTCGTTGATGTACACGC
This sequence comes from Mycobacterium sp. OTB74, assembly GCF_029892685.1. GTDB lineage: Bacteria > Actinomycetota > Actinomycetes > Mycobacteriales > Mycobacteriaceae > Mycobacterium. The sequence continues at coordinate 28,701 of NZ_JARXVD010000026.1, read as the reverse complement.
CTTCACTCAACGGACCGGGCAGCGCCGAGGTGACGATGCTCGGCCCGGGGCCCACCGCATTGGTTCCGATGCCCAGCACACCCACCACGCTGTCGCCTGACAGGTAGTTTTCGAACGCTGTCTCGTCGGCGCCACTGTTGACGATATCGACTGCGGTGGCACCGGTTTCGATGCCGTTGCCGAAGTTCACCGTGGTGTCGTACTCGGTGTAGTTGTAGGTCAGCCCTCCCGCGTAGGCGCCCGTATTGGTGCCGATTGCGGTGCCCAGACTGCTCGCCGTCCCGACGTTGTCGGCGCCGATCACCAGACCCGATGACCCGGTGTCGACCAAGACCGGGACGTACTTGCCGCCGTTTACCGAGATGTAGACGATCGGCTCGGTGCCGGAAGCCATGATCAGCGGGACCGACCCGTACACCCGGCCGTTGATGGCGGCTTGGGCGATATCGCTCGAGGCGGTTGTGAGGCCCATGCTCGAGGTTGTGGACTCGGCGGCGTTCAGCGCCGAAACGGCCATGCCGGGGAGCGACTCGTTGAAATTGAGCACGAGCTGCGCCACCCCGCCGAGGAGCAGGTTGTTGTAGTTCTGCTCGTAGAACTGCAGGGCTGAGGCGTTTCCGCTCTGCCACGCGTTCAGTTCCGTAGCTGCCACCGAGAGCTCGATCTCCGGGACGATTGCCTCGATGCTGCTGAACAGGTTGCCCTGGGTGCCGGTGCTGATAGCCGATTGGGCGGCCGATATTTCACTCAGTGCGCTCTGCACGTACTGATCGGTGGTCGTGGTCTGGCCGGACTGCCACGGTGGGCTGGTGAAGGTTGCAGCGGCGGTGCTGGCCGTCGAGGTGATGGCGCTGGATGCCGAGTTCAGAGTCTTGGTCAGGGTTTCGCTGACGCTCTGGGCGGCCGCTGTCAGGGTCTGTTCGGTGTCCTGGGCGGCGGTGTTCAAGGCCTGACCGATGGTGGTCAGCACGGTCAGCACGGCGGAAGCGCCGGCGGACAGTGGGGTTGTTGTGGTATGGGCCGCCGAAGCAGGTGTGGTGGCAGCGGCTGAGGCTGTGGGGGCGGCACTAGCGACGGCAGCAGCCGGTTGGGCGACGGACACGGCAGCAGCGGGCGAAGCCGCCGGCGTGGCCGCCGGCGTTTCGGACGCAGTCTGCGGCACCGCAGCGGCTGAAGTGGCGGCGGCCGACTTAACCGGGGCCGAATGCTGTTCCAGATTGGGCGACTTCGCGAGGTCACTGGTCGTCGGACGGTTGGCCGACGAGTTCTTCGAGTGAGCCGAGTGAGTAGCCGTCGAATCAGACTGTGCGGTGGAGTCAGAAGTGGCGTCAGCCGAGGCCGACGAAGCCGACGTCTTCGGGGTGCTGCTGCTCGATGTCGTGGCGGTAACGGCAGCGCTGCTTGATGCCGTGGGGCTCGAAGCGGAGGTGCCGGCATCCTTGCGGCTGGTGTCTTGATGTCCGGACTGCCCGGCGTCGCTTGCCGGCTTGGAGTTGGTGGCCGCGGCGGCGTTGTGCGTCGCAGAACTGCTCGCGGAGTGCGTCGATGACGACGTGGATGAGTGTGCCGAGGAGGACGACGAAGACGACGATCCCGAGTCCGTCGAAGGCTTGGCATTGGCCACGGCAGTGCCGCCGAACAGCGCAGCGCCCACACCGACCGTGGCGGCCCCGGCGCCGAGCCAGCTTGATACCGCCAGATTCCGGCGCCGACGGTGCTGACCGGCCATGCGGGGGCCTCCAAAGGTTTGCTGAAACTCGCGTTTGCGGACGATTAGTCAACCATCGACGCCGCATTTACCCATGCAAGACCCACTCAGCGGAACCACAATCGCTACATTGGCAGGAAACTCCAAGGTTATGTCGGCCCGATGTTCACGTGCCGGTACCGACCGTGACGCGGTAGGCCCCCATGGGGCTCGGGTGTGCGATCGGCTGGGGCGGCATCGCGGCGGGAACTCACCAGGAAGGCGCGGGCGTGAGTTGCATCTCGGGTGGCGGAGCATCGAGATATCCCGGGCACGTGGTCTCGATCTTGAAGATATGCCACTGAGTCTCACCAGGATTCGGAGGCATCCGTCTACTGAAGGAGTACGTGTCGTCGACCTTGGTCGCGGTGACCTCTTGCGGATCGGCGACGAACCCTGCGAACTCGTCGTAATGCAGCCCCGCCTTCTGGACGGTGAGACGGCCGAACTGCGTGAGCTGGATCCGCACCGTGCGCGTCGGCTTTTCCTTCACCAGGATCACCAAGCCACTGTTGGGTTGCCTGGCGCAGATCACGTATGGGGTTGACATGCTGCGGGTTTCATCGTCGAACACGATCGAGGTGACAATCGGCGAATCCCGCTGACAGCCGATTAGTCCACCCGAACTCAGCACGGCGACAAGGGTCGCCGTGCAGCGGGCAGTCACGCCGGTGCAACGCACAACCGCAGTATGGGGCTAAAGGTTTGGCTGAGCACGATTTCGAGCGTTCAACCCCAACCGCCGCTATCTCGAGCAGCGGCACATTAAGTTAGGTCTCCTGGCCTGGCGCGTTGGCGGTGAGTTCGGCGACCGTCGCTTCGATCCGTTCGCGGTCGGCACTGATCGATTCACTGGCCTTCGCAGTGGCCCGGCTGAGTGCCTCGTTGATCCGGGCCTCGACGGTTGCCGCCCCGAGTCGCAGCAGTCCGTCCTCGATGAACAGATCGGTCAACCAGTGGTGTCCGTTGAGCGTCACCTCGACGGTTCTGGCCTCGTCCGTGGCGGTGAACGACTCGGTGTTCATCTTGGCCAGTTGGTCGTCCATAACCGACTGCAGACGCTGTGCGTGCTGGAGGACCGCAGCGACCTGGGGGTGGATGTCCGTCACTTGGTGTCCTTCTTATCCTCGATCTTGGTGCGCCGGCGGTGACCGATAGGCCCTGCCGTGTACGCGCGATCCTCGACATACAACGCCTCGTCGGGGGACAGGTTGGGGTTGCGCTTCTTTTCTTTGCCGCCTTCGCCCTTACCGCCGTGGCCCATGCCACCCATGCCGCCGCCCATGCCACCATTGGCGCCCCCGCCGAGCGGGGGTTTACCGGCCGCGGCATTACTGCCGCCCGGGCCGGCCCCGGCGGCCAGCGCGGGTGCGGTCGCAGCCGGCTGCATACGTTGACCACCCAGGCCGCCGCTGCCTGCACCGCCGCCACCGGCCGACCCGCCACCGGCGCCGCCGCCGAGACCGGCCGGGCTGACGCTTGGTTCGTCGGGCATTTTCGGCATGTCGCCCAGACCGCTGGGCATACCGCCGCCGGACGGCGAACCGCCGCCCGAGCCGCCGCCCTCGGGCTTCCCGCCACCAGAGCCACCGCCGGACGGTGAACCACCGCCCTGCGGTTGACCGCCGGCGTCCGGCTTGCTCAGCGGCATGCCGCTCTCCGACTCGCCCTGCGGCTGTTGGCCTCCGGGCGGTTGGCCGCCACCTGGCTGACCACCGCCGCCACCGGGGCCGGCCGGCGGGCTGCTGGGCTTGGAATCCGGTGAGACCGGACCCATCGGCGGGTCCTTGAAATCAATGGTGTTGAACAGCAGTCGGCCGGCATAGCTGTTCCGTACCTCGTCAGACTTGGTCTGCTTAGCCGCGTACTCATTCATGTACGCGGCGGGGTCGCTGGCAAGGCTGTTGACGTGTTGAATATCGGCCTCGGTGGGGTGCTGCGCGTGCTCGCCGATGTGGGCGTCGACGAAGGCCATGACCTGCGGAATGTACTGGCTGTTGATGGCTTCCGTGATGTCGTACATCCACGACTCGTGATGGCGCAGCGCCATTTCGGCGGCCTCAGAACCCGGGCCCTCCCAGTGCATGTTGGCCATGGAGAACTTCCGGGCATGGTTGTCCATGTCTTTAACCAGGGCGATCAGCGAATCTTTGTACGCCAGTAGCCCTTTGCACTGGTCGCCGCCGTTGAATTGCTCCACCGCATCGGTCCACTTCACCCCGTCGTCGCCGGGGTAGGAGCCACTGGCTCCGGCCAGGGCTCCTGCCTCTGCGGCGAGCGATGCGCCAGTGAGCGTCGGTGGAGGCGACAGCGGAGGGGCGTCAGCACCCGACGGTGCCCCCGATTCGATCTGCTGCTTCAGTGACTCATCCAAGTTGCCGTAGGCCGCCGCCGCTGTCCGCAGTCGCGTGCCGAGATGCGCTGCCTCGTAGGCGCCACGTTTGAGCACTGCGCTCAGTCGTTCGTGAGTGGCCTGCAGACGCTCAGCGCCCTTGCCTGACAGGGTCAGTAGGCAGGGTGCGTTCGGGCCGGCCTGGGACCACGCCGGGTATCCGTCAGTGAGTTCGTTGGCCCTGCGTTCAAGGTCCCCCGTGCTGACGTGCAGGATTTGGGCTGCGCCCTTGCTGTCCGCCATGTTCTATCCCCCTACTTCTCCAGAGCCACTTGGAATCGGCTCTCTTCACGCGGGTTGATCAGCCGGATTGGCAGCTGCCGATGCCGCGGAGTGTCAATGAAGTTGTGTCGCAACAGGATTCGAGATATTCCGGGGTGCGGACCAAGGTAGGTGGTCGAATTTGGCCAGGAGATCTTGGGCACGTTGCCGATCCGGGCATTGATGAACCCGGCGAAGTCGCGGAACTGCGGCGCCAGCGTCACCACGGCTCCGGCAGCGGCGGAGCGCACCACGAACTGGGTGAACATATGGGCGTCACCAAGATTGATGGTGGCGTCGACGTTGTCGAATGGCATGTATACCGGGTAGCGATCGGCGGTCTCACCGACCAGCACGCCGGCCGAACCGATGGGAAGTTCGTAATGCCGATCGGTGATGGGACTCAACCCATTCAGCGCCGCCCGTTGGCCGCCGAACAGGCAGGAGAACCCGCGTGGTGTGGTGGGGGTAGCGAGCGTCGTCAGCAGCACGGTTGCGGTGGGTGCTTCGCCGGGACGAACGCGCACCCGCGTGATGGTGTGATCGGCGCGCGCCGACCACCAGGCATTAGGCCCACCGGGAGCTGAGTAGGCGGCGGTAAAAGTACTGCGCCCCTTGACCATTGACCAGGTTTCGCGCTCGAAGCTGATCTCGGTGGCCCGGTCGAACTCGTCGAAACTGCGGGCGCAACGGGCGTCGATGCCGTTGCTGGCCAACTGGTCCGCGATCCGGGTCGTGCTGGCCACCAGATACGCGGCCAGGCCCGACACCCCGGTATCCCGGCGCAGCGCCGACCTCCTGGTCTCTTCGGGCTTGGCGCGCAACATAATCCACGTCCTGCGATTGGCCGGTGCCGGATAGGGGCCGATCACCTGTTCGTACAGGGCGACGACGCTCGACGGCGCGGTCTTGCCCACGCGGTAGCCGGACGAGACGATGTCGGCTTCGAGATCCGGGGCGTGAGCCGTCAGCAGATCTTCGACCAACCGGGTGTTTATGTTGTCGTCGGTGAAGGCCTCACCAGCGACGATCACCGTCGGGGTGAATGACCTGGGCACCAGTCCGATCAGGGACACCAGGTGATCACCCAGCCAGCGGACCGCGACGTGATCGCCGGGCATCACAGTGGCGCCGACTGCGGATTCCGAGGGCGCGGGCGGGGCCACCTTGTGCCTGCGCCGCCAGGAGAACAGGGCGGCGATCCAGCCGGTCAGGCGCCGGCCGCGGATGGTCAGGATGGCGAACAGCGCGATCAGAGACCCCAGCACGATGCCCAGCCACAGCAGGTGCCCACGAATGCAGGTCAGCACCGCCGCGGGCACCATGACTGCAGCCCAGAGCAGGTGTCCGGTGGTGAAGCGGAACCCGAAGAGCCCGAACAGTTCCTTCATCGGCGCCTCAGCGCCCGGCGGGTCACGGCGCCGAGGCCGAGCAACACGATCAGTGCTGCTCCGCCAGCCACCACCATCGTGATGGGGCCGCGGTCCGGCGGCGGGTTGTACACCGGCGGCGGGATGCTCTTGACCTGGTAGGGGGCCTGCTTGGCGCCGGCCGGAACGTCCCAGGTCAGTGCGGCGACTGGATCGATGACGCCAGCCCCGACGTAGTTGTCCACGCCGCCGCCCGGGTGCCGCGCGGTGGCGGTTATACGGGTGACGACCTGTGCTGCGGTCAGGTCCGGGAAGCGTTGGCGCAGCAGTGCCGCCAGTCCCGACACGTAAGCCGCGGCGAACGAGGTGCCGTTGATGGGCACCTGGCCGTCCTGCCCGTTGAGTGCGTTCACCGGGTTGCCCTCATAGCCCAGCGCGACCGCGTTCTCGGCGGGCGCAGCCACGCCGACCCACGGCCCGGACATGGAGAAGTTACTGGGCTGACCGGTCTGCCCGATGCCGCCGACGGTGAGGACCAACGGCGAGTACCAAGCCGGCGAGACGATGGTCTGCACCTGCTTCCAGCCCCGCGGGTCAGATGGGACTCCAGCGTCCGGCGGCGGGTTCTGCGAGCAATCCTGTCCGGTGTTACCGGCCGCGGCCACAACAACGGCGTTCTTGATGTTCACGGCGTACGCGATGGCCGAGCCGACCACCGATTCGTTGATGGCGCGCGTCACCTTGTAGCAGGCGGCCTCGCTGATGTTGATCACCTGTGCACCGAGGTTCGCGGCATGCACGATGGCCCGGGCCAGGCTGCGCAGCGAACCTGCGGTCTGGGTGGTGTTGGGGTCGTTTGGGTCGGTACGCGCGTTTGTCGGCTGGAACGCCTCCGAGGTCTGGCGCAGCGACAGGATGCGGGCATCGGGCGCCATGCCCACGAATGCGTCACCCGGTGCCGGCCGGCCGGCGATGATCGACGCGGTCAGAGTGCCGTGCGCGTCGCAGTCGGACATGCCGTTGCCGCCCTTGTCGACGAAATCGCCGCCCGGTTCGGCCGGAACCCGGGCCGAGCCGTTGACGCCGGTATCGATCACCGCGACGGTGATCCCGGCGCCGGTGGCGAATTTCTGCGCCTCTGCGATATGCAGGTAGTCGTTCGCCCAAGGCTTGTCGGCGAAATTCGAGTTGGGGGCTACTGCCGGAGTCTGGCAGGTCTTGCGCTGCTCCATTGGCTGGTCGGGGCCGGTTTCATCCGGGGGGACTGCAACGGGGTCGATGGCGGGTGGCTCTACGGCGAGCACCGGCGGCGCGCTGGCCACCGCCATGAGAACTGCCGCGGTTACTGCTACTAGACGACGCATGAGCCGGGCCCCCCGAAATAGGGGTCACCGCTCGTCGCGAACTGGATCCCCCGCTGCAAATAAACATCCGTTGTGGCTGCATACGCTGCCGCAACGGCCCCTATAGCCAACTGCACACGGCAATCTTAATGGTGCCCTCAGCCGCCTCAACGCGGATTCTTGCCGGTAGGCGCCGAGGCCGGCCGGCGTGCGTGGCCGGCGGCGCAAGTCATGTGACGGCGCTGGGCGCACCGTGCCCACTGGGGGCCGCGGCTGGAACGCTCAGCAACTCCAATGCTCCGAGGCTGGCAGCGACGGTCACCAGCGGTAGTGCGGCCTCTACGGCCAGCTTCTGGCCGGCGGCCTCGGCGCGGAGGGCCAGGGCGAAACCATCACTGATCGGGTCTGGGTTGCTCTCGCCCGCACAGATCGCCGCGGTGCGTGCCTCCAGCATGGTCCGGACTGTCGGGTATGCCGACAACGGCGGCGGCACCACGTCGGCGATCAGGTCGGCGGCGGCGCGCAGCCGGACCACCTCGTTGGCTGCTCGGACGGTCGGGGCCCGTTGCTCGCTGGCCCCGCCGCTTTCGGAAAGATAGTGGCGCACAGCGTCATCCACGGTCCGAGTCACAGTGAGGGCATTGTGGCTCAGTGCATTGACCCGGTCGGTCGCGGACTCGGAGGCTCCGCGTGTCACCCGTCGTACCGCGGCGGTGAGGTAATCCGAACCGACCGCCCAGGCAGCATCCAATGCCCTGGACACAGCTGCACCCGACCCGCGAGGCCAGAGCAGGACCGAAACCACGACACCGACCGCCGCGCCAACCAAGACGTCCTCCAACCGCAGCAGTCCCACTCGCCAGCCGATCGGGCTGATCAGGTTGTAGTTGATCAACACCAGCATGGTGAACATGGCCTGGCCGGCCACGAACGAGAAGACGTTGGGCACATACGCCGAACCGAACGCCACCACGGGCAGCATCAACCACATCACAACGGGGTCCACGCCCATTACCTGAATGAACGCGACGCCCAGTACGAAGCCGATCACCGTGCCGCCGACCGCACGCATAACTCGGGTTCCGGTGGTCAACGCGCTGCTGCGCAACACCGACAATGACGCCAGTACCACCCAGAACCCGTGCTGCACCGGGAACAGATGCGTCACGGCGACCGCCACCGCCAGACCTAACCCGGTGCGCAGGCTGGTACGCACCACCACCGCGCCGGTCGTGACAAATCCCGACGGGATGGCGGCGACGGCCTCAGATTCGGACAGCACCCGGTCGGATATGCCGGATTCGGGCAAGTGCCGGCCCAGCACCCGTGCCCACACCGGGCGCGCGTCGGCGTCGGCGGCCAGTCCGATCACCCGCCCTGTCGCGCCGATACACGCGGTAAATGTCCTCAGCCGCAGCAGTTTTCGGCCAGTTGCCACTGCCAGCAGATCGTCCGGCTGGTCCAGGATTTCGGTGATGTCTTCGCGATAGCGGCCGTGGGCTGCGGTGCGGTGGTCGGCCAGTGCGGCCGTGAGGTCGGCGCGGTAGCGGGCTCGATCCTCCGTTCCGGACCTGCCACGGGAGGTGCTCAGCACCCGCGCGCAGTCGTTGAGCACCCGGATGGTGGGCCCGCGGGTGGCAGCCAGCAGCGTCGCCGTGCCGTCGGTGACCTGATCGCAGAGCCACTGCAGATCGTCGACCACTCGCACCAGCGCCCGGCTGCCCGCGGTCAGTCCAACGGGACGGAAGTCGGCGCCGATGAAGTTGTCATGCAAGGCCGCCATCGCCTCGTCGAGTTGATGTGCGGTGGCCGACCCCTCCAGTCGCGCGGCCAGCGTGCGGCACACCTGGGCTGCGTGCTTGCGCAGGTCGTCGTGATGAGTGGGTGGGAACACAAGCAGCGCGGCGGGCACCGCGACAGCCCAGGCGATCGCCCAGCCGAGCAACCGCTCGCCGACGGGACCAGGCGGTGTGCAGATCGGCAGCACAAAGGTCATCAGGGTCGCGCGCTGGCCGGCTGCGACGATCTCACTGAGCACCCCGGCGAACATCACTGCGACGCCGACGACGAACGTCGTCAAGACGGCCAGCCACGGGTGTCGAGCTACCAAAGTTCCCAAAGTGATCAGAACCACACCGTTGAATCCCAGACCGCTGTAGGCCAGCGCGCGTGCCGCGCGGTTGCCTGGAAAATCGGCGACAATGAGCAGGGCGACGGCACCGAAGATCGCGAACATGGTGACCTGCGTGCCGCCGAGATGCCGCCCGACGCCGACTCCGATCGCAGCCACTACCGGAAGCGTCAGTGCAGCCCGTGCCGCACGGCGGGCAGCGTCGTATTCAGGGTCGCGTTCCCGCAGTCGAGCGGCGGCGCGGTCCCACAACTGCATCAGGGCGTCAGCGACGCGGGGCACCGGGCAACATGTGGTGCCGGACTCCGTCCGGCGTGTCCGGAGCGGACTCGCGGGCGCAGCTCGTGTGAGGACACGTGTGTCATGCCAATTCACCCTAGTTGCCCCTACTTGCACTGACGCGCATCAGCAAGACCGCGGTTTCGGGGGGTGTTTGGGGCGGGCTCCTCGGAACCCGGTGCGGGGGTGGAGTGTTCGCGCGTTGGCGCAGAGATCCGCAATTCGCATCGATTAGTAGGCAAATTTGCTGGGCGGAGGTGAGGGCGTCTCTGTGTTGACGTGGCCGCCAGAGCCCCCCGAGATCTGTGGCACAATTTGACGATGCCGTACATTGCAACGCGCGGTCCGGGTCGACCGCCCGCAGCTAAGGCCGCTGAAACCCGTGAGCGCATCGTGCATGCAGCACGTGAGGTTTTCAGCGAACTCGGATACGACGCCGCCACTTTTCAGGCGATCGCCGTTCGCGCGGATTTGACCCGACCGGCAATTAACCACTATTTCGTCAACAAGCGTGTGCTGTACCGCGAGGTGCTCGATCAGACCAGCGAGGCGGTGGTTGCCGCGGGCCGTCGCCGGGCCGAGGATGAGCCGACCTTCCTCAAGCGGCTGTCGGCCTTCTTCGTCTCGACCATCCAGGCCGATACCAAGGACCGCTGGGCGGCGGCATTCCTGGTCACCTCGATCTTGGAGTCGCAGCGGCACCCCGAGTTGCGCGAGGAAGAGCACAATCCTCTGACGGCCTCCCGCGAGTTCATGACCTGGGCGGTGGCCGATGCCATCGAGCGTGGTGAGCTGACCGTCGATACCGATGTCGAGACCCTGGTCGAGATGCTCGTCGCGGTGCTGTGGGGGATGGGTTTCTACGCGGGTTATGTTGGTAGTGAGCGCGAAGCGGCTGCGGTCGTCGAGCGCCTGGAGCTGTTGTTGGCCAACAAGCTCTGGCAGATCACCGACTGACCCAAACGGAGTGGCCCGTGAGCACGATGCGTTCGCATGACGACACCTGGGACATCGCAACCAGCGTCGGATCGACCGCAGTGATGGTCGCGGCCGCGCGCGCCGGCGAGACCGAGCGCGACGATGCACTGATCCGTGACCCGTACGCCAAGATTCTGATCGCCGGCGCTGGTACGGGCGTGTGGGAAACCATCCTGGACGGCGATTTCAGCGACAGGGTGGCCAGCGCTGACCCCGAGGTGGCAGCGGTACTCGAACACATGGGCAACTACCAGGCGGTGCGTACCCATTTCTTCGATGCGTTCTTCGCCGACGCCAGTGCGGCCGGTATCCGCCAGGTGGTGATCCTGGCCTCGGGGTTGGACTCCCGCGCTTACCGGCTGGACTGGCCTGCCGGCACTGCGGTCTTTGAGATCGACCAGCCCAAGGTGCTGGAGTACAAGTCCCAGACTTTGCAAGAGCATGGCGTGACTCCACAGGCCGAACTGAAGCAATTACCGGTCGACCTGCGGCATGACTGGCCGAAGGCGCTGCGGGAAGCAGGCTTTGATCCCTCCGCGCCGACAGCATGGCTGGCCGAGGGCCTGTTGATGTACCTGCCGGCCGACGCCCAGGACACGTTGTTCGAGAACGTCACCGCGCTCAGTGCGCCAGGCAGCCGGATTGCGGTGGAGACCGTCGGGCAGCACGCGGACGACCGGCGCCAGCGCATGCGCGAGCGCTTCGAGCAGTTCGCCAACCAAATTGGCGTTGAGCAGCGGGTCGATGTGCAGGAGCTGATGTACAACGATCCCGACCGCGCCGACGTCGGGCAGTGGTTGGACGCGCACGGCTGGACGTCCCAGTCGGTGACTTCGCAGGACGAGATGCGTCGGCTGGGCCGGTGGGTCCAACTTGAGACCACCGACGACAAGGCGTTCTCGAATTTCGTGACAGCGCTGAAGAACTGAAGTGAGCCCCCAAGCCCTTCAAACCAACCGGGTGGTTGGTTAGGATTTGGTGTCGCCTGGCTCACGTAAGGACACCGTCATGACTACCGACTCAGTCGTTCCCGTCGCACCACAGGTGGATATTCCCGCGGTCGTCGCCGGCCTGCGGAAAACCTATGCCACTGGCCGCACCCGGGATCTGGCCTGGCGCAAGAAGCAACTGCTGGCGCTGGCCCGCGCGATGGAGGAGAACGAAGCCGCCATCGCCAAGGCGCTGGAGACCGACCTGGGCCGTAAACCCTTCGAGGCCTGGCTGGCCGACAGTGTGGGCACTATCGCCGAGGCCAAGGACGCGGCCAAGAACGTCGAGAAGTGGGCCAAGCGCCGATACCGGCTACTGGAGCGTTCGCAACTGCCCGGCCGCGGTTGGGTGGAGTACGAGCCCTACGGCACCGTGCTGATCATCGGCGCGTGGAACTTCCCGTTCTATCTGACCCTTGGCCCGCTGGTCGGGGCGCTCGCCGCGGGAAACACAGTGGTACTCAAGCCATCCGAGCTCGCGCCGGCATCGTCGCGCCTGATGGCCGAGCTGGTGACGCGCTACCTGGACACCGACGCGATCGTGGTCGTCGAGGGCGATGGCATGGTCAGCCAGGAACTCATTGCACAGGGCTTCGACCGGATCATGTTCACCGGCGGCACCGAGATCGGCAAGAAGATCATGGCGGCGGCTGCCCCCCATCTGACCCCGGTCACTCTGGAACTGGGCGGTAAGAGTCCCGTGATCGTCGCCGCCGATGCCGACGTCGACATCGCGGCCAAGCGCATCGCCTGGACCAAGCTGGTCAACTCGGGGCAAATCTGTGTCGCGCCGGATTACGCGATTGTCGAGGCGTCCGTCAAAGATCGCTTCGTCAGCAAGGTCCGTGAGGCCATCGAAACGTTCCGAGCGGAGGACCCCGCCGGTATGCCGATCGTCAATGAGCGCCAGTTCAACCGGCTCAGTGGATATCTGGGCAGCACCGGCGGGCAGGTGGTGATCGGCGGTGGGTCGGATGCCGCCACGCTGACCATCGAGCCGACCGTTGTGGTGGACCCGCCCCTGGACGCGCCGTTGATGACCGAGGAGATCTTCGGCCCGATCCTGCCGATCATCACCGTCGGCTCCATCGATGAAGCCATCCGATTCGTCAACGCCCGGCCCAAGCCGCTGGCCGCGTACCTGTTCACCAAGGCAAAGGCTGTGCGCGAGAAGGTGATCCGGGAGGTGCCCGCGGGAGGCATGCTGGTCAATCACCTGGTGTTCCAGGTGTCGACGTCCAAGCTGCCGTTCGGTGGCGTCGGCCCGTCGGGTATGGGCGCCTACCACGGCAAGTACGGCTTCCTGGAGTTCAGTCACTGCAAGTCGGTGATGACCAAGCCGACCCGGCCAGACCTGACCAACTTGATCTACCCGCCGTACAGCAATAAGGCGTGGAAGCTGGCCCGTAAGTTCTTCTAGCTCGGCCGGGTGCCGGGCGCCGTGGCTGAGCCTGAGGTGACCCGGATGACGGGCTGTCAACGGCCCGCCGTATACACAAGGGGAGCCCACCGCGGTGGGCAGTAACGGTTTGTTTGTCTAGAGAGGAATCCCATGCCCGGAGTGCAGGATCGCGTCGTCGTCGTCACCGGTGCCGGTGGTGGCCTGGGGCGTGAATACGCGTTGACCCTTGCCCGCGAAGGCGCCTGCGTCGTGGTCAATGACCTCGGTGGTGCCCGCGACGGCACCGGTGCCGGCCACAACATGGCCGACCATGTGGTCGAGGAGATCAAGGCCGCCGGCGGCCGTGCCGTCGCCAACTACGACTCGGTGGCCGACCCCGAGGGCGCCGAGAACATCGTCAAGACCGCGATCGAGGCCTTCGGCAAGATCGACGGCGTCGTGAGCAACGCGGGCATCCTGCGCGACGGCACCTTCCACAAGATGACCCAGGAGCAGTGGGACTCCGTGCTCAAGGTGCACTTGTACGGCGGTTTCAACGTGATCCGCGCCGCCTGGCCGCACTTCCGCGAGAACGCCTACGGCCGTGTCGTGGTCGCCACCTCGACCAGCGGTCTGTTCGGCAACTTCGGTCAGGCCAACTACAGCGCCGCAAAGCTGGGCCTGGTCGGTCTGATCAACACGCTGGCCCAGGAAGGCGCCAAGTACAACATCAAGTTGAACGCCGTCGCCCCGATCGCGGCCACCCGCATGACCGAGGACATCCTGCCCAAGGAGGTCCTGGAGAAGCTGACCCCGGAGTACGTCGCTCCGGTCGTCGCGCAGCTGTGCAGCGAAGAGCTGCCCGAGACCGGGTCCATCTTCATCGTCGGTGGCGGCAAGGTGCAGCGCACCGCGCTGTTCCAGAACGAGGGCATCACGTTCGACCACGTGCCGAGCGTCGACGAGGTTGCCGCCAAGTGGGGCGAGATCACCGACTTGTCCGCCGCCCAGCAGGCCACCTTCTCGCTCGGCTGATAAATGAAAGCGCTTGTAGCGCAGTCGCTGACCGGTCCATCCGGGCTGGCCTACGTCGAGGTCGATGACCCCGCCTCTTCGGATGCGGTGGTCATCGACGTCGGCGCCGCCGGCGTCTGCTTCCCCGATCTGCTGTTGATCCGCGGCGAGTACCAACTCAAGTTGCCGCCGGGATTCACCCCGGGCATGGAAGTCGCCGGCACCGTCCGGTCCGCTCCTACTGACTCCGGTATTTTTGCCGGACAGCGAGTTTCGGCTTTCACCATGGTGGGTGGCTACGCCCAGCAAGCGGTGGCGATGCCGACTTCGGTGATTCCCACGCCGGACGGTTTGGATGACGCCGCCGCGGTCTGCCTGTTGGGCAACTACTACACCATGTACTTCGCTCTGGCTCGTCGCGGCGGACTGCTGGCCGGGGAGACCGTACTGGTGCTCGGTTCCGCGGGCGGTGTCGGCGTAGCGGCGATTCAGATTGCAAAGGCCATGGGCGCCAAAGTGATTGCCATGGTGCACCGCGTTGAAGCGATGGATTTCGTGACGAGCCTGGGCGCCGATGTGGTGCTGCCGTTGGCCGAGGGTTGGCGACAGGCGGTCCTGGATGCCACCGGCGGCCGTGGGGTGGACCTGGTGGTCGATCCGATCGGTGGTGACGCTTTTGACGACGCGGTCCGCGTCCTGGCCACCGAAGGTCGACTGCTGGTGCTGGGTTTCGCTGCCGGACAGGGCATTCCGAACGTCAAGGTGAACCGGCTGCTGCTGCGCAACATCAGCGTCGTCGGCGTCGGCTACGGAGAGTTTGTCAACAAGGTGCCGGGTACGGCCGCCGAGATCGGTGCCGGCCTGGCCACCCTGGTCGCAGCGGGGCTGCGGCCACCGGAGCCGGTACGCTTTCCGTTGTCCGACGGTGCGGCGGCACTACAGGCGTTGGCGGACGGCAAGATTCACGGCAAGGCAGTGCTGGAACCGTGACTGTGCCGGCGACGAACGTGGCTTCCGGATGAGTACGCCAGGGCTGCTGCTGGTCGCGTTGTTCATCGCGATCGGGCTGGTGTGCGTCGTGGTGCCGATCTTGCCGGGCGGGCTGGTGGTGTTCGCCGCCATAGCGGTGTGGGCCCTGCTGGTGCAGACAACCGCCGCCTGGGTGGTATTGGCCGTTGCTGCAACGCTTTTCGTCGCAGCCGAGGTGATCAAGTTCATCTGGCCCATGCAGCGAATGAAGCGAGCCGATGTGTCAACCCGGAGCCTGGTGGTCGGCGCAATCCTGGGCGTCATCGGCTTCTTCGTGATCCCGGTACTGGGGATGGCCATCGGATTTGTGCTCGGGGTATTCGTATCCGAATACGCTGCAGTGCATAACGGGGGCCAGGCCTGGGGGTCGACCAAGCACGCGATCAAGGGCGTGGCGCTGGCGATGGGTGTCGAACTCACCGCCGCGTTGCTCGCGGCGGTGACTTGGGCGGTCGCGGTGTTGGCTGCCTAGCCGAGGGCCTGCACCGGACAGCTCAAGGCTGACCCGGGGGCGGGTTCGCCTGTGGCACAGTCTATTTGCTCAGCCGAAGCAGACCGATATCAGGCAACTACCGATAAGTGAAACGTCGGGTATTAGCACACCGGCGCCGGGGAGGCCTCCCACTGCAAGTCCGAGGAAGCCGGCCCCGCCGACCCCGCCGGCTCCGCCCGACGCATGAAATAGATCTACCGCATAGCCGGTGCCGCCCGCGCCGCCGACGCCACCTACCGCACCGGCATCCAACAGCCCCGAGGCGGAGCCGCCGGCCCCGCCGCCCCCGCCGATGGCCATTCCCGCGGGGATGGAGCCGGCGCTGAGGAAGTTGTAAGCATCGCCACCGGCGCCGCCGGCCCCGCCGAGCAAGCTCCCGGTCCCGCCGGCTCCGCCTATTCCGCCGACAGCGGTGGCGTCAGTGCTGGTGATGCCGGTGAATTGATCTATCGCAGTCAAGAAGTAAGTCGTCTGGTCGAAGCCCCAAATGATTGAAACGCCGCCAGTACCGCCGGCCCCACCGGCACCGGCGGTGCCGTTACCGCCCGCCCCGCCGGCACCGCCGACGATGGTGCCGGCGGTGTAGGCCCCGTTGAAGTATCCGAGTCCGAGGCTGACCACCCAACCGCCGGTCCCGCCGGCACCCCCGATGGCGCCGTTGCCGCCGGTACCGCCGGTACCGCCGTTGCCGCTGAGCAGCCCACCGGCACCGCCGGTGCCGCCGGTACCGCCGGTCCCAGAAGCGCTGGCGCCGCCGGTGCCTCCGGTGCCGCCGGTGCCCCATAAAAGCGCGTCGCCACCGTTCCCACCGGTTGCACCATTCGACGTCCCGGTGCTGGCCGCGCCGGTGCCGCCGGTGCCGCCATTGCCGATCAGCCCCGCGTCACCCCCGTTGCCGCCGGCCAGGCCGGAGTCATCGGGCTGTGAGTAACCGTTGCCGCCGTTGCCGATGATCCACCCACCGGGTTGGCCATCTGGGCTGGCTGCTGTCCCGTCGGCGCCGTTGCCGACGAGCGCACGCCCCTCCCAAGAGTTGGTGACCAGGGCGGTGATTACGTCTTGGAGGGAGAACGGTACTGGGGTAACGAAGATGTTGAGCAGGGTGGGGCCGGTGCCGTTGATTACTGCGGCGAGGATGTTGCACGCAATCTGGGCTGTCGTGCTGAGGGCAGCGTTGATGACAACCGTTCCTGCCGTTATTGCCGCCGTGCTCGTGGTGGCCGCCGCTGTCGTCGCCGCCAGGCCCGTGGTGGCCGCCGCCGATGTCGTCGCCGCCAAGCTCGTGGGAGCCGCCGCCGTTGTCGTCTTGGCGGCCGTCGTCGTGGCGGCTGCAGGCGCCACAGAAACCGGAGTCGTGGTAGCCAATGTCGTGGCTGTATTCGGTGCGGCGGCCGCGATTGCCTGGGCCAGCTGCTGTAAGAAGGACGACGTCGTCGTCGAAGCTGCCGAATTCGAGCCGCCACTCGTGGTGGCCGCTGTCTTGGATGAGCTCGGCGAGGTGGCCGTAGCCGTAGAGGTGCCGGCCGCTGGGGTGGCGGTCGCTGGGGTGGTGGTCGCCGTCTGGGGAACGGCAGAAGTCGAAGACGCCGGCGAAGCCGCAGTGGCTGAGCTGGTGTCGGATGCGCTGGTGGTGGGCGACGGTGTGGATGTGCTCGAGGGGGCGGTCGCGGCCACCGAAGTACGGTGCACTGCCCGCGACGATGTCGTTGCAGAAGCTGAAGAAGCCGAGTTGGCGCGGGCCGAGACTGAGTGCCCGTCAGGCTTGGAGCCAGAGGAACCAATCGAGTTGGTCGAACCGGCTGACTTGGCAGCGTTCGATTGCTTCGAGTCGGTGGCCTTCCGCGTGGAGCTGGTGCTGGTCTGTTTCGACGACGAAGTATTGCTGTGATTGGTCGAGGTGGACTCGTGGTTTTTGGAGTCGGCGTGAGCGATCCCGCTATTGCCGGCGAATGAAGCGCAGACGCCCAAGGTGAGCGCGCTGGTCCCGAGGTAGGTGGGGATCTTGCTCTGTGGTTGGGGAGCACGGTGGCGGCCCCCATAGCGCGGCACCGCGGCCTGAGACCTGCTGGTCGCACGGTGTTGTGCACTCATAGTTAATTCCTAGCTAGCACCGAATCCAGCTTGCCAAAACTGGAAACCGGCTGGGAGTCTATGGGACCGCTGGTACCGAATCTCGCTTTTTGTGAAGCATAGTGGGATTCCAGCACATTTTTTACCCAAGGGTTAGTTGATTGGTTCTTAACCGATACAGCTATTTTGTCGTCAGCCGAGCAGCACGCCGCGAAGCCGCGTCAGCTGATCTGCGCTGACCCCGATGGTATGGAGATAATTCACCATCGATCCGTACTCGGCATCCACCACACCCAGCGCCGCGTGCAGGTATTCCTCGCGGACTCCAAGCACCTCTTCGGTGAGCCGTGCCTCGGCGAATGTGATCACCTCGGCGGTTTCGCCCGCGCGGGTACGAATGGTCTCCAAGATGCTGTCGCGCAGTTGCGGCACCGCATCATTGCTGCGCAGGAAGTCGGCCAGAATGGCGTCTCGCGGAACCCCCACGGCGCCCAGCATCACCGCGACCGTGAAGCCGGTGCGATCCTTGCCGGCGAAGCAGTGCGCGATCACCGGCCGGGAATCGGCCAGCATCGAAATCACTTGTCGCAGAGCCAGATGCGCTCCGGGCAGGGTGGGGAAGCGGCGATACTCCTCAACCATGAACCGGCCTGCCGCAGCGGCGACTTCTTCGTCGGCCGGCTTGTCGGTCATCATCTTCTCGAAGGTCTGCTCGTGCGGTGCCTCGGCACCTTCAGCGGCAGCGCCGGCAGCCAGTTCGTGGAATGGCAAAAGGTGCACTGCGACTCCGTCGGGCACCTGGCCGGGGCCGCGCCGCTCGACTTCCTTCAGCGACCGCAGGTCCGCGACATCGGTGATACCGAAGTGGGACAGGGCATTTCGGCCACCACCGTCCAGACCGCTGAGCTCACTGGACCTGAAGAACCGCCCAGGAAGGATGCCGGTCTCCTCGGCGACGTCGCGAAAATTCCATGCGCCGGACAGCTCCAGACCCGTCGACCGCATCAATGACCTGCCTTGAGTGCGGCAGCCGCCAGTGCTGAGCGTTCGCGGCCCAGCTCGGCGCGGGCGATGGAGCGCATGTGCACCTCGTCGGGTCCGTCGAACAACCGCATGGCCCGGTGCCAGCCGTACAGCCGGGCCAGGGGGACGTCGTCGCTGACCCCGGCAGCACCGTGCACCTGGATGGCCCGGTCGATCACATTGCAGGCCACCTGAGGCGCAACCGCCTTGATCTGCGCGACTTCGGTTGCCGCAGCCTTGTTGCCCTTCTGGTCGATGGTCCACGCCGCCTTGTGACACAGCAGCCTGGCTTGGTCTATCTCATTGCGGGACTTGGCAATCGACTCACGCACCACACCCTGCTCGGCGAGTGGCTTGCCGAAGGCGACGCGCTTTTGTACCCGATCGACCATCAACGCCAGCGCCCGCTCGGCCGCGCCGAGCGCCCGCATGCAATGGTGGATACGGCCCGGCCCGAGCCGCGCCTGCGCGATCGCAAAGCCGGACCCCTCCTCGTGCAGCAGATTCTCCGCAGGCACCCGGACGTTGTCGAACACGATCTCGCAGTGCCCGTGCTGGTCCTGCCAGCCGAACACCGGCAGCGAGCGAAGGACGGTGACCCCTGGTGTTTCTACGGGAACCAGGATCATGGACTGCTGCTGGTGTGACGCCGCATCCGGATTGGTTCGGCCCATCACGATCAGGATTTTGCAGCGGGGGTCAGCCGCCCCGCTGATCCACCATTTGCGGCCGTTGATGACGTAGTCGCCACCGTCGCGCAGCATCGTGGTCTCGATGTTGCGGGCATCGCTGGAGGCGACCGCCGGCTCCGTCATTGCGAACGCGCTGCGGAACTCACCATTGAGCAGCGGTTCCAGCCACTGCTTGCGTTGCTGCTCGGTGGCAAATAGGTGAAGAGTCTCCATATTGCCGGTGTCGGGAGCGGCGCAGTTAATCGCCTCCGGAGCGATCTCCATGCTCCAGCCTGAAATCTCGGCCAGCGGGGCGTACTCGAGATTGGTCAAACCGGATTCGTCTGGCAAAAAAAGGTTCCACAAGCCGCGCTTACGGGCCTCGACCTTGAGCTCCTCCACCACCGGCGGAACGGTGTGGTCGTCCGGTCCCGCGGCATGCCGATAACGGTCGTATTCAGCTTCGGCGGGAAACACGAGTTCGGTCATGAACTCGGTGAGTCTGTCCTGATAGTCCTGTGCCTTGGCCGACAACGCGAAGTCCATGACGGCCACGATATGCCACATGGTTAGACAGGTGGAAGCGTGGCTATGTACAGGGGCTGTTCATCGAGTAGACGGGCCTTCAGCAGGCGTCAGGTGGGCGTCACTGATGTCTAGCGCGACCATCAATTCGTCACCTCAATCCGCGCCATCGGTCGAGTCCGCCGTGCGCCTCCAGCACCGAGTCGAGCAGGTTCGACGTCATGAGGGGCCTTCCGCTGGGGTTGCCTCCCGAACAACGCCCACTGAGCGACAGTGGGTTCCGCCCAGGGTGGTCCTGTCACTACCAGGGTCACGGGGGCCGGGCTATCGCCGACAACTCCGGAATACCGCGGGCGCTGCCCGCGCTGCGTCGAGGACCAAACCCCCAGACACGGAAAGGGCCGACCAGTGTCCACCATTCGATTCCACGCAAACACCACGTTGACTCCCGATCAATTCGTCGCCGGGCTCACCGACTTCGGTCCGGGCCGTGAACAAGTCTTTTCCAACAGCGCAGATTCCTACCTTCAGGTGCACTCGCAGGGGCCCGGCCGAGCCGACGTCACTGAGGGTTCCGGTCTGATCTGGGAACGTCTCGACTATGACTGGACCGATCCGAACCTGGTGGAGCTGATTACAACCGATTCCAATGTGTTCGGCGGTGCGTCCGGTTATGTGTACAACCTGACCCGTCAGCCTGACGGAACGACTGACGTGGACGTTGTGATCGTGCGCGAGGGCAAGAACTTCAAAGGCAAGGTGCTTTCATGGGTACTGGGCACTGTCGGTAAGGGATCATTGCGAAAAGCCTTCCAGGGCAGCGTTCGCGGAATGGAAGCACGCAATGGGCTAGCGGTGCCGCCGCGCGGGTAATCGCCGTGTCCGACACAGCGTTAGGAAGGTGAGAGCCATGCGGTCTGTTGTGGCCAGCAGTCTGGGCGAACCATCGGATGTTCTGCAGCTGCAGGACATCCCGATTCCGGAGCCAGGTCCCGGCCAGGTCCGGATCCGTGTCAAGGCTGCACCTGTGCATGCCAGCGATCTGCACACGGTCCGCGGTAGGTACGGCTTCGTGCCGGAGTTCCCTACGGTGCCGGGAATCGAATCCGTCGGAGTGGTGGACAAAATCGGTAGTGGCACAGACGGTTTGACCGTCGGGCAACGTGTCATCACGGTCGGGGTCAGGGGCACCTGGCAGGAGCATGTTGTTGCCGATGCCACACGGGTCCTCCCTGTACCCGAGGGCATGAGCGATTCGACGGCAGCCCAGGTTCTCAGTAATCCGTTGACCGCCGTGATCTTGACCGGGGACGAACTCGATGTTCGGCCGGGTGAATGGCTGTTGCAAACCGCGGCCGGTTCAACGGTGGGGCAGTCGGTAATCCAGCTCGGAGCGCACGTCGGCTTCAAGACCATCAACGTGGTCCGTCGTCGCTCTGCTGTCGACGACATTCTCGCTTTGGGGGGAACTGCGGTGATCTGTACCGAGGACGAGGATCTGCGCGAGAGGGTGGCCGAGATCGTCGGCAGCGAGGGCGTGTCCAAAGCGATGGACAGTGTCAGCGGCCAGGTGGGTGCCGACGTTTCACGAGCGTTGGCACCGGGCGGCGAGCTAGTTGTCTATGGTGCGTTGTCGACGCACCGCCAAACCGAACCCGACAGACTGACGATTCCCGTCTTCGCGCGTTCACTAATCTACGAAACCAAAAGCGTTCGGGGGTTCTGGCTGTTTCGCTGGTTCAACCAGGCGCCGAGAGATCGGATGGCAGCTGCAATCGACCGGACGATTCAGCTCGTTGACAGCGGTGTGTTGCAAGTGCCGGAGGGACAACCGCTTCCCGTCGAAAAATTCAGTGAGGCAGTCTATTTGGCTGAAGCGCCGCAACACGGGGGCAAGCCGCTGCTGGTGTTCGAATCTTAGGGTGACACAACGCATGACCCCGCTCGAAACCGCGAAGTCCCTCCCCGCGACGACAAAGCGGGGAGGGACTGGTCTGGGTTGGGTCAGTGTGCGCGGTGCGGTTCCAGAGCGGTTACGTGGTAGACGCCGTGGTGCCAACGAGCGCCCGGGATGGCCTGCGGGGCAGGCTGGGCCTTGGTGTCCGGGGTGGCGACCACGTGGGGCGGCCGTACGTCTTCGCCGATCGTGGTGGCCCCCGCGGTGCCGGCCAGTCCGAGGGCGGCGCTGCCGACGATGCCGGCCGAGATGATCGAGAAGCCGAAGATGCGGGTGGCGTTCATATGAATTCTCCTGTGTCAGTGGACTTTTGGTGTCCTGCGTCGGAGTGTTCCGGCGATGACTCAAGATTGCCGCGGCGCGGGTCTTTTGTATGTCCGGCGATCGGCCCATGTGCCGGGGGAATCGCGGGTCCACCGATCGGGGGACCCCATGGTGGCTCGTCGGTTGAACTCCTGCGCGATCGCCTGCGCTCCTGGCTGCACCGTGCGACGCTGGCGATATGTCCAGCGACAAGGTCCGCGTCGTGGTCGGCGATGACCACCCAATGTTCCGCGACGGGGTGGTGCGTGCGCTTGCCTCCAGCGGTCTCATCGAGGTATTGGCCGAGGCCGATGACGGGGTGTCGGCCCTGACAGCGATCAGAGAACACTCGCCCCAAGTAGCGCTGCTGGACTACCGCATGCCCGGTCTGGACGGTGCCGAGGTGGCCGCCGCGGTCAAGCGGGACGGGCTGACGACCAGGGTGCTGCTGCTGTCAGCCCACGACGAGTCGGCGATCGTATTCCGGGCCCTGCAACAGGGCGCCGCAGGATTTCTTCCCAAGGAGTCCAGCCGCAGCGAGTTGGTCAACGCGGTGCTGGAGTGCGCTAAGGGCCGTGACGTGGTGGCGCCCAGCCTGGCCGCCGGGCTAGCCGGAGAGATCCGCAAACTGGCCGAACCTGAAGGTCCGGTGCTCAGTCCCCGCGAACGTGAGGTACTGCAGCTGATCGCTGCCGGTGCCACCATCCCGACGATCGCCAAGCAGCTGTTCTTGGCCCCGTCGACCGTGAAGACCCATGTGCAGCGGCTCTATGAGAAGCTCGGCGTCGCCGACCGGGCCGCTGCCGTCGCCGAAGCAATGCGCCGAAAACTTTTGGACTAGAGGTGCATTCGATTCTGCGTCGGGCAGCTGACCACCTGACTGCTGAGCCGGCGCGGATCTCGGCGGCGCTGCGGCTGCCGCTGATCTGCCTGATTGCGGTGCTGGTCTGGATATGGGAGGTGGACCACTGGTTACCGCAGCTGTATGCGGTGATTCTGGGGCTGTATGCGATTGCCGCGGTGGTGTGGCTGGTGGCGGTGCTGCGCGGGCCGGTGCCACGCTGGGCTGACTGGGCGTCCACCGGTATTGACCTACTGGTGATCCTCTCGCTGTGCCTGGTGTCCGGCGGTGCAACCGCAGCCCTGCTGCCGGTCTTCTTCCTGCTGCCCATCTCAGTGGCGTTCCAGGACCGCCCGCTGATGACTGGAGTCATCGGAATCCTCACCGCCGCAGGCTATCTGGCGGTGTGGATCTTCTATTCGGAGCGCGATGACCGCGTCGGCCTGCCGAACATGGTCTATACCCGTTTCGGCTTTCTGCTGTGGTTGGCGGTTGCGACCACAGTGCTGTGTTTTGTGCTGGCACGCAGGCAGTCTCGGGTGCAAAGCCTGCAGGAGATGCGTCGACAGCTGGTGTCCGAGGCCATGCAGTCCGACGAGCGGCACAATCGCGAGGTGGCCGAAGGTCTGCACGACGGGCCGCTGCAGACGCTGCTGGCGGCCCGGCTGCAACTCGACGAGATCCGCGGCCGCATCCCGGACCCACAGTTGGACGCGGTCTATGCGGCGTTGCAAGAAACTGCTACAGCACTGCGGTCCACGGTCACCGAATTGGACCCGCCGGTGCTGGCTCAGCTGGGCCTGACGCCTGCGGTACAAGAGTTGTTGCGGCAGTTCGAATCTCGGACCGGTCTTAGCGTCCATGCCGATCTGGACGAGGTGGGTAAGCCGGACTCGGAACAGTTGCTGTACCGCGCGGCGCGCGAACTGCTGACCAACATCGGCAAGCATGCACAGGTTTCGGCGGTAACTGTGCAGCTGGGCCGGGTCGACGATCGGGTGGTGCTCACGGTCACCGACGACGGCAACGGGTTCGAACCCGAGGTCAACCAGTACGTCGCCGACGGCCACATCGGTCTGGGTTCGCTGACGATCCGATTCGAGGCGATGGGCGGCTCGATAGACATCGACTCGCGTCCCGGACGAGGAACCCGGGTGACTGCGGTGTCGCCGCCCGAACGAGTCGCGTAACCGCCAACTTCTACTGTTCGGCCGATCTCGGCTCGGTGTCGGTGTCGGGCAGTTGGTCGTTGGTGGTCCAGGTGTAGCGCTGTTCGGGTGTGCCGGCGCTGCCGAGCATGAACGCACGGTGAAACCGCGCATCACGCGCAATGGTGGCCAACCAGGTAGCCACCGTGCTGACGCGGTTGCGCAGTCCGGTGAGAAACGCGATGTGAATGAAACCCCAACCCAGCCAGCCGAAAAAGCCGGCCAGCCGAACGGGACCAACCTGCAGCAGGGCCTTGCCATGGCTGATGTAGGCCGCTGAACCAAGGTCGCGGTACCGGTACGGCCGGCGGGGCTTGCCCGCCAGTTCGCGCCGGACGCAGGACGCCACATGCAGTCCGCCCTGCATGGCGTTCTCGGCGACACCGGGCAGGTTGTCCCGGCCTGCCAAGTCGCCGATGACGAAGACTTCGGGATGGCCGGGGACCGACAGGTCGTCACCGACCTGGATGCGGCCGGCCCGGTCGGTAGTGGCTCCGAGCACCTGGGCGACTCGTCGGGCGAACGGCACCGCTTCCACGCCGGCGGTCCACAAGACCGTGCGCGCCGCATAGTCTTCAGTTTTCCCGTCCGCCTTCGCCGTGACTGTCAACCCGCCGCGCCGCACGTCGGTGACGTGCACGCCCAGACGCAGCTCGACACCCAGCTTCTGCAGCACTCGGGTGGCTTTGTCGGAAAGATCGGGCGCGAAGCTCTTCAGCACCCGGTCACCGCCGTCGAACAGCACCACCCTGGCTTCTTCAGGCTCGATGCTGTGGAATTCGTGCGCCAGGGTCCGGGTCGCCATCTCCCTGATTTGCCCAGCCAGTTCGACTCCCGTGGGGCCACCGCCGGACACCGCGAACGTCAGCCACTCGTCACGCTCCGGACCGGGCGGCAGGGTCTCGGCGATCTCGAACGCGGTGAACAGTCGTTGGCGGATGGTCAGGGCGTCGTCGATGGTCTTCATCCCCGGCGCCCACTGCACAAAATGCTCGTTGCCCATGTAGGACTGCTGCATTCCGGCGGCAATGACGAGCACGTCGTAGTCGACGGTGAACGTGGTTTCGTCGGGACGCAGCGCGGTCACCACATGAGCCTCGGGATCGAGGTCGAGCGCTTCGCCGAGCAAGATGGTGACGTTGCGGTGGCGGGCAAATTCTTCGCGGAGTGGACGGCTGATGTGTCCGATGCTCAACGTGCCGGTGGCACATTGATAGAGCAGGGGCTGGAACAGGTGACCGGCAGTGCGGTCCAGGACAGTCACGTCGACATCAGCACTGCCCAGTCTGCGCGCGCAGAACAGTCCGCCAAAGCCGCCGCCGACGATCAACACCTTGGTGCGCTCGTTGCCCATTGCCACCAGGGTAGACCGATGGCGACGGCGTAAGGCCGCTTACGCGCGGTTACGGGCTGAGGATGGCTCCCATTGCGGGCGAGACCCGTTGAGGGAAACGGTTATAGGAATTTCTGGCTGGAGATGATCTTCTGGAAGTTCTAGACAGCTCAGCCACGAATCCACTTCCTGCCGACAGGCCCGCGACGGGGACTGCACCCGGTGTGTAGTCCAACTGTTGCAGCGGAAGGTGGCTGACACACGAGTAGTCGACTACCCGTTCTGCAAGGGCCGGCGACGCGAGCAGTCGCGGGGATAGAGTGCGTAATTCGAACGTGAGATTCGTTGAAAAATTCGGACTTTCACGAATGGCGCGAAATCCCGCGCAGCCTTTTGGGTCCCGCTCAGCTGAAATCGGGATACGGTGCTTTCGGTCCGATACGTCTATACCATCATGCGTCTTACGCACGAAAGAGGCCCAAAATGCCCGACGCTGGTCCAGATTCGGAGCTGTCCCGCAGACTGTTTAACAGCAACTCGTCGGGAATGGCTGCCACGAGTTCCGAGACCAACACTTATGACAGTGCGCTGTTGGAGCAGTACAAGCTTTATGTTGAGATGGCCGACCGCATCAGCGCCCGCCGCGGCCAGGCAAACTCCTATTTCTTGACGCTGAACACTGCGCTGGTCGGGCTTTTCCCTGCCGTCACCAAAATGCAGGTTGGCGACAAGGCTGGCTGGCTGGCGATTCCACTCGTGGCGTTACTCGGCGAATGCTTTGCGTGGTTCTACCTGGTTCGTGGTTACCGTCTGCTGAACACCGCCAAATACGACGTAGTGGGCGCGCTGGAGGAGCGGTTGCCTGCCTCGCCCTGGGGAGCCGAGTGGTGGGCGTTGACTGAAAGAGCAGGGCGAGCACGTTACTGGCCACTCTCGCACATCGAGAACTGGATACCGGTGCTGTTCGCGCTCATGTATGTGGCGGGGTACCTGGTGATTGTTCTGAATTAATGGCGGCGTTGGGCGGTCACCGGCGAAATTCAAGTAGCTGTCTACCCTAATGCTTTGCCGCGGGTGCGGCGCACTATGACGTTATGGCGCGACTACCAGGCCTTTGGCCACCCCGAGCTGGTTGGGGTGGGTGAGCATGGACGAGGATTTCTGGGACGACCTGCTCTCTCACATCAGGCAGCAGGTGCTAGTACCTGTTATTGGACCTGATCTGGCGATTGTCAACGTCGGTGGCGCCGAGCGGACGTTGACGACGGTCATTGGTCAACGCGTCGCGGAACACTTTCACCTGGACGTACCGCCCGGTGACATAGCCACGGGTGAAGCGGTGGAAGCGTATCTGCGGGAGCGTGGCGCGGATGAGGCCGAGCGCTTGTATCGAGTCATCAACGACATCATCATCGAACTCGATCCACTCCCCGGCGACGGGCTTCGCGATCTGGCCGCGATTGATGACCTTCGCTTCTTGGTCAGTACGACGCCTGACCAATTGCTTGCAAGGGCGATCAACGAGGTCCGATTCAATGGCCGGCCAGGCGTGCGTCAACTCGCGTTCTCTCTCAACCAGTCCACCAACCAACAAGCGCTGAATGCGCGAGAACCTACGACCGATACCGTCGTGCTCAATCTGTTCGGCCAAGCTTCCTCGACGCCCCAGTATGCGATTCACGATGAGGATCGGCTTGAGTGGATGCACTCGCTGGTCAGCGACACCGCCAGCCTGCCCGACTGGATCGCCCATCGGTTGAAGCATCAGCCAATCCTGTTCATAGGTTGTGAGATTCCCGATTGGCTCGGACGGTTTCTGTTGCGGATGTCCAGCGAAACAAGGCTATCCCTGGAACGCAGCCAATTCTTCTTCGCCGGCTGCACAAGCTCGCGTGAACCGTCCCTTTCGAATTTCTTTGGCACCTACTGCCGTCGGGGGTTGGTCGAGCAAACGGACATGGACCCAGTGGAGTTCGTTGCACAGTTGCGCTCCCGATGGGAAGCGCGGCGAACTCCGAAGTGCCGTCCCATGGCCCATGCCACGGCTCAGCTGGAGTCGGGGGATCCCAAGGTTTTCATCAGCTACATGCGCGAGGACATCGATGCCGCACGGCGATTGCGCAACGCGATCTGCGACCTGGGCGGGGAAGTGTGGTTCGACGAGGATGGGATACGCCCGGGTGACAAGTGGGAGCAGGAAGTGTGGACCCAGATTCGAGGGGCACGGCTGTTCATCGCAGTCATATCCGCGAACATGAAGGACGTGGACGAGGGCTTCGTCTACAACGAGTGGAACCAAGCTCTGAAGCGGTCACGCTCCATCGTCGGACGAAGCTTCATTGTGCCGGTGGTGATCGACGAGGACTACAACGGAGACCCAAATAGCTATCCGAATCTTCTGCCCGGATTCCACGATCTTGACTTTGGGTGGGCCCCAGGCGGTGACCCTGATGACGGATTGAAAGCGATGCTCACCTCGGCAATTCGCGACGCGTATCGAACCGGCGCGGCCTGAGCGATGGAGCGGTAGCCGTGAAACTCGACAGAGGTAACCCGTGGCCAGGACTGGAATCGTTCGCAGAAGATGCGCATGCGTTCTTCTTCGGGCGTGATAGCGAAATCGCAGAGCTGCAAATCCGTGTGATCGACAATCCGGTCACGGTCTTGTACGGGCGTTCCGGCTTCGGTAAGACGTCATTGCTGCAAGCCGGCCTGTTCCCGTCGCTGCGTGCGCATCACTTTCTCCCTATTCATATCCGTTTCGATCTCAAACCCGGTGCGGAACCGCTCGCCCGCCAGCTGCAGCATGCTGTCAGTGAGTCGATCAAGGCTGACGCCTCAGACGCCCTGTTGCCGTCGGATTCGGAGTCGGTCTGGGAATACTTGCATCGCAAGGATTTTGAACTATGGAGCCGCAGAAACCATCCCCTGATACCGGTGATCGTGCTCGATCAGTTCGAGGAACTGTTCACCCTCGGTAAGCAGGTCCCCGATCTGGTGAACGCTTTTCGAATTGAGTTCGGTGACTTGGCTGAGAACCGAATTCCAGCCGACTTGGCTACGCGGATCGACGCCGACGAGGTGGTGGCACAACAATTCAACCTGCGATCGCGCGACTACAAGCTGTTGATCAGTCTGCGCGAAGATTTCCTTCCCGACCTTGAGGGATGGCGCCGGCTGATTCCGACGCTGGGTCGATCTCGGCAGAGACTTCGGCGCCTGGACGCCGACGAAGCGTACGCCGCTGTGTATGAGCCTGCTGCACATAGGGTCTGCTGCACGAATAGGTGACACCTGATCTGCCTAGTTTTCAGAGCTGGGCTGAAAGGATGTCATCGTGTCCAAGCCGTATCCCAAGGAGTT
>NZ_JARXVD010000025.1 GCF_029892685.1 Mycobacterium sp. OTB74 | reverse complement strand
ACGGTCAAGTACTCGACGCCGTCGCTCAGGTGATGTTCGTCGGATGCGCAGACAACGCCACCCTGGTCACGGTCGACCTCACCACCAAAACGGTCGTCGATCACCAGCAGGTCGGCGACGATCCCGACGTGCTGGCCTACGACCCAGCCCGCCATCGCATCTACGTGGCCGCAGAAAGCGGCTGGGTCAGCATCGCCGAGCACGACCACGGCCACCTGCGCGCCCGGGGATCGGTTCACGTGGCCGACGGAGCGCACACATTGGCTGTCGATCCCGGCACCGGAAACGCGTTCCTGCCCATCGCCGACGCCGGCCATGGGTCTCCGCAGCTCTGGGAGTACTCCCCCACCAATTGACCGATATTGGGAGTGTCCGCACGCGACCAGCGGGCGGTCACAGCCGTTCGCCGCGCAGCGATGTGCACCACCCTCCCCCTTGTATACGCCGACAGCAGCACGACCCCACCCCGGGCGAGGGGCGAAACTTCGGATGCCTTTAAGACCGTCATTGACCTAGGCGCATCAGCAACGAGTGCCGTGCAGATTCTGCACCCGATAACTACATAGGTAACGAAGCCGAAGCCCTCCGGCCTTCGGCAGGGTCGGGCGCTCCCCCCCGAGATACTCGAGCGTACTTAGCGCAGTCGTGGTCAGGTTGGCGCCCCGAGCCATTAGAGTGATGGAGCTGGGCAACGTCTAGTTGGTCTGCTGAATAGGGAGCCGTTGTGAGCTGGCAGCAGGTCCAGCCGTTCCTTGTGGCGCTAGCCATCGGGTTGCTGCTCGGCTTGGAGCGCGAGCGCAGTCACAGCCGCAAGCTCCCCGCTGGGTCGCGCTCGTTCGCATTGCTGTCGCTGGCCGGGGCGGTCGCGGCGAGCTTCGGCGAGTGGGTCGTGGTGATCGGGTTTGTCGGCGTCGGCGCGGTGGTGGCGCTCGCCTACTTTCGTACCAGCGACGAGGACCCGGGAACCACCACAGCGATGGCCGCAATCGTCGCCTACATGCTCGGTGCGCTCGCCTACACCCGCCCAGCGGTAGGCGTGGCCCTCGCCGTGGTCGTGGCAAGCCTGCTCGTGTCGAAGACCCGCATCCATCGTTTCGCCCGCGAGATCATCAGCGAGGTCGAACTAGAAGACGCCATCAAGTTCTTAGTCGTCGCGTTCGTGATCCTGCCGCTGCTACCGGATCGCGGGCTCGGACCGTACGGTGTGCTCAATCCAGAGAAGGTGTGGCTTCTTGTCGTGCTGCTCACCGGTATCGGCTGGGTCGGCTACATCGGTGTGCGGGCCCTCGGCCCCGAACGCGGCCTGCTCGTCACCGGCTTGGCCAGCGGGTTTGTTTCGGCAAGCGCAACGACGGCATCAATGGGTCGGCTCAGCCGGACAACGACGAGCTTGCGCGCGCCGCTCGCCAGCGCACTGCTGGCCAGCCTGGCCACCCTTGTCCAGCTGCTCATCGTGATCGGGCTCGTCGACGTCGAAGTGCTGCGCCGGCTGTGGCCTCCAGTAGTTGCCGCAGCGGCCGTGCTGGTGGTCGTAGCCACGTTCGTCTATCGGGGAGCCATTCGGACTCATCAGAACATCGCTGCGCAGGGCGAACACGTCGAGGCGACGCCCGCAAGCCGCCCTTTCGCTTTGCGGCCTGCCCTCGTGCTGGCCGCGGTGCTAACGTTCGCTCTGCTCGTCGGCCGGTGGGGAGCTGACGTGCTCGGGCCCAAGGGCACGGTGCTGGCCGCATTCGCCGCGGGCCTCGCCGATGCCCACGCCGGCGCGGTTGCCGCCGCCAGCCTTGCCGCTAAGGGCGACATCACCGTCGACACTGCACTAGTTGCGGTCGCTGCGGCCCTTGGCTCCAACCTGCTCGTCAAGACAGTGCTGGCGTTCACCGCCGGCGGTCGCCGGTTCGGACTTCGGTTTCTCGCCGGGATGGCCGTGCCGACCTTGGTATTCGGTGTGGCCTTAACCGTGACGGTAATCGCTGTGTGAACCCCGGGGGACGCTCTGCTGGCATAGCGGCAGCAAGTCTCATACCCCGTCCGACCCGAGCTGACCCCTCGGCACCCATACCGAAGACGGTCTCGAGTTAGAGGGCCATTCGAGCCGCGTTTGGGCCCGTCGCGTCGCGCGGCCAGCCCTCCCGGTCATCCCGGGTGTCCCGGGGTCGCTCGCGGGATCGATCCGATACGGCGTTGCAGGCGACCCACGCTCGTGGCCTGGGCGCGGAGGACCTGCGCGCAAAATAGTTGTGACTAAATGCCCTCGTTCGCGCGGCAATGTCATCCGCACGATCAAGACATGACCGACACACCCGAATCACAGACAGAACCAAAATCTGCGCAGCACCGCAACAACCGGTCTGACCGACCTAGTGCACTCAATCAGGTGGCGGCCTGGGTGGGCATCATCGCAGGAATCACATTCATCGCGGCGGTGGTCTTTTTCTCGGGAGTCTGGATTGCCAGCGCGTCCGGCCACCATTTCTGGCATCACGGCTACGGCAACAGCGGTCAGATGGGACCCGGTCAAATGGGGTCCGGCGGCATGGGGTCCGGCGGCATGGGACCCGGCTGCATGATGGGACCAGGCGGCATGATGGGACCAGGTCAGATGGGACCAGGTCAGATGGGTCCAGGAGGTTCGATGACGCCTCAGCCGTCGCCGCCGACCCCCGCTCCCGGCATGCCACGCCCCTAGCACTGCGCTGGTAGCGCATACAGCTAACGAAATCCGCCACGGCAGTTGATCGCCCGGAGCGGGGCACAGACTCACCTCCGCCGACTGTTACCGAAAGGGAATCCCCAGTGGCTGCCGAAGCGGCGGGCTTCGAACTTGTTGAGCGAACGCTGCGTCGTGAAAGTTTCGGCACGCTCTCGACGGTGAGTGAGAACGGACGCCCGCACGCGACTGGGGTGGTTTATGCGGTGTCGCCGCGTGGCGAGTCGCTGATCTTCTACGTCACGACGAGGACTACCACTCGGAAGGTGCGAAATATTCGCATCCATCCTGACGTCGCCTTCGTGGTCCCGGTTCCCCGTCGGCTCCTACCTGGTTTTCCGCCTCGGGCCGTTCAGTTCCAGGGCACGGCGACGGTTGTCCCAAGTGGGCACGACGGTGCGCAGCGAGCGTTCGATTCGTCATGGTTTCTCCGCCGAATCCTGGTAACCGAGCAACGCATCGTGACCGAGGGCGGCGACGTGTGCTTTATCCGCATCCAGCCAGACCCAACGGTTTTCACCTACGGCATCGGTATATCGATCTGGGATAACATCCGGCATCCGCGCAGCGCCATTGGCCAAGAACGGATTCCAGATGATCGCTTGTAGAAGCCGGAGGCACCGTTCCTCTAACACGATGCGGCCCGACCTCAGCCTTTCGGTGTGACGCGATAGCACGGGCCGCAGAGAGTCGACACAGTGCGGATAGACAGCCGAATCTCCACGGGCGTTGTGGGACGTTCACCCCTTGCCGAAAATACCCCCCAAGGGTATACCTGCTGTCACAACCCCGAACGGAGCGTCACGAGCGGATGAGTAGATACCAGCGCGCGTCGACGGGATTAAGCCGACGCGCATTTCTGGCGGGCAGCGTTGCCGCAGGCGCGGTGCTGGCCTCCTGCGCGCGGTCACCCTCGCAATCAAACCAACCCTCACTCGACTTAAAGGCAGCGATCAACCGCACCGACGCAAGACGTCCCCATTCGGGCCGCACCGTTACTGCCACGCTGACCCCGCAGCAGGCCACTGTCGACCTCGGCGGAGTCAACGCCCACACGCTGGCCTACGGCGACGTCATTCCCGGGCCGCTGATCCGCGCCAATGTCGGCGATCAGGTCGCCGTCACGGTGACCAACCATCTGGATCACCCCACGTCGGTGCATTGGCACGGGATCGCACTGCGCAACGATATGGACGGTGCCGACCCCGCAACAGCCAACATCGACGCTGGACAGTCGTTCACCTATCGGTTCTCCGCCCCGCACTCAGGTACGTACTGGGCACACCCACATACCGGCCTCGACGCTGACTACGGCCTGTATCTGCCCGTCATTATCGACGAACCCCGCGAGCGGGGTGATTATGACGCGGAATGGATTGTCGTCCTTGATGATTGGACCGATAGCATCGGTCAGAGTCCTCAGCAGATTTTCGACGGTCTTCGCGGCCAGCAAATGGGTCAGATGCCGGGCATGGGCAGTATGCCGACGATGGGCGGAGTTGGTTCGAGCAGTCTGCTCGGGGGGGACGCCGGCGATGTCCGTTACCCCTTCTACCTCATCAACGGGCGCGTCCCCGCGGCACCCACGAGCTTCACCGCAAAACCGGGCCAACGCATACGGATTCGGCTCATCAACGCCGCGTCTGACACCGCATTCCGCGTCGCACTCGCCGGGCATGCGATGACCGTCACCCACACCGATGGCTACCCTGTCGTGCCGACCGAGGTTGACGCCGTGCTGATGGGCATGGGCGAACGTTACGACGTCACTGTCACCGCCCACGATGGCGTCTTCCCGTTAGTGGCCGCAGCCGAGGGCAAGAACGCTGTCGCCCGCGCATTACTGACCACTTCCGCAGGTGCATCGCCCGACCCCGGATTCCAGCCCACCGAACTCAATCGCCGCATCGGCACCGTCGACATGTTCACGGCCACCCCCGACGTGGACCTGCGACTTGGACAGCCCGACGTGAACCTGCAAGCGAATCTGTCGGGCGACATGATGCACTACGACTGGGCCATCAACGGAAAGCCCTACGGCAGCAACCAGCCCATCGGCATTAAGCAAGGCCAAAAGGCAATGCTGAGCTTTACCAACTCCACGACGATGTGGCATCCCATGCACCTGCACGGACACACCTTCCAAATCATCAAGGCGGACGGCAGCCCCGGCGCACGCAAGGACACCGCCATCGTGCTACCGAAGCAGACCCTCGGCGTTGCCATCCTTGCCGACAATCCTGGTATCTGGATGCTGCACTGCCACAACACCTACCACCAGGCCGCAGGAATGATGACCAGCCTCAACTACACCGCGTAACCGAAACAGGGGATTGAGTTGTGGCCGAAAGTCCCTTGGTTGTCATTCCTTTGGCACCAGTTGCGACGGCATCCGACGCAGGACGATGGGCGAACAATCGAAGGAGGCAGCACCATGATGTTCTGGTACGACCACGACATGAGTGGATGGGGTTACGCCGGGATGGCAATTGGAATGGTGCTGTTTTGGGTACTGGTGGTCGGCGGCACCTTCGCACTCGTCCGCTACGTCAGCGGTGACCAAAGCAGCCGCTACACCACACCGCCCGAACAACCCAACCCGCAACAACTACTCGCTATCCGCTTCGCTCGCGGCGAGATAGACGAAGACGAATATCGAAGGCGCATCGCGATATTGCGTGAACACCGTGAACATGTCTGACCGCCATGGCTAGGTTGACGCGACGGGCGGCGATCACTGCGCTCGGTGCCGTGGGAGCGAGCAGCGTCGTAGGTCTGGGGTATGTCCTTCGCAGCCTGTTCGGACCGCCCTCGACGGCTATCCGCCTCACCGACGGAGGCGGTTTCATGGGCGCCGGCCAGATGGACATGAGCCGCTACATGGAGATGTTCATGCGGCACAGCGAAATCAACCGTGTTGTTGAGGACATTCCCGGCGGCGTGCGCACCACCACCGAATCGAAGTCCCCAGACCTCACCGCCCAACTACAGGCACACGTTTCGAGCATGTACGCCCACCTCGATCAGGGAACCGAGGTCATGTGCATGAGCCAAAGCCTGCCGACTCTCTTCAGTCGGGCCAGCGGCTACCGTCGTCAGCTCACGTTTACCACTACCGGGGTAATCGCCGAGGAAACCGCCGATGATCCCGCCCTCACGGAAACCATCCGGGCACACGCCCGAGAGGTCACCGGATTCGTGAACGAGGGAATGCCCGCAATGATGGAAGGAATGATGGGACCGGGCGGCATGATGGGACCACACTGAGGCCGGACCACTACGAACACTGGTCCAAGTTAGGCGATCTTGTAGTTGTAGACGGGCTGGCGGCTGACGCCGTATTCCGTGGCGAGTGCGGTAACCGATTCGCCCTTGGCCAGCCGTTCGCGTAGCTGGTTCGCCTGCGTTGACGAAAGTAATGCTTTGCGTCCCTTGTACTTTCCGGCCGCTTTGGCGATAGCGATTCCCTCGCGTTGGCGTTCAAGGATGCGCTGACCCATGTACATCTCCTGGTTTGACCGTACTGTCAAATTCGAATCCAGGATGTTGTTGGGCAATTGTCAATCTATTCCCGAAGCGGCGCTAGTTTGACACCGAAGAATGGCCATGCCGATGTCGAGTATGGGTGTACTCCAGATGGACACGTCTAGGCAGAAGCCACGTTCGGAACCGGCGGTACGGAACGGAAGCAGGCCGACAAGTTCAAGCGGTGCGGGATGCACCTCGCGCAAGCGGCGAGTCCATCGAACGACCCAAGGCTCTGGACTCCGAGAAAGCCGCTTTGGCGCAGCGTATGCACGCCTCTGGCGAGTCCGCCAGTACGATTGCGACGGCCCGCGGGGGTGGGCGGTGGGGCGTTCGGTTGGGAGCCCGGCGAGTGGACCGACGACACCTCCATGGCAATAGCCATCGCCGAGGTCGCCGCCACCGGGGCGGACCTACGTGACGAGGGTGCGCTCGACGCCATCGCCCGGCGCTGGCATGAATGGTCACA
This sequence comes from Mycobacterium sp. OTB74, assembly GCF_029892685.1. Lineage (GTDB taxonomy): Bacteria > Actinomycetota > Actinomycetes > Mycobacteriales > Mycobacteriaceae > Mycobacterium. The sequence continues at coordinate 69,529 of NZ_JARXVD010000025.1, read as the reverse complement.
ACACGCCAAAGATGTTGGGGTGCAGACATGCTCAGTTCTGACTCACACGGGCCGACGCGGCATCTCGGCGCGGACGGCACGGGAAGAGTCTGCCGCGCTGCACCACCGCAGTGGCCGCACGGCAGGGAACGGCTCGCTGATGCGGACCGCACCGGTGGCGCTGGCTTACCTCGACGACGAAGCAGCCCTCGTGGAGGCGGCTCGTGCGGTCAGCGAGCTGACGCACTTTGACCCCGATGCCGGGGACGCCTGTGTGCTGTGGTGCCTGGCCATCCGAGGGCAAGGGCCGCGATGACGCTGGATGGCTATGCCGACCTGTTCGACTCCGACCTGGACCAGGTAGCTGTAACTGTGTCCAAAATGTGGCCACGGCAGGCCAATTAGCCCGCCTGTTCGACATCAATAACGGCTCTATCAGCATAGATATCGCCAGAGAGGCCGTGCCCCCAGTCGGACTCGAACCGACACTGTGCGGATTTTAAGTCCGCTGCCTCTGCCAATTGGGCTATGGGGGCGGGCAGCGACCGAAATCGTGCCGAGATGACGTTAGCGTCTGGCCGGCAAGGGCGAACACGGCGGTCCACCACCAGCCCGAACCCTGCATCGCAGCAGCAGAGCCCTCAGCCTAAGCCGCCCACCAAGGTGACCCGCCTACTGGAGCGGAATGTCCACACCGTGTTCGCTGGTCGGCCGCGGCCCGAAGTAGCGGCGGTCCGCTTCAGTGATGACCACGTCGTTGATGCTGGCCTCGCGACGCCGCATGAGCCCGTACCCGTCGAACTCCCACAGTTCGTTGCCGTAGCTGCGGTACCACTGCCCCGCAGCGTCGTGCCATTCGTATTGAAAGCGCACCGCCATGCGGTTGCCGCGAAACCCCCACAGGCTCTTGCGCAGCGCGTAGTCGAGTTCGCGTTCCCACTTGCCCGTGAGGAACTCAACGATCTCCGCACGCCCAGTGACGAACTGGTCGCGGTTACGCCACACCGAGTCCTCGGTGTAGGCCAGGGCCACGTGGTGCGGGTCGCGCGTGTTCCAAGCGTCCTCTGCTGCCTGCACCTTCTGCATCGCGCCGTCCATGTCGAACGGCGGAAGCGGCGGGCGTAGCTCAGACATGTTGTCTCCCTTCGTTGTTACGGCGCTGTGGTCGGGCTGAGTTCGGTCATCGTGGTGGCGACAATCAGCTCAGGGGCGAACTGAACGCGGCGTCCAGTGGAATTATCGTCGCCTCCAGAGCGGACATCCCACACCACGTCGGCGGTACCGGACAGTTGCAGTGCATCGCCGGTGCGGAAGTCGACGAACAGCAATGCCGCCGCAGCGTCGACAGCCAAGTTGCCCAAGCTGTTGAACATGTTGTTGCCGGGAAAATCTGGCCACCACAGATGATCGGGTGTAACGCGGACGAAGCCGGCAGGACCGCCACGATGCGAAGTGTCGTTGCCCGACGTTGGATGTGTTGTCCCGACGAAGAACGTATCCGCGGCCTGAACTAGATCAATATCGTTGCTGTGCAGCATGTTTCCCTGGTATCGCAGTCCTCGCACCTGATCGCCACCAGCGTCCTGGATTTGACGTTCGGAAATGTATCGCGGGCAGTTGCCGAACGCCTGGTTTACATCGAGCGTGAGCCCGCGCGAGGTCACCGAGGTCAGTTGACCGTTGATGCGTACCCGTCGCCGGGTGGCGAAGTCCATGACTATGACAGCTGCCGGTTGCCCGGCGCTCAGCCCCCAGAGCGGATCCGGTTCGGGCAGGGCGCTATTGATCTGCAGTACGGTCGGCCCGGACGCCTGCAGGAAACCGGGCGACCCCAAAAGAGGTGAGGTCCAGAGCCGACGCGACCGGTCCCGGGCAGTGATCGCCGCGAACAGCGCATCGGCTACGAATCCAGCCATACCTGCTCGCAGTTCACCCGGAGCGACCATCCGAGCCAACCGGGAAGCCTCGGCCTGCACACCGGCCTGTCGCTGCACCGCCAGCTCACCACTGTGGAACCCCACAGTGGCGGGCCAGCTGTTCTGATTCGTCATCTGAAGCTTCACGATCACAAAGACACTACGGGCCAGTCGTTTTCGACCTGAGCCAGCACGTTGAAGTAGTTGGTCATGGTGTTCAACGCGACGTTGGCCACGAGTTCGCCGATCTCCTCATCGGAAACCCCGGCGTCGCGGGCGGCCTTCAGCTCGTCATCGTTGACGTCGCCGGCGTTCGCAGCAATCGTGGTCGACAGTTTGAGCAGGGCTTCGGTGTGTACATCCTCGGACTCGGCCCGACGGGCGCGGTCCAATTCCGCCGCATCAATCTTGGCGATGTTCGCACCGGTGAAGGTGTGGGCAGACAAGCAGTACTCGCAACCGTTGAGCTGAGCACTTGCGATGGCCAGGCGCTCGCGCACTGCGGGCTTGAGGGTGCCGCGGGCAACTGCGCCGGACAGCGCCAGGTAGCTCTGCAACAGGGTGGGGCTATTGGCCATCACCTTGGTCATGTTGGGGGTCTTGCCCATCGACTTCTTCACTTGCACAAGCAGTTCGGCTGCTTTGCCGGTGGCAGTGTCCAGGTCAATGGGAGCGAAGTTGGTCATCGGAAGTCCTTTCCTTGCCGATCTGCATAACGGATCGGATTGCCATGTTCCGTTAGAAGTAGTAGCACGATCTTCTAACGGATGTAACGCTATGCATCCGTGATAACATTCCAATGTGACGGTAAGTACACCCACGTGGCTGCTGCCGGACGAGCCAGCTCCGGTACGGCTGATGAACACCATCTGGGCCGATACCCGCAGCGTCCACGACAACCTGACAGACGCGACCTTGCTGCGCGACTGGCTGGCCGACGTCACCGAGCACGACGCCGCCGAACTGGGCGTTCCGAGCCAGGACGAGTTGGACGATGCGCTGGCACTCCGCGACAGCCTTCGCAGGCTGGCCGCCCATTGCACCGCCGACGAACGGCCGGCTGCGCAGTCCCCGGTCGGCGACGTGACCCAAGCGGTCGACGTGGTTAATGCCCTGGTCGCCGACCGTCCCCGCACTCAACTCGCGGTCCGCGACGGCGTGTTGAGCGTCGTCGAGGCACCGCTGGCCTCTCCAATCCGAAGTGCCCTCGCCGACCTCGGCTACCGCGCCATCGACCTACTCACCGGCCCAGCGGCCATCAACCTGCGTGCCTGCCACGCACCCCACTGCGTGCTCTATTTCGTCAAGTCACACCCGCGCCGCGAATGGTGTTCAGAAGCCTGTGGCAACCGTGTCCGCGCAGCTCGACACTATGAGCGCACCCGCAAACAGCGGTGACCACGTCACGCATCGGCACGACGGAGTAACAACGAACGTTCCGCCTCGTTGTCGGTGAGCTCAGCGGCGCGCGCGAAGGACGCGGCCGCGTCACTGTCTCTTCCCAAGCGCGCCAACAGATCTCCGCGTACTGCAAGCGGCAGCGGCGAGCCGGGCAGCGGGTTGGGACCAAGCGCATCGAGGATGGCCAGCCCGGCTTCAGGGCTGTGGGCGCGCCCATGCGCCACCGCCCGGTTGACCTCGATCACCGGTCCCGGCGCTACCCGCGCAAGCACGTCGTAAAGATCTGCGATCCGACGCCAATCGGTGTCCTCGGCTCGGGCCGCACGCGCATGGCACGCAGCAATGGCGGCCTGCAGAAAATACGTGCCGACGGGCGCACCCGCGGCGGCGAGAATCTCTGCGCGCGTGAGCATCTGAAGCCCGCGGCGCCGCAACAGTTGATCCCAGCGGGCCCGGTCTTGATCGTCCAACAACACCGGTGCACCATCGCGATCAACTCGAGCGGGAATTCGCGACGCCTGAAGTTCCAGGAGCGCCTGCAATCCCAACACATCTGGGATGTCGGACACCATCGCGGCCACCATGCGAGCCAACCGAACAGCTTCGAAGCAGAGGTCAGGGCGAGTCCAGTCATGGCCTGAGGTGGCGACGTAACCCTCGTTGAACGTCAGATAGATCGCGGCCAGAACATCGTCGACACGTTCGAGGCGCTGCGCCCCGACCGGCATGTCCAGGGCGTCCTTCTCCAAGCCCGCGAGGCTCTTCTTCGCCCGGCTGATCCGTTGGCCCATAGTCGATTCCGGCACCAGAAAGGCGCGCGCTATCTCTGCGGTACTCAGCCCTGACACCAAGCGGAGCGTCAGCGCTGCTCGTGACGCCGGCGCCAGCATCGGATGGCAGGTCAGAAACATCAGTCGCAGCACGTCATCCTCGATGAAGTCCACGTGCGCATCCAGATCGGGCACCTCGACCTCCTCAAGTGTGCGACCCAGCGCCTCAGTCTTTTGGCGCAAGGTCTCGGCACGTCGGATGTGGTCGATCGCGCGTCGTTTAGCCGCGGTCATCAGCCACGCGGCGGGATTCGCGGGTATGCCCCGTGCAGGCCATTCCTCCAAGGCCGCCACGAGTGCGTCCTGCACAACGTCCTCGGCAAGTTCGACTTCACGCGTCATGCGGGCAAGTGCCGCCACCAGGCGTGCTGATTCTGCACGCCAAGCGGCGGTCACTGCCTCGGCTGTCGGCACCGGGAAATCAGGCGCCTGGTTGGTGGTCGGGTCCACCTTCGATCAGATGCACCTCGACCCGGCCTTCCCAGGACGGCCAGTGCTGCCGATGAATCTCGGCCATCTGCCTAGCGCCTTCGACCGCCTCAGCGTGATCGCGGTACTCCAGAATCGCGTAGCCGCCGATGATCTCCTTGGCCTCCGTGAACGGTCCGTCCGTGGTACTCACCTGCCCGGACCGGACCTGGTAGCCGACTCGGTTCTCGCCCTGCCCTAGGCCGCCGCCGTCGAGAAAAATGCCGTCAGCAGCGTTCTTGGCCATGTGGGCGTCCATCGCGTCCATCAGTTCCTGCGGCGGCGGACCCTGGTTGGGATTCATGATGACCATGCCCATGTAACGCATCGCGGTGACCTTTCGTCGTGTGTGTCAATCCTTCACACACACGTCGAACGGCGGTAGCCGATTTCGACATCGGCCCGGAAAAAGTTCCGACGACGCCCAATCAGGTGGTGAGCGTGCTACCGCACAGCGTCACCTGTGGGCGCGGCAGCCGGTACCTGATACACCCCTCGGTCACCGCGTCATCGACCTCGTCGACGACGTCCGATGACAGCTGCCAACCCGAAATTCCAAGGTGGCCAATGATAATGCCGGTTTCCTTACGCAGATCGGCCGATTCGCCCATAAGCGCGTCAACCGCGTGGGCGTACCCACAGTCGCCGCAGCTCGCATCCAACCCGGCAAGCCGCAATCCCCGGCACCCATCGAGTACCGCCGCATCGCTACCCGACTGGAGCCAAACATTGTGCGGTCTACGCCCGCGCACGCACGACACCGTCTCGGCCTGATATGCCGAGGAAACCACCAGCCGTCCGACGTCCAGGCTTGCCGCCCAAACCATTTCGTTGGAACTCAGATCGTCACAGTGCACGCCGATGTGCTTCGGCGACACGCCGGCCGTCAGCACCCCGTCCAACTCACCGCCGCTGCGCACATTGACCCACATGCCCTGGTCAACCACCCGTCGAGCAATATCCGTACTCCGCAAAGCGGCTGCGGGACAGGCGATCTGCACTGCCGGCCGGACGCGCACCGCGGGCCAGGGTGGCCGGACCACCTGGGTCGGGCGCTGCCGCACCCGCACACCAGCCAGCACCGAACCCAACGTCGCAGACATCACCATGACAACCTCCTGCTGTCAGCTTTACGCCGCGTCCAAGCGATCGCACCGCAGTCCTGCCAACCCTTTAACGCCGCAGCCGGCAAAACTAACGGCTTCTTTACGTCGCACCACCGGAAGGTTTCCCGGGCGTAAAGATGAGCACCGCACGCACCACCCGTAGCCCGACAAGAACGCACTTGTGGTACTTGACCTGCATAAATACGATTGCAAGCGGGCCGACGCGCGCCCGTCGACCGAGGCAAATAGGACCCAGATCACACCCGGCGCAAGGACTCCATAAATGAAACCACTGCGCCCATAAGGAAAGCGTCAAGATCATCGGCAGGCGCCCTCCAGCGAGCGTTTACTTCGGCACGTGGGTGCTGCCGAAACGCGGCTGAGGACCCGCCCGAAACGGAGCCAAAACATGTCTGTCGCGATTTACATCGTGCTGACCGTCGCGCTATTCGCGATGCTCGGCCTGATTCAAAAGGCGGTGGAGAAGCTGTGAACTACGCCAACATCGTCGGACTGGTGCTGTGCCTGCTGACGGCACTGTTCCTGGTCGCCGCACTACTGTTCCCGGAGCGCTTCTAGTGGACGGCACCATCGCAGGAATCGTCTTCCTGATCGCCCTTATCGTCGCCCTGGCCGCGGTGCACGTACCGCTGGGCGACTACATGTATCGCGTATACACGTCCGCGAAGCATTCACGCGTTGAGCGTCTGGTCTACAAGGCCATCGGTGCCGACCCCGACTCCGAACAGAACTGGGGCTCGTACGCCCGTAGCGTGCTCGCGTTCTCGGCGATCTCACTGCTGGGCCTGTTCACGCTGCAGCTGATGCAGGACAAACTGCCGCTGCATCTGAACAATCCGACCACCCCCATGACCGCGGACCTGGCGTGGAATACCGCCGTCAGCTTCGTCACCAACACCAACTGGCAGGCCTACTCGGGCGAGACCACCATGGGCCACCTCGTGCAGATGACCGGCCTGACCGTACAGAACTTCGTCTCGGCCGCGGTCGGCATGGCCGTGGCAGTGGCGCTGGTACGCGGGTTCGCCCGTCGGCACGCCAGCGAACTGGGCAACTTCTGGGTCGACCTGGTGCGCGGCACCGTCCGAATCCTGTTGCCGCTCGCGGCGATTGCCGCGCTCATCCTGATCGCCGGCGGCGCCATCGAGAACTTCCACCTCCACGATCAGATCGCCAACACGTTGGCCGGCGCACAACAGACCATCACCGGCGGCCCAGTCGCCAGCCAGGAGGCCATCAAGGAACTGGGCACCAACGGTGGCGGGTTCTACAACGCCAACTCAGCGCACCCGTTCGAGAACCCCACTGCCTGGACCAACTGGGTGGAAATCTTTCTGCTGCTGGTGATTTCATTCTCGATGCCGCGCACCTTCGGCCGGATGGTCGACAGCCGCAAGCAGGGCTACGCGATCGTCGCGGTGATGGCCACGCTAGCCATCATCAGCTGCAGCTTCATGATGCTGTTCCAGGTCCAGCACCACGGCACCGTCCCGAACGCCATCGGCTCGGCGATGGAAGGTGTCGAACAACGCTTCGGCGTGCCAGATTCGGCCGTGTTCGCCGATGCGACGACGCTGACCTCCACCGGTGCGGTCGACTCGTTCCACGATTCGTACGCGTCCCTGGGCGGCATGATGACGATGTTCAACATGCAGCTCGGTGAGGTCGCTCCCGGTGGCACTGGGTCGGGCCTGTACGGCATGTTGATCCTCGCGGTCATCACGGTCTTCGTCGCCGGCCTGATGGTCGGACGCACACCTGAATATCTGGGCAAGAAGATCAACCCGCGCGAGATCAAGCTGGCGGCAAGCTATTTCCTGGTTACTCCGCTGATCGTGCTGACCGGCACGGCAGTGGCAATGGCGCTGCCCGGCGAACGCGCCGCGATGCTCAACGTCGGCCCGCACGGCCTGTCCGAGGTGCTGTACGCCTTCACTTCGGCGGCCAACAACAACGGCTCGGCGTTCGCGGGTATCTCAGTAAACACAGTTTGGTACAACACCGCTTTGGGCCTGGCCATGCTGATCGGCCGCTTCCTGCCGATGATGCTGGTACTGGCCCTGGCCGGTTCACTGGCCAAGCAGGGCACCACTCCCCCATCGCTGGGCACGCTGCCAACCCACCGTCCGCAGTTCGTCGGCATGGTTGCCGGCGTGACGCTGATCCTGGTCGCTTTGACCTTCCTGCCGGCGCTGGCGCTCGGCCCCCTTGCTGAAGGAATTCACTGATATGGCAACGCAATCCGCAACATTGGGTATAGCAGACCCGGAACACCCCGCCCCGACCAAACAGGCCCAGGGTAAGGGCCGCGTCCAGGGCGGCCTGCTGGACCCGAAGATGCTGTGGAAGTCCACACCTGACGCCCTGCGCAAGCTGGACCCGCGCACCCTGTGGCGCAACCCGGTGATGTTCATCGTCGAGGTCGGCGCCGTCTGGTCGACCGTTCTGGCGGTGCTCAACTCCAGCTGGTTCGCCTGGCTGATCGTGTTCTGGCTCTGGCTGACAGTCATTTTCGCCAACCTGGCCGAGGCCGTCGCCGAGGGTCGCGGCAAGGCACAGGCCGCCAGCCTGCGAAAGACCAAGTCCGACACCATGGCCCGCAAGCTGGTCGGGTGGGCACCCGGACGGGCCGGCACAGAGGAAGAAGTTGCCGCACCGCTGCTGCAGCAGGGCGACATCGTCGTGGTCGAAGCCGGACAGGTCATCCCCGGTGACGGCGACGTGGTGGAAGGCATTGCGTCGGTTGACGAATCGGCCATCACCGGCGAGTCGGCCCCGGTCATCCGGGAATCCGGCGGCGACCGGTCAGCAGTCACCGGCGGCACCACAGTGTTGTCCGACCGGATAGTCGTCCAGATCACCCAGAAGCCGGGCGAGAGCTTCGTCGACCGGATGATCGCCCTGGTCGAGGGTGCCAACCGGCAGAAGACGCCCAACGAAATCGCGCTGAACATCCTGCTGGCTGCGCTGACCATCATCTTCGTGTTCGCCGTTGCGACGTTGCAGCCGCTGGCCATCTACTCCAAGGCCAACAACCCCGGGGTGCCCGACACCCAGGCCTTGGACAGCTTCGGCGTCACCGGCATCGTGATGGTCTCGCTGCTGGTCTGTCTGATCCCGACGACGATCGGCGCGCTGCTGTCGGCGATCGGTATCGCCGGCATGGACCGCCTGGTGCAACGCAATGTGCTGGCCATGTCCGGCCGTGCCGTCGAGGCCGCCGGTGACGTCAACACCCTGCTGCTGGACAAGACCGGCACCATCACCCTGGGCAATCGGCAGGCGTCGAATTTCATCCCGGTGCCCGGTGTCACCGCCGACGAACTCGCCGACGCAGCCCAACTCTCGAGTTTGGCCGACGAGACCCCGGAGGGCCGCTCGATCGTGGTGTACGCCAAGACGGCCTACGGCTTGCGTGCCCGTACCCCAGGCGAACTGACCGGTACCACCTGGGTCGAGTTCACCGCCATGACCCGCATGTCCGGCGTCGATCTGCACGACGGCCCGGCGCTGCGCAAGGGAGCGGCCAATTCGGTGGCGGAGTGGATCCGCTCCAACGGCGGCAAGGTACCGACTGAACTGGGCGAGATCGTCGACGGCATCTCCGCGGCCGGCGGCACTCCGCTGGTGGTCGGCCGGATCAGCCACGGTGGGGCCTCAGGCGCGAGCGAAGCGACGGGACATGCAGAAGTGCTGGGCGTGATTCACCTCAAGGACGTCGTCAAGCAGGGCATGCGCGAACGGTTCGACGAGATGCGCAAGATGGGCATCCGGACCGTCATGATCACCGGCGACAACCCGTTGACCGCCAAGGCAATTGCTGATGAGGCCGGGGTTGACGATTTCCTGGCCGAGGCCACGCCGGAAGACAAGCTGGCGCTGATCAAGAAGGAGCAGGCCGGCGGCAAGCTGGTCGCGATGACCGGGGACGGCACCAACGACGCCCCCGCCCTGGCCCAGGCCGACGTCGGTGTCGCGATGAACACCGGTACCTCCGCGGCCAAAGAGGCCGGCAACATGGTCGACCTGGACTCGGACCCGACCAAGCTGATCGAGATCGTGGAGATCGGCAAGCAGCTCTTGATCACCCGCGGCGCATTGACCACGTTCTCCATCGCCAACGACATCGCGAAGTACTTCGCGATCATCCCGGCGATGTTCGTGGCCCTGTTCCCGGGCCTGGACCTGCTGAACATCATGCGGCTGCACAGCCCGCAGTCGGCGATCCTGTCCGCGGTCATCTTCAACGCGCTGGTCATCGTCGCGTTGATCCCGCTGTCGCTGCGCGGTGTCCGGTACACCCCCAGCAGTGCGTCAAAGCTGTTGAGCCGCAACCTGTATGTCTATGGCCTGGGTGGCATTGTCGCCCCGTTCATCGGCATCAAGCTCATTGACCTCATCATCCAGTTCGTCCCGGGGATGTCCTAATCATGAATATTGGCAACCTGATTCGCCTTCATTGGGCAGCGCTGCGTGCACTGCTGGTCCTGACCGTCATCACCGGCCTGGCCTATCCCGCGGTCATCTGGGGCATCGCCCAGATCCCGGGGCTCAAGGACAAGGCCGACGGCTCGATCGTCACCGCCAACGGCAAGATCGTCGGCAGTGCGCTGATCGGCCAGCTGTTCACCGACGCCAAAGGCAATGTGCTGCCGCAGTATTTCCAGAGCCGGCCGTCCAACGCGGGCACCAACGGGTATGACCCGACCGCCAGCGGCGCCAGCAACCTGGGCCCGGAGAGCATTGTCGACACGCCCGGCGACCCGGCGCAGATCACGGCCGGTAAGTCGGCCAGCGATGCCGGATTCAAGCCCAGCCTGCTGACGCAGGTGTGCACCCGCAGCTACGGTGTCGCCGACACCGAGGGCCTGGACCACACCGCCGGCGCTCGGCCGTTCTGCACCGCCGACGGTGTGGGTGCGGTGCTGTCGGTGATCGGTCCGCGTAACGCCGCCGGCAACGTCACCGACCCCGCCCGGGTGGTCAGCGTGAACCAGCCGTGCGACACCACCAAGGCCCCGTTCGCGGCGACCTACGAAGGTGTGCGCGTCGAATGCGCCAAGTACGGCGAGGATTACAGCGCCGGGCAGATCGTCGCGATCCGCGGCTCGGCCCCCGCCGACCCGCACGTGCCGGCCGACGCTGTCGCCGCCAGCGGCAGTGGTCTGGACCCCGATATCTCGGCGCACTACGCCGACCTGCAGGTGGCTCGTGTAGCCAAGGCGCGGCACATCACCACTGATCAGGTCAAGACGCTGCTACAGGACAACACCACCGGACGCACCCTGGGCTTCATGGGTGAGCCCCGGGTCAACGTCTTGCAGCTGAACCTGGCTTTGGATCAGAAATATCCAGTCAAGCACTGACCTGACGGACAATGAGAGCCATGGGAACGCCAGACAAGCGGGGCGAACTACGCATCTACCTGGGCGCTGCCCCGGGCGTGGGAAAAACCTTTGCGATGCTCGGCGAGGCCCACCGCCGACTCGAACGCGGCACCGACGTGGTCGCTGCCGTGGTCGAGACGCACGGCCGCAAGAAGACGGCCGAGGCATTGGCCGGTATCGAAGTCATCCCGCCGCGGTTCATCGATTACCGCGGCGGGACCTTCGCCGAACTCGACGTTCCCGCGGTGCTGGAACGTAACCCCGAGGTGGTGCTGGTCGACGAGCTGGCACACACCAACACCCCCGGCTCCAAAAACGCCAAGCGCTGGCAGGACGTCGAGGAACTGCTGAACGCCGGCATCACGGTGATCTCCACGGTGAACGTCCAGCACCTGGAAAGCCTCAACGACGTCGTCGCCCAGATCACCGGCATCGAACAGCAGGAGACCGTCCCGGACTCGGTGGTGCGCAGCGCATCCCAGATCGAACTGGTGGACATTACCCCGGAAGCGTTGCGCCGCAGGCTTTCCCACGGCAACGTCTACGCACCCGAGCGGGTCGACGCGGCGCTGTCCAATTACTTCCGGCAGGGCAACCTGACCGCGCTGCGCGAGCTGGCGTTGCTGTGGCTGGCCGACCAGGTCGATGCCGCACTGGCCAAATACCGTGCCGAACACAAGATTTCGGATACCTGGGAGGCCCGCGAGCGCGTCGTGGTGGCCGTTACCGGCGGCCCGGAATCGGAAACCCTGGTGCGCCGGGCGTCGCGCATCGCATCCAAGTCCAGTGCCGAGCTGATGGTGGTACACGTCGTCCGCGGCGACGGGCTGACCGGGGTGTCCGCGCCCCAGATGGGCAAGGTCCGCGAACTGACGGCCAGCCTCGAGGCCACCCTGCACACCGTCGTCGGCGATGACGTGCCCACGGCGCTACTGGATTTCGCCCGCGAGATGAACGCCACCCAGCTGGTGTTGGGCACCTCGCGACGCTCCCGCTGGGCCCGGCTGTTCGACGAGGGCATCGGCGCCAAGACGGTGCAGCACTCCGGCAAGATCGACGTGCACATGGTGACCCATGAGCAGGCCAAGGCGGGCTGGTCCTGGTCCACCGCGACCCGCGGGCAACGGCACCTGGCTTCGTGGCTGGCCGCCATCATCGTGCCGTTCGCCATCACCGCCATCACCGCAGTCCTGCTAGACCCGTTCCTGCATGTGGGTGGCGAGAGCGCGGTGTTCTTCATCGGCGTGCTGATCGTCGCGCTGCTCGGCGGTGTGGCGCCCGCCGCGCTGTCCGCTGTGCTCTCCGGGCTGCTGCTGAACTACTTCTTCGTCGAGCCACGCTACAGCTTCACCATCGCCGACCCGGACAGCGCGCTGACCATCGTGGTGCTGCTGGCCGTCGCAGTGGCGGTCGCCGCGCTTGTCGACGGCGCCGCCAAACGCGCCCGCGAGGCCCGGCACGCCTCGCAGGAGGCCGAGTTGCTGGCGCTGTTCGCCGGCAGCGTGCTGCGCGGGGCCGACCTGACCACCCTGCTGGAACGCGTGCGGGAGACGTACGCGCAGCGTGCGGTCAGCCTGCTACACGAGGGCGAGGGCATCGTCGCGTGCGTAGGTAAAGACCCGTGCGTGACCGTCGATGCCGCCGACACCGCGATCGAGGTCACCGACGACGACTACTGGCTGCTGATGGCCGGCCGCAAGACCGAGGCCCGGGACCGACGAGTGCTGGGCGCCGTTGCACGACAAGCCGCCGGCCTTGTGCGCCAACGTGAATTGACCGAGGAGGCCGGGCGCGCCGAGGCCATCGCCAAGGCCGACGAGCTACGCCGCCAACTGCTGAGCGCGGTCAGCCACGACCTGCGCACCCCGCTGGCCGCAGCCAAGGCCGCGGTATCCAGTCTGCGCAGCGAAGACGTCGGCTTCTCCCCCGAGGACACCGCCGAACTGCTGGCCACCATTGAGGAATCGGTGGACCAGCTCACGGCACTGGTGGGCAACCTGCTGGACTCCTCGCGGCTGGCCGCCGGGGTGGTCAAGCCCGAGCTGCACACGGTGTACCTGGAAGAGGTGGTACAGCGTGCACTGCTCGGAATCAGCCGGGGCGCAACCGGTTACGAGCATCGCTGGCCGGACCGGGTCAAGTCCGAAGTAGACGACGCGGTGGCACTGGCCGACGCTGGGCTACTGGAACGGGTACTGGTGAACCTGATCGACAACGCGCTGCGCTACGCGCCCGACAGCGTGGTGCGCGTCAATGCCGGCAACGTCGGAGACCGGGTACTGATCACCATCGTCGACGAGGGCCCCGGCATCCCACGCGGCACGGAAGAGAAGCTGTTCGCGCCGTTCCAGCGACTCGGCGATCACGACAACACAACCGGTGTGGGACTTGGCCTTTCGGTCGCCCGCGGCTTCGTCGAAGCCATGGGCGGCACCATCTCGGCCACCGACACCCCCGGCGGCGGACTGACCATCGTGGTCGATTTGGCCGCCCCGGCGAAGGAGAGGCCATGACCCGGGTCCTGGTCATCGATGACGAACCCCAGATCCTGCGCGCTTTGCGCATCAACCTGTCGGTCCGCGGATACGACGTCGCGGTGGCGGCCACCGGAGCCGACGCGTTACGGATGGCCGCCGAGCACAAGCCCGACGTGGTGATCCTGGATCTGGGCCTGCCCGATATGTCCGGCATCGACGTGCTGGCCGGCCTGCGGGGCTGGCTGACCGCGCCGGTGATCGTGCTGTCCGCGCGTACCGATTCGATGGACAAGGTCGAGGCTCTGGATGCCGGGGCGGACGACTACGTCACCAAGCCGTTTGGCATGGACGAGTTCCTGGCCCGGTTGCGGGCGGCGGTGCGACGCGGTGCAGCCGCCTCCGAGACCGACGAGCCGGTGATCGAAACATCCTCATTCACAGTCGATTTGGCCGCCAAGAAGGTCACCCGCAGCGGCGAAGAGGTGCACCTGACGCCCACCGAGTGGGGCATGCTGGAAATGCTGGTGCGCAACCGCGGCAAGTTGGTGGGCCGCGAAGAACTGCTCAAAGAGGTATGGGGCCCGGCCTATGCCAAAGAGACCCACTATCTGCGGGTGTACTTGGCCCAGCTGCGCCGCAAGCTGGAGGCCGACCCGTCGCGCCCCAAGCACCTGCTGACCGAGACCGGCATGGGCTACCGCTTCCAGGAGTAGCGCCCTCCCCGCCCACCCGCACAAACGAGCCGCAAAGTGCGAGTAAGAGCAGCCAGAACGTGCATCTCGGCGCGCCGGTGACGAGCAAGCACAGATGTTCGCCAGTTGTTCGACTGACACCCGCTGTCGACGGTGGAACGCTGGACTTCGATGCCTTCCCACCGAAAGCACCTGCGAAAGGGCTGGAAATGGTAGAGAACTCGCGCGCGTACAACAGCGTCTGGCAACTCCGGGGCGACTCCTGGTGCCGACTCGAGGAGGCCGCCGACCGGCTGACCCGGACCACCACCACGGGCGACCTCAAGGAGCGGTACATCGGCATCTGCCGAGAGTTGCTGGCCACGCTCACCCCGCTGGAGCCCTATTGGGCATATCCGGGTTCGCCGCAGTTCGCCAAGGTGCAGCGGCTGTTCAGCGCCGGCAGCTACGACAAGTTCGCGAAAGCGGTAGCCCGGATCAATCGGGCGCTGACCACCGAGTCGTACCGCACCGGCGATATCGACACCGCGGGCATGGACGACACCGACATGTTCCCCACCGACCCGCGCACACTGGAGCAGCAGCCGGTCACCCGCAAGGAGCAGCTGTACTTCGAGGTGCTGATCGTCGAGAAGATGACCGAGGCCCAGGAGCAGGCGTTGCGCGCCGAAGTCCGCAGCTGGCGCCGACCTGACGACGAATTCGTTTACGAGCTGGTGGTGGTCGCCAGCGGCGACGAGGCGTTGATCGCCGCCCGCCTCAACGTCAACCTGCAGTCGGTGGTGATCCGGCGACGGTTCAGCCACCAGTCTGAGCGGGACCTGTCGTCGCTGGCGCAGTTCGTCGACACCAAGGTGTCCGCCGATTTGGAGGACCACAAGTCGCCGGACGAGCGGGCCCAGATCCTGGCCAAGTCGCTGGAAGAGCTGCGACCCGAACTGGACTTGTACCTCATGACCGAAATCGAGGTCGAGGACATCGCGGGCCGACTGGGTCCGCATTTCCGCCGGGTGTTCCATGCCCGCGAGGGCGTGCTGGAACTGCACCTGTCGATCCTGCAGGGCGTCGCAGAGCGTTACCGCACACCGTTTTTCAGCGCGCTCAAGCAATACAGCCACCGTCCCACCGGGGTATTCCACGCGCTGCCGATCAGCCAGGGCAAGTCAATTGTCAACTCGCACTGGATCAAAGACATGGTCAGCTTCTACGGGCTGGACGTCTTCATGGCCGAGACCTCGGCGACCTGCGGCGGACTGGACTCACTGCTGGAACCGACCGGGCCGCTGCGCGAGGCCCAGCAATTGGCCGCCGAGGCGTACGGGTCCCGGCACACCTACTTCGTCACCAACGGCACGTCGACGGCCAACAAGATCGTCACCCAGTCGCTGGTGGCGCCCGGCGACATCGTGCTGCTGGACCGCAACTGCCACCAGTCACACCACTACGGGATGATGATGGCCGGGGCCAACGTCATCTATCTGGAGGCATACCCGCTACCGGACTACACCATGTACGGCGCGGTCCCGCTGCGGGAGATCAAGTCAAAGCTGTTGGCGCTCAAGGCCGCCGGTAAGCTGGACCGGGTCAAGATGATCTCGCTGACCAACTGCACCTTCGACGGCATCGTGTACGACACCGAGCGGGTGATGGAGGAATGCCTGGCCATCAAGCCGGATCTGGTGTTCCTCTGGGACGAAGCCTGGTTCGCGTTCGCCCGGTTCCACCCGGTGTACCGGCACCGCACCGCCATGGCGACGGCCCGTCGGTTGCGCGAGAAGCTGGCCGACCCGGAATACATCGCCGCGTACGAGAAGCAACTCAAGGCCGATACCGAAAACCCGCCCACTGAAGAGGAATTGCTGAGTCGTCGGCTGACGCCGGACCCTGCGAAGGCACGGGTTCGGGTATACGCGTCACAGTCGACGCACAAGACACTGACCTCGCTGCGCCAGGGTTCGATGATCCACGTCTTCGACCAGGACTTCGAGCAGAAGGTCTCTGAGGCCTTCCACGAGGCATACATGGCGCACACGTCGACCTCGCCCAACTACCAGATTCTGGCGTCGCTGGACCTGGGGCGGCGCCAGGTCGCGCTGGAAGGTGTGGAACTGGTACAGCGCCAGATCGAGAACGCGATGCAACTGCGCGACGCCATCGACAACCACCCGCTGCTCAGCAAATACATGCGATGCCTGCGCACCTCGGACCTGATCCCCGACCAGTACCGCGTCAGCCACATCGCACAACCGCTGCGCTCCGGCCTACGGAACATGATGACCGCCTGGGACAACGACGAATTCGTGCTGGACCCGTCGCGCATCACGTTGTCGATCGGGCGCACCGGCTACGACGGCGACACCTTTAAACGCGAACAGTTGATGGACCGGCACGGCGTGCAGATCAACAAGACGTCGCGAAACACCGTGTTGTTCATGACCAATATCGGCACCACCCGCAGTTCGGTGGCCTTCCTGGTCGAGGTGCTGGTGAAGATCGCCGGCGAGCTCGACGAGGCGGTCTCGGAGATGGGTCTGGGCGAGCGCGGCCGGTTCGAGCAGAACGTACGACGGCTGACCACCAGCTCCGCGTCGCTACCGAACTTCAGCGGCTTCCACCCCGTGTTCAGAGACATTTCCAGCGATGGAACCGATACTCCCGAAGGTGACGTCCGCCGCGCCTTCTACCTGTCCTACACCGACACCAACTGCGAATACCTTTCTACCGAAGAGGTTTTCGAGAAGATGGACAACGGGGTGGACGTGGTGTCGGCGACGTTCGTGACGCCCTACCCGCCGGGCTTCCCGGTGCTGGTACCCGGCCAGGTGTTCAGCCGGGAGATCCTGACGTTCCTGCGCGATCTGGACACTCCCGAAATCCATGGCTACAACCCTGATTTCGGCTACCGGGTGTACACCGAAAAGGCAATCGAGATGTGCGCTCCAGTCGTGACCGGCTTTTCGCCGATTCGGACAAATGGGCCGGAAAGTGCAAGCGAAAGCGGCCGGAACGTCGATCTGGGCGCGCAAGGGGTGCTGAACGCGCCGGGAACGGTAGGCACGGCGGGCGCAGTCGGCGCATCCAAGGCACGCGTCAAGAAGGACACCGGGGGTAAGCCGGCCGACGCCTCAGGCCAGGGCCGGCTCGGGCCCGCTGGTGGCCAAATCGTCGAACCGTGATGTCTGACGGCACCATCGCGCTGCGAGCGGTCAACTTATGTTGACATGGTCAATAAAAGTTGACAGCTGCGGATCGAGAACACCGTCCGACAGGCCCCCGGTCTGCTCGGTTAAGTCCAGTCCCGCATACGGTTCCCAACAAGTGGCGGTCGAACTATCGTGAAATGGTCATATAGAGATAGGCCCGACCTACCAGAGGTGAACACGATGAATAGCCAGCCCGGCTGTACCTGCCGTTGCCACGCATGCCAGAACGGTCACCACTGCAACAACCGCCCCAACTGCGGCGGATAGCACCACCAGACTGCACCAGGCCACGGCTCATGGCGGCGTCCCCGGATATCGCCACGGGCCGTGTGCTGGTGAATCCCTCAGACGATCGACAGCGCGATTCCGTCCAGGATGTCGTGCTCGCTGACCACCAGCTCAGAAATCCCGGCTCGTTGTCCCAGTTCGCGAGCCAATTCTTCGACCACGATGGCGCCGCCACCGATCACGTCGACTCGCCCCTCATGCATCGGGCCCAGCGCCGCACGCTTGCTTCGGGGCATCGCGATCAGGTCCTCGCACACCGTCAGCAATGACGGAAAATTCGTGTGGGACAGGTGAATTGCGTCCGAGTCATAGTCCGGCATGCCCGCCGCCAACGCCGCCAAGGTGGTGAAGGTGCCCGCCACCCCCACCCAGGTGTGGGCCCGCTCGACCGGCACCGCTTCAAGTGCCTGCGCCAACCGCTCCCGGACAAATTCGCGGGCCGCGGCCACCTGATCGGCGGTAGGCGGATCCGAATGCAGGCAGCGCTCGGTGATCCGGACACAGCCGATGTCCGCCGAGTAACTCGCCACCACCGTGTCGACGTCCGCGCCGGCACCACCGAGCACCACCTCGGTAGAGCCGCCACCGAGATCGACCACTACGAACGGCCCTGCGGCACTGCTTAATTCGCCGACCGCACCGCGAAAAGACAGCGCGGCCTCCTCGGTTCCGGTGATCACCTCGGCCACCGCGCCGGGCATCACGGTGCCCAGCAGCCGTGCGGTCATGGCGAAAAACTCGTCACGGTTGCCGGCATCGCGGGCCGCGGAGGTGGCCACCATCCGCACCTTCGACACATCGTGGGCCCGCATCAACGCAGCGTAATCGACCAGTGCCGCCTCGGTGCGAGCCAGCGCGGTCGGCGCGAACATCCCTGTGGCATCGACGCCTTCACCCAGTCGGACGATGCGCATCTCGCGGTGCACATCCCCTAGGTGACCACCGTGAACATCAGCGATCAGTAACCGGATGGAGTTCGTCCCGCAATCGACAGCAGCGACGCGACTCGTCACACCCACACCTTCGGATCCAGAATTCCGGCCATCGCCGGCTCGACCGCCAACAAGGCCAGCGCTTCGTCACCAAAAGGGTTGACGCCCGGGCCTTTTGCCAACGAGTGCGCCATCACGACGTGCAGGCACTTGACCCGGTCCGGCATGCCGCCGCCCGAGAAGGTGGTGCCCAACGGTTCGATGGCGTCTCGCTCAGCCAGAAACGATTCATGCGCGCGGCGGTAGGCCGCAGCCAATTCCGGGTCGGCTTCCAACCGCTCGGTCATCTCCCGCATCAACCCGGAGGATTCCAACCGGCTGGCGGCCGCGGTCAACACCGGATGCGTCAGGTAGTACAGGGTGGGAAACGGTGTGCCGTCAGGCAATCGGGGCGTTGTCTTTACGACGCCGGGCTCGCGGTTGGGGCAGCGATACGCGATCTCCAGGACACCCCGCGGCTCGCGTCCGAGTTGGGCCGCGACGGCATCCAGATCAGCTTGGTCAACCACCAGGGGGCACCTCAGGTGACGGAGCGGGCGCCGGCACATCGGTCGGGGCCATGTCGGTCGGTGGTGTACCAACCGCCGGCGCAGGCGAAACACCGTGTGGCTCATCGGCAATGGTGTGCCACAGGGACGTGTACCAGGGCTGGTTGCTCTTCGCAGTGGGAGGCGGTGCGGGGGCCGGCGGCGGTGTCAGCGCCCCGGCGGGCAGTTGCACCTGATAGGGAATGTCCCCCGGCATCACGAAGCCCAACCGCTCGCGGGCTTGCGCGGCGACGTACACCGGGTCCGCCAGCTTCACTTTCTGCTGCTCCAAATTCGATATCTGCGAACGCAATTGAGACTCAGCCGAGGACAACTGCTGCATCTCGGTGCGTTGCGCGAAGTAGGTTCGCACCGGGCCGGCGATGGTCAGCGTCAACACGCATACCACGACAGCCAGGATCACCGCCCGGCGCGCCGCCGACCCCAGTCGCTGCTCGGATTGGTACTCGACCGATTCCGTGTAGGCCTGCCGGATCGGTTCAGTGACCGGTACCGGCAGGTTGTCCGGGGTACGACGCGGCTCGGCCGCGTGTTCCTTGGGCCGGTTACCCGCAGCCTTCTTGGCGCCCGCCGCGGTACCGGCGCGCCCCCGCTTGGCCTCGCCGGGTTTGGCGGGCCGGGATGCGGGGGTGCGCCGCTTCGGATCGGGCATGTCGAAAGGTCAGAACCCGCGAAACTACTTGGATTCCACCGCAAAACGCGGGAAGGCCAGGTCGCCGGCGTAGCGCGCGGCGTCGCCCAGGGCCTCCTCGATGCGCAGCAGCTGGTTGTACTTGGCGACGCGCTCGCTGCGGGCCGGGGCACCGGTCTTGATCTGGCCGCAGCTGCAGGCCACAGCCAGATCAGCAATGGTGGTGTCCTCGGTCTCGCCACTGCGGTGGCTCATCATCGACTTGTAACCTGCGTTGTGCGCCAGCGCGACGGCGTCCAAAGTCTCGGTCAGCGTGCCGATCTGGTTGACCTTGACCAGCAGCGCGTTGGCCGCGCCACGCTCGATGCCGTCTTCCAGCCGCTCCGGGTTGGTGACGAACAGGTCGTCGCCGACGAGCTGCACGCGGTCACCGATGGCGGTGGTCAGCGCCACCCAGCCGTCCCAGTCGTCCTCAGACAGCGGGTCCTCGATGGACACCAGCGGGTAGGCGTCCAGCAGCGAGGCGTAGAACTCGGCCATCTGCTCGGCGGTGTGGGTCTGCTTCTCGAATGCGTAACCCGTTCCCTCCGTGTAGAACTCGGTGGCGGCCACATCCAGGGCCAGGGCCACGTCGCTGCCCAGCTTCAAGCCGGTCGCGTCGATGGCGGTGCTGATCAGATCGAGCGCGGCCTTGGTGCCGGCCACGTCCGGGGCGAAACCGCCCTCGTCACCCAGACCGGTGGCCAGGCCCTGCTTCTTGAGCACGCTCTTGAGCGAGTGGTAGACCTCGGCACCCCAGCGGAGCGATTCCTTGAAGGTGGGGGCACCGATCGGGGCGACCATGAACTCCTGGACGTCGACGCCGGTGTCCGCATGTGCGCCACCGTTGAGGATGTTCATCATCGGCACCGGCAGGATGTGCGCGTTGGGTCCGCCGATGTAGCGGAACAGCGGCAGGCCGGCCGAGTCGGCAGCGGCCTTGGCCACGGCCAGCGACACGCCGAGGATGGCGTTGGCGCCCAGGCGCGACTTGTCCGGAGTGCCATCCAGATCGAGCAGTGCCTGGTCGATGAGCCGCTGGTCGTCAGCGGCCTGGCCGATCACCGCGGGGGCGATCTCGTCGAGCACCGCCTCAACGGCCTTCTCCACACCCTTGCCGCCGTAACGGGTGCCGCCGTCGCGCAGCTCCACGGCCTCGTGCTCACCGGTGGAGGCGCCGGAAGGTACCGCAGCGCGGGCGAACGTTCCGTCCGTCAGCGCAATCTCGACCTCGACCGTCGGATTGCCCCGGGAATCGAGAATCTCGCGGGCTCCGACCTGTTCGATGATGGGCACTAGTGTCTCCCTTGCGTCACGTGCTCCTGCGGACGCCCATCAGCCTAAACGGTGCCGCCCGCCTTCGGCCTTGGGACGTCCGCGCGTGGCTTCTTATCGCTGGTGACCATTGGCGTATGCAGTCGCCCAGTCCCGGACGGCGCGCGCGTAGTCGTCGGACAGGTTGTAGGCGTGCAGCGCGTCCATCCAGCCGTGCGGGGTGGACAGGTCCTTACCGCGGTAACAGAGGTAGCCCGCCGCCGACAGCGCTGCGTCATCGATGTTGTCCGGGCTGGCGAAGCCGTTGTTATCGGCGTCGACCCCGTACAGCTTCCAGGTGTCGGGGATGAACTGCATGGGTCCCATGGCCCGGTCGACGGCGCCGTCGCTGTCCATCTCGCCGGCGTCGGAATCCGGAATCCGCATGTTGTTCATGGTTCCGTCGAGCGGCACTCCGCGAATCGGCGGCGTCACATCACCATTGGGCTGGATCTTGGCGCCCCGGTAGGTGCCGTGGTGGCTCTCGATCATCCCGATGCCGGCCAACGTGGTCCACGCGATGTGACACTTGGGGTTCTCGACCTCTGCGACTCGCGCTGCATAGCCGTACGCCTCCAACGCGCGCGGCGGAATGTTCAGCGGCGGCGCCAGTTGCTCGGCCCAGCCGCGGAGCTGGTCGGCGGGACGTCCCTTGATATGGGTGTCGATCTTGGGCACCGGCGGACCCGCCGGTGGCGGGACGCCACGGAGATAGCCGGGCTGAAACGAGCAGCTAGAAGCCATGAGTAGAGCCGTACCGGCGATCACGGCGAGCACCCGCAGCCAACGCACTCGCACCACCCAGACTCCCTCAGCACCGTAGTTCCCGACCGACATGTTCTCCGGCAATCGTCGCATGCCCGAACCGATCCACGTCGACAGCGACGCCTTCCTGGCACAGACCTGCACAGCCTCTGGACCCCCACTGTTAAGGTGGGCTTACCTTGCTTTGGCAAGGCAACCCTGTGTGGGAAACCGACCTACCTAAGGACCGCGGATGAGCACAACCTTCGAGGTGCCGTTGTCGCTGGTCGCCGCAGGACCCAGTGTCACCTCACAGCTGTTCGGCAGTTTGCTGATCGGCCTGCGAGAAGGACTCGAGACTGCGATCGTCGCCACGATTCTTATCGCATTCCTGGTGAAATCCGACCGCCGCGACGCCCTCAAGTGGGTGTGGCTCGGGGTGGGCGGTGCCATCGCGATGACCATCGGTGTGTTCATGACCATCCAATTCAGTGAGAACACCATCTCCGGCCTGGCCGCCGAGGCCATCGCCGGCGTCGCGTCGCTGGTGGCGGTGGCCATCGTGACCACCATGGTGTTGTGGATGAAGAAGGTCGCGGCGTCCATGTCCGGTGAGCTGCGCGGCGATATGGCCCGCGCGCTGCAGACCGGCGGTTGGGCCGTCGCCAGCCTGGCTTTCCTGGCTGTCGGTCGTGAGGGCGTCGAGACGGCGCTGTTCATGGTCGGCTATGCCGAAGCCGAGACCGCATGGCCGCTGACCGGGCTGCTGATCGGCGTCCTGATCGCCTGCGTCATCGCCTACGGGATGTATGCCGGCGCCGTGCGGATCAACCTGGCCAAGTTCTTCAAGTACACCGGGGTGTTC
Source organism: Mycobacterium sp. OTB74 (assembly GCF_029892685.1). Taxonomy (GTDB): domain Bacteria; phylum Actinomycetota; class Actinomycetes; order Mycobacteriales; family Mycobacteriaceae; genus Mycobacterium. The sequence goes on along the minus strand of NZ_JARXVD010000025.1, from coordinate 46,628 downwards.
CTGGTCGTGGTCGCGGCCGGCATCCTGTCTTACGGAATTGGCGGGCTGCAGACCGTCGGCTGGCTGCCCGGCTTGGGCGCCAAGGCCTTTGATCTCACGGGCGCGCTCGACTGGTCGTCCTGGTACGGCCAGGTCATCGAAGGCGTCTTCAATGTCACCCCGACCCCGACCGTGCTTCAGTTCACGGCTTGGTCGGTATATCTGCTGGTGGTGCTGACGCTGTTCCTGCGCCCCATCCCCCGCACCGCGCCCGCCGCTGCATCCGCCGCGCCGGCCGTATCCCCCGAGTCAGAGGTCGCCGAAGGCGAACCCGCCCAGGAAAGGTCCACCACGTGAGTCTTGTTGTGCTGAACGCCAAAGCAGGCCAGGCCGCTGCCGCGGCGCTGCTTGCCGGCGTAGCCGGAGTTTCGATCTCGGCGTGCACCCCGAAACAATCCGACGCCGGCAAGCAGTCCCCCGGCGACATCACGGTGGCCGCCTCGGACACCGAGTGCAAGCTGTCCAAGACCGAAACCGGCACCGGCCCCAGCACATTCGTGATCACCAACAACGGCACCAAGGTCACCGAGTTCTACGTCTACGGCGCCGGTGACCGGGTGATGGGTGAGATCGAGAACATCTCTCCCGGCCTGCAGCGCAAGCTGATCGTGCAGCTCGCCGAGCCCGGTGGCTACACCACTGCGTGCAAGCCCGGCATGGTCGGTGACGGCATCCGCGGGAACTTCAACGTCACCGGCAACGCCGTCCAGGTCGACACCCAAGGCAAGTTCAAGGAAGCCGCGGACAGCTACAAGAACTACGTCACCAACCAGACCACTGAGCTGATCACCGCCAGTGAGGCATTCGTTGCCGCCATCAAGAAGGGTGACGTCGCCGGCGCCAAGGACCTGTACCCCAAGGCCCGCACCTACTACGAGCGCATCGAACCCGTGGCCGAGTCGTTCCCCAACGACCTCGACCCGAGGCTCGACCTGCGCGAGGCGGACCTGCGCCCCGGCGACAAGTGGACCGGCTTTCACCGATTGGAGAAGGAACTGTGGGTCAGCGGCCTGCAGCCGGACACCAATGCGGTCGCCGACCAGCTGATGGCTGACGTCAAGGAGCTGGACGCCGGCGTCAAGGACCCCAAGTGGACCATCGACTCGACCAAGATCGCCGGTGGCGCGCAGGGCCTGCTCGATGAGATCGCCAAGAGCAAGATCACCGGCGAAGAGGACACTTTCAGCCACACGGACCTGTGGGACTTCCAGGCCAACATCGACGGGTCCCGCACCGCAGTGGGTTCGGTCCGCCCGATCCTCGATGAGCGCGACGCGGCGCTGGGCAAGCGCGTCGATGCCGCATTCGCCACTGTCCAGGGGCTGCTTGACAAGTACCGTGCGGGCGACGGCTTCATCACCTACGACAAGGTCACTGAGCCACAGCGACAAGAACTTTCGCGTGCCATCGACGCGCTGAGCGCCGAAGTCAGCCAGGTGCAGGGTGTCATCGCCAAGCAGTGAGGCCCGGGCCACGACCCCGGAAGACGAGCCCCGCAAGGCCGGGTTCTCCCGCCGTAAGCTGTTCGGCGCGGCCGGCGTGACTGCCGCAGTGGTCGGCGCGGCGACTGCGGGGACCCTGGCGGGCCGGTCGTCGGCCGCCGCCGTCGACAACGGCCTGCACCAACCGGTTCCGTTCCGCGGGGCCCACCAGGCCGGCATCGTCACTGCCGCGCAGGACCGCATGCACTTCGCCACCTTTGACGTCACGACCGACCGGCGCGAAGACGTGGTGGCCATGCTGAAGGAGTGGACCAAGATGGCCGAGCGGATGACGCTCGGCCAGGAAGCTGTGCCGGGTGGCGCAATCGGCCAGAACGAGTACGCGCCGCCGTCGGATACCGGTGAGGCACTGGGTCTTTCGCCCTCGGCATTGACGCTCACCATCGGTTTCGGACCGGGGTTCTTCCGTAAGGACGGCAAGGACCGGTTCGGCATCGATGCCCTGCGACCGCCCCACTTGGCGGACCTGCCCAAGTTCCGTAAGGAGAAACTGGACCCGGCGCGCTGTGGCGGCGACATCGTGGTGCAGGCCTGCGCCAACGACCCGCAGGTCGCGGTTCATGCGATCCGTAACCTGGCCCGAGTCGGCTTCGGCACCGTCGCGGTTCGGTACTCCCAGCTCGGGTTCGGGCGTACCTCCTCGACGACCCGCAATCAGGCCACACCGCGAAACCTGTTCGGGTTCAAGGACGGTACCAACAACCTCAAGGCCGAGGACACCTCCGCGATCGACCAGCATGTATGGGTCGGCCACGGCGATGGCCCAGACTGGATGACGGGCGGCAGCTACCTGATCAGCCGGCGCATCCGGATGCTTATCGAATCCTGGGACCGCACAACGCTTATCGAGCAGGAGCGGGTCATCGGTCGGCAGAAGGGCACTGGCGCACCCAACGGGTACAGCGACGAGTTCACCCCGCTGGACTTCGACAGCAAGGGCGCCGACGGGGCGCCGATGATCGACGTCGACGCACACGTGCGACTGGCCGCGCCGGAGCACAACAACGGGGCACAGATCCTGCGCCGCGGGTACAACTTCACCGATGGCTCAGACGGTTTCGGCCACCTGGACGCCGGGTTGTTCTTCATCGCCTACGTGCGAAACCCCGAAACGTCGTTCATCCCGATGCAGACGCAACTGTCGATGCAGGATGCACTGAACGAGTACATCACCCACACCGGCAGCGGCATCTTCGCGTGCCCGCCCGGTGTGCGCGAAGGCTCGTCGGACTTCTGGGGTTCGACCCTCTTCAGCTGAGTTCCTTCGCGCTCCCTTGCGCCCAAACGGACATTTGGGCCGGAAAGCGCCAGTGCGGGTGGCCTTTTCGTCAATTTCGACGAAAAGGCGCCCGCGAGCCGCCGCTCAGTCGCTCGGCGCCGCCCAGTGTTCCCGCCACTCGTCCTCGGACACCACACCCAGCGGGGCGTCATCCAACTCGATCGCAACGTCATCACCCCGGCGCGCCGCGGCGACCCGGTGTTCCGCCGCCCGCACGGTGTCGATGAATTCCAAAGCAACTGTGCGCAGGGTACTTTCCGCGTCGATGTCCGGCGTCAGCGTCACCGACGTCAACCCGGGCGGCAATAGGTCTGCGGGCAACCCGGCTGCACCCACCCGCTCGATGAGCTTCTGCGCCAACGCCAACGCCGGCAGCGCGGTCGGCACCTCGTCCATGCAGGACGTCCGCGCAGCTTTTTCCATCGCCTTGCGCTCATCCCACTGGGCGATCTGCTCTTCCAGCGAAATCTCTTGTCCGGCAAGCACAGCGGGCACCCGATTGCCCAATTTACGAATCAGGGTATCGGCGACGGCATCGATATCGAACGGATGCACCGGCGCGTCCTCGGCGATCCGGGCGTGAAACAACACCTGCAGCAACACATCTCCAAGTTCTTCGCGGACATCGTCGGCATTGCCGCCACGCACCGCGTCGAACAGCTCGTAGGTTTCCTCCAGCAGGTACCGCCGCAACGAGTCGTGGGTCTGCTCGCTTTCCCACGGGCCATTGGTGCGCAGCTTGTCCATCATCGCGACCGCGTCGATCAGCCGCTCCCCTGGTTGCGCAGCGGCAACCGCAATCAGCTGCTCCCCGGCCGACAGCCGGGCACGCACCTCGGGATGCTCCGGGTCCGAGGACAGCAGCACCGGAGCCGGGCTCTCTCCGTCGCCGTAGGTCGGCCGGCCCGACGGCAGCGACCACGGCACCTTGACCGGGAGCTCCTCGGTGTACTGCACATCACCGGCCAGCAGGCCCAGCGCGTCGATCGGGACCAGCGAGGGCCGACGCGGATCGACTAGGACCACGGTCATCGCGACTGCTCACCCACTGCTTTACCTCCCAGGTCGGTTATATCAACTGCGCCGGCCGGTTTCCCGTCAAGCTCAAGCAGCAGTCCAGCGACCGCGCGGGCAAGTTCCAAATCCCGGATGCGCGGCGCACCGACCCCAGCCCCGGCACGCGGAATCGGGATCTGCACGGTAGACGTGGTGGCCCGGTACGTCGCCCCGGGGTGGATCCGCTTGAGCCGCAACTGCCCGGAATCCATCAACGTCAACGGCGACAACCGGATTGTCGAATCCGAGATCGCGCTGACCTCGGTGACACCGTACTGGCGGCACAGCAGCCGCAGTCGGGCCACCGCCACCAGCCTTTGCGCCGGCTCGGGCAGCGGGCCGTAGCGGTCCACCAGTTCATCCACCACCGCGGCGACGGCGGCGCTATCGGTCGCCGCGGCCAGCCGCCGATAGGCCTCCAGGCGTAGTCGGTCGCTGCCGATGTAGTCCGGCGGCAGGTGCGCGTCGATGGGAAGGTCGACCCGCACCTCCTTCGGTTCCTCAACGGACACAACTGTTTTCCCGTCCACCGCAGCCCGGTAGGCCTCCACGGCCTCGCCCACCAGCCGGACGTACAGGTCGAAGCCCACCCCGGCGACGTGGCCGGACTGCTCGACACCCAGCACATTGCCCGCGCCGCGAATCTCCAGGTCCTTCATGGCCACAGCCATGCCGGCGCCCAGATCGTTGTTCTGCGCGATAGTGGCCAGCCTGTCGTAGGCGGTCTCGGTGAGAGGAACCTCTGGTGGATAGAGGAAATACGCGTACCCGCGTTCACGGCTACGGCCGACTCGGCCGCGCAGCTGATGCAGCTGGGACAGGCCGAAGGTGTCGGCCCGCTCGACGATCAACGTGTTGGCGTTCGAAATATCAAGGCCAGTCTCAACAATCGTGGTACAGACCAGGATGTCGAACTCACGGTTCCAGAATCCCTCGACGGTCTTCTCAAGGTTTTCCTCGTTCATCTGACCGTGCGCGACGACGACACGGGCCTCCGGCACCATCTGCCGCACGCGCGCAGCCGCGGCGTCGATCGACTTCACCCGGTTGTGGATGTAGAACGCCTGCCCGTCGCGCAACAGCTCGCGGCGCAATGCCGCAGCTATCTGCTTATCGTCATGCGGCCCAACGTAAGTCAGCACCGGGAAACGTTCCTCGGGAGGCGTCAGGATGGTCGACATCTCCCGGATGCCGGCCAGGCTCATCTCCAGCGTTCGGGGAATCGGGGTGGCGCTCATGGTCAGCACGTCTACGTGGGTGCGCATCGACTTGATGTGCTCCTTGTGCTCGACGCCGAACCGCTGCTCCTCGTCGACGATCACCAGACCGAGGTCCTTCCAGGTGACCCCGGTCTGCAACAGCCGGTGTGTGCCAATCACCACGTCGACCGAGCCGTCCTTCAAACCCTCTATCACCAAACGGGATTCGACCGGATCGGTGAAGCGGGACAGCCCCTTGACCGTCACCGGGAACCCGGCCATCCGAGCGGTGAAGGTCTGCAGGTGCTGGTCAGCCAGCAGCGTGGTAGGCACCAGCACGGCCACCTGCTTTCCGTCCTGCACTGCCTTGAACGCCGCTCGCACCGCGATCTCGGTCTTGCCGTAGCCGACGTCACCGCAGACCACCCGGTCCATCGGAACCGGCTTCTCCATGTCGGCCTTGACCTCGGTGATGGCGGTCAACTGGTCCATGGTCTCGGTGAAGCCGAAGGCGTCCTCCATTTCGGCCTGCCACGGGGTGTCCGGCGCGAAGGCGTGTCCGGGTGCGGACTGCCGCTTGGCGTACAACGACACCAGCTCGCCGGCGATCTCTCGAACAGCCTTGCGCGCCTTGGTTTTAGTGTTGGTCCAGTCGCTGCCGCCGAGCCGGCTGAGGGTGGGTTCCTGACCACCGACATAGCGGGACAGTTGGTCCAGCGAGTCCATCGGCACGTACAACCGGTCCGATCCGCCGCCGCGCTTGGACGACGCATATTCGAGCACCAGGTATTCGCGGCGGGCACCGCCGACCACCCGCTCGGTCATCTCGACGAACTTGCCGATGCCGTGCTGATCGTGCACCACAAGGTCGCCCGCGGTCAGGGCCAACGGATCGACGACGTTACGTCGTTTGGCAGCAAGCTTTTTGCCCTCGGTTCCCGTCGTGCGGTTTCCGGTCAGGTCGGTCTCGGTGATGACCACCAGGTTGATCGCCGGCAACACCACACCGTCGTGCAGCGGACCCTTGAGTACGCCGACCACACCGACCTTGGGCTGCGCACCGGGCTCCAACATGGTTGCCGGAACATCTGATTCAGCGAGTTGTTCGACCACGCGGTGCGCGGTACCGGTGCCCGGGGTGACCACGGCGGCCAGCCCGCCGGTGGCGATGTGGGCGCGCAGCATGGCGAAAATCTCGTCCAGGCTCTGTTGGCTGCGGGCCGACGGCGCCGGGCGCACGTCGACCTCAAGCGCCGATTCGCTGGCCAACTGGCTCAGGGTCCACCACGGATGGCCGGCTGCCAGTGCCCCGTTGTGTACATCCGAGAACTCCCGGAAGCCAGAACCACCAAGTGCTTCAAGATCAATCGGGGCGTCTCCGCCGATAGCCGCCACCGACCAAGATGCTTCCAGGAACTCACGGCCGGTCTTGATCAGGTCGGCCGCCCGGGTGCGGACCTTCTCCGGATCGCAGATCAACAACGGAGCACCGGTCGGCAATTTGTCAGTCAGCAGGCTCAGCTCACCGGGGCTGAGCACCGGCAGCAGTGCCTCCATGCCGTCCACCGCGATGCCCTCGGCAAGCTTGGCCAGCATGTCGCCGACGCTGCCGGTGACACGGTTCTCCGCGCTGGGCACAGCCTCGGCCAGCGCGGCAGCACGCTCGCGAACATCGTTGGTGAGCAACAACTCTCGACATGGCACCGCAATCACGGTGTTGACGTCGATCTCCGGGATTGAGCGCTGGTCGGCCACCGAGAACATCCGCATTTCGGACACCTCGTCGCCCCAGAACTCGACGCGCACCGGATGCTCGGCAGTGGGAGAGAAGAGGTCGAGAATGCCACCACGAACCGCAAACTCGCCGCGCTTGCCCACCATGTCGACCCGGGTGTAGGCCAGCTCGACCAACCGGGCCACGGTGTCGTCAAAATCGGCGTCCGCGCCGACGGTCAGAGTCACCGGTTCGACGCTGGCAACATCGGTCAGCGGCTGCAGCAGAGAGCGCGTGGTGGTCACCACCACGCGCAAAGGCGGACCGAGCCGAGCATCGTTGGGTGAGGCCAATCGGCGCAACACGGTCAGCCGGGCACCAACGGTATCGACGCCGGGTGACAACCGCTCATGCGGCAGCGTCTCCCAGGACGGGAACAGCGCCACCGCGTCACCGTGGACGGCCCGCAGTTCAGCGGTCAGGTCGTCGGCTTCTCGACCGGTAGCCGCGACCACCAGCACCGGACCCGCGGCGGCCAGCGCGGCCGCCACCGGCAATCTGGCGTTGGACGGCCCGACCAGCGCCTGCCCGGCATCGCCGTCAGCGGCGCGCCTGGTCAGTTCCTGCAGGCCAGGATCGGCGAGCGCGAGTTCAATGAGCCCGGCCAGCGGGGTCTGGATTGGTTGGTGCCCCGCGGTCGTCATAGTGGACCAAATTCTAGTGAAGCCCCGAATGGGCTTTCGAGGCGCTCTGGGCCCCGTGCACTACCCGAGGACCGGGCCCGCTCCCTACTCGAAGATCAGCCGCACGTCTTGGCGATCTGAGTGTTGGCCTGTTCAGCGCTGCGCAAGTGGGCCGCTTGGTCGGGATCGGCGGCAACGGAGGCAAGGGGGGCTCACCCAATGGCGCAGGCGGCGCCGCCGGGGCGGGCTCCCACGCCAGCGGCTCGGCGGGTAGCAAAGGCTGAAGTCCGCTCTAGGGAGCAGAACTTCGTCAAGAAAAGCGACGGCCCTGTCAAGGGATCGTCAACGAACCCCTGACGGGGAAGTTCCACGCGCAGGGTGGAGTCATGACATTGCTTGACATACTGCCGTCCCTGCGGGCCACCACGCACCCGCGCATCGACCCGGCGATCTGGCCTCTGACCACACACGTCGACGAAATGGGACGCCTCTGCGTGGGATCGGTGGCATTGAGCGACATCGCCGACGAATTCGGCACGCCCGCATACGTTCTCGACGAAACCGACTTCCGCCACCGGGCACAGCACTACCGCAGCGCCTTACCTGGCGTCGAAATCGCCTACGCCGCACAATCTTTACTGACCAGGACCGTGGCCAACTGGGTACACGAAGCAGGCCTGGGCATAGCGGTGTGCTCGACGGCCGAACTGGCCACCGCCCTGGCGGGCGGGATGGACCCGGCGCGCATCGTGCTGCACGGCAGCGGAAAGTCCGCCGGCGAATTAAGTACGGCCATCCGGGCCGGGGTCGGTCGCATCGTGGTGGATTCGCCGCTGGAGCTGGCCTACCTGGTCGGAACGGTGAGGTGCCCGCAGGCACTTCTGGTGCAGATGACACCCGGCGTCGACGTGCTGCCGATCGTCGAGCGCGCACTCACCACCGGCCTGGTCGGTCTGTACCGCCACACCGGCTCGCAGGTAGCCGAACCCGAGGTCTACGTGGATGCGGTGCGCGAGATGGTGGCGACCATGGCCGACATCCGGACCAGGCACGGCGTGGTGCTCACCGAGCTGAACATCGGTGGCGGGCATGCCATCGCGTACCGGTCCGGCGAACCTCAGCTTGATCTGGACGAGCTGGCAGATTTCCTGGAGGACGCCCTGGACGCGGCGTGTACCGCCAACCGGTTCCCGCGCCCACGGCTGGTCATCGAACCGGGCCGGGCCATCAGCGGGCCGGCCGGCGTGACGCTGCACCGCGTACAGGCCGTGGCCAGCCGGACCGACGGCCGCGCCATGGTGTCCGTCGACGGCTGCCATCCACAGTTCGCACCCGTCGCGAATTACACTGTCGCTCTTGCCAATCGACACCCGCTGGGACAGACCCGCCCGACCCTTGTCATCGGCCGCAACGACGACCCGATCGCCCATGACATCGACATGCCCGCCGACATCCACCCCGGCGACCTGCTGGCCGTGGCCTGCACCGGCGCGTACCACCACTCCACGGCGTCCAACTTCACCATGACGGCCCGGCCACCGGTGATCGCAGTGGCCGACCAGAAGGTGCGGGTACTGGTGCGCCGGGAGACCATGGCGGACTTGTTGTTGCGGGACTGCGGGTAGTGCGGCGCCGACTAGCCTTCGTGCAACTCCGGGTCCGACTCGAGGTGAGTCAGCCCGTTCCAACACAGGTTCACCAGATGCGCGGCCACCACTTCCTTCTTGGGTTCGCGCACATCCAGCCACCACTGCGCGGCCATGGACACCGAGCCGACCAGCGCCTGGGCGTACAGCGGCGCCAGCTCGGGATCCAGGCCGCGCCGGGAGAAATCACCGGCCAGGATCGAGGCCACCTGGCTGACCGCGTCGTTGAGCAGGCTGGAATAGGTGCCCGAGGCGATCGAGGCCGGAGAGTCGCGGATCAGGATGCGGAAGCCGTCTGTGCGTTCCTCGACATAGGTCAGCAGCGCCAGCGCCACCCGCTCGACCCGAACCCGGGATCGGTTGTGGGTCAGCGACGAAGTGATGCCGTCCAACAGCGCCGACATCTCCCGGTCGACGACGACGGCGTACAGCCCTTCCTTACCGCCGAAGTGTTCGTACACAACGGGTTTCGAGACATTGGCCCGCTGGGCGATCTCTTCGATCGAGGTGGCCTCATAGCCGCGTTCGGCGAACAGCGACTTGGCGATCTCGATGAGCTGCTGCCGGCGTTCACTGCCGGTCATGCGGGCCCGCGGCGCGCGAGCCTGGTCTTCGGACGCTGCCACGCATACCAGCGTATCGGCTTGCACTAGAGTCTCTGGCGAGCATTCCGTCGTGGTGTAATCGGCAGCACCTCTGATTTTGGTTCAGATAGTTCAGGTTCGAGTCCTGGCGACGGAGCGAGGCTTGCCGAGCGACCATCGGCACAGCGCAACTTCCTTGAAGGAACCCCGGTCGTTCGAAGCGCGGCGCTCCGCGTAGAGAGAGGGTCATGTGACGACACGAGGCGACGCCGCGGTCATCATCCTGGCGGCCGGGTCAGGTACCCGGATGCGCTCAGCCACCCCGAAGGTCCTGCATACGCTGGCCGGGCGCAGCATGCTCGCGCACGCCCTGCATGCGGTCGCTGAGGTCAACCCAGCACACCTTGTGGTGGTGGTCGGCAAAGACCGGGAACGGGTCGCCGATGCGATCGGGAGCATCGCCGAACGCCTCGGACGCAGCGTCACCGTCGCCATTCAGGACGAACAGCTGGGCACCGGGCACGCCGTCGGAGTCGGACTGTCCGCGCTACCCGACGACTTCTCCGGCACCGTCGTCGTCACCGCAGGTGACGTGCCACTGCTGGACGCCAACACCCTGGCCAATCTGGTCGACACGCACAGCGCTGCGACCGCCGCAGCCACGGTGCTGACCACCACGCTGGAAAACCCGACCGGGTACGGCCGCATCCTGCGCACCCAGGACCACCAGGTGATCGGCATCGTCGAGCAGGCCGACGCCACCGAATCCCAGCACGCCATCCGCGAGGTCAATGCCGGTGTGTACGCCTTCGACACAGGCGCCCTGCGGGCCGCGCTGAGCCGACTGAGCTCGGACAACGCCCAGCAGGAGCTCTATCTCACCGACGCCATTTCGATCGTCCGCGGCGACGGCCACATTGTGCGGGCCCAGCATGTCGACGACAGTGCGCTGGTCGCCGGCGTCAACGACCGAGTGCAGCTGTCCGATCTGGCCGCCGTGCTCAATCGCCGCATCATCGCCGGCCATCAGCGCGCCGGCGTCACCGTGATCGACCCGGCCACCACCTGGATCGACGTCGACGTCAGCATCGGCAGCGACACCGTCATCAAGCCGGGCACCCAACTGCTCGGCGCCACCGACATCGGCGCGAACTGCACCATCGGGCCGGACACCACGCTGGAGGACACCGAGGTGGGTGACGCGGCCACGGTGATCCGGACCCACAGCCAGCTGGCGGTGATCGGCGCAGGCGCGACCGTCGGCCCGTTCACCTACCTGCGCCCCGGCACCGAGCTGGGCGCCGACGGCAAGCTCGGCGCATTTGTCGAGGTCAAGAACTCAAAGATCGGCGTCGACACCAAGGTGCCGCACCTGACCTACGTGGGCGACGCCGAGATCGGCGACCACAGCAACATCGGCGCGTCCAGCGTCTTCGTCAACTACGACGGCGAGAAGAAGTACCGCACGAAGATCGGTTCGCACGTGCGAACCGGTTCGGACACCATGTTCGTCGCACCGGTCACCATCGGCGACGGCGCGTACACCGGCGCCGGGACCGTGGTGCGCCACGATGTGCCGCCGGGTGCGCTGGCGGTCTCGGCCGGAAATCAGCGGATCATCGAGGGCTGGGTGGAGCGAAAGCGACCGGATTCCGCGGCCGCGGCCGCCGCTAGAGCCGCCAATGAAGCGGCCGGTGCCGCGAATCACACCGACGCTAAGCGGGCCGCTCAGGACGGCGAGGAATCCCCCAGTTCCGACGCTTAATGTTGGTTTCCGCGTAACCCGGCAACACGAGTCAGCTACTGATAAGTACGATTAGGCCGCAAGGATCCCCACCGCGAAAGCAGCACACAGTGGCCACGGACTGGACCGACAACCGCAAAAATCTGATGCTCTTCTCCGGGCGCGCGCACCCGGAACTGGCCGAACAAGTGGCCAAAGAGCTCGGCATCGAGGTCACCCCACAGACCTCCCGGGACTTCGCCAACGGCGAGATCTTCGTCCGGTTCGATGAATCGGTACGTGGCTGCGACGCCTTCGTACTGCAAAGCCACCCGGCACCGCTGAACCAGTGGCTGATGGAACAGCTGATAATGATCGACGCGCTCAAGCGCGGGTCGGCCAAACGCATCACCGCGATCCTGCCGTTCTACCCGTACGCCCGGCAGGACAAGAAACACCGTGGCCGCGAGCCCATCTCGGCGCGTCTGGTGGCCGACCTGCTCAAGACCGCCGGCGCCGACCGCATCGTGTCGGTCGACCTGCACACCGACCAGATCCAGGGCTTCTTCGACGGCCCGGTGGACCACATGCGCGGCCAGTCGCTGCTGTGCGGCTACATCGCCGACAAGTACGCCGGTACCGACATGGTGGTCGTCTCCCCCGACTCGGGCCGCGTGCGTGTTGCGGAGAAGTGGGCCGACTCGCTCGGTGGCGTGCCGCTTGCGTTCATCCACAAGACCCGTGATCCGCTGGTCCCCAACCAGGTCAAGGCCAACCGAGTCGTCGGTGACGTCAAGGGCAAGACCTGCATCCTGACCGACGACATGATCGACACCGGTGGCACCATCGCCGGCGCGGTCAAGCTGCTGCGCGAGGACGGCGCCAAGGACGTCGTGATCGCCGCGTCCCACGGTGTGCTCTCCGACCCGGCCGCCCAGCGGCTGGCCGACTGCGGTGCCCGCGAAGTGATCGTCACCAACACACTGCCCATCACCGAGGACAAGCAGTTCCCGACGCTGACCGTGCTGTCCATCGCTCCGCTGCTGGCCTCGACCATCCGGGCCGTGTTCGAAAATGGTTCCGTCACCGGGCTTTTCGACGGATCCGCATAGTGACGTCCGAGTCTGATGGGCGGCCCGCCGCCGTCATTTTCCACAACCCCAAATGCTCGACCTCCCGCAGGACGCTGGATCTGTTGCGGGAAAACGGCATTGAGCCTGAGGTTGTCCTGTACCTCAAGACCCCGCCGACCCGGGCCGAACTGGTCAAGATGATCTCGGCGGCCGGCATCGACGTGCGCACCGCGGTACGCAAACGCGAATCGCTCTATACCGAGCTGGGTTTGGCCGATGCCACTGACGAGCAGTTGCTCGACGCGATGGCGCAGCACCCGATCCTGATCGAGCGGCCGTTCGTGGTCACCGACAAGGGCACCCGGTTGGCCCGCCCCATTGACGCGGTCCGCGAGATTCTGTGATCCTGCGCCGGGTTGGTGCCGTGGCTGCGGCTGTGCTGACCTCGACCGCGCCGAACCTGGTCGCCTGCGCGCCGAAAACGCCTGACTACCAGTCGATCTGGTCAACCACGCCGACCACCACCCCGGTGGACACGGCCACGCTGGTGCCGTTCCCGGAGTACGTGAGCAGGCTTGGGGTGGGCAGCAAGCAGGTCGCGCCCGACTCACTCAGCGACCTCAAGGTGTCGCTGCCCAGACCGGCCGGCTGGACGTCGTACAAAAACCTGAACTACTCGCCCGGCACCGTGGTGATCGCCAAGAACGACACCTACCCGTTGGCGATGTTGATGGTGTTCCAACTGTCCGGCGACTTCGATGCCAAAGAGGTGGTCAAGCACGCCGATGCCGACGCCGAGTTATCGCAGAACTTCAAGCGACTGGACTCGTCCAACGACGATTTCCAGGGCTACCCGTCGTCGATGATCGAGGGCAGCTACGACCTCAGCGGCCGCCGGATGCAGACCTACAGCCGCGTCGTCATCGCCACCAGCACGCCGCCCAAACCCGGCATCCACTACCTGATCCAGCTGACCGTCACCGCCTACGCCGAGAACGCCAAGGAACAGGCCGGCGACATCGAGGCAATCATCAAGGGATTTTCGGTCAGCGCCAAGTAATCCGCCCAATAATCTCAGTAAGCTCAACCGCCATGAGCCAATGGACCGCAACGGACCTGCCGTCATTCGCGGGGCGCACCGTCGTCGTCACGGGAGCCAACAGCGGACTGGGCGAGATCACCGCTCGCGAGCTCGCCAGAGTCGGCGCCACGGTGATACTGGCCTGCCGCAACACCGCAAAGGGTGACGCCGCCGCCGCGAACATGTCCGGTGATGTCGAGGTCAGGCCGCTGGATCTGCAGAACCTGGCCTCGGTGCGAGAGTTCGCTTCCGGTGTTGAAACCATCGACATCCTGGTCAACAACGCCGGCATCATGGCGGTGCCCTATGCGCAGACAGTGGACGGCTTCGAGAGCCAGATCGGCACAAACCATCTCGGGCATTTCGCTCTGACCAACCTGCTGCTGCCGAAGGTCACCGACCGGGTGGTCACGGTGTCGTCGATGATGCACCTGCTGGGCCACATCAGCCTCAAAGACCTGAATTGGAAGTCCCGGCCGTACTCGGCGTGGTTGGCCTACGGCCAGTCCAAACTCGCCAATCTGCTGTTCACCAAGGACCTGCAACGTCGGCTGACGCAGACCGGCTCAACGGTGCGGGCGCTGACCGCCCACCCGGGCTACTCAGCGACCAATCTGCAGGGGCAGACCGGCAACCAGCTCGGTGACCAGTTCTGGACCGCCGCCAACAGGATTGCCACCACGGCCGATTTCGGTGCCCGCCAGACGCTGTATGCGGTGTCTCAGGACCTACCCGGCAACACTTTCGTCGGCCCCAAGTTCGGCATGCGCGGACCGACCGGGCCCACTCAGATGATCTCGCCGGCGGCCCGCTCGGCGCGTACCGCAGCCGCTCTATGGGACCTGTCCGCCCAGCTCACAGGCACTGAATTTCCGCTGTAAGGGGCCCTCGGCTAAGCTGGCCAACGATCACGGCGAGGGTAGGCCCGCTCGGGCCACCGTTATCGACGGGAATTTCAGCACACACGTGCTCAGCCCTGGCCGTGCCACCCAGTTAGTAACGGCATCAGGAGTGATTCATATGGCCAAGAATGCGGCCTCTACCACCAACAACCTGCCCGCGACTGTCCGCGATAAGACCGGCAAGGGCGCATCACGCCAGGCCCGTCGCGAGGGCAAGGTGCCCGTCGTGCTGTACGGCCACGGCACCGAGCCGCAGCACCTCGAGATCAACGCCCACGACTTCGCCGCCGTGCTGCGTAACTCGGGTACCAACGCGGTGCTGACCCTGGACATCGCCGGCAAGGAGCAGCTGGCGCTGACCAAGTCCGTCGTGGTGCACCCGATCAAGCGCAACATCGAGCACGCGGACCTGCTGGTCGTCAACCGTGGCGAGAAGGTGACCGTCGACGTCTCCGTCGTCGTTGAGGGCGACGCCGAGTCCGGCACCCTGGTCACCCAGGACGCCAACACCGTCCAGATCCAGGCCGAGGCGCTGTCGATCCCCGAGCACCTGACCGTGTCGGTTGAGGGCGCCGAGGCCGGCACCCAGATCCTGGCCGGCCAGATCGAGCTGCCCGCGGGCGTCTCGCTGATCGCTGATCCCGAGACCCTGGTGGTCAACGTGGTCGCCGCCCCGACCGCCGAGGACCTGGACGCCGAAGGTGCGGGCGCTGAGGGCGAGGCTGCTGCCGAGCCTGAGGCCGCCGAAGCTGCGGCTGAGTCGGAGTAATTCGCTTTGGCCGAACCGTCCCCCGCAAGCGGGAGGGGCCCCCAACTGGTGGTCGGCCTGGGCAATCCCGGGCCGCGCTACGAAACCACGCGGCACAACATCGGGTTTCTGGTTGCCGACATCCTGGCCGATCGCATCGGCGCGGGGTTCAAGGTGCACAAGAAATCCGGAGCTGAGGTCACCACGGGCCGGCTGGGAGGCCGGCCCGTGGTCCTTGCCAAGCCGCGCACCTACATGAACGAATCCGGTAGGCACGTAGGGCTTTTGGCGAAGTTCTATTCAGTGGAGCCCGCGGACGTCATTGTGATTCACGACGAGCTGGACATTGACTTCGGTCGTATCCGGCTCAAGTTCGGTGGCGGCGAAGGTGGCCACAACGGCCTGCGCTCTATCGCTTCAGCGTTGGGCACCAAGGACTTTCAACGGGTCCGCATCGGTGTCGGGCGTCCGCCGGGCCGCCAGGATCCGGCGGCATTCGTGCTGGAGAATTTCAATTCCAGGGAACGGCCCGAATTGGGCACCATCTGCGAACAAGCCGCGGATGCAACAGAATTGCTGATCGCACAGGGCCTGGAAACCGCGCAGAACACCGTCCACGCCTGGTAGCGGCGCACTTCCGTTATCCGGCCTGCCGCGCCGGGCTGGCGTCACTGGCAGATGTGAGCGCGGTCAGGCTGCTCCAGGTAGCACGACCGCCGGCCTTGTGAACCCACCCGTTGACTCGGATCGGGGTTCCCTGAGCCTCTCGCCTCTGGCACCGCCTTGACCGACACACTGCCGTTGGTCTCGCAGACGGCATACGTGCCCTCGTCTTCGCATGTCGGACGCACGCCGGCGCCGGCGACCGGTATCCAGATTGCCCCGGCCGCCGCCACACTCATCACCAACACTGCTGCCTGGTACCTGCTGCGTTTGGTCATGCGGCCTTCTCACTCGCCGGGGGCGAACCCACAATCATGTTGAGCCCACTATATATGCACAGGCGGTATCCGCGATATTAATTTGGCGCTAATTGATGCCGCATTTCAATTTTATGATTGAGCAGCACCTTTGACATAAACACTCGCCCCTGACCAGATTCAATGCTATTGCATGCCGCTTTCATAGAACATGCAAAAGTGTGGAATTCAGCCGAGACCGATGTACCGCGCTATGTCAGGGGCAGGACGATGCAAGCGTTGGGTCGGTCGAATCAAGCGGCGTGTTATTGGCCGCAGCCCGGTTGAGCGCATCGGCTCGAGCAGCCTCTATGGTCAGCCCAGCGCCACCGGCGACCACTCCGGTCTCCCCGTGGTCGACGTTGACGATGCACAGGCGGTCGTCGGTGTCCTCGTCACTGGTGCACTGCTGGGCGCCGACACGCTGACATGCCGCGATGACGTTGGCCTTGGCCGCCTGATTATCTATGCCCGTTGCCGTGAACCCGACGATGGCGCCGTTGATGACGCCAGAACCGACTGCGGCGGCAATATCGGTGGAGTTCTCGACGACGCCACTTTCACCACCCGCTGATGCCGGGATAGTTGACAGCATGGCGGCGATAACGCTCGCAGCGACTGTTGCCGAAACGACTGAAGCTAAACGGGCAACAGCCATGCCGTTCCTCTCGCCGAAACCAATTCAGCGCGAGTATATCCAGCTACGACAGATTATTTCGGGCAAAAGCCCCGAGTACGGCAACTCAGCCGGTGACCAATTCGACCGAATTCGCCCGACGCAGCTTGCCCGACGGGGTCTTCGGAATGGTGCCCGGCCCCAGCACGACCACGTTACGTGGCCGCACGTCGACCTCGGTGACCACCTCGTGTGCCACCTGATGCTCGATCCGACGCACCTCTGCCGGGTCCTGCCAGGCGTTGGATTCCACTGCGACAGCGAACGTTTCGCGCGAATGCCCGGCATCAAGGCGCACTGCGACGGCACAACCCGGACGCACGCCGACCACGCGGCCCGCCGCACGCTCGATGTCCGTCGGGTAGATGTTGCGGCCCGCCATGATGATGACGTCCTTCACGCGGCCACACACCACGACATTGCCCTCATCGGTGACGTAGCCAAGGTCGCCCGTGTCGTACCAACCGTTTTCGTCCTGGGTGGGCAGGAAGCCGGCCATGGTGATGTAACCCGGCGTCACCGACTCACCGCGCAACTGGATAACTCCGACGCCGCGCTCGGGCAGCACATTGCCGTCCTCATCGACGATGCGGACCTCCAGGTCCTGCAGCAGCGGGCCCAGCGAGGCCAGCCGGCGGGTGTTGCCCTTCGAGGAGGGCACGGCGCGCCGCAGCGCGGCCAGCAGATCCGCGTCGACCTCGTCGACCACCAGACCGGCGTTGCACGGCGAGAACGACACCGCCAGGCAGGTCTCGGCCATCCCGTAGGCAGGCAGGATCGCCGAAGAGTTGAGGCCGAACGGTTTGCCGGCATCCAGCAAGTCCTCGACGTCGGCGGGCTCGACCGGCTCAGCACCGGACAGCGCAAAGCGCAGCGTGGACAGATCGAAGTCGCCGGCCTTGGCCTGCCGGCGCAACCGTTTGGCCAGCAGCGCGTAGGCGAAGTTGGGCGCCGCGGTCATGGTGCCCTTGTACTTGTCGATGAGCTTGGCCCACAGCAACGTGTCGCGCAGGAAGTCCATCGGGGTGACCTTGACCAGCTCGGCACCGAAGTACATCGGGATGGTCAGGAAGCCGACCATGCCCATGTCGTGGAAGCAGGGCAGCCAGCTGACCATGACGTCCTTGTCGACGTCGTACTCGGCGCCGATGAACATGGCCTCGGCGTTGGAGTGGATGTTGCGGTGCGTGATCTGGACGGCTTTAGGAGACCCCGTCGAACCGGACGTTAATTGCATCAGCGCCAGGTCGTCTTCGTCGGTCTCGACGGGATCGATGGGGTCGCCGGCCAGCAGATCGCTGACCCTGAGGACCTGCAGGCCCTTCTCCTCCAGCACCGGGATGGCGACCAGGAACGGCTCGGAGACAACGACCGCTTTGGCCTCGATCATCGCGATGACGTTCATGGTGTCTTCGGCCCAGACCGCCAGATCGGTACGCGGGGTCGGCTGGTGCAGCATGGTCAGCGAACCGCCACGCATCCAGATGCCCTGCACGGTCGGAGCGATCTCCACCGGGAAGCCGGCCAGCACGCCGATCTTGTCGCCGTGCCCGATGCCTGCGGCGGCTAGGCCACCTGCGACGCGACGGGCCCGCTCATGTACTTCTCCCCAGGTGCGGCGCACCGGCTCGTGCGGCTCCCCGGTAACCATGCCCCGGTTGGACGTCCGGGCGTTGTAGTACATCTTCTCGGTAAAACGGCTCACGACAACCTCCTGCAGTCAGGCGCCAATGCCCGTAGTTCCATAGTCCGTCTGGTGGTGGGCGCACTCGAGTAGGCACGCACGAACAATTCGGGAGCGGTTAAGTCTCGAATCGGTGATGCCTCGAATTCGCCGCCCTTAACGTCGAGCGCTCGCTCGCCGGCAATGCCGGTGAGCGAAACTGCTGCGTTCCACGCCTGGTCGCCAGCGATCACCGCAGACCATCTTAAGAGACTCTTAAGTAGCTAACAAACCGTGCAGGGAATTGAGGCCTGGGTCACACCCTCGGTGTCAGCTGACGTCAGGCAGTGCCACCGACGGGCGGCACCACCCTGGCTCCATGGACCGGGCCGCTCGCCACACGCACCGTCCGGCAGACCCCGGCACCGGCGAGCTGCGCGCCAACATCGACGGCTTCGGCCTGGGACCCGCACAGGAACGCGCATGTTGGACCGGAGCCCGAAACAATGCCTGCCAGCGCCCCTGCTTCGACGCCGGCCCGCAGCGTACGACGCAAGCCGGAGTCCAGACTGACGGCCGCTGCTTGTAGGTCGTTGCCCAGCAGCGGCGCCAGTTGGGCCGCCTCACCGGAGGCCAATGCGGTCAGCAGCGGACCCGGATCATCCAAGGCCGGTGGGCCGCCACGTTTGGCATCGGCCCGCAATCGATCCAGTTCGGCAAACACCTTTGGCGTCGATAGCCCACCCGCGGCAAAGGCCAGCACCCAATGAAAGGTGCTGCGAGCCAATACGGTCGCCAACTGCTCACCTCGGCCGGTGCCCAGGGCAGTACCGCCGTGCAACGCGAACGGGACATCGCTGCCCAACTTTGCGGCCAGCGCGTGCAAGTCCCGGCGGGGCAGCCCGAGTTCCCACAGGCTGTTCATGGCGACCAGCACTGCTGCGGCGTCCGCGCTGCCACCTGCCATTCCCCCGGCCACAGGAATCGATTTCTGAATGGAGATCGCGACATCAGGCGACCGGCCCACGTGGTCGGCCAACAACTCGGCCGCCTGCCACCCCAGATTGCGCCGATCGGTGGGCAGTCCGGCCGCACCGTCACCGGACATCTCGAGTGCGAGCAGATCGGCTGTCTTGACAGTGACCTCGTCGAATAAAGAGACAGCGTGGAAGACAGTGGTCAGCTCGTGGTATCCGTCGTCACGGCAATCGTCGACGCCAAGGTAGAGGTTCACCTTGCCCGGTACCCGAACTGTCACAGAACCTGTCGGAACCCACTCGGAGGCGGTACTTCCATCGGATGCGGGCACGCCACGACATTAACGCCCGTGGCGGATATGACAGCACGAAGTGGTGAGATACCCCTCGTTGATCCCGCCGCTCGATACCGCTTACGCGGGTGCCGAGTGCCCCACAGGCTAGTCACAGCTCAAAACGTGTGTCAAGGATCACACGCCGTGTGGGGCAATCGGCTCGCAGCAGTCCGCTAGTGGGCAGCTTCCTGGGGTTGGGCTTCGAGGGGCGCTTCAGGCTGCAGGACGGCCGGCTGTTCGGGGTGCTGCTCCCGATCGAGTTCTCCCGAGCGCTGCAGCAGCCGGACGAAGTCGGCGATGGCGAGCGTCTCGCCGCGCCGTGCGGGATCGATGCTGGCCGCCAGCAGTCGCTCGGCGGAGGCATTACCGGAGCCCGCCCACTCGGCGAACGCATTGCGAGAGGTCTTGCGCCGCTGCGAGAATGCGATGTCGACCAGGTCGAAAACCTGCGACCGGAAGTCGTCGTCGGTGGGCCACGGTGAAGTTTCGTGGCGGTCGATGCGCACCAGACCGGAATACACCCGCGGGATGGGCCAGAACACCGTCGGCGACACCATGCCGTAGCGGCGCACGTTGCCGAAGAACCGAACCTTGGCACTGGGCACGCCGTAGTCCTTGCCACCGGGGTCGGCGGCGAGCCGCTCGGCGACCTCGGCCTGCACCATGACCATGACTGTGCGAATGGTCGGGAACTCCGAGAGCATGTGCAGGATGGCCGGTACTGCGACGTTGTACGGCAGGTTGGCCACCAGAGCCGTGGGCTGGTCGTTGACGTCCGACGGCATCAGGTCGAGGACATCGCGATTGAGCACTGTCAGCCGGCTGATCTCGCTGTGCGAATGCTCGGCGACGGTGGTTGGCAGCTGCCGGGCCAGCACCGGGTCGAGCTCGACGGCAGTCACCCTGGCGCCGCGATCGAGCAGGGCCAACGTCAGAGAGCCCAGACCAGGGCCTACCTCCAAGACGTGCGACTGCCGGTTGACGCCCGAAGCCGACACAATGCGCCGGACAGTGTTTGCGTCATGTACGAAGTTCTGACCAAAGGCCTTACGCGGCCTGAAATCAAGTTCTTTGGCCAGATGTCGAATCTCTGTTCGACCTAGCAACCGTATTGTCACGAAGCCCCAATCCTCCCACTACACACCGGCCATGCCCCCCAGCCTTGACGGGCCCGTGTTACATCAGCAATCGCAATCTGTTCTTCACGGGTGGCCAAGTCGGCTCTCGCAGCATACCTCAGACCACCGTTTCGCTCCCAGGTATTTTGGTCAAATTGGACGCCACCGTAAAAACCGTTCCCGGAGTTGATCGCCCAGTTCCCACCGGCCTCGCAGTGCGAAAGCGCATCCCAGGTCGCCCCGTTGGTAACCGGAGGCACCTCGGTACCCGGCTTGGCACCGACCCGGATGACCCCATCGCGAGCCGGGGTGAGGACCTCGTTGGCAACCGGAAGCCGTCCGGTTTCCACGCCGTTGACTGTCGCTACGGCAAACGTCACGTTCTGAGTCCCGGGCTGGCCCGGGTCGTCCACGTGTCGGCGGCTCATGTTCATGGTGAGGTCGGGAACCTCGTTGATCGCGGGCGGCAGCGGTGCCTGCTGGGTCACCTGCTGCACCCGGATGCGGGTCACGTCGATCTCCATGTCATCTGTCACCGGCGATGCCGCCGCGGGTACGACGGTGTCGCGCTGTTCCAGCGGGACGCCGGCAGCGGCCAGCAGGCCGGCCACATTCGCCGCGGCCAGGTGCACCTGACGCATGGCACCCGCGTCGTTGATGGTTACGTTGCGGGCGCTTACCACCGGCAGCGACATGCCGGCCAGCGGGACGCGGGCAGCGCGGTCGGCGGCCACCGGCGCGGCATCGGTCATGGACAGCTGCGCCAGCGCGTCCTGCACAGTCGACGCCGTGGTCCATACCTGGCGACTGTTCTGGCCGTCCATCGAAATCTGCAACGGGCGACTGCGCCGCAGGACGATGTTCTCGGACTCGTGCAGCGGCCGGTCAGCAGCCGGGTAGACGTCGTCACGCGGCCCGACGGAGAAGCCGTTCTCCTCCAGCACGCCGCCGACGCTGGTCTTCATGGTCTGCACCGTCATGGGCGCCCCGTCGATGGTGATCGTCACCGTCTTGTGCTGAGAGACCGCGAAACCTCCCGCTGTCGCCAGGGTCGCAAGCATGAGACCGGTTACACCTCGCAGCATGGGCGAGCGCGATTCATCCAATTTGTGCAGCACGTTCAAAGTCGTCATCCCGTGTAATTCCGGACCCCGAGCGGGTCCCGAGGATTGGCCAAGGTAGCCACACCGCCCACCTCGACCGGGTTGATCACAGAAAGGTAACGAACACACCCGGGTGGCGGCAACCTGGGCTAATGGTACAGTCCATAGATTTTCGAAGCATTTTCCGAGGTCACCGCGGCGATTTCGGCCGCTGAATTATTTCGGATTTGAGCCAACGCGCGGACCGTGTACGGCAGGCAATACGACTCGTTTGACGCGCCCCGGAACGGATGCGGCGTCAAGAATGGCGCATCGGTTTCGACCAACAGCAGCCCGGATGGAATGACGGCGGCGGCCTCCCGCAGGGCATGTGCATTCCGGAAACTCACTGTTCCCGACAGGCTCATCAGCCAGCCGTTATCGGCACAGGTTCGGGCCATCGCGGCGTCCGACGAGAAGCAGTGGAATATGACGCTCTCGGGGGCACCCTCGGCCTTTAGCACGTCGAGCACCTCGGCGTCGCCATCGCGGTTGTGGATCATCAACGGCTTGCCGCTGCGCTTGGCCAGATCGATGTGCCAGGCGAACGCCTCGCGCTGGGTGGCTTCGTCAGCACAGCCGTCGAGCTTGCCGGGCCAGTACATGTCGATGCCGGTCTCCCCGACGGCCACCACCCGGTCATCCCTGGCCAGCGTTTCCAGGGTCTGTTTCGCGTGGTCATCGAGGGCATTCGCGCGGGTCGGGTGCAGGGCGACGGCCGCATAGACGCGGGGGTCGGCGTGCGCGGCCTGCACCGCCCACTGCGCAGCTTCCAGGTCATCGGCGATGGTGACGACCTGGTGCACGCCGACGGACTCGGCTCGGTCCAGGATTGCCCGGATGCTGTCGGCGTCGGTCGCGCCGCAGGCGTCCAGATGGGTGTGGGCGTCGACCAATGGGGCCAACGGCTCCGGTAGGGGCGGCTTCTCGCGTTTGGAGCTCACCTCGACACTTTAAAGTTGAGGACAAATGAGCAATGAGATTTCCCCCAGCGCGGGCGCCCCAGAGCCGTTCTACATCACCACGGCCATTGCCTACCCCAACGGTGCGCCGCACATCGGGCACGCCTACGAGTACATCGCGACCGACGCGATCGCCCGGTTCAAACGGCTGGACGGGTACGACGTCCGCTACCTGACCGGCACCGACGTGCACGGTCAGAAGATGGCCGAGGCCGCAGCAGCCGAAGGCTTTACGGCAGCGGAGCTGGCCAAACGCAACTCTGACGTGTTCCAGGAGCTGCAGGAGAAGCTGGGCATCTCCTTCGACCGCTTCATCCGTACCTCCGACGCCGATCACTATGAGGCCTCCAAGGAAATCTGGCGGCGGATGAACGAGGCCGGGGACATCTATCTCGGCACTTACTCGGGCTGGTACTCCGTGCGCGACGAGCGGTTCTTCGCCGAGGACGAGACCGAGGTCCGCGACGGCGCGCGCTTCGCCATCGAAACGGGAACCCCGGTCACCTGGACCGAGGAGCAGACCTACTTCTTCCGGTTGTCGGCCTACGCCGAGCCGCTGTTGGCGCACTACGAGGCGCACCCCGAGTTCATCGGACCCGACGTGCGCCGAAATGAGATCGTCAGCTTCGTCTCCGGCGGGCTGAAAGACCTGTCGATCTCGCGGACCACGTTCGATTGGGGCGTTCCGGTCCCCGACCATCCCGATCACGTCATGTACGTGTGGGTGGACGCGCTGACCAACTACCTGACCGGCGTGGGGTTCCCGGACACCTCAGCCGAGTCGTTCACCAAGTACTGGCCGGCCAAGCTGCACATGATCGGCAAGGACATCATCCGGTTCCACGCCGTGTACTGGCCGGCGTTCCTGATGTCGGCCCGAATCGCTTTGCCGGAAAGGGTTTTCGCGCACGGGTTCATCAACGTCAAGGGCGAGAAGATGAGCAAGTCCGTCGGCAACGTCGTCGACCCGATCGCGCTGATCGAGGCCTTCGGTCTGGACCAGGTGCGCTACTTCTTCCTGCGCGAGGTGTCCTTCGGCCAGGACGGCAGCTACAGCGAGGAAGCCATCATCGGCCGCATCAACGCCGACCTGGCCAACGAACTGGGCAACCTGGCGCAGCGCTCGCTGTCAATGGTCAACAAGAATCTGGCCGGAATCGTCCCAACCCCAGGCGAATTCACCGCCGCCGACCTTGAGCTGCTCAAGCAGGCCGACGGTCTGATGGAGACCGTGCGCGGCCACTATGACGTGCCCGCAATGCATCTGGCGCTCGAGGCGGTCTGGCTGATGCTGGGTGCGGCCAACCGGTACTTCTCCGCAGAGGAGCCCTGGGTGCTGCGGAAGTCTGCAGAGGCCGCTGATCAGGAGCGGTTCGGCACAGTGCTCTACACCACGCTCGAGGCGGTGCGCATCGCCGCGCTGCTGGTGCAACCGGTCATGCCGACCTCCGCGGCCAAGCTCCTGGACCTGCTGGGCCAGTCCGCCACCGAACGTGACTTCACCGCCATCGGAACGCGATTGCAGCCCGGCACGTCCCTGCCGACCCCGGAAGGGGTATTTCCCCGCTATCAAGCGGAAACCAAGGAGTAACGAAAACACATGGCACTGAACGGGTTACACGACCGCTTGCACGATGTCTACGAAGAGGTCACCCGCCGCAATGCCGGTGAGACCGAGTTTCACCAAGCGGTCCACGAGGTCTTGACCAGCCTGGGCCCGGTTGTCGAAAGGCACCCGGAGTTCGCCGATACCGCCATCATTCGCCGGCTGTGCGAGCCGGAACGGCAGATCATCTTCCGGGTGCCATGGGTCGACGACGCCGGCACCGTGCAGATCAACCGCGGCTTCCGCGTCGAGTTCAACTCCGCTCTGGGCCCGTTCAAGGGCGGGTTGCGGTTCCATCCGTCGGTGTACCTGGGCATCGTGAAATTCCTTGGCTTCGAACAGATTTTCAAGAACTCGCTGACGGGCATGCCGATCGGCGGCGGCAAGGGCGGGTCTGATTTCGACCCCAAGGGCCGCTCCGACAACGAGGTGATGCGGTTCTGTCAGTCGTTCATGACCGAGTTGTACCGGCACATCGGTGAATACACCGACGTGCCCGCCGGCGACATCGGCGTCGGAAGCCGCGAGATCGGCTACATGTTCGGCCAATACAAGCGCATCACCAATCGCTATGAGTCCGGTGTACTGACCGGCAAAGGCCTTACCTGGGGCGGGTCGCAGGTGCGCACCGAAGCCACCGGCTACGGGGCCGTGTTTTTCGTCAACGAAATCCTCAGCAGCTCCCGGCAGTCGTTCGAGGGCAAGCAGGTCGTGGTGTCCGGGTCCGGCAATGTCGCTATCTACGCCATCGAGAAGGTCCACGAGCTCGGCGGCGTCGTCATCGGCTGTTCGGATTCCAGCGGTTACATCGTCGACGAGAAGGGCGTCGAGGTGGAACTGCTCAAGGAGGTCAAGGAAGTACGCCGCGGCCGTATTCCTGATTACGTCGAGATGCGCGCCGGCGCTTCGCAATTCGTCGAGAACAGCTCGATCTGGCAGGTGCCCTGCGATATCGCGCTGCCGTGCGCGACCCAGAACGAATTGGACGCCGACGATGCGCTGGCGCTGATCAAGAACGGATGTCGGGTCGTCGCCGAGGGCGCCAACATGCCGTGCACCCCCGCGGCGGTGAAGCTGTTCGGCGAAGCACCCGTCGCCTTCGCCCCCGGCAAGGCCGCCAACGCCGGCGGCGTGGCCACCAGCGCTCTGGAGATGCAACAGAACGCCTCTCGGGACTCGTGGACGTTCGAGGAAACCGAGCAGCGCCTGGCCGAGATCATGGGCCGCATCCACGACCGATGCCTGGGAACCGCCGAAGAGTACGGCCACCCGGGCAACTATGCGGTCGGCGCGAACATCGCCGGGTTCATCCGGGTTGCCGACGCGATGGCAGCGCTCGGGGTGGTGTAGCGAGTTGTGAGCTGCGCCACATTCGGCTCGGGCCTGTCACAGAACGGGCCCGGCCGGTGTCTTGAGGGCATACCAACCCTCAAAGGAGAGCAGCGATGACCGGAAACCAGAAGCCTCACCGCATCGTCGTCATCGGCGGCGGCTACGCCGGCGCACTGGCCGCCAACCATGTGCGGATGCGCGACGACGTCGACGTGACACTGGTGAACCCGCGGCCGAAGTTCGTCGAGCGAATCCGCCTGCACCAGCACACGGTCGGTAACTATGACGCGACCGTCGACTACGGCTCACTGCTCGGCGACGACGTCCGACTGGTGGTCGACACTGCCACCCGGATCGACGGCGCAGCCCGCACGGTGACACTCGCCTCCGGCGACATCTTGGATTACGACTACCTGATTTACGCGGTTGGCAGTACCGGGAATGTGCCGACGTCGGTGCCGGGAGCCGCCGAATTCGCTTATCCGCTGGCCGAATTGGAACAAGCTGAGCGGCTCCGTGCCCACCTGCAAGACATTCCGCTATCCGCGCCGCTAGTGGTGGTGGGCGCCGGGCTCACCGGCATTGAGGCCGCTGCCGAGTTCGCCGAGGCCGGCCGCAATGTGACGCTGATCGGCTCCAAGTTGGGCCCCTCCCTGAGCGCGCCCGGCCGCCGCTCGGTGGCCAAGCGCCTGGCAGAGCTGGGCGTGACGGTGATCGAAGCCAACGTCTCCGGCGTCACTGCCGACCGGGTCCTACTGCCCAACCAGCCAGCCGTGCCCAGCGCCGTGACGGTGTGGACAGCAGGTTTCGGCACCCCCGAACTGGCCACGGCCAGCGGGCTCCGCACCGACGGCATCGGCCGGCTGCTCACCGACGAAACCCTTACCAGCATTGACGATTCGCGGATCGTGGCGACTGGCGACGCCGCCGCGCCGTCGGGCCAACCGCTACGCATGAGCTGCCAGGCCACCGGCGCGCTCACCTTGACCGCGGTGGGCACCGTGCTGAGCCGGATCGCCGGCACCGAGCCCGCGGTACTGGACCCGGTGTTCGTCGGATCGTGCATCAGCCTGGGCCGCCGCACAGCGACGATCCAGATCGCCCGCAAGGACGACATTCCGACCAACTACTACATCGGAGGACGAGTGGCCGCCAAGCTCAAAGAGGCGATCTGCAAGGGCACGCTGTGGGGCATCCGGCGCGCCGCCGGCAAGCCGAGCGCGGTGCTCGTGATGACGGGTGGCAAGCGTGCCGAACGTCTCGCCGAGGCCGTCACCGCATGACCGGATCAGCCAGCGCTGCAGGAGGTGAACACGCCGAGCGGTTCACCCACCTGCGCCCGCTGCTGTTCACCATCGCCTACGAAATCCTTGGCTCGGCAACCGAATCCGATGATGTGTTGCAGGACAGCTACCTGCGCTGGGCCGAGGTGGACCTGGACACCGTCCGGGACACTAAGTCCTACCTGGCGCAATTGGTTACGCGGCAGGCACTCAATGCCCTGCGCGCCGACGCGCGCCGACGCGAGGACTACATCGGCCCGTGGTTGCCGGAGCCGCTGTTGCTCGACGACAACGACGCATCATCGGATATCGTTTTGGCCGAATCGGTTTCGATGGCCATGCTGGTGGTTTTGGAAACCCTGGGACCGGACGAACGGGCAGTGTTCGTGCTGCGCGAGGTCTTCGGCTTCGAGTACGACGAAATCGCCGGGGCGGTAGGCAAATCCGCGGGTGCGGTACGTCAGATATCGCATCGCGCCCGCGAACACGTGCACGCCCGACGAAAGCGTTTCGCACCGGACAGCGCCACGTCTACACAAGTCACCGCGCAGTTCATGGCCGCGGCCGCCACGGGCGACCTGAACGGACTGATGACGCTGCTGGCACCCGACGTGACGTGGACCGCTGACAGTGCGGGCAAGGTCAGCGCCGCCCGCCGCCCCGTGTACGGCGCGAACAAGGTCGCGCGCCTGGTGTTGGGCCTCATGCGCGGTGCGGGCGAATACCCGGACGCGCGTATCGACCTCGCGGTTTACAACAACGCGCCCGCGCTGGTGCTCTACCTGGGCGATCACTTGGAGGGCGTCATCTCGATCGAGATCACCGACGGAAAGATCAGCCATTTCTACGCCATGCGCAATCCCGACAAGTTGAGCGGAGTGCTGGTCGAGCGGGAGATCCGACGTACCGTCTGACAAGCTGTGGGGCGTGCGAGTCGAGCGGTTGGCAGACCTGGGCAGTTCTCCCGGGGTCGTGAAGGCTGTCGCCGACGCCGCCGCCCGCCGCGGGTTACCACCGCCGGCCGCGTTGCTGGGCGACTGGTTCGGCTCGCGTGCGGTGATCGCCCCGAGCGTGTTGATCGAACCGGTGGCTGCGGCCGAGGTCTTCGACGCCGCACCGGGATTCGGTGAGCATGTCGGCGGCGGGTGGTTCGGCTACCTGTCCTACCCGGACGGCGCCGGCCGGATTCCGGGCGCCGCCGGCGGCTGGTCGGACTGTGTGTTGCGCCAAGACGCGGAGGGGCACTGGTGGTACGAAAGCCTCTCCGGCGCAACACTTCCCGAATGGCTTACCGACATCAAGCCGTCCACGCCCGGGCCGTACACGGTCGACTGGCGGGCACCCGATCGCGACAGTCACCGCGCCGGCGTGCTGTCCTGTCTGGACGCGATCGCAGCCGGCGAGGTCTACCAGGCCTGCGTGTGCACGAGGTTCACCGGCCGGATATCCGGTGCGCCCGTTGACTTTTTCGTCGACGCGGCGGCTCGCACCGCACCGGCTCGCGCCGCTTACGTCGCCGGCGATTGGGGGGCGGTGGCGTCCCTGTCGCCGGAACTGTTCCTCAGCCGGCGTGGCGAGACGGTCGCTTCCAGTCCGATCAAAGGCACTCTGCCCCTTGATCATTTGCCGTCAGAACTGGCGTCGTCGGTCAAGGATGTTGCGGAGAACATCATGATCGTCGACCTGGTGCGCAACGATCTGAGCCGGGTGGCGACCACCGGGTCGGTCCGCGTTCCCGAACTGCTGGCCATCAAACCCGCCCCGGGGGTCTGGCATTTGGTCTCGACGGTCACCGCACAGGTCCCGTCCGTGACCCCGATGGCGGTGGTGCTGGACGCCACCTTCCCTCCAGCTTCGGTCACCGGCACCCCGAAACTGCGTGCCCGCCAACTGCTTACCACATGGGAACCACATTCCCGCGGAATCTATTGCGGCACAGTTGGTTTGGCCTCACCTCTCGCCGGAACCGAACTGAACGTCGCGATCCGCACCGTTGAGTTCGACGCTGGCGGCGCTGCGGTTCTGGGGGTTGGCGGCGGCATCACCGCCGACTCCGACCCGGACCGCGAGTGGGAGGAATGCCTGCACAAGGCCGCCACGATCGTCGGACTTGGTTGAGGTCTGTTCGCTTAGGCTGCAGCCCTCGGCGTGCCAGCTCTGTTGTGGCACTTGCGATTTGACCTGGTCAACTTGGGTTGACCAGGTCAAAGAGGTTGACGGCTCGGGACTAGATGTGCTTCCCGTGAGTGCCGACGTCAGCCCCGAGCGCGCACGACTGCGTCGTACAGCTCGCGCCTCGACGGCGCACCCGGGTTGGCACCGATCACCTCAGCGCAGGCGTCCTTGACCCGCGCCCCGTCATCGACCAACTCCAGCACCTGCTCCACCAGAGTCTCCAGATCCGCGACCGGGGTCGCGCCGGCCAGCACTACCGTGATCTCGCCCAGCACCCCGTCGGCGGCCCACTCCGCCAGCTCCCCGAGTGTCCCCCGCCGAATCTCTTCGTGGGTCTTGGTCAGCTCGCGGCACACCACCGCTCGCCGCTGCGGGCCCAGTGCCGTGACCGCGTCGTCGAGACACTCGGCGAGCCGACGCGGCGACTCGAAGAACACGCACGTGCGCCGCTCGGCAGCCAACCCGGCGAGCCAGGCCAACCGGCCCTTGCGCGGCGCGAACCCCTCGAAGCAGAACCGGTCCGAGGCCAACCCGGACACCGCCAGCGCCGTCGTCACCGCCGACGGACCGGGCAGGCACGACACCGGCAGGCCCGCCTCGGCGCACGCCGCCACCAACCGGTACCCCGGATCACTGATCAGCGGCATGCCCGCATCGCTGACCACCAGCACCGTCTCCCCCGCCTTGACCGCATCCAGCAGCAACGGCACCCGCGAAGCCTCGTTCTGATCGAAGAAACTGACCACCCGGCCGGCCGGTCGCACGTTCAAGGACTGGGCCAACGAACGCACCCGCCGGGTGTCCTCGGCGGCCACCACATCCGCAGTAGCCAACGCCTCGATCAGCCGCGCGGAGGCGTCGCCGGGCTGGCCCAGCGGGGTCGCCGCGAGTAGCAGTCGGCCGACGTCCGCGGGCGGACCAAAAACTGGTGTCGCAGGCGGACCAGACAGTGCTGTCACGCCCACAGCCTACGATCGCTTGCGTGACCGCCCCCGCCCTCGACGCGCCCGACGCGCAGCCTGCGGCCCCGGTGATCAGTCCGGCGCCGCTGACCCCGGTCCCGGATTTCGGTCCCACCGACAGGCTGAACGGCTGGACCATGACCGCGGTGATCACGGCGCTGGCCACCGTCACCCGGTTCCTGAACCTGGGTTCGCCCACCGACGGCGGCACCCCGATCTTCGACGAGAAGCACTACGCACCGCAGGCCTGGCAGGTCCTGCACAACCACGGCGTCGAGGACAATCCTGGCTACGGGCTGGTGGTGCACCCTCCGCTGGCCAAGCAGTTGATGGCCATCGGTGAGTGGCTGTTCGGCTACAACGGCGTCGGCTGGCGGTTCTCCGGCGCGGTATGCGGGGTCATCCTGGTGCTGCTGGTGGCTCGGATTGTCCGGCGCATCACTCGCTCGACGCTGCTCGGCGGCATCGCCGGGCTGTTGATCATCGCCGACGGGGTCAGTTTCGTCTCGGCCCGCACCGCGCTGTTGGACGGGTATCAAACCGTATTCGTGGTTGCGGCGTTCGGCGCGCTGATGGTCGACCGCGACCAGGTACGGGCCCGAATGCACGTCGCGATGACCGAGAGCCGGATCGCCGACACCTTATGGGGTCCGCGCCTGGGCGTGCGGTGGTGGCGTTTCGGTGCCGGGGTGCTGCTGGGGTTGGCATTAGCGGTCAAGTGGTCCGGTCTGTACTACATGGTGTTCTTCGGCTTGATGACGGTTGCGTTCGACGTCGCCGCGCGCCGTGCGTACCGAGTGCCGCGGCCTTGGCTTGGTACGTTGCGTCGGGACGTGCTGCCGGGCATGTGGGCGCTGGCGGTCGTTCCGTTCGGGGTATACCTGGCGGCGTATGCGCCGTGGTTCGCCTCCGAGACCGCCATCGACCGACACATGGAAGGCCGGACCATCGGCGACGGGCGGTTCGCAACGCTGCGCTCGCTCTGGTACTACACGCACGACGTCTACCGGTTCCATGCCGGGCTGACCAACGCCGCGGGCAATCACCACCCGTGGGAATCGAAGCCATGGACCTGGCCGATGTCGCTGCGCCCGGTGCTGTACGCCATCGACAACAACAATGTGCCGGGCTGTGGCGCGGCGTCCTGCGTCAAGGCGGTCATGCTGGCCGGGACCCCGGCGATGTGGTTCATCGCGGTGCCCGTACTGGCCTGGACGGTGTGGCGCAGCTTCGTCAAACGCGACTGGCGCTACGCGGCGGTGCTGTGCGGTTACGCCGCGGGGTATCTGCCGTGGTTCGCAGACATCGACCGGCAGATGTACTTCTTCTATGCGACGCCGATGGCACCGTTCCTGGTGATGATGGTCGCGCTGATCCTCGGCGATATCCTCTATACGCCATCGCCTAACCCGGAGCGCCGGACGCTGGGACTGATGGTGGTGTGTTTCTACGTGGCCCTGGTGATCACGAACTTCGCCTGGATGTATCCGATCCTGACCGGTCTGCCGATTTCGTCGTCGTTCTGGAACCTGGAGATCATCCTGCCGTCCTGGCGGTAGTCGTTCGCGCGCTCGAGGTGCCGAGATCGACGAAAAGGCCGGAATACCTTTGCAGCCGAAACGGACGTTTGGGCGAGAGCATCGAACGCCTGTGCGATACGATTCCGATGTGTCCTTGGCGGTTCAGGGTTCCCTGTTCGACCACGCCGAGCGGCGGTGGCTGGGCGACGGCGCCTGGATCGACGTCCGCGCCGGCTGGCTGGTCGACGCCGACAACCTCTACGACGAGTTGCTGACCGCCATTCCGTGGCGGGCCGAGCAACGCCAAATGTACGACCGGGTGCTCGACGTCCCCCGTCTGGTCAGCTTCCACGATCTGGCCAAGGACCGCGCCCCTCATCCCGGCCTCGCACGACTTCGCGTGCGGCTCAACGACACTTACGCCGGGGAGCTGGGTGAGCCGTTCACCACCGCCGGCCTGTGCCTGTACCGCGACGGCGCCGACAGCGTGGCCTGGCACGGTGACACCATCGGCCGCAGCAACACCGAGGACACCATGGTGGCGGTGCTAAGCCTCGGGGCGACAAGGGTTTTCGCCTTACGACCGCGCGCCGCCGACGGCGGAGGTGGGTCACGGCGGGCCAGCCTGCGGCTGCCACAGGTACACGGCGACCTGCTGGTCATGGGCGGGTCGTGCCAACGCACCTGGGAGCACGCCGTCCCCAAGACCTCACGGCCCACCGGACCACGGATCAGCATCCAGTTCCGGCCACGCGACGTACGCTGACGCCGGCCGGGTGACTATTTGCCGCGTACCGCAGCGACCGCTTTGGTGAGGAGCTCCGTCGCCTTCTGCGTATTGACCGGCACCACAGGCTGATTGGGCTCCGTCAGCGGGTTGGCCGTGATGATCACCAGGAAGTTGCCGAAGTTGGCGACGTAGTTGTACAGCTGGCCGGCACTGGGCTTACCTTGCACCATCGCCTCGACCACGCGATGTGTGCCGAGCGTGGTCGCGCCGTCGATGTCGGGCGCGGGCACCTTCTCGACCAGGCCGCGCAGTCCCGGCCCGGCGAAGGCGATCTTCCTGCAGTTCTGGCCGGGGTCTGCGGGGGTGATGTGATCGGATGTCTCGACCGCCATCACGATGAAACGGTTGCCCTGCCCCTCGGCAGTCACGGCCGCCACATTGCCTTGAACGCCAGGCTCGACGATCAATCCGGTGGCGAACTTCGAGCAGGCGGGCGGCTCGTACCGCAAGCCGGGCGGCAAAGCCTGGCGGGCGAACAACCGCGGATCGATCCCGGCGGGTGCCACCGTTTTGACCTTGTACTCAGGCCCGAATTCGGACTTCAGATCCAGGACCTTCGAAATATCACCGGTGGTGGGCGCGGGCTTCGAGGACGAACATGCGGCCACCAGCCCAACGCAGGCCACCACGAGCACCGTTTTAAGCATCTCCGTCAATGTACCGGTCGTCGCCCGATCAGCTCCGCACTGCCCGCACCGCCGCGGCCAGCAACGTCGTGGCGAATTCTGGCGGGAGCGCAGGCCCACTTACTCCCGGATCGGTCACCACTGTCACCGACACCGCCAGAATGTCCAGGTAGGCCACGAGTGTCACTGCCTGCGATTGGGTTTTCGCGCCGTTCTCGACCCTGCTGCTAACCCCGACAGCCAGCGCCAACGTTTGCGCGTCTGGTATCAGTGGTGGTTTCGCGTGAGAGATCGCGGCAACCGACTGATCGGCCGTCAGAATCCACTGGGGGCAGGCGTCCAGCATGGCAGCCGACGGAGCGACCGCCGGCCCAGCGGTGGCGTAGACGATGCCACCGGGTCCCGACGCCGACCAGCCACGGATTTCATCGTCGTCCGGCGTCGGTAGCACACCGCATCGCGCGGGGTCTGACGTCCAATGGGGTGGCAGACCCCAGAATGTCGTCGGCACCGCAGGCTTGGGTAGCGGCGCAATCTCGTACCCCTTGGGCAGCTGGGTCCTGATCTTGTCGATGCCCGCCGAATTGGCGACGACAACCCGTGATTGGGTGCTGGGATGCGGCGGCGGGGCTGACTCCCCGCACGCCACACTGGTCAGAAGAATTATTTGAGTACCGAAAACGGCTGTGAGCGCCCTTTTCAGTGCCCAAATCCTCTGGGGCCAGATCTTGTGCACACAAATCACAGCGATCATGCGCGGGAAAACGCGGATGCGGCGGCCACTTGTTCGGTGGTCGGGCGTACCCCGGTGTACCGCTCGAACTGTTCAGCGGCCTGTAGGGCGATGACCTGTGCCCCGGTGATCACGCCCACACCTGCGGCCCGCGCCGCCAACACCAACGGCGTCTCCGACGGCAGCGCCACGACGTCAAACACGGTGTGCGCCTTGGCAATTATCTCGGGTTCGAAAGCCAGGTCGGCGGCCTCTGCCCCACCGGCCATGCCGATCGGGGTCACGTTGACGACGATGTCGGCCGCCTCGGCCGCCGGGGCGTAGCGGTACCCCAGCCGGTCGGCCAGCCGGGTTCCGGTCTCGGCGTTGCGTGCCACGATGGTGGCGGCGGCAAATCCCTTGTCCCGGAACGCTGCAGCGACGGCGCTGGCCATTCCGCCGCTGCCGCGGATGGTCAGCGAGGCCGCAGGATCCAGTCCGTGCTCATCGATCAGCCGGGCGACAGCCAGGTAGTCGGTGTTGCATGCGGTGAGATGGCCACCCGGCACATCCAGGTCGTTGACGATGGTGTTGACCGAATTGATAACCCGCGCAGACTCTTCCATCACATCGACCAACGCGATCACGTCCTTCTTGAACGGCATGGATACCGAGCAACCACGGATGCCCAGTGCCCGCACCCCGCCGATCGCGGCTCCGATATCGGTTGTGGTGAAGGCCTTGTAGACGAAGTCCAGACCGAACTCGTCATACAGATAGTTGTGGAACCGGGTGCCGATGTTGCTCGGTCGGGCCGCCAGCGATATGCAGAGCGTGGTGTCCTTGTTCAGTGCTGGCCGCCGCGTGTAGAGCGACTCACCCATTACCCAACCACCTTGATGACATACCTTGCCAGCGAATAGATTTCGCGATACTGGTGCTGTGACAGCGAAAGTTCGCGTGGGGCCGGTACCTCGAACTCGGTGACGATCACATTCCGATCATCACGAGTCCAGGTGGCACCGTAGTGCTCCAGAATCTTGCGCATCGGAAGGTTGTCGCTCAACACCCGGGCGGTGAACCTTTGAACCCCTGCGCTGCGTGCAGCCGCCACGAGCGCGTCCATGAGGAAGGTCCCGATGCCCCGCCCCTGATAATCGTCGCCGACCGTGAACGCGATCTCGGCAATATTCGAATTATGGCCTAATCGAACGAATCTCGCGTCTGCCACCACTGGGCCGTCAGTCACGGGCACAGCATTGCCGCCCGCAGTCATCACCCAGACGAAGTGGTCCACGTAGTCGACCTCGGACAGATAGGCCATCAACGCGGGACTGGGGGTGTTGGCCGTCTGGAATCTGCGGTAGAGGGTGTCTCTCGAGAAACCGACGGGACCGTGCAGCACCCGCTCGTTGTCACCGGGTAACACTGGGCGCAGGAACATCTCGGCACCGTCGCGCAAGCGCACCGGCAGCGGGACGATGTACTCGACCAACCGCTGACGCGCTATGCGAACCAGCCGCTCGGCCATCCGCTCGACATCGAGAACGGCCGTCAAAGCCTCACGTCCACCGACCCATCCGGCCAGAGGTTCGGTGACCGTCACAGTGGCGTTGCGGGTGGCGCCGCGCAGCAGGGCGATCTCACCGATGATCACACCGCGACCGACCTGGTGGACATGCTGCTCGTCGTCGGCATCGGTGTGTGTCACTCGGACACAGCCCCGGCGGATCACCATGAAGGTCGACGCGGGTTCGCCCTGCGTCATCAGCACCTCGCCGGGAGCCGCCGTCACGGGGTGCAACTGTGCCGCAATCCGGTCGAGTTCATCAGATTCGCAACCGGAGAAGAACTCCAGCGACCTTAGCTCGTCCGCACTCACCGCGGTGGATTCCGGCACGCCCTGAGGTTACCGGCGGATGCCGTGCCGTGGGGTGCGGTTCGACGGCGTCAGTTGCTTCCGGCACCCGCCGCGGCACCACTACGAGTGATCACCGGCTCGATGAATCCACCATTGCGCATCGCATCACGCACCCCGACCACAACCGCACCCAGGCGGTCCTCGGGCACCAGCGCAATGACGCAGCCGCCGAAACCGCCGCCGGTCATCCGGGCGCCCAGAGCACCGGCGCGGATAGCGGTGTCGGCGATCAGGTCGATGTGCTCTGTAGTGATCTGAAAGTCATCGCGCATCGACTGCTGCGACGCATTGAACAGCCGCCCTGCTTCGCCATAATCGTCGGCTTCAACAGCCCGGGCGAAGTCCAGCACCCGCTGGTTCTCGGTCAGTACGTGACGGGCGCGTCGCACGTCGGTCGGATCGCTTACCCCCGCCAGAGCCGCGACGTCGTGCACTTCACGCAGCGAGGTGACCCCCAACTCAGCAGCGGCTCGTTCGCATGATGACCGCCGGGCGGCATAGTCACCGCCGGTATTGCGGTGCCTGGACTGCGAATTAATCAGCAACAGCACCACACCCGAGGCGTCGGGGTCGAAATCCACTGGGCGCACCGAGGTGTCGAGAAAGTCGATCAGCACCGCCTTGCCCGGCTCGCCGTACAGTGACGCCAGTTGATCGAGCAAACCCGTTGGTGCTCCGACATATTCGTTCTCGGCACGCTGGGCGATGCGGGCTTGTTCGGTGCGGCCGATCTGCAGGTTCCCGGCCTGGTCCAGCGCCCCCAGCACGGCGCATTCGAGGGCCGCGCTCGATGACAGACCCGAGCCGACAGGCACGTCGCTGGTTATCGTCATCTCACCACCGGGCACCTTGTAACCGGCCTGCCGCAACGCCCAGATGACCCCGGCGACATAGCCGGCCCAGCCCGGGACGTCACCGGGTTTGGTACCCAAGGCAATTCGCACCGGTTCGTCTCCGATCTCGCTGCAGGCGGTCACCGCTGCCGAATCATCGGGAGCGAACGTGACGACGGTTCGCTGCGGCAGCGCAATCGGCATCGCGTAGCCCAGGTTGTAGTCGGTGTGTTCGCCGATCAGGTTGACGCGACCGGGAGCCGAGTAGCTGATCACGCGCCGACCTCCCGCAACCGCTGAGCAATATCTTCGGGTAGCACATCGCCGATGAACGCATCCATGGCCGACTCCGAGGCCGCCAGATACTTGAGCTTGGTGGCGCTGCGCCGCACAGACATCAGCTCGATGTGGAAATAGCCCTCTGCCTGGGGGCCGCGGCCGTGGTACTGGTGCAGCGCCGAGATATACGGCAGTTCAACGTCATACAGCCGATCGAACCGCTGTAACACGTCCAGGTACACCGAGGTCAACGCATCGGACTCGGCATCGTCTAAGGCAATAATGTTGGGCACCAGACGATTTGGATAGAAGTGCACCTCCACCGGCCATCGGGCCGCAAACGGAACGAAGGCGGTGAAATGCTCATTGGCTGCGACGATCCGGCCGCCGTCAGCGCGTTCAGCGGCCAACAGGTCAGCGAACAGGTTGGTCCCGTGGGCGCTGCGGTGCTCACGAGCCTGCGCGAGCATGGTCGCGGTGCGCGGGGTCAGGTACGGGTAACCATAGATCTGGCCGTGCGGGTGAGTCAGCGTGACGCCGATGTCCTCGCCGCGATTCTCGAAACAGAACACCTGCTCGATGCCGGGCCGTTCAATCAGATCGGCCGTCCGGTGGCGCCACGCTCCGACCACCAGCCGGGCGTGGGTGTGCGACAGCCGCGCGAACGATCCGGTGTGATCGCTGGAGAAGCACACCACCTCGCACCGGCCGTGCCCCGGTGCGGACACGAATTGTCCACCGGTGTCCGGCAGTTCGGTAACCGCTCCCAGCGACAGGCTTGGGAACCTGTTCTCGAACACCACGACGTCGTAATCCGCCGCCGGTATCTCGCTGGTACTCCCGGACGGGCCCGGACACAGCGGGCATTGATCTGGGGGCGGCTTGTAGGTGCGGTCCTGGCGCAGCGCGGCGATGATCACCCACTGCCCCGTGGTCTGGTCGAACCGCAACTGCGACTGGTCACCAGAGCGCGGTGGCAGCAGACGACGATCCGGCACCGGCTCCGGGTGGTGTCCGGGCAACGCAAAGAACCAGATGTCCCGCTCGTCGGCTAACTGACCGTGGATCGGCGCCGTCACGATTTCGAACAGTAGCCGGAATTCCCGGACTGTCCCACCGACTCCGCTGTTACGGTCGGATCACCCTCTGCGAGGACGTGCCGATGAGGAGGCTCGAGGTACCCAATGACGACCACCACCCTGGCCGCGATGAGTGCCGGCGGGCTACGCCTGAATGTCGGTGCGCTCGATTACGCCCTAGTCGCCATCTATTTCGTCTTCGTGCTCGGCATCGGGTATGTAGCCCGGCGCCAAATCTCCTCGAGCCTGGACTTTTTCCTGTCCGGCCGCCGGTTGCCGGCTTGGGTCACCGGAATCGCCTTCGTGTCAGCCAATCTCGGCGCCGTCGAGATCATGGGCATGTCGGCCAACGGCGCCCAGATCGGCCTGGCCACCATGCACTACTACTGGATCGGCGCCGTCCCGGCGATGCTGTTCCTGGGCGTGGTGATGATGCCGTTCTACTATGGCTCGAAAGTCCGCAGCGTGCCCGAGTTCATGCGGCGCCGCTTCGGACCCGGCGCACATCTGGTGAATGCCATCAGCTTTGCGGTGGCGCAGGTGCTGATCGCTGGAGTCAACCTCTTCCTACTGGCCACCGTGATCAATGCCCTGCTTGGTTGGTCGTACTGGGTCTCGCTGTTGGTCGCAGCCGCAATCGTGTTGACGTACACCGCACTCGGTGGACTGTCCGCGGCCATCTACAACGAGGTGCTGCAGTTCTTCGTCATCCTGGCCGCGCTGGTGCCGCTGACAGTCTTCGCACTGATCAAGGTCGGCGGCTGGAATGGCTTGAAAGAGAAGGTGATCGACACCGTCAGGGCCGACGGCACGGTGACCGCAACGGTCCACCAACAGTTGAACACGTGGCCCGGACAGGCTCTGAGCGGCTTTTCCAGCCCGGTGTGGTCGGTTATCGGTATCGTCTTCGGGCTCGGGTTCGTGCTGTCGTTCGGCTACTGGACAACCAATTTCGTCGAGGTACAGCGGGCAATGGCGTCCAGCTCCATGTCCGCCGCGCGGCGCTCTCCGATCATCGGGGCATTCCCGAAGATGCTGATCCCGTTCGTTGTGGTGATTCCGGGCATGATCAGCGCGGCCGTCATCGGCGACATGATCCACCTGAAATCCACCGGTAGCGGCCAGGTCACCTATAACGACGCAATCCTGCTGCTGGTCCGGGACGTTCTGCCGAACGGCCTGCTGGGGGTGGCGGTCACCGGGTTGATCGCCTCGTTCATGGCCGGCATGGCGGCCAACATCTCGGCGTTCAACACCGTGTTCAGCTACGACATTTGGCAGCAGTACGTGGTGCGCGACAAGCCCGACGGCTACTACATCAAGGTGGGTCGCTACGCGACGGTCGCGGCCACTGTGCTGGCGGTGTTCACCGCGGTGATCGCATCGGGCTATTCGAACCTGATGGATTACCTGCAGACCTTGTTCGGCTTCTTCAACGCGCCGCTGTTCGCGACGTTCATCCTTGGCATGTTCTGGCGGCGGATGACCTCGACCGCGGGCTGGACCGGCCTGGTTGCCGGAACCCTATCTGCAGTAACGATTTTCGTGCTGTCCAAGGTGGGGGTTATCGACCTTCCCGGCCAAGGCATGCCATTCCTGGCAGCCACCGCGGCATTCATCGTGGACATCGCGGTGAGCGTCGCGGTCAGCCTGGTCACTGCGCCCAAACCGCGTGAGGAGCTGACCGGGCTGGTGTACTCGGAGACGCCCGTATCCATCCTGTCCGGCTCCGACGATGCCGGGCAACCCTGGTATCTACGGCCGGTTCCGCTGGCCGGCGTCATGCTGCTGCTGGCCATCGTGCTCGACATCGTGGTCCGTTAGGAGGTAATGGTGCTCAAGTATCTGTTCGACGTCCGCACCATCATCGGTGCACTGCTCGGCATTTACGGCGTTCTGCTGACGGTGGCCGGGTTCTTTCCGGCGGTGCTGGCTCCGCACGACGAGACGGTGGCCGGCGGAGATCGCCTCGACCTCTACGTGGGTACGGAGGCGAATTGGTGGGTCGGGCTGGTGCTGCTGGCGGTCGCTGCGGTGTTCATCGGGTGGGCGGTGCTACGCCCCGCGGGCCGCGACTCGTCCGATCGACGCCCGTCCGATCGCGACCCTAGTGGCAGCCCGGAGTGACGCGCAGCAAGGTAATCGCATGTGGTGCAACAGTATCGCCGCCGAGCGGACCACTGGTGGTGCTATCGGTGTGTGACCACAGGTCCCGCACGCGGTAGCAGTCCCGCTGCGCCAACCCGACGTCGGTGGCGGTGGCTTTGATTCCGGCTTCCTTGTCACCGGCGTTGTAGAACGCGACGGCAACTGCCCCGTCGGACAGCGACTTCACCAGTACTTGAGATGCGGCCGGCAGCGGATGCACGGGCGCCGCAAGCGAATCCTGGTCAATGGCAATGACATCGCGGTCGGTCAGCAACTCGCGGGTCTGCGGGCTCATGGACCGCACGTCATTGCCCGCGAGCAGTGGAGCCGAGAGCATGGCCCACAGCGACAGGTGGATGCGTTGTTCATCAACAGTGAGATTGGGCTGATTGTCGGTGAGCAGGTGCAGGAGTTGGGCATCAGAAGCCGTCGCGAACTGTCGGACCTCATCGGGCGGCGCCCCCAGGGTCAGCGTATTGCGAATTGACTTGAGGTGCATGGTGACCCACTCGTCCCAGCCGATGCCTGCGACCAGCATGTCGGCGTCCACCGCGTAGCCCGGCTTGCTGCGCACCGACGCCCGCGCGGCAATGCTGAATTCCTCTGGGACGCCCAGGTAGGTGTGCCACCCGAATGGGTCCAGCGGCCCCAATCTCGGCAAGCGGTCCTGCCAGACCGGGACCAGATCTGTTGTGGCGCGGGCCATATCGGCGATACCTGACCAGTCGTAACGGATGCCTGCGGTCACGTCGTCGGAGCTGTTCGGGTTGATGCTGTAGACGATGCGCCGGCCGCTCGCGCGCAGGGCATCGCGCATCGCGCTGAACACCTGAACCTGGTGTTGATGATCGGCCTCGCGCCGGCACCAGTCGTACTTGAGCATGTCGACGCCCCAGGCTGCATAGTTCTTCGCGTCGGCGGTCTCATGGCCGACGGCGGCCAACGCGGGCTGAGCGCTGCAGCCCTCGTCGTATGGGCTGGCGTACAGCCCCAGCAGCATGCCGCGGTCGTGGGCGTACTTGGCCAGATCGGCCATGCCGTCCGGGAAACGTGTTGGGTCAGCCTGTAATTCACCGTCGGCGGTTCGGTGTGGGGCGGCCCAGCCGGCGTCGAGGTTGACGTAGCGGTACCCGGCGTCGCGCATGCCGGAAGCCACCATGGCGTCGATGACCGCCTTGATGTTGACCTCGGTGAGCGCGACGCCCGAGTTCCACGAGTTCCAGCCCATCGGCGGGCTCGCCGGTTGAGCCGTCGCGCTGGGTGGCTGGTTCGGCCGGGTCGAACAACCGGACTGCAGGGCCACCAGACACAACAGAACCGCAACCATGGACCAGAGCCGCGTCATCTGTGTCCTTACCGTCGGGGGCCCGGGCCTATCGACACTAACGGCACCGACTGGGAAGGACCTGCCAGATTTAATGAAATTCATTTTCGACAAGCCGCGATCAGTACGGTAACATCGGCGACACCTTAATGGCAATCATTTTCAATAAAGGACGGGGCCTCTCATGAATGTCGGCATCATCCCGACTACCACCCGGTCGTCGTCCAGGACGCCACCACCGGGCGCATGTTGCTGACCCGCTCGGCCCGGCACCGGCCGCGACCCGGCAGCCATGCGTACGGCAAGGCCACCACCCAAGCGTGGGACTGGCAACTGCGCGCCCGGTGTCGCGGACTGCCGGCCGAAGTCTTCTACCCGACCGACGACGACCGCGGCGCCCGGCGGGTCACCCATGAGGAGAACGCCAAAAAGATCTGCCGCAGCTGCCCGGTACTACTGGAATGCCTGAGTCACGCGATGGAATCCGGCGAGCTCTACGGCATCTGGGGCGCCACAACGCCGAAAGAAAGGGTGGCGTTGCGACAGCGCTGATCACGTCTAGCGCAACGCCACCCCTGCGAAATAGCTGACCAGCAGAGCCACGCCGACGAACAGCACCCAGGCGTCGGTCAGGCGGCACAGCAGCACCGGCGCGTGCCGGACCTCCATGAATTCCCGGAAGATGACCCGCACCTTGATCACCGCGACAAGGATTGCAGCCACGGTCACGGCCGTACTGGCACGCAACCCGCCGCCATGGTCTGCCGCGTGGTCAATCCACAAGTAGGACAAGGTCAGTAAGGTAAGAATCCCCCACACGACCAACAACCGTTTGTTGAACCGCATCGGTCACCTCACCACATAGACGAGTGCGAAAATCAGCACCCACAGGAAGTCCACTGTGTGCCAATAGGTTGCGCCTGTCTCGATCAGTTGTTGTGACCGACGCGCCGGACTGCGCAACTGATAGAGCACCACTGCGAGCACCACAAAGCCGATGAGCAGGTGCAGGCAGTGAATTCCGGTGAGGAAGAAGTAGTACATGAAGAGCTCACCGCTGCTGAACCCGTGCCCCCCACCGACGTAGTGCACCCACTCCACCACTTTCGAGCACAGAAACATCAGCCCGAAACCCGCTGTGACCCAAGCATTCACCGTCGCAGTGCGGTAGGACCCGGCCCGCGCAGCCTCAACGCAACGGGCTATCGACCACGAGCTGAGCAGCAGCACAACGGTATTGAGCACGCCGACGTGCATGTCGAGGTAGGCCTGATTGGGCAGGAAGTCGACCGGTCGCTGCGCCCGGTTGAACAGGTAAACACCGAAATACCCGGTGAAGACCATTGTCTCAAACAGCACGAAGGCCCACATGTCGGGCTGACCCGGGACAAACCTCGCCGCAGGTTTCATCGGGCCACCGCCGGTAGCGGTCCGGTGCCGAAGTCCTCACGCAGGATGACCTGCCGCAGCAGCATGATGAACGCGCCAGTGTAGATACCGAACACCACCATGTTGATCCACCAGGCGATCAGGCCGTTCCAGGCGAACACTCCGCGGTGGAAGATCCAGGCCGGCGACACGACCACCTCGGTCAACGCGTTGCACAGGTTCAGATAGCCAAACCATTTGGGTAACACATTGTTTCGGTCGATCAGAATGGCCGTCAGCCAGACCAGCGAACCGGCCAGGAACACGCCCATGGTGCCGACGAACGACAAGAAGGCGAAATCATAGAGCCAGCTGATCAATTCGGGACTGCGATCAGGCCGGTAAGCACCAACGGTCAACACGATGCACAGCAGCAGCATGCCGGGTATTGCACTGAGCGAGTACAGGATGATGTAGGAGTAGGCGAATACCGGGCTGATCGACATGCGCCGCATCGAGTAGGCGATCAGTGCGTTGATCGGCGCCGTCATGCCCAACACCAGGAAGATTACGGCGAACCCGATGAGCAGGCTGTAGTGGAGATCGTGAAACCACTGCACTCGGCGGAACGTATCCAGCGCCGGGTTGGGCGGTGGCTGGGTACGGGTGACGATGAAGAAGATGACTCCGAAGAACTGGTAGAAGACGACCATGGCCCACCAGGCCAACCAGAGCTCGCGTTTCGGGTTGTGCCGCAGCTGCTGAGCGAGCCCGCCTAGTCCACCGGGCATCGCGGTCGTCGTCACGCCAGAACCTGTTCAGTGACAACCACTTCCCTGCGTTCTCGGTAGATGGCCCGCCCGAGCGCCACGCCCATGACCGCGATCCACAACGCGATGGCGATGTTCTTTCCCCAGAAGGACAAGGCTCCGTCCCAAGCCACCGGGCCGCGAAAAACCAACGCCGCGAATGCCGCTGGGACCATGGCCGCGGCGATGAGCAGGTTGAAGTGACCGACCCAGCGTGGCAATACAGGCCGGGGCTGATCGTCGAAATAGATGGCCATGGCGATCAGCACGCTTTGGGCGATCAGGAACGGCACCTGGGTGGTGAACGTGATCCACGCC
Organism: Mycobacterium sp. OTB74; assembly: GCF_029892685.1. GTDB lineage: Bacteria > Actinomycetota > Actinomycetes > Mycobacteriales > Mycobacteriaceae > Mycobacterium. The sequence goes on along the minus strand of NZ_JARXVD010000025.1, from coordinate 2,482 downwards.
AGATCGTTGAACATCTGGGTTAATTCAGGTGCCCGTTCCGGCCGGTAGGCGGCCAGCAGCCAACACACATTGGCGATCAGAAACAGCGTGGGACCGCCTGCAATACAACCCAATACGGCGTAGCTGAAGATCGGGGTGCGATGCGCCATCCGGCGAATCTGCATCACGATCAGGATCAGCACGGGTACGAGCGCAGCACAGAACCAGTTGAACAGGATCATGCTGTACCGGATGCGCGGCAGGTTGTCCGGGTCGCGGTAGAACGCCGCGACCTGGTAGGCCGACATGGTCGGCGACATCGGCGGAGCGAAGCCCGGGAACAGCAGGAACGCCGAAAGCCAGATCAACGCAACGAACGGCAGCGTCCACAACAGGATCAGTTCACCATCAATTCGCCTGTCCACACGTACTCCCTCGCGCTCTAGCTAGCCAATCGGCTAGTCGGGCAGGCTAGCCGATTAGCTAGCCTGCGGTCAACGCTCACTTATGCTCGATTGGTGCGCCCCGACGACGACCTCAAGTACGTGCAGCACAGCGCGCCTCGCCAGCGGGTGCTGGACGCCGCGCTGACGCTGTTCGCCGACCACGGCGTCAGCGGCACCTCGTTACAGATGATCGCCGATTGCGTCGGTGTCACGAAAGCCGCTGTGTACCATCAATTCCGGACCAAAGAAGACATCGTCATCACGGTGACCGAACGAGAGTTGGCCCGCCTCATTCCGGCACTGGAACACGCCGAGGCGCAGGACGACGCCCCACAGGCCCGCGACGAACTGCTGGTCGAGGTGCTGGCAATGGCGGTGCACGACCGGCGTCTGGTGCGGACACTCCAGTTCGATCCGGTCGTCGTGCGGCTGCTGGCCGAGCATCCGGCGTTCCAACGGTTCATGGACCGGCTGTATCGCGTGCTCTTGCACGGGCTAGGCGATGACGTGCGGGTCGAGGCGGCCATGCTGTCCGGCGCCATCAGCACAGCGGTCATGCATCCGTTGGTCGCCGATCTCGATGACGCCACCCTGCTGGCCAAGCTGACCGAGGTCACCCGGCGACTGCTGCGTTTGAGGGAGCAGTAACCCCCGCCCAGAACTCACCCGCACCCCCTCGCCCACTGCGGCGCAGATCTCACCCTAAGTTGCTAGCCAAACTAATCAGTTCGTCGGTACGTTGGTGACAACACCACCAGATCGAATGGGGCAACGATGGGATTCGGACCGCCACAGGGTCGGCCGACCGTCACCGATGACGAGATCGCCGCCGTCATGGACCCGTCCCGTCGTGTGCGGGCACTGCGGAACATGTTGGGCGCCACCGGCAATACTCTCGATCCACTGATCGACTTGTGCCGGCCCTACATCACGGGACTGGACCGACTGCCCCGCGATGGCCGGTTCCTGATGGTGGGCAACCACACCGCATTCGGCTTCGCCGAGATTTTGCTGATCCCCTACTTCGCCCGACGCGAACTCGGCGTGCAGGTTCGCCCGCTTGCCGAGCGCGCTTTGGCACAGGCGAAGGGCCTGGCCGGAGACCTCGTCGCGGCCTACGGTGGTGTGGTCGGCCACCCCGACACCGCACGAGAACTGATGCGGCACAACGAAACCGTGCTTGTCTTTCCCGGCGGCGGCCGAGAGATGCCCAAATTCAAGGGCGAGGAATACAAGCTGCAGTGGCAGGGCCGCGCCGGATTCGCGCGCGTGGCCATCGAGAGCCACTACCCGATCGTGCCGGTCGGCCTGGTCGGCAGTGACGACATCTACCAAGCACTCATCGAGCGCGACAGCACCCTCGGCCGGCTGACCCAATCCATTGGTGAGCGACTCAGCGGCCGCGGCGACATGGCCATGCCGCCAGTGCGCGGACTCGGCCCGACTCTGATCCCCCGGCCCCAGCGTATGTATCTGGAATTCGGCGAGCCGATCAGCACCACTGCGCCCACCGGGACCGAATACAGCGCCTGGGTGAACACCGTCAAGACCACGACGCAGCAGTCGCTGGAACAGATCCTGGCCGATTTGCAGGACATCCGGGCCGGCGATCCATACCGCAACCTGAATCCCTTGACCTGGACCCGCGCGACTCAGCCATCCGAAGCCCTCAGCCGGCCCCTGGCCGAGGTTGGTGTCGACATCACAGCAAACACCCCCCACTCATCGATCCGCAGCACGTTCGTGATGTCGACCTCGTCGTCACACTCGGACGTGAGGCCCGCATCGACCCGGTGTCCGGCATGGGCCACCAATTGGCCGGAAATCACCCAACCAAGGATTCTGGCTAAGGGTCCATGCGGGCGAACTGACCGTTCCGGTACTGCTCGACACACGCCGATCGCCTGACCTTGCCGCTCGTGGTGATCGGGATCGAACCGGGTTGCACCAGAACCAGATCCGCGACACGAAGACCGTGCGAGTTGAAGATCGCCGAGGCAACGTCACTCTTAACAGCGGTGAACTTGTCCGCTACCTCCTTGTCGAACTCGCCCCGC
>NZ_JARXVD010000024.1 GCF_029892685.1 Mycobacterium sp. OTB74 | reverse complement strand
ACAATCCCCGCCCCTACGTGTGGACCAAAACCGCCAACCAAATCCTCGAATCCATCGCCAACTATTGCAGACGAATTAACGACTCAGGACACTAGACCACGGCAGTTTGCATTTGGTAAGTCACCACTCGCGCTCGCGTTGGCAACCGCTCAGTACCCTCGTAATTGCCTGTCGGTCAGGCCTTTCCGCTGGCCCGGTTCCACAACAAGGGACAGCCGCCGCACGAATCTGGTTGGTAGACACCGATTAGGCGCTCGATACCCGACAATGTAGGGCGTGGCACTGACTGCGGCAGCGATCGTAATTCTCGCTCTGGTCGCGATGACGACTGGTCGACTGCCCGCGGTGCTGGCGTTGCTCTGCGCGTTGGTGGCCGCCGGGTTGCTCGGAATCGCCTCACCTGGTGAGCTTTTCGCCGGGCTGAGCAACGGCGGCGTGATCACGATCGCGGCCATGCTGGTGATTGCCAAAGGGGTGCTACACACCGGCGTCGTCTCCCGCGCCACCTACCGGCTGTTGTCAGGTGTGCAGACGTCAGGGCAGGCGCTACGCCGGCTGATCCCGCCGGTCGGGTTCGTATCCGCACTGATCAACACGACCCCGATCGTCGCCATGCTGATTCCGGCAGCCAAGGAACTGGAGCAGCGCTCTGGCATATCGGCTCGCGCAGTGCTCCTGCCCATCGCACACGCCACTACGTTGGCGGGGTCCGCCACCTTGATCGGCACCAGCTCCAACCTGCTCATCGCCGCGCTCGCGGCGCCCTCGGGTGTCAACGTAACGATGTTCTCGTTCGTACCCATCGCCGTGCCGGTGGCGCTCGTAGGCTGGGTGGTACTGCTATTGACCGCACCGGCCATGCTGCGCGGCCGCAGCGAGAGCGCAGATCGTGACCTGTCCTGGCAAGCGGAGATCCCGGTGGCGGCCCAGGCGAACGCGGTCGGCCGCACCGCCGCTGAACTTGGTATCGAATCCACCGTCGAGTTCGAGCTGGCAGAGATCCGGCGCGGGGGCAAGTCCGCGGCCGCGCAGTCAGTGCTGCAAGCCGGCGACCGGTTGATTTATCGGTCAACCGAGGCTGGGGTCCGAATCCTCTGGGGCAGCCCACGTTTCGGGCTGTCGCCGCTACCGCTGTATCTCGTCGCCATTGCCACCAACGAGCAGGCGAGGGTGCGTGATCTCGAGGAAGACGAGGACATCGTGGTGGTGGCCGCGCAGACCACCAGAGCGTTGCGGGAAGCGCCGGCAGAGCCAGGTGAGCTCTGTCTGGTGACCGCTCACTCGGTTGCGGCGCTGGACGACCATTCACTGGTCGGCCTGTGGCAGCAAGCTGCGAGCAAGGCACCGCAGACGGGTAAGACCTGGATTGCGCTGCTCATACTTGCGGCCGTGATCGTGGCCGGCTCGTTCGGTTTGGCTCCGGTCGAGCTGATCGCCGTGGCAGGGGCGGCAATTACAGTCCTCACCGGCGTGCTGACGCCCCGCTCAGCGGCACGCGCGCTCAACTGGAACATCCTGGCGATCATTGCCGGATCGATCGGCCTTGGCACGATCGTGGTGAAAAGTGGCCTGGGTGAATATATTTCGGAGGCGATCCTGACTCTGTCGGCCGGCAAGACGGTGCTGGTGGTGTTGGTGCTCGCGGTGAGCACCACTGTGCTGACAAACGTCGTCACCAACGCCGCGGCGGCCGCCATCCTGACCCCGGTGGTACTGACCATCGCAGCCAGAACTGACCTGAATCCAGTGCTCCTGCTGACGATGGTAGGCACGTGTATTTCGTTCACGTTCCTCAATCCGTTCAGCCATCAGTCGAACCTGATGGTGATGCGGCCGGGTGGGTACTCGACCCGCACCTTCATCAGATACGGACTGCCGCTAACCGTGTTGTGCCTGACGACGGTATGCGCTGTCAGCTGGGCATTGCTGCGGATCTGGGAGTAGCGGCGATTACGCGGACCCTTTCCCGTCGGCACCGGGCTGCGCCCTGAACACATACCCGAGATCGCCCGACGCTGACCCACTGATCAGGTCCCTTGGCTCCTCAATTTGCCACGGCGCAGAATTTCGCCGATTCCACCCAGCACCGTAGTTCTACTGCCGTCTAAACACACCCTCTACTGTTCTTCGTCCTGGCCGTCATGACCATCGCGATACGCGCACGTCCGTGCGAACCCAGATGACACCAGTCGTGATACGCATCTAAACCGTCAGCAGACTGACCTTTCAGCCATACCAAACAGGTTTGAAATCCCCGAGTTTGGATACGCATTAAGTGCAAGAGAATGCACTCATTCCTGGAGAACAGGAATGCGGCGAAGGGAGCTTGACGTGACGTTCTCGCAGATCGCATGGAAAACAACGGCAGCTGCGGCCGGCATCGCGACAGCCGGAATCTTGGCGGCGACACCGGCGTTTGCCGACCCCGAACCGCTGCAGTTCGGCCAAACAGCTGAGATTCCCAGCCCAGGTGGCGCCATCAGCTACACCGTGGGCAACTTACAACCCAGCGGTCACAACGACGGCATTTGGTACTCCGATGTAACTGCCCAAGCTGTGAGCGGCTCTCCGACTCCGAACATTTCTGATTTCAACGCGCGAGCTGTCAACAGCTCCACCTACGCGGACATGAAGGGAAACGAGACGGACGGGCTTCCCAACCAACCGCTCGCACTGGGCACCCAGGCAACTGGGCGGATTTACTTCGACGTACGAGGGGGCACAGCGCCCAACAGCGTCGTTTATCGGGATGCCGTTGGTACCGACAAGGTGGTTTGGACAGGCTAGCGAGCGGCCCCGAATCGATGATGAAACCGCCCCGGCTTGGTAAATCCTCGGTACAACTGCCGAGCAGGGAGCACAATTAATTGGTTTAGCACTGTTAATTGGCTTAGCACTGTCGAATCGAAAGCGATGCAGCAGTAATGGATCAATCAGGTCCGACCGAGGCCACCCCTGCGAAGCGCCAACACGATCTCGTCGGCCATTTGACCGACAGTTTCTTGTCGAAGTCGCGGTATTGGTGGGTGTTTCTGATCGCCGGCGCTGTGTCGTGCGGGATCGCGGTGGTGATTCTGCGCTTCACCTTCACTACGATCGAGGCTATCGCCACCCTGTTCGCTGTGGTGTGCCTCCTGGCGGCGGCCGGCGAAGCCGTAGTGGGCGCGCTGGCGTCGCGGGGCTGGCGGGTAGCTCGCTGGTCGCTGGCACTGGTGTTCGTCGTCGCCGCCATCGTGGCATTCCTGGCTGTCAAGGCCACGATTGTCGGACTGTCCGCCGTGATGGGCGCCGTTTTGATCCTCCGAGGATTTCTTGGGGTCATGGCCGCCATCGCCGCAAGACGAGAACGCGGGTCGAAAGTGCTGCTGATCGCTGCTCTGGCCGAGTTGGCGATCGGGTCGTTGGTCGCGGCTTCGCTGCAGGGGTCGATCACCGCACTGTTGGCGTGGGTCGCCGCGGGTACTGCGGCGCACGCGGTCGCAGAGATCAGTTCAGCCTTCCTGGTCCGTAGGGTTGGCCGAAGCATTCAAGCGCGGCACGCATAGCCCAATGACGGTTCCCTCCAGGAGCTCTTGAGTCCAATCAGGCTGTACCCCAACATCTTCAGCAGCAGGGTGTCAGGCAGGCACCCTCCTATGACACTGGAGTTTCCGGCTCCATGTCGAACGAATGCTGGATCTGGTCGGGACGGTTGCCCAGACCGTCCGTTGTCCTTTTGTGCCAAGGTGCGTCTATGAGACTTTTGGTCTCCTCGATCATGGACTTCGGCACGAGGTTGCGATACGTGTCGACCTCGCCGGCTGCCACGGCCGTCATGGTCGCGTACACCTCTTCCGGGTCGAATTGCGCACGGGGGAAAGCGAGTTCGGCGTAATCGAACAGCCTCTCGGCGGGGTCGTCTTCCCAGCTCTCATGGGTCTGGAACATACGGTCGTTGAAGCCCGTAAGAAACGGCCCGGGATTGACCGTGGCGACTTCGATGCCGAACTCCTGCAGTTCGAGCTTCATGGTTTCCGCAATGGCCTCGACTGCATGTTTGGAAGCGGCATAAATCCCGGTGAACGGGTTGACATTCAGGCCTTCACGCGAGGAAACCCAGACGATCCGCCCCCGTCCGCGCTTGACCATCTGCTTGGCGATCCCCTGCGTCAACAACAGCGGGCCGGTGACGTTTACCTCCCATTGGTGGCGGATGTTCGCCGCGGGAATGTCGAGAACTGATCCGCCCTCGCCCATGCCTGCGTTGTTGACGAGAATCTCGACGTCCCATCCCAGTGCTTTGCGTCGGTCGCCGTCGTTGGTGACGTCGAGCTTCTCTACCTGCAGTGCCACGCCGCGCTCGGCGGCCTCGCGCTTCAGCGTTTGGACTTGTGCGTAGATCTCCACCGCAGCGATTACGTGAAAGTCCTTCTCGGCGAGTCTCATAGCGACCTCGTGCCCGAATCCCGTTCCGGCTCCGGTGATCAATACCGTCTTCATTCCGGTCTCCTATCGGATCGCGTTTGCGACTGGCCGGTTTGCGTTGTTCGGTAGATCTGCGTACCGGCGGGTTGCCTGCGGCGAGGTCTACTTTAGGTTCCGCCGCAGCCACTCGTCGATCTACGACACCGTTTCCCGCCCGCGGCCTGCACCCGCGCCGGTTACGAAATCGGTCGCGGCCGTACCTGCAGGCGCGGCTGCGGTTTCGGCGCTCCATTGCCGATCGGGTTGTCGTCATGGTCGATCTCGGCGCAGATCGTGGTAAAGACATCCGACATCGACACCATTGCCGACTTGGCTGACCTGAATACCTCCTGGAGCTCTGGACTCCACGAGTGGCGATATGACGGCGGATTGGCAATCAGGTCGTCGTAGGACGCGATGCCGTCGACACTACCCTGGATCAGCGTCTGCCCAGCGGGCTTCACGCTGTCGTCGAGGGTCTGTAGGAAGGAGCGGAACCGCACCCACCGGTGGTTGTCGAAATTGAAGTTGTCAGTTGTCTCTCCTGCGTACTGTCCACGGGTCGCGAGGTCGTGGATGACCGGGGGCTCCATGTTGAGATTCATGCCGCCCTCCTTCTTGTTGTGGTTGACGGCGATGATGCGACCGCGGTATCCGGGGACTCGGCACTGCATCGAATCCGCCCAGTTCTGCATGGTGTTCAGGATCGCGCGGACGAGCTGGGGCACTGAGGTGATCTCAGCCGACGGCGCCTGCAAACCGTCGCCATTGTCGGCCGGTAGCAGCACATTGCGTTCCTGATCAGGGTAGATGGTTTCGACTTCAACCAAATTGATGCCGAACGTCGGCCGACTCGGTACCGCGACGTCGAAGAAGTGAATCGGGAAGTTGCTGGTGATGCCCCCGTCAGAGAAACAGTGCTGGACGATTTCACTGCTGGACACGGTGTAGTCAATTGCATATAGCGGGATAGCCGACAGCAACACAGGAAAGCTCAGGCTCATGCGGACCGCCACGATCACCGGGATGTCTTCGGGGTCCGGCAACGGACAATAGCCTTCGTTCCAGAATCGTTGCAGCACCTTGTCTTTGGGGTCATCCGGAGCTGTTGCGATCAGATGGTCAACTATCCGCTTCGGGAACAGCTTCTCCAACTCTTCGGGCCTGAAGGCCCATACCCGGCTCTTGAACGGCAGCTCGTTCTGGGTTCCGGTGCTCAGATCCGTTGTCAACATGGCCAATTCGATGCCCTTCTGGTTCAGCAGACCGAACGTCAGCGGGGCCTGATCTGGGCTCAGGCCGGCCATCGCGTCAAACTCGTCGGCCAGCCACGGGGTGAGCGCCGGCGGAGAACCGGTCTGGGCCTCCATTCCGGAACACAGCCCCAAGTGATTGGCCGGCAGATCGTGGAGTACTCGATACGTCAAACTCCAAACGACGGCAGTCGCCAGCCCGATGAGGAGAATCAGCAACAGTCCCAATATGACCAGCACCGACGAAAGCACATTCGGCCATCGCGAATGGCCGAGCAGCACGCAGATCAGGATTGCGGCGGGGACCCCTAGGCCCACGGGGAGGCCTACGCACCACAGTGTCGGCTTGCGTAACAGGGTGCCAGCCAAGGGAACGACGGACCGGAGAAGTCGTCGGCGTATCGTGCCTCCGCTGATCCAGACGGACAGCAGGCGGTACAACGCTTGTGTCCCCGGCTGTGCCTGGAACAGGTTGAAAAGCGTGGTGTGACCGCCGTCTTTTTCAGCGAGCTTGTCCGGCAGGGAGGCGAGTCGCGGGTACCCGACGTCCGCGCGACCCTCGGCACCAGCACCTGCATCGCGACCGTACTCGGCAGCCGCGGCTCCCGCTGCGGCGATTGCACCGGCAGAGGTGCCGCCCACGCTTCGCAGCCGCTTCGTCGCCGCCAGCTGACATACCGCTCGCGGGTAAATCACACCACTGGTGATGCCTCCTTTCATCACAAGGTCGCATTCGCTTTCCGCAGTCAGCTCTGCTGTCAATGGATAAGTAGCGGGTTTGCGCAGATCGATCAACATGTGAGACCCCCGTTTCGCTTCAAGTCCGCTCGGCTGGAATCGACTACTGCGCAGGCTCGCCCGACCGCGCACGGTCATATTGTTTCCCGGCGGCCGGGCGCGACCTAGAGTAATGCGCTACTTGATGAACCCATGCGCTGCAGCGCCGCGGCGACGGCGCACGGGAACCGCGGGTCGGGCTGCAGAAGGTTTTCCCGGTAACACGCCTCCGTGAATTTGATGGCATGTTCGTCACCGCTAGCCACAGCTCGCTCGAAAAGGTCCACCCATGTCGGCAACGTCACGTGCGACGCGTACTGAAGTGCATCCTGCTCGTCACGCGGACCACTGGTGAACATCAGCAGTAACGCGACATGGACCTGCCACATCGCCGCCACCGACCCGACATGCAGTTGAGCGGGCAAGTGTCCGAGGACCATGCGCATCGCTGATGGCGCAGTGACCCCGTGAATCAGCGGTACCGGCGCGACCTCCGGATGCCTCAGATATACCCCGGCGAACGTCGTTGTCATCTCGCTCAGACGATGCGCCGGCGCAACGGTATTCAGCGAGGACAAGGCTTCGTCGTACCCAGGTGCATGAGCCAAGATGCTCATCCGACCGCCTGGGTCCGGCGGTTGGTCGGGCCCCGGTCGCGGTAGGCGGGCTACCGCCTCGGAGACCGAGCACTCACCAATCAACGCCACGGTGCCCGGCAGAGGCCTGTAGCGCGCCGCCCAGTACGCCAGACCACGTGAAAATTCCTGCAGTGCAAGGTCATGGGGCTGGCTGGTGGCAGACAGGCAACGCACCGCGTGCGCGGTACGGATAAGGCCGTGCGTCAAACCCGCCAGTAAGCCGGGCAACAGTCGCGGCCACCAGTGAACCAGCACGTCCTGCCACGATTGTTCGGCCAGTTCGCGGCCAAACAGCTGCTCCCAATCACCTACGCGCTGGAATTCGCCCATAGCGCCCCGCCAAGAGGCTTCATCGGTCGCGTCGATGCTCAGCCGCGGTTCCGGCGGGTCGTGGTGTGCGGCACGCCGGGTGTACCGCTCAACCCAGGCCGGAATGTAGTCACCAAATCCCATGGTGCACAGGGATTCTGCAGCCATCGGCCCGTGGTTGGCATAGTCCCTTTCGCCGCGCTCGTACCCTAACCCCTGAAGACGCTGATACGCATCGCCCATCGCATCGGCGTACATATTGGTGCCCATGACGATGCCTCCACGTATATCGTCGCGCCAGCCGCCGGAATCTGCGGCCACACATACAAGGACGAGTCAGCTACCTCGAAAGTTACCCTGGTCCAACCCGTTCGACACGCCAAACCGGCCTGCTGGTCGACCGCTATGTGCTGGGTGTCCTCGGGGCTACTCTGACGCCTATGAGCGCTGAAACCAACGAGACCGAACTGATCTGCGCTGCGCCGGCGGACCGGTTCGTCGAGCAGGTGCTCGACGGTGTGAACGGATGACAGCCAATAGCGGAATGTTCCGCACCAAATCGGTTGAACAGTCGATTCAGGACACCGACGAACCGGACTCGAAGCTCCGTAAAGACCTTACGGCAACCGATCTCACTGTTTTCGGCATCGCTGTCGTGATCGGTGCCGGCATCTTTACCCTTACCGCTCGAATCGCGGGCACCATGGCAGGGCCGGCCGTGTCCCTGTCCTTCGTCCTTGCCGCGATAGCGTGCGGGCTCACCGCGCTCTGCTACGCCGAGTTCGCCTCAACCGTCCCCGTCGCCGGCAGTGCTTACACCTTCGCGTACGCCACCTTTGGAGAATTGGTCGCCTGGATCATCGGCTGGGACCTGATTCTCGAATTCGCCTTGGCAGTTTCGGTCATCGCCAAAGGCTGGTCACAATACCTCGGCGATGTACTCGGTGGATCGGTGTCGCCGATTGCACACATCGGGTCGGTCTCATTCGACTGGGGTGCCGTGGCGATCATCGCGATCGTCGGGGTCCTCCTCGCAATCGGGACCAAGCTGTCGTCGCGGGTGTCTGCTGTCGCGGTGGCGATCAAACTCAGCGTGATCGTCCTGATCCTGGTCGTGGGCGCCACCTACTTCAAGACGTCCAACCTGACGCCGTACCTCCCGCCGTCGGAGCCGTCGGCAATAGCGGAGGGTGTGCACCAATCGCTGCTCGCCTGGCTCACCGGGTCCGGCGGTACGACCTTTGGCTGGTTCGGCCTGCTGTCGGCGGCGAGCCTGGCCTTCTTCGCCTTCATCGGCTTCGACGTGGTCGCCACTGCCGCAGAAGAGACCCGCAATCCGCAGCGCGACGTGCCGCGCGGCATTTTCGGGTCACTTGTCATCGTCACGGTGTGCTACGTGGCAGTGTCGATCGTCCTCACCGGAATGGTGTCGTACACCCAGCTTCAGGGCGAAAATGCAACCCTTGCAACGGCGTTCGCCATCCACGGCAACACTTGGGCGAAAAACATCATCTCCATCGGCGCGTTGGCCGGCCTGTCGACGGTGGTCATGGTGATGTTCCTCGGCCAGACCCGGGTGCTCTTCGCCATGGCGCGGGACGGCCTGATCCCCCGCGGCCTCGCGCACACCGGCAGACGGGGCACACCCGTGCGGCTCACGGTCATCGTCGGCGTGGTATGCGCGGTGCTCGCGGCGTTCGTCGATTTCGGCACGCTCGCGGGAATGGTCAACATCGGCACCCTGGTGGCGTTCGTGTTGGTCGCAACCGGCATTCCGATCTTGCGCCGCACCCGGCCCGATCTGAAACGCGGGTTCCGTGTTCCGTTCGTTCCGGTGATACCGATCCTGGGCGCGCTTTCATGCCTGTGGCTGATGATCAACCTTGAAGTAGAGACCTGGCTGCGGTTCGTGGTCTGGATGGTGATCGGCGTGGCGATTTACTTTGCTTACGGGCGTTCGCATTCGATGCTTGCTCAGCCGCTGGAGCAGACCACATCGAAGCCAGGCTCAAGTTGAACCCCGGCGGTGTTGATCACCATGGCGATCATCACGTAGTGCCCGACGAACAGAGATAGCTCGAGCGCCTCGTCGGCGTTGAGCTGCTCAAGCGCTGCGGCCCAACCGGACTCGGTCAGTTTGTGCTGGGCGATGAGTTCATCGGTGGCCCACAGGAGTGCGCTCTGACGCGGTGAGAGACCACGAAGATCCTCGGTGGTGGCCGCAGCAATCACATGCGGCGCCACCTCTGCGTTGTCGGCCATGTGACGATGGTGCGACCACTCATAGGCGCAACCCAGGCGCCAAGCCACACGCAGCACAATCAGTTCCTTTTCTGCCGTGGACAGCCGAGTTTTACCGAGCACCTGCGACAGGAAGATGCTGTGCGCGGGAAACAACTTGCCCAGGCGCGCCAAGGTCAAGAACACATTGAAATCGTTGCGGCCCTTGGTGGTACGCCTTCGAATGAGCCACAGAACCACGCATGATAGGCGCTCGAGCCGGCGCCGATCGGCTGGCGCGACCCTGGGCTCGTCGCGGAGGTTCCACTGACCATCGGGAAGCCTGATTGCCATCGAGTTCCTCTCTTGCCAAGCGCACACCTATGCCATAAGTTTGATTAAACCTTACGACATAAGTCAAGGAGTTCGCATGCCAGGACCTCGACGAGTGCGGGGCACGCTCGGCCGGGATGAGATCGTGCGCACGGCACTGGAGTTCGCCGAATCCGAAGGTTTGGAGAAGCTGTCGCTCCATAAGGTAGCGGCGGAGGTCGGGGTCAAAACCATGTCCCTGTACAACCACGTCACCGATAAAGAAGACCTGCTCAATGCGATGGCCGATGCGGTGATGGCCGGCGTCGAGATCCCCGATGTCGACGCAATGAGCTGGGAAGACGCCATCCGAGCACTCGCCCATGCATTTCGCGACGGAGCTCTGAAGTATCCCCATGCCGCACCACTTCTGCTGGTGCGCCGCCTCAACACCCCGTCGATCCTGCCAATGGTCGATGCTGCGCTACGGGTCTCTCGCCGCTCGGGGCTGGATCCCAAGGCCGCGGTCCACGTCCTGCGCGCCTACATCGCACTCATGGTGGGCTCGCTTCTTCGAGAAGTCGGCATGACCCATCCAGAGGGCACAGCACCCCCTCCGGTCGTCACCAGCGACCAAGGCGCACTCCTCGAGACCACCTACCCGGCGGTAGCCGAAGCTGCGTCCGAACTCGCCGTGCTCGATCATCAGCAGGAACTCGATTTCAGCATCCAACTGCTCATGAACGGGGCCCACCGCCTCGTGGAAGGCGACCAATGAGCATGAGCACCATCACGGTATCTATCCTGCAGACCGGCACGGTCCGCATCAGACCAACCCATCAGACGCAGAGCGCGAAACTACCGGTCCCGCTCCGCCGAGCCCGCGTGCTCACCGACCGCCGCTGGACCGCACCACTGCCCATCAACACCTATCTCATCGACCATCCAGAAGGTCCAATCCTGTTCGACAGCGGCGAATCCCCCCGCGCCACACACGGACTCGGTGGTTACTTCCCCTGGTGGCAACCGTTCTTCCACGTTGCCGTCCATATCGACGTGCCCAAAGATCAAGGCATCGGAGCCCTACTCGCCCAGCGAGGACTCGGCCCTGCGGATCTACGCAGTGTGGTTGTCTCGCACCTGCACCACGACCACGGAGACGGGCTGCCCGACCTCGTCGGCGCCACGGTCTACGTGAGCCGAGAACACTGGAAGGCCTTCCGCCACTACATCCCTGCCACCACGGAGGGCGCCGTGCCCAAACAGTGGCCCAATAGCTTCAAGCCCACGATCCTCGAACCTTCCGGCCCGGCAATCGGTCCGTTCGACCGCAGTTACCCTCTCACAAGCGATGGCAGAGTCGTCGCCGTCGACACCCCCGGACATGTCCCCGGGCACCTCAGCGTCATCGTGTTCGCCGATGACGTCACGTATTTCCTGCTCGGTGACGCGACGTACGACCAAGCGCTGCTTGATGCCGAGAAAACCGATGGGGTGAACAAGAACCCGAGACTGGCCATCGAATCCCTGCGCAAAATAAAGGAATTCGCGAGCCACCACCCGACCGTCATGCTTCCCGCGCACGACCTCAACGCTGCAACCCGCCTCGTCAACCGCGAAATCTACACCCCCACAAGCTGATAACGATCGGAGATGCCACCGATGACCACTCCCGAGATCCGCGCAGCCCGCGAAAAAGTTGTCCTCGACCACTTCCATGACGAAGTGCGCCAAGACTGGGACGCCACCTTGTCCACGTTCCCGCACCCGCACTACGAACTGATCCCGCTCATGAAGGTCCACGACGGCGATGCCGAAGTCCGCGCCTACTACCACGACACCCGCGCCGCATTCCCCGACCAGGACCACGAGATCATCGCCCTGCGTCACAGTGACGACGCTGTCATCGTCGAATTCTGGCTCCTCGGCACCCACCGCGGGTACTTCGGCGCAATCCCGCCGACCGGCAACCGATTCCGGGTCCGGATGACCGCCTACTTCATCTTCGACAACGACGAGAACCTCGTCTGCGAGCGCATTTACTTCGACACTCTCACCTGGCTGCGCCAACTCCTCGCGGGCATCGACTTCAAGAACCCGAGGAATTGGTCCTTCCTGGTGCACTGCCTGCGCGGTCTGCTCGCTCAGACATCCAGCGAACCCGACCCCCGGTTGTCCAACACGACACCACCGGTATTCGAGAGTTAAGCCGAATTCACTTGGGAAGCTTAGGGATCGATGGTGGGCGACCCTCGCCACCGGGAGAGCCGCCCACAATCGACGGTGCGTAGATAGTCCTTCAGGAGATCGCCGCGTCGACCTGCATCTGGAACTGCTCGACGACAGACTGTGTCTTGCCGCCCGGCAACTTGACGGGATTAGTCCCAGGCCGCCAGGCGCGCGTGTTGACCGTGATGGCTATGTCGAACTCGTTGCGGGTCCAGACGAACGTCGACGCACCCGGCGTCGAGCCTTCCCGCGCACTGTTGACGCGCGGACCGTTGCCCCACGCGGCGTGTAGGTGGGCGAACTGAGCCAGCGCGTGCGCCGAAGCACCGAGTCCGTCGTTGCCGACGCCGACCTCGTTGATCTCACCGTCGCCGCCGTAGACCGAGGGCACTAGATCCGACACTGCCGGCTTGAGGACGTTCTGGCCGATGCCCGGGTCTTCGGCGATCGCCTCCTCACTGTGACGGCCGGAGGCGGCTGTGGAGATCACCTCGACCTCTGCGATCCCGGCGGGATCGAGCAGGGTCTTCTTCAGGTAAGTCCAGTAATCGCCTGTGCCACCGCGCTTGTCGACGAGGGCGGCCAGCATCAGGTATCCGAAGTTGGAGTACGCATTGGTCGTACCCGGCGCGTGCTGCAGCGGCTGACCGTACATGTATTTGCAGATGTCGAACCGGGTCGGATGGGTGATTCCGAGGCTGTTGGCGATCTGGCCCATCGAGTAAGTCGGGTCAAAGTATGGCGGAATACCGTCGTCGTAGCCCGAGGTGTGGTCGAGTAACTCCTGGACCGTGATCTTGTCGTGGTCGGTGACGTTGCCCGGGTTCGAGATCCCGAGCTTGGCGAACGCAGCATCACCCGGGCTGAGTATCTTCGCGTCGTACAGCGACTGGATTGCCGCCTCGCAGAACATCTTGCTGCAACTGGCAAGCAGGAAGCGGTCGCTGGGCTTCGTCGTCTTGTAACCCGGCTCGGCCCAGGTGTAGCCGCGGTTGAAGACGGTGGTCCCGTTCTTGAGGATCGCCACCTGCGCTGCGCGGATCGCCTGCTTATGCATGAAGCTTTGGAACAGTTGGTCGACGGCTTGGTAGGCGGCCACCGACTGGCCCGTGGCCGTCCACTGACGCGCCTCTGGCACATCGTTTTTGGCGAACACCGCCGCATACCGGGTGTCTCCCCCGCTGCCACCGCCCTGCACACAGATCGGGTAGCGCCCCGCCTTCTGCTGCTTGTCGAATTCGGTCTGATACTCGGCTGCGGTGAGTCCATGGCGGGCGTACCAGCTGTCGACGACATCGTCGCTGTACACCGAGCAGTACGTGTGGTCGCCCGAAAGCGCGACATAGGCCGGGCGCCACGCATTGAGGGTGTAACCGGGCAACTGGGTGTCGAGGTCGAACGTCTGCTGGTAGTGCGAGGCGCCGTCGGCAGGGTTGACCATCCACTTAACCCAGTCAGTGTTCGGCCACCACACCCCGGCGTACAGCCGCGCTCCCGAGTCACCGTAGATGGTCACCGAATGTGGACGCAGCCCACTCGTCTGCGCCGACGCGTTGACCGCGTTGAACTGCGACTGCGTAAGGCCATGGTGGGCAACCCAACCCGCCCCGACACCCTTCGTCATCACCGCGGCGAAGATCGCGTTGCCGCCGGAGCCGGTCGCCGAAACCAGCGACGCACCGTAGCCCGCCTTGACGTTGTTGTTGAACCACGTCTGATACGCATTGCCGTCGACACCGTGAATCGCCGTCCATGCCGGCATCGGTCGATCGACCCACACCGCTGCGTATTGCGCATTGCCCGGGTTTCCGTAGACGCTCAGGGAGATCATTCCGTAGCCGGCCTTGGACAGATCGGTCACATGGGTCTGGTGCGTTGCGGCGCTGACGCCGTGGTACGCCTGAAATTTCATCTAATTACCTTTCGTTGTCGCCGCGCGGTCTGGTCCAACGTCGGCATGGTCCACCTATCGGTGCATGCCTACTTTCGCCGCGCCACCGTGGGGCAGTCACGAGTAGTGACCTACTCGCATTTGCCCGCGACCGGACGCACACAGCATTTACGCAGCAAATAATTAATTCTGGCCAGATGCCACGGAGTGCGAAGACTCCGGCCGGTCCTGACCCTTTCAAGCGCCTTCGATGACACCAATTCAGCCACGGGCCCTTGGCTTTTCGAAAGGGACGCCGGTGCGATGACACCCCGAAGCACCCCCGGTTGATGGCCGGGCTTCAAACACGGGGGCAACAGTAGCTAAACCACGTGCCAACCGCTTAGAGCACGAACCCGCACAATGCCAAACAGTTGTCGGGGCGGTCGACCGGGTGCGGATTCATCCCCCCGGGGCCTTGCTCAAGTTCGGGAGCCGTGCCGAGTGGCGCCGGCTGCAACGGAGCCGCTGGGATGGATTCCTGGTGCCGACGGGCATCAGGAATCGGCGTGGACGTGTCGCTCTGGTTCTGCTTTTGAATGACCTCAGCGTCATCGGCGGACGGTGCCGGTACGACGGGCGTGGCTGCGCTTGAAGGCAGCGGCGGCGGGGGCAGTTGGGGCTGCGCAGTGCCGCCGGGGGACGACGCAGGAGCGGGCGGTGCGGAGTTAACCGCCGGCGGCGCAGGCGCGAATCGAAAGTCTTGTAGATGCGGGCCGGTAGCCCATCCGAGCGGCATCGCAGCGACCAAGGCGCCGATGCACACCGCCGCGGCAACCGGCGGCACGGACCACGAAACCATCTTGCGGGGCCGCCTCGGTTGCACAGGGCGGCTATGCGTAACGACGCCATCGCTGCAACGCGCAGCCAGTGCAGCGCCGTGTGCGAGCGCCGTCATGGACTCTGTTCGGGATTCAATCGCAACGCGGGCGCCGCTGAGGTGCCGTTTGGTGTTGTCGTCTCCACCGACGACGAAAAGGCGAGGTTGACGGTCATAGTCATCGAAGAGTTCCGTCAGCCAATGGGTGGCGCTCCCGTCGTTCCGGAAGTGCGCGAGCGACAGCCGCGGTCCGTCCAGATTGGCGATGACCACGCGGCCACGCATAACGCCGGCGCTTGCGACGTCAGGCTCGATGACGCAGATAGCGGTGTCGGTGTATCCATTGTCGGCCACCAGTGCCGTGCTGGCTGCGGCCAGCGGGATCGGCACAAGGTCGGTACCCATGCCAAGTTCTGCGAGGAGCTCACTGAACCGCACCGCGTCCTGATCGGCATCGGCAGTCCAGGTGACGGCAATCGATCGCAGCCGGCAGCGACGCCTGACGGCCCGCCGGCGCAGCTGGCGTACCGCGTCGGCGAGTTGAGCGGCATAGCTGCTCTTGTGATCGAAGTACACGGCAGCGTGATCGAGCACCGCATTGTCTGCCCCACCGCTTGTCGACACCGTGAGCCCGGCCATCTGCGATGTCAGGACGACACCGAGCACAACGTCCATGGGCTGCTCCTCGAAAGCTCTGGCCAGTCAGGCGAGTGGGATCGATATCGACTGATTTGCCCTGTCTATCGACGGCGCCGCGAACTCCGTTTCACAGAGTGAAAAACACCACATCGGTAGTTAGCCAATGCCCGTACTGCAGCACCAGTTCAGCGGCCTGCCTTGAACGCCTCCCACCGCGCTTCGCATCCAGCGGTTGCTCACCGCTCGCGAACGCGGGCGCGGAAGCCGCCGGCGAGTCGGAACGGGATCTCGGTCGCCTCGTGGCATCGAGATCAGCTGGCTGCCAATCGAATTCGTTCTGAACAATTAGGCGACGTCGGCCGGTGAGTTGGGCCCGACCGTATACGAGGTCATCGACAACGACCCGTAGCTGTAGCCGTCGACCAAGACATCCGCTGGTGTGCCGGCCGCCGAACTCAGACCGGCGAGGTAGAGCATGGGGATGAAGTGATCCGGCGTCGGGACCGCGGCGGCATAGTCGGGATGCTCGCGTAGCTGCACCACGCGGGATGGGTCGGACGTCAGCAGGTTCGCCGCAGCGTCGTCAAACCTGATGGCCCAGTCGAATCCACTCTCGGGGACCTTCCAATTGACGGCCCGCAGGTTGTGCACAATGTTGCCGCTTCCGATGATCAGGACCCCGCGACTGCGTAATTCAGACAGCTGGGCACCGAGCGCGAAGTGCTCCTCCAGAGACTTCTCTGCGTTGATCGACAACTGCACGACAGGAATTGAGGCATCTGGAAAGGCGTGCACAAGCACTGACCAGGTGCCGTGGTCGATAGCCCAGCTGTCACGATCACTCCCGACCCAGGTGGGTTTCACTGTCTCGGCGATCTCGTCGGCAAGTTCCGGCAGCCCCGGCGCGGGATACTGCACGTCGAACAATTCCTGTGGGAAGCCGTAGAAGTCGTGGATGGTGCGCGGGCGGGCCATGGCGGTGACCGCGGTTGCGGTGATGTACCAATGCGCACTGATCACCAGTATCGCTCGGGGCCGTGGTACCGACTGGCCGAAGGTCGTCCACGCCGCGGTAAACCGGTTGTGCTCCAAGGCGTTCATCGGGCTGCCGTGACCGATGAACGCCGCGGGCAACACGGTCGAGTCAGCGGGTGAATCGCTCATGTTGTGCGTCACTTCGGCGGGAAGCCGCCTGTTGCCACAGGTCCCCAACGGCGCGGCGTGATCCGGATCAAGCACTTGCCTTGGTCCAGCATGGCCTGGCGGTACTCCGACCAGTCGGGGTGCTCCCCCGCGATCGCTCGGTAGTAGTCGACCAGCAATTCCTCCGCGTCCGGGAGGTCGATGACCTCGGCGTCCCCGTCGACTTGGACATACGCGCCGTTGAATTCGTCGGAGAGAACGACCACGCTGGCGGTCTGCCTGTGGCGGATGTTCGCACATTTGGCGCGTTGCGGATAGCTCGCGATAACCACTCGGCCCTGGGCGTCGAGTCCGCCAGTTACGGGCGAGCTCTGCAACGACCCGTCGGCGCGGAATGTGGTCAGCACCATCCGATGCCGAGGCCGGATGAAGTCAAGTAAATCGGCGAGATCGACCGTATCGGCTGTCGCCGTTTCAGGTGCCATAGTCACCCATGGTAGGCACCGCATCCCGATCCGGCGGGCAACGTATTGGTGCGCGCACTACTCGTCGCAGCCCGCGTATTGCGTGTCAATTGAAGTAGTGCACTACGCAAGTCAAGGGGTTCATGGTCGTCTGAAGATGGGTTCCGTAATTCACGACGCCCCACCGACTGGTGGGGCGCATCCAACGAAACCGAGGCCCGACATGACTACAACAGCACCAAAACCCGCCGCCGCCAACGCCGTGCCCAGCGTGGCACCCAACGTGTATCACCTGCACGGCGGGGGAATTCACATCACCTACTACCCCGGCGGCTCGGGACCACTCACCAAGGATGGGCCGGTCAAGCTGGTCTATGAAGACACACACGTCACCAAGACATTTCGGGCCGACCAAGTCACAGTCACCGAGGATGCCAACCTCGGCACCCTGGTCTCAGTCGTACTACGGCTCACCGTGGACGTCGGATCGACCACCGCCACGCTGCTGATCCCGCCGGTCGTTCTCGGCGAAGCCAAGTCGGTGCCGGTACACACCCTGTTGATCACGACGGTGCACTCGATGACATTGACCGGGATCGGTCAGCCACAGCGTGCCCACTACAGCGCCACACACCTCGAAGGCTCAGCCGGCGTGGTGATCCTTCCGCTGTAGCTGGACCTGCGCTGCTGGTAAACCGAAGGTGCACAAGGTATTCCAGGGCGCGGCTGGTACAGCTTGGTACCTGGCCGATCGCACCGAGCCACCGAAGCCCGCTGTTGATCGAGACAATCAACAGCGGCCCAGGGTAGAGCTGAAAGGCTCTCGTCTGCAGGCAATTTCAGGACCCGACCAGCGACAAGTTGGGTACCGCTGATCGGGTCCGCCCGGTCATTGTCAGGTCAGGCCGATGTAGACCGACTTGGTGTTGAAGTAGGCCTCCAAGCCCTTCTTGCCGCGCTCGCCGCCCCAACCGGACTGCTTGTGTCCGCAGATCGGCATCGACGGATCGGCCGCCAGCGCCGAGTTGACCCAAATCTGGCCGCCACGAAGCTCATTGGCAACGCGATGAGCCCGGGACAGGTTCTCGGTCCAGATCGAACCTGCCAACCCGTACTCGGTGTCGTTGGCCGCGGCGATCGCCTCTTCCTCTTCATCGAAGGGGATCACGCAACCGACCGGGCCGAAGATCTCTTCCTTGATCAGGCGCATATCGGGCGTGGTGTTGGTGATGATGGTCGCCTCGTAGAAGTAGCCCTTGCGGTCCATCGGCTTACCGCCCGTGATGATCTCCGCACCCCCGGCCACTCCGTCGTTGACGATGCCCTCAACCCGGGTGCGCTGCTTCTGGCTGATCAGCGGACCCAGCACGGAGGTGGGATCCTCATATCCGCCCATCGGGAGCATCTTGGCGAAAGCGGCCAGACCTTCCACGACCTGGTCGTAGATGCCGCGCTGCACATACATCCGTGAGGTACACGAGCAGTTCTGGCCCGAGCCGGCGAGCAGGCCCATGCCGGCGCCCATGATCGCCTTGTCCAGATTCGCGTCGTCGAACATGATCAGCGGCGACTTGCCACCGAGCTCCAGGGTCAGGCGCTTGAGATTGCCCGCGGCCGCCTTGACGATCAACCGACCCACCTCGGTGGATCCGGTGAAGGCGATCTTGTCGACATCGGGGTGCGCAGTCAGCGCCGCGCCGGTGGTCTCGCCGTAACCGGTGATGACGTTCAGGACACCATCGGGCAGACCTGCCTCCCGGAAGATCTCCTCCAACTTCAAAGCCGACAGTGGGGTTTCCTCGGCCGGCTTGAGCACCGCGCTACAACCGGCCGCCAACGCGGGCGCCACCTTGAGCATCGCAACGAAGAACGGCCCGTTCCACGGGATGATCAGGCCCACGACACCGACCGGCTCGAGCTGGGTGAAGGTGTGGTAGTTCTCGAAGTGGCCGAGCAGACCATCGGAGACCAGATTGCTCGACTCGCCGTGGATCTTGCCGACCCAACCGGCGTAGTAGATCAGCATCTCGTTGGCCACCTTGATGATCTGCTGCGCGGCCAACGCATTCATCCCGTTGTCGCGCGCCTCGATCTCAGCGAGTTCCTCGGTGCGCCGCTTGATGATCTCCGCTGCCTTGAAGAGCACCTCGGCCCGGTGGGCGGCGGGCAGCTTGCGCCACACCCCCGACTCGAACGTCTCCCGCGCCCGGGCCACCGCCGCATCAACCGCGGCCTGATCAGAATCAGGGACCTCCGCGATCTGCTCTTCGTTCGACGGGTTGAAAACCGGAATGATCCCGCCGCTGGGGATCGTAACCGCAGGATCGACGTCCATGGTGTTAGTCACTGTCCTTCATCCTTTCGCCGAGCCGCTCCGCCCCGGAGAAGCGCGGTGCCTTCAATCGTTGGGAACTGTTCGCCGTACGCACAGCACACGCGGACGATCACCGAGTGAGCCCGGTCACTGCGCGGGTGTGAGGTTACGCGCATAACCTATGGGCGTCTAGCACCTTGGACGACTTCGATTGCGTCACCGCTGACCGTGGCCGCTCGCATGCGGAGTCGCACTGCTCTGCGACAGTCCGGTTATTCCGTTGCGTGCGCTCCAGCCACTGCCGAACCCGGCCGTTCCCGTCGGTGCCGCGAGCTTGCAACAATGGCTGGATGGTCGAGGAGAACCTCTGGATGCAAAAAGTCGCGGCCGATCCCGGGCATTCGGCCTGGTATATCGAACGCTTTCGCTCCCTGGCACGCGCCGGCGAGGATCTGGTCGGCGAAGCTCGATTGGTGGACGCGATGGCGCCTCGCGGAGCCCACATCCTCGACGCCGGTTGCGGACCGGGCCGGGTTGGCGGGTATCTGGCTGCAGCCGGCCACCACGTCGTCGGCGTTGACGTGGACCCGGCACTCATCGAAGCGGCCGAACAGGACCATCCGGGCCCGCGCTGGCTGGTGGGTGATCTTGCCGAACTCGACTTACCCGCCCTGGGCATCAGTACGCCATTCGATCTGATCGTCTCAGCCGGCAACGTGATGACTTTTCTGGCTCCGGCCACCCGGGTACAGGTGCTGACCCGGCTCCACGCCCACGTTGCACCTGCCGGTCGGGTGATCATCGGCTTCGGCGCCGGTCGCGACTATGAGTTCGACCAGTTTTTCGCTGACGCCGCCGAAGCCGGGTTCACCCCGGATCTACTGCTGTCTACCTGGGATCTGCGGCCGTTCACCGACGACTCGGACTTTCTCGTCGCCATCCTCCGGCGGGCGGAGACCACCGCGGCACACCGCTAGGCGCCTGTAGGCTGGGCGACCGTGAACATCTCGCGTGTCCCGTCCTCCGTAGCCATCGTCGCCTGCGCTGCCTCGCTCGCCGTAACACTTGCCGCGTGCGACTCGGACACCAAGACCCCGGCCGCAGGCACACCGTCGACCTCGGCGCCCATCCCTTCCATCTCCGAAGCCGTCACCCCGGCCGCCACCGACACTCCGGCCGCACCCGCGACCTGCCCGACGGCCGCACCGCAGAACGCGGGCGCTCCTGAGTGGACGCTGACGGGCGCGACCGGCAGCGTCGCAGTCACCGGCTCCACCGATACCGCCGCACCGGTGGTCAAGGTGTCCGCACCATTCAGCGTCGCGCAGACCCAGGTGCACACCTTGCAGCCCGGCACCGGACCGGTCGTCGCTCCCACCGCTACCGTCTCCGTCTGCTACGCCGGCTTCGATGGCCGTGACGGACACAAGTTCGACAGCGCCTATGACCGCGGCGAGCCGGCCCAGTTCGCGCTCACCGGCGTTGTGCCCGGCTTCCAGAAGGCCATCGCCGGCCAGAAGGTCGGGTCCACCGTCGGCGTTGCGATGACCTCGGCCGACGGTTACCCGGACGGTCAGCCAAGCGCAGGAATCCAGCAGGGTGACACTCTGGTCTTCGCGATCAAGATCCTCGACGCGTCCAACTGAGCTTCGATGATGTGAAGGTGACGGCCGGGCTCCTAGAGCCCGGCCGTTGCTAGTCTCTGAGGTCAGTTACCCGGTGCCCTGCCCGTTACCAAGAACGACGATTCATCGTAATGAAGAATCTCCGCCGAATTACCGCAGGCGGCGACGCTACGGGAGCACCATTAGTCTTCAAGAGGGGCGGTGTTGCGCGGATCGCTCCGCAAGCGTCTGGGACGGGAGGAGCATATGCGCCAGCCAACTGCCAGACTCGTCGTTGCCATTGCCTGTCTGCTTCTCACCGGATGTACCAACACCATCGTCAGCGCCGAGTCGACAGCCACTCGGGTCTTCATTCCGCGCCCGCTGGTCGAGCGTGAACTCGACGCTCTGCTGGTCAATCCCGACCAGGCGAACGCCGCAATGGGCACCACCGGGATGGCCGTCACCAGCAACCAGTCCGCGATGTCCGACAACAGCACCACCATGGCGCCCCCGGAGTGCCTCCCCCTCGACGGCGCCGCTGAGGCCGTGACTTACGTGGGCAGCAATTCACGCGCCGAACGCGACCAGAGCATGAACAACGGCGACAAATTCACCCACTACCTCAAGCAGGCTGTGGTCCTGTTTCTGACAGTCGACAAAGCCCAGGCATTCTTCGACAACGCGGCTCGGCAGTGGCCGGGCTGCCACCAGTACACACACCTGCAGAGCCAGACCCAGTGGGTCGTCGGACCCGTCTCGAATGAGAACGGCACCCTGAGCGCCGTGACCACCGAGCAGCAGGCCGCAGCACCCGGCTGGGCCTGTGAACGCGCGCTGACGCTGAAAAACAACATCATTGCCGACGTCAACACCTGCAGCGCCAATCCGGCCGGTTCGGCGGTGAAGATCGCTCAGCAGATCGCGGCCAACATCGCCTCCAGGTGGTAGCGGCGCTGGTTTCAGTGCGTGCCCAACGTCCCATCCAGATATGCCGTCCGGCAGGCCTGCCGGGCTAACTTGCCGCTGGTGGTGCGCGGGATGCCGCCCGCCGAAAGCAGGCGAACCTCCGACACCGCCACACCGTGCCCGGCGGACACCGCCTCGCCGATCGCCTTGATCGCAGGCTGCGGATCAGTGCGGGCAGTCCCCGACGCGCGTTCCGCGATGACCACCAACCGCTCACCACCTTCGTCCGGTACGGAAAAGGCGGTCACATAACCGCGACGAACCACCGGCGATGCGTCGGCGACGGTGTTCTCGATGTCGTCCGGGTAATGGTTGCGGCCATCGATGGTGATCAGGTCGGCCATCCGCCCGGTCACGTACAGCTCGCCGTTGAAGTAGAACCCCAAATCTCCGGTGCGCAACCAGGAACCGTCGAGCATCGCGCCATCAGCGTGGCTGTCCTGAACCAGCGCGGACCCCAACCGGGCATCGAAAGTCGCCTTCGTCTCCTCCGGCAGGCCCCAGTAACCGCGGCCAATGTTCTTGCCCTGCAACCAGATTTCACCGACCTGGGCATCCGCGCGCTCTGCCCCGGTCTCAGGGTCGACGATCACCGCCCACAGGCTGCGCGCAGTCTGGCCGCAGGACACCTGGCCGACCGAGCCGGGGGCATTCTCGGCGACCCGCACTGCCTCTCCGGCCGCCAGCCGGTCCCGATCGAAGTAGGCCACCGACGCTTCGGCCGACGGGGCGATGTTCGCAACGAACAGCGTTGCTTCGGCGATGCCGTACGAGGGTTTGAACGCCGTCGGAGGTAACCCGTACGGGCCGAACGCCTTGTTGAACGCTTTGATCGCGTCCATGCTGACCGGCTCGGAGCCGATGATCATCACGACATTGGCGAGGTCGATGTTGGTCTGGTTCGAACCGGGTTTGGGTGCCCCGCGCTGAGCGGCCCATTCGTAGGCGAAATTGGGTGCTGCAGTGACCACTCGGCCCTCGCTCGACCCGTCAGACATCGCCTGAATCCAGCGGAAAGGCCTGCGGATGAAAGCCGTCGGCGACAGCAGCGTGGAGTGCCCGCCGTACACCGCAGGAAAGCCGATCATCGACAGACCCATGTCGTGATACAGCGGCAGCCAGCTGACGCCGTGGGTGTTCCGGTCCAGCAGGTCGATCGACAGGATCATCTGGATCAGGTTGGTGCCTACGGCGCGGTGGGTGATCTCGATGCCGACCGGTGGGCGCGTCGAACCCGAGGTGTACTGCAGGTGCGAGATGTCATCTTCATCCAGCTGGACGGGCACGAACTCGTCGGCCTCACTATCCGGCACCTCGTCGATGACAACGATGTTGGGCTTGCCAATATCGTTGTGCGACAACAGAAATTCCTCAACCGCAGGCGACGCGGCCACGGTGGTCAACACCGTGGTCGGACGGGCGTCGCGCATGGCGGTGTCGAGCCGCTCGGCGTGGCCCGGTAGCTCCGGCGCGAAAAGCGGCACCGCGATGGCTCCGGCTTTGATCGCGGCGAAGAATCCGGCGATGTATTCGAGGCCCTGTGGGGCCAGGATGGCGACCCGATCGCCCCGCGCAACGAACTGCTGCACCCGAGCGCCGATGGCCTGCAAGCGAACCCCGAGCTGGGCCCAGGTCAGCTCGGAGGACTGTCCCTCGGCAGCGCTGGAATAGTCCAGATAGCGGTACGCCACGGTGTCCGGAACGCTGTTGATGTTCCGCTCAATCAGCGAGATCAGCGTGGCACCGGGCGGTAGCACCACCCCACCCGATGAATCCAGGCACTCCTCGATGTTGATCAGGCCAGTGGGTGCGGAAGTGCGAGCCATGCAGTCCAGCCTAGACATGCGGCACGCCGGCAAACCCCGCACACGACGGGGTCTGACCGTCCGACCGAGAACTGCTAAATCAGCCGCCGTTGGTCACCGGGTTTGACGACAACGTGATGAAGCTGCCGTTGATCCACACGCCCCAGCGTCCACCCCAACCCGAGGTCCACACGACCGGTTGACCGCTCCACATCTCGGCAGGTTTGCGCGGCGCCCAATTCGGCGGCACCTCGCCCTGCCCGGGTGCGGGCGGCGGGGGCTGAGCGGCGGCCAGCGGCACGTCCAGGGCCAGCGCACCGGCGGCGATTGCGCCCGCAACGACGACAGCGGACAGAGCGGACTTGATCATCATGATTACTCCAGCGTCGAGCGGACTACAGATACTTAGCGTACATAAGCACGTTACGCGAGGTCTGCCCAATGGGTGACCACCGGTCAGTGTGTGGGCGCACCAGGCGGCGGACCGGCGACGAATCCAACCGGCGGTGGCGGCCCCCCAGGTGGTGACGCCGGAGCTGAACCCGGTTGCTGGTCAAACCAACCTGGCGGCGGCGGCCCGTTGAGCGGGTAGTACCCGGGCGGCAACGCCGGACCACCTGTTTTGGGTCCCTCAGACACTGGTGTGGACGAGCCTGGGTCAGTCAATGACGTGTAGCCAGGCGGAAGTTTGGGAGCAGGACCCGCGCCCGGCGGGGGCCCACTCACCTCATCCGGGGGCGCTGTCAGCGCCTCTACCGGATTGCCGCTGCGGAAGGTGTGCCAGAGATCGCGAAGGTATCCGAGCTGGCCTGGAGTCTGCCCCTGACCGTAGACGGGGTTCTGGATTTCCGGCACCGGCGGCGGACCGCCAGGCGGAGGTGCAACAGGCCCGGTCGGCCCGTCGGCGGCACTGACCACCGGCTGGCCCGGGGCCGGCGTGCCGGGTGCGGCTGGCGCCGGAGGTGGAGGGGCCGGATCTGCGGCGGCCTGACCCGCCTGGGAAAGTCCGCCGCCGAACATCGCCAGGCCGGCCAGCACGGCGCCGGCCAGCGATGAAACAGGTTGTCGCTCAGTCATTGATCCTGATTGTCCTCTCGAGCGGAACCTTCCGGGGCTGCTCACACGGGTACGGCGGGCCGAACCCGATTCTCGACAGGCTATCGCCTTTGACAACGGGGCGTCATTCCTTCGGCCCTCCGAAGGGTCCGCGGCGCGGGTCAAGCGGCGCGATCCAGCACCGCATCGGCACCTTCAGCGAGATGCGGTCGGCGTCGACGCGATTCCCAGCGGCGCAATGCAACCCGACATGGCTCCTCGAGTAGCGCATAGCTCACCGCTGCGATGGCGATGCCGAAGCCCGTGGTCAACACCGCGATGACCAGCAGATCACCGGGGAACGGCTCGGGGCCCACCAATGCGATCACCATGTCCAGCGCGGCCAAATGCCATAGAAACAGCCCGTAAGACCAGCGGCCCAACGTCACCATCGGCGCACCGGCCAGCACACGGTGCCGATCGCTGCCGCGGCCCAGGACCAACGGTGCCAGCAGCGCGCCGGCCACCACGAAGCCGACCACCATGCGCACCATGTAGTGCTCGACTCCGGCCGGCCGGGAGTCGAACGGAATTGCCAATGGTGAAGCCCCGATGACATACGCAGTGGCTGCGATGACGCCCATCACCAGTGGCCGGCGGGCCAACCGGTGCGGCCAGCTGACCGGCCGGAAAGTCAACTCCGCCAACAGCATTCCGATGGCAAACCATGAGGTGTACGCAGGCAACCAGTTCAGCGGATTGGCACCGTTGTACGCCGGGATCGGCATAAAGGGCCACCCGAGACTCAGCACCGCGGCAGCGGCGATCACGGGTATCCGCGCCCGCACGGGCAGTTTTGCCGCCCCGAGCGCCAGCAACGGCAACACCAGGTAGAAGCTCATCTCGACCGACAGACTCCACATCTGGGTCAGACCGGCGAACAGCGTCTTGGGAACGTAGATCTGCGTCAGCGTCAGGTTCGCGATCCAGACCGTGCCGTCAGCCGTACGCGCCTCCGGCAGCAAGCTCAGCACCACCACGACGGTGAGGAGATAGGCCGGCATGATCCGGACCAACCGCGAGCGCAGATACGGTGCGGTGGCCGGGCCCTCCCGGAGCCCGGCGGCCGCAGCCGCGTGTGCACGCCAGAGCAGAAACCCGGACAGGGCGAAGAACACCGCCACCGACATATCCAGGCGCGCCAGCAATCGGCCAAAGACGCCGTGCAAATGTGCCGTCTGCAAGGCAACGTGTGTCACCACGACACCGATGGCCGCACACGCCCTTAGTCCCTCAACGGCAGGCAGAAACCCACGGGTCCCGCTGAGGGGTTCCGGCAACGTTTCCGACACGTTGATAAGTGTGCCCGACCAGCGGCGCAATGGAAGGCAAGTCCTGGAGCAGGATGGTCCCCATGGCCCAATCGCCATCGCCACTCGACGAGCTGCTGTCAGCAGCGCCCCCGCAGCAGCAGCCTTGGCTCACCGATGCCGACCGATATTGGGCCGAGCTCGACGCGGCTGTCGGCGACCAGGACAGCCCGGTGGCGGCGCTCAGCCTTCCTGCCCTACGGCACAACATCGCCGATGTGAACCGCCGCGCCGGCACAGCCCGGTTGCGCATCGCCACCAAGTCGCTGCGGGTCCGATCGGTTATCGACGCCCTGGTCGGCTCTGACCATGTGACCGGTGTTCTCGCCTATGACCTCGCCGAGGCCATCTGGTTGGCCACCGACGGCCCCGGCCGGCGCGGAATCGATGACGTCCTGCTGGGCTATCCGAGTACCAACCGCGCGGCGATCTCGGCATTGTGCGCCAACACACAAGCGCTAGAACGCGTCACGCTTTTGGTCGATTCGACAGCGCACCTCGATGTGGTCGACTCGGTACTCGCCCCTGGTCAGCGCTCACCCGTCCGCGTCGCGATCGATCTCGACGCTTCGCTACGGCTGCCCGGTATCGGCGACCTCGGGGTGCTGCGCTCTCCGGTGCATACCCAGCACGAGGCGGTCCGTCTGGCTCGCGCAATCGTCCAACGACCGGGCTTCACCCTGGTCGGCCTGATGTCCTATGAGGCGCAGGTCGCGGGGGTCGGCAACGATGTTCCCGGAAAACCTTTGGAAAATCACCTGATTCGGCTGATGCAGCGGATGTCGATGGACGAGTTACGCTCGCGGCGCCGCCAGATCGTCGAAGCGATCGAGAACCTCACAGATCTGCAGATGGTCAACGCCGGCGGAACCGGTTCCATCGAGGTCACCGCGCAGGACCCCGCGGTGACCGACATTGCAGTCGGCAGCGGCTATTTCGGCGGCCATCTGTTCGACAACTACCAGCACTTCACCCCAGCGCCCGCACTCGGCTTCGGCGTGGCAGTGGTGCGCAAACCCCGCACTGACGTGGTCACCTGCCATGGTGGTGGCTGGATCGCCTCCGGACCGCCGGACATCGGCCGACTGCCGCGTCCGGTGTGGCCGGCCGGGCTGCGCTACCAGTCCCGCGAGGCCGCCGGCGAAGTGCAGACCCCGCTGCGTGGCACTGCCGCGACCCGGATGCGAGTCGGAGATCGAGTATGGTTCCGCCACACCAAGTCCGGTGAACTCAGCGAGCACGTCAACAGCATCGCCCTGGTCGACGGTGCGGTGATCGGTGACGTCCTCACCTACCGGGGCGAGGGAAAGGCATTCGTGTGACGTGGCAGAACTGGGGACGCACCGAATCGGCCAACCCCGTCAGACAACTGGCCCCGACCAGCGTTGACCAGATAGCCGAGATCATCACGGCAGCAAGGCGGTCCGGCACGACCGTGAAAGCCGTCGGTGCCGGCCACAGCTTTTCGGGAATCGGTGTGCCCGGCGACACAATGCTGCAGTTGACCAATATGCGCGGTCTGATCGGGGTGGACGGCAACCGCGCTACCTTCCGGGCCGGCACCCATCTGCACGAGATTCCCGCGCTACTGGAACCGTACGGATTGGCGATGACCAATCTCGGCGATATAGACCGCCAAACGCTCGCCGGCGCCACCTCCACCGGCACCCACGGCACCGGATTGGGCTTTGGCGGCCTCAGCACCCAGATCGTCGGGCTCGATCTGGTGACCGGCACCGGTGAACACCGCAGCATCATTGATGACAACGAATTACGTTGTGCTGCACTCGGTTTAGGTGCACTCGGAGTGATCACCGCGATCACCATCGAATGTGTGCCGCAATTCTGCATCGAAGCCATCGAACGTCCGGCAGGCATCGGCGACGTCCTGGCCAACCTTGACCGTTCGATTCACGACACCGACCACTTTGAGTTCTATTGGTTCCCGCACACCGATGCGGCACTGACCAAGTACAACCGCCGTATCGACGGCCACACCGCGGCCTCCGGTCCAGGCCGTACGCGCCGCTACATCGACGACGAGTTGTTGAGCAACAAGCTGTTCGGGGTGCTATGCCGAGTGGGTGTGGCGGCACCGGCTCTGGTCCCGGCGATCAACATGGTGTCCGGGCATGCGTTGTCAGGACGCGTCATCGTCGACTCGTCAGCCGCGGTGTTCACCAGCGATCGCAACGTGCGGTTCCGCGAGATGGAATACGCGGTGCCGCTGGAGCAGCTGGCCGAGGCCTTCGACGGCGTACGACGAGTGGCCAGGGACAAAGGATATCGGGTCAGCTTCCCCATCGAGGTGCGCGTCGCGGCAGCCGATCAGCTGACGCTGTCCACCGCGACAGGACGAGAAACCGGTTACGTGGCTGTGCATCGCTATGCCGGAGACCGCGCCGACGGTTACTTCACTGACATCGAAGCCGTCATGGTCGGCTACGAGGGTCGACCGCACTGGGGCAAGATGCACACCCGCGACGCCGGATACCTGCGCACCGTGTACCCGCGGTTCGATGAATTCGTCGCCTTCCGCGACCACTGTGACCCGGACCGGGTGTTCGCCAACGATTACCTCAACCGGGTTCTGGGACACTAGCGGCACCATGTACGCCGAGCTGATCCCCTATGCCCTGATCGTCGCACTGTCCCCGATGGCGTTTCTGCCGCCTGTTCTGCTGCTGCTCTATTCCGACCGCCCGCGCCTCACCGGGTTGACCTACCTGGCGGGTTGGCTCGCAGGGATCATCTCGCTGATCACCGTGGTGATCGCGGTGGCGCCGGCAAGCCCCGATTCGGCGCCGCGGACCGGGCATCGCATTCAGATCTGGATCGGGATCGGGTTGATCGCGCTGGGCGTCATCACCTGGCTCCGGCGCAGCCATTACGCCGACCCTTCGGGCTGGTTCGCCCGCCTGCAGCATGCGTCACCCCGCAGTACCGCTGTCATCGGCTTCCTGCTGGCCGTCGCAAATCCCAAATTCCTCCTGGCGTGCATCGCCGGCGGGGTCGCCATCGACATCGCGGTCAGCAATCCGGTCGACAAGGCCGCTGCCGTCGGCTATTTCGTCGTGTGGGCCGGAATTACCACGGCCCTACCGGTTCTCGCGCACTTGCTGGCCTCCCGCTATGCCGACAAATGGCTGGATCGGATGCGGCACCGGGTGCAGGAACACACCGCGGGGATCACTGCGATCACGCTGACGGCAGTGGGAATGATGCTGATCCTCGTCGGCACAGCGGGCTGACGACCCGTTGCAATCCGAGGTCAGGGCAGCAGCACCGACGAACCGACGCTGCGCCCGGATTCCAGTTCGCGGTGGGCGTCAACGGCGTCGCGGAGTGCGTACCGCTGGTTGATCTGTACGGCGATCCGGCCTGCCGCGACATGACCGAAGAATTCCCCGGCCAGCTCGGCGCGTTCCTCGGGATCGGCGATGTAATCCGCCAGGGCGGGCCGGGTGACGAAAAGCGAACCCTTGGAAGCCAATTGCATTGCATCGATCGGCGGGACCGGCCCCGACGCGGTGCCGAAGCAGACCAGCAGTCCGCGTCGGGCCAGACAGTCCAGCGACGTGTTATAGGTGGCCGCGCCGATGCTGTCATATACGACCGGCACGCCCTTTCCGCCGGTGCGATTGCGTACCCGCTCGACCAGGTCGTCGCGGCCAAGCACAACCACCTCCGCGCAGCCGTTCGCCCGGGCAACCTCGGCCTTCGTTTCGGAAGACACTGTGCCGATCACCTTGATGCCCAACAACTTTGCCCACTGGCAGAACAGCAGACCAACCCCGCCCGCGGCGGCGTGCAGGACCACGGTGTCGCCAGGTGAGAGCTGATGGATGCGGCGCAGCAGATAGGCGGTCGTCAATCCGCGCATGGTCGACGCTGCGGCCGACTCAAACCCCACCGCGGGGTCCAAGGCGATCAGATGCGACGCCGCCATGACACGTTCGGTGCTGTAGGCGCCTAGTGGGCTGCCGGTATAGGTGACCCGGTCGCCGACGCTGAAGCCCGGCACATCGGGGCCTACGGCTTCGATCACACCAGCCGCCTCGACACCGATGCCCGACGGCAGCGGCGCCGGGTACATACCGGTGCGGAAGTAGATGTCAGCGAAGTTCAGGCCAACCGCATGGTGCCGAATCCGGACCTCGCCGGGACCGGGCTCTCCGACGCGTAGCTCTTCCCAACGCAGAACTTCTGGTCCACCAGTTTCACTGAATCGCACTGCGTTGGCCATCAGCCCAACGTACCTGCCAGCGCCGTGGTCCTGGCCGACCCGATCGTGGACGCCGAAACCGCAGCGAAGCCGCCGCGCGGCGATAAACTCGGGGAGTCCATCGGAGAGCAAGCTCAGCAAGGAGCACCAGTCCATGGCCATCGAAGCCGAATCATCAACG
The DNA here is from genome assembly GCF_029892685.1 of Mycobacterium sp. OTB74. Classification (GTDB taxonomy): domain Bacteria; phylum Actinomycetota; class Actinomycetes; order Mycobacteriales; family Mycobacteriaceae; genus Mycobacterium. The sequence goes on along the minus strand of NZ_JARXVD010000024.1, from coordinate 56,853 downwards.
CAAACGCCGTTTGAACACGATGTCCTCGCGGTGCAGCAGTATTTCGACAGCTCCCGCTTCACCGGCATCACCCGCCTCTACACCGCTCGCCAGGTGGTAGAGCAGCGCGGCACCATCACCACCGACTACCCAGTCGCCCGCGAAGCTGCCGCCGCGTTCTATCCACGCCTGCGCGAACTGTTCAGTCAGAAGAAATCCATCACCACCTTCGGTCCCTACTCACCGGGGCAGGCCGTGGTGATGAAACGGATGGGCATCGAGGGCATCTACCTCGGTGGTTGGGCCACCTCGGCCAAAGGATCCATCAGCGAGGACCCCGGTCCCGATCTGGCCAGTTATCCGCTGAGCCAAGTACCCGACGAGGCCGCGGGCCTGGTGCGTGCCCTGCTGACCGCGGACCGTAACCAGCAGTACCTGCGGCTGCAGATGACCCCCGAACAACGTGCCGCGGTCGCCCCGTTCGACTACCGGCCGTTCATCATCGCCGACGCCGACACCGGCCACGGCGGAGATCCCCACGTACGCAACCTGATTCGTCGTTTTGTCGAGGCCGGTGTCGCCGGATACCACATCGAGGATCAGCGCCCCGGCACCAAGAAGTGTGGCCACCAGGGCGGCAAGGTGCTGGTGCCCTCTGACGAACAACTCAAGCGGCTCAACACCGCACGGTTCCAGCTGGACATCATGGGGGTGCCTGGCATCATCGTGGCCCGCACCGACGCCGAGGCGGCCAATCTGATCGACAGCCGCGCCGACGAGCGCGATCAACCGTTCCTGCTGGGCGCCACCAATCTGAAGATCCCGTCGTACAAGTCGTGCTTCCTAGCCATGATGCGGCGCTTCAACAACAAGGGCGTCACCGATCTGCGAGGCCACCTGCTCTACGCGCTACCCGAGGGCGAGTACGCCACCGCAGACGCCTGGCTGGACAGCCACGGCATCGTCGGCCTGATCGACGATGCGGCCGCCGCCTGGCAGCAGGATCCGAGCCAGTCGGTTGACTCGCTGTTCGACAAGGTGGAGTCGAAGTTCGTTGAAGCGTGGCAAGCGGATTCCGGGCTGAACACCTATGGCGAGGCCGTCGCCGAAGTGCTCCAGTTCCGGGCCAAAGAGGGCGAGGCCGCTGCCATGACGCCGGCTGAATGGCGCACGTTCGCCGCCAGTGCGTCACTGTACGCCGCACAGGCAAAAGCCCGCGATCTGGGTGTCGATGTAGCGTGGGACTGCGAGCTTGCCAAGACTCCTGAGGGCTACTACCAGGTGCGCGGCGGCATCCCCTATGCGATCGCCAAATCCCTTGCCGCCGCACCGTTTGCGGACCTGTTGTGGATGGAGACCAAGACCGCGGATCTGGCCGACGCCAAGCAGTTCGCCGACGCCATCCATGCTGTGCACCCGGAGCAGATGCTGGCCTACAACCTGTCGCCGTCATTCAACTGGGACACCACCGGGATGACCGACGACGAAATGCGAGCGTTCCCAGCAGAACTCGGCAAGATGGGGTTCGTCTTCAACTTCATCACCTACGGCGGGCACCAGGTGGACGGGGTCGCCTGCGAGGAGTTCGCAACATCACTACAGCAGGAAGGGATGTTGGCGCTGGCCCGGCTGCAACGCAAGATGCGGCTGGTCGAATCCCCTTACCGCACACCGCAAACGCTGGTCGGCGGGCCGCGCAGCGATGCTGCGCTGGCGGCCTCCTCGGGCCGGACCGCCACCACCAAGGCGATGGGCGCCGGCTCCACGCAGCACCAGCACCTTGTGCAGACCGAGGTGCCCAAGAAGCTGCTCGAAGAGTGGCTGGCCATGTGGGGCGATTACAACCAGATCGGCGAGAAGCTGCACGTGCAGCTGAGACCACGCCGTGCCGGGTCTGACGTACTGGACCTGGGTATCTACGGCGACGGTACAGAGCCGCTGGCGAACGTCGTCGTCGACCCCATCAAGGACCGGCACGGCCGCAACATTCTGACGGTGCGCGACCAGAACACCTTTGCAGAGAAGCTGCGTAAGAAACGCCTGATGGACCTGATCCACGTCTGGCTGATCCACCGGTTCAAGCCGGAGATCGTCTACTACGTGACGCCGACCGAGGACAACATCTATCAGACCGAGAAGATGAAGGCGCACGGCATTTTCAGCGATGTGTACCAGGAGGTCGGTGAGATCATCGTCGCCGATGTCAACCAGCCGCGTATCGACGAGTTGCTTGCCGAAGACCGAAAGGCGTTGTCGCGCTTGATCCGTAAGGAGGACTAGTCCTTCGGCAGGCCGGGCCGCTCAACCACGCCGAGCCGCTTCGATAAGAGCGGTCAATTCGGCGGTGGAACACCACCCCGGCTCGGCCTGCTTTCGGACTGCACGCCGACCGAGCGCGGCAAGAACCGAATTGACCGGTGCCGCCAAGCCGCAGCGGTGAGCTATCCGCACGATCTCACCGTTGAGGTAGTCGGTCTCCGCGTCTCCGGTCTGACGGCGCAGCGACTGCCACGTCGAGTTGGTGGCGCCGGCTGCCAACCCGGGAACCTCGCGTGGATGCGGCCCATCTGCCCGCGCGGCGTCCGATACCTCAAACGGAACCGCATCAATTCCCGCATACCGCAACACTTCTTGACCTTCGTAGCGAGCCGCCGCCCCGACCGATGCACCGGCACGATCGTCGCCGAGCAGAGCGCCAACCACGTTGCCCAGGTTGGTCAACAATTTGTTGTACTTCCACGGCGCCACGTCATTCGGCAGGGCGACCCGGATACCGGCATCAGTCCAACTGCGGGCGATCTGGCTGAGCAGAACGGCGTCGTCGGGCGTGCCAATGGTCGACGGCCAGCGCGCCATATGGAACTGCCCCACCAGCGGCCACGACCGGATGATCACCTCTCCTGGTTCCAGGTGCACTGCCGGCAGCCACACGCACACCCCGTACACCCGACGGAAGTAACGCAGCGCCAGCTCCTCTGCGGTCACCCCGTTCAAGGCTGTCAACACCGGCAAAGTCTCTGCCGCCGTTGATGTTCCGCCTGATGCGCGAGTGACGGGCCGGTCCACCCAATCGCGCAGCGCAGCATCGAGTTGTTGAGTCTTGGTGGCAAATACCAAGACGTCCTGGTCGGTCAGCGTCACCTCGTCCGGCGTGAAGACCGCCTGCACCGGCACCTGGAAGACGCCATCCGGGGTACGGATGGTCAGCCCCTGCCGCATCAAGACCTCACCGTGCAGTCCCCGCGCCACCAGAACCACCGGCACGCCCGCCTGGGCCAGCACCCCGCCGATGGTGCCACCGATCGCCCCGGCACCGACCACCACATAACGACGCACCGTCAACTGCTTTTCACCGGCGAGGGCGCCGAATTCGACTCAGCGGCACCGAAAATGGCGACCGCGACGGCGCCCACCACCGCGGCGGTGAAGGCGAGTACCACGAGCCAACCATATCCGGGTTTTGCCGAATCACCCAGCAGCACAACGCCGACAACGCCGGGCACCACCGTTTCCCCGACCACCAGTGCTGCAGCGACGCCGTTGACCGAACCGACCTGCAGCGCCACGGTGAACAGATAGAAGCCACCACCACCGGCCACACCGATGGCCCACAGCGCCGGGTCTGCCAGCAGTACCGGCGGGTTCAGCGGATCCAGACCATGCACGACCCGCACCGCCACCGCCATCGCCCCGTACAACACGCCGGCGAAGAGTCCAGCAACAACCGCGGCTCGACGGCCGAGTGACCGCGCCAATGCGACGCCGACGACCAGGACGACCGTTGACACCAACAACACGCCCCAGTGGATGCGCATGTGTCGTTCGGGCGTGCCGAGGTGACCGGCGGTGAATCCCAGGACGCACAGCGCCGCCAGGACAGTACAGATCGCCACCCAGTCCCGAGTCCGCAGCCGCATGCCCAGTACCACCGTGCTGAGTACCGCAGTCACCACAAGGTTTGCACTCATGATGGTCTGGGACAGGAACAGTGGTATCAGCCGCGCCGACACCAGGCTTCCAACGAAGCCCAGGCCGTCCAGCGCCATTCCAGCAACGAATGTCGGTGCGAGCATGGCAGTAATGGTCGACCGCAGGGTCGGCCCACCTTCAGCGGTGACGACCGTTCCGCGATTGGCGGCTGACGCCGATCGCCGGGCGCCGTAGGACTGCAGGACCGATGCGGTGCCATAGCTGAAACAGGCGACCAGTGCTGCGACGATGCCGATCAACACTGCGGAGCCTCATAGTTGCCAGGTCCGGACCAAAGGTATTGCGACATCGCCCAATTGTAGGGAAGCCTGCTATCCGCGGAGCCTGACCACCAGTCCGCTCATGCTCAGCCGATCGCAGACCCGGTCGATGTCTTGTTCGGAGGGCAGTCGTCCGGTCACCGCGCTGATCGCGATACCGATCTCCGAGGCCCCGACCAGCTGACGCTGCTGCCGCTGGAATCCACCAACGATCGTGTCGATATCGTCGTCGCAAAGTCGGCGCGGCACCAAACCCAGCAGCGGGATGTAACCGGTGGTCGGGGCTCCGCTCGCGTAACCGGCGCGTACGAACTCGATGAAGCTCGTGATCCGCAAAGCCATCACCTCACAACACTCATGGAAACCACACGGTGGTGGTCCCTGCTGAGATGGAATGTATCGCCACCCAAACCCGCCGTCATCAGGCCGCGTGCAAGTCCTGACGCAACATTTACGCCGCCGAAATCGGGCACACGACAAAGCAATCGGGCCCGCACGGACGTGGCCACAGACCCGGGGCCGTGCGGTGACCCGTGTCGGCGTCGCAAGAATCAGCCGACAGTCGGTATCAGGGCGATCACCTCAGTACCATGGTGCTCAACTGTCACAGGAGCATGGGGGCGGGAGATGCGCGGCAGATGGCGTCCTTTGACGGCATTGGCCGCCGTCGTCGCATTGTGTACCCCCGGTGCCGTGCACGCCGCGCCGGCACCGGCCTCCAAGGACTTCTCGCACCCGGCGATAGTCATCCTGGGTTACGGTCTGCAGCCCAACGGAATGATGCGCCCCATCTTGCGGCGGCGGGTGCTGACGGGACTGGCAGTAGCGCAGATGTTCCCGCAGGCACCGGTCATCGTGACCGGTGGCAACCCGCAGGGTGGCCGTACTGAGGCCGATGCAATGCGAACCATGTTGGTTGTCCTCGGCTAGCCGGCCGACCGCATCATCACAGAACCCCGTGCCGATAGCACGGTGCAGAACGCGCAGTTCTCGGTGCCGCTGGCCAAGCAGGCCGGCGCCTCGGGCATCATCCTGGTCACGTCGTCGACCCACCAGGACCGCGCTGACGGGGATTTCGTCGACGCGGGTGCCAATCTCCTGGCGACGGTGAGCTACCCGGACGGCAACCCGTTCCTGGATATCAACCAGTTCGCGCGGGATGCCATGAGCCCGTTTGTGACCGTGAGCTGATCAGCTGGCCTCGGCCGCCGGCCGAGGCCCGGGCAACCGCAGCAGCAACCGCGCGCCGCCCAACGGACTCTGCTCCAAAGATGCTGTGCCACCATGTAATTCAGCCTGCTGTGCGACCAAGGCCAGCCCCAGCCCGGATCCCGAGTGAGATGCGGTCGAGCCGCGGGAAAACCGCTCGAACACAACGTCGCGTTCATGTTCGGGTACGCCCGAACCGTTGTCGTCGATTGCGATCTGGACGCCATCGTGCGAACTGACCGCCGACAGCTGAACCCGGGTCGCTCCCCCGTGCTTGACGGCATTGGCGATGGCGTTGTCGACCACCAGCCGCAACCCGACAGGCAATCCCAGCATCAGCACCGTGGCCGACGGCACCAATGAGACATTCAGATCCGGATACACGCGGATGGCATCGTGGGCGGCGCGATCCAACAGTTCGGTGATGTCCACCGGAACCAGGTCGTCGGCCGTGGTGAGCTCCCCCTGCGCCAACCGCTCCAGGGCAGCCAGGGTCGCCTCGATCCGAGTCTGGGTACGCATGACGTCGCTTATCACTTCTTTGCGCTGATCGGCGCCGAGGTCAAGGGTCGAGAGCACTTCCAGGTTGGTGCGCATCGCAGTCAATGGAGTACGCAATTCGTGCGAGGCCACCGAGGCGAAATCGCGGGCCGACTCCAATGCTGCCTTGGTGCGCTTCTGCTCCTCGCCGATGCGGGCCAGCATGCCCTCGACGGCCTCGGCGATCTCGACCGCCTCCCACACCCCGCGCACCTTGACCTCTTCAGGGTTGGACTGGGCGTTGATCTGGCGGGCCTGCTGAGCCAGCAGCCGGAACGGATTGATCATGATCAGCCACATGATGCCGCCGACCAGAAATGTCCCCAGGATGACGCCGCCGCAGATCACCAGAATGCGAGTGTGCAGCGCATTGATCTGATTCTTCGCCTCAGACAACGGTGCACCCAGCGCGATGGACGCGGCGCCGGTACTGACGGTGCGAACCCGGTACTCCACACCGTTGATGGTCGTGGTGGTGTAGCCGTTCTCGAACTGCGGCAAGACGATGTCCGAAGGCACCGACACCGTCGCATCGCCGATGCGCACCGTCCGCACCAGGCTCCCTTCGGGCGTCGGCGTGCCGGTGGAATTCTGCCGCGCGTAATTCAGCAGCGTGTTCACATCACGCAGACTGCTCAGCGAGTCCAGCCGACGATCCAACTGGCTGTACTGGTCATTTGTGACACCGATCCACACCCAGGTGCCGATGACAAGGACGACAGCCACCACCGACAACGCGGCGACGATGACGATGGTTCGCAACGAGAGAACCGGCCGGGAGCGCAACACCTAGCCATCATGCCCGATCAGATACCACAAACGGGGCACGTGCCCACGCACGCGCCCCGTCTGATCAAAAGCGAGTTGTCGTCTCGACTACTTGGCTGCCGCCAGGGCTGTGTCTTACTGCGCTGCTTCCAGCGCGGCGTCGTAATTGGGCTCCTGACCGATCTCGGGAACCAGCTCGGTGTAGACGACGTTGCCGTCGGCACCGATCACCACGACGCCGCGGGCCAGTAGGCCGGCCATCGGACCGTCGGCCAGCGCAATGCCGTAGTCCTCACCGAAGCTGTCACGGAACGACGAGGCGGTGGTGACGTTCTCGATGCCCTCGGAACCACAGAACCGCTTCTGTGCGAACGGCAGGTCGTTGGACACGCACAGGACCGCGGCACCCGAAGCGGCGGCACGCTCGTTGAAGGTCCGCACGCTGACGGCGCACACCGGGGTGTCGACCGACGGAAAAATGTTGAGCACCACGGCTTTACCGCTGAACTGATCGTTGGTCACCGGCCCCAGGTCGGTGCCGACCAGGCTGAACGCCGGAGCCGGAGAGCCAACCGCGGGCAGATCGCCGACGGTGTTGATGGGGTTACCACGCAGTGTTATCTGAGCCATGTTCGACAGTGTGTCAAGACGGCGCCGACACCGTACAGGTGGGTCATGATTCACCGCTCAGCGGTGGTGTCTGCATTCGCTGCTCAGCGTCGCTTGTCGCGCACCTTGTAGGTGGACGGCCAAGACTGCCGGGTGTCGTCGCCGACCAGTGGAGTGCCCTTGCCGCCGATCCGGACGTTGTAGGCCTCCTTGCCAGGACCGACCTCACGATTGGCGTGTTCCTGGGCCAGATAGATCAGCTGGTCGATCTCGGCTTCGGCGAACGCGACGAATGTGGTCTTGCGCGCGACGTCGTCAATTCCGACCGTCATCCGGTCCGGCAGCACCTTGGACACCAACGCCGCCATCGCCAGCAGCACGGTTGGCACCACCCAGTAGCAGATGTAGGACAGCGGCGACTTCGCGTCGAACAGGGTGCTGTCGGGGTCGATGACCGACGGGATGGCCGCCGACACCGTCATCGCAGCAAGTGCTCCCACCCAGATCCAGGACAGCAGCCCCACGATCCGGCCGAACAGTTCGGTTTTGACGACATCGGCGGGCAGGCCGGCGGCGACGTACGGGCGCACGAACGGCTGTCCGATCAGCACGCTGACCAGCGCCGTCGCAAGTAACCCACCGTCGGTAAGCGGCAACAGCCACCGCTGCACGACATCAGGATCGATCGCGAAAGTCAGCACTGCCACCACGAAGAATGTTGCGACCGCGCCAATTTCAATGACTTCGGTCGACTCAGCCTTGGACCCCGGCGCTGCCCGTCCCAGAGCGAAAGCCGCGAGCGCCACGACCAGCCCCACGACGGCCGAGACGCTGCACGGAACATTGCCGACCAGCATCCAGTAGACGATCCACGGAACGAAACCGATGAGCATTCCCACGAGCGAACAGTCTAATTTACGATTCAGGCGTGTTTCGTAACGGTCAGCATTACGAAACACGCCCAAATCGCACGGGTCCCCGCCGGCGGGTTACTGCCAGTCGATGATGCGGCTCAAGTAGGGGTCCATGCCGCTGGTCCGCACCGGGGACACCGTGACCGACGGCTCGGTGCCCTCGATCATCTGCCCGTTGCCCACGAACAGCGCCACACTCTGCGAGCCTGCCGGGCCATAGAAGATCAGATCGCCCGGAAGCGCTTGCGCCGCAGTCACCTTACGACCGACCTTGTACTGCTCACCCGACGAACGCGGCAGCTTGATGCCGACGCCGGCGAAGGCGTACTGGACCAGACCGGAGGCGTCGAAGCCGGGAGTCGTCGGAGCCGGCGCCGGCAACGCTGCCGGCGCCGGGGTCGGGGCGAACAGTCCGGCCAGCCCAGGGATGATGTTCGGAGCCTGAGGAGCAGCGGCCTGGGGCGCCGCCATCGACTGCAGGCCCGCCTGCGGGACGGCCGCCGGGGTGACGTTGGCCGGAGGCAGGCTCGGACCGTTGGCGGTGCCGCCGCCGTAGACGAACGGCACGCCGCGCTGGGAAAGCGCGCGCTGGATCACGAAGTCGATGGCCTGCCGGTGCGTACCGCCGGTCCAGGTGTTGGCGTCTGCCGCCGCAATGCCCGGCATCGTCAAACTAGGTGCCACCAGCAAGCCCACGCTCATCACCAACAGAAATATGCGTCGCATCTCGACCGCCTCTCCTCGTTCCGGCGGCGCAAAGATGTCATCGCCGGTTTCACAACCAACCAGGTGAAACATGGGTGCGGTGCTCGGACGCACGCACGTCGCGTCACATCCGGAGGGCTACGAACCCGGGGGTCCATCCATTCACATATTTCACTACAGTCACTTCTACCCCAATCGGCGCCGCTATCCCACACCACGGCGGGTCCACGCGAGATTATTGTCGAAAATGTGATCGAATGGTTATCGGCTGCAATCGATTTCGGGTTTTCGTCACACTGGCCAGCCCCTGCCGAGCGCAAACGCTACCGGCTGCGCACAGTGCCGCGCATCAAGAAAAGCATCGATAACCGAACTACGCTTGCTCCATGGCATCGGTCTTGACGGTGAATCTGGCGCACCCGCGGCCGAATCCCGACAAAGTGCATCTGATCACCGGTATCGACAAGCAACCGACGGCCGACGCTATTGCGGTGCGCGCCCCCGGCCCCATGCACACCGGACTCGGCAGCGGTCTGGTCGGCGACACCATCGGAGACCATCAAGTGCACGGCGGCGATGACCAGGCGGTGTACGCGTACGCCCGGGAAGACCTCGACGAGTGGCAAATTCACCTCGATCGGGCCCTGACCAACGGCTCGTTCGGCGAGAACATCACCACCACCGGCCTTGAGGTGACCAACGCCCTGATCGGCGAGCGCTGGCAGATCGGCGACGGCGGGCCATTGCTGGAGGTCTCCGAGCCACGGATCCCCTGCCGGACCTTCGCCGCCTGGCTTGAGATCGGCGGGTGGGTCAAGACTTTCACCGCGAGGGCAGTGCCGGGGGCCTACCTTCGGGTGATCGCGCCCGGCGTGCTGCGCGCCGGTGCCAGCATCACCGTGGTCGAACGCCCGGAGCACGATGTCACCGTCGCCCGGGTGTTTCGCGCGCTCACCCTCGAACCGGACTTGCTGCCGAGTCTGCTTGCGGCCGAATCGTTGTCGGACAAGATCAAGGAGCGCGTCGAGCGCAGGACCGGCTGAGGTTCGCGGCGCCGGCGTGGCTTACGACGTCGATGGCAGCTCCGCTCAATCCCTTAGGATCGCAGCGGCGGCCAGACCGGCGACGACCTCCAGGACCAGAATCGTGCCCGCGACGGCTTTCCAGCCTGCCGCGTCCAACGCGATCCCACCAAACCAGCCGATGACACTGGAGCCGGCGTAGTACGCCAAGTTGTACAGCGACGAGGCCTGCGCCTTGCCCACCAAGGCCACCTGACCGATCCACCCTGAGGCAATGGCATGGGCACCGAAGAACCCGGCCGTCGCCACCAGCAGCCCGACGAGCACCACAACCACGTTGTAGCTCAAGGTAATTGCCACTCCGATGACCATCACCGCAATCGAACCCAACAGCACCGGGCGACGCCCGTACTGGCTGGCCGCGGCCCCGGCCCGCGCCGAGGCCCAGGTGCCGGCCAGGTACGCCACGAACACCAAGCTGACGACCGCCTGCGACAGATTGAATGGCGCCGCGCTCAACCGGAAACCCAGGAAGTTGTACATCGCCACGAAGCCGCCCATGAGTAGGAACCCCTGCAGATACAGCGCCAGTTGCCGGCCGGAGCGTAGGTTCGCCAGCAGCCGCTGCACAAGCGACCCTTCGTCGCCGCCACGCGCCGGCACAAATCCACGCGGCACCGGTGCCAACCTCACGAAGCCGACAGCCGCTGCGCTGCAAAGCAATCCGACGCTGAACATGCCCCACCGCCAGCCGAGCACCTCCCCTACCGGCGCCGATACCAACCGCCCGGCCAACCCGCCGATGGTGGTGCCCGCAACGTAGGTACCAGCGGCCCGCGCCGCATGTCCGGATTCGATTTCCTCGGTCAGATACGCCACGGCGATAGCCGGCACCCCACCCAGTGCCAATCCCTCGACAAACCGCCCACCCAGCAATAGCTGAAACGTCGGGACAAATGGCACCAGCAGACCCAAAACCGTTGCCACGCCGACTGATATCGACATCGCACGCACCCGCCCGATGTGGTCGGCCAGCGCCGACCACCCGATGACACCGATCGCCAACCCGATGGTCGACGCCGACACCATCAGAGCCGACGCGGCAGCGCCCGTGTGCAAGCTGCGCGCGATCAACGGCAGTACCGCCTGCGGCGAGTACAGCTGCGCAAAGGTCGCCACCCCAGCGCAGAACAGCGCAGCGAGCAGCGACCGGTACTCTGACGAGCCACGTTGACGGCCCGTCCACAGATGGGCTTCAGTTCGAGCGTGGACAGTCACCCACGAAACGTTAGAAACCATCGATGCAATGTGTCCAATACATGAAATTCGGCTGATTCATGCATATAGGGCATGAATCAGCCTCGCTCGGCCTATTCGGCCGTCACGAACTGTGCGAACCGCTCTGCGGCCGGGACCAGCGCACGGCCGTCGACCCAGGCCATCCCGACCTCGCGCTTGACCTTGGAGTTGGCCAACGGAAGGTAACGCATCGAAGGGTCGCCGCGACCAGGCCGCGGCAGCGGCATCACCGCCACCCCGAATCCGGCCGCGACCAGCCCCTCCATCGCTGGAATCTCCATGGCTTCGAACGCGATCTCGGGTGCGATACCGCTTTCCGCCCAGACCTGGTCGGTCAACTGACGCAGGCCGAAATCCGGCAACAGGGTGATAAACGGCTCGTCGGCGGCCTCATTCAGCCGGACTCGCGCGCGCTCGGCCAGCCGGTGTTCGGCCGGAACCGCCAGGCACAGTCGCTCGACATAGAGCACCCGCCACGAACAGGGAATCCGCGTCGGGCGTGGTGAGGTGATCGCCAGGTCCGCCTGCCCGGAGTACAACCGCTCGGCGATGTCGTGCGCGGCGCCCTGAAACAGCTCGAACCGCACGGCCGGGGCATCAGAGCGGAACCGCCGCAACGCATCCGGCACGAACCAATTGGCCATCGAGTGCAGGAATGCCAACCGCACCAATCCGCGGTCCGGGTCCAGCAGGGCGTCGATCCGGCTCTGTGCGACATCGAACTCGGCCATCGCCCGTCGGGCATGCTCCAACAGCACCTGGCCGCAGGCGTTCAGCCGCAGCCGGCGCCCGACGCGATCGAAAAGTGTTGTGCCGACGTGCTTTTCCAGCCGCAACAGAGCCCGCGACAGGGTCGGCTGGGTGATGCCCAATTCAGCGGCCGCCTCGGTGACGTGCTCGGTTTCGGCCAGCACAACGAACCATTGCAGTTCGTCCAGATGCACCAAAGCACAGTACCCCGTGAGCCGAATGGCTCACGGGGTACTGAGTCGGGTTTAACTAGACGTCGAACCGGTCGTTGTCCATCACCTTGACCCACGCCGCGACGAAGTCCTTGACGAACTTCTCCTTGGCGTCGTCCTCGGCGTACACCTCAGCCAGCGCCCGCAGCTGCGAGTTCGACCCGAACAGCAGGTCGACGCGGCTGGCGGTCCACTTCTGCGCACCACTGGCACGATCGGTGCCGACGTAGGTGCCGTCATCGGCCGACGACGGTGCCCACTTGGTGCCCATGTCGGTGAGGTTGACGAAGAAGTCGTTGGTCAGCTGACCCTTCTTGTCCGTCAGAACCCCGAGGTCCGAGCCGCCGTGGTTGGCGCCGATCACGCGCAGACCACCGATCAGCACCGCCAGCTCCGGAGCCGACAGGCCCAGCAAGTTGGCCCGGTCGATCAGCCGGTACTCGGACGGCAGGGTGTCACCCTTGCCGACGAAGTTGCGGAAACCGTCGCCCTTGGGTTCCAGGTACGCGAACGACTCGACGTCGGTCTGGTCCTGGGTGGCGTCGCCACGACCCGAGGTGAACGGCACGGTGACGTCGAAGCCGGCGGCCTTGGCCGCCTTCTCGACACCGACCACGCCGCCGAGGACGACCAGGTCGGCGAACGACACACCGGTGTTGGACGCAGCTTGGATCTCCTCGAGCTTGCGGATCACCTGGGCCAGCTCGTCGGTCTCGTTGACCTCCCAGCCCAGCTGCGGCTGCAGCCGGATCCGGCCGCCGTTGGCGCCGCCGCGCATATCGCTCGAGCGGTACGAGGCCGCCGCCTTCCACGCGGTGTCGACCAGCTGCTGAACGGTCAGACCCGACCCGGCGATGGCCGCCTTGAGGGTAGCGACGTCTGCATCGCTCAGCGTCTTACCGGCCGGAACGACGTCCTGCCACAGCCAGGTCTGCTTGGGCACCAGCGGGCCGAGGTAACGCACCACCGGACCCATATCGCGGTGCAGCAGCTTGAACCAGGCCTTGGCGTACTCCTCGGCCAGCTCTTCGGGGTGATCCAGCCAGCGGCGGGTGATCTCGCCGTAGATCGGGTCGAACCGCATGGACAGGTCGGTGGTCAGCATCGACGGATGGGTCTTGCCGGTGCCCTGTGCCATCGGCACCGAGTTGGCCCAGCCGCCGTCCTTGGGCTTCCACTGGTTGGCGCCCGCGGGGCTCTTGGTCAGCTCCCACTCGTTGCCGTAGAGGATCTCCAGGAACGAGTTGTCCCACTTGGTGGGCGTGTGGGTCCAGGTCACCTCGATGCCGCTGCTGACGGTCTCATTGCCGAGGCCGGGATTGGCCCAGCCCAGACCCATCTGCTCGAGCGGCCCGGCCTCGGGCTCCGGCCCGTTCTCGATGTCGGTGGCGCCGTGGGTCTTGCCGAAGGTGTGGCCACCGACGATCAGTGCGGCCGTCTCGACGTCGTTCATCGCCATCCGGCCGAAGGTCTCGCGGATATCGATGGCAGCTGCCAGATAATCCGGGTTGCCCTCGGGGCCCTCGGGATTGACGTAGATCAGACCCATGTGGCTGGCGGCCAGCGGGTTCTCCAGCTTGGTCCGGTCAGTGCCCGAGCCGGCGTACCGGTCCTGCGAGCCCAGCCACTCGTGCTCGGCGCCCCAGTAGATGTCCTCCTCGGGCTCCCAGAAGTCCGGGCGACCGAAGGCGAAGCCGGCGGTCGCGAAGCCCATGTGCTCCATGGCCCGGTTGCCGGCGTAGACGATCAGGTCGGACCACGAGATCTTCTTGCCGTACTTCTTCTTCAGCGGCCACAGCAGGCGGCGGGCCTTGTCCAGGCTGACGTTGTCGGGCCAGCTGTTCAGTGGGGCGAAGCGCTGCATACCGCGCCCGCCGCCACCGCGGCCGTCCTCGACCCGGTAGGTGCCGGCGGCGTGCCACGACATCCGGATGAACAGCGGACCGTAGTGACCGAAGTCCGCCGGCCACCAGTCCTGCGAGTCGGTCAGCAGGGCATCGAAATCGCGTTCGAAGGCCTCGAAGTCGAGGGTCTTGACGGCCTCGCGGTAGTCGTAGCCCTCGTCCGTCGGGTCGATGGCGGGGGGATTCTTCTGAAGGATCTTCAGGTTGACCGCGTTGGGCCACCAGTCACGGTTGCTACCGCCCTCGACGGGCGGCTTGATCACACCGGCTACTGGGCAACCGCCGGTGTTGGTTTCCTCAGGCACTGCATTTCCTTCCGGGAGTGGTGAATTGGGCTGTGATCACGGATGTGATCCCTACGTTTTCGAAGTTGTTGCAGCCACGCAGTCGGGGCACAAACCCCAGTAGATGACTTCGGCCTCGTCGAGCACGAAACCGTCAAGAGCACCGTTGGTGTCTGCCGGGGTCAGGCACGGGGCCTCGCCCACCGCGCAGTCGATATCGGCGATGACCCCGCACGATCGGCACACCACATGGTGATGGTTGTCGCCGACCCGGGACTCGTATCTGGCGACCGAGCCGGAAGGCTGGATCCGCCGCACCAGACCCGCGGTAGTGAGCGCGGCAAGCACGTCGTAGACAGCCTGTCTGGAGACATCGGGCAGAACGCCGCGCACCGCGTCGAAGATGGTCTCGGTGTCAGCATGCGGATGCCCGCAAACCACCTCCAGCACCGCCAGGCGGGGGCGTGTCACACGAAGATCTGCGGTCCGCAGCTGCTCCGTGTAGTCCAATGTCACGTCTTCACTTCTACGCGCTTTTTTGGAATCAGTCAAGAGTTGGCATGGCGGTGTGTTGGCGAACAATCTTCGAACCACGACACCCCGCCAGTCCGCGGAATATCAGCCGAGCGCAGCCAAAGAAGTTGCAGCACAGTAAATTTCGATTACCTTACGAAAGTCAGGTCGGAGGTCCTGCGACACGCCATCGGCCCGCACCGGCCGGGTGCTCGCCCACCACCGCACGCACTGAACCGCCGGTACCGAGTTTGTCGCAGACGGCCATGGCCACCAAATGCGATTGTTAGTCTGCTCCTTATGCATCGGTGCAGTTCACGCCGTCGGGTTCACCGATTGCCGGGCCCGGGGCACCGTCGGGGGGCGTGGTGAGCAAAAGCAGACAGGACCACTATTACTGGCTGACTGCCGAATTGGCCGCGCGCGGACTGCAGGCCCGGGTCTCCCGGGTCATCGCCTTCCTCAATCTGGGTATGGGTTTCGTCCCGGCACTACTCATCGCCAGCCCCATGGGGCCGCATGGTGTCGTTCCCGAAACTCTGGCCGCCGGCATCGCGTTGTTCTGCGTGATTTCCGCCGCGATCTGGCTGCGGCCCCACGCCTGGCCGTCGCGGCGCGTATCGGCGGTCTCCGTCATCCTCGGCGGAGTCTGGACCAGCGTCGCGTGCTTGATCATGTCCAATCCGCTGCTCGGCCTGCTGACCGCGACCACCTATATTTTCGGCAGTACCTACATCGCCTTTCTGCACCAGCCCAGGACGCTGGCAGTGCTGTGGACCATGGCCTCGGCCACCATGCTCTGGACGGCAGTCAGGCTCGGTACCCACGACCCGATGCTGGCCGTATGCGCCACGCTGGTGATCGGGCTGCTCAACGTCTTCGTGTATTTCACCTGCCGGGTGGCCATCCGACTCAACTCCAACGACATCCAGCACGGTGAGATCGAACCGCTGACCGGACTGCTGAACACCGCCGGCCTCTACGCCCGTGCAGCCAACCTCTTGGCTGCCCGCAACCGTCAGGACGACCGGCACCTGGTGCTCGCCATGGTCAGCATCGACAGTCTGCCGGTCCTGATATCGGTTTCCGGCGTCCGCCGGGCGAATCAGGCCCGGATCGACGTCAGCAAGGCACTGCGGGAAACGGTGCGCCGCAATGCGATTGCCGCGCATATCACCGACAGCGAATTCATCATCGCAGATACCTTCACCACGCCGGATGCCTCACCGTTGATCGATCGGGTGCAGGGCGCAATGAAATCCACGCCGTCACGGGTAACCGCAAGTATCGGCGTGGTGTCTACGCCGCTGGCGCCACTGACCGCCCACCCGCCGCAGGTCGTCATCGACGCGTTGCTGGCGGCAGCCGCGCGGGCGATGGAACGGGCCCGCGAGGCCGGTGGCAATGACGTCCGCTACGACATCCGCAACGAACTTCGCGTCGAGGATTAGCCCGCGCAGCACTACCCCCGGCACACTGATGCCATGACTGCCACGGTGGTGGGCCCGACGCTGGCCGCCGTGCTGCTGGCGATGACCGTTGCGGCGGCGCTGTGCTACTGGCTGGCAGGTCTGGGGCGCATCACGGTGATCCCGGCCGCCGCGGCACGGGCGGTCGTGCAACTGGCCGCGGTGTCCACCGTGCTGGCCGCCGCAATGACCCACCTCTGGTCATCCATCGTGGTACTGCTCGTCATGTTCGTCGTCGCCACCTTCACCGCCGCGCGCCGTACCCAAGCCGGTCGCAGCGCAGCCTGGATGGCACTGCCGCTGGCCGTCGGACTGCTGGCGGTGATACCGGCCCTGCTGCTGACCGGACTGATTCCGGCAACCGGCGTCGCGCTGGTGCCGATTGTCGGAATTGTGCTGGGCGGCACCATGACTGCCTCCGCGGTTGCTGCCAAACGCGGCCTCGATGCACTGCACCGGCGGGTCGGCGAGGTCGAAGCCGCTCTGAGCCTGGGACTGAGCGAACGCGAGTCGCGATTCGAGGTGGTATCCGGCGAACTCGCTGACGCGCTGCTGCCCGCTATCGACCAGACCCGCACGGTAGGCCTGGTGACCCTGCCCGGCGCGTTTGTCGGCGTATTGCTGAGCACCGGGTCGGCGACCCAGGCCGGAGCAGTTCAGGTATTGGTGCTGATCGCCCTACTGCTGTCGCAATCGTGCGCAGTGGCCGTGGTCGGCGAATTGGTCGCTCGCGGATGGGTTTTCCGGCCGGCGCGCTGACTCAGGTCCAGCCCGGCAGCGCGGCCCTGATCAACGGAGTGATCAGACCTGCGAGATAGACGTGACCGGCGTCAGTTGGATGCACGCCATCGGAGGCGATCAGATCCGGACGGTCCATGAACCAACGCTGGGCTATCGGGTCGACGAATTGCGCACCCGCCAATCCGGCCTGGAAGTTCAGCGCGTCACGGATCTGCAGAACGGGCTGCGGGACGTCGGGCGTAGGCCACGGCGGACCGATCACCAGCAGTCGGGCGGCCGGAGCAACCTGCCGCGCCTGCGCGAAGGCGTCGTGGGCCAGGCTGGACACCGCCAACGGGTCCACGCTTTCATCGTTGCGGGAACCGAAGAACACCACCAGCACGTCATCGGGCCGCACAGCAAGGCCGGTCAGGTCTGCGAACACACTGCCGTGGTCACCGCGCACGCCGTATCCGGCTCGTCCTTCAGCGGCGACGTCGGCGGCCACCTCGACGCCCTGGACGGCCAACTGCCGCCAGGCCTGTGCCGGCCATCCGCGCGGGCCCTGACCGCCGAGATCCGTTCCGTTCGTATACGAATCACTGATCACTGCGATGCGATCAGGCGGCGCGCCACGACTCACGTTGTTGTACGACCGTGCCGGAGTCGGCGCGATAGACGTCGCCGCGACGGTCAACCCAACCAACAGCAGCAATACCGCAACCAGCGTGCCCAGACGACGCACTAATCCCCCAGCCATGTGCTCAACATTGACGTGTTCCGGTTAGCCGGCCCGCGACGAACGCGCGTTGGAATCGTGATCGGAATCGTGGATAGCCTGAAGCTTCCGTTGTCCCGCATCACTTTTCGCATCACCGGCAGCGGACCCGACCATGCGCCGCATCCAGTGCCGGGCCGGCTCTTCAACATAGTGGAACAACACCACCGAGCCTGCAAAGGCACCCGCCAACAGCCCCAGCACGATGAACTTGGTGTGCCAGCTCGGCTCCATGTCGATGCGGTACTGGGCGGCGGCCCAATTCCAGCCTTGGTGAACCAACTCGTGCACCATGTACAAGCTGAACGAAACCTTGCCGCCGTAGACCATGGCGCGGGTCGACAACACTGCCGGCAAGCTGCCGGTGCCGACCGCCAGCGCCACCACCAGTGGCAGGAAGAACACGTCGACCAAGCCGAAATCGTCGCGGATCGACGAGATGGGGTGTGCGTCGAACCAGTACAGCAGGCCGACGATGACCGCGACGATGACAAGCGACAGGTAACCGGCGACCTTCTGGCCGCGGTCACTCAACTCCAGTTTGCGTACCGCCGCACACGCCAGTGCGCCTGCGGTGAACTGCATGACGATGCGCGGGAGCCAACTCCACGGCGTGTAGAACGCGCCAGTGGCGGCCAAGAACAGCAGCGGCGGCAGCGTCGCCGTGAATGCCAACCACAGCAGGGTGCGCGCCCGACTGACCCGGGCGACCTGGAACAGCACCAGCACCAGGGCCCCAAACAGCAGGTACGCCAACCACTCTGCGCTGATCGACCAAGCCGGACCGTCCCAACTGGTGTCGTCGAAGAACGGTACGACCCACAGCTGGACCAGGAAGACCTGCCGCAGGTAGTTGGGCCCGGTGAGGTTGGCCGCCTCCGGCGAGGGGAAATTGCCGACGTTGAGGGTGAAGATGACCCACACGGCCGCCAGATGCATCGTCACCAGGTACACGGGCCACACCCGGGCCAGCCGCAGCCACAGGAAGTGCAGCGTCTCACGCAAGGACCAGGCCGGCCCCAAGCGATCCAGGTAGTTCCAGGTCAGCACGAAACCGCTGAGGATGAAGAACAGGTCGACGCCCTGGGCGCCGCAATCGAGGATCGGCGCGAGCGCCTCGCTGAGCGGCGGTGACGCCTGATGCAACAGCGGACGGAAGTGAAACAGGACGACCCAGAGAGCGGCCACGATGCGCAGCCCGGACAGAGCCCTGATCTCACCGCTGCGCACGACACCCATTTCGGGTCAGAGCCTAACAGCGGAGAGCGTCGACCGACCGCAGCGCCGAGCCCCGCGAGCCTGTGGATCAACGGTGCGCGACACACCCGATCGCGGGGGGCCGTAGGACATTTTTTTCGCTTTCCAAACATCGACTTCCTACCTGCGCGGAAGCACATAAAACCTGGAATCAGCCGGGACTCAGAGCAGAAACTGCTGGAATATCCGGCCCCGCGAGGGCATTCTGTAGACATGCTAATCAGGCGGAATTTCATGACATCGGCGGTAGCCGCGGTAGCCGCCACAGCAGCGATTGTCGCGGCCCCGGCGGCGGCGGTTGCACTCACCTCGGTCGGCGCCCCAGACCAGGTGACCTTGGCTGATACCCCAACGGGCTCCGGCGGACCGGACGGTTCGGGCGGCGGCGGTGGCTGCGGCGGCGGCGGAAACTGGCAGGGCTGCGGCGGCTGGAACCCCGCGACCGGTGGCTTCGGCCACGGCTGCCTCAACGGCATCTGCGGTGGCTGGGATGGTAGCCGCGGCTGGGGCGGGTAGCTAGTAGCTACTCCCGGCTGAGGTGGTCGTCGTCGGCGAACACTAGGGAGCCGCTGTCGAGCATCACGGCCCAGCGTCGCGCTGCATCGGCAATGTGGTTGTGGCCAACTTCGACCGGGTAGCCGGCGTGGTCTCCGTAGTCCTCGACAATGACGCCATGCGCATCGTCTGAATCCTCGCGATTGACCCGAACGCGCATCTGAATGGCAAATGTATCGGTGTTACTCATGTCCACCCCTGCATTCCACGGTTTTGTTGACCTCGGTTTGCGACCTCGGATCGGCTGAGCTCAGCCACCGATGCCAGTAGTTCTCGAACTCTAGGTCACCGTGCGGACTGCGGCAAAGCCATCGACCGCGAGTCACCGAGAACTTTGTGACCAACACCGGCGTTGGCCTGCGAGGTTGGTCCGATACGGTCATCGCCGTGATCGTGCTGCTTCCCCCGTCGGAGACCAAACGCCCAGGTGGCGACGGACCGCAACTGCGCCTGGATGAATTGGGCTCACCGGACCTCACACCGCTGCGTACGACGTTGCTCAGCGAACTGGTCGCCTTGGCCGCCGATCCCGAGGCGAGCCGAAAGGCGCTCGGGATATCTCCAGCGCAAGACGCCGAAATCAGACGCAACGCCGAATTGCTGACCGCCCCAACGCTGTCGGCCATCGACCGGTACACCGGCGTGCTCTACGACGCGCTGGACATCGGATCGTTGAGTGCTGCTGCGGCCGCGCGCGCTCGAAGTCGCCTTGCGGTGGGCTCAGCGCTCTTCGGCCTGCTGCGCGCCGACGACCGCATCCCTGCCTATCGCCTGTCGGCTACCTCGAAGCTCCCTGCGGGTGGAACCCTGGCGAGCCGGTGGCGGCCGAAATTGGAACCGCTGCTGGCTCAGATCGCCGCCGACGAACTGATCGTCGACCTGCGCTCCGGTTCCTATGCCGCACTCGGACGGGTACCCGGCGCAGTCACCGTCGACGTCTATACCGAGCATCCGGACGGTCGGCGCACCGTGGTCAGCCATTTCAACAAGGCGCATAAGGGCCGACTGGCCCGTGCCCTGGCCGGCAGCCGCGCTGAGCCGAATGATGCCGCCGCGGTGGCGACCGTTGCCCGCAGGACAGGGATGCGGGTGGAGCGCAACGACCTTGAGCTGACAGTGCTCATCGCCGCGTGAGGTGCCTGGAGCAGCTGGGTTCCACTTCCGGACCGCGGTCTGAGATACTGCTCTGCGAGGGGAGTATTCCTTAGCCGTGGTGTCGTCATCACGTTGCGCATTGACGCGTAACCGGTGCCACGGGTCGCACACTGCGGCGGTAGAGACCTCGGTCGTTTTTTGACGCCCGGAGGCTCTTGTATGAATGTGTCCCAGCTGGAATGGATCATCACCGTCGGCGTGACGGTGGCGGTGCTCGTTTTCGACGTGGTGATTATCGGCCGTAGGCCGCATGAACCGACAACGCGCGAAACCGCCGCCTTTCTCGCGCTCTACATCGCTCTTGCCGTGGCTTTCGGCATTTGGGTGTGGAACTTCCACGGCGACGAATTCGGGGTCCAGTTCTTCGCCGGCTGGCTCACCGAGTACAGCCTGTCGATCGACAACCTGTTCATCTTTCTGATCATCATGGGCAGCTTCAAGGTGCCGAAGATCTACCAGCAGCAGGCGCTGCTGGTAGGCATCATCTTGGCGCTGATCTTCCGCGGCGTCTTCATTGCTCTTGGCGCCGTTGCCATTTCGCAATTCTCCTGGATTTTCTACATCTTCGGCCTGTTCCTCATCTACACCTCGGTCAAGCTGGCACGCAACACCGACCACGACGATGATGCCGAGAACAGGGTCGTGCGGTTCGCCCGCAAGCACCTCAAGACCACCGACGAGTGGAACGGCGTGCGACTGTCCGTCATCGTCAACGGCAAGCGACTCATGACGCCGATGGCTCTGGTGATCGTCGCGCTGGGCACCACCGACCTGCTGTTCGCCCTGGATTCGATCCCGGCCATTTACGGCCTGACCCAGGAGCCGTACCTGGTGTTCACCGCCAACGTGTTCGCGCTGATGGGCCTGCGCCAGCTGTATTTCCTGCTCGGCGACATGCTCAAACGGCTGGTTTATCTGTCCCAGGGACTGGCGTTCATCCTGTTCTTCATCGGCGTGAAGCTGACGCTGCACGCCCTGCACGAGAGCCCCCTGCCATTCCTGGGCGTCGATCACCACTTCCCGATACCGCAGATTCCGACCCTGGCGTCCCTGGCTGTCATCGTCGTCACGCTGGTGGTGACAACAGTGGCCAGCCTGTACAAGACCCGGGTGGTCGACCAACGCGAGTCAACCGGTCCCAGCAGGTAGCGGTGGTGATCTTGGCATAACTTGCGTGCAACAATTTGTCCATGGTTATGCCCATCGATCGCCCCAAGTTGGAAGGCAATGTCGCCGTTGGCGAAGGCCGGCAGATCGGGTTCGCCGAATTCGGCGACCCACAGGGTCGGGCAGTGTTCTGGCTGCACGGAACGCCGGGCGCACGCCGGCAGATCCCGACCGAGGCGCGTTCGTTCGCGGCGCGCAAGAACATCCGACTGATCGGTGTCGACCGGCCGGGTATCGGCTCGTCGACGCCGTACCAGTACCAGAACGTGCTCGGCTTCGCCGACGATCTGCGCACCATTGCCGACACCCTCGGCATTGACCAGTTCGCGGTGGTCGGCCTGTCCGGCGGCGGCCCCTACACCTTGGCCGCCGCGGCGGCCATGCCCGATCGGGTAGTGATGATCGCGGTGCTCGGCGGCGTCGCTCCGCTCATCGGTGAGGACGGGATCAGCAGCAACCTGATGGAGCTGGCGAAGTTCGTCCGGCCCATCCTCGAGGTCGCTGACACGCCGGTGCGCTGGGTGGCCAGCTCGCTGATCAAGCTGATCAGGCCGTTCGGCTCCCCCGCGCTGGAGATATACGCCCGCATCTCACCGGAAGGCGACCGCAGGCTGCTGGGGCGTCCCGAGTTCAAGGCCATGTTCCTGGACGACCTGTTCAATGGCAGCCGTAAACAACTGGCCGCGCCGTTCGCCGACATCGTGGTGTTCGCCCAGGACTGGGGTTTCCGGTTGGCGGACGTCAAGGTCCCGGTGCGCTGGTGGCACGGCGACGCCGACCACATCGTGCCGTATGCCCACGGTGAGCACGCGGTGGCACGGTTGGCCGACGCCGAGCTGTACACCCTGCCTGGCGAGAGCCATCTGGCCGGACTGGGCGTGGCCGAGGACATTCTGACCAAGGTGCTCGAGGTCTGGGACGCCAGGGAGATCAGCCCCTAGGGCCGATGTCAGCTCTGCGCGCCGAGCACCCGGCGCAGCATGTGCATGGCCACCGTGGTCGAGCGTTCCCGAATGTCGGACCGGTTGCCGGGCAGCATCAGCGTCCGGGTGTGCATCTGACCATCCGCCAGCCGGATGCTGAAACATACTGTGCCGACTGGCTTTTCGGCGCTGCCGCCACCGGGTCCGGCGATGCCGGTGATGGCGACGGCGGTGTCGGCGCCGAAGCGCTGCAGCGCGCCGGCGGCCATCGCCTCGGCCACCGGTTCGGACACCGCCCCGTGCGTGGCGATCAACGCCGGATCAACACCCAGCAGTTCTGCCTTGGCCTCGTTCGAATACGACACCACCCCGCCGGCCAGATAGGCTGACGACCCCGGCCGATCAGCCAACCGACCGGCCAACAGGCCCGCCGTGCACGACTCCGCGGTGGCGATAGTTCGGCCTGAAAGTAGTTGTGCCACTTGGTCATCGACCAGTGAGCCGTCCTCGGAGAAGACGTCCTCCCGGTGGCGTTCCTTGAGCAGCGCCACCAACTGCCGGTAAGCGTCCTGCGCCTCCGGTTCATACCGGGTGACGACCTCCAGTTCGCCGCGCCGTAGGCAGGTGGTGATTTCCAATTGGTCGAAGCCCGCCACCTCGGTCTCGGCGTGCCGGAGCGTCTCGGCCAGAGCTGACTCGGGTAGCCCGAACATGCGGATGGTCTGCTGGCGATAGACGGTGCGCCCTGCGATCGCCTTCTTGACGGCCTCGGTGGCGATAGCCCGCGTCCACATCGGCTGAAGTTCACGAGGCGGCCCTGGTAGCACCATCACGGTGGGTGCGCCCTGGGCTCGAGTGACCACAACCCCGGGCGCGGTGCCGACCGGCTCGAGTATCTCGGCCCCGAGCGGCACCAGCGCCTGCTTGCGATTGGCGGCGCGGATGGCCTCGAAATCAGCGTCGGGATACCGACCCATGAAACCGCGCAGGATATCGGCGATCCGCCGCTCGAGCGCCTCGTCGAGCACCAGCTCACGACCGCAGAACTCGGTCACCACAGCGACGGTCAGGTCGTCAGCGGTCGGTCCCAGACCGCCGCTGGTGATGATCAGGTCGACGCCTTGGTCGGCCAGAAAATTCAGCTGCGCCGCAATGTCCTCGGGGCGGTCGCCACATATGGTGATGTGCGCCAACTCGATGCCCAGCTCGAGCAGTCGGTCGGCCAGCCAGGGGCCGTTGAGGTCCTGCACCCGTCCGGTCAGGACCTCGGTTCCGGTCACCACGATGCCTGCGCGCACACCCATACCCGAGACATTACGACGGCCGACGTCTGCACCGTCGACGCCGTCGGTAATGTCGCAGCGATGACCGCCCCGCAGTCACTACGTGAGTTGTTCGATCAGCTCGAACTCCATGAGGTTCCGTCCGAGGACGGCACGCTGGTGATGGCGATGCCGGTGACCGAACGAGTCACCAACACTGCCGGCGGACTGCAGGGCGGGCTGATCGCGACCATGGCGGACGTGACTGCCGGGCAGTTGGTTGCGCGGGAGTCGCCCTTCGGGATGGCGGTGGCGACCACGGACCTGTTCATCCGTTACCTGCGGCCGATCAAGATCGGCCCGGCCCGTGCAGTGGCCCGCATTCTCAAGGTGGGTAGACGGTCGGTGGTCACCCAGGTCGATATCTACCGCGGCAACGACGACGAGCTATGCGCCACCGCGACGGTGAACTTCGCAGCGGTGGCACCGGACTGAGCCGTAGCTCAGCTGGCCAGCCAGGCCCGCACAGTGTCCAGCTCGCGGCTGTAGGACTCCAGGATGTCATCCTGGAAGCGTGAACCGCCGTTGATCTGATCATCACCGCGCCAGATGACCCGCACCCGTGAAGCCCCACGCAGGAAAACGTCAACCCGCTCGTCCTGATGGCGCTGCCAACCGCCCTCAGCGGTGTAGGCGGCCAGCCGGGACCGTTCGGTGTCACTCATCGGATACTCCTTCGTGTTCTCTGACCATCATCGCGCACCGGGCTCTGTCCCCCTGCCGCCGGGCGCGACATCGGCGACCTTTGCGTTCGCGGCGTCCACGGGCGTACCCACCGACGCGGGGCCGGCCGGATGCGCCGGCCCTACCGGCACCGTCACCGGTGCGGTGTTGTAGCCACCGACACGTACCCAGCCCGCGGTGACCCCGGGCGTGGGCACGACCGCTTTCACGTGCACCGTCTCGCCGGGATACACGGTGACGTAGTTGTCGCTGTACTGGATCGGCAGGATCTCGTCGGCATCGGGATCGGGCACCAGTTCTGCCCGCTCGAAGAACGCCACCTGCCTCGTCGGATTGCTCAGCGCGATGTCCACGACGTTCTGCCGGTCTGAGTCGACCGATCCCGTGGCGGTGACTTCAAGCGTTGCTTTTGGCATCGAGTTCAGTGCGGTCATGTCCGCCCAGCTGCTCTGGTGCAGTTCGAACGCAACGTCGGCCTTCGGGTCGCCGACATCGTCGTTCTGTTGCGACTGCCAGTAGTTGTTATCGGCCAGCACGGCACCCGAAGAGTCGAGCAGCTCGCAGCGCACGAAGAACACCCGCGAATCGGGCGCTTCGCGGGGCAGCGTCAGCGCGACGGTCGCGGTGCCGGGGTCTGCATTGAACGCCTCGCTGGTGCGGTCGTCACGCACCTTGCCGGTCAGGTCGTAGATGCGGGTGCGGGCCCGCGCCCCGGTGAGCTTGTTCGGACTCTGGTTGGTGATGGTGATGTTGGCGGTGCCGTGGTCACCGGTGGCATAGGAGTCGAACGTCACCGACAGCGGCTGCAAACCCTTCTTGGCGCCGTAGTACGCCCCACCGGGCCGCAGGTAGTAATCGAAAATGTTGCCGAAGAACGACGGCCAGTGGCTGTTGAGCATCCAGTAGATGGTCATGCGGCGGTCGCTCTGGTCCAGCGCGGCGAACGACTCGAACTGCGCCCGCGTCGACTCGTAGTGCGCCAGCTGGGCCTTGCGCGCGAATTCCTCTGCACCCGTGGATGATCCGTACCGCTGCACGATGGCGTTCCGGGTGCTGGCCAGCGCCGCGTTGCCCGGATTGGACCCGGCGTGGAAATACCAGGCATCGTCGATGGGCCACAACTTGTCCGGCGGGATGAACTTGCGCAGGGTGGCGAAAGGCGGGATGTGTTCGTTGTCGCCCTGCTCGGCGGATGCGCCGCGAGCGGCCGCGTATCTGCCGCTGAACCAGTACGTCGGCGGCCGCCAGGTGTACGGGCCGGCCATCTGGATGCCGTCCCAGATCCGATCCCCCGCACCGTCGGTGGCGTACGACGAGACGGTGTCGACGATCGCGTTGGGCCAGTGCAGGTCTTTCAAGATGCGGTGGTACTCAGCCAGGATGTCCGCCGGCGGGTGCCCGTCACTGGCGTTGGCCCAGATGAACGCTGACGCGTGCGAGCGAAGCATCAGGATCTGCGACCGCAGACTCTCCTGTGCGATCCGCTGATCCTCGTCGCTCCACTGGGGCCATTTCTCCCACTGGTTACAGCACATCCACCCGACCATCAGCGGGATGCCCAGCTCGTCGGCGCGCGCGGCGAAACGCTCGCCGGGAATCTTCGATTCCATCCGGATCATGTTCAATCCGAGGTCTTTGACGTAGTGCAGGATCGCGTTCTCACGATCCGGGTCATCGCGGTACAGCAGATCCGGTGTGTAGGTAGCACCGCGGATCAGCATGTCGCGGCCGTTGACCTTCAGGTAGAAATTGCCGCCGGTGCCCAGTTGCGGGAATTGATCGTTACCGTCCCGACCCTGCTCGATGCTGCGGATGCCGAATTTCTGGTGGAGCTGGTCGGTGGCCTGACCGAGCTGGCGGAACTCGATGGTGAGGTCGTACAGCTCCGGCTTGCCCATGTTGTACGGCCACCACAGGTCCGGGTGGTTGACCCTCAGCTCCTCAAAATCTTTGGGGCTGAACGTGATATCGCGATTCTCCCCGCTCTTGAGGGTGACCGGTCGCTCGACTTCGACGGTCTGCTTCCCCGACCGGGTGATCGAGGCGTGCACGACGCCGGCCACCGGTTTGCCGGAATGGTTGCTCACCCCGGTCCGGATGGTCAGCCGGGCGCTGTCGGTCCGCGGCAGCGGCAGTTCGGAGTCCACCGCGGCGCCGGTGATCGCGACGTCTCCGGACATCTTCAAGACGACCGGTTTGAGGATGCCGGCGTTGCGGTCCGGCACGAACGAATTGCCGTTGGCCGGGTTCTTACCGGGCCCCTGGTAGCCCAGGTAGTTCCAGTTGATCCAGTCGAACCAGCTGTCCGCGAGTTCGACGCCGTCGATGTCCTGCAGCGCCCGCTCCGGGGTGATCTTCACCGCGAGGGTGTTGGCGTGGCCCCGGTCGACCCACCGCGACACGTCCAGGTCGTGGTCGACGTACATGCCTGCGACCTGCTCGTTGCCCGCGACCTGGTGACCGTTGAGCCAGATTTCGGCCCGATAGTTGATGCCCGGGAAATCCAGCCGATACGTGGAATGCCCCGCCGGCGCAACGAAACTCGTCCGGTACCACCAGTCCTGCTTGTACAGATCCGGCGGCACCTTGGTCACCAGGTTGTCACCGAAATACAGGTCCGGGTAGGTGCCGTCGTCCTGCAGGGCCTGCAGAACCGTGGCCGGCATGTGCCGCACGGTGTGCCAGCCCGCACCGGCGAACCCACCTCGGCTGATCTGCGATCCGGTGGCTGCGATGTCCTCCGCCGACGCCAGCTGCCAGCCGTCGGAAAGCGAAACCTGCGCAGCTTCGCTCTGCGGCGCAAGCAACCGGGGCAGGTCACCGATGCACGCGAACAACAGCACTAGGGCAATAACGGTGCCCAGCACCAACCCGCGTCGTTTCTCGGTTGAGATAGCCCTGCTCCCTCCGGATCTGGCGGCGCTTCAACTCGAGAAAGCGCGGTATGGGGGCATCTCATTGTGCCCGACCAAACCCGGAGGGACAGAACCGTAGAGCTCAGAACTTGTGTGGCACGTCGGTCACCAGACCGCCGTCCACGACGAATTCACTGCCGGTAGCAAACGACGATTCGTCACTGGCCAGGAAGACCACAAATGTCGCAACTTCATCGGATTGACCGGGGCGGCCGAGCGGCGCGGTGACCATGTCGTCGGGAAAATGTTTGGTCATTGGCGTGCGGATGAACCCGGGGTGAAGAGAGTTGACCCGGATGTTTTCCTTGCCGAGCTCGATGGCCGCCGATTTGGCCAGCCCACGCACCGCCCACTTGGAGGCGACGTACGGGTGCACCAGCGGCGCGCCGCGCAGACCCTCGATGGACGAAACGTTGATGATCGAGCCACCGCCGGCGGCCTTCATCGACTCCACTACGGCCTGCATACCCAGGAAGGTTCCTGTGAGGTTGACGTCAATAACCTTCTGCCACTTGGCCATATCGAATTGGCCGATCTTGCCCAGCGCCACGATGCCGGCGTTGTTGACCAGGACATTGAGCAGACCGAACTGCTCGGTTGCGGTGCTGACCGCGGCCGTCCACTGGTCGGCATCGGTGACATCGAGGTGCACATAGCGTGCCGCATCACCGAGTTCGGCGGCCAATGCCGAGCCTTCGTCATCGAGGATGTCGCCGATTACAACTT
Organism: Mycobacterium sp. OTB74; assembly: GCF_029892685.1. Taxonomy (GTDB): domain Bacteria; phylum Actinomycetota; class Actinomycetes; order Mycobacteriales; family Mycobacteriaceae; genus Mycobacterium. The sequence goes on along the minus strand of NZ_JARXVD010000024.1, from coordinate 28,224 downwards.
TGGCGCCCTCAGCGACCAACATCCGAGCATGCGCCGCACCCATACCCCGTGCGCCGCCGCTGATCAGTGCAACTTTTCCGTCCACGCGTCCCATGTTCGGAGAGGCTACCGCACCCCAATATCGAATTAGAACCTGTTTCAATTTTGACTTCGAAGGTTCATACTCGGCGGGTCGGTAACACCGTTTCCCAACGTTTCTCAAGGAGACCCATGGCCATCCGCGTCGCACTGATCGGTACCGGTAACTGCGGCGCGCTGGCGCTGCGCCAGCTGATCGAGGACGACCGCTTCGACTTGACCGGCGTGTGGGTGTCTACCGAGGCCAAGGTCGGCAAGGACGCCGGCGAGTTGGCCGGGCTGCCTGTGCAGACCGGCATCACGGCTATCTCGGACCTGGATCTGTTGCTGGCGGCCCGACCTGACTGCGTGGTCTACTGCGCCATGGGCGACACCCGGCTGCCCGAGGCCATGGCCGACATGCGCCGCATCCTGTCGGCCGGGATCAACGTTGTTGGCTCGGCGCCGGGAGTTCTGCAATACCCCTGGCAGGTGGTGCCCGATAAGTACATCGCGCGCGTGGAAGATGCTGCTACCGAAGGTAATTCGTCAATCTTCATCACCGGCGTCGACCCCGGTTTTGCCACCGACCTGCTGCCGATGGCTCTGGCCGGCACCTGCCAGAGCATCCAGCAGGTGCGGATGATGGAGATCGCCGACTACGCCACCTATGACGGCGCGACGGTGATGTTCGACGTGATGGGCTTCGGCAACCAGCTCGGCGACTTTCCCATCTTGTTCCAGCCCGGCATCCTGAGCATCGCGTGGGGCACCGCCATCCGACAGATGGCGGCCGCGCTCGGTGTCGAGGTAGACCAGATCCGTGACTCGGTCGAACAGGAACCGGCGCCGGAGGACTTCGACATCGCGGCCGGGCACATCGCCAAGGGCACGGTGGCAGCGCTGCGGTTCCAGATCGAAGGGCTGGTCGGCGGGGAGCCGGTCATCGTCGTCGAGCACATCACCCGGCTGCGCGGCGATCTGCGTCCCGACTGGGCACAGCCGGCCCAAGACGGCGGTTCCTACCGGGTGGAGATCACCGGCGAGCCGTCCTACACCGTCGACATCTGCCCGACCAGCCGCAACGGCGACCACAACTATGCAGCGATCCTGGCCGCCGCCGGCCGGATCGTCAACGCGATTCCCGCCGTCATCGATGCGCCCGCCGGCATTCGCACCACGCTCGATCTGCCCCTGGTCACCGGCAAAGGCGTAGTCCGGCCGGCATAGTCCGGATGCCGGGCCTGAGCGGTCCCGGCATACTGGTCACCATGTCTGCGCCGGATACCGAATCGGTCGGGGGGACCGGCACCCGCGACGACGATGTACAGGCTCAGCCGATCGGGGCGTTTTTCGACGTCGACGGCACTTTGGTGTCCGGCTTCATCGCTACTGCGCACGCCGGCCATCGGTTCCGCAGCCGCCAGGCCGCGTTCGGTGAACTGACCGGCATCCTGGAAGCCACCGTGCGATACCGGTTGGGGCGCATGGAATTCGAACGACTGCTGATCCGCGCGGCGGGTTATATGCGCGGGGAAATTCTGGATGAGCAAGAGGCGCTCGGCGAGCAGCTGTTCACCAGCCACATCGAGGCCCGGATATTCCCGGCCATGCGTGAGGTGGTTCGATCGCACCAGCGTTCTGGCCACACGGTGGTACTCAGCTCGTCGGCTTTGACCATGCATGTCATGCCGCTCGCCCGGGCCTTGGACATCGAACACGTCATCTGCAACCACTTCGCCGTCGATTCCGACGGCGTGCTAACCGGCGACATCATCCGGCCGATCGTCTGGGGTACCCGCAAGGCTGTCGCGGTGCAGGAATTCAGCACCGCCAATGGCATTGACCTACACCAGAGCTACTTCTACGCCGACGGCGACGAGGACCTGCCGCTGATGCGAGCGGTAGGACACCCGATTCCCGTGAACCCGCGCCCGGCACTGGCCGCAGAGGCAGACCGCCGGGGCTGGCCGATCATGCGCGCCGAGACCGGCCCACCGGGGCCGGTTACGTCGTTGAGGCGCTTTGTGTCTGGGCGGAGATGATCGCACGCACCGTGCGCCGGCAGCGCGCGCAATCGGAGCCGGCGCCGCACGCCTTCGCCACGTCACGCGTGGTCGTGGCTCCGGCCGCCACTGCTTCAGCGACTTCCTTGTTGGTCACGCCGCAACACAGGCAGACGAACATCAGGGCGTAGCTTTCCCGTCGCCCTCACTGACGTCTCCGGCAACGCGCATCAGATGCCGGTATCTTCCGACGAACAGTGGCGGGTAGGCACCGATGCCGGCCTCGTCCAACCAGGCCGCGGTCGCGTCCGAGTGGGCCAGCCAGGTAGCGGCGCCGTTCTCATCACGCAGCCCGAACAGCAGCATGACCTCATTCGGATTGTCGAACGCACTGAAGATCAACATCCTGCGGATGCCGGCGGCTCGGAAATCGGAACTGTTGATGTGGCTCACCAGCGTCGCGACATCATCGACCGGGGTGATCACCACAGCCACCGCCTGCGGCGCCTCCGATACGACGTCGGGTTCGAAGGTCAGTCGCTCTACGAGTTCGCCGGCGAAAACCGCCGGAATGTCCTCGATGCCCACCGCGTCGAACCAGTCGAAGAAGACCCGCGACCGCATGACCTCCAGCACCGGTTCGCGGGCATTCATGGCCATGATCACCAGCACGCGCTCAGGGTCAGTGGTGGAGGTGTAGACCACGACGTGGTGTGCGCCCAGATCGGCCAGGGCGCCTTCACTGCGCTCCAACACCGGCGCGACGTTGGCGGGGTTGGGCACCCGATAGTCGGCAGCCAGCACGAGCGAGTGGTCAAGCCATTGAGTCACGATTCGCCCTTCGCCGGAACAAACGGTGGTGCTAAGGCTATTCACAAAAACGGTAATGGCATTCTCGCTGAATGTCATTAACCGATGCCGTGTCCCATTGCGTGACAGTCCGCCACGCGGTAGAAAACTAGAACACGTTTCAGTTCAATCTTCGTCACGTAGCAGACTCAAGGAGCTTCGCATGCGCACCGCACTTTGCGACCAACTGGGGATCGAATATCCGATCTTCGCCTTCACCCACTGCCGCGACGTGGTGGTCGCGGTCAGCAAGGCCGGCGGGTTCGGCGTGCTGGGCGCGGTCGGATTCAGCCCGGAACAACTCGAGATCGAATTGAATTGGATCGACGAGCACATCGGCGATCACCCGTACGGCGTCGACATCGTCATCCCGAACAAGTACGAGGGCATGGACCAGGTTGACCTCGATCCTGAGGTACTCAAGAAGCAGCTCAACGCGCTGGTGCCGGAGGAGCACCTGGCGTTCGCCAAGAAGATCCTCGCCGACCACGGCGTTCCGGTCGACCACAGTGACGACGACGCGCTGCAGCTGTTGGGCTGGACCGAGGCGACCGCCACCCCACAGGTCGAGATTGCGCTGAAGCACCCCAAGATGACCCTGATCGCCAACGCGCTGGGCACTCCCCCGGCCGACATGATCAAGCACATCCACGAAGAGGGCCGCAAGGTGGCGGCGCTGTGCGGCTCGCCCTCACAGGCCCGCAAGCACGCCGACGCCGGTGTCGACATCATCATCGCCCAGGGCGGCGAGGCCGGCGGGCACAGCGGCGAGATCGGTTCAATTGTGCTGTGGCCGCAGGTCGTCAAGGAGGTTGCGCCCATTCCGGTGCTGGCCGCCGGCGGTATCGGCAGCGGCCAGCAGATCGCCGCGGCGCTGGCGCTCGGCGCGCAGGGCGCCTGGACCGGTTCGCAGTGGGTGATGGTCGAGGAGAGCGAGCACACCGAGCAGCAGCACGCGGCCTACGCGAAGGCCACCAGCAAGGACACCGTGCGCAGCCGCTCGTTCACCGGCAAGCCGGCCCGCATGCTGCGCAACGATTGGACCGAGGCCTGGGAGAAGCCGGAGAACCCGAAGCCGCTGGGAATGCCGTTGCAGTACATGGTGTCCGGCATGGCCGTCGCCGCGACGCACAAGTACCCCAACGAGAGCGTCGACGTGGCGTTCAACCCGGTCGGCCAGGTCGTCGGGCAGTTCACCAAGGTCGAGAAGACCTCAGCCGTAATCGAGCGCTGGGTGCAGGAGTACCTCGAGGCCAGTGGAAGGCTGAACGAACTCAATGAGGCCGCCGCCGAATAGTCTCGTGGCGCCGTCCAGATCGACGAAATGGCGCTAGCCGCGAGGGTTCTCGCCGCCATTTCGTCGACCTCGGTACCGCCTATCGACGCGGCGTCCAGCTAGCCGACGGGCGGGGCGGAGACCGGTGGCGGTGCCTGCGGACCGGCTGGTAGTCCTGGCGGCGGTGCGGCGCCGGGATCCATCGGCCGCTGAGCCAGTAGCACCAATGCCTGGCTCGGACTGACTTCGTGGCTCTGGATCGCGTGCCATACGTCACGCAGATACGACAGCCGGTCCTGATCTTGAGAGCCGTCCGAACTGGTCGTCGTGTATGGCGGCAGGTTGTCGGGGCTGAGCAGGTGTGGCACCCCGACCGGGGTCGAGGCATTGGCCCTTGCGTCGGTCGCCGAGGGCAGAGTTGCTTGCGGTGCCCGACCGGCCGCTGCCGCCGGTAGAGCGGGATTAGCCGCCGCTGCCGGCGGGGCCGGATCGCCGGCCGGCCCAGGTGCCACCGGAGGGTCAGCCCAGGCGGGCATCGCGGGGCCGATGAGCACGAGGCAGGTCGCCGCCGCCGACACGACGGCAGCTGTCGTTCGCTTTGCACTGTCGAGGATCCGCATCTGAACCCCTTCCCCACAAACGTCCGTAACCAATGGTGCTCCCGGTACCGCCGTTGATGGTGGGGTTTTTGAATAAGTTTTCCGGCCTTTGATCGCCTGTTCGTCCCATTGCCATATGTATGCTGCTATACATAATTGTCCCGACGAAGGGAACTCCCGGCATGGCCAGCCCCCGTGACCGCATGGTCGCCTCCGCAGCGTTGCTCATCCGGGAACGCGGCGCGCACTCGACCGCGATCTCGGATGTGCTGGCACACAGCGGGGCACCGCGCGGCTCGGCATACCACTACTTCCCCGGTGGACGCACCCAACTCCTTTGCGAAGCAATCGATTTCGCAAGTGAGCTCATCGCGCGGCGGCTATCGTCAGCGTCAACCGCCCTGCAGTCGCTCGACGCGGTCATGGACGGATTTCGCTCCCAGTTGAGCGATACCGGGTTCCGGGCCGGCTGCCCTGTCGCCGCTGTCGCCGTCGAAGCCGACAACCAGCCGGTGCTCGAGCGTGCCGGAGCAGCATTCACCCGGTGGATCGACCTCGTCGAGACGCAATTGCGGGCCGACGGCGTCGAGGCAGATCGGGCCGCGGAGCTCGCCATGCTCGTCACCACTTCCATCGAAGGTGCCGTGCTGGTGGCCCGCGCCACCGAGTCGACCGCTCCCCTCGATCTCGTCCACCGGCAGTTGCGCGCCCTCGTGACTGCCGCGACTGAAGACAATCAGACCGCATAACGGAAGGCGTCGTCATGACCGGAACCCAGCCCGCCTGGCAGTCCACCGCGTGCATTCTGTGCGAGTGCAACTGCGGCATCGTCGTGCAGTTGGAGGGACGCACGCTGGCCAAGATCCGCGGCGACAAGGAGCATCCGGCATCGCAGGGCTACACCTGCAACAAGGCGCTGCGGCTCGACCATTACCAGAACAATCAGGCCCGCATCACCTCTCCGATGCGTCGGCGGCCTGACGGCTCCTACGAGGAGATCGACTGGGACATAGCCATCGAAGAAATTGCCGCAGGTTTCGCCCGGATCCGTGACACCTACGGCGGCGATAAGATCTTCTACTACGGCGGTGGCGGTCAGGGTAATCATCTCGGTGGTGCATACAGTGGGGCGTTCCTCAAGGCACTCGGCGCGCGGTATCGATCAAATGCGTTGGCGCAGGAGAAGACCGGCGAGTACTGGGTCGATGCCCAGCTCTACGGCGGGCACACCCGCGGCGAGTTCGAGCATGCCGAGGTGTCGGTGTTCGTCGGCAAGAACCCGTGGATGTCGCAGAGCTTCCCGCGAGCCCGCACCGTGCTGCAGGACATCGCCAAAGACCCACAGCGGTCCATGATCGTGATCGACCCGGTAATCACCGACACCGCCAAACTGGCCGACTTCCACCTGCGGGTCCGCCCCGGCACCGACGCGTGGTGCCTGAGTGCGCTGGCCGCCGTGCTGGTGCAGGAAAACCTTTGCAATGAAGCATTTCTCGCCGAGCATGTCACCGGCGTGGAGGCGGTTCGCGACGCCCTGCGCGCTGTCGACGTCGACGACTTCGCCGATCGCTGCGGCGTCGACGCCACGCTGTTGCGCGCCGCGGCGCGCCGGATCGCCAGCGCGACAAGCGTTTCGGTGTTCGAAGATCTGGGAATCCAGCAGGCGCCCAACAGCACCCTGTGCTCGTATCTGAACAAGATGCTGTGGATCCTGACCGGAAACTTCGCCAAACGTGGTGGGCAACATCTGCATTCGTCGTTCGCCCCGTTGTTTGCTGCTGGTGGTGTGGGTCGCTCGCCAGTCACCGGGGCGCCCATCATCGCGGGGCTGGTGCCATCCAATGTGGTGCCGCAGGAGATCCTCACCGACCATCCGGACCGCTTCCGCGCAATGATCGTGGAGAGCAGCAACCCCGCACATTCGATCGCAGACTCGGCCGCGGTGCGCGAATCCCTCAGTGCGTTGGAACTTTTGGTGGTGGTCGATGTGGCGATGACCGAGACCGCCCGACTGGCAACCTACGTGTTGCCTGCGGCCAGCCAGTTCGAGAAACCCGAGGCGACGTTCTTCAACCTCGAGTTCCCGCACAACACCTTCCATTTGCGGCACCCGTTGATGTCGCCGTTGCCGGGGACGTTGCCGGAGCCCGAGATCTGGGCCCGGCTGGTCCGCGCACTCGGGGTGGTCGATGACGCCGAACTCGACCCACTGCGCCGGGCTGCCCGTGATGGGCTCGACGCATACGCAGCGGCGTTCCTGACCGCCGTCGGCGCCAACCCAGGGCTGGGTCGAGTGTTGCCGTATGTCCTGTACGAGACGCTCGGCCCGACACTCCCGGACGGACTGGCGGGGGCTGCCGCGCTGTGGGGCCTGGCACAGAAGGCCGCCATGACCTACCCCGAAGCAGTCCGCCGCGCCGGCCACGCCGACGGCAACGCGCTGTTCACGGCCATTCTCGAAGGCCGGTCGGGAGTCACGTTCACGGTGCACGAATACGCCGACGACTGGAACCTGATCAGCCACGAAGATCACCGGATTGCCTTCGAGATTCCCGAAATGCTCGTCGAACTCGCTGCGCTGAGCACCGATCGGCCACCGTTGACCACCCCCGAGTATCCGATCGTGCTGTCGGCCGGCGAACGCCGCGCCTTCACCGCCAACGACATCTTCCGCGATCCCGGATGGCGCAAGCGTGACGCCGACGGTGCACTGCGAGTCAGCGCACAGGACGCGGCGGCCCTGCGGCTGGTCGACGGCGGCCGGGCCCGAATCACCACCGCAGCCGGCAGCGCAGAAGCCACGGTGGAGATCACCGACACGATGCTGCCCGGACACGCGGCGCTGCCCAACGGATTCGGGCTCGACTTCACCGACGCGGAGGGCAACGACCGGATACCCGGCGTGGCCCCGAACAGCCTGACATCGGCGAACTGGCGTGATGAATTCGCCGGTACGCCGTGGCACAAGCACGTGCCTGCCCGTATCGAAGCGCTGGTCGGTTCGAGCGCCGTCACCAGCTAACCGCCCGACCCCGCGGTCTGCTTCAGGCGGTTTATCACTGCCGCCGTGGGAGTTTTCCGAACCCGCAGCGATGAGCACCATCAGTGGTGTAGCAATGCTGGTATGCGCGGGAGGCCGCGTCATCGCCAGATCACACTGCTGTGAGGAGCGCATCCAGCATGCCGGTACCCAACCTTCCGCCCGGATTCGACTTCACCGACCCGGACATCTACGCCCAACGACTGCCGGTCGCAGAGCTGGCAGAAATGCGCCGGGTCGCCCCGATCTGGTGGAACGAACAGCCAACCGGCATAGGCGGATTCGATGACGGCGGCTACTGGGTGGTGACCCGGCACAAGGACGTCAAAGAGGTATCCAGGCGCAGCGACGTGTTCTCCAGCCAGGAAAAGACAGCCCTACCTCGTTACAAGGAAGGCGCCGTCGGCGAGCAGATCGACCGCGGCAAGTTCGTGCTGCTGAACATGGATGCCCCGCACCACACGCACTTGCGCAAGATCATCTCGCGGGCTTTCACGCCGCGCGCCGTCGAGTTGCTCCGCGACGAGCTCAACACCAGGGCTCAACAGATCGTCAGTGAAGCCGCCGCGTGCGGCTCAGGCGATTTCGTCGAGCAAGTGTCCTGTGAGCTGCCGCTGCAGGCCATCGCCGGGTTGATGGGGGTGCCGCAGGAAGACCGCAAGAAGCTGTTCGACTGGTCCAATCAGATGGTCGGCGACATGGACCCGGAGTTCGCCGACAACGACGGCATCACCGCGTCGGTCGAACTGATCATGTACGGAATGGCCATGGCCGCCGAGCGCGGCGCCAATCCCGGCGACGACTTGGTGACCAAGCTGGTCCAAGCCGATGTGGAGGGCCACAAACTGTCCGACGACGAGTTCGGCTTCTTCGTCATCCTGCTGGCAGTGGCGGGCAACGAGACGACCCGCAACTCGATCACCCAGGGCATGATGGCCTTCACCGAATTCCCGGACCAATGGGAGCTGTTCAAGAAGGAACGTCCCGCGACTGCCGCCGACGAGATCGTCCGGTGGGCCACGCCGGTCACCTCATTCCAACGCACCGCACTTGAGGACACCGAGCTGGCCGGCGTCCAGATAAAGAAGGGTCAGCGGGTGGTAATGTTCTACCGCTCGGCCAACTTCGACGAAGAGGTCTTCGACGACCCGTACACCTTCAATATCCTGCGCGACCCGAACCCGCACGTGGGCTTCGGCGGAACCGGCGCCCACTACTGCATCGGAGCCAACCTGGCCCGCATGACCATCGATCTGATCTTCAACGCCATCGCTGATCAGATGCCGAACATCCGCTCGTTGGCAGCACCGGAGCGGTTGCGCTCAGGCTGGCTCAATGGCATCAAGCACTGGCAGGTCGACTACACCGGTAAGTCTGCGTAACCGGTTACCGCGCAGCGATTTTGGATTGGTCTGGGTAATCCAGCAACGATCGCCAGAAGTCGTCGGGCACCTGTTGTCCGGAGCGCAGCACCATCGCCAGACCGGTAGCCATGGCAACGCCGAGCAGCCCGAGCCACAGCCCGGCAAGTGCGATGAGGACCCACAGCGCGGTGGTCAGGGCCGACCACGGCGAGACGAACACCAGGGCCGGCGCGAAAAAGAAACCGGTACCGATGTACCAGGATGAACCGGTGCGGTCGGCTGCCATCACCATTCGCAGCCAGCGCGGGATCGGCGACGCGGCCGGGCGCGGTTCACTCGGGCTCGGTGGGATGACTGGGCACACCTTGCGCATGTCGTCTCGCCTCCTGTGATGTTCTCGGATTGCCCGAGTTCCGTGGATGGTTCGAGCTTTCCCCGAGCTGGTATTCGAGACAATTACCTCTGAGGTAGTCGCCATCAGGCCCCGCCGCGGCGACACTGGACGGTGTGACCGCCTCCACCAACTGCCCGGCACTACCCCACCGCACGCCGCCATTCGGTTCGCTGATGAGGCAGTGGCGTCAACGCCGCCGGATCAGCCAGCTCGACTTGGCAATTGAGGCCGAGGTGTCGGCGCGCCATCTGAGCTTCATCGAAACCGGGCGTTCGGCACCGAGCCGCACTATGGTGCTCAAACTCGCCGATGCGTTGAATATCCCTGCGCGGGAACAGAATCGGATGCTGCTCGCCGCCGGTCATGCCCCGGTGTACGCCGAGCGGCCACTCGATGATCCGGAGATGTCAGCCGTTCGCACCGGGATCGAACGCGTGCTGGCCGCCTATGCGCCATTCCCCTGCCTGGCGGTTGACCACGGCTGGAACATCGTCTCCACGAATGCCGGCGTTGCGGTGTTGTTGCAGGGGGTCGCACCCGAATTGCTGGAATCGCCCAACGCCCTGCGCATTTCGTTGCATCCGAGCGGTTTGGCGCCACGGATACGAAATCTCGCGCAGTGGCGGCACCATGTGATCAGCCGACTGCAGCGCGAGGTCACGACCAGTGCTTCGGCCGAACTTCAGGATCTGCTCGACGAGATCGAGGCCTACCCCGGAGGGAACTCCGGGACAGCTGACCTGGGTGGGGTCGCTGTGCCATTGCAGATCGACGGACCCGACGGGCAGATACTCACCTTCCTCAGTACCGTCACCACGTTCGGCACAGCTCTGGATCTGACGGCCGCCGAATTGAGCATCGAAGCGTTTCTGCCCGCCGACGAGTCGACGGCACAGGCGTTACGCGGAATTACCGGCTGAGTCCAGCGACCTCGTGGGCTGGGACCCCCAGCCCACGAGAAAGGTCAGGCGTTGACGACGATCGGGTCGCCGACAGTCACCTGGTTGTAGTACCAGGACGCGTTGTCCGGGCTGAGGTTGATGCAGCCGTGGCTGACGTTCGAATTACCTTGCTGCGAAACCGACCACGGGGCCGAGTGCACGTAGACGCCGCCCCAGGTAACTCGCACCGCGTAGTAGACCGTCAGTTTGTAGCCCTCCGGGTCGTTCAGCGGAATGCCGATGGTGCGCGAGTCCATGACGACCGGGTTCTGCTTCTCCAGCGCAGCGAAGGAACCAACCGGCGTCGGATGCTTGGGCTTACCCATCGATGCCGGCATGGTCTTGACCACCTGGCCGTCGATACTCACCGTGAAGGTGTGGCCGCTGATGCTGGCTACGCCCATCGTCGATGCGCCAGTGTCGAATGATTGCTTGGCCCCACCGACCGACATCATGATGGTCGAGTGAGCCGGCCAGTAGGTGCTCGGCGTGAATTGCATGGTGCGCTCGTCCAGCCAGGTGAACTTGCCCTGCGGAGCACTCGACATCTTCGGCGACGAGAAAGCGATGGCGTGCTCGGCCGCGTCACGGTCGTCCACCGGAGCGGTGAAAGTCACCTTCACCGGCATGGCTACACCGACCATCTGACCGTTGCTCGGCGCCATCTTGGCTACCTTCAGTGGCGTGGGCAGCGCGGCCGTGGCGGCACCTGTCTGACCGGTCAGCATAAGCGCCGAAATTCCGACAACCACCAGCGCATATCGCACAGCTTTAAGCAACGCGTCCATCCTCGGGTCCGAGAGTCCTTGAATACATGGTAGTTCGGCGTCCGACCGATTCTTGTTAGCCAGGAGTTAGAAACGTCACCCTATGGGTCCGATCCTGCCAATCAGCTGGCGCCTCACAGGTCCTCGGTCAGGGGACCAGCTGGCCCATTCCCCGCAGTCGATCCATGATCCGCGACCTCAGCGTGCGGTGGTCCGACACGTCCGCCGGTGCACTGTTGACGACGGGTGGCGCCGCCTGGATGGTTTGCACCACCGTCGGCGTGTCGTTGGCAGGAGCCGGTGCCACCACCGTTGCAATCTGGTCCGGTACGGCCGCGGGAGCAGGTTCGGATACCGCATCGGGTGCCTGTGTGACATCGGGAGCCGATTCGATTGAGTCGTGAGCCTGCGCAGGTGCTTCTGTGGGCGGTACGGCTCGCACCGCACTGGGTTCAGCCGCGGGGGTCACCGGCGCCGGCGCAGCGGACGGCGCGACCACCGATGCCGCGGCAGGCGGGTGCGACGGCGGTGCCGTGCTCACCGGTCCACCGTGGTCGCCGGGCAGGAACTGCAGGGTGATGGCGATGGACGCCGACGCTACGAACGTCACCGAACCCAACGCCAACATGGTGAGCGGCAGCGCGGGTGTCCATTGCCGACGCCGGACCTCGTCGGGTCGGTGCGTACCGGTCACCACGGGCTGCTGCGGGTCCCCCAGTTCTCCCGCGATGTCGTCCCAGTCGTCGAGCCGGGGCACGTCGCCGAAGATGTACGATCGGGGCTGCTCGCGACTGGCTGCTGAGACCAGGGCCGCTCCGCGGGCCAGGGCCAGCTCGGCTTCCGCGGGTGAGAACACAGGTACCGACAACGCGTCCTGCAGGTCCGGCAGTATGTCGTCGAAATCGCCCGCCGAGCCGACCACGATCAAGGCGTCGGGCTGCCGGGCAGCGCGGGCGAACATGGTGCTCAACCAGCTGATCAGGCCCTCGTTGGACTCGATCGCGTGGTTGTATGCCGTCTGCATCGAGCCGCTGTCGGGGTGCACGATCAGTGCAATCACCACATCGGCTTCGATTGCGCACACCGCGGTGGTCTCGTATCCGGTTACCTCGGCGATGCCACGGGCCAGCGCCTCGGTTGCCTCGGGCGTGCGCACCGGGACCACGTTGTCGAAGCCTGATTCCGACAGGGACCGCATGAGTATGGACGCCTCGGCATCGGCGTCCATACTCCAGGTCAGACCGATCGCCTTGAGCCGTAGACCTCGTTCGGCCGCGAGCGCCTCGCTGCGCAATACTGCCGCGGCGGCCTCGTCGGACGTGCGGATCTCGTACGCACCGCGCTCCATGGTCGGGCCGTCGGCGTCACAGCCCTCTACCAGCACCAAGCCAATGGACGACGGAGTCATCGACAAGCCGAGCACCGCGTCCACGTAAGCAACCTTTCACAACCGCACGGCGACGCGCCATGACATGCCTGTGCCCGCACCCCCATGCGAAGACGGCCCTGACCCACGGCAATAGCAGCCACCCTTTGAGCCAGGAGAATACCTGTGAAGCGGGCTGCATCACAGCATCGACAGCCCCTCCGACCAGCGGATATTTGCCATACAGCGGCATCTCCGAGATCAAACCGTTATCAATATTTGCCATCACGAACCACACCCCGGCGTGGCAAGGTGGGCCGATGAGCCGGACCATATTCGGACACCCGATGGCTCTTGCGAACCTCTTCGGTGTCGAATTGTGGGAGCGGTTGTCGTTCTACGGAATGCTCACCATCCTTGGCTATTACCTCTATTACTCAGCCACCGACGGCGGCCTTGGACTGCCTCAACACACTGCGACCGGACTCGTCGGCGCGTATGGCGGACTGGTGTACCTGTCCACAGTTTTGGGCGGTTGGGTCGCTGACCGACTGCTCGGCATGGAGCGGACGGTGTTCTACGGCGGCGTCGTGGTCATGCTCGGGCACATTGCGTTGGCATTGCTGCCGGGGCTCACCGGGGTGGGCGCCGGACTGGTCCTGGTGGCCGTCGGATCAGGCGCGCTCAAGGCAAACGCATCGTCGTTGCTGGGCACGTTGTACGAGCCCGGGGACGCCCGTGCCGACGGCGGATTCACGCTGTTTTATCTGGGAGTCAACCTCGGTGCGTTCATCGGCCCGCTCGCCACCGGCGTGCTGCAAACGCGCGCGGGGTTCCACTATGGATTCGGGGCCGCCGCCGTGGGAATGGCCCTGGGGTTGATCCAATATGTAGTGTTCCAGCACAATCTGGGCGATCACGGTCGATACGCACCAAATCCATTGCCAGGAAACAAGGCAGCCACCCATCTGGCAGTTGCCGCGGCCGGTGTGGCGGCGGTCGCGGGAGCCATTGTCACCGGGCTGTTGACTCTGCGCAACCTGCCTCAGTACACCACCGCGGCAATCGTCCTGGCGGCTGGCGGGTACTTTGCGATGCTGTTGACCAGCCCGAAAGTCATTGCGGCAGAACGATCCAAGGTGTACGCGTTCCTGCCGCTCTTCATCGCCAGCGCGGTGTTCTTCTCGCTGTTCCAGCAGATTTTCACGGTTCTGGCGGTCTACTCGGATCAGCGGGTGGACTGGCGCATCCTGGGCTGGTCGGCGCCGGCCAACTGGATCGGTTCGATGGAGCCGGTGTGGGTGATCGTGCTGTCACCGCTGTTCGCGCTCGCCTGGACTAGGCTGGGAGATCGGGCACCCACCACGCCTCGCAAGTTCGCCTGCGGCGTGGTCGGCATGGGCGCTGCCTTCCTGTTGTTCCTTCCCATGGCCGCATCGCCCGGCAGGACCGTGCCGGTGCTCATGGTGGCGCTGATCCTGGGCGTATTCGCGGTGTCTGAGCTGTTGATCTCGCCGATCGGCCTGGCAGTGACGACTCAGCTTGCGCCGCAAGCATTTCGCTCGCAGATGATGGCGCTGTTCTTCCTGTCTGCAGCACTGGGCACGGCACTGTCCGGTGTCCTGGCCAAGTACTACGCACCGGACCATGAGGTCGCCTATTTCGGCGCGCTGGGCGTCGTCGCGGTCACGGTGGGCGCTGCGGTGTTCGCCATCGCCGGCCGAATCAGTCGTCTGATGCCCGGTGTTCACTGACCGTGTTGCGCACCTTGTTCTTTCGCACCAACACCAGGACTGCCGCCACGACGGTGATGGCGGCCAGCAGCAATGCCACCGTCCCGATGTACCCCGGCCACCGATAGACCCAACCCGCCAGCGCGCCCTGAATCCGGCCGGCCACCGCAATGACCGGATCCGGTCCGATCATGCCCCGCATGCGTAATTCGTAGCCACCGTAATAGGCGACATACAGCCCCGTCAGCACCAGCAGCACGCCCGCTGCGCGCTGCACCTGCCGGGCGTGGCGGTGCAGGCCACGCGCGGCCACGGCACCGGTCACCGCGGCGATCACCGCCAGCACACCAACCAACGCGGTAAAGCCCGCCACATACGCCACGAACGGGCCCAGCCAGTTGCGGCCGGCCACCCCGATACCGGTGACCGCCAAGAACGGCGCGACAGTGCACGACAACGACACCAGCGCATACACGACCCCATAGCCGAACATCGAGCCCAGCCGGGCACTCGGCCTCCCCCGCCCCGGCAACCGGGTCCGGACCGACAGCGACCGGCCCAGCAGCTGGCGCACGCCGAGCACCACCAGGGCCACACCGATCAGCAGGGTTGCCACCGGAAGTGCCTGTTGCACCAGGTCGGCGACGGTGATGGCCAACAACCCGAACCCCCCGAACACCACAGCAAAGCCGATCGCCATAACCACGGATGCGGCCACTGCACGTAGGACCGACGCCGTAGGGCCGACCCCGCGTCCACGCGCAACCAGGGCCAGATAGCCGGGCAGCATCGCAAAACCGCAGGGATTGAGCGCAGCGATCATTCCGGCGGCGAAGGCCACCGCCAGCATGCTGGTGTTCACCGGGTTAGCGCGTCAGCGCCGCCACACGGTCGGCCAGCTCCGAGGCCGGCATGGCCGCGGTCGGGTTGTTCACGAATGTCGAGGACCCGTCGGCCCGGTAGAACACGTAGGCCGGCTGCCAGGGGACGTTGTAGCGGGCCCAGATCGACCCGTCGGCTTCGTTCACCACCGGGAAGTTCAGGTTGTATTTCGCCACGAAGCCACTCATGGCGCCGGGATCAGCGTGTGCCGCGATCCCGACGAATGCGACGTTCGGGTTGGCTGACGAAACCTGTTGTACGCCAGGGGCTTCGGCGTTGCAGAACGGACACCAGGGGGTCCAGAACCACAGCACGGCCGGTTTGCCCACCAGGCTGGCCCCGTTGAACGTGCCGCCGCCAAGGGTGGTTCCGGTGAACTGCAGGCGGTCGTCAGCAGATGCGCGCGGCGGGCTGGCGATGGTCAGCATCAGGGTTACCACAATGGTGACCACAAACGCCGCGCAACACCTCTGCACGACGTTGATTGTTCGCAGCATCCGGGACAAATCAGCGGATTCTATGGTGTACCTCCGGTAGGTCTGCGGGCAGAGTTTGCCAGTACTTGTAATACGAGGTCGGCTGATACCAGGTTCACCCATCACGGCAACGGATCGCGGGTGATCGGCAACTATTTTCAGTGGCGAACTACCCTTGTGCCGGCCCGCACAGAGTTTCACAGTGAAGATATGACTGAGCAGTGGATTCAAGGTTGCAAGGTCCAGCGGATCGCGTTTCACGACGGACTGGTTCTAGACATGGACGACTACAACGAAGTGGTGATCACAACCCCGTTGCGGCTGACTCTGCCCGCAACCCCGACCGACGGTCAGGAAGTGGTGACGATCAACCCGGCCCAGATGAGGCCGCAGGAAAGGCCGTTGTTCGACTTCGCCGGACAGCAGTGCACCCACGCCGACTGGGATGACACCGGTTGCCTGCACTTGGCGTTCGCCGATGGTCACCGGATCGACGTACCCAGCAGTGACTCCCGCACCTCATGGGAGCTGTACGGCAAGTACCACGGCTACGCCGCGTGCCTGTCGCATGGCCGCGTGCGGGTGGTCCGTCACGACATGCCCGATGACGACGCGGAGGCGGCCGAGGTCGTCAACGGTTGATCGGCCGACTTGATCGACCTCCCGGCTGCCACCACCGCTCAGCCGAAGGTGAAGTCCTCCGGGTCTACGGTCCTGGTCCAGGTCCAGTAATCGACCAACCGCCAGGGGCTCAGGGTGTAGATGTCGCCGTCGGCGTTCTTGTAAAACGAATGTTTGATCGACGGCTGCGACCACACCATGGTGCGCATCTCGGCCTGAGTGCGCGCCACCCAGTCGTCCAGCCGCTCTCCCTTGGGCTCCATCGCGGTCCGCTGCCCGGCGACCAACATGTCCAAACACTGTGAGATGTAACGCATCTGGCATTCGGAGTGGAAGATCAGGCTGCCTCCGCTGGCCAGGTTGGTGCCCGGGCCGTACATGCAGAAGAAGTTCGGGAAGCCCGGCACGGTGATGCCCAGATAAGCCGTCGGCCGCTCCCCCCATTGCTCCGCCAGCACCAGACCGTCGCGTCCGGTGATGGTCATGGGCCAGAGCACCTTGCCGGCATGAAAACCGGTGGCGTAGACGATCACGTCGGCCGGATACCGGGTGCCATCGGTGGTCACCACCGCGTCGGGCTCGATGTGGTCAATCGACGTGCGGATCAGGTCGACGTTGTCGCGGGTCAGGGTCTGCAGCCAGCTGCCGTTGTCCTGCAGGGTGCGTTTCCCGGTCGCCGGGTAGTCGGGAATCACCTTGGCCCGCAGTTCCGGATCATCACCAATCTGGCTGGTGATCCATTCGGTGAACATGATGCGGGTGATGTCGTTGATCTCGCTGACCGCACGCTGCTGGTCGGGGAAATCGGGGTCGACCTTGGCGGCAGCCAGGCCTTTGTCGCAGCCCGGCCAGAACAGCAGGAACCGATACCAGCGACCGTAGAACGGCAGGTGCCGCAGCGCCCACTGCACGCCGGCGCCGACCTTCTCGTGGTAGTTGGGGTTGGGGAACATCCACTGTGCGGTGCGCTGAAAGACGTTGAGCGAGGCGACCTTTCCTGCGATCGCCGGGGCGATCTGGAAGCCGCTGGCGCCGGCACCGATCAGTGCCACCCGCTTGCCGGTCAGGTCAACGTTGTGGTCCCATTCGGCAGAGTGGAACGCTGGGCCGGCGAAGTCCCGCTGACCCGGGATGTCAGGGGTATGGGGACGATTCAGCTGACCGACGGCGCTGATCACCGCGCGGGCGGACAGCACCTCCGGCGCCCCGTCCGGGTTGCGGACGGTGACCTGCCAGGTCGCGGTGTCCTCGTCCCAGACCGCGCCGGTGACCTCGGTCTGGAATCGCACGTGCCTGCCGATCCCGTGCTTGTCCATCACATGCTGGAAGTAGGCCTGTAGTTCTGGTTGCTCGGCAAAGAATTGCGTCCAGTGATCGCTGGGCTCAAAGCTGTAGCAGTAGAAGTGATTTCCGACGTCGACCCGAGCCCCCGGATAGCTGTTGTGCCACCAGGTACCGCCGACGCCGGCGCCGCGCTCGATGATGGTGAACGGGATGCCGGCTTCTTTCAGTCGGATTCCGGCGAGCAGTCCTGATTCGCCGCAGCCGATCACCACCACGGGGAATTCGGCGGCGGCGTGCTCGGGAGCGCTGACCGCGCGCACATCGCGACCGTCAAGCTCCATCTCCTCGAGCACCATGGGCACGTATTCGTCGGGCACCGGCTCGCAGACCAGCCACTCCATCATCTCTTTGAGCAGCTCAGGGCCCACCGGCTGGGGTTCGGGGCAACCACGGTCGCGGTAGTCGGCGATCACCTCGACGGCCAGCTTGCGCACCGCGGCCTTGTCGTCCTCGGACATGTAGCCCTGCACCTCGTTGAGGAACAGTCCAGCCGGGCGCAGCGCACCGCGAATCAACTCGGGGTCGCCGGACATGTGCACCAGCGAAAGCATCAGTGTCGGGATGCTGACATCCTGCAAAGCGCTGGCGATCTCTTCGTCTGACGCCGTAAACGGTTGCCCTGCATGTGGGTTACGCACCCTATGGTGCTACCACGTCGCGCCGATTCCGCCTCGGGCGGGTCCGGCGAGTTCTAGGCTGACGAAGATGACCCTCGCGTTATCGGCCAACGGCACACCTCCTCCGGACATTGCGCTGTCGGACATCGACCTGAGTTCGGTCCGATTCTGGGGTCGCAACGACGCGTTCCGGGACGGCGCTTTCACCACGCTGCGCCGGGAGGCGCCCATCGCATTCCACAACGAGTTGACCCAAGAAGGTGTGACCAGCGGGCCCGGGCACTGGGCGCTGACCCGGTACGACGACGTGTTCTTCGCCAGCCGACATCCGGACATCTTCAGCTCGGCCCAGGGCATGACGATGGGCGATCAGACTCCGGAACTGGCCGAGTACTTCGGGTCCATGATCGTGATGGACGACCCCCGGCATACCCGGCTGCGGAACATCGTGCGCAGCGCGTTCACTCCGAAGGTGGTGTCGCGCACCGAAGAGTCGGTGCGGACCCGGGCCCGGCACCTGGTGCAGTCGATGATCGAACGCAACACTGACGGTCAGGGCGAGATCGTGGCCGACCTGGCGGGCCCGCTGCCGTTGCAGATCATCTGCGACATGATGGGTATCCCCGACGAGGACCATCAGCGCATCTTCCATTGGACCAACATCATTCTCGGGTTCGGCGACCCGGACCTGACCGCCGATTACGAAGAGTTCTTTCGCTGCGCCATGGGGATCGGAGCCTACGCCACTGCCCTGGCCGACGACCGGCGCATACATCCCCGCGAGGACCTGACGACCAACCTGGTGCAGGCCGAGGTCGACGGCGAGCGACTGACCTCAGCGGAGGTCGCGTCGTTCTTCATCCTGCTGGTGGTGGCCGGCAACGAGACCACCCGCAATGCGATCAGCCATGGCGTACTGGCGCTCAGCCGATTCCCAGAGCAACGTGACCGGTGGTGGGCTGACTACGACGCAGTGGCGCCGACGGCCGTCGAAGAGGTCATCCGCTGGGCGTCGCCGGTGGTCTACATGCGCCGCACCCTGACCCAGGACTTCGAGCTGAGCGGAGTGAAAATGCAAGCCGGGCAAAAGGTTACGATGTGGTACGGCTCGGCGAACCGGGATGAGGACAAGTTCGAGCAGCCGTGGCTATTCGATGTGCTGCGCAACCCCAATCCCCATCTGGGCTTCGGCGGCGGCGGCGCGCACTTCTGCCTGGGCGCCAACCTGGCCCGCCGGGAGATCGCCGTGGCGTTCGAGGAACTCCATCGCCGGGTGCCGGATCTGACGGCGACCGCCGAGCCGGACCGGTTGTGGTCCCCGTTCATTCACGGCATCAAGCGACTCCCGGTCAGCTGGACGCCCTGACGATCAACGCGCCGACCATGCCCGGGTGGTACACGCAGTAGTACGGGTACTCGCCCGCAGTGGTCGGTGCGGTGAATGTCGCCCTCGAGTTGGCTTCTACGCGAACATCGAACTGCCCCTTGACCTTCGAGGTCACCGTGTGTGCCACATCGTCGTTGTTCAGCACCGTGACGGTAACGCCGGGCCTGACTTTGATCGGGTCACCGAAGTTCAACGCGGTGATGGTGATCGCCGGGCCCTGCACCGGCCCGCTGACCGGTGCGGGGCTGCTGGACATCGAGTCGTGGGTCGGCGAAGGCGCCGAGCAGCCGGCGAGCAGCGCCGCCGTCAGCCCCAGCGCCGCCGCAGTGATCCGCACAGCGTTCATGCCAGGTGCGTGTTCAGCCAGGCCTGTAGCTGTTTCCAGGCGTCGGCGGCAGCGCTGCCGTTGTAGCGCTGCCCGGTGTCGTTGAAGAACGCGTGGTCGGCCTCGGGTTCGACGACGATCTGGCTAACCATTCCGGCCTGGCTCAGGGCCGCGGCAGCGGCATCCTTGGTGCTGGTCACACGCTCATCCTTGGCTCCGTAAAAGGCAAGCACCGCCGCCTGTTTCGAGCCGGAGAAGTCGTGATTGTCCGGCAGCGGACCGTAGAACGGCACGGCGGCCGCGAGCCGGGGTTCGCCGGCGGCGAGCAGCTGCCAGGTCAGCCCGCCGCCGAAGCAGAAGCCGACCACCGCCACCTTGGCGCCCGGCGTGCGGCGCTGCAGTTCATCGATGCCCGAGCGCAGGTCGGCAACGAACTGATCGGGGGTGATCTTGCCCAGTTCGGCGGTGGCCTGAGCCGGATCCTTGAACGCCGCGGTTCCGCCCTGCCCGGACAACAGGTCGATACCCAGCGCCGAATATCCGGTGCCGCCCAGGCGCCCGACGACTGATCGCACCCAGTCGGTCAGGCCTTTGTTCTCGTGGATCACCAGCACTGCTCCGCGGGGTTGCACGGCAGCGGCCCAGGCGCCCTGTAGCTGGCCGCCGAGGCCGTCCCAAGTGATGGGCGTGGTCTCGATGGCGTTCTCCATGCCCGGTGGCGGCCCAGGTGCGATGGAGGCGTGCGACGGCGACGCGGGGGTCTTGTTCTCATCGTTGCCACAAGCGGCGATCAGGGCGCTCGCGGCGGCAGTTCCGAGGCCGAGCAACGCCAGTCGGCGCATTGCCTCCCGGCGGGACAACAGGCCGTCAGCGTGGTCGGTGGCGATTTCCTCGGCGATGTAGCGCTGTAGGGGGGTCACGTCGAGTCAGTATCCGCCCCCACGCTGGGTGTTAGGTGGATATCTACCCAGACTCACCCGTGTCGAGTAGACATTTTCATAAAAGTGTTCACTTTTTCGTTGACACCGGCGCAACCGGGCTGTTCTATGGCTAGGTGACTTCTGCCGCACGCTTCGACACGATCATCCAAAACGGCCGTTGGTTCGACGGGACCGGCGCCGCATCCGCTGTGCGGGACATCGGCATTCGGGACGGCCACGTTGTGTCGATCGGCACGGACCTCGAGACCGCCGGTTGCCCGCAGGTCATTGACGCCACCGGCAAGTGGGTGCTTCCCGGCTTGATCGACATCCATACCCACTACGACGTCGAAGTGCTGGTCGGTCCGGAACTGGCCGAGTCGTTGCGGCACGGCGTCACCACGGTGATGCTCGGTTCCTGCTCGCTGTCAACCGTGCACGTCGACGGCGAAAATGCCGGTGACCTGTTCGGCCGGGTCGAGGCCATCCCCCGCGACCATGTGATCGCCGCGGTCGATGACAACAAGATTTGGAGCACGGCAGCCGAATATGCGGCCGCATTGGAAGCCCGGCCGCTCGGACCCAACGTGTGCGCCTTCATCGGCCACTCGGACATGCGCACCGCAGTCATGGGCCTGGATCGAGCCACCCGCAAAGACGTCAGCCCCACCCGTGGCGAGCAGGCCGAGATGGAGCAGATGCTGATCTCGGCGCTGCAGGCCGGGTTTGTCGGAATGTCTTCGCAGCAGCTGCTTTTCGACAAGATCGATGGCGACACCTGCCGGTCCCGCACGTTGCCGTCCACCTACGCCAAACCGCGTGAGCTGCGCCGGCTCAAGTCGCTGTTGCGCCGCTCTGGCCGGGTGCTGCAGTCGGGTCCCGACATCGCCAATCCGCTGAATCTGGTGTCACAGCTGGCCCAGTCGCTCGGGCTGTTCCGAAGCAACCTCAAGACCAGCCTGCTGTCGGCGGCTGACATCAAGGCCAACCCGTACTCGATCTTCATCATGGGCCCGCTGGCCCGGCTGGTGAACAAACTGGGCGGCAACTTCCGCTGGCAGCACCTTCCCGTCCCGTTCCAGGTGTACGCCGACGGTATCGACCTTGTGGTGTTCGAGGAATTCGGTTCGGGCGCAGCAGCTTTGCATCTGCGCGACGAAATCGAGCGCAACGATCTGATGCGCGACGAGCAGTACCGGCGCTGGTTCCGCAAGGACTACGAGCACAAGCTCGGCATCCGGGTCTGGCAGCGCGACTTCTTCGACGCCGAGATCGTGGGCTGCCCGGACGAGTCGTTGGTCGGCAAGACCTTCGGTCAGGTCGGCGTGGAGCGCGGACTGCATCCGGTGGACGCCTTCCTGGACCTGGTTCTCGAATATGGCCGCGACGTCCGTTGGCGGACAACCATTTCCAACCACCGCCCCGATGTGCTCAAGAAGCTGGCCCAGGACCCAGGTATTCAGATGGGCTTCTCGGACGCCGGCGCGCACCTGCGCAACATGGCGTTCTACAACATGGGACTGCGACTGCTGCGGCACGTCCGCGACGCCGAACGAGCCGGCACCCCGTTCCTGAGCATCGAGCAGGCCGTGCACCGGCTGACCGGTGAGCTGGCCGACTGGTACCGGCTGGACGCCGGCCACCTGCGGGTCGGCGACCGCGCCGACCTCGTGGTGATCGACCCCGAGCGACTCGACGAGTCACTGGAGGCCTATGCCGAGGAGCCCGTGTCCCAGTACGGCGGGCTGTCGCGCATGGTCAACCGCAACAACGACACCGTCACCGCCGTATTCGTCGGCGGAGAGACCGTGGTGCTCAACGGTGAGCCGACCAACCTGGTGGGCTCCACCCGTACCGGCCAGTTCCTGCGATTCGGCCAGCAGGCTCCCGCGTTGCAAGCTCAGAAAGGTGAATTCGCCAGTGTCCGTTGAGGAAATGTCCGCCGAATCAGTGTCGGCCGCAGAGGTAACCGTCGAGGAAACAGTCCGTGCAATGTGGCAAGCACTGTCGAACCGGGACTGGGAGCTACTGAAGACGTACCTGTCCGACGACTGCATCTACCTGGACATGCCGGTGGGGCCGGCAGCGGCAGCCCGCGGGCCAGAGGACATCGTCAAGCGCCTGAAGATCGGTCTGGAACCGCTGACGTCCTACGAGAACTTCGACGGCCTGCTGCTGAGCAACGGTGCCGATGCCACGTATGAGCACCATGAAGAATGGCATTGGGCCACAGGTGAATCGGCGGTGTTGAAGTTCGTGACGGTGCATCGCGTCGAGAACGGCAAGATCACCCTGTGGAAGGACTACTGGGACATGAGCGGCCTGGCCAACTTCGCGCCGCCCACATGGCTGGAGGATTTCGCCACCGCCGACATGTCCTGGGTGTTCGACGCGACGGGGCTGGTCTGAAGCGGTTGTCGCACGCCTATCGACGGCTCATGTGGAGTTAGCTAGCACGGGACTCCCCAGGCGGGTCGTAAGCCTTCACCCCGGCGTTACCCCGGCGAGCGCGTGGCTATCCCGGTCTTGGTACGCTCCACGCGCACTACGCCTTTGGTGCCGCCATCTGGGCCGGTGGTTAGGGTTAGGTCGCGCACCTTCAGGCCTTATACCTCGGCGCGAGGTAACCCGGCATAGCACATAAACAACACCAGCAGCCCGTAAACCGGGTGGGCGCGGGCGGCTACCGCTTCTGCCAGGGCGGCTACCTGCGGCCCGGTAAGTGGGCGGTGTTCAAAGTTGTTGGCCGGCTGGCGCTTCCGGTGGCCCTATCGATGGCTTCGGCGGGGTTCGTGGTTAAAGCGTTCGCGCGCTGCGCGTACCGGAACACCGCCGCGAACGGCCACCACACGTTCCTTACCGAGCGGCGGCTAAGGCTCGCGGCTAGGTCGGCCCGAAACTCTTCGCAATCCACCAAAGTTATTGCGCCGATCGCCTTACCGCCGAAACGCGGCAATATGTCGTGCGCCAGTATGCGCCCGTAATTATCAAGCGTCCCAATCTTTAACGTGCCCTCGGCGTACCGCGTCCGCTGCTCCACGAGCCGCACCGCCGCGTAATAGCCGAACGTCAGCGCGCCTGCCTTACGCTGGTGAGCCAAGGCGCTTACCGTGCCGGTGTGGCGCGCGGCGTTGAGCTCGTCGCGGCTCGCTTCCGCTGCCTCGCGGGTTGGGTAGCTCTCCTGCCGCGCACGTTGCTTACCCGGTATGGGCGAACCGTTGGCATCCGGGGCGGGTTCGCACCAACACACCTTCGTAGCGGCGGAGGGGCTGGCCCTTACGCTTGGCGGTCGTGTCGTAGGTGCGTATGTAGGCCATATGCTAATTCCGCTTCTAGCGGTTGTACTTTAATGCTTGTTAGCTCTTCGGCGTGGTTGCGGGCTGTGGCCTTATCGGGAAACCGAACCACGTGAATCATGTCCGAGCAATCTGCGTACGACCAATGCGCCGTGCCGGTTTCGCCGTTGTGGATGTCCCACGGGGAGTGTACCCAAACGCGCTCCCTGGGGCTGTCGCGGTCCGTGTGCGCGGTCATGCGGCTGTGCCTGTCGTGTTGGCGCGCTTAAGTATTCGCGTGACCGTGGCGCTAGTCCAGCGCCCGCCGCGCTTTGTCGGGTGGCCCTCGGCGGCGAGCACGTGGTCAATCTCCCGCGTCGAAACGCCCTGTGCCGCCAGCGTTTCCATCTTCGCCAGGGCGCGCTGCTCGGCTGGGACGGGTACGAGCGCGCGATTCGGGTTCGCCACTCGCAGAACCATCAAGTTAAAAAACAATATCTACCGATCATGTGACCACCGACATCGCCGCCTTCCAGTTTTGAGACCGCCACCGCTGAAACGGGTTAGGCCGAACGGCAGCCAGCGAACCCGTTGTGGCGGCATGTATCGCAAGCAGGCTGAAGACAAGAACGGCCCAGAACGAACAAGTGCGACGGCTAGTGAGGCCAGGCGATCGCAGCCTCAATTGACGAAAAATGCGCATCCGTTTTGTCGCCGCTGATAATTTGCACGAATGTCGGCATTGACGTTGGCGCCCGCGAGAACGTTCGGACACGCGAGGAGATGGTGTTCGACGACAACGTGGGGCTCTGCTCGTTGGCAATCGGGCCTCGCAGCGGCTATCGCTGCTGTCATCTTCTGGCCACAGGCGTCGGTCGACCCCGTCGTCGGGCTCGATCCCTCTTGGCAGGCTGGGCTGGCCCTAGCCCGGATGCAAAATCTGGCGTGGGGTCCCGGGCTCGTATTCGCGTACGGACCCCTTGGGTTCCTGCAGACCACCGCCTATTACTCGTTCGGTCAGTCGCTACTAGCCACGATCTACCAGCCCATCATCGTCGCCGCCCTGTTCCTCGGCATCGCGGCAGCGCTGCGCCAGCGCCACGCCCCGATGACATCGCTCATTGGCGCGTTCGTCACGACCGGCATCGTCGCCATCCTGCACATCGGTCATGGTTTGGGAGTTCCAGGCCTCGAGTACCCCGAGTTGGCCGTTCTCGCGGCATTTGCGTGGGGAGCCGTGCCTCTGTTGGAGGACGATCCAAAACGCTCGACGGTGTTCACCACCTGCATCGTGCTCGGCGCGGCCGCAGGGTTTCAGCTTCTGGTGAAGTTCAACATCGGTCCCACCATCGTGACCATAGCGCTGGCCGTGTCAGTGCTGCTCGACTGGAGAGCCGTCGGGCGCCATTGCGCAACGGTGAGCGCGTTCGCGGCGTCCACCTGTATCTGGTGGGTGCTCGCCGGCCAACGGCCCGTGGACCTGCCCGCCTGGCTCAAGTCCAGCGCCGCCGTGACATCAGGCTACAGCGAGGGGATGGCTATGCCCCTCTCCCCCGTTGTCGTGTTGATCCTCGCCGGGATGGGGGCACTTTGCGTGATGTTCGTCCGTGGCCGCCGGGAGATCCCCCGCCGCTACATGGTGCTGGTCGGCCTCGTGACCGCGATCACCGCCAAGACCGCGTTCGCACGACTTGACCTATGGCATATCTATCCTCTGCTTGCCGTCATCGTCGTTACGGTGGCCATCACCCCATTCTCCGGAATCCCTAAAATCTCTCGCCGTGCCTTTGTAGTGGTTGTGGCAGCCATCGTCCTTGTCGGACTTGGCATTGGTACCGCCGGAACGCTCGCATTCGGATATCCCGACCGCACCGTGGCGGCAGTGCAGGCGCCCGTGCAAGCGGTCGACCGCCTGGTCACGCTCGCCCTGCCAGGCCACGTCGACCAACGCGTCGAACAGGCCAAGGCGCGCCAGCGTGCGCTCTACGCCATCCCAGACCGCTTCATCAAAACCGTCGGCTCGGGAACGGTCCACATTGACCCCGACGAGACCTCGGCCATATGGGCCTACGACTTTGCGTGGCGCCCGGCACCCGGCTTCCAGACTTATCAGGCCTACACGCCCGCCCTCGATGACCTGAACAGCGAATCACTGGTTACGGGGCCCCAATTCGTCCTGTCCCGGCTATCGCCGACCTCGCCCGCCACTAGCATCGTCGACGGCCGGCTTGGCGTGCAAGAATCGCCTCGGTATTCGCGTGCGCTGCTATGCAACTACACCGTGAAAGGCGTCGAGAACCGCTGGGCGCTCTTCACCCACAGCGGCCCCCACTGCGGGCCGCTCACTGAGCTGTCACAGGTCCCCGTCCGAGGGAACGACGTGGTCACCGTCCCCGCTCCCAGCCGACCGGACACGGCGGTACTGGTAGGGATCGACCTGCAGCCTACCGTGGTCGACCGGCTCTTCCGGGGAACCGTGGCTCCGCTGACCATCCCGACGGTCGTGCTCGACGCGGGCACCTACCGCCTCATCGCCGCCAACGCCGCCGAGCCATTTCTCGTCAATACCCCTGCGTCGGTGGCTGGCACGAACCTGCAGATCCACGCCCACACCATCAGTGTTGGCCGTGCCCCATCGATGGGTCAGAGCGACGTCGCTGCGCGACTGCGTTTCTACGAGATGAGCGTCGAACCATAACCGGCGGCTGCGCTCCAGCCGTTCCTGCGGCTCAGGCGCTGCCGGCAGCGTGAATGCGTCCCGGACGCCGAGGACCGCGCGGGACTCAGTGGCTAGAAGAAGGCACCGCCCTCACGTCGATCGTGTGGCTACCCGCCGATCTTGTGGCACCGGCACCATCCACTCCGTTGCTGCACCAACCACTGCTCGTTTTGCGCGTCGACGGGCCTTCGTCTTACAGCAACAAGCTGCCAGTACCTACCTGGCCTGACCTACAATCCACACGCATGAAGCGCCTCGCACTGACCGCCTCCGCGCTACTGCTCGCAGCGTGCGGAAACGCCACGCACACCACAGCCTCGACCATGACGGTCACGCAAACTGGCCCCGCGCAGCCCACCGTCACTCAAACGGTGGGTCACACACCGCCGCCACCAGCGGACCCCAAGACCCCCGTCAACGCTCATGGCATGTACCTTCCGATCATCGAAAATGACGGCACGTATCTTGTCGGCGTCGACATGCCGGCGGCCATGTATCGCAGTCCTGGTGGGACGATGTGTCATTGGGCTCGGCTGCGTAGCCTTGATACAAACGACATAATCGATAGCAAGACGACCGGTGATCCGCAGGTAATCACGATTCGGGCGAGTGACACCGCTTTCTTGACGCAAAACTGTGGGACCTGGCAGATGATTCCCCCCTCCTGAAGGCGTTCTAACCTTCTCAGCCCCACATCTTTGGGTTGGATTTCACCTGTTCGCGCCTATCGCGGCGACGAATCGCCCATCAAAACCAGGGTCGTGGCGGCCCGCCGATCGATGGCGAACGCGACCCGGTCGTCCAACACGCGGGCGGGCCGTCGACAGCGACGACACCGCCGGGCGGCGCCCCGTAGGTTGATCCCTACGCCGCAACGCTTTCGCCTCAGCAACCGGACGACAGAAAGTCCGCGCCAACCTTTCATAGCCAACGTCCCGCGCGGTCGGCTGACGCCAAATGAGTTCCCACCCCACCCACACCTAGAGGTGCGCTATGGAATCAAGCCCCTGTGGTA
This sequence comes from Mycobacterium sp. OTB74, assembly GCF_029892685.1. GTDB lineage: Bacteria > Actinomycetota > Actinomycetes > Mycobacteriales > Mycobacteriaceae > Mycobacterium. The sequence goes on along the minus strand of NZ_JARXVD010000024.1, from coordinate 251 downwards.
GCCATCGGCGATATTGCCGAGTGATGCTGCAATTCATTGCAAATTCATTGCAATTCGGTTTTCCGCGAAACGCGAGCGTCGTACGCTGTCGAGCCGATATCACTGTGGTTAGCCAGTGTCAGCGCCGCCACAAGATAACCGCTGCGAGCCCAGATGGGGTCTGCTGCACGAATAGGTGACACCTGATCTGCCTAGTTTTCAGAGCTGGGCTGAAAGGATGTCATCGTGTCCAAGCCGTATCCCAAGGAGTT
>NZ_JARXVD010000023.1 GCF_029892685.1 Mycobacterium sp. OTB74 | reverse complement strand
GAGGCCGGCAAGCACGTGCTGTGTGAGAAGCCGTTCATGGCCAATGCCGCCGAGGCCCGCGAGATCGCCGAACTGGCCGCCAAGTCCGGCCGGGTCGTGATGGAGGCTTTTCACTACCGGTATCACCCGTTTGCGTTGCGTGCCGAGGAGATCATTGCTTCGGGGGAATTGGGAACCTTACAGCGGGTGGACGCCGCCTTCTGCTACCCGCTGCCGAAGTTCTCCGACATCCGCTACAACTATTCCCTAGCCGGTGGCGCCACCATGGATGCCGGATCGTACGCGGTCCACATGCTGCGTACTTTCGGCGGCGCGACTCCAGAAGTTGTTTCGGCACAGGCGAAGTTGCACGACAGCAAAGTGGATCGCGCGATGACGGCGGAGGTACGGTTTCCCGCCGGGCACTCCGGCCGGCTCCGTTGTTCGATGTGGTCGGCCGATCTGTTGCGGATAAGCCTGCGGGTGGTTGGTGATCGCGGCGAGCTGTATGTGCTCAATCCTGTGCTGCCGCAAGCTTTTCATCGGTTCTCGGTGCGATCCGGCAGCGGCAAGCGAGTGGAACGCTTCCCGCGGCGCGCCACCTACGCATATCAGCTGGATGCGTTCGCCGCTGCCGTGTTGCGCGGCGAGCCGGTGCGGACCACCCCCGAGGGGGCGATCGAGAACATGACCGTCATCGATTCGATCTACCGCGCTGCGGGTCTTCCCGTCCGCGAGCCGAGTTGAGCGCAGTTACTGACGGTAATGTCAATTCCGGCCCGCGCCCATTCGAATGTCTTCTACTATCGCGTCGGTGACCGGTACCTGCGCAAGCCTGCGTAGAGCCGTCTGCGACCTGCGAACCGGACGCAACAACCGGACTGGCCTCGCCGACACGGCGCGGCAAGACAGAGGAGAGAAGTAATGCCAGATAGCGCTGGCCGGGTACGCATCGGCATTTTGGGAGCGTCGAGCTTCGCGCCGACGACGATGATCAACCCGGCTAAGGACAACCACGATGTCGTGGTGGCCGCGGTGGCGTCACGTGATCAGCCCAGTGCTGATGAGTTTGCCGCCAAGTACGGGATCCCCAAGGCGTACGGCAGCTACGAGGCGCTGATCGACGATCCGGACCTGGATGCCATCTACGTTCTGGTGCCGACCAGCATGCACGGGAAGTGGACGAAGTTGTCATTGGCGGCCGGCAAGCACGTGTTGGTCGAGAAGCCGTTCACGGCCAATGCCGCCGAGGCCAAGGAAATCGCCGATCTCGACTCCAAATCGGACCGCGTCGTGATGGAAGCGATCCAGTTCCGCCATCACCCGCTGACACGCCGCGTCGAGGAGATCATTGCATCAGGGGAGATCGGCACACTGCAACGAGTCGACGTGAACCTGTGTGTGCTACTGCCGACGTTCAAGGCCAACTGCTACAACTACGCCATGGCCGGCGGCGCAATGATGGACGCCGGCAGCTATGTGACGAACATGGCCCGCACATTCGGTGGTTCGACCCCGGAAGTCGTTTCGGCACAGGCGAAACTCCAGAAGCCTCAGGTGGACCGGGCCATGACGGCCGAGTTGCGGTACGCAAGCGGCCACACCGGCCGACTGCGCTGCGCTCTCTGGTCTGGGAATATGTTTCGGGCGAGCGCCAAAGTGGTTGGTGATCACGGCGAGCTGAGCTGGCTCAGTCCGGCGGCACCCAACGTCTTCCCGCTGCTTTCTGTTCGGTCGGCCAACGGGAAGCGGACCGAGCGCTTCTCGCGCCGCACCACCTACTCCTTCCAGCTGGAGGCGTTCGCCGGTGCAGTGCTGCGCGGAGAGCCGGTGCGGACATCGCCGCAGGACGCGGTCGAAAATATGAGCGTCATCGACGCGGTTTATCGCGCTGCAGGGCTTCCGATCCGCGAGCCGAGCTGACTGACGTGTGTGGTCACTAACGTGGCTCTACGAGTTAGCCAAAACTGACGTAGCGGTTAAAAGCATACGTAATACTTGCCCGCGGTCGTGGCTCTGTGCCCGGCGTATGAAGCTGAAAAGCGAGGTCTGCAGTGAAGGTTATCCTGGCATGCCATGGCATCCGGGGCGATGTCGAGCCCTGCGTGTCATCGGTCGTGAGTTGTTGCTCAGGGGTCATGACGTGAAGATCTCGTGGAGAGTTTCGTCCACCTCAGGAGTGTCTGCTGATCGATGAGTGTAAATCTGGAACTCGTTGGTGACAACGAAGATAAAGAAGACGTCGGGCGCAGAAAGCGCACGCTCGGAGAGGTATTCGACCCGAAGAACAACGCGCTGAACGCGTGGCGGTTGATACTGGCGACCGGTGTCATCCTCTGGCACGCGTGGCCGCTGACCGGCCGCACCATCTCCTTCGAGCCTGTCCATCAGCTCCTTCGCGACGGTTGGGTCGACGGATTCTTTACTATCTCCGGATTTCTCATCACCTGGAGTTGGTTCAGGCAACGACGGACTCGTGACTACTTCTTGGCTCGAGGCCTGCGCCTCCTTCCGGGACTGTGGACATGTCTGATTGTCACCGCGATCGTTATCGCCCCAATTGCCGTGCTGATCCAGGGTGGTTCGGCTGCCAAGCTGCTGCTGTCGCGCGCGCCGTACGAGTACATCCTGGGAAACAGCGCGGTGCAGCTGCTCAAGCACGACATTGCCGGAACACCCAGCGGCATCCCGTGGCTCGGAGAATGGAATGGGTCACTTTGGACCCTGTTTTGGGAAGCGCTATGTTATGTCGCGATCGCGGGCCTCGGCATTGCCGGCCTGCTGCGTCGCCGGTGGGTCATCCCGGTGCTGTTGGCGCTGATGTTGTACTGGTCGGCGTTGCTGCCGGCAGATACTCCCTTTATCGAGGCACCGCCCGGCGCACACGTGCGTCTCGATGCCGCGACGCAGCAACTGCTGACGAATGGGATTGCCGTGCGTTTCGGGGCCATGTTCCTGGCGGGAGCACTTCTGTATCGGTTCCGGAGTGTGATCCCGGCCCGTTGGTCGCTGGTCGCTGTAAGCGTGAGCATTGTTCTCGCGGCGAGCGCGCTGCCCAATTACCGTGTGATTGGCGCCATTCCGCTGGCTTACGCCATCATCGTTTCGGGCGCTCTCATCCGCAACAAGCGTCTTGGACTGAAGACGGACCTCTCCTACGGGGTCTATATCTACGCGTATCCCATAGAGCAATTATTGGTGGTTTGCGGGCTTGCGTTTCTGAACCCGGTGATACTCGCAATCATCGCGACCGCCGCCACCCTACCGCTCGCCGCGCTGAGCTGGCACCTGGTCGAAAAGCCCGCGATCTCATTGAAATCAAGGTTGAAGCGGAAGATTCCTCCGACTCCGGCTGAATAGTGTGTGGCGGCAACAGGATTCGCAACGGTGGCCTAGCTGGCGAATTGCGCCTGGTTCAGGTGCTCGGCAACCCGTAATGCGTTGGCCGCCACCGTCAGACTCGGATTCAGGCCGGCACTGGAAGGAAAGAACGAAGTGTCCACCACGTAGAGGTTGTCCACTTCGTGCGCGCGGTTCTGCGAATCCAGCACGCTGGTCGCGGGATCGGTACCGAATCGGCAGGTGCCGCAGACGTGGCCCACGTTGGAGTTTTCCTTGCCGCTGCCCAGACTGCGGGTGCGGAACGGTTCGACTGTCCCCTTGAACAGTTGCAGGAATGCCGCATGGCGTTCAATCTCGTTGGCGTGCAAGCGGTATTGAATCCGCATCCGCTGGCGCCCGTCGGAGCCGGGCCGGTCAGACAGCAGTACGCGGTTGTCTCGATAGGGCAGGTCTTCCATCATCGCGGCCAGGATCAGTCCGCCGGTGAAGAACTTTTCGTATACCCGGCGCACCGCCGGCTTCATCAGGCGTAGTGCTTTCGCCTGCGCGCCGGGGCGGTTGATCATCCACTCCATGGGCGGTATCGCGCCGAACGACTGCACGGTCCCGTATTTCTGGCCTTGATGGAAATAGAAATCGTTGAGGCCGATCTCTTTGTTGGCGTCGGTGATCTTGGAGTCGGGTTGCGGCCAGATCATGACAGGGTCGAGCAGATGGCGCATCAGGTTGCGGCCCACCATGTCTGAGCCGTTGGCCAGTCCGCGTGGCCAATCGCCCGAGCGGGAATTGAGCAGCAGCACGGGCGTGGCCAGCGCGCCGGCAGCCAGCACCACCACTTTGGCCTTCAAGGCGAGTCGGCCTGATGGATGCTCGCAGATCACCTGGCGCACCCCGGTGCGGTCCGCTTCCAGGTGCAGGACCCGGCATTCGGGCAGCAGGTGCGCGCCGTGTTCGGTGATGGCGGGCTGCACGCCGTTACGGGCGGAGTCGTTCTTACACGGTTGGGAGCAGAGGAAGGTCTGGCACGTGGCACACCCGTCGGTGTAGTCGCACGCCATCGGCAGGTGATAGGGATGCAGTCCACGCTGTGTCAAATGGTCGACCAATGGCTGATTATCAGCCGAAAATGGTGGTGCCGCAGGCAGATCGACGCTCGCTGCGTCGGGCCGCAGGGGATCACGCTGGCCACGGACCCCCAACAGCTTCTCGGCCTCGGCGTACCAGGGCTGCATCTGCTCGAAGGTGACGGGCCAGGCTTCTGGCACGGTGGAATCGCCGGGGTCGGCGAAATTCTGCCGCGGAGTGAAGTCTTGAGCGAAGAATCGCTCGCACACCATGCCGTAGAGCGCCGAGGATCCGCCGGTGCCGCTGCCGATGAACGGTACGAAGCGCTTAGCGGAACGTCCACTGATGTCCTCGACCTCGTCGGTCGAGCGTCCGCCGCGGGCCAGGGCCTCGAAGTAGCTGTCGGCGGACCGAGCCGACGTCGGCTCGGCCAGTTCCGGCATCGCCGCGCGAATCGTCCCCGTTGTCCCGGGCAGTGTCGAGCGGCCCTTCTCCACGAACAGCACCCGCCGGCCTGATTGGGCCAGTCGGTAGCCCAGCATGCCGCCCCCCATACCGGTGCCCACGACGATCACATCCCACGCGATGCGTTCCGCCTCGTGTGCGTCAAGCGCGCCGTCAGCCAAAATTGAGCTCCTCAGCGTGATGGCCCAATGATTGGCCGGGTCTGGGCGATTCGGGATGGTACCAACGATGGGCCCCGAGTCATGGCGGAATACTTACTTGGGCGTCAAAAATCCGGTATTAATGACCGGTGCTCCCCACGTTGTGCCCGCAGGACGACCGGAAGGTCAGGACTCCGCGATGAAAATTGTGTTGTCGAGTTACGGCGGTCGCGGCGACATTGAGCCCGCCGTGGTCGTCGGGCGTGAGCTGCAGCGCCGAGGACACGATGTCCGCATGGTCGTCCCGCCCAACCTGACCGGCTTCGCGGAGGCGGCCGGGCTCACAGCGACCGCATACGGGCTGGATTCGAAGGGCATTCTCGACCTGCAGTGGAAGTACTTCACCTGCTACGGCCGCACCCCGTGGAAGCTCAAGGAGCTGGGCGCGATGGCGCGCGAAACCGAACAATTCGCCGCCGAGTGCTGGGCGGACATGACCAGGACCCTGGCATCGGTCGCGGAGGGGGCCGACGTGCTACTCACCGGCCTGATCTTCGAGCAGCCCGCCGCCAACGTCGCCGAGGCCTACGACATTCCATTGGTGACCCTGCATTACTTCCCGTGTCGGGTGAACGGCCAGCTGCTGCCTCTCCTGCCGTCACCACTGAGCCGTCTGGCGATGACGGTGAACGATCGCACGGCGTGGCGCTCGACTCGTCAGGGTGAAGATGCGCAGCGCCGCGAGCTGGGACTGCCCGAGGCCACAAGTCCGGTGCCACACCGCATCGACCGACGGGGGTCGCTGGAGATCCAGGCGTACGACGAGTTGATCTTTTCGGGCCTGGCGGCTGAGTGGGCTAAAGAGGCTGGGCATGGACCGGCCAATAGGCCGTTTGTCGGCGGGTTGGCGATGGCCTCGCCGACGGATGCCGATGCGGAGGTGGCGTCGTGGATTGCCGACGGCACGCCGCCGATTTTCTTCGGGTTCGGCAGCGTGCCGGTCGGATCGCCCTCTGAGACGATCGCCATGATCGCGGCGGCCTGCGCGCAGTTGGGTGAGCGTGCGGTGGTCGGGGCAGGTGGGACCGATTACGGCGATGTCCCGGGTTTCAACCACGTCAAGCTGGTCGGCCAGGTGAACTACGCGACGATCTTCCCGTCCTGCCGCGCGGTCGTGCATCACGGCGGTTCAGGCACTCTGACGGCCTGCCTGCGGGCGGGTGTTCCGCAGTTGGTCCTGTGGACGTTGCCCGACCAGCCGTTTTTTGCGTCTCAGTTGAAGCGACTGAAGGTGGGCGCTGGGCGGCGTTTTTCGACCACCAACGAGAAGACGCTGGTCAAGGACCTGCGTCGGATTCTGGCCCCCCAGTACAAGGCACGGGCCCGCCAGATTGCGCCGCTGATGACCACACCCGCCGAGAGCGTCGCGGCCGCTGCAGATCGCGTGGAAGAATTTGCGCGCCTTAACAGTGTTGTCTGACTGACGATGTCGCGGCCGGCGGCCGTGCAAACAGCCAACTCGGTGCTCAAACCGTCCTGAACTGCAGGAGCGTTCCCGCCACCTGCTAAAACTCCTAATTTGGATCTGTTGACGCCAGCGTTAGTTAAACTGCCGCAGTTGGTCGGGGACGGAAGGCCGTCGCTGACATCCCGCCCGGCGTGTACGGGGACAGAAAGGCTAGGAGCCGCCATGGCTAGAGGCGTATTCGGACAAAGCGATACTGAGATCGACCTCGTGGTCCGCGGCATGCGGTCGGGGATCGCAGTCGTGGGCTTCGGCTACATCGGCACGGTGATTGGTGCGGTGCTGGCCGACCGCGGCTGGCCCGTGACGGGGATCGACGTGAGGCAGAGCGTCGTCAACGACATCAACCTCGGCAAGACCTCCGTGGCCGAGCCAGGCCTTGATGAACTCGTATCCAATAGCGTGCGCACCGGCCGGCTACGCGCCACGACCGATTTCGGTGCCATTACAGACAACGATTTCGTCATCGTGAACGTCGGCACGCCGCTTGGTCCGGACTACGAGCCCATCGTCGACGACATCACGGCGGCGGCGCGGGCGATAGGGGAACACCTGCGGGCCGGCCACGTCGTGATCCTCAAGAGCACGGTTCCGCCCGACACCACCGAAAACCTCGTTCGGCCGATCCTCGAGGAAGCCTCTGGACTACAGGCCGGGGTCGATTTCGGGCTGGCGTTCTGCCCGGAGCGGCTCGCCGAAGGCCAGGCCATCCATGAGCTGACAACAATTCCCGTTGTGGTCGGCGCAGTCGATGACCGCAGCGCTCGCGCCTGCGCGGCACTGTGGCGACACGCCCTGGGAGTGGAATCCGTCATTGTCGAGAATCCGCGGACCGCTGAGATGGTGAAACTTGCGGACAACCTGTGGGTCGACCTCAACGTCGCGCTGGCGAATGAACTTGCCAAGATATGCGACCGGCTGGGGATAGACGCCCTTCAAGTCATCGAGGCGGCCAACACGATGCCCAAGGGCGGCCACCCGGTCAACATTTTGAGGCCGAGCATGGGCGTCGGCGGGTACTGCCTGACGAAGGATCCGTGGTTCGTCAATCATCTTGGCCAGTCCGTGGGGCTGAACCTGGAGATCCCGCGGACGTCGAGAACTGTCAACGACACGATGCCCGCCTACACCTACGGGCTGTTGACACAGCTGCTCGCCGACCAGGGCAAGTCGATCGAGACCAGCAAGATCGCGGTGCTGGGCATCGCATTCAAGAACAACACCGGCGACTGCCGGCTCACCCCCACCAAGTACGTCCTGGCCTTGCTCGAGGAGTCCGGTTGCCAACTCACGGTGCATGACCCGTGGGTGCGGGACGAGGAGGCGCACACGGTGACGAAGATCCCCATGACCCCGGACATCGAGTCCGCGGTCAAGGACGCCGATGCCTTGGTGGTCCTCGCGGGGCACCGAGAGTTTCACCAGGTTCCTCTGGCTCAGCTCGCCGACCTGACGGCACCCAGCTGCGTGTTTCTCGACGGGCGCAACAGCTTCGATCCGGCGGCGGTCAACGCTGCAGGCTTCGTCTACAAGGGGATCGGCCGATAGTCGGCTGACAGGGATTTGCAAACCGACACGTCAAACGAAAGAGCAAATATGTCCAATGTCGTCGTGACGGGCGGCTACGGCTTCATCGGATCGCACTTGGTGACCGCGTTGTTGGAACGCGGCGACACCGTCACCATTTTTGATTTCGCGAAGAACACCCGTGACAGCAGCATCGAGTTCGACCGGCACCCCAATTTCCGGTTCGTCCAAGGCGATGTCACCGACCTGGCCGCGCTCGAGGAAGCCCTGACTCCCGACGTCGACACAGTGTTCCACCTCGCCGCGGTCGTCGGCGTCAAGAACTACATGAACGATCCGCTGCAGGTTCTCGATGTCAACGTGATCGGCACCCGAAACGTGCTGGAATTGAGCCACCGCAACGGCATACGCGTGGTGTTCGCCAGCACATCCGAGGTGTTCGGCAAGAATCCGAACCCACCGTTCGCCGAGGACGACGACCGTGTTCTCGGCTCGTCGAAGACGGCGCGGTGGAGCTACAGCACCAGCAAGGGTATGGCCGAGCATCTGGTTTTCGCGATGCACGCTGCCTATGGACTGCCGGTGACGGTGGTTCGCTACTTCAATGTGTATGGGCCGCGGCAGAATCCGATTTTCGTGGTGTCGCAGACCGTTCACCGGATCCTCAACGGCCGCCAGCCGCTGCTCTACGACTCGGGTGACCAGACGCGCTGCTTCACCTACGTCGACGACGCGGTCGCCGGCACGTTGCTTGCCGCCGACAGTGATGCGGCGATCGGTGAGGCGTTCAACGTCGGGAGCATGACCGAGACGACCATGCGTGAGGCAGTGGATCTCGCGATCAAGATTGCCAGCGTTGACGGAGTGTCCAGCGCCGAAGCCGTTGATACGGCATCGCGTTTCGGCGGCCGCTACGAAGACATTCCCCGTCGTATCCCCGATTCGACCAAGGCGCAGCGGGAGCTGGGCTGGCGCCTCAAGGTCGACGTCGAGGAAGGGATCCGCCGGACCATCGAATGGGCCCGGGCCAATCCGTGGTACCTCGAACAACCCGCCGGGGATGGCCAGGGCTGAGGACCCGCGATGAAATTCGTGTTGGCCAACTGGGGAACTCGTGGCGAAGTGGAACCTTTCGCGGCGATCGGCCGTGAGCTGGTGCGCCGCGGGCATGACGTGAGCATGGTTGTCGCGCCTGAAATGGTCGGCTTCGCGGAGTCCGCTGGGCCTCAGGCAATCGCCTATGGACCGACCTTGCAGTCCATCGACGACCCGCATCATGAGTTCTTCGCATTGCTGTTCAGCAAGCCGTGGAAGCTCAAGGAGCTCAACAGGTTGTTGGGTGAGGTCGGGGACCCTCTGAACCAGTGCCGCGCGGATGCGAGAAAAGTGCTGCTGTCGGTGGCGGACGGCGCCGACCTCTTGCTAACCGGCATGAACTACGAAGACGTCGCCTCCAACGTCGCCGAGCATTGCGGCACCCCGTTGGCGACGCTGCAGATCATCCCCTTGCGCGTCAACGGCTCTTTCGTGCCGTTCCTCCCGCCGCCGCTGGCGCGTGCGGCGATGAAGGCGATGGACTGGGTGGCCTGGCGTGGAAAGAAGGCCGACGAAGACGCCGAGCGTGCCGAATTCGGCCTGCCGAAGGCCACCGGCCCATGGACACAACGGATGACCGAACACGGGGCGATGGAAATCCAGGCCTACGACGCGGCGTGCTGGCCCGAGCTGCCCGAGGAATGGGCGGCATGGAACGCTCACCAGCCCCCGCGACGCCCCTTTGTCGGCTCGCTGACGATGCAATTGTCGGCCGCGCAGGACGACGAGATCGCCTCGTGGATCGCTGCGGGAACATCGCCGATCTTCTTCAGTTTCGGCAGCATGCCGGTTGACTCCGCCGCCGACATGATCGCCATGATCGCGGGCGCGTGCGCGCAACTCGGCGAGCGGGCACTGGTCGGTGCGGGCTGGACCGACTTCAGCAGCGTTCCGCAGTATGACCACGTCAAGATCGCTGGCGCGATGAACTACGCGGAGATCCTTCCCACCTGTCGTGCGGTCGTACACCACGGCGGCTCGGGCACCACGCACGCCGGGCTGCGCGCTGGGCGTCCCACGCTGATCCTGTGGATGCTGCCGGATCAGGGGTGCGGGGGAGCTCAGCTCAAGAAACTGAAGGTGGGTGCTTCCCGTCGCCATGTAGCGACCACGGAAAAGACGTTGGTGAAGGATCTCCGCACGATCCTCGATCCCGAATACCTCACGCGTGCAGAGCAACTCGCCGACCGGATGGTCAAATCCGACGAGAGCGTTGCCATGGCAGCTGATCTGCTGGAGGAGTTCGCCCTTTCACGCCGCGGCTGACACGCCGCGGCTGATCAAGGGCAGATCCCCACCCATTTCGGGTCATTCGCCAGCTGATCGCAGTGGGCGATCATCGGCTTCGTGGACTGATTGGCGTTGATTCCCACGAAGGCTGGGAGCACTGCCAGAAGAAGAACCGCCACTATGAAGAAGACGCGAGTGCGCCTAGTGGCCGGTTGGGCGGACTCAGGGCGGCGACCCGCGTACAGCAGATACACCAAACCCACATCGAACGAGATGGCTACCCACCACCGAATCCAATCCGAGGTGGTCGCGAAAACTGGAAGCACTAACAGTGCCGCCAGAGCTACCCATGAAAGCCGACCTTGTAGTGCTTCGCGAAAGCGCCGGAACGGTACGCCGGAAACTCCCTTGATCAAAACTATCGTCACCGTGAGGAGAGCGATTCCCGCCAACATCGACCCAATCCACGGGATCCAGCCAACCTGGCTGAATCCCTCGACGGGGTTGTTTCTTGTTGTCACGGTGATAAAGCGGCACATCCAGTTGTGGTAATCCGTGTAGGCATGTTCGCCCCTGAGTACCTGATCGGGAGTCAACGTAATCGGGAAGTCCACGGCGCGATGCGGTAACCGGGCACATTGCGCCGAGGCGTCTACCCGTCCGAATAGCGCTACCGCCCCTGCAACGGCCAACCCCGGAGCTACGGCGAGAACTACGCTCAACCGCTGTGTTTTGGCCGAACTGTGCGCCAGAACCACAATTGCCAAGACCGCACCGAGCGCCTGCAGAAATGGGATCGCCTCGTGGATCAGAGTCAGCACCGCTGTGGTTGCGCCATAAATTGCGCTCGCAACGAGAAGCGATCGCTCCTTGGCGACAAATACGGCTACGACTGCGAAGACCGCCAGCGCTGCCTCGCCAAGGAGGTCCGGAGTCGGTACCACAACAGCGCGCGCATAACCGAACGGCAGCAACGGTATGAGCAGCGCCAGTAGCAACCGGCGTTCGGAGCGGCCGAATTTCACTGCCACGGCGTATGCCACCGCCGCGATGCCGGCAACGAAGAGCGCGGGGACGAGCCAGCGCAGTATCAGGAGGCCCGTGAAGTAGAGGTCCCCGGGAAAGAGTTTCAGAAGCTCACCGGCGAGTCCGCGCCTGACGAAACCCTGGTCGTAATTGACTGCGTAGTAGGAGAAAAACTGCAAATTGGGTTCGAGCAGGGCGGTGAAACCAACCCAAAACGCCATATACAGCAACAAGAGCAGTCCGACGATTGCGTAACCCACTCTGCCCTGAGCAGTGAGCGGGTTATTCGACTGTGGTCCTGACAGCGGTTCTTCGGTTTCGGCTGGACGCTCATCCAACCGTTCTGTTTCGCTGCTCATGCTGGGGAATTGGGGTAGGCGAGCCGCTTTGTGAGAGGAAAACTTTTTGCCAACGCGACCTCCGGCTGCTCGCTAGTTGATTGTTGAATCGAAAAATCCCACCGCATAAAAGCGGGTGACTGAGCTGCTGCCGCCGACGTCAACCGCGCACACCGCCTGATTCGGCTGCGGCACGGTAACCGCGGACAGCCAGCGGTCCGACGATCGAGGCACCGGCAATCGTCCAAAGCACGCCCCATAGCAGGGGCCACCACGGGAGGCCACCTAGGGCAAGCGTCCGCATGGATTCCACGATCGGCTCCATTGGCTGGAATCGCAGCAGCGGCCACATCCACGAGGGCAACGATTCGACGGGTGGAGAGCCCGAGCTGGCGAACACGGCGGTGATCGCGGGCAGCCCAAGCCAAATGAGCACCGTCCCGTCCTTTGCCCGTACCGCTACGGCGACCACGGCCATCGCAAACACGACGACTACCAACACCGGAACCAGCAGGTACAACAGCAACTCGAGCGGGCCCCCGTGGAATCGGAGCCCGAGCCCGATTCCGACCGCTGTGATCAACGCGGTGCTCACCACCGTCCGCAGTGCCTCGGCGATCAGCCTGCCGGTCAACACACTGGCGCGACTTACCGGCAACGCCCACAGTCGGCTGAGTAAGCCTGTGTCACGCTCGAACGTGAGGGTCATGCCGACCGCGAGTGACCCGGAAAACGCTCCGGCTATTGCGCACGTCGGCACCAAGCCGTAGAGGCTGTCCGTGCCGGTGATTCGCAGTACTGACTTGCCGACCAGCAGGTAGTAGGTAATCAGCAGAAACGTTGGGAAAATCACAGATTGGACGGGCACCATCGGGTCGTGGCGCCAGTGCTTGAAATGCTGGACGGCGAATACCCAGCTCTCTGAGAGCAGCGAGCGGCGCACTGGTGCGGTGGCGGTCATTGCGTCCGCCTCTGCATCCGCACCGCGATGGCCCCGAACACCACCAGCATGCCTAGGCACCAGGCGAAGCTGCTCGCCACACTGCTGATTGCAACATGGCCGGCGGCGAGCCCACGCAGGGTTTCGGTCACCTGTGACACCGGCTGGTAGCGGACGAACCCATGCAGCCACTCGGGGAATGAGTCGACGGGCGCCATCCCGGTGGACAGCATGACAAGCAACATCTGGGGGACGAGCAGGATCTGACTGGAGCCCCCGGTTCTGCCGATCGAAGCTCCTGAGATCCCCACCCCGGTTGCATCTGCGGCAAGCGATAGTGCCAGTGTCAACGCCAGGACGAAACATGTGAAAACCACGAGATGGACTGGCCCGCCGAGCATTCGGAAGCCGAAGGCGTACCCTGCCGCGATCGTGGCGACCAGGGCGATGCCCCCGCGGATGAGGCAGTACAGCATGCGGGCCGCCAGCGGTGCGATCGTTGGGATGGGCAATGTGCGGAACCGAAGTCCCAGCTCAGACTGATGGTCTCGGGCAGCCCGGTCGACGGTTGTCAGCGCGCCGAGCAACGTCACCTGGACGATGATCACGGGTAGAAGGTATTGCGGGTAACCAATCCCGCCGGTGTCGATCACATTGCGCAGCGCGAGGTTGAAGATGATGAAGTTGCCCGCGGGCGCCAAAACCGCGAACGGCAAATCGCTGCGCAGTGTGTTGCGCACCATGCGTTCGGTCAGAACAGCAACGGAGGTCACGCTGCGACGCTGCCCGTAAGGTGGAGGAACACCTCGTCCAGGGACGGCTTGCGCAGCGAAATGTCTTCCAGCTCAACGTCAAGCTGATCGACCCGGCGGAACACCTCACTGAGTGTCGCAACGCCGTCGGTTGCCAAAACCGACACGGTGTTGGCTTCTTCATCGGCTTGGGCGTCCTGAAGATCGGTGACCGCGGCGAGGATCTTGGACAGGTCGGCGGGATTGACCGGACTGACCGTGCAATAGCTGAACCCGATACGGCGCTTGAGGTCGTCAGCGGTTCCGGTTGCGACAACGCGACCGTGATTGAGGACGACGATCGAATCGCTGAGCACATCGGCTTCTTCGAGGTACTGCGTGGTGAGAAGGACCGTCACGCCGTCAGCCGCCAACGACGACACAAGGTCCCACACACTGCGGCGGCTGCGCGGATCCAACCCGGTTGTCGGCTCGTCGAGGAAGAGCACTTTCGGCGGAACGACCAGTGCGGCGGCGATATCGATGCGCCGCCGCATACCACCGGAATAGGTGACCACGTTCCGGTCAGCGGCGTCGACCAGGTCGAATTGTTCGATCAACGCGTCGGCTCGCGCGTTGGCCTCTTTTCGGCGCATTCCGTGCAGTCGGCTGAACATCACCAGGTTCTCCCGGCCGGTGAGCTGCCAGTCGATCGCGGCGATCTGTCCCGTCAAGGAGATGGATTCCCGTACTTTGGCGGGCTCGCGGGCGACGTCATACCCGGCCACGATTGCTTGGCCATAAGTGGGCCGCATCAACGTGGACAGGATATTGATCGTGGTCGTCTTTCCTGCACCGTTATGACCCAGCAAGGCGCAGATCGACCCAGTGGGAACAGAAAAGCTTACGTCTTGTAATGCGAGTACATCCCCGTCGAACGTCTTCGCTACGCCGTCAAGTTCGATCACGAGAACAGACCATCGCGAGAGCGGAGTCGAAGTAGCGACGTCTGCGTCGCAACTGTGAGGCTGAAGATCATTTCCTACCTACTTCAGGATGGCTGACGGATGTGTGTAATTGGTTGGCGCAACGGGTCATTCACGAGGCTCGCCGATCCAATCAAGCAGGGCGCGCAGACCGTCTTCGAGAGTCCACTTGGGATGCCAGTCGAGTTCCTTCATTGCCGGTTCGATGTCGCACCTGGCAGCGCGTACGTCACCGTCGCGGAATTTCGCTACGACAACCGGTTCGGGGGCACCGCAGATAGTGGCGATCGCTTGAGCAAGCTCATGAATGGTGGTCGGGACGCCCGACCCGATGTCCACGCAGCGTGATCCAGCCGCAGGTTTTGCTATCGCAGCGAACAGCCCCTCGACAACATCATCGATATATACGAAATCCCGCATGATCCGGCCGTCTTCGTAGATTTCCAACGACTGCTGCTGGCGGGCCAACCGCGCGAACAGCGCGACGATTCCGGTGTACGAATTTGTCAGCGACTGGCCTGGCCCGTAGACGTTCTGCAGACGGAGCACGCTGATATTTGTGTCGTGAGAGGCTGCCCAGGCCGAAAGTATGTGCTCTTGGGCGAGTTTGGTTGCGGCGTAGATATTTGTCGGGCGAGGCTCCGTCCGGCCCGCACAGCTCGGAAGCGGTACGGCTGCGTCCCCGGTGGGCCCCGTGGGATCCCAGATGCCTGCTTCCAGCTGCGCGTGGCTGCGAGGCTGTGGGTGGTAGACCTGTCCGCCCGATTCCCACGCGCCCTCGCCGTAGACGGCTCTCGACGAAGCCAGAACGAGCTGATCGGGCGTATGGCCTGCGCGACTCAAGGCGTCAAGAAGTTGGGTTGTTCCGACCACGTTCACCGAGCCGTGGCGCGTCGCCTCGGAGAGTGATTGCGCCGTTCCGGTCTCGGCCGCCAAATGGACGATCTGGGACGGACGGAACAACCGGAGCACGGCATCCATGTCCGGTCCGTGGGTGACATCGCCCGTGAACAACCGAACGGATTCCGGTAGGTCGATGGCTGAATGGGCGCCGTGCACTTGCGGGTGCAGGATGTCCATCACAGCGACGTCGTAGCCGGAGCCCACGAGACGACGCGCGAGTGCGGACCCGATGAACCCTGCCCCGCCGGTGATGAGTACGGATCTTGACAAGGTGAGCCTCCTGTTGACTAACCGTTGGCGAGGGCGCGGTCGGCCAGCGCTGCGATGGCCGGCGTCAACACTCGCGAGTATTGAAGGGTCAGATGGCTGACGTCGAGATAGACCAACGTGTTGCCGACAATGACCGGGCAGCGTTCCGCGGCGCAGAACAGGTCGCTGAGGTCGGCGTACTGTCCGCCGCCTGCAGTTGTCGCGGCGGCTTCAGCGCTCACACCCGATTGGTTCACCGCGGCCGACCGCGACAGCGAACAGGCCGTCGCGTCATCGAGGCGCCCAGACACGCAGATCGGCACGTTGGAATGGGGGCTCGGGATCGGTCCGAGCACCAGAACCTGTGCGCCGGTGTCGCGCAGTTGCCGTACAAGCTGAGTCGTGCCGTCGAGCCAGCCGGCGTCGTATGACCGGAAGCCGGACATCGTTTCGTCGGTGCCGTAGCCCCGCCACATACTTACGACGACAAGCCGGGGACGCTCAGCCTTGAGTCGGGCGACGATCTCGTCGCGCCATTGTTGGCAGTGCTGAAGGTCTTCGACCAGGTTGCTGAAGGTGCCGCCGGAGCGTGCGTCGTTGAGGGCGCAAGCTTCCTTGGCCATCATTTCCAGCCGCCAGTGCCGTTGGGTGGCGATCTGTTGGAACGCCGGTGTCCACATCGCGGCATGGGAGTCGCCGATCAGCGCCACTGTGTTGGGTGAGGCGGTGTCACCCATCGCGCACTCGGGCTGTCCACCTTCGTAGGGCGTGCGCAGACAGCCCTTGTAGGTGTAGTCCTGTTGTTCGGCGGCCAGGTTGGTCAGTGGTGGGGTCAGATTTGATGGGACGGCTCTGATAGCGAGGGACGCCGGGAGCGCCGCCTGCACCTGGGCGAAGGTCTCTCTGACCGCGGCGTCATAGGCGGCCATGTCCGAACCGGCGGGGACCGACGCATTGTTGAGGGTTACTGCCGACGCCGGAGCGCCGTGGCCGACTGGGGTGGGCACGACCTTCATCAAGCCGAGGCCGACAAAGACCGCGATGATGGTCGCCACCGCACCCACGCCAAGGCTGCGCCAGGCGGAATTGCGGATCTTCGGGGAGAAGCGCAGCGGGTTCTCCAGATAGCGCAGCGTCAGCCAGGCCAGTCCTGCAGACAGCAGGGCCGCGATGATCCGTTCGGCCAGTCCGAGCGCATGGCCCAGCAGGAACGGGGCGAGAACCAGCACGGGCCAGTGCCATAGGTACCAGGAGTAGGAGATGCGGCCCACCGCCCGCATCGGCGACGTGCCCAGCAACTGTCCGCAGCCCTGCGACGGTGTGGCACAACCCGCGCCGATCACCAGCGCCGCGCCCAGGGTGGGCATCAGCGCGGCGGTACCGGGAAAGGGAGTGGTCGAGGTGAACCACACACTGGCGATCACGATCATGGCCAGGCCGGTCCAGCCGGCGATGGCGGCCATGCGCGGTGCCAGGCGTTGCCAGTGGACAGCGGTCAGCGCCACCAACCCACCGACGGCCAACTGCCAAGCCCGGGTGGGCAGTGAGAAGAACGCCATCGCGGGCACTACGTAGGTGATGACCAGCGACAACGCGAACGAGACGGCTGCAACCAGTCCGAGGACGATCAGATAGGGGCGTCGCGACGACGAGATGGCTCGCGTCCTGTTGCGGCGGAACCGACGGATGACCCACGCGGTGCCGAGGATGAATGGCGCCCAGACCAGATAGAACTGTTCCTCGACCCCCAAAGACCAGTAATGCAGGAACGGCGACGGCGTCAGCAGGTCGGAGAAATAGTTGATGTTGTCGATGATGAACCAGTAGTTGCCGACATACAGCGCGCTGGCGACGCCGTCGTACAGGACCGTCGGCACCCGCAGCGGCGGTAACAGCAACAGCGAGGCGATCATCGTGATGATGCCGACGGTGGCCGAAGCCGGCAGTAATCGCCGGGCGCGCGCGCCGTAGAAGCTGCGCAGCCGGACACTGCCGCTACTGCTCACCTCACGCCAAAGCAACCCGGTGATCAGGAATCCGGAGATGACAAAGAACACGTCGACACCTACGTACCCGCCACCGATGCCGGGGACGGCTGCGTGAAACAGCACCACACCCAGCACCGCGATGGCGCGCAGGCCCTCTATATCGGGGCGGAAGGTTTTCTGCTCTACGCGCCGATTCTGCTGGCTCTCGGTGGCGCTGAGGCTGTCGGCGTGGGGCAAGATCACCTACCTTCTTAATAAACGGACGCGTCAATTGAGTCGGGGCATTCTTACACGCTGATGCACCCATGAGATGTGGTTTCGAGAATCGGACGTGCCCATTAGCTGCGGCAGAGCGAGAACCTCCGCTAGCCGTGAGCGAGTGCGCGGTCGGCCAGTGTTGCGATCACCGGGGCGAGCAACCGTGAGTACTCGAGGGAGATGTGGTTGTCGTCGATGTAGACCAGGTTGTTGCCGACGATGACCGGGCAGCGTTCGGTGGTGCAGAACAGATCGGTGATGCTGACGTATTCGCCGCCGCCGGTCTTGGTGGCGGCGGCTTCGGCAGCGATGCCCGCTTGGTTCACCGCGGTCGAACGAGCCGGCGTGCAGGCCTGCACGTCATCGAGGTATCCCGACAGACAGACCGGTACGTGGACGTGCGGATCCGGGACCGGACCGAGTACCAGCACCTGCGCACCGGTGGCGCGCAGCCGCTGCACCAGGCGAGCGAAGCCATCGATCCACGCGGCGTCATACGCCCGGTATCCCGAGAGTGATTCCGCAGTCCCGTAACCACGCCACAGACTCAGCACAATCAGCCGGGGCCGTTCGGCTTCAAGCCGGGTGACGATCTGGCTGCGCCACTGCGCACAGTGCTCGAAGTGATCAGCCATGCGGCTCATGGGGTTGGTGATCGGTAGATCCAGCAGCGGGCAGGCGCCCTTGGCCAGCATCTCGAGCCGCCAGTGCCGTTGGCTGGCGACCTGCTGGAACGCCGGGGTCCACATCGCCGCATGCGAATCACCGACCAGCGCAACCGTTGTCGACGAACCGGTATCGCCCATTGCGCACTGGGGCTGCCCGCTTTCGAACGGCTGGCGCAAGCAACCGTTGAACAAGAGGCCGTTCTCTTCGCCGGACTCCTCCCCGAGCCGGGGTGTGAGATTGGCTGGGACGGCTTTGAGGTCGGCTGATGCGGCGACCGCTGCCTGCACTTGGGCGACGGCCTGGGATACCGCACTGTCGTAGGCGTCGATGGGGGCGCCGGCGGGGACGGGTGCTGCCGTGAAGTTCAGCGGTGTCGCAGGCGCGCCGTGCCCGACTGGGGTGGGCATCACCTTGAGGAGTCCCAGCCCGACGCACACTGCGATGAGGGTCGCCACCGCGCCCAGACCGAGGCTGCGCCAGGCGGAGTTGTGGATCTTCGGGGCGAAACGGAGCGGGTTCTCCAGGTAACGGAGCGTCAGCCACGCCAGTCCGGCGGACAGCAGGGCCGCGATGACGCGGGCTGCCAATCCGATCTGGTGGCCCATCACGAACGGGGCGAGAACCAGCACCGGCCAGTGCCACAGGTACCACGAGTACGAGATGCGGCCGATGGCCCGCATCGGTGGCAATCCCAGCAGGCGTCCGCCGCCTTGGTTCGGCGTGGCGCAGCCGGCGCCGATAACGAGTGCTGCCCCGAGAGTGGGCAGCAGAGCTGCGGTTCCGGGATACAGCGTGGTCGAGCTCAACCAAACACAGGCCAGCAGGATCAGGGCCAGCCCGGCCCAGCCCATGATTGCGGTGATTCGCGGTGAAAGGCGTTGCCAGTGAACGGCGGTCAGCGCGACCAGTCCGCCGACAGCCAGCTGCCACGCCCGCGTGGGCAACGAATAGAACGCAGCCGAGGGCACGATGTAGCTCGCCAGAAACGACAGTGCGAACGACGCGACCACAACCAGCGTCAGCAACACGATGAACGGGCGCCTCGAGGCGGTGGCGTCGGTTGTTGGGCGCTGACGCGCCCGACGCGCCAAACGGATCAGCCAGACGGCGCCCAGCAGCATGGGCGCCCACACCAGGTAGAACTGTTCCTCGACGCCCAGCGACCAGTAATGCAGGAACGGCGACGCTGTCACATGATTGCCGAAGTAGTCGACGCCGCGCATGACGAACTGGTAATTGCTGACGTACAGCGCACTGGCGATGCCATCGCTGATGGCGGGGCGAGCCTGCAGCGGCGGCAGCAGGATCGCCGAGGCGATCATGGTGATGACGCCGACGGTCGCCGAGGCCGGCAGCAGCCGGCGGGCGCGCGCGCCGTAGAAACTGCGAAGCCGCACGGTGCCGGTACCGCTTACCTCGCGCCATAGCAGTCCGGTGATCAGGAATCCGGAGATGACGAAGAACACGTCGACGCCCACGTAGCCGCCGCCGATGCCGGGGACTGCGGCGTGGAACAGCACCACGGCCGTCACTGCGACGGCGCGCAAGCCCTCGATATCCGGGCGGAAGGTCTTCTGCGCTGCGCGCCGAGTCTGCTCGCTCTCGGTAGGGATGACGCTCTGCGCCTGGCGCAAGATCAACGCAAGATCACCTACCTATCTGCTGAAACGGCGACATCCTTCGAGTCGAGGCATTGTTACATTCGCGCGCGTCAATAACTGGGGGTTTCGAGAAAGGGCACCCGCATCAGCGGTCCTCGAGTGCGCCGGCACCGCTTCAGGCGTGTTCGGCGATCCACGTGGTGGTGAAACGCAGCGTCGCGGGGATGCTCGCTGCCAGACCCGCGCTGATCGATTTCTCGAGCGTGCCGCCCACCAAAGGAATTTTGACCGCCACTTTTCCGATGGAACGCAGGTGGGACGCGGTGCCCCTCGGCGTCAGCCGATTCTCCGCGCGGCTCGATCCCAGTCCGCCGGAAGCCGAAACGTGGGTCTGCCCATGCAACTGACCGTCGCGGGTTTGTCGCCACGTCTCGTGGTACAGAAGTTTCAGGTCGCCGGGTACGAAATTCGTAACCAGAGCCGGCAGGATCTGGCGACCCAGGTGTCGCGTGATGTGCACGTCCACCACGCCGTCGGCGTCGATGACCAGTGAATCCAGTGTGGACGCGGCGTCGCCGCCCATCAGGTCCAGCCAGTAGTCCTCACGCCTGAACGCGGCATGAATCTGATCGACGCTGGCGGCTGACTCGCTCACGATCTCGAATGAACGCGACATGACCGACTATTCTTACCGTTTTGACGAGTGCGTCAAAACGCTCATGTAGCACTACCCCTTTGTGGTAAAGATCGTCGCGTGAATATCAACAGCCGTCTGGTGGAGCTGGCTGACGCGATGCCAGGCATGAACCGGATCAGGGCCGTCCGGCAGGCGCTCGCTATGCGATCCAACCCTGTCTACCTCGAGATCGGCGTCTCACGCGGACAGGCCTTCCAGCGGATCAGTGCGGATGTGAAGCTCGCCGTCGACCCGGCGTTCCGCCTTACCGAGCGCACCCGCGAGCTCGCGAACGCCAAAGGGCGTGTCACGCAGTATTTCGAGACCACCAGCGACGCCTTCTTCGAGAATGAGACAGCGCTGCTGGAGCAAAACCCTATCGATGTTGCGTTGATCGACGGGCTGCACACCTACGAGCAGGTGGTGCGCGACGTCGAGAACACCGTGCGCTATTTAAAGGATGACGGCGTCATCTTCCTGCACGACTGCAACCCGCCGTTCGAGTTGGCCGGCCGCCGCGCAGAGTCGTGGGACGAGTTCATGGCGCAGCAGACAGGGCTGCTGAAGATCGGCATCTGGAACGGCGACGTCTGGAAGGCCATCGTCGAACTGCGCAGCACTCGCCCCGACCTCGTGGTCGGTGTGCTCAAGTGCGACCAGGGTGTCGGATTCGTACGCAAGGGAACGCCGGAATCGACGTTGCCGTACACGCCCAAACAGGTTGCCGCGCTCACCTACGAGGACCTCAAGGCCGACCGCACGCGTCTGATCAACCTGAAGCCACCCCGGTATGTCGGCGAATTCCTCGCAATGAGCACCGCTCAGCAGCGGTAGCTCTGCGAAGTGCGGGCCTGGCGTCCGCAGAACATTCCTGGGAAGTGAAAGGTCGAACATCCCCGATGAAGTTTGTGCTGGCTACGTGGGGAAGTCGCGGTGACGTCGAGCCCACCGCGGCTGTCGGCCGTGAGCTGGTGCGCCGCGGGCACGACGTAAGCATGGCGGTCCCGCCTGATCTGATCGCCTTCACCAAGGCTGCCGTGCCGGCCACTGTCGGATTCGGGCCGAACTCACGGTCGATTCTGGACGCGCACCGCGATTACTGGACGTGCTTCTTCAGCCGCCCGTGGAAACTCCGGGAGATGGCCAGGGCACGGGGCGAAATATCGGGGCCCCTGTACCAGGGTTGGCAGGACATGAGCGCGACGTTGATGTCGTTGGCGGACGGGGCCGACCTGATATTCAGCGGGATCAACTTCGAAGACGCCGCCTCCAACGTCGCCGAGCACTACGACATTCCGTTCGCCACGTTGCATTACTTCCCGCTGCGGCCGAACAGCCGGGTCCTTCCATTCCTGCCTGCGCCGCTGGCCCGAGCGGTCGTCAGGGCGTTCTGGTGGATGTCGTGGCGAGGGACCAAGAAAGCCGAAGACACCCAGCGCCGCGACCTGGGCCTGCCGAAGGCGACACGGTCCGCGCCATGGCGGATCACCCAACGCGGGTCGCTGGAGATCCAGGCGTATGACGAGGCATGTTTTCCGGGCCTCGCGGCCGAATGGGCGCAATGGGATGCCCAACGGCCGTTTGTCGGGACTCTGACGCTGGAGTTGGGCGCCGACACCGATGACGAAGTCCTCTCCTGGATAGCCGCCGGAACCCCGCCGATTTTCTTCGGCTTCGGCAGCATTCCGGTGGAATCTCCGGCCGACACGATCGCCATGATCGCCGCGGCTTGCGCGCGGCTGGGCGAGCGTGCACTCGTTGGTGCCGCCGGCACCGATTTCACGAACGTTCCGCAGTTCGAGCACGTCAAAGTGGTCGGCACCATGAACTACTCGACCGTCTTTCCCGCCTGCCGGGCAGTCGTCCACCACGGTGGCTCGAGCACCACGCCCATCGTCATGCGCGCCGGAGTCCCCCAGCTGATTCTATTCTGGGACCTCGTTCACGCGATCTACGGAACTGCGGTCAAACGGTTGAAGGTGGGTACTGCCCGGCGCTTCTCAACCGTTACCGAGGAGTCGCTGGTCGCCGACCTACGCGCCATCCTTGCCCCCGACTACGTCGGGCGGGCCGGCGAGCTCGCAGTCCGGATTACCGAACCCCCCAAGAGCGCCGCAGCCGCTGCCGATTGGTTGGAGGACTTCGCCCGGTCGCGGCGTATCGGTTGATCCACGCCCTGGCTGCTCCTTCGAACAGCGGGGCACCGTCGACTTTGCTGGTTCGACGTCCGCGCGGGCTTGCCGGTGACGTGGGTCACACCAAACTCCGTGACAGGGGTCACGCCGGGAAGTATGGTTTACAACTTGTTGCGGCAACGTCAATTAAGTCTGGAGTATCGGTGAGCATCAACCCGTTTGACGACGATAACGGCAGCTTTTTCGTCTTGGTCAACGACGAGGAGCAACACAGCCTCTGGCCGTCCTTTGCCGATGTTCCAGCCGGTTGGCAGGTGGTTTACGGCAAAGCGGACCGCGCTTCGTGCCTGGACTACATCGAAGGGAACTGGCCCGACATTCGGCCGAAGAGCCTTCGCGAACGGCTTGCAGGTAGCCGGGCATCTGACTAGTAACGATTGAGTCTGGAGTCTCATGGAGCTCAATGAGGGCGCGCTTCCGCTGACGCGCGCGCAGCTTGATATCTGGCTGGCACAGGAAACGGGCCAAGCCGGCACGGACTGGCAAATCGGCATGCTGCTGAAAGTCGAGGGCGCGCTGGAGCGCGACGCTTTCGAGTGGGCGCTGCAACGTGCGATGCGTGAAGCGGAACCGGTCAGAGCTGCATTCTTCGAGGAGGACGGCCAAGTCTTCCAGCGGGTGATCGATTACCCGGAAATCGAGCTGGACTTCTACGACTTCAGCGGATCTAGCGATCCGGCACATGACGTACATGAGATGGCGCTGTCGATTCAGCGCACACCCATGCCGTTCACGGGCCCGCTGTTCAAATACGCTTTATTTGAGACTGGACCCTCAGAATTCTACGTATTCGGATGCTTCCACCATATCGTTATAGATGGTGCCGGCATTTGGTTGCTTGTCAATCGCGTCGCGTCGATTTACTCCGCGACCATTTCTGGCGATCTCGTTCCGCCGGCATTCTTTGGTTCATTGCAGGATTTGCTTGAATGCGAATCGGAATACGAATCGTCCAGCGACTATCGTGAAGACCAGGTCTACTGGACCGCGAACCTGCCTGCCGAAAGCGGACCGAACAACCGGCTGCCACAAGCCTCTGACGAGTCGGATGCCGGTTGGCGTTCGGCCCCTGTTCCCCTGGATCCCGTAGTTCTCCGGCGAGTCGACGCGCTGGCCCATGAATGGGACATCCCGCGCAGCTCGGTCATCACTGCGGCGACCGCCCTCTTGGTGCGCGGCCGCTGCGCTGAGGGCTCCGAGGTGGTATTCGACTTCCCCGTCAGCAGGCGAATCCGTCCGGAGCTGAAAACACTCCCGGGGATGGCTGCCGGGTTGGTGCCGCTGGTGTTGCGCACCCCCGCAGAGGCGTCGGTGCGCGATTTCTGCAAGCAGGTCGACACGCGAATCCAAGAAGCCGTGCTGCATCAGAGGTTTCCGGTGCACTCGCTCGAGCGCGGCACACAAACCGCCGATCGGATGGCCATCAACTTCTTCCCGGCCGCATTCACGTTGGACTTCGGAGGCGTTCCTGCGTCGGCCAACATGACCAATTCCGGGCTTGCGGGTGGCGCTGGGTTTACGTTCTCCGGGCTTGGCGACGAGCTATTCCTCAGCACGCTGGGGGCAGGACACCTGTTCGCGGATTGGGACTGCGCCGAGGTGACGAGGCGCCTACTGGACGTGCTGGTGGCGATGACCGCCGACCCAGCGCGGCGGCTCTCGTCGATCGACGTACTGGATTCCTCCGAGCGCGATTCCCTCGGCACGTGGGGCAATCGTGCGGTGCTCGCGGAGCCGTTGAGCGCGCCGGTGTCGATTCCGGCGGTGTTTGCCGCTCAGGTGGCTCGTGTCCGGGATGCGGTGGCGGTCAGCTGTGAAGGGCAGTCGTGGACGTATCGCCAGCTTGACGAGGCGACGAACCAACTGGCGCACCTGCTGGTAGCTCACGGTGCGGGCCCCGGGCAGCGGGTGGCGTTGTTGTTGCCGAGGTCGGCCGAGGCGGTTGTGGCCATCTTGGCCGTGCTCAAGACCGGGGCAACCTATCTCGCCATTGATCCGGCGGTGCCGGAGTCGCGGATGCAGTTTGTGCTCGAGGATGCCGCGCCGGTCGCTGCGGTTACCTCCTCGGAGCTGCGGGCGCGGCTCGATGGGCGAGATCTGCGTGTCATCGACTTCAGCGACCCCGCAGTTGCGGGCCAACCCACCACGACATTACCGGGGCCGGCTCCTGACGACATCGCATACATCATCTACACCTCGGGAACCACCGGAACGCCCAAAGGCGTGCCGGTACCCCACCACAACGTGACCCGCCTGCTGGAGGCGCTGGCCACGGATATGGAACTGGCCGAACAGGTTTGGACGCAGTGCCATTCCCTGGCCTTCGATTTCTCGGTGTGGGAGATCTGGGGTGCGCTGTTGTTCGGCGGCAGGGTGGTGGTGGTGCCCGACGCGGTGGTCCGTTCGTCGGAGGATTTCTACGCCCTCTTGGTGTCCGAGCAGGTCAATGTTCTGAGCCAGACGCCCACGGCGTTCTATGCGCTGCAAAGCGTGGCTGCGTCCACCGACGAGTCCGAGCCGCAGCTTGCGCTCAACGCTGTGGTGTTCGGTGGCGAAGCTCTTGAGCCACACCGCCTTCGGACCTGGCTACAAAGCCACCCGGGTTCGCCCCGGATGATCAACATGTACGGGATCACCGAGACGACCGTGCACGCGTCGTTCCGGGAAATCACCGAGGCCGATATCGACCATGCGGTCAGCCCGATCGGGCGACCGTTGGCCAATCTGGGTTTCTTTGTGCTCGATGGTTGGCTGCAGCCGGTGCCGGCGGGCACTGTCGGAGAACTGTATGTGGCCGGGTCGGGGTTGGCCTACGGCTATGTGGGCCGGGCGGGGTTGTCGGCCTCGCGGTTTGTGGCGTGTCCGTTCGGGGCTCCGGGCAAGCGGATGTATCGCACCGGCGATCTGGCGCGGTGGAGCGCCGATGGGGAGCTCGAATACATCGGCCGCGCCGACGAGCAGGTCAAGATCCGCGGGTATCGCATTGAACTCGGCGAGATTCAGGCCGCGCTGAATGAGCTTGACGGGGTTGAGCAGGCGGTGGTGATCGCCCGCGAGGATCGTCCCGGGGACAAGCGCCTGGTGGGTTACTTCACTGGGACCGCGGAAGCGGTGAAGGTCCGCGCTGAACTGGCTGAGCGACTGCCCGCCTACATGGTGCCCACCGCATTGGTGGAGATCGATGCGTTGCCGTTGACGGTCAACGGCAAGCTCGACACCCGCGCACTGCCCGCGCCCGAGTATCAGGACGCCGATCGGTATCAGGCTCCGACCGATGCAGTCGAGGAGATTCTGGCCGACATCTACGCCCAAGTGCTCGGGCTCGAGCGAGTCGGGGTGGACGAGTCGTTCTTCGAGCTGGGTGGCGACAGCATCCTGTCCATGCAGGTGGTCGCACGGGCTCGGGCCGCGGGGGTGTTGTGCCGTCCACGCGATATCTTCGTCGAGCAGACCGTGGCTCGATTGGCTCAGGTGGCCGTGGCGATCGATGCCGACACCGATCTCAGCGCCGACGGAGTGGGCCCGGTTATCAGCACCCCGATCATCCGCTGGCTGGAGAGTCTGGAAGCCGCGGGCAGCCCGATCGACCTCTTCAATCAGACAGTTGTCGTGCAGGCGCCGGTGGGGACTACCGAAGCCGACGTACTCGTGATGTTGCAGGCTGTGTTGGATAGCCATGCCATGCTGCGGTTGCGGATCTCCGCCCAAGAAGGGGAGGCCGGTGCAGGTGGCTGGTCGCTCGAGGTGCCCGAAGCGGGCTCGGTAGATGCCCGTTCGCGCCTACATACCGTCGACGTGCTGACCAACGAGGCTATGGTGTACGCCGGGTCGCAGTTGAACCCCGCCGCTGGCGTCATGCTGAGCGCGGTGTGGGTGAAGTCGACAGGCCGGTTGGTGGCGATCGTGCACCATCTGGCGATCGACGGCGTGTCATGGCGAATCCTGTTGGAGGACCTCAACTTCGGCTGGGCCCAGCATCGTGCCGGCCAGCCGGTGGTACTGCCTGAGCCGGGGACGTCGTTCGCCCGGTGGGCGTCGCTGCTGGCGGATCACGCATACCGCACCGATGTTGTGGACGAGGCAGACACGTGGCGGCACATCGCGGCGACGCCCGCCGCATTGCCTGCGGTGGACCCCAAGGTGGACACTCTCCGCAGTGCCGGGAACCTTGCGGCGTATCTGGACATCGAGACCACCCAGACGCTGCTGGGTGAGGTCCCCGCGGCGTTCCACGTCGGCATTCACGAAGTCTTGTTGATCGCATTCGCTTTGGCCACAACGGAATTCCTCGGTACCGGTGGGTCGCCGATCGCTATCGATGTCGAGGGTCACGGACGCGACGAGGAGCTGGCAGCCGATGTCGACCTGTCGCGCACGGTGGGGTGGTTCACCGCCAAGTACCCCGTGTCGCTCGATGTGGGCGGGCTGAGCTGGGCGCAGGTGACAGCAGGTGACGCAAGGCTGGGCGCGGTGGTCAAGGCTGCCAAGGAGCAGCTGCGGGCGCTTCCTGAGGGTCTGAACTATGGAGCCCTGCGTTATCTGAACAGCGAGGTCGATTTGGAAGGGCCGGATCCGGTGATCGGGTTCAACTATCTGGGGCGCCAAGGTGCGACCACGGCCGAAACATCCGGCAACGCATGGCAGATCTGCTGGGATGGCTTGGCGAACATCAGTCCGCACGTGAAGCCGGCCATACCGATGATGCATACCTTGGAGCTCAATGCCGGCACGGTCGACACCGACGCTGGGCCGTCCCTGGGCGCGGCGTGGATGTGGGCGCCCTCGGCATTGAACGAAGCGCAGGTTAACCGGTTGAGCCAGTTGTGGTTTGAGGCCTTGACCGGGATGTGCGCACATGTCCAAAGCGGCGGCGGTGGGTTATCACCGTCGGATATCGCGGCCAGCCTGAGCCAGGAGCAGATCGACGAGTTGCAGCGGCAGTATGCAGATATCTGATGTTGTGCCGCTCACTCCTCTGCAGCAGGGTTTGCTGTTTCTCGCCAGTGCGGCGAAGAGCGGCGACGATGTGTATGCGGTGCAGCTGTATGTGAGTTTGAGTGGTCCGCTGGATCCGGACCGGCTGCATGATGCGGTGCAGGCGGTGGTGGCCCGGCATCCGCATTTGGTGGCCCGGTTCTCCCAGAAATTCGACCCGCCAGTTCAGATCATCCTCGCGGATCCGGTGGTGCCCTGGCAGTACGTCGAGCTCGACGGCGCCGATGCCGACGAGCAGATTGCGCAGGTGTGCGCAGAAGAGCGGATTGCGGTCTGCGAGTTGGCTACTCAGCCGGCGTTTCGGGCGGCGTTGATTCGGACCGGGGTTGATCAGTACCGGTTCGTGTTGACCAATCACCACATTGTTTTGGATGGGTGGTCGCTGCCGATTCTGTTGGGTGAGGTGTTCGCGAGCTATTACGGACAGCGGTTGCTTCCGGCTCCGCCTTATCGGCGCTTTGTCACGTGGTTGGCCGGTCGTGATCTTGATGCTGCTTGCGCGGCGTGGGAGCAGGTGCTGGCCGGATTCGACACCCCGACACTCGTCGGCCCGGCGGGCGAGGAACCGGGCGTCCGAGACGTTGCCTCGTTTACCTTCTCCGAGCAGATGACTCGAGCTCTTGGTGAGTTGGCGCGGTCGTGTCACACCACGGTCAGCACGGTGTTGCAGGGTGCGTATGCGCGGGTGTTGATGTCGTTGACGGGTCAGCGTGACGTGGTGTTCGGTACGACCGTGTCGGGTCGGCCGGACGAGTTGTATGGCGCGGACTCGATGGTGGGTCTGCTGATCAACACGGTGCCGGTGCGCGCCGGCATGACTGCGGCAACCACGTCGAGTGATCTGCTCGCACAGCTTCAGAGCGATTACGCCCGGACCTTGGATCATCAGCATCTGGCGCTCAGCGAGATTCACCGTGTCACAGAGCAAGACCAACTATTCGACACGCTCTTCGTCTACGAGAACTATCCGATCGATGCCGCAAAGTTGTCGGGTGACGACGGATTGGCCGTCACGAAGTTCGAGCACCACGAGTACAACCACTACCCCATCGCGATCCAGGCCATTCCGGGTGACCAACTGGCACTGCGCGTCGAGTACGACACCGAGGTGTTCGACGCAGCCAGCATCGAAACGCTGATCGAGCGGCTCAAACGCGTTCTGGCAGCCATGATCGCCGATCCCGAGCGACCGTTGCCGTCGATCGACGTACTCGATTCCTCCGAGCGCGATTCCCTCGGCACGTGGGGCAATCGTGCGGTGCTCGCGGAGCCGTTGAGCGCGCCGGTGTCGATTCCGGCGGTGTTTGCGGCCCAGGCGGCGCGTATCCCGGATGCGGTGGCGATCACCTGCGAGGCGCAGTCATGGACGTATCGCGAGCTAGACGACACGACGAACCGGCTCGCGCACCTGCTGGTAGCCCACGGTGCGGGCCCCGGGCAGCGGGTGGCGTTGTTGTTGCCGAGGTCGGCCGAGGCGGTTGTGGCCATCCTGGCCGTGCTGAAAACCGGGGCAACCTACGTCGCGGTCGATCCGGCGGTGCCGGAGACGCGGATGCAGTTCGTCCTGGAGGATGCCGCGCCGGTCGCCGCGATCAGCACCGCCGAGTTGCGCCCCCGACTCGATGGACGGGATCTGCTCGTCATCGATTTCAGCGATCCTGCCGTCGACGCCCAGCCGAGCACGCCGGTGCCGGGGCCGACTCCTGACGACATCGCGTACATCATCTACACCTCAGGCACCACAGGGACGCCCAAAGGTGTGGCGATACCGCATCAGAACGTGACCCGCCTGCTGGAGGCGCTGGCCACGGATATGGAACTGGCACAGCAGGTTTGGACGCAGTGTCATTCCCTGACCTTCGATTTCTCAGTATGGGAGATCTGGGGTCCCCTGCTGTATGGCGGCCGTTTGGTGGTGGTGCCCGACGCGGTGGTCCGCTCGCCGGAAGAGTTCTACGCGCTGCTGGTCTCCGAACAAGTCAATGTTTTGAGCCAGACCCCCACGGCGTTCTATGCGCTGCAAAGCGTCGACGCGTCCGAAGCAGAGCCCAAGCCGCAGCTTGCCCTCAACGCTGTGGTGTTCGGTGGCGAAGCCCTTGAGCCACAACGCCTTCGGTCCTGGCTCGACAGCCACCCAAGCTCGCCGCGGATGATCAACATGTACGGGATCACCGAGACGACTGTGCACGCGTCGTTCCGGGAAATCGTTGCGGCCGATACCGATAGCGCGGTCAGCCCGATCGGGCGTCCGTTGGCCAATCTGGGTTTCTTTGTGCTGGATGGTTGGTTGCGCCCGGTGCCGGCGGGCACTGTCGGCGAGTTGTATGTGGCCGGGTCGGGGTTGGCGTGTGGGTATGTGGGTCGGGCGGGGTTGTCGGCCTCGCGGTTTGTGGCGTGCCCGTTCGGGGCGCCGGGTCAGCGGATGTATCGCACCGGCGATCTGGTGTGGTGGGGCGCAGATGGCGAACTGCGGTATGTGGGGCGTGCCGATGAGCAGGTCAAGATCCGTGGGTATCGCATCGAACTCGGCGAGATTCAGGCCGCGCTGAATGAGCTTGACGGGGTTGAGCAGGCGGTGGTGATCGCCCGCGAGGACCGTCCCGGTGACAAGCGCCTGGTGGGGTATTTCACCGGCACAGCGGATTCGGTGAAGGTGCGTGTCGCGCTGGCTGAGCGGCTACCCGCTTATATGGTTCCGGCCGCCGTCGTCGCGATCGATGCGTTGCCGTTGACGGTCAACGGCAAGCTCGACATCCGCGCACTGCCGGCTCCGGAGTATCAGAATGCGGGTCATTATCGCGCCCCTGCTACCGAGGTCGAGGAGGTTCTGGCGGGTATCTACGCCAAGGTGCTCGGAGTCGAGCGTGTCGGCGCGGACGACTCGTTCTTCAACTTGGGCGGGGATTCGATGTTGGCGATGCGCCTCATCTCCGCAGTCAATACCAGTCTGAATTCCCGTCTTTCAGTGCGCACGTTGTTCGATGCGCCTACGGTCGCCCAGTTGGCGGCCCGAATCGGTGGGGAGGAAGAGGCCGCGCCGAAGCCGTCGGAGGCCGAGGCGCCGCGGGCCGCGCGGCTGGTAGCCAAGGTCAGCTCGACAAGCGGCAGCGGCAGTATGCGGATAGCTGATGTTGTGCCGCTGACTCCTTTGCAGCAGGGGTTGTTGTTTCTGGCCAGTGCGGCGAAGAGCGGCGACGATGTGTATGCGGTGCAGCTGTATGTGAGTTTGAGTGGTCCGCTGGATCCGGACCGGCTGCATGATGCGGTGCAGGCGGTGGTGGTCCGGCATCCCCATTTGGCGGCCCGGTTCTCCCAGAAGTTTGACGAGCCGGTGCAGGTTATTCCGGCGGATCCGCGTGTGCCCTGGCAGTATTTCGAGCTGGATGCCGACGGTGATGTTGCTGACCAGCAGATTGCGCAGGTGTGCGCAGAAGAGCGGATTGCGGTCTGCGAGTTGGCTACTCAGCCGGCGTTTCGGGCGGCGTTGATTCGGACCGGGGTTGATCAGTACCGGTTCGTGTTGACCAATCACCACATTGTTTTGGATGGGTGGTCGCTGCCGATTCTGTTGGGTGAGGTGTTCGCGAGCTATTACGGGCAGCGGTTGCTTCCGGCTCCGCCTTATCGGCGCTTTGTCACGTGGTTGGGCGGACGTGATCTTGATGCTGCTCGCGCGGCGTGGGGGCAGGTGCTGGCTGGATTCGACACCCCGACACTCGTCGGTCCGGCGGGTCATGAGCCGGGTGGGCGCGAGGTGGCGTCATTTCAGGTGTCTGAGGACACGACGCGGGCGCTTGGTGAGTTGGCGCGGTCGTGTCACACCACGGTCAGCACGGTGCTACAGGGTGCGTATGCGCGGGTGTTGATGTCGTTGACGGGTCAGCGTGACGTGGTGTTCGGCACCACCGTGTCGGGTCGGCCGGACGAGTTGTATGGCGCGGACTCGATGGTGGGTCTGCTGATCAACACGGTGCCGGTGCGCGCCGGTATGACTGCGGCAACCACGTCGAGTGATCTGCTCGGGCAGCTTCAGAGCGATTACGCCCGGACCTTGGATCATCAGCATCTGGCGCTCAATGAGATTCATCGGGTGACGGGTCAGGATCACTTATTCGACACGTTCTTCGTTTACGAGAACTATCCGATCGATGCCGCAAAGTTGTCGGGTGACGACGGACTGGCCGTCACGAACTTCGCCCACCACGAATACAACCACTACCCGCTTTCAGTTCAGGCCATTCCGGGTGACCAGCTGACGCTGCGAGTCGAATACGACACCGGTGTGTTCCAGGCGGGTGCCATCGAAGCGCTGATCGAGCGATTCAAACATGTTGTGGCCGTGATGATCGCCGATCCCACCCGTCCGTTGTCGTCAATGGACCTGCTGGATGAGAACGAGCACGCTCAGCTCGATCGCTGGAGCAACCGGGCGTCACTGGTGCAGCCGGCGTCCAAACCGTTGTCGATTCCCGCGTTGTTCGCGACGCAGGTGGTCGGCGCTCCAGAGGCGGTTGCGCTGCGTTTCGAGGGCCGCTCGTGGACATACCGCGAACTCGATGAAGCGGCGAACCGATTCGCACACGTCTTGGCAGTCAAGGGGATTGGACGGGGCCAGCGGGTAGCGCTGCTCTTGCAGCGGTCGGCCGATGCGGTCATCTCGATTTTGGCGGTACTCAAGACCGGCGCGGCGTATGTGCCGATCGACCCGGCAGTACCGGCGGCGAGGATGCAGTTCATTCTCGATGACGCCATGCCGGTGGCGGTGGTCACCTACCCCGAGTTGGCCGAGCGGTTAGCGGACCTGGTCTTCCCGATCATCGACGCGCAGGGAATCTGCGAATCCGGTCCTGCTGTCGATTTTGATGTCGCACTGTCCGAGCCGGTACCGGACGACGTGGCGTACCTCATCTATACCTCGGGCACTACCGGTGTCCCCAAGGGCGTGGCAGTCACCCACCACAACGTGACTCAGCTTTTGGGATCGCTGGATGCCTATCTGCCGACGTCGGGAGTGTGGACGCAGTGCCACACGTTTGGATTCGACACGTCGGTATGGGAGACCTGGGCGCCGTTGTTGCACGGCGGGCGAACCGTGGTGGTGCCCGACTCGGTGACACGTTCGCCCGACGAGTTCCACGCCTTACTGGTGAGCGAACAGGTGAATGTGCTCACTCAGACCCCGTCGGCCGTAGCCATGCTGTCGCCGGAGGGGTTGGGATCGTTGGCGCTGGTGGTGGCCGGTGAGGCGTGCCCCCCCGAGGTTGTGGATCGGTGGGCACCCGGGCGGGTGATGATCAACGCTTACGGGCCAACCGAGACGACGATGGTCGTGATGCTGAGCACGCCGCTGATTGCGGGGTCGGGAGTTCCGCCGATCGGTGTGCCGGTACCGGGGGCGGCGTTATTTGTGCTGGATGGTTGGTTGCGCCCGGTGCCCGCTGGGGTGGTCGGCGAGTTGTATGTGGCCGGGTCGGGGTTGGCGTGTGGGTATGTGGGTCGGGCGGGGTTGTCCGGAACACGGTTTGTGGCGTGCCCGTTCGGGGCGCCGGGTCAGCGGATGTATCGCACCGGCGATCTGGTGTGGTGGGGCGCAGATGGCGAACTGCGGTATGTGGGGCGTGCCGATGAGCAGGTCAAGATCCGTGGGTATCGCATCGAACTCGGCGAGATTCAGGCCGCGCTGAATGAGCTTGACGGGGTTGAGCAGGCGGTGGTGATCGCCCGCGAGGATCGTCCCGGGGACAAGCGCCTGGTGGGGTATTTCACCGGCACAGCGGATTCGGTGAAGGTGCGTGTCGCGCTGGCTGAGCGGCTACCCGCTTATATGGTTCCGGCCGCGTTGGTGGTGATCGATGCGTTGCCGTTGACGGTCAACGGCAAGCTCGACATCCGCGCACTGCCGGCTCCGGAGTACCAGAATGCGGGTCATTATCGCGCCCCTGCTACCGAGGTGGAGGAGGTTCTGGCGGGTATCTACGCCAAGGTGCTCGGAGTCGAGCGTGTCGGCGCGGACGACTCGTTCTTCAACTTGGGCGGGGATTCGATGTTGGCGATGCGCCTCATCTCCGCAGTCAATACCAGTCTGAATTCCCGTCTTTCAGTGCGGACGTTGTTCGATGCGCCCACGGTCGCCCAGTTGGCGGCCCGAATCGGTGGGGAGGAAGAGGCCGCGCCGAAGCCGTCGGAGGCCGAGGCGCCGCGGGCCGCGCGGCTGGTAGCCAAGGTCAGCTCGACAAGCGGCAGCGGCAGTATGCGGATAGCTGATGTTGTGCCGCTGACTCCTTTGCAGCAGGGGTTGTTGTTTCTGGCCAGTGCGGCGAAGAGCGGCGACGATGTGTATGCGGTGCAGCTGTATGTGAGTTTGAGTGGTCCGCTGGATCCGGACCGGCTGCATGATGCGGTGCAGGCGGTGGTGGTCCGGCATCCCCATTTGGCGGCCCGGTTCTCTCAGAAGTTTGACGAGCCGGTGCAGGTTATTCCGGCCGATCCGCGTGTGCCCTGGCAGTATTTCGAGCTGGATGCCGACGGTGATGTTGCTGACCAGCAGATTGCGCAGGTGTGCGCAGAAGAGCGGATTGCGGTCTGCGAGTTGGCTACTCAGCCGGCGTTTCGGGCGGCGTTGATTCGGACCGGGGTTGATCAGTACCGGTTCGTGTTGACCAATCACCACATTGTTTTGGATGGGTGGTCGCTGCCGATTCTGTTGGGTGAGGTGTTCGCGAGCTATTACGGGCAGCGGTTGCTTCCGGCTCCGCCTTATCGGCGCTTTGTCACGTGGTTGGGCGGGCGTGATCTCGATGCTGCTCGCGCGGCATGGGAGCAGGTGCTGGCTGGATTCGACACCCCGACACTCGTCGGCCCGGCGGGTCATGAGCCGGGTGGGCGCGAGGTGGCGTCATTTCAGGTGTCTGAGGACACGACGCGGGCGCTTGGTGAGTTGGCGCGGTCGTGTCACACCACGGTCAGCACCGTGTTGCAGGGTGCGTATGCGCGGGTGTTGATGTCGTTGACGGGTCAGCGTGACGTGGTGTTCGGCACCACCGTGTCGGGTCGGCCGGACGAGTTGTATGGCGCGGACTCGATGGTGGGTCTGCTGATCAACACGGTGCCGGTGCGCGCCGGCATGACTGCGGCAACCACGTCGAGTGACCTGCTCGCGCAGCTTCAGAGCGATTACGCCCGGACCTTGGATCATCAGCATCTGGCGCTCAATGAGATTCATCGGGTGACGGGTCAGGATCACTTATTCGACACGTTCTTCGTCTACGAGAACTATCCGATCGATGCCGCCAAGTTGTCGGGTGACGACGGATTGGCCGTCACGAACTTCGCCCACCACGAATACAACCACTACCCCATGGCGATCCAGGCCATGCCGGGCGATGGACTGACTTTGCGTGTTGAGTACGACACCGAGGTGTTCGACGCCGCCGATGTCGAAACGCTGATCGAGCGGCTCAAACGCGTTCTGGCGGCCATGATCGCTGATCCGGCACAGCCGCTGTCCTCGATCGACATGCTCGACGATGCCGAACTCAGCCAGGTAGAGCTATGGAGTAACCGGGCGGCCCTTACCGGATCGGTGTCCACACCGATATCGATTCCCGCGGCATTTGCCGCGCAGGTGGCGCGTGACCCAGACGCGGTGGCGTTGAGTTTCGCGGGGTCTTCTTGGACGTACCGCGAGTTGGATGAGGTCAGTAACCGGTTCGCACATTTGTTGGCGGGCAAGGGGATTGGGCCGGGGCAGCGGGTAGCGCTGTTGTTGCCGCGATCGGCCGATGCGGTCATCTCGATTCTGGCGGTGCTCAAGACCGGGGCGGCTTATGTGCCGATCGACCCGGCTGCGCCGCTGACGCGTATGCAGTTGGTTCTTGGTGATGCGGTGCCGGTGGCAGCGATTACCAACTCTGAGTTGGCCCAGCGGTTGGCTGGACAGGACTTGCAGGTCATCGATGTCAACGACAATGACGTGGACAGTCAGCCCAGCACTCCGTTGGCGGGGCCGGCTCCCGATGACATCGCGTATCTGATCTACACCTCGGGCACTACCGGTGTCCCCAAGGGCGTAGCCATCATCCACCGCAACGTGACCCAGTTGCTGGCCGCCATGAACGCGAATATCGATATGGCCGAGCAGGTTTGGTCTCTCGTGCATTCCCTGGCCTTCGACGTGTCGGTCTGCGAGATGTGGGGTGCGCTGTTGTACGGCGGGCGCCTGGTGGTGGTGCCCGAGTCGGTGGCGCGTGTGCCGGAAGAACTCCACGCACTGCTGGCCGCCGAACAGGTCAGCGTCCTCTCCCAGACGCCGTCGGCGTTCTACGCACTACAGACCGCGGACGCGCTGCAGCCCGAGATCGCACGTCAGCTGAAGCTGCAAGCGGTGATATTCGCCGGCGAAGCGCTTGAGCCACAACGTCTTCGGACCTGGCTGGACAGCCACCCAAGCTCACCGCGTCTGTTCAACCTGTACGGCACAACCGAAACGACGGTGCATGCTTCGTTCCGGGAGATCGTCGACGGAGACACCAACAACGATGTGAGCCCGGTAGGCGTCCCATTGCCGAGCTACGCGTTTTTCGTGCTGGACCAGTGGTTGCGACCGGTGCAGGCCGGCGTGGTTGGTGACTTGTATGTCGCCGGTACGGGCGCAGGGCTTGGGTATTGGCGACGGCCGGGGTTGTCGTCGTCGCGCTTCGTGGCCTGCCCGTTCGGCGTGCCGGGGGACCGGATGTATCGCACTGGGGATCTGGTGTGGTGGGGCGCAGATGGCGAACTGCGGTATGTGGGCCGCGCCGATGAGCAGGTCAAGATCCGCGGGTACCGCATCGAACTCGGCGAGGTCCGCACAGTGCTGGCCGGTGTGGACGGAGTTCAGCAGGCGGTCGTGATCGCCCGCGAGGACCGTCCCGGCGATAAGCGCCTGGTGGGTTACATCACCGGCACAGCGGATCCGGCCACTACGCGCGCGGAGATGGCCGAGCGGCTACCGGAGTACATGGTTCCGGCTGCGATCATGGTGATCGACGCGTTGCCGTTGACGGTCAACGGCAAACTCGACCGACGAGCCCTGCCGGCACCGGAGTTCGCCGACATCGATACCTACCGGGCTCCGGCGACCGCAGTCGAGGAAATCCTGGTTGGGATCTACGCCAAGGTTCTGGGTCTGAGTCGGGTTGGCGTCGACGATTCGTTTTTCGACTTGGGCGGGGATTCGCTGCTGGCGATGCGCTTGATCGCCGCGGTGAATACCGGCTTGAACACTCACCTTTCGGTGCGGGCGCTGTTCGAGGCGCCTTCAGTTGCGCTGTTGGCGCTGCGAATCGGCGGGGACGACGATCAGCTGAGGCCGTTGGGGCCCATGGAGCGGCCGGCGGTGATTCCGTTGTCGTTCTCGCAGAACCGGTTGTGGTTCCTCGACCAGCTGCAGGGGCCGTCGCCGACCTACAACATGGCGGTGGGCTTGCGGTTGCAAGGCCACCTGAATGCCGTGGCGCTGGGTGCAGCGTTGGCCGACGTGGTTGGCCGTCATGAGAGCCTGCGCACCATGTTCGCGGCGCCCGACGGGGTACCTCAGCAGCTGGTGGTGCCCGCCGAGCAAGCTGACTTCGGTTGGGATGTCGTCGACGCATCCGGTTGGTCGCAGACCCAACTCGATGACGCTGTCGACGCGGTTGCGCTCCACTCATTCGACCTGGCCGCCGAGATTCCCATGCAGGCGAGGCTTTTCCGCGTCAGCGACGACGACCATGTGGTGGTGGCCGTGGCGCACCATATTGCTGCCGACGGCTTGTCGATGGGCCCGATGGTGCAGGACCTGGGCGTAGCCTACGTCTGCCGAAGCGCGGGGATGAACCCCGTCTGGGCCGAATTACCGGTCCAATACGTCGATTACACGCTGTGGCAGCGTGCACAGTTCGGTGACTTGGACGACGGCAACAGTCTTATCACCGCGCAGCTGGCGTACTGGCAAGACGCGCTGGCCGGCATGCCTGAGCGTCTGCAGTTGCCGACCGACCGGCCGTATCCGCCGGTGGCAGACCAGCGCGGCGAGATCTTCTCCTGGCAATGGCCCATCGAGCTGCAGCAGCAGATCGCTCAGGTGGCTTGCGAGCACAACGCGACCAGTTTCATGCTGGTTCAGGCCGCCCTGGCACTGCTGTTGGGCAGGCTCAGCGCGAGTTCCGATGTGGCGGTGGGATTCCCGATCGGCGGGCGCCGAGACCCTGCCCTCGACGCCCTCGTGGGATTCTTTGTCAACACCTTGGTGTTGCGGGTTGACGTCAGCGGTGACCCGACTGTTGCCGATCTTCTGGATCAGGTGCGGACGCGCAGTCTGGCCGCGTACGAGAACCAGGACGTGCCCTTCGAAGTGGTCGTCGAGCGGATCAACCCCACTCGATCGCTCAACCATCATCCGCTCGTCCAGGTGATGTTGGGCTGGCAGAACCTGCCCGGGGAGACCAGCGAAGACATTGCGCTGGCCCTGGGGGACTTGCAGGTCACGCAACTCCCGCTCGACACCCACACCGCCCGTGTGGATCTCGCATTTTCGTTGAGCGAACGCTGTACCCACACCGGCGAAGCCAGAGGGATCGACGGGATGGTCGAATTCCGCACCGACGTTTTCGACGCTGCCAGCATCGGAACTCTGGTCGGGCGGCTCGAGCGGGTGTTGGTGGCCATGATCGCCGACTCGGCTCAACGGATTTCGTCGATCGATGTGCTCGATTCGGCTGAGCACGCGCGTCTTGACCAGGTAGGTAATCGTGCGGTGCTGACCCGGTCCGGGTCAGATGCCGTGTCGGTTCCGGAACTGTTCGCCGCGCAGGTCGCTCGTGCCCCGCAGGCCGTCGCGCTGACATCCGGCGACGTGTCGATGACCTACCGGGAGCTGGAGGATTCGGCAAACCGATACGCGCACTTGCTGTCCGGCCGTGGTGTCGGGGCCGGCGACTGTGTCGCGTTGCTGCTGGAGCGCTCGGCCGAAGCCGTCGTCGTCATGCTGGCTGCGCTGAAAGTCGGGGCGGCGTACGTCGCCATCGACCCCGCGCTACCGGAAGCCCGCATCGAATACATGCTCACCGATGCCGCACCGGTCGCGGTCGTCACCTCGGCTGCCTTGCGGCCGCGGCTGAATGGATACGACGTGGCTGTCGTCGATGTGGAGGATCTGGCCGATCCCTCGATCCAGACGCAACCAAGCACCGCGCTGCCGGCACCGGACCCGGACAACATCGCCTACCTGATCTACACGTCGGGCACGACCGGTACTCCCAAAGGTGTTGCCCTCAGCCACCGTAACCTGGCCCACCTGGCGGACTCGGCGCATCCGGCCCTGCCTGCCGACCAAGTGTGGACGCAGTGCCACTCGTATGCTTTCGACTTCTCCGTCTGGGAGATCTGGGCCGCGCTGCTCGGTGGCGGACGGCTGTTGGTGGTGCCCGACGCTGTGGTCCGCTCGCCGGAGGACTTCCACGCATTACTGGTCAGCGAACAGGTCAACGTGCTCACCCAAACGCCGTCGGCGGTGGCCGCACTGAACCCGCGCGGGTTGGAGTCGGTGGCACTGTTGCTCGGCGGTGAGGCCTGCCCGCCCGAGGTCGTGGACCAGTGGGCTCCCGGCAGGGTGGTCGTAAATGCTTACGGCCCAACCGAAGTCACGGTGTACGCCACGATGAGTGCGCCCCTGGCAGTCGGCGCGGAGGTACCGATCGGTGCACCGCCGCCGACCGTCGCGCTGTTCGTCCTCGACGAGCGGTTACGTCCCGTGCCCGAAGGCGTGGTCGGCGAGTTGTATGTCGCCGGGCGCGGTGTTGGTGTCGGGTACATCGGACGCACCGATCTGACGGCCTCGCGGTTTGTGGCCTGCCCCTTCGGTTCGCCTGGAAAGCGCATGTATCGCACCGGAGACTTGGTGCGTTGGCGTGCCGATGGACAGCTGCAATATCTGGGGCGTGCCGACGAGCAGGTCAAGATCCGTGGCTACCGGATCGAGCCCGGCGAAATCCAGGCCGTGTTGGCCGGACTCGACGGGGTCGAGCAGGCTGTGGTGATCGCTCGCGAGGACCGCCCCGGAGACCCACGTCTGGTGGGTTACTTCACCGGTACGGCGGATCCCGTCAAGGTACGTGTAGCGCTGGCCGAGCGGCTACCGGCCTACATGGTTCCGGCCGCGGTGATGGAGTTGTCCTCGCTGCCGCTGACGGTCAGCGGCAAACTGGACCGGCGGGCACTGCCCGCTCCTGACTATCAGGATGCTGAAAACTACCGTGCGCCAAGCACTCCCACCGAGGAGATTTTGGCGGGCATCTTCGCTCAGGTGCTGGGTACCGACCGCGTCGGGGTGGACGACTCGTTCTTCGACCTGG
This sequence comes from Mycobacterium sp. OTB74, assembly GCF_029892685.1. Lineage (GTDB taxonomy): Bacteria > Actinomycetota > Actinomycetes > Mycobacteriales > Mycobacteriaceae > Mycobacterium. Next base: position 53,515 of record NZ_JARXVD010000023.1, on the reverse strand, counting down.
GCGGTGATTCGCTGTCAGCGATGCGGCTGATCGCGGCGGTCAACAACAGCCTCGGTTCCGGTCTCCCGGTGCGTGTGCTGTTCGAAACGCCCACCGTCGCCCAGTTGGCGCCCCGCATCTCCGGGGACGAGACTCTTTCCGAGCCACTGGTAGCAGGCCCGCGGCCCGACGTCGTGCCGCTGTCCTTCGCCCAGAACCGGCTGTGGATCGTCGATCAGCTCCAGGGGCCGTCGCCGATCTACAACCTGCCGGTGGCACTGCGGCTGCAGGGGCAACTGGATGCCGACGCGTTGGGTGCGGCTCTGGCCGACGTGGTGGACCGCCAGGAAAGCCTTCGCACGCGGTTCCCTGCTGTCGAAGGTGTACCCCAGCAGCTCGTAGTACCAACCGACGTTGCCGATTTCGGCTGGGCTGTGATCGACGCCACCAGCTGGTCGGAAAGCCAGTTGGTCGATGCCATCGAGGCGGCGACGCGCTACACGTTCGATCTGGCAACCGAAATCCCAATGCAGGCTCAGCTTTTCCGGGTCGGAGCCGATGAGCATGTGCTGGTGGCTGTGGTCCACCACATCGCAGCTGACGGTTGGTCCATCGCGCCGCTGGTGCGTGACCTCGGTGTCGCGTATGCGAGCCGGTCGGCCGGGGAGGTTCCCGGCTGGGCGGATCTGGCGGTGCAGTACGTCGACTACACACTGTGGCAGCGTTCGCGGCTGGGTGATCTGTCCGATCCCGACAGCCGGATCGCGGCGGAGTTGGCGTTCTGGGAAGACGCCCTGGCGGGTATGCCGGAGCAGTTGCAGCTACCCACTGACCGGCCCTATCCCTTGGTGGCGGATTACCGTGGTGCCCGCATCGACGTGGACTGGCCGGCCGAGTTGCAGCAACAGGTCACCCAGGTGGCGCGCGAGCACAACGCGACCCCCTTCATGGTCCTGCAAACCGCTCTCGCGGTGCTGCTGTCGAACCTCAGCGCCAACAACGATGTGGCAGTGGGCTTCCCGATCGCCGGTCGCGGTGACACCGCTCTTGATGAGCTCGTCGGTTTCTTCGTCAACACGTTGGTGTTGCGCGTCGACCTGAGTGGTAATCCCACCTTCGCCGATCTGCTGGCCCAGGTGCGCCGACGCAGCCTGTCTGCATACGAGCATCAGGACGTGCCGTTCGAGGTGCTGGTCGAGCGGCTCAAGCCGACCCGCAGTATGGCGCATCATCCGCTGGTGCAGGTTGTGTTGGCGTGGCAGAACTTTGGTTGGCAGGCCGGCGACGCCGCCGGATTGTCACTGGGTGATCTGCAGGTCGAACCGATGGTGGTGGACACCAAGACAGCCCGCATGGATCTCACCTTCAACCTCGCCGAAAGTTGGAACGAGGCCGGCGAACCCACCGGGATCGGTGGGGGTGTGGAATTCCGCACCGACGTATTCGATGCCGCCAGCGTCCAGACACTGGTCGACCGGTTGCAGCGGGTGCTCGAAGAGTTGACCACGCATCCGGCGCAACACCTTTCGGCGCTGGATGTTCTGGATGCCGCCGAGCACGCCCGCCTCGACCAAGTCGGGAACCGGGCGGTGCTGACCGAGTCGGTCAGCAGTGCGGAATCGATCGCGTCCAGGTTCGCCACCCAGGCGGCGCTCACCCCAGACGCGTTGGCGGTCACCTTCGAGGGCTCGTCGATGACGTACCGCGAACTGGACGAGGCGGCCGATCGGGCCGCGCGCGTGTTGGCCAGTCGCGGTGCTGGGCCAGGACAACGGGTGGCGCTGCTGTTGCCGCGTTCGGCCGAGGCGATCGTGGCCATGGTGGCGGCGGTCAAGACCGGAGCCACCTACGTTCCGATCGATCCCGCGGTGCCCGAGTCGCGGCGCCAGTTCGTGCTCGGCGATGCCAAGCCGGTGGCCGCGGTTACCACCGCCGCACTGGCGGAACTGCTTGACGGGCAAGGTATTTCGGTTATCGATGCGAACGAGCTGATCGACCCCTCTGTCGATACCACCGTAGCCCTGCCGGAGCCGGGCGCGGACGACATCGCGTACATCATCTACACCTCCGGCACCACCGGAAAACCCAAGGGTGTGGCGATTCCGCATCGCAACGTGATTCGTCTGCTGCAGACCTTGGACGCCGACATGGACCTCACCGGGCTCGTCTGGTCGCAGTGCCATTCCCTGGCATTCGACTTCTCGGTGTGGGAGATCTGGGGCGCTCTGCTCTTCGGCGGCCGCGTGGTCGTGGTCCCCGATGCGGTGGTGCGCTCGCCGGAAGATCTGCACGCCCTGCTGGTGTCCGAGCAGGTCGGTGTCCTGAGTCAAACGCCATCGGCGTTCTATGCGCTGCAGACCGCAGACGCCGCAAACCCCGAGCTTGGTGCCGAACTGAAGCTCGAGGCTGTGGTGTTCGGTGGGGAAGCGCTTGAACCACAACGGATGCGGGCGTGGCTGGAGAATCATCCTCCGGGCTCGCCGCGGTTGATCAACATGTACGGCATCACGGAAACGACGGTGCATGCGTCGTTCCGGGAGATCGTGGCCGACGATGCCGACAGCGCGGTCAGCCCCATCGGTGTGCCGCTGGGCCACCTCGGCTTCTTCGTCCTCGACACCTTGTTGCGGCCGGTGCCGCAGGGAGTGGTCGGCGAGTTGTATGTGGCCGGCGGCGGGGTCGCCGACGGTTACATCGGCCGGGCAGGGTTGTCCGCCACTCGCTTTGTGGCCTGCCCGTTCGGCGAGCCCGGGGCGCGGATGTATCGCACCGGCGACCTGATGGCGTGGGGCGCCGACGGTGAGCTGCGCTACATGGGACGCTCCGATGAGCAGGTCAAGATTCGCGGGTATCGGATCGAACTCGGCGAAATCCAATCTGCGCTCAGCGAATTGGATGGTGTTGTGCAGGCGGTGGTGATCGCCCGCGAGGACCGTGCGGGTGACAAGCGTCTGGTGGGGTATGTGACCGGCGATGTGGACACCGCCGCCGCGCGCGCCGCATTGGGTGATCGGTTGCCGTCGTACATGGTGCCCTCGGCGATCGTGGCCATCGATGCGTTGCCGTTGACGGTGAACGGCAAATTGGACACCCGGGCCTTGCCGGCGCCGGAGTATCAGGACGTCGATTCCTACCGCGCTCCGTCGAATGCGGTGGAGGAGATCCTGGCCGGGATCTACGCGCAGGTGTTGGGCCTGGAGCGGGTCGGTGTGGACGAGTCGTTCTTCGAGTTGGGCGGCGACAGCATCTTGTCGATGCAGGTGGTGGCGCGGGCGCGAGCCGCTGGCGTGTCGTGCCGGCCGCGCGACATCTTCGTCGAACAGACGGTAGCTGGTCTGGCCCGGGTTGCGACGGTCGGTGACGGCGACGCTGATGAGGTCGACGAAGGCGTCGGCCCGCTGCTGGCGACCCCGATCATCTCGTGGCTGCACGATGTTCAGGGTCCGGTCGATGAGTTCAACCAGAGCGTGTTGATTCAGGCTCCGGTCGGGGTGACCGAGGCTGATGCGCTGTTGGTGCTCCAAGCGGTGCTGGATCGCCATGCCATGCTGCGCATGCGGGTCGAGGACGACGGTGCTGGGGGCTGGTCGCTGACGGCGCCTGAGGCCGGGTCGGTGGATGCCCGCACCTGCTTGCACACCGTTGACGTGTTGTCGGACGACGCGGTCATCGAGGCCCGAGCACGGCTGAACCCCGCGGCTGGGGCGATGGTCAGTGCGCTGTGGGCGCCCTCTGTCGGTCAGTTGCTGATGATCGTGCACCACTTGTCTGTTGACGGTGTGTCGTGGCGAATCTTGTTGGAGGACTTCAACCTTGCGTGGGCCCAGCTCCACGGCGGGCAGCCGGCCGAATTACCTGCGCCGCGTACATCGTTCGCGCGGTGGGCGTCGATCTTGGCCGAGCACGCGTATGAGCCGGAGGTCGTGAATACGGCGGAGGCGTGGCGGCAGATCGCGGCGGTGCCCGCACCGTTGCCTGCGGTTCAACCCGAGATCGACACCTATGCCAATGCCGGGAGCTTGTCGACCGAGCTGGATGTCGAGACGACCCGGATGTTGCTGGGGGAGGTGCCGGCAGCGTTCCATGCCGGGATCAACGACATTCTGTTGATCGCGTTCGGGCTGGCGCTAACCGAATTCCTGGGCACCGCAGGCTCTCCGGTCGTCATCGACGCGGAAGGCCATGGGCGCCAAGAAGAAATCGCCGATGTCGATTTGTCGCGCACGGTGGGCTGGTTCACCACCAAGTACCCGGTGGCGTTGACCGTCGGTGGGTTGGATTGGGGTCAGGTGCTTGCCGGCGACGCGAATCTGGGGCCGGTCATCAAGGGCGCCAAGGAGCAGTTGCGGGCGCTGCCGGACGGTCTGACCTACGGTCTGCTGCGCTACCTCAACAGTGATGTCGATCTGACCGGCTCGGACCCGGCGATTGGGTTCAACTATCTCGGTCGTATGAGTGGCGGTGGCGGCCAGGCGTCAGGTGACATCTGGGAGATGCGTGAGGACGGCTGGAAGGTGACGGGCGCCGCCGCGGCTGTCCCAATGCCGTTGATGCACACTGTCGAACTCAATGCCGGCACGGTCGAAACTGTCGACGGCCCGCGCCTGCGGGCCGGGTGGACGTGGGCTCTGTCAGCCCTTGACCAGGAACAGGTCACCCGCCTGTCCGGGTTGTGGTTCGACGCGTTGGCCGGTATCTGCGCGCATGTGCACGGCGGCGGTGGCGGATTGACGCCATCGGATATCGCGCCCGCCCGCCTGACTCAGCAGCAGATCGACGACCTGTGCCAGGCACACGATGTCGACGACGTTCTGCCGTTGACACCGCTGCAGCAGGGATTGTTGTTCCACGCCAACGTCGCTCACAGTTCTGGCGACGATGTGTATGCGGTGCAGATGGGCGTCACGTTGAACGGCCGACTCGATCGGTACCGGCTGCAAGAGGCCGTGCAGGCCGCGGTCGAACGCCACCCCAATTTGGTGGCGCGGTTCTGTGAGCCGGCCGGTGGGCAGGAGCGCAGCGACCGGGGAATCTACTTCGACGAGCCCGTCCAGGTCATTCCGGCCGATCCGGTGGTCCCATGGCAGTACGTCGACCTCAGCCGTGAGGCCCGGGACCGCGATGAGCAAATCGAGCGGTTGTGCGCGTCCGAGCGCGTTGCGGTCTGTGATCTCGCCGAGCAGACGGCCTTCCGGGCGATGTTGATCCGCATCGCACCCGATCAGCACCGCCTTGTTCTGACCAATCACCACATCGTGCTGGACGGCTGGTCGCTCTCGGTGTTGTTGCAGGAGGTGTTCGCCGGGTATTACGGGCAGCGGTTGCCGGCGCCGGTGCCGTTCCGCCGGTTCGTCGGTTGGCTGGCTGACCGGGACCTCGATGCTGCCCGCGACGCGTGGCGAGAAGTGTTGGCGGGCTTCGATACTCCGACCTTGGTCGGCCCGTCGGACCTGGGGGTGGGGCCGCGAAACGTTACCTCGCTTCGGGTTTCGGAACAGACCACGCTGGCGTTGAACGAGCTGGCGCGTACCCACCACACCACCGTCAGCACGGTGTTGCAGGCTGCCTGGACGCAGTTGCTGTCGACCATGACCGGCCAGCGTGATGTCGCTTTCGGTGTGGTGGTTTCGGGTCGGCCGGCCGAGGTGGCCGGCGCGGATGCGATGGTGGGCCTGTTGATCAACACGGTGCCAATGCGGGTGAATATCTCTCCCGACACCACCATCGTTGGTCTGCTCGATCAGCTGCAGGACAGCCGAGGTCGCACACTTGAGCACGAGCATTTGGGGCTCAACGAGATTCACCGAATCGCCGACCAGGACAGACTGTTCGACACAGTCTTCGTCTACGAGAACTATCCAACCGACACGTCAGTGTTGTCGGGTGCGGACGGGTTGTCGGTCACCGACGTCGACAGTCGCGACTACTACCACTACCCGCTCACGGTCCAAGCCGTGCCGGGCAGCGAGCTGGACCTTCGGATCCAGTATCGAACAGATGTGTTCGACGACAACAGCATTCGGCGACTGATCGGGTACCTCGACCAGGCGCTGGTGGCCATGGCGACCGATCCTGGCCAGCAGCTGGCCCCACTGGGCTCTTGGGACGGGCCACGGGTGGCGGCTTCCTCGACGCTCGAAAAACGCGACACCGCAGTCGGTTACAGCGAACCGTCCACCGACGTTGAACAGATCTTGTGCTGCATCTACGGCCACGTGTTGGGCGTGGATCGAGTCGGGGCGGATGACTCGTTCTTCGATCTGGGTGGCGATTCGATTTCGGCGATGCGGGTAGTCGCCGCGATCAACGCAACCCTCGAAGTCGAGCTGACTCTGCCCACCTTGTTCGATGCCCCAACGGCCAGAAGTCTCGGCCGGCGGGTAGGCGGACAGCCCGACTCGGAGAACGACGGCCCCGTCGTGGGTTCGGGTGGCGACCTTTAAAACCGCGCCGATGACGTTGAGTCTGAGCGAACAGCCCGCGGGTCGGCTGTTGGGTTAAGCGTGCGGATTGGGGGTCAGATGGAGCTTGACGACGGCGCGGTTCCATTGACGCGCGGCCAGCTGGATATATGGCTGGGTCAGGAATTAGGTCACTCCGGTACGGAATGGCAGCTCGGTCTCTTCGTGAGAATCGATGGGACCGTAGTACGCGATCACCTCGAGCGGGCGATCCGGCAAGCACTGCAAGAGGCCGAACCATTCAGGGCCACCTTCTTCGAGGTTGATGGCCAGGTCTTCCAGCGGGCGATCGACAACCCGGACGTCGAGTTGGCCTTCTATGACCTCTGCGGCTCGCGCGATCCCGTGCAGGAAGCACGTGGGATAGCTGAGTCGATCCAACGTACGTTGATGCCGCTCACCGGCCCGCTGTTCAAATTCGCGCTATTTCGGACGCGAGCGGACGAGCATTACTGGTTCGGGTGCTTCCACCACATCATCACAGACGGATCGGGTATTGCGCTGGTAGGCAGGCGGATTGCGGCCATCTACTCCGCAGTCGTTTCTGGCAGGCCCGTCCCTCCCGCGTTCTTCGGCTCGCTGCAGGATCTGGTCAACAGCGAATTGGAATACGAAGCGTCCGCCGATTATCTGGAAGATCGGGCCTACTGGAGCGAGAACCTTCCAGCGGGACACGCACCGGATCATCAGTTACCCCGAGGTGCGGGCGAAAGCGAATCGTATTGGCCGTCTGCGTCGGTTCAATTGGACCCGTCCGTCGTCGGCCGCATCAAAGCGCTGTCCAAAGAGTTGGGTGTCCGTCGAACATCGGTTCTCACGGCGGCCTGCGCACTCCTGGTGAGTGGGTTCGGTGCTGGCGGTTCGGAAGTGGTTCTCGACTTCCCGGTCAGCAGGCGAGTGCACCCTGGGTCGAAGCTACTTCCCGGGATGGTTGCCGGGGTTGTTCCGCTGGTATTGAACCCATCGTCGGAATCTTCAATCGCCGATTTCTGCAACCACGTGGACACCCGAACGCGAGAAGCGTTGAAACATCAGCGGTTTCCAGTCCGCCTCCTCGAAGAGGGTGCTGGTAACCTTCGCGGCCCAGGGCCGGCGAGGAATCGGGTAGTTCTCAATTTTGTGCCGGCCAGAATCGCGTTAGAGCTCGGTGGTGCTCCGACGACGGCGACCTACACTACCTACGGCCCGGTAGATCACTTCGGGCTGTTCTTTCTCGGCGTCGGTGACGAGCAGTCATTCACTACCGCCGGTGCCGGGCAACCGTTTTCACGTTTCAACACCTCGGATTTAGCGGGCCGGTTGGAGCGGGTGTTGGTTGTGATGGCCGCTGATCCGGGGCGGCGGTTGTCGTCGGTGGATGTGCTCGACGAGGGTGAGCGCGCCCGTCTTGATGAGTTGGGCAATCGTGCGGTCCTGACGCAGGCGCCGCCGGAGCCGGTCGCGCTGCCCGGGTTGTTCGCCGCGCAGGTGGCCCGAACCCCGCAGGCGGCGGCGCTGACCTTCGACGCCCGCTCCATGACCTATCGCGAACTGGATGAGGCGTCGAATCGGTTGGCGCACTTGCTGACTGGACGCGGCGCTGGCCCGGGACAGTGTGTGGCGCTGCTGTTGTCCCGGTCGGCTGAGGCGATCGTGGCGATGTTGGCGGTACTCAAGGCTGGGGCGGCCTATGTGCCGATCGATCCGGCGCTGCCGCAGGCACGGGTCGACTTCATGATCGATGATGCCGCGCCGGTCGCCGTGATCACTACTGCGGGGCTGTGCTCTAGGCTCGACTGCCACCATGTGCTTGTCATCGATGTGGATGATCCCGCGATCGAGAGCCAACCCTGCACACCACGGCCCCTGCCGGCGCCGGGTGACATCGCGTACCTGATCTACACCTCGGGCACCACCGGGGTGCCCAAGGGGGTGGCCATCACCCACCACAACGTCACTCAACTGATGGAGACACTGCCCGCCCACTTTCCGGGGGAAGGCGTTTGGACACAATGCCATTCGTATGCCTTCGACCTCTCGGTGTGGGAGATCTGGGGTCCGCTGTTGCACGGCGGCCGGTTGGTGGTGGTGCCCGATTCGGTATCGCGCATACCGGACGAGTTCCACGCATTGCTGGTCGCTGAACAGGTCAGCGTGCTCACCCAGACCCCGTCGGCGGCAGGCGTGCTCTCGCCTGTGGGTTTGGGACCGGTAGCGTTAGTGGTGGCCGGTGAGGCGTGTCCGGCGGAGTTGGTGGATCGCTGGGCGCCTCGGCACGTGATGATCAATTGGTACGGCCCAACTGAGACGACGATGGGACCGGCGTGGACTACGCCGTTGAAGCCGGGCCGGGGTGTGGTGCCGATCGGATCGCCGGTGCCGGGCGCGGCGCTGTTCGTCCTCGATGCGTGGTTACGCCCGGTGCCTTCCGGTGTGGTCGGGGAGTTGTATGTAGCGGGCCGCGGTGTGGGAGTCGGCTATGTGGGCCGGGCCGGGCTGACGGGATCGCGGTTTGTGGCGTGCCCGTTCGGGGCTCCGGGATTGCGGATGTATCGCACCGGGGATCTGGTGTGTTGGGGCGCGGACGGGCAGTTGCGCTATCTGGGACGTGCCGATGAGCAGGTCAAGATTCGTGGGTATCGCATCGAACTCGGTGAGGTCGAAGCGGCTTTGGTGGCCTATCCGCCGGTCGAAACCGCGGCGGTGATTGTCCGCGAGGACCGTCCGGGGGACAAGCGTCTGGTGGGATATGTCACCGGGGATTCAGCCTCCTTGGATCCGGTTTCGATGCGGGCTGCGCTGGCTGATCGGTTGCCGGAGTTCATGGTTCCGGCTGCGGTGGTGGTGTTGGATGTGTTGCCGTTGACGGTTAACGGCAAGCTGGATAAGCGGGCCTTGCCGGCGCCGGAGTATCAGGACAGGGCCGGTTATCGCGCTCCGAGCACCCTGACCGAGGAGATCCTGGCCGGGATTTATGCTCAGGTGCTGGGGCTGGATCGGGTCGGGGTGGACGATTCGTTCTTCGAACTCGGCGGTGACTCGTTGTCGGCGATGCGCCTGATCGCTGCGGTCAATACCGGTCTCGATCTGCGTCCTTCGGTGCGCGCTCTATTCGAGGCGCCGACGGTCGCCCAACTGGCGGCCCGCGTTGGTGCGGGCGCGGATCGGCTCGAGCCCTTGGTGGCCGCCGAGCGGCCCGCGGCAGTGCCGCTGTCCTTCGCCCAGTCCCGGTTGTGGTTCCTCAACCGGTTCGAGGGACGAGTCGCGACGTACAACATGCCGGTCGCCTATCGGATCTGCGGACACCTGGACGTCGACGCCTTGGGTGCGGCGCTGTCGGATGTGGTCGGCCGGCATGAGAGCCTGCGGACGCTTTTCGCCGCTGTTGAGGGTGTGCCGCAGCAGGTTGTGATCGACTCGGATCGGGCTGATTTCGGTTGGCAGGTTGTCGATGCGACCGGCTGGTCGGTGGGGGAGTTGGATCGTGCTGTTGAAGAGGTGACGCTTCATCGCTTCGATCTTGCGGTGGAGATTCCGTTGCGGGCCAGGCTTTTCCGTGTCGGCAACGATGAGCATGTGTTGGTCGCGGTGCTGCACCATATCGCGGGGGATGGTTGGTCGATCACGCCGTTGACCCGCGATCTAGGGATCGCTTACGCCGCTCGTTGTACCGGTCAGGGTCCGGGGTGGGCGGATTTGGCGGTGCAGTACGTGGATTACACGTTGTGGCAGCGTGGACAATTCGGCGATCTGGGCGACGGGGACAGCCTGATCGCCGGGCAGTTGAGTTATTGGATGCAGGCGTTGGCGGGGTTGCCGCAGCGGTTGGCGTTGCCGACGGATCGTCCCTATCCACAGGTAGCTGACTATCGCGGTGCCAGTGTGGCGGTGGACTGGTCGCCCGATCTGCAGCACAAGGTTGCTCGGTTGGCGCGTGAGCATAACGTGACCAGCTTCATGGTGGTGCAGGCCGCCCTGGCGGTGCTGTTGGGCAGATTGAGTGCGAGTTCTGATGTGGCGGTGGGGTTTCCGATCGCGGGGCGGCGTGATCAGGCGCTCGATGAGCTGGTGGGTTTCTTCGTCAACACGCTGGTGTTGCGGGTCGATCTGGCCGGTGATCCCACCCTGGCCGAGCTGTTAGCGCAGGTCCAGCAGCGCAGTCTGGCCGCCTTCGAAAACCAGGACGTGCCCTTCGAAGTGCTTGTGGAGCGGCTCAACCCGACCCGGTCGCTGGCTCATCATCCGCTGATTCAGGTGATGTTGGGTTGGCAGAACTTCCCCGGGTACGACAACGACGATCTTGCGCACGGGCTGAATCTGGGTGATGTGCAGGTCAGCGAACTGTCGGCGGATACCCGTAGCGCCAGAATGGATTTGGTGTTCTTTCTCGGAGATCGCTGGACCGAGGCTGGTGATCCTGCCGGGATCGGCGGCCGGGTGGAGTACCGCACCGACGTTTTCGACGAAGCCACCATTGAAACACTGGCCCGACAGTTGGAGCGGGTGTTGGTGGCGCTGACCGCCGACCCGGGGCAGCGGTTGTCGTCGGTGGATGTACTCGACGAGGCTGAGCGTGCACGCCTTGATGAGTTCGGCAACCGCGCGGTGCTTTCGGGGCCCGCGCCGGTGGGGGTGACGGTGCCCGAGGTGTTCGTCGCGCAGGTGGCGCGTGCTCCGGGGGCGGTGGCGCTGACCTGTGGTGGCCGCTCGTGGTCGTATCGGGAGTTGGATGAGGCGTCGAATCGGTTGGCGCACTGGCTGACTGAGTGTGGTGCGCGCCCGGGTGCGACTGTGGCGGTCCTGTTCTCCCGCTCGGCCGAGGCGATCGTGGCGATCCTGGCGGTACTCAAAACCGGGGCGGCGTATGTTCCGATCGATCCGGCGTCGCCCACGGCGCGAATCGGGTTCATGCTCGCCGATGCCGCGCCCATCGCGGTCGTCACCACCGCCGAATTGCGGTCGCGACTGGACGGGCATGACGTGTCGGTCATCGTCGATGTGGACGATCCCGTGATCCGATCCCAGCTCGCGACCCCATTGCCGATGCCGGCCGCCGACAATATGGCCCACATCATTTACACCTCGGGCACCACGGGGGTGCCCAAGGGGGTGGCGGTCACTCAGCGCAATGTCACTCAGTTGTTTGACTCGCTGCAGATCGGGGTGGAGTTGGCGCCGGGGCAGGTGTGGTCGCAGTGCCATTCCTATGCGTTCGATTTCTCGGTGTGGGAGATCTGGGGTGCGTTGCTCCATGGTGGGCGGCTGGTGGTGGTGCCCGATGCGGTGGCCCGGTCGGCGGATGATTTCCATGCGTTGTTGGTCGGTGAAAAGGTCAGTGTGCTCACCCAGACTCCGTCTGCGGTTGCGGTGCTGCCGACTGAGGGGTTGGAGTCGACGGCGTTGGTGATCGGTGCTGAACCGTGTTCGCTGGAGTTGGTGGATCGGTGGGCGCCGGGTCGGGTGATGGTCAATGTGTACGGTCCGACCGAGACGACGATGTGGCTGTGCAAGAGCGCGCCGCTGACAGTGGGGTCGGGTGCGCCCCCGATCGGTGCGCCGACTGCGGGGGCGGCGTTCTTTGTGTTGGACAAGTGGTTGCGTCCGGTGCCGGCGGGGGTGGTCGGTGAGTTGTATTTGGCGGGTCGTGGTGTGGGAGTGGGGTATTGGCGGCGGGGCGGGTTGACCGCAACACGGTTTGTGGCGTGTCCGTTCGGGGGGTCTGGGGCGCGGATGTATCGGACCGGGGATCTGGTGTCGTGGGGTCCGGATGGGCAGTTGCGGTATTTGGGGCGTGCTGATGAGCAGGTCAAGGTGCGCGGGTACCGCATCGAACTCGGCGAGGTGCAGGCTGCGCTGACCGCTCATCCCCGGGTGGGGCAGGCGGTGGCGGTCACCCACACAACCACGGCCGCTGCTGGCGACGGGGTCAGCGATAAGCAGTTGGTGGGATATGTGGTGTTGGACCGGGAGATGATGCTGGTCCGCGAACCTGAACGGGAAGCGCAGCTGGTCGAGCAGTGGCACGGCCTGTATGAGGGGCTGTATTCGGGTTCGACATTCACCGAGGGTGCGCCGGCGGCCGCGTTGGGGGAGGACTTCGCGGGCTGGCACAGCAGCTACACCGGGGCGCCGATCCCGTTGGGGCAGATGCACGAATGGCAGGCGGCCACCGTCGATCGGATCCTGGCTCTGCAGCCGCAAAGGGTGTTGGAGATCGGGGTGGGTACGGGGCTGTTGCTCGCGCAGGTGGCCCCGGCGTGTGAGCAGTATTGGGGTACGGACTTTTCCGCGCCGACGATTCAGACACTGCAGGCGGCGGTGGCGGCGCAGCCGTGGGGTGATCGGGTGCGGTTGCGGGTGCAGCCGGCCGATGTGGCCGAGGGGTTGCCGGCGGGGCATTTCGATGTGGTGGTGCTCAACTCGGTGGTCCAGTACTTCCCGAGCGCGGGGTATCTGCTGGATGTGTTGGCGGTGGCGATGCGGCTGCTGGCGCCGGGCGGGGCGTTGTTCATCGGTGATGTGCGGAACTTGTCGTTGTTGCGGGAGTTCACCACCGGGGTGATGTGTGCCGACACCTCCACTGGCGAGGACACCGCTGCGGTGATGCGGGAGCGGGTGCGCCGGGAAATGCTGGCCGAGCAGGAACTGTTGTTGGCGCCGGAGTTCTTTGCCGCGTTGCCGCAGCATCTTCCCGACATCGCTGCGGTCGATGTGCAGCTCAAGCGGATGGGTGCGGTCAACGAACTGAGCGGTTATCGGTATGAGGTGGTGCTGCGCAAGGCGCCGGTGCCGGTGCGCTCGGCTGCGGACCTACCGTCGGAACCGTGGCAGCGGTTCGGCAGCCTCGTCAAGTTGAGGGAATATCTTCGGTCGCACCATCGTCCGGAGCTGCGTGTCACCGGGGTGCCCAATGCCGCGGTATGGCCCGATGTGGCGCTGGCGCGGGCGTTGGCGCGGGCCGGTGATCGGGTGCGCGTCACTGAGTTACGTGCCGGCGTATCCGTACTCGATGCGGTGTTGCCGCACCAGTGTCATCTGCTGGGGCAGGAATTGGGCTACGCCACAGCGGTGACCTGGTCGCCGACCGCGGGTTGGGTGGACCTCATCTACACGCGGATCCCCGAGCCGGCCAATGGCGCCGCGCTGCCCGTGCTGTCGGATCTGTACCTGCCCTCCGCCGCCCGCAACGGTTCCCTCGCCGGGACCGTCAATGATCCGTCGGCCATTGAACGGTCCGCTGAACTGCGTGACTTTGTGGCCGCCAGGTTGCCCGAGTTCATGGTGCCGGCGGCGATCATGGTGCTGGGGTCGTTGCCGGTGACGGTGAACGGCAAGCTTGACCGAAAAGCGTTGCCGGCACCGGAGTTCGTCAGTGGGGTGGCGTATCGGGCGCCACGTGACCCGCGGGAACGGTTGTTGGCCGCATTGTTCGGCGAAGTTCTCGGGGCGACGCGGGTCGGTATCGACGATTCGTTCTTCGATCTGGGTGGGCATTCATTATCGGCGACGCGTTTGATCTCGCGGGTCCGGGCGGAGCTGGGCGTTGAGGTCCCGATCCGGGTGTTGTTCGACGCGCCGACCGTGGCTGGGTTGGCCGAATGGATCAGCACGCATGCCGGGGAACGGGTGGGGGCCGCGTTGACGGTGCAACAGCGGCCCGCGGTGCTGCCGTTGTCGTTCGCGCAGTCGCGGTTGTGGTTCATCGACCAATTGCAAGGCCCCTCACCGGTGTACAACATGGCGGTAGCGCTGCGGCTGACCGGGCACCTGGATACCGACGCGTTGGGTGCGGCGCTGGCCGATGTGGTGGGCCGGCATGAAAGCCTGCGGACGGTGATCGCGGCGCCCGAGGGGATTCCCCGGCAGGTGGTGCTGTCCCCTGATCAGTTGGATTTCGGTTGGGAGATTGTCGATTCGAGGGGTTGGCCGGAAGGGCAACTCGACGCGGCCATCGACGCCGCGGTGTGCCACGCGTTTGATCTGGCGGTGGAGATTCCGTTGCGGGCCAGGCTTTTCCGAGTCGGTGATGGTGCGCATGTGTTGGTGGCGGTGTTGCACCATATCGCGGGTGATGGCTGGTCGATCGCCCCATTGACCCGGGATCTGGGCGTGGCGTATGCGGCTCGTTGTGTGGGGCAGGCTCCGGGCTGGGCGGATCTTCCGGTGCAGTACGTGGATTACACGTTGTGGCAGCGTGCGCAGTTCGGCGATTTGGACGACGGGGACAGCTTGATCGCTGGGCAGTTGGCGTACTGGCAGAACGCGTTGGCAGGACTGCCGGACCGACTGGCCTTGCCTACAGATCGTCCGTATCCACAGGTAGCCGATTATCGCGGGGCGAGTGTGGAGGTGGACTGGTCGCCTGATCTGCAGCAGCGGGTTGCTCGGTTGGCGCGTGAGCACAACGTCACCAGCTTCATGGTGATGCAGGCTGCGTTGGCGGTGCTGCTGGGCACTTTGAGCGCGAGTTCTGATGTGGCGTTCGGCTTTCCGATTGCGGGGCGCCGTGACCAGGCACTTGATGAGTTGGTCGGATTCTTCGTGAACACCTTGGTGTTGCGCGTCGACTTAACCGGCGATCCGACCGTCGCTGAGGTGCTGGCCCAGGTGCAGCAGCGCAGCCTGGCCGCGTATGAAAACCAGGACGTGCCCTTCGAGGTCCTCGTCGAAAAACTCAACCCCACCCGGTCACTGGCCCACCACCCACTGATCCAGGTGACATTGGCCTGGGAGAACTTGCCCGGACTAGGTGCCGACCCTGCAGAGGGCTTGGTCTTGGGCGATCTGGAGGTCGCCCGGATACCGGTGAATACCCAAGCCGCCCAAATGGATTTGGTATTCCTCCTCGGAGATCGCTGGACTGAAGCTGGTGATCCGGCCGGCATCGGTGGTCGGATCCAATACCGGACTGATGTGTTTGATGAGGCGTCTGTCGCAGCGTTGGTTGGGCGGTTGGGGCGGGTGTTGGTGGCGATGACCGCTGACCCGGGCCGGCGGTTGTCGTCGGTGGATGTGTTGGATGCCGGTGAGCGTGCTGGTCTTGATGGGTGGGGTAACCGGGCAGTGCTGTCGGGGCCCGCGCCGGAACCGGTGTCGGTGCCCGAGTTGTTCGCCGCGCAGGCCGCCCGAACCCCACAGGCGGTGGCGGTGACCTCCGAGGGCCGCTGTATGAGTTATGGCGAGTTGGATGAGGCGTCGAATCGGTTGGCGCACTTGTTGGTTGGGTGTGGTGCTGGTCCGGGACGGTGTGTGGGGGTGCTGCTGGAGCGGTCGGCTCGGGCGGTGGTGGCGTTGTTGGCGGTGCTTAAGGCCGGGGCGGGGTATGTGCCGATCGATCCGGGATTGCCGGGGTCGCGGGTCGGGTTTGTGCTCGATGATGCCGCGCCGATCGTGGTCATCACCACGGCCGGGTTGGCTGACCGGGTGGGCGGTCACGATGTGCTGGTCGTCGATGTGGATGATCCCGCGATCGGGAGTCAACCCTGCACGCCGCTGCCGGTGCCGTCCCCGGGTGAGGTTGCGTATCTGATTTACACCTCGGGCACCACGGGGGTGCCCAAGGGGGTGGCGGTTACTCACGGCAGTGTCACCGGGTTGTTGGTGTCGTGGGCGGGCGCTTTGCCGATGGGCCCGGATCAGGTGTGGTCGCAGTGTCATTCGTTGGCGTTCGACGTGTCGGTGTGGGAGATCTTCGGGGCGTTGCTCCATGGCGGCCGGGTGGTGGTGGTGCCCGATGAGGTGGTGCGCTCGCCGCAGGATTTGCAGGCGTTGTTGGTGGCCGAGGGTGTGACGGTGTTGAGTCAGACACCCTCGGCGGTGGCCGCATTGGATCCGGCCGTGTTGGGTTCGGTGGCGTTGATGGTGGCCGGTGAGGCCTGCCCTGCCGAGGTGGTTGATGCGTGGGCGCCGGGTCGGGTGATGGTCAACGGGTACGGGCCGACCGAGACCACGATGTGTGTGTCGATGAGTGCGCCGCTGGCGGCCGGCTCGGGTGTTCCGCCGATCGGTTCGCCGGTGGCGGGGGCGGCGTTGTTTGTGCTGGATGGGTGGTTGCGTCCGGTGCCGGCGGGTGTGGTCGGGGAGTTGTATGTCGCCGGTGCTGGTGTGGGAGTGGGGTATTGGCGGCGGGCGCCGTTGACGGGGTCGCGGTTTGTGGCGTGTCCGTTCGGGGTGCCGGGGTCGCGGATGTATCGCACCGGAGATTTGGTGTCGTGGGGTGCCGATGGTCAGTTGCGGTATCTGGGGCGCGTCGATGAGCAGGTCAAGATTCGTGGGTATCGGATCGAGCTGGGCGAAATCCGAACTGTGCTGGCCGGATTGGATGGTGTTGAGCAGGCGGTGGTGATCGCCCGCGAGGACCGTTCGGGCGATAAGCGTCTGGTGGGGTATGTGACCGGCGATGTGGACACCGGTGCCGCACGTGCCGCGCTGGTTGATCGGTTGCCGGAGTTCATGGTTCCCTCGGCGATCGTGGCCATCGATGCGCTACCGTTGACGGTCAACGGCAAGCTTGATCGAAAAGCGTTGCCGGCGCCGGAGTATCAGGACAGGGCCGGTTATCGCGCTCCGAGCACCCTGACCGAGGAGATCCTGGCCGGGATTTACGCCCAAGTCCTCGGACTCGAACGCGTCAGCACCGACCAATCCTTCTTCGAACTCGGCGGCGACAGCATTTTGTCGATGCAGGTGGTGGCGCGGGCGCGTGCGGCGGGGGTGGTGTTCCGGCCGCGGGATGTGTTCGTAGAGCAGTCGGTGGCCGGGCTGGCGCGGGTTGCGACGGTCCTCGACGGTGATGGTGAGGCGGTCGACGAAGGCATCGGCCCGCTGCTGACGACTCCAATCATCTCGTGGCTGCACGATGTTGAGGGTCCGGTCGATGAGTTCAACCAGAGCGTGTTGATTCAGGCTCCGGTTGGGGTGTCTGAGGCTGACGTGCTGGTGGTGTTGCAAGCGGTGCTGGATCGGCATGCCATGTTGCGCATGCGTGTCGAGGACGACGGTGCCGGTGCTTGGCTTTTGAGCGTGCCCGAGTCGGGGTCGGTGGATGCCCGCACCTGCTTGCACACCGTTGACGTGTTGACCGACGACGCGGTCATCGAGGCTCGATCGCGGCTGAACCCTGCGGCCGGGGTGATGGTCAGCGCCCTGTGGTCGGCCGCCACTGGCCAGTTGTTGGTGATCGTGCATCATCTGGCTGTTGATGGGGTGTCGTGGCGAATCCTGTTGGAGGACTTGAACCTTGTGTGGGTCCAGCATCGTGGGGGACAGCCGGTCGTGCTGCCCGCGCCGCGCACATCTTTCGCCCGGTGGGCGCAGGTCCTGGTTGAGCATGCGTATCGCCCGGAGGTGGTGAACACCGCGGAGTGCTGGCGGCAGATCGCGGCGGTGCCGGCAGCCTTGCCTGCGGTGCGCCCGGAGGTGGACAGCTATGCCAATGCCGGCAGTTTGTCGACCGAGTTGGATGTCGAGACGACCCGGATGTTGCTGGGGGAGGTGCCGGCGGCGTTCCATGCCGGGATCAACGACGTTCTGTTGATCGCGTTCGGGCTGGCGTTGACCGAATTCCTGGGCACCGCAGGGGCACCCGTCGTCATCGACGCGGAAGGCCACGGGCGTCAGGAAGAACTGGCCGATGTTGATTTGTCGCGGACGGTGGGCTGGTTCACCACCAAGTACCCGGTGGCGTTGACCGTCGGTGGGTTGGATTGGGGCCAGGTGGCCGCCGGTGATGTGAACTTGGGGCCGATCGTCAAGGGCGCCAAGGAGCAACTACGGGCGTTGCCGGACGGCGTGACGTACGGGCTGTTGCGCTACCTGAACTGTGATGTCGATCTGGCCGGCGCCGATCCGGCGATCGGGTTCAACTATCTGGGCCGCATGGGTGCCGGTGAGGTCTCTGCTGATTTGTGGCGGGTTGCCCAGGACGGTGGGGCGCTCACCGGTGTGGCCGCGGCGGTCCCGATGCCGTTGGCACACACCGTCGAACTCAACGCCGGCACCGTGGACACTGTCGATGGTCCCCGTTTGCGGGCGGGGTGGACGTGGGCGCTCTCGGCACTGGACCACGTCCAGGTCACCCGCCTGTCCGGGCTGTGGTTTGACGCTCTGGCCGGTATCTGCGCGCATGTGCGTGGTGGTGGGGGCGGGTTGACCCCGTCGGATATTGCGCCTGCGCGGCTGACTCAGTGCCAGATCGATGACCTGGGCGCGCAGTATCGGGTGGCTGATATTTTGCCGTTGACACCCCTGCAGCAGGGATTGTTGTTCCACGCCAACGTCGCTCACAGTTCTGGCGACGACGATGTGTATGCCGTGCAGCTCGATCTGACTTTGAGCGGCCGACTCGATCACCACCGGCTGCGGGATGCGGTGCAGTCGGTGGTGTCTCGGCACCCGAACTTGGCCGCGCGGTTCGTCGACCGGTTCGAGGTGCCCGTTCAGATTCTGTCGACTCAACCAGAATTGCCTTGGCAGTACGTTGATCTGAGCCGTGATGGACTCGACCGCAATGAGCGGATCGTGCGGTTGTGTGCGGGTGAGCGTGCGGTGGTGTGTGATCTGGCGAATGAGTCTCCGATGCGGGCGGTGTTGATCCGTACCGGTGTTGATGAGCATCGGTTGGTGTTGACCAGTCATCACATCGTGCTCGATGGCTGGTCGTTGCCGATTGTGTTGGGTGAGGTCTTCGCCGGCTACTACCGCCAGCGGCTGCCCGCGCCGGTGCCGTTCCGCCGGTTCGTCGATTGGCTCGCCGACCGCGACGTCGATGGCGCCCGCGCCGTCTGGGGCGAGGTGTTGGCCGGTGTCGATGCTCCGACGCTGGTGGGTCCGCCCGATCGCGTCGGGCCGGGCCCGCGGGCGACCGCGATGTTCGGGTTGTCCGAGCAGACCACTGCGGCGGTGGCGGAGTTGGCGCGGTCGTGTCAGACCACGGTGAGCACGGTGTTGCAGGCGGCGTTCGCGCAGCTGTTGATGGGGTTGACCGGCCGCAGTGATGTCGTGTTCGGTGCGGTGGTCTCAGGCCGGCCGGCCGAGGTGGCCGGCGTGGATGCGATGGTCGGTTTGTTGATCAACACGGTGCCGGTACGCGCGAGGATTGAGCCGACCACGACCACCGCTGATCTGCTCGCTCAGTTGCACAAGGTCCGTAACCAGACACTCGACCACGAACACCTGGGGCTCAACGAGATTCACCACCTCAGCGGCCACCACCAACTGTTCGACACCGCCTTCGTCTACGAGAACTACCCCATCAACACCACCACCATGGCCAGCACCGACGACCTGACCATCACCGAACTCACCAACCACGAGTACAACCATTACTCACTCACGATCCAAGCCATGCCCGGTGACGTGCTGAACCTGCGGATCCAATACCGGACTGATGTGTTTGATGAGGCGTCTGTCGCAGCGTTGGTTGGGCGGTTGGGGCGGGTGTTGGTGGCGATGACCACTGACCCGGCGCAGCGGTTGTCGTCGGTGGATGTGCTCGACGACGTTGAGCGCGCCGCGCTAGCTGTGCTGGGTAATCGTGCGGTCCTGATGCAGACGCCGCCGGAACCGGTGTCGGTGCCCGGGGTCTTCGCCGCGCAGGCCGCCCGAACCCCACAGGCGGTGGCGGTGACCTCCGAGGGCCACTGCATGAGTTATGGCGAGTTGGATGAGGCGTCGAATCGGTTGGCGCACTTGTTGGTTGGGTGTGGTGCTGGTCCGGGACGGTGTGTGGGGGTGCTGCTGGAGCGGTCGGCCGAGGCGATCGTGGCGTTGTTGGCGGTGCTTAAGGCCGGGGCGGGGTATGTGCCGATCGATCCGGGATTGCCGGGGTCGCGGGTCGGGTTTGTGCTCGATGATGCCGCGCCGATCGTGGTCATCACCACGGCCGGGTTGGCTGACCGGGTGGGCGGTCACGATGTGCTGGTCGTCGATGTGGATGATCCCGCGATCGGGAGTCAACCCTGCACGCCGCTGCCGGTGCCGTCCCCGGGTGAGGTTGCGTATCTGATTTACACCTCGGGCACCACGGGGGTGCCCAAGGGGGTGGCGGTTACTCACGGCAGTGTCACCGGGTTGTTGGTGTCGTGGGCGGGCGCTTTGCCGATGGGCCCGGATCGGGTGTGGTCGCAGTGTCATTCGTTGGCGTTCGACGTGTCGGTGTGGGAGATCTTCGGGGCTTTGCTCCATGGCGGCCGGGTGGTGGTGGTGCCCGATGAGGTGGTGCGCTCGCCGCAGGATTTGCAGGCGTTGTTGGTGGCCGAGGGTGTGACGGTGTTGAGTCAGACACCCTCGGCGGTGGCCGCATTGGATCCGGCCGTGTTGGGTTCGGTGGCGTTGATGGTGGCCGGTGAGGCCTGCCCTGCCGAGGTGGTTGATGCGTGGGCGCCGGGTCGGGTGATGGTCAACGGGTACGGCCCGACCGAGACCACGATGTGTGTGTCGATGAGTGCGCCGCTGGCGGCGGGGTCGGGTGTTCCGCCGATCGGTTCGCCGGTGGCGGGGGCGGCGTTGTTTGTGCTGGATGGGTGGTTGCGGCCGGTGCCGGCGGGTGTGGTCGGGGAGTTGTATGTCGCCGGTGGTGGTGTGGGAGTGGGGTATTGGCGGCGGGCGCCGTTGACGGGGTCGCGGTTTGTGGCGTGTCCGTTCGGGGTGCCGGGGTCGCGGATGTATCGCACCGGAGATTTGGTGTCGTGGGGTGCCGATGGTCAGTTGCGGTATCTGGGGCGCGTCGATGAGCAGGTCAAGATTCGTGGGTATCGGATCGAGCTGGGCGAAATCCGAACTGTGCTGGCCGGATTGGATGGTGCTGAGCAGGCGGTGGTGATCGCCCGCGAGGACCGTTCGGGCGATAAGCGTCTGGTGGGGTATGTGACCGGCGATGTGGACACCGGTGCCGCACGTGCCGCGCTGGTTGATCGGTTGCCGGAGTTCATGGTTCCCTCGGCGATCGTGGCCATCGATGCGCTACCGTTGACGGTCAACGGCAAGCTTGATCGAAAAGCGTTGCCGGCGCCGGAGTATCAGGACAGGGCCGGTTATCGCGCTCCGAGCACCCTGACCGAGGAGATCCTGGCCGGGATTTATGCTCAGGTGCTTGGGCTCGAACGCGTCAGCACCGACCAATCCTTCTTCGAACTCGGCGGTGACTCGTTGTCGGCGATGCGCCTGATCGCTGCGGTCAATGCGGGGATGGATGCCGCCCTTGCGGTGCGCACCGTGTTCGAGGCGCCGACGGTGGCGCAGTTGGCGCCTCGCATCCGGGCGGGCGAGGGCCAGCTCAAGCCCTTGGTGGCGGTGGAGCGGCCTGCGGTGGTGCCGTTGTCGTTTGCGCAGTCGCGGTTGTGGTTCCTCGACCAATTACAAGGCCCCACAGCGGTTTACAACATGCCGGTAGCGCTGCGGTTGACGGGGCCACTGGATGCCGATGCGTTGGGTGCGGCGCTGGGGGATGTGGTGGGTCGGCATGAGAGCCTGCGGACGTTGATCGAGGCCCCCAGTGGGGTAGCCCGGCAGCGGGTGCACGAGGCCGATGGGGCTGACTTCGGTTGGCAGATTGTCGATGCAACCGGCTGGTCGGAGATCCAACTCGATGACGCCATCGATGCCGTGGTCGGCCATCTGTTTGATATCTCCACGGAGATCCCTTTGCAGTCAAGGCTTTTCCGTATTGCTGATGGTGAGCATGTGTTGGTGGCGGTGGTGCACCATATCGCTGCCGACGGCTGGTCGATCGCCCCGTTGGTCGCCGATCTGGGTATGGCTTATGCCAGCCGCTGCGTGGGGCAGTCTCCCGATTGGGCGGATCTCCCGGTGCAGTATGTGGATTACACGTTGTGGCAGCGTGCGCAGTTCGGTGATCTGGCCGATAGCGGTAGCCCGATCGCCGGGCAGTTGGCGTACTGGCAGCATGCGTTGGCGGGATTGCCGGACCGGTTGGCGTTGCCGACAGATCGCCCCTATCCGCAGGTGGCCGATTATCGCGGGGCCAGTGTGGCGGTGGACTGGCCGGCGGATCTGCAGCAGAAGGTTGCTCGGTTGGCGCGTGAGCATAACGTGACCAGTTTCATGGTGGTGCAGGCCGCGTTGGCGGTGCTGTTGGGCACGTTGAGTGCGAGTTCTGATGTGGCGGTGGGTTTTCCGATCGCGGGTCGGCGTGATCCGGCGCTCGATGAGCTGGTGGGTTTCTTCGTCAACACCTTGGTGTTGCGCGTCGACTTAACCGGTGATCCGACCGTCGCTGAGCTGTTAGCGCAGGTGCAGCAGCGCAGCCTGGCCGCCTATGAAAACCAGGACGTGCCCTTCGAGGTCCTCGTCGAAAGACTCAACCCCACCCGGTCACTGGCCCACCACCCACTGATCCAGGTGATGTTGGCCTGGCAGAACCTGCCCGCCGGTACCAACGATCCCTCGAGCGTGGGGGTGGCGTCGGGTGATCTGGCCATCTCTCCGATGCCGGTGAACACCCAGACTGCTCGGATGGACCTGTCGTTCTCGTTGGCCGAACGCCAGACCGAGGCTGGTGATCCGGCCGGCATCGGTGGTCGGGTGGAATACCGCACCGATGTGTTCGACGAAGCTTCCGTTGAATCGTTGGCCCGGCGGTTGGAGCGGGTGTTGGTGGCCATGACCACCGACCCGGCGCAGCCGTTGTCGTCGGTGGATGTACTCGACGACGGCGAGCGCGCCGCGCTGGATGTGCTGGGTAATCGTGCGGTCCTGACGCAGGCGCCGCCGGAACCGGTCTCGGTGCCCGAGTTGTTCACCGCACAGGTTGCCCGAACCCCGGAAGCGGTGGCGGTGACCTCCGGCCACCTGTCGATGACCTATTGCGAACTCGATGAGGCGTCGAATCGGTTGGCACATCTACTGATTGACCGCGGTGTGTGCGCTGGTGGGTGCGTGGCGTTGTTGTTGGAGCGCTCGGCGCACGCCGTGGTGACGATGCTGGCGATACTGAAAACCGGGGCGGCGTACTTGGCGATCGATCCGGCGCTGCCGCAGGCACGGGTCGACTTCATGTTGAGCGACGCCGATGCAAGCGCCGTGATCACCGCGGCCGGGCTAGCTGACCGTCTGGACGGCCACCATGTACTGGTCATCGATGTCGACGACTCCGCTATCCAGAGCCAACCCCGCACGCCGCTGCCGGCACCGGCGCCCGATGACATTGCGTATCTGATTTACACCTCGGGCACCACCGGCGCCCCGAAAGCGGTGGCGCTGAGCCACCGCAATCTCGCCCATCTGGCGGATTCGCCGCCCATTGGCCTGCCGGCGGCGCAGGTGTGGACGCAGTGCCATTCGTATGCCTTCGATTTCTCGGTATGGGAGATCTGGGCGGCACTGATGGCCGGCGGACGGCTGGTGGTGGTGCCCGATGAGGTGGTCCGTTCGCCGGAGGACTTCCATGCCTTGCTGGTGCGCGAGCACGTCAACGTCCTCACTCAAACCCCGTCCGCGGTCGCGGCACTGCGCCGGCAAGGACTGGAGTCGGTGGCGCTGCTGCTCGGCGGCGAGGCCTGCCCATCGGAGGTCGTCGACGAGTGGGCGCCCGGGCGGATGATGATCAACGCCTACGGCCCCACCGAAGCCACCGTGTACGCGGCGATCACCGCTCCGATGGGGCGGGGGTCGGCAGCGGCGGGGGTGGCGCCTATCGGTTCGCCGCCACCGACCACCGCGTTGTTCGTGCTCGATGGGTGGTTGCGGCCGGTGCCCGCCGGTGTGGTTGGGGAGTTGTATATCGCCGGTGCTGGTGTGGGAGTGGGGTATTGGCGGCGGGCGCCGTTGACGGGGTCGCGGTTTGTGGCGTGTCCGTTCGGGGTGCCGGGGTCGCGGATGTATCGCACCGGAGATTTGGTGTCGTGGGGTGCCGATGGTCAGTTGCGGTATCTGGGGCGCGTCGATGAGCAGGTCAAGATTCGTGGGTATCGGATCGAGCTGGGCGAAATCCGAACTGTGCTGGCCGGATTGGATGGTGTTGAGCAGGCGGTGGTGATCGCCCGCGAGGACCGTCCGGGGGATAAGCGTCTGGTGGGGTATGTGACCGGCGATGTGGACACCGGTGCCGCACGTGCCGCGCTGGTTGATCGGTTGCCGGAGTTCATGGTTCCCTCGGCGATCGTGGCCATCGATGCGCTACCGTTGACGGTCAACGGCAAGCTTGATCGAAAGGCGTTGCCGGCGCCGGAGTATCAGGACAGGGCCGGTTATCGCGCTCCGAGCACCCTGACCGAGGAGATCCTGGCCGGGATTTATGCTCAGGTGCTTGGGCTGGATCGGGTCGGGGTGGACGATTCGTTCTTCGAACTCGGCGGTGACTCGTTGTCGGCGATGCGCCTGATCGCTGCGGTCAATGCGGGGATGGATGCCGCCCTTGCGGTGCGCACCGTGTTCGAGGCGCCGACGGTGGCGCAGTTGGCGCCTCGCATCCGGGCGGGCGAGGGCCGGCTCAAGCCCTTGGTGGCGGTGGAGCGGCCTGCGGTGGTGCCGTTGTCGTTTGCGCAGTCGCGGTTGTGGTTCCTCGACCAATTACAAGGCCCCACAGCGGTTTACAACATGGCGGTAGCGCTGCGGTTGACGGGGCCACTGGATGCCGATGCGTTGGGTGCGGCGCTGGGGGATGTGGTGGGTCGGCATGAGAGTTTGCGGACGCTTCTCGCCGCTGTTGAGGGTGTGCCGCAGCAGGTTGTGGTGGCTGCTGACCAGGCGGATTTCGATTGGCAGGTTGTCGATGCGACCGGATGGTCGGAAGGCGAGCTGGAGGGGGCCATCGACGCGGTGGTGTGCCACGCGTTCGATTTGGCGGTGGAGATTCCGTTGCGGGCCAGGCTTTTCCGTATTGCTGATAGTGAGCATGTGTTGGTGGCGGTGGTGCACCATATCGCCGCCGACGGCTGGTCGATCGCGCCGTTGACCCGGGATCTGGGGCTGGCGTATGCGGCGCGTTGCGCGGGTCAGGGTCCGGGGTTGGCGGATCTTCCGGTGCAGTATGTGGATTACACGTTGTGGCAGCGGGGGCAGTTCGGTGATTTAGCCGATAGTGCGAGCCCGATCGCGGGGCAGTTGGCGTATTGGCAGCATGCGTTGGCGGGGTTGCCGGACCGGTTGGCGTTGCCGACAGATCGCCCCTATCCGCAGGTGGCCGATTATCGCGGGGCGAGTGTGGAGGTGGACTGGTCGGCGGATCTGCAGCAGCGGGTTGCTCGGTTGGCGCGTGAGCATAACGTGACCAGTTTTATGGTGGTGCAGGCCGCCCTGGCGGTGTTGTTGGGCAAACTTAGCGCGAGTTCTGATGTGGCGGTGGGTTTTCCGATCGCGGGTCGGCGTGATCCGGCGCTCGATGAGTTGGTGGGTTTCTTCGTTAACACCTTGGTGTTGCGCGTCGACTTAACCGGTGATCCCACCGTCGACGAGCTCTTGGGCCAGGTGCGCTCGCGAAGCTTGGCCGCTTACGAGCATCAGGATGTGCCCTTCGAAGTGGTTGTGGAGCGGCTCAATCCGGCCCGGTCGTTGACGCATCATCCGTTGGTTCAGGTGATGTTGGCCTGGCAGAACCTGCCCGCCGGTACCAACGATTCCTCGAGCGTGGGGGTGGCGTCGGGTGATCTGGCCATCTCTTCGATGCCGGTGAACACCCAAACCGCTCGGATGGACCTGTCGCTCTCGTTGGCGGAACACCGGACCGAGGCTGGTGATCCGGCCGGCATCGGTGGTCGGGTCGAATACCGCACGGATGTGTTCGACGAAGCTTCCGTTGAATCGTTGGCCCGGCGGTTGGAGCGGGTGTTGGTGGCGATGACCACCGACCCGGCGCAACCGTTGTCGTCGGTGGATGTGCTTGACGAGGATGAGCACGCCCGTCTCGATGACTTGGGCAACCGGGCGATACTGACGCAAACCCCGCGGGAGCCGGTCTCGGTGCCCGAGGTGTTCGCCGCGCAGGTCGCTCGAACGCCGCAGGCGGCGGCGCTGACCTTTGACGACCGCTCCATGACCTATCGTGAACTGGACGACGCATCGAATCGGTTGGCGCACTTGCTGACTGGGTGTGGTGCGGGCCCAGGCGGGTGTGTGGCGCTGCTGCTGGAACGGTCGGCCGAGGCGATCGTGGCGATGTTGGCGATACTCAAGGCTGGGGCAGCCTATCTGCCGATCGACCCCGCACTGCCGCAGGCACGGGTCGAGTTCATGCTCGCCGATGCCGCACCAATCGCCGCGATCACCAGCGCCGGGTTGGCCAACCGGCTCGACGGCCGCCATGTGCTTGTCATCGATGTCGACGACCCCGCTATCGATAGCCAACTCTGCACGCCGCTGTCGGTGCCGGCGCCCGATGACATCGCGCATCTGATTTACACCTCGGGCACCACCGGGGTGCCGAAAGGAGTGGCGGTCACCCACGCGAATGTGACCCAGTTGTTCGATCGACTCGACGCCGGCGTGGAATTGGCGCCGGGGCAAGTGTGGTCGCAGTGCTCGTCGTTGGCGTTCGACTATTCGGTGTGGGAGATCTTCGGGGCGTTGCTCCATGGCGGCCGGCTGGTGGTGGTACCCGACGAGGTGGTGCGCTCGCCGCGGGATCTGCAGGAGTTGTTGGTGGCCGAGGGTGTGACGGTGTTGAGTCAGACGCCCTCGGCGGCGGGGGCGTTGGAGCCGGCTGGGTTAGGTTCGGTGGCGTTGATGGTGGCCGGTGAGACCTGCCCCGTCGACGTCGTGGATCGGTGGGCGCCGGGGCGGGTGATGGTCAACGGTTACGGGCCGACCGAGACCACGGTGTATGCCACTATCAGTGCGCCGCTGGCGGCCGGCTCGGGTGTTCCGCCGATCGGGTCGCCGGTGGCGGGGGCGGCGTTGTTCGTGCTCGACGGGTGGTTGCGTCCGGTGCCCGCCGGTGTGGTCGGGGAGTTGTATATCGCCGGTGCTGGTGTGGGAGTGGGATATTGGCGGCGGGCGCCGTTGACCGGATCGCGGTTCGTGGCATGTCCGTTCGGGGCGCCGGGGTCGCGGATGTATCGCACCGGAGATTTGGTGTCGTGGGGTGCCGATGGTCAGTTGCGGTATCTGGGGCGCGCCGATGAGCAGGTCAAGGTTCGCGGGTATCGCATCGAACTCGGCGAAATCCAGGCCGCGCTCAGCGACGTGGATGGTGTCGAGCAGGCGGTGGTGATCGCCCGCGAAGACCGTCCGGGGGACAAGCGTCTGGTGGGGTATGTGACCGGCGATGTGGACCCGGTGGCGGCGCGTACCGCACTGGCAGATCGGTTGCCCGAGTTCATGGTTCCTGCCACGGTGGTGGTGTTGGAGGAGTTGCCGTTGACGGTCAACGGCAAACTTGATCGAAAAGCGTTGCCGGCGCCGGAGTATCGGGCTACCGATGTATATCGGGAACCCTCGGATGCGGTCGAGGAGATCGTGGCCGGAATCTTCGCGCATGTGCTGGGCGTGGAGCGGGTCGGGGTGAACGATTCGTTCTTCGAACTCGGCGGCGACAGCATTTTGTCGATGCAGGTGGTGGCGCGGGCCCGTGCGGCGGGGGTGGTGTTCCGGCCGCGGGATGTGTTCGTTGAGCAGTCGGTGGCCGGTTTGGCTCGGGTTGCGATGGTCGTCGACGGTGATGATGAGGTGGTCGACGAAGGCATCGGGCCGGTGTCGGCGACGCCAATCATCCAGTGGCTGCGCGATTTTCAGGGCCTGGTTGATGAGTTCAACCAGAGCGTGTTGATTCAGGCGCCGGTTGGGGTGACCGAGGCTGATGTCGTGGTGGTGTTGCAGGCGGTGTTGGATCGACATGCCATGTTGCGGCTGCGCGTCTCCGCCCAAGACGCGCAAGCGGGTGCCGGTCGTTGGTCGCTGAGCGTGCCCGAGCCGGGGGCGGTGGATGCCCGCACGTGCCTGCACACCGTCGACGTGTTGACCGACGATGCGGTCACCAAGGCCCGAGCACGGCTGAACCCCGCGGCAGGGGCGATGGTCAGCGCGCTGTGGGTGCCCTGTGATGGTCAGTTGTTGGTGATCGTGCATCATCTGGCGGTTGATGGGGTGTCGTGGCGAATCCTGTTGGAGGACTTCAATCTCGCGTGGGCTCAGCATCGTGGGGGTCAGCCGGTGGCGTTACCTGCGCCGCGGACATCCTTCGCCCGGTGGGCGCAGGTCCTGGTTGAGCATGCGTATCGCCCGGAGGTCGTGAGCACGGCTAAGGCGTGGCGGCAGATCGCAGCGGTGCCCGCCGCGTTGCCGGCGGTGCGCCCGGAGGTGGACACTTATGCCAACGCCGGCAGTCTGTCGGTGGAGTTGGATGTCGAGACGACCCGGATGCTGCTGGGGGAGGTTCCGGCGGCGTTTCACGCCGGGATAAATGACATTCTGTTGATTGCGTTCGGGCTGGCGCTGACCGAATTCCTCGGCAGCGCAGGCTCTCCGGTTGTCATCGACGCCGAAGGCCATGGGCGCCAAGAAGAGTTGTCCGACGGTGGGGACGTTGTCGATTTGTCGCGGACGGTGGGCTGGTTCACCACCAAGTACCCGGTATCTCTCACGGTCGGTGGGTTGGACTGGGAACGGGTGCTTGCCGGTGATGTGAACTTGGGGCCGATCGTCAAGGGCGCCAAGGAGCAACTACGGGCGTTGCCGGACGGCGTGACGTACGGGCTGTTGCGCTACCTGAACTGTGATGTCGATCTGGCCGGCGCCGACCCGGCGATCGGGTTCAACTATCTGGGCCGGATGGGTGCCGGTGAGGTCTCTGCTGAGTTGTGGCGGGTTGCCCAGGACGGTGGGGCGCTCACCGGTGTGGCCGCGGCGGTCCCGATGCCGTTGGCGCACACCGTCGAACTCAATGCCGGCACCGTGGACACTGTCGGTGGTCCCCGTTTGCGGGCGGGGTGGACGTGGGCGCTCTCGGCACTGGACCACGCGCAGGTCACCCGGCTGTCCGGGCTGTGGTTCGACGCCCTGGCCGGCATCTGCGCGCATGTGCGCGACGGCGGTGGGGGATTGACCCCGTCGGATATCGCCCCTGCGCGGCTGACTCAGCACCAGATCGATGACCTGCGCCAGACACACGAGGTCGCCGACGTTCTGCCGCTGACACCTTTGCAGCAGGGATTGTTGTTCCACGCCAACGTCGCTCACAGTTGTGGCGATGACGTGTACGCGGTGCAGATAGGTGTCACGTTGAACGGCCGGCTCGACCGGTACCGGCTGCAGGAGGCCGTGCAGGCGGCCGTCCAACGTCATCCCAATCTGGTCGCGCGGTTCTGTGAGCCGGCCGGTGGGCAGGACCCGCGAATCTACTTCGACGAACCGGTCCAAGTGATCCTGACGGATGCCGAATTGCCTTGGCAGTATGTCGATGTCGGCCGTGAGGCCCAGGACCGCGATGAGCGGATGGAGCGGTTGTGTGCGGGTGAGCGTGCGGCGGTATGTGATCTGGCGAATGAGTCCCCGATGCGGGCGGTGTTGATCCGTACCGGTGTCGATGAGCATCGGTTGGTGTTGACCAGTCATCACATCGTGCTCGACGGGTGGTCGTTGCCGATCGTGTTGGGGGAGGTGTTCGCCGGCTACTACCGCCAGCGCCTGCCGGCACCGGTGCCGTTCCGCCGCTTCGTCGATTGGCTGGCCGAGCGTGACCTCGATGCTGCCCGCGATGCGTGGCGAGAAGTGTTGGCGGGCTTCGACACTCCGACCTTGGTCGGTCCGCCAGACCTGGGGTTGGGTCCGCGAAACGTTACCTCGCTGCGGGTTCCGGAGCAGACCACGCTGGCGTTGAACGAACTGGCGCGTACCCACCACACCACGGTGAGCACCGTCCTGCAGGCTGCCTGGGCACAGCTGTTGATGGCTATCACCGGTCAACGTGATGTCGCCTTCGGCGTGGTGGTGTCGGGTCGGCCGGCAGAGGTGGCCGGCGCAGATGCGATGATCGGTTTGTTGATCAACACGGTGCCGATGCGCGCGAGGATTGAGCCGACGACCACCACCGCTGATCTGCTCGATCAGTTGCACAAGGTGCATAATCAGACACTCGACCACGAACACCTGGGGCTTAACGAGATTCACCGAGCGGTCGGTCAGGCAAAGCTGTTCGACACTGCCTTCGTCTACGAGAACTACCCCATCGACACCGCCATCATGTCCAGCACCGACGACCTGACCATCACCGACGTCGACAGCCGCGACTGTTACCACTACCCGCTCACGATCCAAGCCGTGCCGGGCCCGGAACTGGTTCTTCACGTCCAATTCCGTACTGACGTATTCGAGGCCGCCAGTATCGAGATACTGATGCAACGATTCGAGCAAGTGCTGGAGGCCATGACCGCCGAACCGAATCAGCCGTTGGCATCCATCGGGGTCTGGGAAGGGCAGGTCCGCAAGGCGATGCCGGCAGCTGAGTCGGCGATCGCATCCGGGCATTGCGACGTCGCCGATGCGAATCGGCCCCCGGCCAGCGAGGCGGAGCGGATCGTGGCAGACATCTACACCCGACTGCTGGGGGCGGAGCGGGTCGGGGTCGATCAATCCTTCTTCGATCTGGGTGGCGATTCACTGTCCGCGATGCGTGCGGTCGCCGCGATCAACGCGGCCCTGGGAACCCACCTCGCGGTCACCAATGTGTTCGACGCACCGACGGTCAGAAGCCTCAGCCGGCGAGTGCGCGGATGTGCCGACTGAGTGAAAGACGTTCCCGCAGTGGGTTCGGCGCGCCTTGTAGCTGCTACCAGACACACGGTACGAGGCGATGGCGAACCGCCTGCGTGTACTCGCGGTAGCCCATCAACTCTTCCTGGAGCAGCCTCTCCTCGTCGCGGATGCGGGTGGCGAGCACCAAGAGGCCAGGCACGATGAGGGCGAGCGCCCAGTACGAACCGAGTGCGAGAGGCAGGCCCACCAGCACAATCGTATTGCCGGTATACATGGGGTGCCTGACCAGCCCATACAGACCGGTGGAGACGACGTTCTGGCCTGCTTCCACCTGGACGGTTGTGGACGCATAGCTGTTTTGAGTGACCACCAGGACGACCACAGCTAGGCCGGCGGCTACCAGAGCATCACCGACCAAGCAGATTGCCGTCGGTACCGCCGACCAGCCGAATCGATGGTCCAGGGCGCTGACCACGCACATCGCCGCGAGCGATAGGTACAAGCCGGCCATGACGATCTTTTGCACAGTTCGGGCCTCTGCCGCCGGCCCGCCACGCATCCGTCGCTCGAGCGCGGCGGGATTTGTGAGCTGCAAGTAGATGCTGGGTATCACGGCCGAAAGTGCGAGCACCGCCAGGAACGCCCATGCCTGCCAGTAATCGAACGTTCCTGCCGACAAGAACAACAGCAGCCCGATCGAGACGAGTTGGCCAAGGCCCAAGGCCATCACTTTAAGGACGGCGTTCACAATCTTCCCAAACCTTTTGTCCCGTACCGTATGCCGATGATGCCGCCCCGACCGTGAACACCTTGAGCCGGCTGGTCGCGCGCACCAACCTTATGACGCGTGGTCCCGTGCTGTGGTGTACCACCGGGTGACGTCGTAGCCGGCATGGTAGCGGGCAAGCCATTCAACAGCGAGGGGAGGTAGTTTGTGTTTGCCGGGACTGTGACCTGGAATCTGGGTGCGCATAACCCTGATTGCGGTGGCTGCCTGCTCTCGGCGCGGTATATGCGGATACATTTTCGGGACCGGTCCGTAGTCGGGGATGTCGAACCGCCGGAACCCCTTCAGGCATGGAAACCGCTGCGTGAGTATAAGTTTGACCTCTCGCCCGAACATCGATGTCGCGTCGACTTTTCGTTGCTCGACCGGGATGTTTTTGTTGAAGCTGTCGACGACTGTCACCATCGCTGCCGCGCCGTGTTGGAAAACCGACGGTGCGACCCGCATGCGATACCACCGGTCGCCGACGACGTCGTCATAGATGATCAGGGCAGAGCTGCGGTGCTCGATTTCCTCGACGAAATGCCATAGGAACAACGAGGCCACGCGATCGTCGCCGGGGGCGAACAATTTGTGGGCGTTGTTGAGCATCATGGTGAACGTCGGTGTGAACGTTGCCTCCAGATCGGCGATATAAGCCAACCGATACTTCAACGGCGTGTTGGCGGTCAGATCGTCATAAATTGCCACCACCTCATCGAGGGTCTCCCGCAGGACGGGGTAGGCCTTGATCAGCCCCTTCACATGCTGACGGTGCGCCATGCTGTGCTGGCCTTCTTGGCGGACGAACGCCAGAGCCTCTTCCGCGACCTCGGGGTCAGTGATCTTGGGCATCGCCTCGTGGACCGTTGCGGTGATCATCTTCTCGATAGCGAGAAACATGAAGGACAGCATGTTGCCTGCGCAGGAGAAGGCCGCATCGGACGGATTCCAGATGAAAGGAACGGGATACTCATCGAAACCGAATCGCAGCTTCCGCACTTGCAGATCCGTCACCTGAATTGCACCTTTCTTACCTGAGCTTGCTGAGCGGGGCGAATCACGGTCACGCCCCAGCCGCCGTCGCCCGATAACAAATCAGACCACCGGCGGATTCGACCGCCTCCGCCACGGAACGCGTGAGCACTGCCCGTCGGAACCGGAGATCCCCTCTGAGCTGCTTCCGACGGCGCCAGCAGTTGCGGCAAGTCATCGAGTCGCGACCTCGACATCCAACGGTAGCCGAACTGACGCACGGCTACAGTTCGGTACACAGTCGTAGACTGTAAAGCTGACGAGCACATACCGCACGGAGTTTCGGCAAATCGATCTTGCAGATATTTCGGACCGGTCCGGTGGTTCTGCGTTCGACGCCGCCAGAAGTTGTCTTCGCTGTTGGCGCGCCAAGTATGTTTGGACAATGAGTCGTACTGACGAGGCGCCCGTGCGGTGTTTCTCTGTGCCAGCCAGTGCACCCCAGATGCGAATTCTCGACGCTGCGCTGGACCTCATCGCAGTTCACGGTGTGGCCGCCACTTCGTATCAAATGATCGCCGACGCGCTCGGCATCACGAAAGGGGCGGTATACCGTCAATTCAAGGCGAAGGAAGATCTCGTCATAGCACTGGTCGCGCGGCAGCTGGGTAAGCTCGAGGATGCGCTGATCGTGGCGGAGCTGTCAGAAGGTCTCCCGCGTGCTCAGGCAATGCTCTTGACAACCGTCATCGATCTGGCTGTCGCCGAGCGTGGACGAGCGAGTTCCCTGCAGTTCGACCCGGTCATTGCACGTCTGTTGTCTGAATATTCTCCGTTCCAACAGTTCATCGAACGCCTTTACTGCGCGCTGGTCGGCGAACGGGACGATGAGGGCCGCATCGCCGCCGCGATGATCTCTGGTGCAATCAGCATGGCGGTCATCCATCCGGCATCCACCGCGATGGACGACGAATCGCTTCGCGCACTTCTCATTAAGTACACCCGCGGGTTTGTCAGTATCCCTGGCTTCGAGTGATTCGCCTCAGGTGCGTTAACTTCGTGCCGCTACGTACTTGGCGGGAATGAGGCGAGACACTTCCCGGCGTGCGAAGACATTAGCGCGCACAGCCGGCCGGTCGCGGCCGGTACTGGTCGGCTACACCGACTCAATCGGCCCAGCACATTTCGAGTAGGAGTCGAGCCCTCACCACACCTGTGGGATCAGGCGTGAACGGACCTTCTGGGTGTATTCGTCATATCCGGCCAACTCGGCGCCGAGCAGCTTCTCCTCATCCTGGATACGTGCGGCGAGTACGGCAACCCCAGGGATGACGAAGGCGAGTGCCCACAAAGAGCCAAGGGCTAGGGGCAGGCCTACCAATATCATTACGTTGCCGGTGTACATGGGGTGCCGCACGAGACCATAGAGGCCGGTGCTGACGACCTTTTGGCCCGACTCCACCTGAACGGTTGTGGACGCGTAGGTGTTCTGAACGGCGACCACAACCGCCACAAGCAGGCCGGCACCTGCCAGCACATTGCCGATCACGCAGAGCGCCAACGGTACCGACGACCAGCCGAAGCGATGGTCAAGAGCGCTGACCACGCATATAGCCACCAGCGATCCGTAGAGGCCCAGCATGACAATCTTCTGCACCGCCCGGCCTTCAGCGATCGGACCGCTCCGCATCCGCCGTTGCAGGGCAACGGGATTGGTGACCTGCAGGTAGATGCTGGGTAGCCAGGCCGTCAGCGCGAAAATCGCCAGGAACGCCCATGCCTGCCCGTAGTTGACCTTGCCTGCCGGTATGAATAGCAGCAACCCGATCGTGACGAGCTGGCCGAAGCCCAACGCGCTCACTCTAAGAATGGCGTTCATGATCCTCCCAAACTTTCTGTCTCGCATCGCATGGCGATGATGCCCCGTCGGCGGTCGGCGTCATGGATGCCGGCTAGGCTGACGCGTCGCTGTCTGTAGGTGCCAACTTTTCGTATAGCACCTCCGCCAAACCACGCACGGTGCCAACGGCGACATCACTCGGAGTGAGGCGTATTCCCGTTTCGGCCTCTATGCGGGTGCGTAGTTCGAGGGCTCCGAGCGAGTCAACGCCGTACTCGGCGAGAGGCCGGTCGGGCTCGACATTGCGACGCAGGATCAGGCTGATTTGGTCGGCGACCAGCAGCCGCAGTCGAGTGGGCCATTCGTCGTGGGGCAGCGCATCAAGTTCCGCGCGCAGTTTGCTTGTGCCCGTTGCGTTTTGATCTGTGGCGCGGAAGGCTTCGGCGAAGGTGCTGCGCAGGGCGAACGTGGTCAACCACGGTGTGCCGATGATCTGTGCATACCCGGTGTAGGCGCGGTCGTACCGTAGCAGCGCTTCGAGTGCGTACGCGCCGTCGTCGGGAGCGATGGCAACGCCGGTGTCCTCTGCGAGGACGGCGCCGGAGCCGATCTGGCCCCATGTGCCCCAGGCGATCGAGGTGGCCGGGCGGCCGTTGGCCCGTCGCCACCGCGTGAAGGCGTCCAGCCAGCCGTTGGCTGCGGCGTAGGCTCCCTGCCCCGGCGAGCCCACCAGCGCGGCCGCCGAGGAGAACGAGCAGAACCAGTCCAACTGCTGGCCGGCCTCGGCTTCCTCAAGGGCGCAGTGCAAGTTCCACGCACCGTAAACCTTTGGTGCCCAGTCGCGTTCGACGATGTCGCCAGTGATGTTCGGCAATGTGGCGTCTTCGACCACCGCCGCGGCATGCAGCACACCGCGCAGCGGCAGATCGGTGGCGGTTGCAGCGGCCACCAGCTGCTGTGCGGTGCTGGGCTCGGCGATGTCACCGCAGTGCACCACGACGTCGGTACCCATCGACCGGATCAGTTCGATAGTTTCCAGCGCTTTGAGAGTCGGCTGCGAACGGGAGGTGAGCACGATGCGGCCGCAGCCGGCCGTGGCCAGCTTCTCGGCCAAGAACAATCCGAGACTACCGAGCCCGCCTGTGATGAGGTAAGCGCCGTCGCGGCGGAAGGCCGGAGACTGCTCCGGTGGCATCACCACGCTGCTGTGCCCGACGCCGGGCACCTCGAGAATGAGTTTGCCGGTGTGCTGCGCCGCACCCATCACCCGGACCGCGGTGGCAGCGTCGGCCAGCGGGTAGGAGGTACACTCCGCAGGCGGAAGCTCGCCCTCTGCCGCGAGCCGGAACACGGTGCGCAGCAACTCTCCAACGCGTTGGGGGTGGCTGAGCGACATCAGCGCCAGGTCCAGGTAGTAGAACGTCAGATTGCGGTGGAACGGCAAGAGCCCCAGCCTGGTGTTGCCATAGACGTCGCGTTTGCCGATCTCGATGAAACGCCCGCCGATGGCCAGCAATTCGAATCCGGCACGCTGCGCGGCGCCGGGCAGCGAGTTGAGCACGACATCCACGCCATACCCGTCGGTGTCGCGCCGGATCTGCTGGGCGAACTCGGTGCTGCGTGAGTCGTAGACATGCTTGATTCCCATGTCGCGCAACAACTGTCGACGATCTTCGTTACCTGCGGTGGCAAAGATTTCCGCTCCTGCGGCCTTGGCGATCGCGATGGCCGCCTGGCCGACGCCGCCGGTCGCGGAGTGGATCAAGACCCGGTCGCCCGATGCGATCCGGGCCTGCTCATGCAGGCCGTACCAGGCGGTGGCGGTGGCGGTGGAGACCGCGACGGCTTGGTGGTCGCTCAGGCTTTCCGGGAGGGTGACGGCAAGGTGCGCGTCACACGTGACGAACGTGCCCCAACAGCCGTTCGGCGAGAACCCGCCGACGCGGTCACCGACGTGATGGTCGTTGACATCCGGACCGACGGCGGTGACCACCCCGGCAAAGTCCATACCCAGTTCGGGCAGGTCCCCTTCGATGCTGGGGAACAGGCCCATCGCGACCAGAACGTCGGCGAAATTGATGCTGGATGCGCTGACCGCGACCTCGATCTGTCCTGGTCCCGGTGAAACCCGTTCGAAGCCAATAAGTTCCAGGGTTTCCAGATCGCCTGGTGTGCGGATCTGCAAGCGCATACCGTCGCGCTCGTGGTCGGCGACGGTGATGCGGCGTTCCTCGGGGGCCAGCGGAGCGGTGCACAGCCGTGCCACGTACCACGAGCCGTCTCGCCAGGCGGTCTCGTCTTCGTCGGATACGCTGAGAAGTTGCCCTGCCAACTGGTCGGCATCGGTGGTGTCGTCCACGTCGATCTGAGTGGTGTGCAACTGCGGGTACTCGGCGCCGATCACCCGTACCAAGCCACGCAGCCCGCCCTGCTCCAGATTGGCTATATCACCGGGCAGCACAGTCTGGGCGCCGCGGGTCACCACGACAAGTTGCGGCAGCTTGCCCGGGAGCTGTAGTAATTCGCTGGCGATGCGCACCAGATGTTGCACATACTCGCTGCCCAGCCGCGGGGACTGGTCCACGGCGCCTTCGGTTTTCGGCCCCGTGAGGATCGCCACTCCGGTGAATTCGCCGGCCAGTTTGTCTGCGTACGGCGTCGGGTCACTGTCTTGTAGTGGCCAGCACATGGAAGTGCATTGTGCGCCATGGCTTTTCAAGGCGTCGCTCAAACTGGTGGCCACCACGTCCGGGGTGGTGGTGTTGATCAGCAGCCAGTTTCCGGCATCGATCTCGCCCGCCTCGGGTAATTCGCGCTGCTGCCACTCGATGGTCAACAACCGCTCGCTCAGGAGCCGATCCTTCTGGGCGGTTTCGGACAAGCCGGTTCCGCACAACAGGCCCTGCACCCTCAGCAGGACCATCCCGTCCTGGTCGAGCACGTCGAGGTCGGCCTCGAACCCGGAGGTATCGACTCTGGTCACCCGCGTGTAGCAGTAGTAGGCGTTGCGGGAAGGCCCGTAGGAGCGCAGTCGTCGAACGCCCAATGGCAAGCCCTGTACCTGGTCGCCAAGGGCCTGGATGTGCGGACTGGTTCCCACCGATTGGAAACATGCATCCAGCAGTGCCGGGTGAATGGTGTAAGCGCCCTGTTGCGAACGCATTCGGCTGGGCAGGGCGACCTCGGCCAGCACGGTGTCGGCTTGCTGCTCGCCAATCCGCACGCCTGCCAGACCGGTGAACGCCGGACCGCACTGAACGCCACGCTGGTCTAGGTCCTTGCGCAGTTCGGTGCCGTCCTCGCGATGCGGATGCGCGGCGAGTAGCGCGGGCACGTCGTAAGCGGGCGGGGGCACATCCTCTGCGGCGTACAGGACTGCGACAGCGTGGCGTGCCTGGTCGCCCCCCTGGTTGGTGTCGACGACGAAGTCGACGACACCAGGTGACGACAGCGACGTCGAGGCGCCGACCGGGGTCTGCTCGTCGATCAGCAGCGCCCGCTCGAAGCTGATGTCGCGGACCTCAGAAGCTTCCCCCAGCACAATGTCCGCGGCCGACAGCGCCATCTCGCAGTAAGCCGCTGCCGGGAGCACAGCCACATCGCGGATCCGGTGATCGTCCAGCCAGGGCTGAGTGGCGGTGCCGATGTCGGCCTGCCAGATGTGGCGCTCGGGTTCCTCATGCAAGTGCACATGCTGGCCCAGCAGCGGATGCACTGAAACGGTGGCGCCGCCATGTGCGGGGGCTTTCCCGTCATTGGGGCTCAACCACAGCCGGTGGTGCGCCCAGGTCGGCAGCGGCGCATCCAACAGCCGCCCATTCGGATACAGCGCGGAGAAGTCGAGCGCGGCGCCCGCACTGTATAGATCCGCTACCAGGCCGCGCAGTCCGTCCGGTAGTTCCTGTCCGCGGTGCATGCTGGCGAAGTTGGCCAGCGGCACGTCCAAACTCACAGCGGTCTGTTGAACAGCCTCAGTGAGCATGGGGTGTGGTGCCAGCTCGGCGAAGACCCGATACCCGTCCTCCGCGGCGGCCCGCACCGCCGCGGCAAACCGCACCGTGTTGCGAAGATTTTTCACCCAGTATTTGCCGTTGCACACCGGCTCCTCGCGCGGGTCGAAGCCGGTCGCCGAGTAGAAGGGGATCTCCGGCGTCAGCGGCTTGATCTCCGCGAGAACTTCGGCCAGCTCGGTGAGGATCGGATCGACCAGAGGCGAATGCGCGGCAACATCGATGTCGACCTGACGGGTCGTCAGATCACGCTGTTCCCACGCCGCCATCAGATCGCGAACAGTGTCGGTGGCACCGCTGATCACCGTGGTCTGCGGCGAGGCCACCACCCCGGCGACGGCGTCCTTGATGCCGCCCATCGTCAGTTCCGAAAGCACCTGCTTGGCAGGCAGTTGGACCGACGCCATGATGCCGCAACCGGCGATGGTGGACATCAGCCGCGAACGCCGGCAGATGACGCGCACCCCGTCTTCCAATGACAGCGCTCCGGAGACCACCGCCGCGGCGACCTCACCCATCGAATATCCGATAACCGCGCCCGGACGTGCGCCGTACGACTTCAGGGTGGCCGCCAGCGCGACCTGCATGGTGAACACGGCCGGCTGCAACCGGTCATCGCCGGCAACCACCTCCGGCGCCGTTATCGCCTCGGTCACCGAGAATCCGGACTCGCGGGCGATGAGCGGCTCGACCTGCGCGACAGTGGCTGCGAATACCGGTTCGTTTGCGAGCAGGTCGGCACCCATGCGGGCCCACTGCGAACCCTGTCCCGAGAACACCCACACCGGTCCGCGCTCGTCTTGTCCGGACGTGGCCTGATACGCGGTATCACCGTCGGCGACCTCGCGCAAAGTGCTGGCAAGCTCGGGCCGGTTGCCCGCAGTGACGGCGGTGCGTACCGAGCGGTGCGCGCGCCGACGGGCCAGGGTGTAGGCGAGGTCCGGCAACGCGGCGTCATCATGTGCTTGCACCCAGTCGGCGAGTCGGCCGGCGGTGCGGCGCAGTTCCGCGGCCGAGGTCGCGGAAAGCGGGAAAAGCAGTTGCGTCAACGATGTTGGGGCTTCGGCAGCCGTTTCCGCAGACTCGGGAGCTGCCTCCACAATGGCGTGGACATTGGTTCCCGACACTCCATACGACGACACCGCTGCCCGGCGGGGATGCTGACCGTTCGTCGGCCAGTCTGTAGTTGCCTGTGGCACAAAAAGTTTCGTGTCGATGCGGGCCATTTCATCTGGCAGCTGGCTGAAGTGCAGATTCCGCGGAATGGCGCCGTGCTGTAGTGCGAGGACCGCCTTCATCAATCCGAGGACTCCGGAGGCCGACTGGGTATGGCCGAAGTTGGTTTTCACCGACGCGAGCGCACATGGGCCGTCGACGCCGTATACCTCACTCAGGCTGGCGTATTCGATGAGATCGCCCTGCGGGGTGCCGGGACCGTGCGCCTCAACCATGCCGACGCTGCCCGCATCCACGCCCGCTGCCTGCAGCGCCGCCCGGTACACCGCGGTCTGCGCGGTCACCGACGGTGTCGAGGTATCCGCAGTGTGGCCGTTTTGGTTGGCGGCCGTGCCACGCACCACGGCCAGGATCCGATCGCCGTCCCGCAGTGCGTCAGGCAGGCGCTTGAGCAGCACCACCGCGGAAGCCTCGCCACTCACATATCCGTCGGCTGCGGCGTCGAACGAATGGCAGCGCCCAGTCGGAGACAGCTGTCCTGCCGCCGTCCCCGCGACGTACTTCCGCGGGTCCAACATGACATACGCGCCACCGGCCAGCGCGAGATCGCTTTCGCCGTCGCCCAGACTGCGGCATGCCGTGTGCACCGCGAACAGGCCGGAGGAACCTGCGGTGTCAAGCGCCAGCGCGGGACCGTGGAGTCCGAGGGTGGAGGCGATACGCCCGGCCGCCATGGCCAGTGCGTTGCCCTGGAAGCCGTATGGCCCCTCCATCACTTCGGAGTCGGCGTTGATCAATTGATAGTCGAGATGCGAAAGTCCCATGAACACGCCGGTCAGTGAGCCGCGCAGTGCGTCGGGCGTGAGACCGGCGTGCTCCACCGCTTCCCACGAGGCCTCCAGCAGCAGGCGGTGCTGTGGATCGAGCGCGGTCGCCTCGCTCTCGTCGAGCCCGAAGAATTCGGAATCGAAGCCGGCGACGTCGTCAAGGAAGGCACCCCACTTCGATGCCGTCCGACCCGGCACACCTGGCTCGGGGTCGTAGTAATCGTCGTTGTCCCAGCGGTCGCGCGGAACTTCGGCGATCAGGTCGTCGCCCCGCAGCAACGCCTCCCAGAGTTGCTCGGGGGAGTCGATACCGCCGGGAAGTCGGCAGGCCATTCCGATGACAGCGACTGGAGTGGTCGACTTGATGTTCGGCGTGGGCTCGAGATTTGCCGAGCCCGAGTCGCTCGGCCGACCATCGAATGAAACCATCTAGACTCCTCACAGCAACGACTCGCCGGTGCTTGACAGACGCGCGGGCGCCCTCGCTCGCCGGCGATGCCTTCGCCGGCGTCAATTTAGCAGTCACCGTAGCTACGTGGGCGGAATGCTTGAAGTCGCCCATGTAGGACGACACCGCCTCGGCCTGCCGTTGGTGGGCTCAGTTGATCGACTGGCCTGCGGATCTCGCCGGCGGTCAAAATTGACGATTCCGAAGATATGGCCGCGACGGATGCGGCGGCTACGGTAACTTGCACGGCGTGACACAGGTGATTCAGTCCTCTATACCAGCGCTGCTGCGCGAACGCGCCAGTCTGCAACCGGACGACACGGCGTACACGTTTCTCGACTACGAGCAGGACTGGGCCGGGGTTCCGCTAAGCCTGACATGGCCGCAGTTGTATCGACGGGTGCTCAACGTCGCGCGCGAGCTCAGGCTGTGTGCATCACCCGGTGATCGCGCCATGATCATCGCGCCACAGGGGCTGGAATACATCCTGGGCTTTCTGGGTGCATTGCAGGCCGGAGTCATTCCGGTTCCGCTTTCTGTCCCGATGGGCGGCGTCACCGATGAGCGTGTTGATTCGGTAATGCGCGATGCGTCGCCGGTGGCCGTTCTCACGACATCGTCCGTTGCGACCGAGACCGCCCGCAGCATTACGCCGCAACCCGGGCAGGCTGCGCCATCGCTCGTCGAGGTTGATTTGCTGGATCTGGACGCCCGGGTCAGCTTCGATGACGCGGAAGACTGCCTTTCCGACGATCCCCGGGCCACCGCGTATTTGCAGTACACGTCCGGGTCGACCCGTTCGCCGGCCGGCGTAATGATTTCCTATACAAACCTTCTGACCAATCTCCAACAGATCACAACCGATTACTCGAGGCATGGCGGGGTCACCCCGCCGGACTTGACGTTTGTGTCGTGGCTGCCGTTCTTTCACGACTTGGGATTGATCTTGGGAGTTTGCTCACCGATTGTGTTGGGGACTCCCGCTGTGCTCACCAGCCCGGTCTCGTTCCTCCAGCGACCTGCACGCTGGATGCAGCTGCTGGCAACCAATCCCTGTGCATTTACGGCAGCGCCGAACTTCGCTTTCGAGCTGGCGGCAAAGAAGACCACTGACGAGGACATGGCTGGGCTCGACCTCGGCGGTGTGCACACCATCCAAAGCGGTGCCGAGCGGGTCCAGCCCGTGACGATCAAGCGCTTTACCGATCGGTTCGCCCGCTTCAACCTTCGCGAAGAGGTGATACAGCCGTCGTATGGCATGGCCGAGGCGACGCTGTACATGTCGACGCCACGGCCGGAGGACCCGATAAAGGTCGTCTACTTCGACACCGATGCGCTGGGTGCCGGCCAGGCCAAGCGAAGCGACGGCGACGATGGGACACCGCTGGTCAGCTATGACGGGCCCATAACGGCGTTGTCACCGCTTTTGCGGATCGTTGATCCAGAGACCCGCACCGAGTGCCCGGCGGGCACGACCGGCGAGATCTGGGTGCGCGGCGACAACGTGAGTGAAGGCTACTGGCAAAAACCCGAGGAGACCGCGCGCACTTTCGGCGGCATGGTTGTGGATCCGTCGGAGGACACACCGGAAGGCCCCTGGCTGAGGACTGGCGACATTGGCTTCTTCTCGGAGGGGGAGCTGTTCGTGGTGGGCCGGATCAAGGACCTCCTGATCATCTATGGCCGCAACCATGCCCCCGAAGACATCGAGGGGACGGTCTCGGACATCACCGGCGGCCGGTGCGCCGCGGTCGCCGTTCCGGACGACGGCATCGAGCAGCTTGTCGTTGTGATGGAAGTCAGGAAGCGTGGCGACTCCGAAGACGAGGTGAAGGAAAAGCTCAACGCCATCAAGCGTGACGTCACGTCGGCGATCTCCACTGCGCACGGCATTGCTGTCGGGGATCTGGTCCTGGTAGCGCCGGGCTCGGTTCCGGTCACCACCAGCGGCAAGATCCGCAGGGCTCTGTGCGGACAGCAGTACCAGCGCAAAGAATTCGCCCGCTTGGATGCTTGAATTCCGGTGAGGGCGGCAAACGTCGAGGGGACGTCGCCCTGGCCGCAGAATCATTAGCGGTGCCAGTTCGGTACGCGGAAGACACCACTGACACGCGATGATCCTGTTGAGCCAATCATATTGCTGCGCAACAGGATTGCTATGCAACGATGGTTGCTGCTCATTCTTCGCAGAGGTCGTGCACTTCTGCCGAAAGTCCCGTCCTGCCTGCGGTAACCAACCCCGTATTTGAGACATGACCCCTCTCGTCGACCAACACCATCGACACGCCGCACCAATTGACGGGTGCGTGCTGGCAACAACGAAGCGGCGGCCCTGACGGCGGTTACGGCCGCCGCTTCACCCTGCCCCGTGACAGAGGGGCCCCCATATGAGGATCGACCAGACAACCCGTATTGACTCTGCGGCCACGGCGGCACCCCACTAGGGATTTGTCGCCTGCAGCGCAGGGTCAACGCAGGCGTACGACGGGCGCGTGTCCCTTTGCCCGCTGCCCTTCGACCGCTAGGGGCCCGGCGTGGTGGTCACGGTCACCGTGACTGTCACAGGAGGTGCGGTCTCGGTTGTGGTGACAGTGCTTGTCGCCGTTGTGGTTTCGGTGGTGGTCACCGGAGGCGGCGTCGAGGTCACTGTTGAGGTTGCGGTCGTGGTTTCGGTCGTGGTCACCGGAGGTGCTGTGGCAGTGGTGGTTTCCGTACTGGTCACCGGAGGTGCCGTGACAGTCGCGGTCGTGGTGACGGGCGGAGCCGTCGTGGTTTCAGTGGTTGTCACTGGTGGTGCGGTCACCGTCGCGGTGGTGGTTTCCGTACTGGTCACCGGAGGTGCTGTGGCAGTGGTGGTTTCCGTACTGGTCACCGGAGGTGCCGTGACAGTCGCGGTCGTGGTGACGGGCGGAGCCGTCGTGGTTTCAGTGGTTGTCACTGGCGGTGCGGTCACCGTCGTGGTGACCGGTGGGGCCGTGACGGTCGCGGTCGTGGTTTGGGTGTTGGTCACCGTCGGTGGTGTGGTGGTGACCGTGCTCGTCACGGTGGGTGGCGTCGTAGTGACCGTGCTCGTCACGGTGGGTGGCGTCGTGGTCACGGTGTTGGTGACAGTGGTGGGCGGTGAGGTGAGGTCGGTGATTGTGCCGGTTATGCCCGTCGCTCCAACCAAACCGGCCGCGCCGGTGCCGGCCGGGCCAGCTGCCCCGCCGGCCCCGGCCGTCGTAGTCGCGACCAGAGCTGCGAACGCGCCGCCGCCTTGGCCGCCGTTGCCTCCGGCGCCAGTGCCGCCCTGGCCTCCGGCGCCGCCCGCGCCACCGATGGTGGTGGGTGTGCCGTCGGTTTGGAAGTTGTAAGCGCTGCCGCCCTTGCCGCCGGCGCCACCGATGGTGGTACCGGTACCTCCAGCGCCCCCGTTTCCGCCGGTGGCCGTACCCCACGGAGATGGAAGGTTTCCGCCGAGCGTGAAGTCATAGACCCCCATGATGGCGTTGCCGCCTTCACCGCCGGCCCCGCCGAACCCGGCGGTGCCGATACCGCCCTGGCCGCCGTTCCCGC
Organism: Mycobacterium sp. OTB74; assembly: GCF_029892685.1. Lineage (GTDB taxonomy): Bacteria > Actinomycetota > Actinomycetes > Mycobacteriales > Mycobacteriaceae > Mycobacterium. The sequence goes on along the minus strand of NZ_JARXVD010000023.1, from coordinate 8,854 downwards.
CGACGACGTTGCCAAATCCGAAGTTGTCTGCAGTGCCGCCTTCGCCGCCGGCCCCGCCGTTGGCGCCGGTTCCACCCGCTCCACCGGTTCCGCCGGCCATTAGGCCGTTGCCGCCCATCCCGCCGTTGCCACCGGTGCCGGTGTCGCTGTTACCGCCAGCGCCGCCATTGCCGGGTGCGCTGAGATATCCGGCGGTGCCGCCGGTGCCGCCGTTTCCTCCGTTGCCTCCGCTCAGACCATTCCCGCCGGCGCCGCCGACGCCGCCATTTCCTCCGCCGAGCAACCCACCCTGGCCGCCGTTTCCGCCGTTGCCGCCGGACCCGCCGGCTGTGGTGGCGTTCCCGCCTGACCCGCCCTTGCCGCCGGAGCCCCACAAACTTGCCGCCCCACCATTTCCACCGTTACCGCCGTCAACGCCGTTACCGCCGTCTCCGCCGTTGCCGATGAGACCGCTGGCGCCGCCGTTGCCGGCGGCCAGGCCGGAACCCGCTGGTGGCGAGTAGCCCGCGCCGCCATTGCCGATGAGCCATCCACCAGGCTGGCCGTCCGGGCTGGACGCGGTCCCGTCGGCACCATTGCCGATGAGGGGACGGACGTAGGTGGTCGTCGTGGTCGATGCACTCGTCGTCGCGGCCAAGGCACTTGCTGAAGTGACGGCGGCAAGTGCGCTAGCGCCGCTGGTGGGTGATGCGCTGGTGCTTGCGGCGCTCGTGCTGGCAGCGCTGGTGCTTGACGCGGCGCTGGTTGTGGGGGATGCGCTGGTTGTCGCGGCGCTGGTGGTGGGTGACGCGCTGGTGCTTGCAGCGCTGGTGGAAGCATCCGTGGTGGAGGCTCCAGTGGTGGCGGCGGCTACTGCAAGCAGTGGTGCCAGGGCCGCGCTAGTCGAACTCTTCGCCGTGGTGCCGGTTGCCGCCGTGCCGGTGGACGTGGTGCCTGTCGAGGCGGTGCCAGTCGACGCGGTGGCGGTGCCGGTAGTTGGTGAGTGCGTAGTAGCGGTGCTTGTGGTCCCGGTCGTTGGTGCGTGCGTGGTGCCAGTGGACGTCGAACCTGTGCCAGTAGTCCCGGATGTTGACGTCGAACCCGTGCCGGTGGAGCCAGAGGAAGTTGAGCCGGTGGAGCCAGACGACGTCGAACCGGAGGTTCCCGTCTTCGAGCCGGTGGAGCCTGTCTTGGAGCCAGTCGAGCCGGAGCCTGTGGAACCAGAACCGGTGGAGCCGGAGCCGGTAGAACCAGAACCTGTGGAACCTGAGCCAGTGGAGGGCGCAGCGTGCGCGATCACGGGTCCGGTTGCGAACGACACGCCGATGCTGACGCCGACGATGGCGCCCATCCCGAGCAGTGTGTCAACTTTGCTGGACTGCGGCTCAGCGGCGTGCCGGGGCTTGGTGCGGCGTGCTTGAGTCTTTGCTCGTTTCGCTGCACTGTGTTTGGGCGCCATCGCTTGTCCCTGACTTCCTTATGATGCTTCGTCGATTTGGCTACTTTTTCGCGTGCTTGGGGCCGGTGGCGTTGGAGTTACCCTTACCCACGGTTTTGTTGGGAGCCACGTGGGAATTTGCTCCGCCGGCGATCGACTTGCCGGTGGACTTGGAGTTCGTCGAGGCGGCCGCACCGTTGGTGGTGCCGTTCGACCCGCTTGAGCTGGCCGACTCCGGGGCGTTGCCGCTGGTGTCGCTCGAGTTTGCCAGTTCCGTCGAACTCTTGGTGGCCACGTGCGGGGTCGTCTGGGTGGTTTTGCTGTCGTTTGAGGTCGCCGCGGCAGTGGTCTTGGTGTCGCTGCTGGCGGTCGTCGCTGGCACGGTGGCGGCGGTCGGGGTGGCGGCGGTCGACTCGGCGGCGGTCGAGGTGGCGGCGGTCGAGGTCATGGGGACGACGGCAGCGGTGGTTTTGGTGGCGGCGGTCGACTCGGCGGCGGTCGAGGTGGCGGCGGTCGAGGTCATGGGGACCACGGCAGCGGTGGTTTTGGTGGCGGCGGTGTTGACCGCTGCTGCCAAGCTGGTGCTATTTCCGTTGAAGTTCAGGCCCGGGACGTTTTGGAGGACATTGGAAGCGACCTGAAGGAACGAGGCGGCGAGCGCAAGCGGACCGGGGCCGGCGGTCACGGTGTTGCCGTTCCCGACGAGGGCCAACGCCCCATCCAAAATATTGGTGCTGGCGGTGCCGACAGTCTGAACAGTGTTGTTGCTGCCCAGAATGTTCGCCGCGGCAGCCAAGATCCCGCCCGCTAATACGTTGCTGCTGACACCCAGTAGGTTCGCGGCGACACCGAAGAAGGCCTGCGTCTGCACTGTGCTGTCCCCGAGAAAGTTGAGACCGAGGGTGGCGAAGAGGCCGGCGATGGTCTTTTGCTGCCCGGTGCCGTCGGGCGCAAGGCCGATGGCGGCATTGATGAGGCCGATCGTCTGGGCCGAGCCTGGCCCGATTTGGAGGGCAAGGTTGCCGATGCCTGAAGTGCCAGTGGTGTCCGTCCCGTTTACGCCAGTCGAGGTACCGAGGGCGGCGCTGAGGGCGCCGAGTGCTGCTGAAGTGCCCGGACCCAGTTGCACGGCGATGTTGCCGATACCGATGGTGCTGGCCTGTGCTGTCCCAGTGCCGGTGGTCGAGATACCCACAGTGAGATTGAGCGGGCCGATGCTGCTCGCCTGGCCTGGCCCTAGTTGTGCGACCATTCCGAGTACAGAGACGAGCGCTGCTGCCGTAGCGTTGTCACCGAGGGCCAGTGCCGTGGTGAACGCGGTGACGCCATTGCTGGCGTTGGCATTGTTGCCGATTGCGATCGAAGCATCGAATAAACCATTGGCAGCGTCGGCTGCGGCGTTGTCACCGATACCGATCGCGATGGTGGTCAGGCTGCTGGTGCAGCCGTTGCCGTTGCCGAGCCCGAAGGCAGAAAAGCACGATGCGTTAGCGTTTGGGACTCCGTTAAGGGTCCCGGTCGCGAGCGTGCTGACGGCTAACGCGCCGACCAACATGCCACTCTTGCCTCGAACTTGATTCATCGACATCCGCCGTTATCTCGTAGGTGCCTGTGCCGTTTGGGAACCATACAGCCGACGACGGCCGAAATTAACGTTTCAGGTAAATTTTGCGACGCGCTGACGTGCAGATCGAGCAACGTGGCAACCGGCCCCGCGCAGTGTCCGGGGTTGCACACTAACTCGGACACCATTGCGCCCTGCTGTAACGGCGGTACAGACGTTTGGGGCCCGAGAGACAGTGCGCTGCTGGTGGTTCGACGCTCACCGCTGAAGCGCTCATTGGTCGGCAGGGTTCTGCAGCCGCGGCTGAACATAATGAGATCAAGCTTGCTCGCGCTGGCTCGGCACGGAGCTCGGCAAAGGTAAGGTCTACTACCAAAAATTTTTGGCCTTTGGGCCTGTCGACTGCGGTTTTGTTTCGTCGGTGACGCCTGTACTCGGCTGATCTGATCGCCGGGCGCCCGAATAGACCGTCAACCTTGGTGTCTGAACTGCAGGCCATGGGCTTGGTTCAATTCCTGGCGGTTCTGTCGGGCCGGCGGCGGTTCGATCACTTGCACAGACACACGCTCAAGCGGCGGCGTCCGCCGCGTATCGGGTGTATACACGAAGGATCACCGCGTGTGGCGCGTGTACTTGATACTTAGCGAAAACAACCGTTCAACCAGTAGCCAGCAACGCGAGCTGTGAGATCAAGCCAAGGTAGTTGCCAATATCGACGGCAACGTCAAAAACCGGGACTTGGCACGGTGTGACGCATTAGAGTGCCGCACCATGCGCGCTTCGTTGGCTACATCTCCTCCGGCAAACGGCGCCTCGACTGCATTGTCCAATAGATCGGACGTCGCCGAGGCGCTCGCTTTCATTCGTACCCCAGTTGCTGTCGTGGCGTCGGCTCAAGGGCCGCGCCCCATCGTGCTCGACGCAGCGGGCTTGACGCCGGAGATCCTTCGCCAGGACTTGATCGCCGTCCTGCCGGCGATGTACCCCGAATGGCTGGGCGAGCGCAGTTTCACCGCGGCGCACGGCGTGCGATTCCCGTACGTGGTTGGCGAGATGGCCCGCGGCATTGCCACACCGATGATGACCGTCGAAGCTGTGCGCGCCGGGGTGATGGGTTTCTACGGCAGCGCCGGACTGGATTTGGCCACTGTTGAAGCGGGTGTACTGGAGATTCAGAGCGCTCTCGGACGGGATTCCATCGGGTGGGGCGCCAATCTGATCCACAACATCCAGAGCGACGGCGTGGAAATGGCGACGGTCGATCTTTTCCACCGCCTGGGTGTTCGTTACGTTTCGGCTTCGGCTTTCATGCGCCTCACCCCCGCGATCGTGCTGTATGCCGCAAAGGGCCTGCGCCGCGATGCCAACGGACAGGTGGTCCGGGCTGGACACATTTTCGCCAAGGTGTCGCGAGACGAGGTCGCGCGACAGTTTCTCTCGCCGGCGCCGGAAGAAATGTTGCGCGCACTGGTAGCCGAAGGGCGCCTGACCAACGAGGAAGCCACGTTGGCCAGCCAAATCCCGATCGCTGAGGACATCACAGCTGAAGCGGATTCGGGCGGTCATACCGACAACCGCGCGTTGTCTGTGCTGCTCCCTCGTCTCATCAGCCTGCGCGACGAAATCGCTTCCGCCTATGGCTACCCGGTCCTGCCCCGCGTCGGTGCGGCAGGTGGCCTGGGGACGCCCGCGGCCGTTGCGGCCGCGTTCGCCGCCGGAGCTGCCTATGTGCTGACTGGTTCGGTCAATCAGTCCGCGGTGGAAAGCGGCTTGTCGCCGGATGCGCGAACGCTGCTGGGGCTGGCCGAATCCACCGACGTGGCGATGGCGCCGGCCGCCGACATGTTCGAGATGGGCGTGACCGTGCAGGTCCTCAAGCGCGGCACGATGTTCGCTCAGCGCGGCCACCGGCTGGCTGACTTCTACCGCCGCTATTCCTCGCTGGAGGAGGCGCCACCGGAGGAGCTTGCGAACCTGGAAACGTCGGTGCTTGGGCGCAGTGTGGCCGATATCTGGGCGGACACTGAGGCCTTCTTCGCCAATAGCGACCCGCGGCAGGTGGAACGTGCGGCCGCGGATCCGAAACACCGGATGGCTCTTGTATTCCGGTGGTATCTGTTTACGGGCTCGCAATGGGCCCGCGATGGTAATACTGCGCGCCGCGCCGACTACCAGATTTGGTGCGGCCCGGCTATGGGTGCCTTCAACCAATGGGTGCGGGGGAGTTTCCTCGAACCGGTGGAGGCGCGCACGGTTCGTCAGATTGCGCTCAACCTACTTGAGGGAGCTGCAACCGTGACCCGCGCCGGACAACTTCGCTCCGCAGGCGTCGCAATGCCGGCTTCCGCCTTTGATTTCCGTCCACGTCCTCTCGGATAAGGGTTATCTCTTGACTGACAACACGCACCAGCCCACTGCCACTCCTATCGCGGTGGTCGCCATGTCGGCGATCTACCCTGGCGAGTCGGGGCTAACTGGCTTCTGGCGCACCATCACCGCCGGCCGTGACGCCATCACCGAGGTACCGCCCTCACACTGGCTGATCGAGGATTACTTCGACGCCGACCCCAAGGCGCCGGACAAGACCTACTGCAAGCGCGGCGGCTTCATCGACCCGGTGAACTTCGATCCGGTGCAATTCGGTTTGCCGCCCAACGCATTACCGTCGACCGACACCGGACAGATCCTCGCCTTGATCGCAGCCAGGCAGCTGCTTGATCAGGTGCAACGTGAAGGCGCCGAAGTCGACCTGGACCGTGTTGACGTGGTTCTCGGAGTTGCCTCGACGACCGAACTCGTTGTGCAGATGGGCTCGCGGATGCAGCGGCCGATCTGGCGTAAAGCGATGCTGGAGAACGGGTTACCGGAAGACGAGGCGGACGAGATCTGCCAGGACATCGCGGATCACTATGTGCCGTGGCAGGAAAGCACCTTCCCGGGCCTGCTCGGTAATGTCATCGCCGGCCGCGTCGCCAACCGACTCAACCTCGGCGGCGCCAACTTCGTAACCGACGCCGCTTGCGCCAGTTCGCTTTCGGCGCTGCAGTCGGCATTGCACAGGCTGTATCTGCACGAGTCGGACATGGTGCTGACCGGCGGCGTGGATGCGCTGAACGACGTGATGATGTTCATGTGCTTCTCCAAGACGCCGGCATTCTCCGCGACTGGTGACTGTCGTCCGTTCTCCGCAGGTGCCGACGGCACGATCATCGGCGAGGGCGTGGGCATGGTGGCCCTCAAGCGGCTCGCCGACGCCGAGCGTGACGGCGACCAGATCCACGCGGTCATTCGTGGCCTGGGCTCTTCCTCTGACGGGAAGGCATCCAGCGTTTACGCGCCTCGTTCCGAAGGACAGGCCAAGGCACTGCGCCGCGCCTACGAGCGCGCCGGCTACGACCCGTCGACTGTTGAACTCGTCGAAGCCCACGGCACCGCGACCAAAGCGGGTGACGTGGCCGAGTTCGCCGGACTGAAGTCGGTGTTCACCGACAGTTCTGCGCGCATCGCGATTGGATCCGTGAAGTCCCAGATCGGCCACACCAAGGCCGCTGCCGGCGCTGCCGGACTCATCAAAGCGGTACTGGCGCTGCAGCATTCGACACTGCCCGGGACGCTGAAGGTGGATCGACCCAACCCCGCAATGGGGATTGAGGACTCGCCGTTCTACGTCAATGCGCAGACCCGGCCCTGGGTGCGCAAGAGTGACCAGCCGCGACGTGCCTCGGTCAGCTCATTCGGCTTCGGCGGCAGCAACTTCCACGTGACGCTCGAGGAGTACCAGGGTGAGCATCGCGCCAAGCGGCTGCGGACACTGCCCAGCGAACTCGTGGTGCTCAGCGCGGGGTCCGAGGCCGACCTGCAGAAGCGGGCCGCGGACATCGTCGCCGCTGCGCGCTCAGGCGAGAGCCTTGCCCGCATCGCATTCGAGGCCGCAGAAGCGTTCGATGTCTCGCAGCACGCACGTGCGGGTCTGGTCGCGACAGATGCCGAATCCCTTGCGGCAGTGGCGGACCGGCTGTGCAGCGCGCTGGCTGACGGTAAGGCCGCTGAGCTCAAGGACGCCAACATCGCCGTCGGTTTCGGACCGGCTCGCGAAGGCAAGACAGCCTTCCTGTTCCCCGGACAGGGCAGCCAGTACGTCGGGATGGGTGGCGATCTCGCACTCACCTTCCCCGAGGCGCTCGCGGTGTGGGACGGGCTCGAGGGTGATCTCACCGATCTGCCAGGCGTCGTCTTCCCGGAGCCGGTCTTCGACGCGTCCGCGGTGGACGCACAGAAGACAGAGCTCACCGCGATGGCCAACGCTCAACCGGCCATCGCCGCGACCAGCCTCGCGCAACTTGCGCTGCTCGACGTTCTCGGCGTCAGCGCGACAGCGGCCGCCGGCCACAGCTTCGGTGAAGTCACCGCGCTGGCGGCAGCGGGCGTGCTGCCGACCGAGAGTCTGGTCGAAACGGCTCGCACCCGCGGCACGCTGATGAACGAAGCGGGCCAAGGCAAGGACGGCGCGATGCTGGCAGTGTCGGCGACCGCCGACGACGTGCGGGCGCTACTGGATACCCAGCCGGAGTCGGGATCGCTGGTCGTCGCCAACGACAATGCGCCCACCCAAGTGGTGCTGGCTGGATACACGTCCGATATCGAATGGGCACAGACCGCGGCGAAGTCGAAGGGTTGGACGGCAGTCCGCCTGCCCGTGGCCTCGGCGTTCCACTCGGAGATCGTGGCCGCGAGCAGCGCGCCGTTGACCGCGTATCTGAAGACGCTGAAGATCGGGCAGCCGAACTTCCCCGTCTACGCGAACGCGACTGCGCAGGTCTACACCGAGGATGTCGCCATTCAGCTCGGCGATCAGGTTCAGCAGGTGGTCCGGTTCCGCGAAATGATCGAGGCGATGGCCCGCGACGGGGTCACCCGCTTCATCGAGGTTGGTCCCAGTCGGGTCCTGACCGGGTTGGTCGGGAAGATCCTGGGCGACTCGGCGCACATGGCGGTGGCCCTTGATGACCCGAAGGCCGATGGTCTGCGCGGTTGGCATCGCGGCCTGGCTGCGCTTGCGGCCGACGGTGTAGCGCTGGATCTTGTTGCACTGTTCGACCACTACGCCGAGCCGCAGAAGTTCGTTCCGGCACCGAAGCACGCCGTCAAGGTTGGAGGAGCGAACCTTGGCAAGCCTTATCCGCCGGTCGACGGCAAGGTGTCGATCAAGCCGAAGCGCGCTCAGGTGAGCGTGAAGTCCGCGCCGCCCGCAGTCGTACAGTCGCCCGCGCCGGCCCCCGCGGTTCAGCGGATGGAGGCGCCCGCCGTGCACACGCCGGCGCCAGTAGCGCAGGTGCAGGCACCGGTCGTTCAGCAGCAGGCGCCGGTGGTTCTTCAACAGGCGGAGGTCATCGAGGCGCCGCTGTCCGGCGATGTCTGGAGCATCGTCGACAGCATCCAGAAGGAGACTGCCGAGCAGCATCAGCGCTATATGGATGTGGTGACGAAGAGCCACCAGGCGTTCCTGGATATGTCCACGGAGATGATGGCGCACATCGTCGGCGAGCCGACAAGTGTTGCGCAGGCCCCGAGGGCGCTGCCGAGCGTTACGCCACAACAGGTGTTGACCCCGATCGCGCCCGCACCCGTCGTCGCTACGCCAGTGGCGCCGATGGCGCCCGCCCCGATGCCGCCCGCCCCCGTTGCACCTGCGCCGGTAGCGCCAGCGCCCGTCGCGGTGGCCGCTCCCGTCGCGGTACCCGCACCTCCTGTCGCCGCACCGGTCCCCGTACCCGTTGCGGCTCCGGCTGGTCCGCCGGCGGGTGAGGTTGTGCTGGCGATCGTTTCGGAGAAGACGGGTTATCCGGTTGACATGCTCGGGTTGGGCATGGAGA
>NZ_JARXVD010000022.1 GCF_029892685.1 Mycobacterium sp. OTB74 | reverse complement strand
CGTTTAGCCCCGACGGGCGGCGCATCGTCTCCGGCGGCGCCGACAAGACGCTGCGGCTGTGGGACGCGAGCACCGGACAGCCGATCGGGCAGCCGCTGAGCGGCCACACCAGCGGGGTGAACGGGGCGGCGTTTAGCCCCGACGGGCGGCGCATCGTCTCCGGCGGCGCCGACAAGACGCTGCGGCTGTGGGACGCGAGCACCGGACAGCCGATCGGGCAGCCGTTGACCGGCCACACCAGCGGGGTGAACGGGGCGGCGTTTAGCCCCGACGGGCGGCGCATCGTCTCCGGCGGCGCCGACGACACGCTGCGGCTGTGGGACGCGAGCACCGGACAGCCGATCGGGCAGCCGTTGACCGGCCACACCAGCGGGGTGAGCAGTGTGGCGTTCAGCCCCGACGGCAAGCGCATCGTCTCCGGCAGCTACGACATGACGCTGCGGGTGTGGCCCACGTACCCCGACCCCGCGTCGGTGATGTGCGCCAAGCTCACGACCAACATGAGCCACAAGCAGTGGCGAGAATGGGTGTCGCCCGACATCGACTACATCAAGCTCTGCCCGGACCTCCCGGTCGCGCCGGACTAGACATTCCCCACCGAAACCGCGCAGCGGGCCGCATTCGTAGTGACGTTCGTGGGGTGGTCGGCAGGTTCAGCGGAAATCGCAGAATCGTTCTGCCGCGTGCGGAGTTGTGCGACCCCAGGTTGTTTCGAATCAGACCACATTTGAGATAGAGGATGAGCTCCGCCGTGTCCCCGTGGCCTTGGTCGAGGTGTCTCAAATTCCGTCGTGGACCGGTGCCGGATTGGTGAACAGCTTCGAGGACGTGATGTCCGGTGGCCGGGACGACTGAAGTTATGGTTCGAGTCCAGCCCGGCGCTGTTGTTTTGCGACTTCGCCGCGGGGGCGAGTGCCTTCCTTGCGGTCGGTGGACTTGATCGACGCGATCAACCTCAAACAGGCTCAGGGCTCGCAAGCACAACTGTCCCACTTCTGATGGCCCGGAAGGGAAACCAATCACGTCCGGCGACTGCTGACGGTTGAGCAAAAGCTGCCCAGATCGCGCCGCTCCCGGTTACATTCAGCTGCCCACATCAGCGCAGCCCATAGGAGCAAACATGCGCAATGTCATCACCGTCGCGGCCGCTGCAGTGTTGGCTCTGGCGTTTCCCGGGACAGCGCACGCTGATAGCACCCAGTACCTGAACGACCTTCATGGTGAGTACTTCAGCCACCCATTCACAGACGCACAGTTGTGCTCCGAGGGCACAAAGGTCTGCGACAACGCCGGAGCCATGGGAAACCCCGCGCTGAGGCAGATGGTCCAGTCCGACCGAGGCGTATCGGAGCACGCCGCCTCAGACCTCGCTATCGACGCCCACGTCTACCTCGGCTGCTAAGTGCAATGTCGCTAGTTGAATTGATCGCCGCATGTTTGATCTGCGGTGTCATCTGCGCGGTCATCGCGCAACGAAAGAACCTCAACCCCACCAACTATTTCATCGCCGGAGCCCTCTTAGGCCTAATCGGCGTTGCCATCACGGCATTGGCGAAGCCAGAGCTGCCTGAGGCGCCGTCGGGGATGTTCGCCGCCAAGTGTGTCCGTTGCAACGCGGTGCAGAACGTGCCCATCAACGCGCACGAATTTGAGTGCTGGCAATGCCACACCGTCGAGACCATCAGCCATCCATAGAAGGGACACCATGGCCACCACCATCCGAAATCCGCTCGGTCTCGGCGTAGCGTGCACTGGCGCGGCGATCATGGCGTTGTCGACGTTCCTGCCGCTGTGCGAGCCAACCGGCCGATTCCGGTTCGTCGAACAAAACACCCTTGTTCAGCACGGTGGTTGGTGGCTGCTCGTCTGCGCCCTGGCGATCGGCATTGCCGGATATGTCACCAGCACGAGTACCGGGTCGGGAAAACGGTGGTCTAACCCGATCGGGGCATGTCTCCTCGGCGCGGCATACCTGGTCAGCGTTGTCTTCGACACGGAGTCGCGCACCCTCTACCCAGTTGGGCTCGACGGAACCGTGGACTCATCTAAAGGGGGCATCGAGGCTGCTCTCGGTATCGCGGTATACGTCGGTTTCGTCGGTGTGGTTGTCGCTTTCGTCGGCGCGATCTTACTGACCAAACCGACGGCGAGTCCGGCCGCTGACACGCCGCCACCAGCCGCTGACACGCCGCCACCAGCCGCCGACGGGACGCCACGTCGGTCCGCCAAATGCGGCCAGTGCGGATCGAAGCTCTACGTGAAGACCACGGCGTCCAAGTTCCGTTGCCCGGTGTGCCAACGGCTTAATACGGCGCGTGGAGCGGACCAAAATACCAGCCTGTAGATGGCCAATTCGGCTGCAGCGCGTAGCCGTAGGGCAGGCCGCGCACAATGCGCCCCATTTTCAGAACCGGGGTATCTGATCAGCGCGTCGCCTTTTTAGGGTTGCCCCGAAAAGGCCCGGCTGACACCAAGAGCCGACTGATCTCGCCAACGTGTCCGTATCGTACTAATTAATTAAGCTAATTGGACTGGCTAGGTGGGGGCTGAAATCCCGTAGGCCATGTTGTTGACTTGTCGTAGACGATGTTGCTGAGGTTTACCCCTGTGTCCAAATGTGCCTTGGAGAGGTCGGCGTGTTCGAGGTGCGCCCCGGTGAGATTGGAGCCTCTAGGCGTTCCGTCCCAAAGGGGCCAGTTTGTAGCCACCCAATCATGAAGCGGTGCGCGGCGACGCGTCGAAAAGCTCGAAAGTGACCTGGGTGTCGAACGCCCCACCGCCAGCGTCAGTGGAACTGATGCCACACCCAGAGAATGAACCCACCAATGCCCGATACTGCCGCTACGATTGCGCTGATCCGAAGCAAGTGCGCTTCAGCCCAGCGGGCTGTCCTTCCTGCACGTGATTTCGGAGTCTGAAGGGTATTAGGGAATAAGTTGGATACCACGACGGTCAAGTCCTCCGGATTGCGCTTGTCGATTACGTGCGCTAATTTAAATTCGCGTAGCCGACTTTCGACCAATTCGTGCTTTACGAATGCACTGTAAATCAAGACTGCCGTATGCGCGAATCCAGGCCTGCTTCGAAGAGTGCGCACGCACCGAAGTCCGTCAGCTAGCGCGTCATCTGCTAACTGCTCAGAACTCGACCACGGAAGCCGCAGGTCCAATACGACAAGATCGGGGAAATCCTTGCTACGTACAGACTCCTCGACCTTGCGGATGAATGCATCCTCTGCATGGAGGGCGACTACTTCAAAGCCAAGTTCATCCAGGGTGTTACTAGTTCGTTTGGAATCGACCAAGTTGTCATCAACTACCCACGCGTGCCAGACCCTGCTATTCATCGACGGTCCAGTACAGCTCGCTTGAACTTAGGCAGACCCAGATAGAATCCCTCGGGGTACCGATAAACATTCGAAGGCAAGTCAACGTTGCTCGGCAGCCAGCGATTGTGCGGATCGTCAAAAAAGATAGGAACGTTTTTGAAATCTTCACGGGCTAATAGGGCGGCAAAGTCACCCTCTGAGAGGTGTTCAACCACCAGTGCGACTGGCGGACCCTCACGATCTAGCGCCGCGAACATAACCCCAATATCGTAAAACAGGACAACTGGTCGCTCGAGTTCCTGTTCGGTCCAACCTTCCCGTGTTCCAATTGAGAGGTGACTAATAAGGTTCCATGGAAGTCCCCAAACAGGTCTCCAACCTACATACTTCCTACCGGGTGTGTAGCGGGGCTCATAATCGTCATCCGCCATGCGAGAAGTGTATAAGGCCTTCGCTCGCCCTGTTCCCTTTTGTGTACTAGGCCACGTGGCGTTTACCTTGCAGCCACGTCTGACGGCCGGGCAATGAAGTCCTCGACATCTTGCTGGGTCATCCGCCACGAGCGGCCAGCCTTGTACGCCGGTGCTCTACCCGAGCGAATCTGTTTACCGAGCCAACGAACGGCGTTGCCAATATCGGGCGGCAGGATCATTACCGCGACCTCTTCAAGGCTGTAGGTCTTGATCGGCGCGGGCTCCGCCTCGCCTATGCCCCTGACCCTAGGTGCACACGTCGGGTTCCGCCCTCCCGCCGGCAAGCGTTCAGGCGTTCATCGATCAGTCGGTCGGCCGTGGTGGTAGTCCCGACGGCGCCGAGTTGTCGCAGGGTGGCACGGGCTACCGACAACAGTCGTAGTTCGCGGTCGATGGTGTCGATGTCACGCAAAACTTCTTTGGGCGCCAGCGCCCGTTCGGTTCCATCGAACGTATGATCGAACAGTGGGTGACTTGCCGTCGATCGTCGACACCGGTCGGCAGTCGACTCAGGACTGCTTCCGTCGCGTCGACCCACCGCGCACCGTGCAAATCGACCTAGCTGCGCTGTTTCCCCGCCAGCCGTACCACCGCGACAATTATCAACCCGGCGGCCTACAGATGCACACGGTCGTCCAGGGTCAGCTCACCTGTTGGGGCCGCTGCGTCAAGGGCCAGTGGTGGGGACTCGTGACATATCCGATTGCCTTCGGCTTGCAACGCAGGACCGTGGCGCATTGGGTGCCGGCGTGGGTGCTGAAAATGGTCGACTGTCAGTTCTCAAACTAGGTGTCACATTCTCATTCTGAATTTCACGCAATGTCACAAATGAGATGATTTTGAGAATTTATGGGCGGGAGTAGTCGTAGCAAGCGCGACACGACGAGAGATGCTTCGGGCCGCCCATCGATGTGAGACAAAGAAATGAGTAGCGCGCTACTCGTGACGGTTGAGCCCATCTGCTGTGATCGTGGCGGGCATGAACCGCGCGGATACCGACGCTCGCTGGGGCGCCCGTGTGTTCAACCAGGCCACGCAGCGGCCGGGCCGGTGGAAGGCTGAAAGCTTGTGATCGGCGTTGAGCTGCTTCACAAGCTCGCAGCAGGTCTCGCCAAGCGGCTCTGGCGCGAGGCGCGGCCCGACATCTCAGAAACGGCGCTGAACGCCAATGCCGACAAGCTTGCGCTCGCGGTATGGGACCAGGAAACGGTCCTTAGTGAGCAGCTCGGCGGCGGCCGGAACATGGTTATCGACGATCTTGAATTTCGGGCCGAGGCCCGATCGTGGTTGGCAGCAAGCGACGAAGCCGGCACACTCGCCGACATCGGCCCGTATTACCGGCGACAAGATTCACGGCGGCTGGTCGTACAAGGGGAGCCGGGTGCCGGGAAGACCGTTACGCTTGTTCACTTCGTGCTCGACCAGTTGGATCACCGCAAAACGCTGACAGAATCTGTGCGCGCCAACGAACCGGTGCCGGTCCGCGTCAATGCGGCCGGCTGGGACGGCAGCGCCGATTTGACGAGGTGGCTGGCCAACCAATTGGCCATCAATTATGGGCTGAACCCGCGGGTAGCCCGCGCAATGGTCGACACCGACCGCATCCTTCCTGTCCTCGACGGCCTTGACGAAATGGACGCACCCGACACCAAACCAGTGCTGGCCGGCGCGGCATTAGAGCGCCTCAATAGATCGCCGTGGCGAAGCAGGGCGGTCGTGGTCGCCTGCCGCAGCAGGGTCTACGCAGCGATCTGCGAACTTCGCCCCGCTGCCGGTCTGCACTATGCGATAACTGTGACGCTGCAGCCTTTTTCGGCAGAGGACATCTACTTCCATCTTGAGCGATATCGCGAGGGGCTCGGCATCGCCGAGGCGGTCTGGGCTCCGGTCACTGATCAGCTTGATCAAGCACCCAGCGGGGTCCTGGCCACTGCCTTGCGTACACCGTGGCTGCTCAGCCTGGCCGCCACGGCCCTAGGGCGCGGCGGGTCCAAGACGGCCGTCGAGTTGGGGGCGTGCCGCGATACCGCCGACATCCGCGAACTACTCTTCGCGTCCCTGATCCCGGCTGCTGTTGACGCCACATCGGACACAGGGCGCACCCGCGATTACACCGAGGAACATGTCGAACGGTGGTTGCGCGCACTGGCCCAACAACTCGAACAGCGGCGCACTGAGCACTCCGGTGGCAGTCAGATCGCGCTCGACCAAATCTGGCAGCTAGCCGGAACGCGCACGTGCCGCGCCCTGCACGCCGTCCTCGGCGGGCTCACATGGTTGGCGACCGGAGTCGCGGTAGTGGTTTCGATGGTGGTCGCGCGACATACCGGGCATGTGATGCTCGCGATCTGGTTCGGCCTCGGGATTGGTGCTGTGGCCGGTGTCGTGACCGGCCTGTGGTACGGGCTCGCGGCCGTCCGAGCCGACATTGGGCTACAGCGTTCCAGAACTGCCAGACGCTTTGCTTGGCGCGGTAACGGAGTTCCAAGACGCTTTGCATGGCGCGTTCCCGGCCGATCGAGATGGCGCAGAGGCCTCAAGCGTGGGCTCACGGTCGGACTCCTGGCCGCCGTCGTGGCGTTGGCGTTGTGCTTTCGGGGGGACGGCAGCATCGACACAGCGGTGTTGGCGTGGTTTCTTGCGTTGTCGTTCGCGGTGGCGCTTGTATTCGGACTTGTACGCGGGCTCGAAACGACCTCGGAAGAGCGTCTTGCGCTCGGACAAGACGCAGACCGAGTAATCCACGACGACCTTGTGTCCGCGCTCATAGGCGGGCTCGTCTGGCTCGCGGTCTTTGCAACGTTCATGACGGCCTTCATGCTTTACAGGTATTTGAAGGACGACTACCTGTACCGCAGAGCAGTCCTTGAATATGGGCCTGACGGAAAGATTGTGGGCTTCCACTCCATAGACTTCCACCCGTCTGTAATCGCCCTGCTGAAGGACTGGCATCCCTGGCTTTCGGCGGCAATAGCTGGGCTCGCAATCGGGCTACTGCTGGCGCTCCTGTTCGCCTCGTTGTCGGCTGTCGCCAGCGGGCGGTACGCGATCGCCTCGCTCCTATTCGGCTTCACCGGCAAGTTCCCGCGCCGACCCGCCCGACTTCTGGAATGGGCCCGAGAGACCGGACTCCTGCGCGTGACTGGTATCGCATACCAATTCCGCCACGACACCTACCAGCAGTGGCTCTGCGGTCCACCGCCAGATCAGCGACCGCAAACAGATTCAATCGCAACACAGTCGCGCACCACGGCCGGATCGGCGAAATAACCTCGTTGGCCCACCCGCGCGGCCCGGCCGTGGTGCGCGATTCCCGTTTACGCCCGGTTCCCGGTTCCCAACCCACTGCCCGGGAACCGGGAACCGCGCTCAGCGGGCGAGGTGGAGACGTGCGGCTTCGACTGCCCGATCGACGTCGGTCAGGTCGTAATTGCCGACGATGTACTCGTCGCTGTCGGCCGTGTGCAGCACCCAACCGTCTGGGATTGGCCTCCCGTGCTGGTCTCGGGCTTTCGTCGTGCACCCGCTTCGGTAAGCCAAAATGGGAGTGCCGTTGTCATCGAACTGTATCCCTGAATGCTCGGGATTGAAGTCCACGTGAATCTGCGGGAGGTCTCCCGCGCCCTCGTTGGTCATGAGCCTGATTCTGCTTCCTCGCCATCGATCGCGCCCTGGCTCCAGGCATCCAGCAGCGGCGCCAACACCAGAAGGTGGGCGGCCAACTCTCGGCACTGCGCCGCGTTCAGCGAGTGGTCACCCAAGTTGATGCACATAGCCGCGTCGATCATGGCGCCGTCTTCTCGCTGAATGGCACTGACCAAGACGGTTACTGGGCTGTCGGTGATGCGCAGCTCTGGTGACGTGATATGGCGGATTTGGACGTCCGAGATACCGGGATCGTCGTGTTCCCAATCGCCGGCGAACTCAGCGCCGAGGGGTAGTGCGACTGCGGGTGTGGTGGGGGAGTCGGTGACCATGGCAGTTCCTCTCGTCACGCGAATCGCGATCGGAGGCGCCTACATCGTTTGGCACGTATCTGGCATGTGACCAGGTGTTCTAGCGAGAAACCGCAGGTCAAACGTGGTGCGCGATACTGGGATTGAACTATCTATCCCCACGGTCCGGCAGTTCAGGCGTTCACCTGGAAAAACTCTCATCTACCAGGCAACACAGCCGAAAGTACCACACGCGTTAAGCGGAGCCAAGCGGAACACAGGGTAGATTCATTCTGCAAATATTCCGCAAACGATGGGTACTGCAATGGCCGGCAAGGGTAAGCGCAGCTTCGGCAGCATTCGCCAATTGCCCACCAAGGTGCCCGGCCGCACAGGCCGATGGCAGGCCAACTACACCGGCCCCGACGGCGCCATCCACAAGGCCCCACGCACCTTCGCCTACAAGATCGACGCCGAAGCATGGCTGACCGACCGACGCCGCGAGATTGACCGCGGCCTATGGAGTCCGTACGCCGACAATGACAGCGAGCCGGTGCCGACATTCCGTGACTACTCAGCCGACTTTCTCGATACGCGCATGGTGCGCGGCAAGCCCATCCGCCCCCGCACCCGTGCCCATTACGCGATGATTCTGGATACCTACCTCGTGCCGCAGTTCGGCGATTCGCGCCTCGATGTCATCAGCGCGGAAGCTGTACGCATTTGGTACGCAAAGCTATTGCCCGGCAAGGATGCGATGCGAGCGCACTGCTATTCGCTGCTGCGGACCATCCTGAATGAAGCTGTGCGGCAAGACATCATCGCGGCCAACCCCTGCAAAATCACCGGCGCGAGCGTTGCACGCCGAGCGTCCAGAACGAAGCCCGCGAGCCTCGACGAGCTGCGGGTTCTGATCAGCGCGATGGAGCCGCCGCGGCTGCGGCCGATGATCGCTCTGGCGGCCTGGTGCGCGCTTCGGTTCGGTGAGCTGGTCGAGCTGCGCCGCCGCGACATCGAGTTCGCCGACGACGGTGGCGCGATTGTGCACATCACGCGGCAGGCTGTCCGTGTCGGCGGGACGTACCACGTCGGGTCGCCGAAATCCGATGCCGGCATCCGCGATGTTCACGTGCCGCCGCATTTAGTGCCGATGCTCGAGGAGCACCTGGGCCGGCATGTCGGCAAGGGCCGCGATGAGCTGTTGTTCCCGGCATTCACTGACGAGAACGCACACCTTCAACCGTCTGCATTCAACCGCCACTTCTACCAGGCGCGAGAAGTGGCTAAGCGCAAGGATTTACGGTTCCACGACCTTCGCCATTCGGGTGCTGTCCTGGCTGCGCAATCGGGTGCGACGCTGGCCGAGTTGATGGCGAGACTGGGGCACAGCTCCCCGGCCGCCGCGATGCGCTATCAGTGGGCCGCGCAAGGCCGAGACCGCGAAATTGCAAGGCAGTTAAGCAAGATGGCAGAGGACGGCTGACCCCGGCGACACGCCCAAAGTGAGCGAACCGACGTTTGACGGAAGCTTTGTCTATTCTGTGGTGGCTAGCCAAAGTAGGAGACCTGAGCCCAGGCGGTAAAGGCTCCCAAACGGCGAAAACGGCGGAGGCTCAGGTGGCCTCAGTCTTCCAGGCGGAGAGACGTCGAGCAGCATCGCGAAGCCCTGATTGCGGAGGGGCCAGCGAATTGCGCTCACGCTCTCCGCATCTTGCTTTCTGGGAGACTGTCTTGCCTGCTGTTCACGAATCACAAACCCGACGGCGCTACGTGAAGCTCGCCGAAGCGGCCAAGTATTTGGGCGTCACCGAACGAACCGTGCGCCAGATGATCGCCGACGGGCGCCTTACGGGATATCGCAACGGTCGCCGCCTCGTCCGGCTTGACCTCAACGAGATTGACGCCGCTATGCAGCCCTTCGGCGGTGCCGCATGACCCAACGAAAAAGCCCGGCACCGCCACAGCACCGGGCCTTCCGCAACAGCATCACCAGTGAGACTGATTCTACCGCTTACCGGCCCGAAGACGGCTACGCTGCACCGGCCGCCGACGAGCGTCACGAACAGCGGCTACTCAATGAGCTGTGGGCGCTCGGATACCGAATTACGGTGCCCTGCAACGTCTGCGGGCATGCGCTGTCTACTGAGAGGTCGGTCGGAGCCCACATCGGGCCGAAATGTGCGGCGAAGGCGGTGCGCTAATGACGCGTCCCGTTGGAGTTCAACCCGACACAGCTACCGCGTTTATCGGTGCCCTGTTATACGCTCCGGTGCCCGTTGTGACGGCGCTGGTCGAGCTGGTGACAGCGGACGATTTCGACGATGCGGGCGGCCCCGAGGCTGTTGTGTTCTCGGCGTGCTGCGACCTCGCTCGGCGCGACGTGGTAGCCGACCCGGTGCTGGTGGCCGGCGAGCTGCGGTACCTCGGCCGGTACGACCGTCGGCTGGCTACCTGGCTCAACAGTGCGGTCACGGCAGGATCGGCACCGGAGTCAGCCCGCTCGTATGCCACGGTGCTGGTCGCGGAATCGCTTCGGCGGCAATGCGAATCGTTCGGCGCCGCGCTCACGGCATCGGCAGCGACGAGCGCAGAGGCTGACCTGACCCACCTGGCGGCCACCGCCGCCGAGCGGGTGCGCGCAACCGCCGACCGGCTCGGCGTCCTGCGAGGTGGTGACGAATGAGCCTCGTTGATGAGCTGCACTATTCCGCCGACTCACCCGATTACCCCGAAACGGTGTGCGCCACTGTGGACACCCCGCAGCATTCCGGGCAACTGCGGATGGCCTACCGGCTCGCCGCGCAACATCGCGACCGCCTGTTGCACGTCCACGCGATTGGCTGGCACTACTGGGACGGCACTCGGTGGGTTTACGACGACATGGGCGCAGCTAAACGCGCGGTAGTCGATGTATTACGTGGTGCGCTCGCGGAATCGTTGGGCGACAAAGAATTACGCGCAGATGTCCGGCGATGTGAATCAGCGGCCGGGGTGGCCGGGGTTCTGGACCTGGCGTCCGCGCTAGAACCGTTCGCCGCGACCGCTCGTGACCTCGATGCCGACCCACACCTGTTGAACGTCGCCAACGGCACACTCGACCTGCGAACTATGGAGTTGTCGCGGCACGATCCGGCCGACCGGCTCACCAAGATATGCCGGGCTGCCTACGAGACGAACGTTAACCCTGGTCCGTGGCAGGAGTTCCTCGCCACGGTGCTGCCTGTCGATGAGGTGCGCGGCTACGTGCAACGGCACGCCGGGGTTGCGCTGCTGGGCAAGGTCGTCGAGCACGTGCTGTCAATCTGGACGGGCACGGGCGCAAATGGCAAGGGCACCGCCTACGGCGCATTCTGTTGGGCACTAGGCGATTACGCGTGCACCGCCGAACCGGAACTGTTCTTGCACCGGCAGGGCGGTCATCCGACTGGCGAGATGGACCTGATGGGTAGGCGCCTGGTCGTCGTGTCCGAGACAGATGAGGGGCGGCGGTTCGCCGAAGCCACGATGAAGCGGCTTACCGGTGGCGATACCATTCGCGCCCGCCGGATGCGGCAGGATTTCATCGAGTTCACGCCGTCCCACACGGCCGTTCTGGTGACCAACCATCTGCCGGCCGTATCGGGTGACGACCCGGCGGTGTGGCGCCGTATTCGCGTCGTGCCGTGGGACGTCGTGGTGCCCGAGGACCAGCGCGACGGCGAATTACCGGCACGGCTTGAACGGGCCGCCGAAGAAGTGTTGGCGTGGTGCATCGCAGGGTGGTCTGAGTATCGACGTATCGGTCTGGCCGAACCAGACGCGGTGCTGACCAGCACTGACGCTTACCGCGCTGATTCGGATGCGGTGGCCCGGTTCATCGCTGACGAATGTGTGACCAGCTCTCCGGCGCTGAAGGCCACCACGGGGCAATTGTTCGACGCCTGGCAAGCCTGGCGCGTCTCGGATGGCGCGCCCGAGATATCGCAGAAGAAGTTCGGGCAGCGGCTCGATATCAAGGGCTACCCGGTCACCGACAAGGCCCGTGATGGCCGATGGCGAGAAGGAATCGGCCTGAAGGTGGTCGAACCGTGACGCATGTGACGCATTTATTAGTTCCCCCTACGCGCGCGCACATTATCCGTCATACATTTCTTGCGTCACATGCGTCACCGGGCTGTGTCTCATGAGCCGCTCAAAGCACGCGAAAGT
Organism: Mycobacterium sp. OTB74; assembly: GCF_029892685.1. Taxonomy (GTDB): domain Bacteria; phylum Actinomycetota; class Actinomycetes; order Mycobacteriales; family Mycobacteriaceae; genus Mycobacterium. The sequence goes on along the minus strand of NZ_JARXVD010000022.1, from coordinate 104,571 downwards.
GCTTGCGACCAGGCAGCTCGCTGACGGCCGGCGCCTGGCGCAGGTCGTGTGCCCGGTCTGCGATGGACGCCACTGGCTGACGCACTCGGATACCGGTACCTGCCCGCGCAAGCCGGGACAGTTCGCGATCGGCACGACGCGATGAACGACAGGCCCACCGAGCCAACTAGAACACCTCCTCCCGTTCAGACGTTCGGCGGGTGCGTCATCATCACCGGGACGGCACTGCGAGCAGCCGCACAAGCGATGCTCATCGCCGTCCGCCACCGCCGGCTATCAGGACTGCCAGACTCCAGCACCTACCACGACCTCGCGCAAGTCTTCATCAACATGTCCGACACCGGACACACGGACGTCCCCGAACCCGTTGCCGCGCAATACTTACCAACAGTGCCGATCGACCAGGCAGCCCGCCAACTGGGGGTGTCGACGCGACAGGTACGACGCCTCGCATCACAACTTGGCGGCCGCAAGATCGGCAACCAATGGCTGCTCGACCAGACATCCATAGATGAGCACCTGGAAGGAAAACAACAATGGACAGAACAGAATTGACGCGAATCCTCGCGTCCCTCAGCGACTCCGAATTCGCCGAACTCACGTCGACAGCCCGCGGCGACGGCGAGCAACCAACCTTCACCACCACAGCCACAGACCCGGCTGACCGCAAACGCGACGTCATGGCATCGATCCATGACAAACAGCTACGTTTCAGCGCCAAGGTCGTAGGAGTCGACGCCAACGGCTACCGGAAACGCAAGCAAGACAACAACTAAACACCAAACCAGAACAAAGGACACAACAATGACACCCGAGGAACACCGCGCCGCCGCCGAGAAAATACTCGCCGAACGCGCCCAGTTCTCGCACATGCCGACCCTCGCCGAGCAACATCTCACGGCCGCCGTGGCTCACGCCATCCTCGCCGTCGCCGGGCAGACCCCAACGAAAGACACCGCACGCCGGCAACAGACGTCGTAGCGCGCCTCTCCTGGGCATCCGCTACGACCAACGCGGGGCCGGTGTGCGCCAGAGGTATTGGCTTGCCTCGCGAGCGCACCCGGCCCCGCAACCCACCACGAGAGGACGCGGACATGCCACACAACTGGGGAAACAGGCCGCGCTCAAGCATCCCTAAGCGCGTCAGGGATCAAGTCATGCGACGCGACAAGACATGTCGCTTGCGCTACGAAGGATGCACCGAGCGGATCGAGGAGATGGATCACGTAATCGGCCTTGCAGCCCAAGGCATCCCACGCACACCAGTGCTCAACGCTGACACCGTTCAAGGAGTTTGCAAGAGCTGCCACGCCATCAAATCCGAACAGCAGAGAATCGCCGGCATCAAACGCGCCCAAGACACACGCGGCGGACTCTCACGACGACTACGCGACGTCGAACCACACCCCCTGGCAGCGGCCACCAACCCACAGCAAACCTCAACACATACTCTGAACTGCAACGATACCCCTACCGCTAACCCCTCCCCGCCCCGGTCGTAGCGCGAGAGGCTATAGGGCTTCGGGTACAGCGAGCGAGGTGCTGAAAGGTCGAAATTTGGGGCCTGAATCGGATATCTGAGCTGAATGTGACGAGAGGAGGATTTTATGGCTGAACTGGGGAAACCTCGGCCGCCGGGTGGTTTCGGTGTGGCGGGTCGACGGCTCTGGAAAGCCGTTGTTTCGGACGCAGAAAGCCAAGGAATTGAGCTGGAATCGCTCGAAATCGCGTTTCTAGAGGATGCTTGTCGGCTGTCTGATCGGGTGGAGGCGTTGGAGGCTGCCCTTGCGGACGCTGGCACGTTCCTGGCTAGAGGTGTGGCCGGCCAGGTGGTGGCGCATCCACTGCTCGGGGAAATCAGGCAAACCCGTGCCCTGCGCGCGCAGACGTTGGCTCGTATCAAGGTCACTGCGCCCGAGGAGAAGCCGGCGGCCGGTGTGTTCACGGTTGGCGCGGCTCAGCAGCGCGCGGCTGCGAATAAGCGTTGGCGGAAGGGCTGATTCTGGTGGGTAGGCGTCGGACTCAGCGCGTGGATGACACGTTGCGCCAGGTGCTGCTGGCCGAGTGGCGCAGCAAGTTCGGGCCGAGCGGCCGCTGGCACATTCCTGGCAGGGTGTCGGCGTATGAGACGGCGTTGGCTGCTGGTGAGCCGGTCGTGGTGTCGTCGTCGGCTGTTATGTGCGCATTGATGCATGCGAACCTGCCGGCGGATGACTTCGTGTTCGGCGGCCGCCACTGGGGGAAGCAACTGCTGCTCGACGAGGACGGTGCGCTTTCCGAATGGCGGTGATGCTCCAGTCGCTGGATTCGATGATCGGTTTGTCGCGCATCGACACCATGGCCTTGGAGCACAGTGTCAGTCGAACGGATGATTCCACTTGTTCGTCTGTCAAAAGTGGCACATGCTCGTCCGGCGACCAGTGCCCAAAGTGCTACGTTCGCTCGGGCGTGAGGTCGTCCAATTCCCTTAGCGAGACGAGAAGTCGTTGAATCGTTCAGTTGGCAAAGCTACGTCGAGCCGCGTCGCCTGCGCAGCTGTCGCGTGCGCGGTTGGCCTCGCATTGGTTGCTTGCGGTAACAGCGCGGGCTCAAATTCAGGCTCAAGCGGTGGCGGCGGTAACAGCGATTGCGCAACTTTTAGCGGCCCTAACCCAACCGCGGATGAATTTATGGACATGATGAAAGACATCGGGGTGAGGCAGGACGCCATCTTTGGCCGTCCGCCGACGAAAATCGGTGAGACGGTTCTTCAAATGAATCTGGACCAACTAAATATGGTTCTTCCTCAGGCCCCCGCAGGCGCTGTCGCGCAATATAGCAGGCTTTGGTGCGAATCTGCGCATAGTTTAGGGCTGCTAGAAGATGATGCTGGCCTTAAAGACTCAACACAGGATACCCAAATCCGCGAGAAGTATAACGCACTGGCAAACGTGTACCCCGCATGGCACGCATTCGTGCCCCTCCTAAGTTGTGCGTCCTTTACCTTGAGTAATGGCGTCACTCCTGCGCAGCTCGAACAGCGTCTCCAAGGTCGCTCAGACAAGTACAAAGATTTTGCCGTGCAAGGCGTCCGCATTTTGTGTCCGCAGCTGCTCAAATGAGATTGGTTCTTGCAATGCCCACGTATCGGTTTGCTTCTTTCTTTCGGTGGTCAATGCGCTCACCTCGACCGGTTAGTGAGCAGTCGGTCTGAACCTGTCCCCGCCTCGGCACGGCTGGGGTCTGCTTGTGTCGTCCAATCTGAAGGAGCCTATTTATGACAACGATTCCGGGACGTACTGCTGCGATTTTCTTCGCGGTGACAGCAGCGGCCGGTGCGATCCTGGCGTGTGCGCCCATCGCAAGTGCAGACGATCCCAGCGCCGCCCCTTGCGTGCCACAACAACAGCCGAGCAGCGACGACCCGCAGCAGTGCCAACAGCAACCGCAGGGGCCGGGTATGCCTAAGCCACCGCAAAACTCGAACTCCAATAATCAAAATCCGCAACAGGCGCCTCAACCAAACCCGCAACCGAAGCTCCAACAGAAGCCCGAACAGGGTGTTGACCTCTCGAACAAAGACTGTTGGGTCATCAACGGTGTGCCGACCATCTATGTGCCTGGAACCATATCGACGCATCCCGGCGATGTGGTCCAGTGGTGCCCGACGGTGTATGGCCTGAAGCCGCACTAGCTCCGCCTCGGAGCTTGATCACGTACAGAACCCCGAAGGCAAGGAGTGGTTATGGGCACAGCACGAGGCCCGCACGGCGAGGACCACGGTAGCCCGCCAGCAGGCGCGAAGGACTTGGTCTGGAACCGCCCCGATGGACTGAGCCGCGGCGAGACCAAGACGAAACTCGGCCACTGGCTGGTGCCGATGTGGGCCGACGCACCCGACGGTGGTCGGTACTGGATTTTGCCGGAAGGCGAGTACGACAAGAAGAGCCCGCGGGGCGCGACGTGGACGGCCTGGGTGCTCTACGTCGATGGCCGGTGGCCGATGCAGTTGGTGCGAAACGCGAACGGACAGCGAGTCTACGACGCGGTGATCGAGCACAAGAACCACACCCTTTGGGAGCAACGCGGCTCGTCTGGAGGCGGCTAAGTCAGCCGACCGCTGAGCTGTTTCCGCTGGCGGCGTTAGTCGGCATGACCGTACTTTGAAATCCGCCTTTCGGCTCGTCTGGCCGGCTGGTGTTGATGGAGATCATGGCCAAACGCTGGACCCCCGAATAGCGAACCGCCCCAAGGCAGTAGTTACCTCGGCGTATCCGCAGGTCCTATTAACGAGAGCGAGTGGACTCGTTCACTTTGGGCTAACGGATTCCTGGGAATCTACGGGTGGTTTGTTGTCGGACGCCCTAGGACGGGGCCTTCTGGCGGCCGTATGCCTGGGATGTGTGCTGGCTGAAGCTTCCACCAGTCCGCCACCGGAATCTTTTGGTCGACCTCGTAACCCTCAGGTGTCAGCGGCACCGGCGGCGCCGGCGGCACCTCGTAAGTGTTTAGCGTGACGCCATCGAGGTCCGCCAAGATTACCTGAAAATGGACGTAGTTATAGTTTTCGCCAGGGATGGGCAAGAACGGTATACCTGCAAAGTACGCCGTTCTGTATGTTTCTCCGGTATTCAGCGTGACGTTAGCGGGCACGGTAACAGGTACTTGCGCCGTGGTGAACTGATAGTCGATGCCGGAGGGGAGCTCTCCGATGTATTCGCTGACAAAAGTAGCGCCGAGAGTGACATTGATCGGCCACCCGGTGAGCGGTAGTCCGGCATTGTAAATCAGGGCGGCGAAATCAAAAGCTTGCTTGTTTGGATGCCAATAAATTGTGAGACCCGTCGTTCTGATGTCCGGCATGATGGTCCTCCTTCTTCTAGTTCGGCCGGTGGAATGAAGTCTCCCGCGCTCGAACCAGGGGGGCACGCGTAGTTGACTACTCAAATCTTCCGCCGTCAGGACCATGTGGCCATGCACGCGCCGCGTCCGAGCATTACAGCAGCGGCAGTTAGGCGGCATGTGGACGATCATCTGGGCCGCGTTCGCCGTCAACCACATCCTCAAGTCGCGGCACTTCACCCGGTCCGCTCGATCCGTTCGTCGAGTAGCCGGTCCATCGCGGTCGTCGTGCCGACGGCACCCAACTGCCGGAGCGTCACGTGGATGAACGCCAGCAGCTATAACTCTCGGTCAATGGTGTCAAGATCGCGCATGCCCGTTTAGACGCATCTCGCCGCCGTTTGGTTCCACCCGATGCGATAATCGAATGCATGTTCGAGTCGTGGGAGAACATTGCCGGGTATCGAACCTTGATCCCCTGCGATCGCAGTGTCATGGTCAACACGAGTTGGTTGCCAACCTCCGGGACTCGCCGCGACGAACTACCACTCTGGGTCAAGGCCGGCGGCCTACAGATCGATTACGAGATGCCAGCCCGCCAATTGGCTTGGGTCCGACGGGCTGACGGCTCTTGGCTCGCAGTTGTTGAACTCACGGCCCGCAGTGGCAATCAGCAGTCGTCACTGACTGCGACGCTTTGGCTGCCGCCTAGTGCGATCAGGGCTTAGGGGCAGCGGCTCCCTAAAACCAGTAGTCAACTACTCGTGTGGAGCACTGTTGGCGCGGCTGATGATGGTGAGCATGATGCTAAATCGGCTCATTGCGGTGTTTGCCGCCGCGGCAGCGGTGATAGCCAGCCTCGCGTGCATTGCTGCATCCAGTCAGATGCACTCGTCACCTACCGTCTTGCTCGCCGACCCCGACCCCGGCCACAACCATTGCACGGAGAACCTATATGAATCGTATGAATGCGGGGAGGGATACAAGAAACCGTTGGAGGCTTATGAGCTCTGGAAAGAGCAGCACGGTCAAACAGGTCCCACGAACACCGGACCACGACTAGACGAGTGGTTCCGAGGTTTGCTCGATGTTGTTGAATGACGGCGGCGCTGGGGCATCCTGCGTTCGCGCGTGTATGAGCAGCTGATGAACGGCGCCGGCCTGCGCTCTAGTATGTACCGAATAGTGAACCGCCCCAAGGCATGCAGCCTTGGGGCGGTTGTCGTTGCTTACCGCTAGGCGCTCACTCCTCAGACACCTCGGCGCTCCAGGTGTCCAGCAGCGGCGCCAGCTCCAGCAGGTGGGCTGCGAGCTCTCGGCACTGGGCTGCGTTCACCGGGTGCTCAGCCAAGTCGATGTTCATGTCGGCGCACAAGAGGGTGCCGTCTTCTCGCTGCCAGGCGTCAACAGAGACGGTTGCAGGACTGCCGATGATGTGTCGCCTTGGTGACCGGACGACTCGGATTTTGGCTGTCGAGATTTCGGGCAGCTCGTCGTATTCCCAATCGCCAACGGAATCGGCGCCGGGTGGCAGTGCAACTGCGGGTGTAGTGGTGGTCATGTAACGGCTTGCTTCTTTCTCTCAGTGTTTGGTTCCGTCTACTGCGCGGACACCCTACGGGTGGCCCTGATCTTGATCCCCTCCCCAAAGCGGCCCCGAAACCATCGCCCGATATTCGTTCTCGGGCACGCCGAGTAGACCCTCCCGAAACCGAGTAGGGTCTGGCGTGCCGTGCCGCTGGGTTAGCTAGGCCGTGGCGGCACGGCCCACGGCGCAGGCGTGGGACTGAGCTACTGCGCGCAGGCTGGTTTACGTCGGGCTCTGCAAGAACGACGATCACCCCCGTAGACGTGTGTCTGCGGGGGTGTTGTCGTTGTTAGGCGGTGTCGAGCTGGTCGGCGGCCTTGTCGATGGCGACGGCGGCCAGGCGCAGGTGGTCGAGCGCGGTCACGAGGTCAATACACGCGAACAGCGCCGCGCTATCGGGCAGTACGGCGAGCACTCCCTGAAGCTCGTGGCGAGACTGGTCGACCAGCGTCACTATCCGGTCGAGCGCCGATGTCGACTCGTGTCGGTCGGTCAGAGTAGCGTCTGCGAGAAGGTTCACGGGTGCCTCCGTGGGCTAAGGCCCCGCAGGTGGTGCAAACACCGAGCGGGGCCGACTTATATCGGCCGCCCGTCGTGCCATTCCGCAATCATTCTGCAAACAACAGAAAAGGCCCGGTTCGAAAACCGGGCCTGAGCTGCTGTGTTACGTGGTGCGCGATACTGGGATTGAACCAGTGACCTCTTCCGTGTCAGGGAAGCGCTCTCCCGCTGAGCTAATCGCGCCGGGTTGAACATTTTTGGAGGTGGAGACGGGAATCGAACCCGTGTGCACGGCTTTGCAGGCCGTTGCCTCACCACTCGGCCACTCCACCACTGGGGTTGATGCCACTGCACCCTCGAGCGGATGACGGGATTCGAACCCGCGACCCTCACCTTGGCAAGGTGATGCGCTACCAACTGCGCTACATCCGCGCGCTACGGCCGAGATCGTCGTCCGTTGCGATGCAAGACATTAGTCCACGAATGGGACTACACACAAATCACGTGAAAACGCCTGGTAAATGGCGCGTCGCAGGAAAGGCGTTGTCCCCGTGCGCAGTCGGAGCGCCCGGACTGGCCCCGATACGGCGTGTGAATTCCGCCGGATCGGCCGGCCGACGTCTGGCTGGTGTGAGGGCCGGCTCCCGGGGGTGCGATTCTCGCTTGGCGTTCGGTTCGTGTTAATGTCTGACGTCCCACCGATCAAATCGGTGAGATTCCCCGGTCTCGTAGCTCAGGGGGAGAGCGTCCGCCTCACACGCGGAAGGTCACTGGTTCGATCCCAGTCGGGACCACAACAAACCACCGCCGAAGCCGCCCATGAGGGTTGACCTTGGCAAACGAAGCCGTTCGCCCGATTACCCTTTCTTGCAGTTGAGGCGAAGTGGGTTAAATGCTTGGCGGGCCATGCGCGTCGCGGCGATAATGGACACCATCGTGCGTCACGCCGTATTCATAGCCGCGAATCGCGCCGAGGACCGCAATCGAGACGGTCTTCGTTCAGTTTTGGCGGGGCTCGATCAGCACTCGGGCTGCAAACACAAAGGCGCCGTTGCCCGAAGACAGCCGCGGCGACTTGTCGGCGCATCGATGGCCGCAGTGGCGGTGGTGCTGGCCACGGCGTGCGGCGCGGTGACCTCCAAGCCCGACGACCCGTTCAAGGTGGCGGGCATGCGAGTGACGGATGGACCCTCCGGGTTGAGAGCGGGTGCGCCCAAGCCGTCTCGGACGGTGACCAACACCGACGGCGGCCCGATCGACACACTCGCGGTTCAGGCCGTCAGCGATGTCGAGGACTACTGGAAGGGCGCCTTCAACGACACTTTCGGGAAAGGATTCACCCCTGTCCGCCAGCTCGTATCCTGGGACGCCAAACGCCCGGGCGCCGCGCCATCATTCTGCCGCGAAACCACCTCGGGACTGGTCAACGCCGCATTCTGTCCGTTGGACGGTTCGATCGGCTGGGACCGCGGCACCCTGCTGCCATCCCTGAAGCAGTCCTACGGTGAGATGGCGGTCGCCGGGGTGTTGGCCCACGAATACGGGCATGCGGTGCAACACCAGGCCGAGCCGAACCGTGCGGACATCCCGACACTGGTGGCCGAGCAGCAGGCCGACTGCTTCGCAGGGGCATATATGCGTTGGGTCGCTTCAGGAGATTCACGCCGATTCATGCTTTCCACCGGCAACGGTCTCAACGCCCTCCTCGCCAGCGTGATTTCCTTTCGGGACCCGCCGATGAGAGCCAACAGGCCAGCCTCGGGCGGCGGCGAACACGGGTCGGCTTTCGAACGAGTCTCGGCGTTCCAGTTCGGATTCACCGACGGGCCGCGGACATGTAAGGGAATAGACGCGAAGGAGGTTACGCAGCGGCGCGGAGACCTGCCCGTGCAACTACAGCGCCACGAGACCGGAGACTGGCCGGTTTCGCAAGAATCCGTTAAGGCCGTGATCGCGGCGATGAAAATCCTGTTCCGACCTGCAAGACAACCAACGTTCACCATCGATGCGGCCGTGGCGGCCAAGTGCCCCAATGCCCGCCCCACAGCGCCTGCCTCGTTCTGCCCGGCAACCAACACCATCGCGGTGGACCTTCCCGCGTTGAAGAAGCTCGGTTCCCCCAGCACCAGTCCGACAGGTCTGACCGGTGACAACACGGCCTACTCGGTGCTGATATCGCGCTACATGCTGGCGGTGCAGTATGGGCTTGGAATGTCCGTGGACACCGCCCAGGCGGGTTTGCGAACGGCCTGTCTCACAGGCGTGGCGACCAGAAAGCTCGCACAGCAGGTGCGCACACCCGACGGAAACACCGTCGCGTTGACAGCAGGCGACCTTGACGAAGCCGTAGTCGGACTGCTCACAAATGGCCTGGCCGCCAGCGACATCAACGGGCAGTCGGCGCCCGCAAGCTTCGCTCGCATCGATGCGTTCCGCACCGGGGTACTGAGCGATCAGGAGCGCTGCTTCAAACGCTTCCCCTGATTTACGCTCGGCGAAGGCGGACGAGATACCTGAGCGCAGTCAGTGACCATGCTTCCGTAGCTCAGTTCAACGTTTAACCGGCCGCGAATTCATGCGGGCTGCGCGGTCGCGCGCGATTCAACGCGGGGTGTGAGGGCGACCAGGACCGCGCCGGCGACGAACAACAGCGTGGCGATCAGCGGGAAACGCCCATCGGGGGCAAAGCCCTCGATCGTGAAATTCAAGACGGCAACCGCCGACACCAACGCCCCTACAAGCAACGTCGCTAGGCCCCAACTGTCCGGAAGTGGCACCGTGAGCGTGGGCAGAGGCGCGGCCAGCCGAGCTCTCTGCCACCGCAACAATGCCATCAACACCACTGCCACAACGGAAATCGCCGCGACCCAGACGAGGCGAACAAGCCACCAGTCGCTCGAGCCCATCGGCGGCTGGGGCAACAATCCGGTCGGATAGCCGATCAGCGCCACGATGACGACTGGGACCATATGCCACAAATACAGACCCATCACCGCGCTGTTGGCCACCGCCAGCGGGCGGTGCAAGCGGGCGGCATTGAGTAGACGATTGACGACGGGTGCCGCCGCCATCAGCAGCCCGGCTTGGGCGGCCGCGAAGGCGACCAACGCAAGCGACGGCGGACCCGTGTTCTGAATTTCCGCACCCGGCACTCCGATCATGCTGATCGGGTATGGGCCCCACGTGACGAGCACCGCCAGAATGACGGCTGACACCAACGCCAGCACCATCGGCCGGTAGCCGGGCAATCTGCCGCTGCGCCAAGCGATTCCGAGCTGGTAAACCGCCCCCCAAGCCAGCACGTAGTTGACGTAGCCGATGTAGGGCACGTCGGCGCCGATATAGGCCGCATCGATGACTCCCACGGCAATCACCATGGCGGCCGGCGCGGCAAGCCCCCACCGCCTGTCCGCGGCCACCGCCACCGGCGTCGCCAGGACTAACAGCACGAAAGTGACCAGGAACCACAGGTGGTAGGCGACCGCCCACCCGCCGAACGCCAACTTCGAACCGTCCACCCCAACCAAGAGCAGAACCAAAACCACGGCCAGCACTATCGCTATGTACGCCCCGGTCGGACCCAGCGTCCTGGACAGCCGATAGCGCAGCCAGCTCTGCGCCGGCTCAGCGTCGGTTTCTCGCCGCCGAGTCCAGGACACTGCGCTGGCGTATCCGGCCATCAAGAAAAAAGCCGGAATCACCTGGAATGCCAACGTCAGCCACTGCGTCCACGGCATCTCGACGAGTACGTTCTGCAAGCCGAATTCGCCGTCGCGATAGGTAGCAGACGCCACCAGCCAATGTCCCACCACGACAAGGCCAATCGCTGAAACCCGGTAGAAGTCCACCGACAGGTCGCGGTTTGGCACTGCCGCTTGTGTGCCGTTCGTCCGCCGCCCATCCACCGAATCGGGCATGTCTACCCCCGGTCTGACCGGCTCGTTACGTCGCGTTGGTGGTTCAAGCATGTGGAAAAGCGAAGTATCGCAACGATACGCCGCACTTCTCCTCCGAGGTGAGTAGGCACGCGCGCCGCGCCTACCCAGAGATGCGTGGCCTGCTGATCCTGCGTTCCACCCATTTGGCCGCCTCGACGATCAGGAAGATCAGAACGGACAGCGCGACGGCGACCGACCACCCGCGGGCGGTGATCGGTGCGGTGTGGAACCACACTTGCATGAAGGGTGCATACGTGAAGACGAGTTGCAGCACGATCAGCGCACCGGCCATCCTCCACACCCACGGGTTACCTCGAAACGCCTCAGGTCGCAGACTCGACGAGGTAATGAATCGGCAGTTCAGTAGATAGGCGACCTGGCCAAGCGCCAGCAAGTTCACTGCGGCGGTCTGCGCCACGGCCAATGGATACCCGCCGGCGCGCGCGACGAAGAACTCCGTAATGGCTGCGCCCGCAACCAGTATCGAGACCAACGCGATCATGCCGAGGTCGGCTCGGTTCACCAACGCCTGGTTCGACGCGCGCGGCGGGCGCGTCATGAGGCCGTCTTCGGCTTTCTCGAACACCAGGGCGAGCGACAGGGTGACGCTCGTGACCATGTTCACCCACAGGATTTGCACCGGCTGCAATGGCAGCGCGAACCCAATCAGGATCGCAACGAGGATGATCAACGACTGAGCGCCGTTGGTGGGAAGCATGAACAGCACGGATTTGCGGATGTTGTCGTAGATGCGCCGGCCTTCTTCGACCGCCTTTTCAATGGTCGCGAAGTTGTCGTCGGCCAGGATGATGCCCGCGGCCTCCTTGGTTGCCTCGGTGCCCTTGATGCCCATTGCCACGCCTATGTCAGCCCGGGTCAGCGCCGGTGCGTCGTTGACGCCGTCCCCGGTCATCGCCACCACCTTGCCCTGGGCTTGTAGGGCGCTGACGATGCGCAGTTTGTGTTCCGGGCTCGTGCGTGCATACACATCGACTTCGTCGGCCACCTCCCGCAGCCGAGGCTGGCTCATCGCCTCCAAATCCGCCCCGGTGAGGACCCGCGGTTCTTCACCGGCCTTGATGATGCCCATCTCGCGCGCGATGGCACGCGCCGTACCGGCATGGTCACCGGTGATCATCGCGACCCGGATACCCGCGTCATGACAGGTCGCGATGGACGTGATGGCCTCGGGTCGGGGCGGGTCGACGATGCCGACTAGGCCCAGGAATTCCAGTCCGTCGTCGACGTCGCCGATGTCAACGGTGTCGGAACCGACTGCGGGTCGCTGTGCTGCCGCCAGCACCCGTAGTCCTTGGGCACTGAGTTCGTCGATGCGCGTTTCCCAGAACCGACGATCGAGAAGCTCTGTGGACGGCCCGCAGGCCTGGGTGATGGAGCGGTCGAGTAAACGATCCGGTGCACCCTTGATGTAGAGGCGGCGTTCGCCGCTGGGAGTGGTGTTGAGGGTCACCATGAACTTGTTCGCTGACTCGAATGGCACAACGCCTAGGCGGGCCCAGTCGGTGTCGTCGATACCAGCCTTGAGGGTCAACGTCCGCAGCGCACCCTCGGTCGGCTCGCCCACCACCCGCCATTGCCCGTCGGTCTCGAATAGCCGTGCGTTGTTGCAGACCGCCATCGTCGTCAACAACGCCGCCAAGTCGGGATGGTCGGCAAGTGCGATCGGTGTCTCGTCGAGTTTGATGTCTCCGTCGGGTCGGTACCCGGTGCCGGTGACGTCGAACTCGTGGCGTGTGGTGACTACGGTGCGAGCGGTCATCTCGTTCTGGGTGAGCGTGCCTGTCTTGTCCGAGCAGATAACGTTTACCGCGCCGAGCGCCTCAACGGCGGGCAGTTTCCGGGTGATCGCGTTTCGGCGTGCCATCTGTTGCACACCAAGTGCCAGCGTGACCGTCACGACTGCGGGCAGCCCCTCCGGTATCGCGGCCACGGCGAAACCTATTGCCGCCGTGATCAAATCACTCACCGAAAACTGGTGGATCAGTTTGCCGATCACCAGCATCAGTGCGGCCATGCCCAAGATGGCCAGCGACAGTTGGCGGCCGAAGCGGTCCAGTTTGCGAGTCAGCGGCGTGTCGATGGTTTCGACGTCGGCGATAAGCGATTGGATGCGGCCGATCTCAGTGCCGGCGCCGGTGGCGGTTACCACCCCGGTGCCGGCCCCCGCAGAGACGATCGTGCCCGAATAGACCATGGACATGCGGTCACCCAGAGCCGCGTCCGCGCCGACCTGCGCGACGTTCTTTTTGGTGGGCATGGACTCGCCGGTGAGCGCCGACTCCTCTACACGCAGATTCGAGACCTCCAGCAGACGCATATCGGCCGGGATGCGGTCCCCTGACGCGATGCGCACCACATCGCCAGGTACCAACGTCTGAGCGTCCAGCTTCTGCCAGTCGCCATCGCGGCGTACCTGCGCGGTGACTGACAACATTGACCGGATGCTGTCGAGGGCGCGCTGGGCCTTGCCTTCCTGCAGGAAGCCAACCGCGGCGTTTATCACCGCGACAGAAATGATCACGGCGAAATCCACCCACTCGCCAAGGATGGCTTTGAGCACCCCGGCGGCGATCAGGATGTAGATCAAGACGTCGTTGAAGTGTGCGAGAAACCTGAGGACAGCAGGACGGGATCTCTTCTCGGGTAGTTTGTTGGCGCCGCAGGTGGCCAACCGCTCGCGCGCGGTGTCGCTGTCGAGCCCGTCGGCCGAACTGCCCAATACCGCAAGAACTTCGGCGACGCTGCGGGAATGCGCCAGCGTGCTAGCTAATGCATCGTCTTTCATCGGGACCTGAATGTCCGACATACTCGGATAGTGCAGCCTTGCGCGACGCGGCGCAATTGTTATCCCTCTTCTGCTTTTCCGCCAGCTCGTCCGTCGCACGCTGTCCAGCAGCGCCCAGACCTGATGGAGATCCGATCTACCTTGGATTCGGAGTCAGGCGATTTTCGATCGCGACGCGGGCTCGTTGCAGTGCATCGGGTCGGTGCAGGAGCTGATTGTTGTGGTTGGCCTGCAGGATCATTGCATGCAGTTCGAAGGTGAGTTGTTCGGCATCGGTGTCCGGCGGTAATTCGCCGAGGCGGATGGCGAGGCTGATGTCCCGGGTGATCAGCGCGTCGCCGGCGTTGACCGCATCGACGAGCGCGTCACGTACCGGCCCGGGGTGGCCGTCGAGTTCGCAGGCGCCGGACGCGAGGATGCAGCCACCCTCGTACTCCTGCAGATAGTCAACCCACGCCGACATGAGTGCGCGCAGTCGTGGCAGACCCTCCGGGTGCTGTTCTGCGGGGACGAAGACTCTGCGGATAAAGACCTCGACTGCGGTCTTGATGATGGCGAGCTGAAGCTCTTCCTTGGTGCCGAAGAGCGTCTGCAGGGCGCTTTTGGGGACCAGCGTCTGTTCTGCGAGGCGTCCAAAACTGAGGCCTGCGAGCCCGTCGACGGACGCAACGTGTGTGGCCTGGTCCAACACTGCGGTGCGCCGGGCGTCGCCCAACTTCGTCATACGACCGATTGTATCTCCTCATACGTACGTATGTTGACGAACGTACGATCATATGTAAATCTGGTGGTGGTTATCGACGACGGGCGGCACATCCGCCGTCGATGGGCCGTAACGGCCCCAGCGCATAGACCGGCTTATCCGCACTATTCCCTTGGGGGAAAGATGGATTCAGCTTCAGCGGTACCGCCCACCGGACGTTCGTTCAGCGGTGCGATCAAGGGAGTGTGGTGGCACCTCAATGCATTGGTCATCGGGGTTGCTGCGCCACCGGTCAGCCTCAGACCTGTCAAGCCTTCGTCGGCTGGCTTTATCGACCCCGTCGATACAGCGAAGGGCGGCAGGAGTGCGCGAAAATCCCGGCGCGACAACCCGCCGCCGCGGCGCGCGGACTTCCTTGAGGACGCCGCCATGGCTCGCGAAATGTTCCGGCTCTAGGCCGCAGACGCCTGCCGCGAATCAGGCCTTCGCGAGGCGCTTGGCCCTGGTACGGGGGACACAGTCTCACCGCGTGGTTGTTTTTTGGTTCCGCGCCGTAGGGTCGACGGGGTATTCGTCTGCTGGCGTCGAGCCAACCTCGTCGACGCTCCGATGCGCCGGGGGTGCCACCTGGATGACTGCGCTTCTGCTGACCTTGGCGGGCCTGGCGTTCCTGGACTCCCTAAGTGTGCTGAATATCGGCGTTGTCTCAGTGGTGGTTTATGGCAGTCGGTTGAACCGTCAGTCCGCCTTGCCGGGTGGCGTCAGCTTCATCGCCGGCGTCTTTGCGGTGACCACCACCTTCGGTATGTGCGCGGTGCTGGGCCTGCACTTGCTCACCGATCTGACCAACTTCAATCTCACACCGGCAGTGCGGTATTGGGGCGAACTGTTACTGGGATTGGTGCTGATCGCGTTGGCATTCTTTCCGCTGGTCGCCCAGTCCACCGCTCCTGGATGGGCCATGGGGGCGATGCGCGAGCGCCCGTGGCTGCTGGGGTTCGTCGGCGCCGCGGTAGGACTCGGCCAAGCTTCCACCGCGGTGCCGTATTTGGCTGGGCTAGCTATGATCGCTGCGCTCCAGCCACGGCCGCCAGAGTGGCCGCTAATCGTGATTGCGTACTGCTTCATTGCGCTGCTGCCGTGCATGCTCGTTCTCGCGCTGTCCACCAGCCGAAGCAAGCGGGCCGACCGTGCCCAGCGGTGGTTGGTGCGAACCTTGACCCGATACGGGCCCATCGGGGTACGCGTCCTGTTCCTGATCGCCGGTGTTGCGTTGTGCGCGGATGCGATTGTTCACCGCAGTCGGTGGTGGTGACGTCGAATCGGCTGCGCGACAGCTGTTTCGCGCCGTGGTTCACACCGCGGCGAGGGCGACGCAGAGCGCGATGAGGGCGACGGTCTGCAGCGCGACGCGCCCGTTGATGACTGAGTCCCAGCGAGCCTGCAGTTGGCGGGCATCGCTCGGAACCCGGTCGGCGAGTGCTGCTGCGGTCAGCGTCTTGTTGACCGGCTTGCTGATTCGGGTGTAGATCGCCAGAAAGACGATCAGGGCGAGGGTGGCGAGCGCCCCGGCTGTGGCGCTGACCCAGTGCCCGCTCGTAGCAGCGACTGCGGTCATTGCCACGGCGGCCACCAGCCCGGCGGCGCCGATCACCGCGAATCGCCGATCTGCGATGCGGTGGATCTGGCCGAGAAGTTGAGTGAGGGTGCGATCGTCAACCGCGGCGATGGCGGGGCGCAGGATGATCGCGCCGAAGACGTCTGTGCCATAGATGACGGCGTTGGCGAGAATCGCTAGGACAGCGAAGATTTCGGTGAATGTGGACATCGGTACGAGGTCTCCTAGGAAATGAGCAAAAGCCCAGAGGTGATAAGCATGACGACGGCGGTGACGCCATGGACGCCCAGCGCGATTGACTTGGGGCCACCGCTGCCGAGCACGATGATTGCGTCGGCGATCGGGATGATCGTGGCGGCCAGTATCGCCCAGCCCAGCAGGTGCGCCGGGCCCGCAGCCATGATGATGAGTACGACTACTCCGGAAGCGATGTCCCGGACGCCTTTAACGCTCAGATAAGCGCGGGTGGATTGCTGGCTGAGATCTGGTTGTACGCCGTAGCCGGCGGCCGCGACGCGCGGCGCGACGATAAACCGTGCGCCGATGAATACGATGCCGACGGCGATGAGTCCGGAGAGTATGTAACCGATGGTCGTGGTGGTCATGTCAGGTGCTCCTGGGTCTTGTTACTGAATCGGTGAGAACGACGTCGGGTCGAGCAGCATCGACTGAACGCCGACGATGTCGTCGCCATCGAAACCGGCCATGTCGGCTGCGAATTCGGGGCTGGTCATGCACTGTCGCGTGATTTCGTCCGGGTCGGCGCCAAGTGGATAGCGGATGAGCGCGACGAGTCGATTGACGTCGCCTTTTCGCTCTGTCCACACACCGTGGGTGGTGACCCCGAATGTCTTGAAGGTGTCTATGTGGCGGGCCCAGTGCACCGTCGCATACTGCTGCAGGGCTGCTGGCGATCGCAGGGTGTAGATCCTGAGCTGCAACATCGAATACTCCTGTGCTGCTGATGATTTTGACTTGTCCGGGTTTGTTGTCACGGGCGCGGTGATGAAATTTGAGGCCGTATCGAGCTCTCTTCGCTCGCAACTGCTAGCAACGCTAACCCGCACTTCGGGCCGAGTCAATAGCGATGCTAGTTTTTCTAGCCGTGCTATCATCGGGTATGGCTATCGAGGATCGACGTGAGCGCGACCGTGCCGCCCGGCGGCAGCTGATCGTCACGACTGCCCGCAAGCTGGCCGAGGCCGAAGGCTGGGACGCCGTCACCACCCGTCGGCTGTCGACTGAGATCGAGTACAGCCAGCCAGTGTTGTACAAGCACTTCGCCGGCATGGAACAGATCGCTGATGCCGTGGCCGTTGAAGGCTTCGGAGAGCTCGCCGAGGCGACTCGGGCTGCCCAATCGGGCTCAGCGGGTCCTGGCGATGCCCTGACCCGGACGGCACACGCCTATCTCGACTTCGCCCGCGACAATCCGGCGGTTTACGACGCGATGTTCACCCGTTCGACCGCCTTGCACTTCGCCGCCACGGACACGCCCGCCCAGCTCGTCGAGGCTTTCGCCGAACTCCGTCAAGCGGTCGGTGCGATCGCTGACAGGCAGGATGTCGACACACTGACCGAGCTCTTCTGGGCCGCGCTGCACGGGCTGGTCACCCTTGCCCGTGCCGGCCGATTACGCCCTGGCTATGACTCGGACCGTCTCGAATTGCTGGTCAATGAGTTTGCCGGTAGACGAGAAACGACGCGCTAGGCAACCGCATCATAATGGTTTACTACCAACCTCTTTCGCGGTCAGTACGCCGGCCCCTGACGCTAAGGTCTGCGGCTTGCCACGTCGGGCTACGCGACGCAGATCTACCGGATAGTCCCCGAAAATTACAGGTAGGTTGTGTAATCTGCCGCTGGGTTCGGCGATGAAGCCGTACGCAGCAGGGGGACTCTTGCGAGTGTCGTTGGCCTACAAGCTCGTCGCCATGACGGCGGCGGTAACCGTCGTCATGGGTACTGGCGGTGTGCCTGTGCCTGTGGCGCATGCGACTGGCAGCGACGGTTACTACCAGCCGTACACCAACGATTTCACCGGCATGGAAGGTGCCTGGACCGCCGAGAAGGACGGCCCGCAGCCGCACCAGCAGGTCCACATTGACTGGGACGTGCCGATCACCATGAGTGACGGAACAGTGTTGAAAGCCAACATCTACCGGCCCATGGATGACGGGGTGGTCGTCACCGACCCATTGCCGACTGTGCTCAATGCAACGCCCTACACAAAGTGGATAATGGCGGTGGGAGCCAAGCTCATCAACGCCCCGGGCATCCAGGACGGCATTCTGCGCGCCATCGGCAGCCTGGAAAGTTCCGACCCGGCATTGAAGAACCTCATGCAGATGATGCAGACCCTCGATGGCGGCGGGACGCTGGTCGCGACGGCCGACAAACAACTGATCAAGAGCGGATACGTTTGGATCGATCTCGACGTCAGGGGCACCGGCTTCTCCGAGGGCACATGGCAGCTGGCGGGACCACGCGAACAACAGGACACCGTCGAGGTGATCGACTGGATCAGCAAGCAGGACTTCAGCGATGGAAAGGTGGGTGAGACAGGCGTGTCCTATGACGCGATCACTGCGCTGCAGGCCGCCTCACACCGGCCACCCGCGCTCAAAGCGGTGTTCGCCGTCGAACCGGGTACCGACCTCGCTCAGGACCTGGCCTTGCACGGCGGCGCCATCGACATCGGTTTCTTGCCGATTTGGCTGTGGTTGGTCAACGGGCTCAAGCGAATTCCCGACGCTCAGTCCATGGCGTTGGGCACTTGGCAGCAGGCGTACCAGAAGTGGATCGACGACCGCGCCGACGATCCAACGACCATGTCCGATGCCATGTACACGGCTCTCAACGCCCACACCGTGAATGAGCTGCTCGACTCGCCCCAGGCGATGATGCTCTACGACGCGCACGGCCCGTGGCGCACCGCGACTCACACCAACATGGCCAACATCGACGTGCCGACGATGATCACTGGCGGCTGGAGCGATCTGTTCCGCAACGCCGAGTTCCGGTCCTTCGCAGACTTGACAGGGCTCAAACCCGGTGAGAAACAACTGATCTTGGGACCGGGCTACCACCTCAACGCCACCGGCGGGTTCGGCAAGCGCGATGCCCCGCCACGGGTCGACGTCCTGCAGAAGGCGTGGTTCGACCACTGGATAAAGGGCATCGACAACGGCGTGCAGAACCTTGGTCCGATTCTGGAGCAGATGCCCGGCGCGCAAGGATGGCAGAGGATCAACGAGCTGCCGCGCCCCGGAATGAAAAACCAGCGGGTGTATCTGCGAAGCGAGGACAGTCACACCGCGGTCCGCACCCGGCACGACGGGTCGCTGTCGGCCCAACCACCAACGGCACCAGATCAATTGACCGTAAATGTCGGGTTGGCCGGCCTCTGCTCGGATATCACCAACACCCAGTACGTGGGCGGCACGGCGATTCTGATGGAATGCGCTCAAGATGAACGCACACACGAGATCGACGGCCTCACGTTCACCAGCGCACCGGTATCGGTACCGACGCTGATCTCGGGACCCGTTGCGGTACACCTGAATACGCAGCATGAAGGCACCGACGGTTTTTGGATGGCCACTGTCAGCGACGTCGATGACGCCTCGAACAATTCGCTGCCGCTGAGTACCGGTTGGGTGGTGTCCTCAATGCGTCAAGTGGACGAGGACCGAAGTAAGTGTGGCCCCAACGGCGATTACGTCGACCCGATCCAAACCCTGGATCTCAAACGTGGTTACGACCCCGTCGTCCCAGGCAAGCCGACGACCATCGACTTCGGCACCTACCCATTGGATGCGGTATTACAGCCGGGGCACCGGTTGCGGGTGAGCGTGTACAGCAGCAACTATCCGTCGGCGGTGCCGCCGATGCCGATGATGATCGCTGCGGGTCTGACCCCGCCGCCGTACGACGTTCGTGATGTCGTATTGCTTTTCGACCGAAGCAACACCTTTTACCCCGAGCACCTCAACATCGACCCCGTGGCACCCAGCTGGGTCAGCGTTCCCACCAGCGATCCGATCAACTGAAGGCACTGCCGGCTCCGGGAATCAGTGCCCGGGATCTGCGTCGATGTCAATACCCATCAGCTTCAAGGCTTTTCGCATGGACGCATCCCCGCGATCCATGGAAGCCTGCAGCTGATCGAACGATGCGCTTGCTGTCCCGGGCGTCATGGTCCGGCATACCCGGGCGAACGTGCGCCAGTTGTCAATGCCGTCCTGCAAGGCCGAGTTGACGTCTTGGTTTGGCGTCGGCAGTTGCTGCGAGAGCTGATCAAACTCGTTCTGTAGCTTGGTGCATGCGCGCGACACGGCGCCGTAGTCCTGAGCATCGAGGGCGCTGCCCACTGTGCCCAGCGTCCCGCCCAGCTTGGCCACCGCGGTGGTGATGTTCCGTTGCCACTTGAGGTCCGCCGGCGCGTTGGCCTGCCCCGCTACCGTTTGAGTGCATGCGCTGAGCATCACGATCAGGACTGCCAGTACTGCTGCGCGGCGCACACCCCCAAGCCTATGCGACACAGTGGCATCGGGCATGGATTGCCCGCATCCGTGAGAGTCTGGCCAGGTGAAGCCGAGACTGGCCCGGACGATTGCTGCCCTGGTTGCCGCCGCGATATGTGGGGCGTGCGGGGCGAAAAGCCCGCAGACCGATATCGATCGCATCGCCGCCGACGGAGTTCTGCGGGTGTGCAGCACCGGCGACTACCGCCCGTTCAGCTACCGCGATGCCCAGGGGCAATGGAGCGGAATGGACATCGATCTGGCCAACGCGCTGGCCCACAGCCTCGGTGTCACAGTTCAATGGGAGCACACCAGCTGGCCGACGCTGCTGGCCGATCTGGATACCCGTTGCGATATCGCCATGGGCGGCATCACCGTCACTGCAGACCGCGCGGAGCACGCGTTGTTCACTGACTCATATCTGCGCGATGGCAAGGCTGCGGTGGTGCGGTGTTCCGATGCCTCAAGGTTCCGTTCGCTGGCCGACATTGACCGTCCGGGTGTTCGAGTGGTGGTCAATCCGGGTGGTACCAACGAACAATTCGATCGGGCGCACCTGAGCCATGCCACCGTCGTCGAGTACCCGGACAACAACATGATCTTCGATCAGCTCACTGCCGGCCGGGCCGATGCGATGATCACCGATGTCAGTGAAATTCGCTGGCAGACAACACAGAATCACCAGCTGTGCCCGGTCTCCACCGATAATCCCTTCACCGTCGCGCAGAAGGCGTATCTGCTCCGCAGTTCCGCGACAGCGTTACGGGAACGGGTCAACAAATGGCTGGCCGACATTCGTGCCGACGGTAGCTACGCGCTGATCAGCCGCCGGTGGTTGGGTGTGGCGATCGGGCCCGACGGGCCCATGTGAGGTCAGTGAACGGCTCCGTTGATCACCGGCTTGTCGATCACGCCCATCTCCACTCCCCACTTGGTGGCGATCTTCCGATATTCGCCCGTCTCAATCAGGTGAATCAGGGTGTTCTGCAACAGTTTTGCCAGTGGTGATCCCTTGGCCACCGACCAGCCGTAGGGCTGCGCGTCTACAACGCTGCCAGCTGCTTCGAGTTTGCCCCCGCTCAGCTTGATCACGTACCCGATGACCGGTGAATCCGCTGTCACCGCATCAAGATCGCCCGCGAGCAGCGCGGCAGTGGCGTCGTCTTGACGGTCGAACCGCACGGTTTCCACCGGTGCCAGGCCCGCCGCCACACAGGCATCGCTCTTGGCCGGTAGTTCCTGGGTGTCCTCGATCGACTCCCGGTGGACGCCGACTTTCAATCCGCACGGCGCGGAAGGATCAACGGAGGTACCGGCGCGACGAGCCCATAGGATTCCGGCGTTGAAGTAGGTGACGAAATCTGCTGACTGCTCTCGGAGCTTGGTGTCGGTCGTCGACGACATCCCGACGTTCACGGCACCGGCTTGCACCGACGACACGATCTTGGACAGCGGGATTTCGTGATACTCGGGCTGCAGGCCCAGAGTTCTTGTCACCGCTGCCATCAGGTCGACATCGAAGCCTACGTACTTGCCTTCCGAGTTCTTGAATTCATTTGGTGCATAGGGAACGTTCACCCCGACAATCAGCCGACCCGAATTCCTGATGTCGGCGGGAACATCGGCGTTCGACGGCACCGACGCGGACGGTGCTGTGGCATGCCGTTGGGACCAGAGGTGCCAGCCTATGGCCGCACACACCGCCACCAGCAGCGCCGTTGCTGCGCCGATGATCATGGTGCGACGGGACTTTCGGCCGGTTGGACCGTCGGATGCCGAATGGCGGCCCGAGCGACCGGTGGTGCGTACCGGTGAGTTCAGCGCGGCGCGGGCCGCGACTGCCAGTTCGCCGGCCGACGCGTAGCGCTTGCTCGGTTTCTTGGCCATCCCTTTGGCGATCACCTCGTCGAAAGCCGCGAGCCGCGGGTCCGTCTGGGAGGGTTTCGGGATGGCTGCACCGATGTGACCGGCGATTTGATGTTCCAAGCTGTCTGCCGGGTACGGCCGATGGCCGGTGAGCGTCTCGTAAAGCACACATGTCAGCGCATAGATGTCCGAGCGTGAATCGGCATGGCCGCCTTCGAACCGTTCCGGCGCCATGTAGGCCAATGTGCCCAAAGTGCTTCCGGCGGTGGTCAATCCATCTTCGCCCGCGGTGCGGGCCAAGCCGAAGTCGATCAGGTAGGCGAAATTGTTCTTGGTCACCAGAATGTTCGAGGGCTTGACATCGCGGTGGATCAGCCCGCTTTCGTGCGCCGAATCCAGGGCTGCGGCGATCTGCTCGATGATTTCGACGGCGAACGCGGGACTGCGTTGTGCTGTGGGATCGGCCAGGATCTCCGATAGCGTGCGTCCGTCAATCAGCCGCATATCAAGGTACAGCTGGCCATCGATCTCACCGAAACCGTGGATGGGCACTACATGCGGCTCGGTGATGACTGCGGCAGCATGCGATTCGCGTCTGAACCGCTCCTGGAACCCAGCGTCCCTGGCCATGTGCGGGGGCAGCACCTTTAGCGCTACTGTGCGATTGGTGTTGGTGTCGTGGGCCACGTACACCTCGCCCATCCCGCCGCGGCCCAGCAGTTCGCGTAATTCGTAGTGCCCGAATTGCGTTGGCTCCACGCATTACTCCTCGACGGCGGTCAGTCTGCACTGAAACTACAACACCTCGGGGTGCCTCACAGGGGTAAACCGGTTTCTCCGGTGGGCTGCGGCCCGACTCAGACGGCCCGCAGATAGCGCGCGGTGGTCAGCTTTTGCGCGAGGAGCGCAACCGGTCTACCGGCGCGGCTCCACCACAGTGCCGGCCGGGAGAACGCCGTCGCCTGTGCGTAGACACCGTCGTCGGTCGGGTCGTAGCGCACCGAGAACAGTTCTTCACCGCTCTCCGGATGCCCCGGCAGAGTGCCGTAGGCAAACCCGCGACGCTCCGGCTCGTCCAGCACGTACACCACCCGGCACGGCACCCGGATGGGGCCGAGATGGGCCAGCACATCGGTGCCTGGTGCCGCCGCGACGGTGGTGGACTGCACCCGCAGGCCGGCACCGCGCTGCATGCCCCAATGCAGGATCGAGTCGGCGGCGGCCTCGAATCGTTCGCGACCGTCACCGATCCGCGCCTCGGCGAGCACATGGTGGTAGCCGGCGGGCAGGTCGCCGGCGGTTGCACCAACTTCCGGATAGGTGAACGTCAGCCCCGCAAGGTCGTTCAGTTTCACCCGTCCACCATGGCACCCGGGGCGGGCGGGCCGGTCGGATCGGTGGAGATGAACTCGCGGATGGCGGTCAGCCCGCCGCGGTGCAAAGCCTCGTAGGACCAGATCACCGCGATGACCGGCAATGGGCCGAACGCCACCCACCACCGAGCCGACGGCGGAACCAATTCGGCGATCACCTGGCCCTGCGGGACACCGTCGATGGTGGCCGGCAACCAGTCCTTGAGCAGGATGGTCAGCATCCTGGTCGCCTCGAATGGGCCGATGACGGTGGCCATCACCCAGCTCACACTGACAATCAGCAGCGCCCACGGCCATGCCAACAGTAGTGACTGGTCATCGACGATGTCGGCGGCTGTGCGAACCGATTCGGCGATGAACGCGAAACCCAGCGCGGCCAGCAGCACGCCGATCTGAGCTGCGAGCAGATCATCGAGCACCGAGTTGGCCTGTTCCTGGGCGGATCGGGCGGGTAGCCCGAACGCCAGCGACAACAGGCCAGCCAACAGGGCGAGCAGGGTCAGCGCCGACGTCGAGTCCTCGATGCGCTTGAACGAATCAGTCAAGAAGCGCAGCACCAGCCGCGATGACGTCGATGGGCGGGTGCGATACAAGATCATCACCACAAGTCCGGAGATCACGATCGACAGCAGCCAGCACACCACCGCCGCGCTGATGATCACCAAAGCCAGCGAGGCGACGATCGGTACCAGTTGGTCATTGGTCCTGTCGCCATTGCGCACCACCAGAAGTGGCACCGCGCCCAACGCCGCCACGCCCGCCGCGCGAACCAGGAGCGGCAGCGTGAACCCGGCTATGTCGCCGGCGTCCAGGTCGGGATCGCGGCGTCGGATCGCGTCGAGTTCGGCGCCCATCACCGATCGTGCGCGGCGAAGCGACAGTTTGCGCGCCACGGACTGAATGTAACGGCCCGCCGGGGTGTTCGCGGTGGACACGCTTACGGTATCGGGGTGTCAGCAGACCAATTGCACGCCGGAGGCGGCTTCAATCCGCCCGAACCGACCACCAGAGGTGGCCCCGACTACGGCCGGTTCGTCGAAGCCGTCCGCACCCTCGGTGACAATGCCCGCGGTGTCGACGCGCCCGACGACGTCATCACCCAGGCCGCGGCCCTAATCGAGCAGGTCAACGCACTACTGGAGCCGTACGAGGCTGACGAATGGCACTCGCCGTCGGGCCGGCGCCTGGACCTGCCCAACCGCGGTGGGGTGCTCAATGTGCCCTCGGACCTTAAGGTTGTTGACGGGAAGGTGGAGGGCCAGGTCCGGTTCCGCCGGTTCCACCTGGGTCGCAACGGGGCCGCGCATGGCGGCGCGATGGGCCTGCTGTTCGATTCGCTACTCGGTTATGCGGCATTCATGCTGACCGACAGCCCGTTCCAGCGCACCGCCTATCTGCACGTCAACTACCGCAAAATTGCCCCGATCGAGAAAGACCTGCAGGCCACGGCCACTGTGGAGCGGGTCGAAGGCCGCAAGATCTATGTCACCGGCGCGATCCTGGACGGCGACACCGTGCTTGCCGACGCCGAAGCGCTGTTCGTCAAGCTCAAACCAGGGCAGCCGTGATGCGGCGCTGCGCCCGGACGCAATGGGCGGTCCCGATAACATTGGTCGCGATTACCAGCTTTTAGAGACCAACGAGGAGCCTCCCGATGACCGCCGTCGCCAGCGCCGAACCAGCCGCCCCGATCAGGGTTGCTGCCGGCACCACCGCCGGCGCCGCGGTCCGTGAGGCCGGGCTGCCTCAGCGTGGTGAGGTCGACGCCATCGTGGTGGTGAAGGACGCGGACGGCCGGTTGCGGGACCTGTCCTGGATTCCCGAGGCCGACGTCGAGGTCACCCCGGTGGCGGCCAACACCGGCGATGGCCGCAGCGTGATCCGGCACTCCTGCGCGCACGTCCTTGCCCAGGCCGTGCAGGACCTGTTCCCGGAGGCCAAGCTGGGCATCGGCCCGCCGATCACCGATGGCTTCTACTACGACTTCGATGTCACGGAACCGTTCACCCCCGAGGACCTGGTCAAGCTGGAAAAGCGGATGGCCAAGATCGTCAAAGACGGTCAGCTGTTCGACCGCCGGGTTTATGGCTCCAAAGAAGAGGCACGTTTCGAGCTCGCCGGTGAGCCCTACAAGCTCGAACTGGTCGACGACAAGTCCGGCGATCCCGACGTCATGGAGGTTGGTGGCGACGAGCTGACCGCCTACGACAACCTCAATCCCCGTACCCGCGAACGGATTTGGGGTGACCTCTGCCGCGGCCCGCACATCCCGACCACCAAGCACATCCCGGCGTTCAAGCTGACCCGCAGCAGTGCCGCCTACTGGCGTGGTGACCAGAAGAACGCCAGCCTGCAGCGCGTCTACGGCACCGCCTGGGAGTCGCAGGAAGCGCTCGATGCGCACCTGGAGTTGGTGGAGGAAGCGCTGCGCCGCGACCACCGCAAGCTCGGGGCGGAGCTGGACCTGTTCAGCTTCCCCGACGAAATCGGTTCGGGTCTGGCGGTTTTTCACCCCAAGGGCGGGGTGGTGCGGCGCGAGCTGGAGGACTACTCACGGCAGAAGCATCTGCAGGCCGGCTACGAGTTCGTCAACACCCCGCACATCACCAAAGAGCAGCTGTACATCACCTCCGGGCACCTCGAGTGGTACTCGGAGGGGATGTACCCGGCGATGCACATCGACGCGGAGTACAACGAAGACGGCACGGTGCGCAAGCCGGGGCAGAACTACTACCTCAAGCCGATGAACTGCCCCATGCACCACCTGATCTACCGGGCTCGGGGACGGTCATATCGCGAACTTCCGTTGCGGCTCTTCGAGTTCGGCAGCGTTTATCGCAAAGAGATGTCCGGCGTCATCCACGGCCTGACCCGGGTCCGCGGTATGACCCAGGACGACGCGCACATCTACACCACCCGCGAGCAGATGCGCGAAGAGCTGACCTCGTTGCTGCAGTTCGTGCTGGATTTGTTGGCCGACTACGGCCTGAACGACTTCTATCTGGAGCTGTCCACCAAGGACCCGGAGAAGTACGTCGGCTCCGATGAGATGTGGGACGAGGCCACCGAGACGCTGCGGCAGGTCGCCGAGGCCTCCGGCCTGGAGCTGGTGCCCGACCCGGGCGGCGCGGCGTTCTACGGCCCGAAGATCTCGGTGCAGGTCAAGGATGCGCTGGGCCGGCATTGGCAGATGTCGACCATCCAGCTGGACTTCAACATGCCCGACCGCTTCGAGCTGGAGTACACCGCGGCCGACGGATCACGGCAGCGCCCGGTACTGATCCACCGCGCGCTCTTTGGCTCGATCGAGCGGTTCTTCGGGGTGCTCACCGAGCACTATGCCGGGGCGTTCCCGGCCTGGCTGGCGCCGGTGCAGGTGGTTGGTATCCCGGTCGCGGACGCCCATCTCGACTACCTGTATGACGTTGCCGCCCAACTGAAGTCGCACGGCGTGCGCGTCGAGGTGGACAGCAGCGACGACCGGATGGCCAAGAAGATCGTCAACCACACCAACCAGAAGGTGCCGTTCATGTTGCTCGCGGGCGACAAGGACGTCGAGGCAGGTGCGGTGTCCTTCCGGTTCGCTGACCGCACTCAGATCAACGGAGTGCCCCGCGAGCAGGTGGTGGCCACCATCGTCGACTGGATCGCCCGCCGCGAGAATGCTTTCCCCACAGCCGAATTGGTGCAACCGGGCCAGGGCGCATAGCCGTGAACGACGAGCGGAGCATCGTGGACGTCGGGGTCGGCGACCCCGACTACCTGCAGCGACTGTGGACCCCGCATCGGATGACCTACATCGTCGAGGGGCCGGTGAAACAAGCGGAGGAAGGTGGCGCCGGTATGTCAGCGAGCTCCAAGAACCCGTTCACCGACATCCCCACGATGGCCGACGAGGACGGTCTGATTGTGGCCCGCGGTGAGCAGGTCTACGCCGTGCTCAATCTGTACCCGTACAACCCGGGCCATCTGATGGTGGTGCCGTACCGGCAGGTGTCCGAATTGGAAGACCTGACCGAGGCCGAGAGCGTCGAGCTGATGTCCTTCACCCAGAAGGCAATTCGGGTGATCAAGGCCATCTCGCGGCCGCACGGCTTCAACGTCGGCTTGAACCTGGGCACCTCCGCCGGTGGTTCGTTGGCCGACCATCTGCACATGCACGTGGTGCCTCGCTGGGGTGGCGACGCCAACTTCATCACGGTCATCGGTGGCACCAAGGTCATTCCGCAGTTGTTGCGCGACACGCGCAAACTGCTTGCCGACCAGTGGGTGGTGCAGGAGTCGTGAGCGACTTCTACCTGCTGACCCGCGCTGCCTACACCAAGCTTTCCCGCCCGCTGGCTCGTGGTGCGTTGCGTATCGGTCTGACTCCGGACGCGGTCACCATCATCGGCACCACAGCCTCGGTGGCCGGCGCACTGACGCTATTTCCGACCGGACACCTCTGGTACGGCGCGTTGGTGGTGTCGTTCTTCGTGCTGGCCGACATGCTTGATGGGGCGATGGCCCGGGAACGCGGCCACGGCACCAGGTTCGGCGCGGTGCTCGATGCCACCTGTGACCGGATCAGTGACGGTGCGGTGTTCTGCGGTCTGCTGTGGTGGATCGCGTTCGGGATGCACGACCGGCCACTGGTGGTGGCGACGCTGATCTGCCTGGTGACCTCACAGGTCATCTCGTACATCAAGGCACGTGCTGAGGCCAGTGGTTTGTCTGCGGACGGCGGCCTGATCGAGCGCCCCGAACGGTTGATCATCGTGCTGGTCGGCGCAGGTTTTTCGGACCTGCCCATCCATCCGCTGCCGTTGGCCTTGCCCATCGCCATGTGGCTGCTGGCTGTGGCCAGCGTGATCACCCTCGGCCAGCGGGTGAACACCGTGCGGCGCTCGCCGGGCGCCCATGAGCCCTTGCCGTCGAGTACCCCGTCGCAGGAGGAGCAGCCGTGAGCGTTCCCACCAATGGCCTCCCGGCGTTCGGTGGGATCCGGGTACCGTTGGGTGAGCAGCTGATTGACTGGGGTTACGCCGCGGGCTGGCAACTGGTGCGGACCATGCCAGAGTTCGCTGCCCGCAACGTGTTTGACGCGGGTGCGTTGTACGCGGCGCGTGGCGGCGGGCCCGAACAGCTGCGCAAGAACCTGTCCCGGGTACTGGGTGTGTCACCGGCCGAGGTGCCGGGCAGCGTCATTCGTGCTTCGCTTGCCTCTTATGCCCGGTATTGGCGGGAGGCGTTTCGGTTGCCGTCGATGAATCAGCGCACGCTCGGAGAGCGGCTGAGGCACTGCCTGCTGGGCACGGAGCACATCCATGCGGGTCTGGAACGCGGCAACGGGGTCATCCTGGCGCTGCCGCACAGTGGCAACTGGGACATGGCCGGCGTCGCCGTGGTGCATCAATTCGGGAAGTTCACCACCGTCGCCGAGCGGCTCAAGCCCGAGTCGCTGTACCAGAGATTCGTGGAATACCGCGAGAGCCTGGGCTTCGAGATTCTGCCGCTGACCGGTGGGGCGCGCCCGCCGGTTGAGGTGCTGGCCGAGCGGTTGCGGGACAATCGCATCATCTGTCTGATGGCCGACCGCGATCTTTCCCGAAATGGCGTGCAGGTCAATCTCTTTGGTGAGGCAACCCGGATGCCTGCAGGTTCGGCCAAGCTGGCTATCGATACCGGGGCCACGCTGGTGACCGTGCACTGCTGGAACGAACCCGATGATTGGGTGTTCCAGATCTCGCCACCGGTGGACACCTCCGGTGCCGACGTCACGGTCATCACCCAGGACCTGGCCGACCTTTTCCAGGCCGGCATCGCGGCTCACCCTGCCGATTGGCACATGCTGCAGCCGCAGTGGCTGGCTGATCTGTCCGCCGAACGGCGGGCACATCTGGCCGGTGAGAAACGCGCCGAGGACACCTGATGCGCATCGGCATGGTGTGCCCGTACTCATTCGACGTACCGGGTGGGGTGCAGGCACACGTGCTGCAATTGGCTGAGGTGATGCGCGGGTACGGGCACGAGGTCAGCGTGCTGGCGCCGGCCTCGCCGGAGGCCCATGCGGCGCTACCTGACTACGTGGTTTCCGGTGGCAGGGCCGTGCCGATCCCGTACAACGGGTCGGTGGCCCGACTGCGCTTCGGACCGGCCACGCACCGGATGGTCAAGAGATGGCTCCTACAAGGCGAGTTTGATGTGCTGCACCTGCATGAGCCCAACGCGCCGAGCCTGTCCATGCTGGCGCTGATGATCGCCGAGGGCCCGATCGTCGCGACGTTTCACACCTCGACCACAAAGTCGTTGACGCTCAGCGTGTTTCAGGGCATTCTGCGGCCGTGGCACGAGAAGATCGTCGGCCGTATCGCGGTTTCGGACCTGGCCAGGCGATGGCAGATGGAGGCGCTGGGGTCTGACGCGGTGGAGATTCCCAACGGTGTCGACGTCGCGTCGTTCGCGAAGGCGGCACCCTTGGCGGGCTACCCGAGGGCAGGGCGCACCGTGCTGTTCCTGGGCCGGTTCGACGAACCACGCAAGGGCATGCAGGTGCTGCTCGGTGCGCTGCCCAAGCTGGTTGAGGCGTTCCCCGAAGTCGAGGTGCTGATCGTGGGCCGCGGTGACGAGGAAGAGCTGAGAGCCAAGGCCGGTGACCTGGCTGGGCACCTGCGGTTTCTCGGGTTGGTCGACGATGCCGAGAAAGCTTCAGCCATGCGGAGTGCCGATGTGTACTGCGCCCCCAACACCGGCGGAGAGAGCTTCGGCATAGTCCTGGTGGAGGCGATGGCGGCGGGCACCCCGGTGGTGGCCAGCGACCTGCACGCCTTCCGTCGGGTGCTGCAGGACGGTCAGGCCGGGCGACTGGTGCCGGTAGACGACTCCGCTGCGCTGGGCGATGCGCTCGTCGAGATGCTGTCCGATGAGGCGTCGCGGCGCGGCTACACCCAGAACGCGGCCCAGGCGGTGGAGCGCTACGACTGGGCGGTGGTGGCGCGCCAGATCCTGTTGGTTTATGAGACGGTGGCGGCTTCTGGTGCCAAGGTCCAGGTGGTGGGCTGATGAGCGCTTGCGCGAAGAAGAGACAATTTTGATGAGCGCTTGCGCGAAGAAGAGACAATCCTGATGCATCTCCTCTTGACCATCGTGTTCTTGGTGGTGGCCGCGGTGGTGCTGCTGACGGCAGCGTGGGCCTATCAGACCGCGCACCGCCTGGATCGCTTACACGTCCGCTACGACCTGTCCTGGCAGGCCCTTGACGGCGCGTTGGCTCGTCGCGCGGTGGTGGCGCGGGCAGTAGCGACCGACGCTTATGGTTCGCGGTCGGCAGGTCGCCGGCTGGTCGGCCTGGCCGATGCGGCCGAGGCGGCGCCCAGACCGGCGCGCGAAGCGGCGGAGAACGAGCTGTCTGCGGCGCTGGCACAGGTCGACCCGGCATCGATACCGGTGGCGTTGGTAGCCGAGCTCGCCGACGCCGAGGCCAGGGTGCTGCTGGCCCGGCGGTTCCACAACGACGCCGTGCGGGACACTTTGGCGTTGCGCGAACGGCGCCTGGTGCGCTGGTTGCACCTTGGCGGAACCGCTGCCATGCCAACGTATTTCGAGATCGTCGAGCGTGCTTCGCGACACGACGCCGGGGCGTTGGGCCGACGCACGTCAGCGCGGGTGGTGTTGCTCGACGAGCACGGGCACGTGCTGCTGTTCTGTGGTTCGGACCCCGCTCTCGAGGCGGCACCGCGCTGGTGGTTCACCGTCGGGGGAGCGGTCGAGCCTGGAGAGTCGCTACCCGATGCCGCGGCGCGTGAGGTGGCCGAGGAGACCGGTCTGCAGATTTCGCCGGCAGCGTTGGTCGGACCGGTGTGGCGGCGCGAGGCGGAATTCGAGTTCAACGGTTCTGTGATCCGGAGCGACGAATACTTCTTTGTGTACCGTGCCTCACACTTTGAGCCGGTGACCGGCGGTCACACCACCGTGGAACGGCAGGCGATCCACGGGCACCGCTGGTGCGATGCGACGGTCATCGACCAGTTGGCCGCTGCCGGTGAAACGGTGTATCCGTTGCAACTGGGCGAATTGCTTTCTGTGGCAGGTGAACTGGCAGACGCTAGCCACGCACCGGCCGCTCCGACGCCGGAGTTACAGCCCATCCGCTGAGAACGCCCTGCCTGCGGGCGTTATCGATTTGGCCTGGCCACTAGAATTGGTCTGTACCAATGTGGAGGAGATAGCAGTGGAAACCGCACCGGACAACAGCGGTCAGACGGGCACTGCCCGGGTCAAGCGCGGCATGGCCGAGATGCTCAAGGGCGGCGTCATCATGGACGTCGTCACGCCTGAGCAGGCTCGCATCGCCGAAGGCGCCGGCGCGGTAGCGGTCATGGCGCTCGAGCGGGTTCCCGCCGACATCCGCGCTCAGGGCGGCGTGTCACGCATGAGTGACCCCGACATGATCGAGGGCATCATCGACGCGGTCACCATCCCGGTCATGGCAAAGGCCCGGATCGGGCACTTCGTCGAGGCCCAGATTCTGCAGAGCCTGGGCGTGGACTACATCGACGAGTCCGAGGTGCTGACTCCCGCCGACTACGCCAACCACATTGACAAGTGGAAGTTCACTGTGCCGTTCGTCTGCGGTGCCACCAATCTGGGTGAAGCACTGCGCCGAATCACCGAGGGCGCGGCCATGATTCGCTCCAAAGGTGAAGCCGGCACCGGCGATGTCTCCAATGCCACCACGCACATGCGCAAGATCGGTGGCGAAATCCGTCGGCTGACGTCGCTCTCGGAAGACGAACTGTACGTTGCGGCAAAGGAATTGCAGGCTCCTTACGATCTGGTGGTTGAGGTGGCGCGGGCCGGCAAGTTGCCCGTGACGCTGTTCACCGCGGGTGGTATCGCAACCCCGGCCGACGCGGCGATGATGATGCAGCTCGGTGCCGAAGGCGTGTTCGTCGGCTCGGGCATCTTCAAATCAGGCGACCCGGCCGCCCGGGCCGCCGCGATCGTCAAGGCCACCACCTTCTACGACGACCCCGACACGTTGGCCAAGGTGTCGCGTGGGCTGGGCGAGGCGATGGTCGGCATCAACGTGGAGGATGTGCCCCAGCCGCACCGGCTGGCCGAACGCGGTTGGTAGCGATGAGCGCTTGCGCGAAGAGCCGGTGGCACTGACGGATGGCGATTGAACAGATCCTCGATCTGGAGCAGCTCGAGGTCAACATCTATCGCGGCGGCGTCTTCAGCCCCGATTCCGGTTTTCTGCAAAGGACTTTCGGCGGGCATGTGGCGGGTCAGTCGCTGGTGTCGGCGGTGCGCACGGTAGCCCCGGAGTTTCAGGTGCATTCGTTGCACGGTTACTTCCTGCGCCCCGGCGATGCGCGGGCACCGTCGGTGTACCTCGTCGAGCGGATCCGGGACGGGGGTTCGTTCTGCACGCGTCGCGTGAGTGCCATCCAGCACGGCGAGACAATTTTCTCGATGTCTGCCTCGTTCCAGACCGATCAGACCGGCATCGAGCATCAAGACGTCATGCCGGTGCCTCCGCCGCCGGATGATCTGCCCGGCTTCCGGTCCGGGGGAGCGTTCGACGATGCCGGGTTCGCCCAGTTCGACGAGTGGGACGTGCGGATCGTGCCGCGCAGTCAGGTGGCACGGGTGCCCGGAAAGGCCTCCCAGCAGCAGGTGTGGTTCCGGCACCGGGACCCGCTGCCCGACGACCACGTGCTGCACATCTGCGCGCTGGCCTACATGAGTGATCTGACGCTGCTGGGCTCGGCGCAGGTCAACCATCTCGACGTGCGTAAACACATGATGATCGCCTCACTGGACCACGCGATGTGGTTCATGCGGCCGTTCCGTGCCGACGAGTGGCTGCTCTACGACCAGTCCTCACCATCGGCGTCAGGGGGCCGGGCACTGACCCAGGGCACGCTGTTCAATCAATACGGCGAGATGGTCGCGTCCGTGATGCAGGAGGGGCTGACCCGCTACAGGCGCGGTTTCACCCCTGATGCCGAGTGAGCCCGCGCGTCGGTGTCCTTGCGTTGCAAGGGGACACCCGTGAGCACCTGGCCGCGCTGACGGAGGCCGGCGCGTCAGTTATCACCGTCCGGCGGTTGGCTGAGCTGAATTCCGTTGACGCCCTGGTGATTCCGGGCGGTGAGTCGACGGCCATGAGCCACCTGCTCCGCGAACTGGAATTGCTGGAGCCACTGCGGGCCAGGCTTGCCGACGGCATGCCCTGTTACGGATCGTGTGCTGGGATGATCCTGTTGGCCACCGAAATCATGGATGCCGGTGTACCGGGCCGGGAGGCACTACCGCTGTGCGGCATCGATATGACGGTGCGGCGTAATGCCTTTGGTCGTCAGGTGGACTCGTTTGAAGAGGACATCGCGTTCGACGGGCTGGACGAACCGATGCATGCGGTGTTCATCCGGGCGCCGTGGGTTGAGCGGGTCGGTTCGGGCGTAGAGGTTCTGGCTCGGGCTGGTGGACATCCAGTCGCGGTGCGGCAGGGGCAGATGCTGGCGACTGCATTTCATCCGGAAGTGACCGGAGACCGCCGGGTGCACAAGCTGTTCGTCAACTCGTTGTAGCGCTGTTTGGGTGTCGGTGGGCGATGTGTGCACCTGCACACTCCGAAATCACCAGTCATAGGCACGGCTGCAGAGCTACACAGCTAGCGCATAGCTCGCTCGGTCTTAATGATCGTGTGAGTATGACATCTGGCGCTGTCCTGGAGGCCCCCACCACGGTGTCCGCGACCGATTCATCGAGCCGGTTCTCCCTGCGGACCAAGCTCGGTGAGCGGGTGGCCTTCGCGGCGCTTCTGATCGTCACCGCGGTCATCTACCTGTGGAACATCACCATCAACGGCATGGGCAACCAGTTCTACGCTGCCGCCGTGTGGGCCGGCTCGCAGGACTGGGAGGCACTGCTGTTCGGGTCGATCGACCCGCACAATGTGATCACCGTCGACAAGCCCCCGCTGTCGCAGTGGGTGATGGCGCTGTCCGGTCAGATCTTCGGCTTCAGCAGCGCCAGCATGCTCATCCCCGAGGCACTGATGGCCGTGGCGTCGGTCGGCCTGCTCTACGGTGCGGTGCGACGGATCAGCGGCCCGGTTGCGGGCCTGCTGGCCGGCGGTGTCCTGGCACTGACCCCAGTGGCCGCCATGATGTTCCGGTTCAACAACCCCGACGCGGCCATGGTGCTGCTGATGACGTTGGCTGCGTACTTCACGATCCGGGCCCTGCAGGCCGAAGGTACCGGCCGCCGCAGCGCCGCCACCTGGATGGCGCTCGCGGGCGGGGCACTCGGGTTCGCGTTTCTGGCGAAGATGCTCGAAGGCCTCATGGTGATGCCGGCGCTGGGCCTGGTGTACCTGATTGCCGCGCCGGTCGCGCTGCGCAGCCGGATACGGCATTTGCTGGGAGCACTCGCGGCGATGCTGGCTTCGGCAGGTTGGTTCGTGCTGCTGACCATATTGTGGCCGGCGTCATCGCGGCCGTACATGGCGGGCTCAACCGACAACAGCTTCATGAATCTGGTGTTGGGCTACAACGGCTTTGGTCGGGTGCTCGGCAAGAACCACATGGATAAGGGCCCCTCCGACGGACCCGCGCAGGTGCACACAATCACCGGCGAGCACATCGGGCATGCCGCGGGAGAGGCGATCGACCCCTCACATGGTCATGGTGGCTTCGGCAACCAGGTTCAGGGTCTGCCGCGGCTGTTCACCGGTGAGTTCGGCTATGAGATCGGCTGGCTGATACCGGCGGCGCTGCTGGCCACCGTGTTGGTGCTGATCTCCCGCGGTCGTGCCCCGCGCACCGACCTGGTACGCGCCGGCGCCATCCTGTTCGGTACCTGGTTGGTGGTCGACGGCTTGGTGCTGAGCTTCATGAAGACCAACGTGCACCCCTACTACTGCCTGTCACTGGCTCCCGCGATGGCCGCCATGTTTGCCATCGGCGTCGTCGAGATGTGGCAGAAGCGGACATCTCGCTTCCACCGATTCGGGCTGGCGGCAATGCTTTTGGCCAGCGGGGTGTGGGGCTGCTTGATTCTGGCCCGTAACGCCGACTGGCTGCCCGCGCTGCGCTGGGTGATTCTGGCGGTCACCATCATCGGCACCGCCGGGCTGCTGTGGGCCGGCGATGGACGCCAACGCGTGGCGAAGGTCGCCTTGGGCTTGGCGCTGTTCGGTGCGGTTGGTGGTTCGGTGGCCTACTCGATTGCCACCTTCGGCCAGCCGCATACCGGCGGTGGTCCGTCGGTCGGCCCGGCCGACAAGGCCGACAACGGCTCGGGCAATTGGCACGACGCGTCCGACAACACCGAGCTGAACGCCATGCTGGAGGCCACCACGACCAAGTGGTCAGCGGCCATCAACAGGTCCTCGCCGGCAGCCGGATTGGAGCTCGCGACCTCGACACCCGTCATCGCGATCGGTGGATTCGGTGGCAGCGATCCTGCGCCCACCCTGCAGCAGTTCCAGTCCTACGTCGCCAACCACGAAGTGACTTACTACATCGTGGCTGACAACACCGGTCACTGGGGCAACAACGTGCACTCGGACATCGCAGACTGGGTGAGCGCGAACTTCAGCCCGTTGAAGGTGGGCTCGGACACCGTTTACGACCTGACCACTCCCGCGCAGAAGTAGTTTGCGGGCTGGGCACGGTACTGCGCCGGCGTAGAGTCAGGTCCGGGATGGAACCGCAGGTCGGCATCCCGCCCAAGATGTAGTGCGGCCGGCGTTGTCAATTGCCGGTGGGTCGATGCCGGGCGCCGGAGCGCTGGCCACCGATGGTGCTCAAAATGTGTTCGAGTACCGCGTTGTACGCGTCGCCGTCGTTGACGACGTGGACCATTCCGTGGTGCCGAAGGTATCCATCGATACGCCGATCGATGGACCAGTTGATGTAGGCGTCGCCGGCGAACTCCGACGCGAGGAAGCTCGAGGCCACAATCTCGAGATCCCGCGTGTTCAGGTCTGCGGCGGCCGGTTGCCGGTATTGCGTCGAAACGCGATTCAGTTGGTCGGACATACCGCTCCCGGTTTGATCGTTCGTGGGCTTGACCGATCGCGTTGTATCGCAAGACGAATCAATACGACATGGTCAATGGCTCAGCAGTGCACCTGCATGTGTCATTCGGGTGAAGTACTCAATAAGTGTATCGGTGTCGTCGAGGGTTATGGCGGAGAATCTGCGAATAACCGCAGGTAATGCACCACATGCCAAGTGGCAGCATCAGTTTCGATGTTTACCTCTCGACAGATGACCGGAGCAGGACCAGCAGGGGCTCCGGTCAGGTTCGCGATAAGGCCGGGCTCTGACCGGCCCAGCTGAGAAGTTAGCTCTGTGTCGAAGGCGCGACCGCCGAGTGCGCGTCCAGGTTGCAAAACGCTCATCGAGGCACACTCGCGCCTAGGATGAACGGGATTCAGCTTGAACAACCGATGGCCTGGACAGAAGCGCGATGAGGACAACCACTGAACGGGGTTGCACCGCGTAGCTCGGGGCCTCGACAGTTGGTGCACTTTCCCATGGCATGACGTCGTCGGGCGATGCGAGTGCGGTGTCGATCCAGCGCCGCCACGGTCTCGATTCACCCCCGAGGACCAGTGGTGATGGTAGCTCAAACGGCAGTGGCTCCCAATATGCATTGCTCATCGCGTAGAAGAGCATGTTGGTCCGCAAGCTCTGGAATGAGATCGCTAGCGAATGGGAGTCATCGCTCCAATCCGGCTGGTATGGCTTGACACCATGCCATTCGATGGCGGAGTGCTGGAGCTCTTTGTTGAGTGTCAGCGGAATTCCCTCGGCAAGGGGCCGAGTCCGATACGCAATGAGGCTTGAGGCAAATCGATGAATGTCGGAGTGCCGCTCGACCAGGTCCCAGTCGAACCAACTGATCTCGTTGTCCTGGCAGTACGCGTTGTTGTTGCCTCGCTGTGTTCGGCGGACCTCGTCGCCCATGACGAGCATCGGCATCCCTACCGCTAACAAGTTCAATGTGAGAAAGTTCTTGATCTGGCGGGTGCGCAGCGCTTCGATTTCCGGATCATCGGTAGGGCCCTCGATCCCGCAGTTCCAGCTGAGGTTGTCGGTCACGCCGTCGCGGTTGTTCTCGCCATTGGCCAGATTGTGCTTCTCGTTGTAGGAGACGAGGTCATTGAGCGTGAAACCGTCGTGCGACGTCACGAAGTTGACGCTCTGCTCGGCCTCGCGGTGGTCACGGCCGTAAATGTCTGGACTGCCCAATACGCGTGCGGCCAGCCCCTGGACGGCCCCGCGACCGCCCCTGACGAAGCGTCGCACGTCGTCGCGAAATCGGCCGTTCCATTCGGCCCAGGCGTCGCCCACGAAACTGCCGACTTGGTAGAGCCCTGCGGCATCCCACACCTCGGCGATAAGCTTTGTGCCCGCCAGCGCAGGATCGGATTCGACGTCCCACAACACGGGAGGGCTCGAACGTGGCCGGCCCGTCTCGTCGCGAGCCAAAATCGAGGCCAGGTCGAAACGGAACCCGTCGACATGCATCTCTGCGACCCAGTAGCGCAGGCTATCCAAAATCAGCCGTCGCACGACGGACTGGTTGGCATTGAGCGTATTTCCACACCCCGTGTAGTCGGCGTACTGCGACTTGTCATGCTGCAGGATGTAGTAGAAGTCGTTGGCCAGAGCGCGATAACAAAACGTGGGTCCATCGCTGGGACCTTCACTTGTGTGATTGAAGACGACGTCGAGGATGATTTCGATACCGGCACGGTGCAGCGATTTGACCATGTCGCGAAATTCATCGAGCACCGCCAGTGCCCCTTTGCCCGAAGCGTAGGCGTGATGCGGTGCGAAGAATGAGACCGGATCGTATCCCCAGTAATTCACCAGCTCCCTCGGGGCGTCCTGTGGGTCGAACTGAAATACCGGGAGCAACTCGACGGCGTTTACGCCCAACCGCTTCAGGTACGGGATCTTCTCGACCAACCCCGCGTAGGTCCCACGCTTTTCCGGTGCAATGCCGGAGTTCGGATGCCGGGTGAAGCCCCGCACGTGCAGCTCGTAGATGACGGTTTCGGCGGCGGCCCGTCGCAGTGGCGCATCACCTTCCCAGTCGTACGCGTCCGGCGCCCCCACCACACTCTTCATCGCTGTCGCGGCATTGTCTCCGGGACGCATCGCCGCGTGGCGGTCGTACTCCGCCGGCACGGCAACGGCCACGCCGTACGGATCGAGGAGCACCTTGTCGCCGTCGAATCGCAAACCCAGCTGCGGCGCCATCGGGCCGTGCGCCCGGTACGCATAGACCTGCCCCGGCTCGAGGCCTGGCACGAACGCATGCCAGTAGTGATACGTGCGGTGTCGGCGAGGATCGAGTGTTATCACTGTGGTCGGCTCGATCGACTGCTCGTCGAAGAACAGCAGAAGGTCTATCTGCGTGGCGTTCTTGGAGAACACACTGAAGTTGACCCCGCCGTCGCGCACCGACGCGCCGAGCGGCGCGCTCTCACCCGGGACGACCGCCGCGCACGGCTGATGGGTGCGCGCTTCGCGCCTTACCCTGAGCTGCTTGCCATCCTGAGCAGATTCCACGAATGCCCTCGCGTCGATGCCGTCGGCTAAACCTTGACAGTCACGGGCGGTACGTTCCAGATGTCATCACAGTATTCCGCGATGGCGCGGTCCGACGAAAACTTGCCGCTGCGCGCAGTATTCAGGATCGACATCCGTGTCCAGGCTTCCGTGTCTCGCCACGCAGCACTCACCGCTTCCTGGCAGTCCACGTAGGCGGCATAGTCGGCAAGAACGAGGAACGGGTCGTGGTGACCGAGCGAATGGACGAGCGGCCGGAACACTTCGGTATCACCTCCGGAGAATCGCCCGTCAGCAATCAGTCCCAGCACCGCACGCAACTCGTCGTTGCGCTCGATGTAATCCGTCGGCCGGTATCCCTCCCGCTTGACGCGCTCGACGTCTGCCGCCGTCAACCCGAACAAGAAGAAGTTCTCCGGGCCGACCTCGTCTCGAATCTCGACGTTGGCACCGTCCAGCGTGCCGATTGTCAGCGCGCCGTTGAGCATGAATTTCATGTTGCCCGTGCCGGACGCCTCCTTACCTGCCGTCGAGATCTGCTCGGACAGATCGGCCGCCGGGTAAACCAGATGTGCGCTTTGCACATTGAAGTTGGGCACGAACGCCACTTTCAGGTACCGGTTGACGTCCGGGTCCGCGTTCACCGTCTCGGCGACGGCGTTGATCAGCTTGATGGTGCGCTTGGCTATGAAATAGCCGGGTGCGGCTTTCCCGCCGAAGATGAATGCTCGAGGTGCAATCTCCAGGCGGGGGTTCTGCTTCAGCCGGTGGTACAGCGTGATGATGTGCAGGACGTTCAGAACCTGACGCTTGTACTCGTGAATGCGCTTGACCTGAATATCGAAAAGCCAGTCCGGTTCTAGCTCAACACCGGTCGTTGAGCGAGCGTAGTCGGTGAGGCGCGCCTTGCTGGCGCGCTTGACCACCCGCCACTCGCGACGGAACGCGGCGTCATCGGTATAGGACTCGAGCCCGCGAAGTATCCCCAAATCAACGAGCCACCCTTCCCCGATCGCGTCGTCGAGCAGCTGCCTCAGTCCCGGGTTGGCGACTGCCAGGAAACGCCGAGGTGTGACGCCGTTGGTCTTGTTGCTGAACCGCTCCGGCCACAACTCGTAGAAGTCCTTGAGCACACTGGATTTCAGCAACTCAGTATGCAACGCGGCGACGCCGTTGACTGCGTGGCTGCCGACGGTGGCGAGATGCGCCATGCGCACACTCTTGGCGCCCTCCTCACCGATCAGGGACATGCGCCTCACGCGGGCCTCGTCCCCCGGGAAGCGCGTGTGCACCTCATCCAGGAACCGGCGGTTGATCTCGTAGATGATCTCAAGGTGACGTGGCAAAAACTCGCCGAACATCGGCAACGGCCAGGTTTCCAGGGCCTCAGGCAGCAGGGTGTGGTTGGTGTACCCAAACGTCGCCACGGTGATCGCCCAGGCTTCGTCCCAATCGAGACGACCCTCGTCTATCAAGAGCCGCATCAACTCGGCTACGCCGATCGATGGATGCGTGTCGTTGAGCTGCAGTGCCCATTGTTCGGCGAGCGTTTGCACGGGCCGGCCCGCAATGTCCTGGTGCATGTGTAGCACGTCCTGCAAAGAACAGGAGACGAAGAAGTACTGCTGCAACAAGCGCAGCTGCTTGCCAACCTCGGGCTCGTCGTTCGGATAGAGCACCTTGGTTACCGTCTCCGAGACGACTTTGTCCTCGACCGCCCGGTAGTAGTCGCCGAGGTTGAAGGCCTCGAATTCAAACGACTCAACGGCTCTGGCGCTCCACAACCTCAGCGTGTTGCACGTGCTCACGCTATAACCCTGGATGGGAGTGTCGTAGGCAATGCCCTTGAG
The DNA here is from genome assembly GCF_029892685.1 of Mycobacterium sp. OTB74. Classification (GTDB taxonomy): domain Bacteria; phylum Actinomycetota; class Actinomycetes; order Mycobacteriales; family Mycobacteriaceae; genus Mycobacterium. Next base: position 63,400 of record NZ_JARXVD010000022.1, on the reverse strand, counting down.
GACCCGCAGCGGCACCCAGCGCACGCGCTCGCTGCCCGCTTCGTCGACGTAGCGCTCCGTGTGCCCGCCCCAGTTGACTCGATAAGCGATGTCGGGCTTTGCGATCTCCCACGGGTTCCCGTGAATCAACCAGTTGTCGGTCGTTTCGACCTGCCACCCGTCGTGGATCTCCTGGTCGAAAATTCCGAATTCGTAGCGGATGCCGTAGCCGATCGCTGGACGCCGGAGGGTGGCCAGCGAGTCGAGATAGCAGGCCGCGAGCCGCCCCAAGCCGCCGTTTCCGAGCCCCGGCTCCTTTTCGCACGCGAGGACAGTGTCGAGATCCTGGCCCAGCTCGGCCAGTACGGTACGCGCCTCCTGCTCGATATGAAGATTCAGCAAATTGTTCGCGAGATGTGGCCCCATCAAGAACTCGGCCGACAGGTAACACGCCACCTTCGACGTTAGATCCCAGTACGTCTGAGTTGTGTTCGTCCAGCGCTGCTGCATGCGGTCCCGCACGGCCAGCGCGAGCGCTCGATAGTAGTGTTGCGGTGTTGCAACCGCGGGTAGGCGGCCAATGGAATAACGAAGATGGTCCGTTACGGCCTGCCGCAAAGCATCGGCCTGCAAGCCGCTGCGAACGTCCTGCACCGCATCGACGGTAGTGGGGGACATGCTCTGTAACGTGTTGGATTCTGGGACAGTTGTCCCCAATGCGTCGGTCTCCATTTTGACCCGCTGTATTCGGTCATCACCGCTGCCCCCTGGATCCTCCAGTGGACGTCCACCATTCTTGCACCGCCGTGCGTTCTCAGCGCCCGAATCGCAAGTCGACAAGGTGAACGCCTACCCACAATGGCCTCGGCCCAGGTCCTCATCAGTTCGAACGCACGGGCATAGCGCCGCATCGTCACATCGTTGGACAGCGTCCAGCAGCTCGCCAGGTGAACAATTCGTGCAGGGCTGTCGAAGGCTGCCGTTTCGGGCTTTGATGAAAGAGACCCGCTATCCAATGTCATGGGAGCGTGCGCGATGACTGTTGTAAAGGCCGCCCGGCACTCAGCCGATTTGAACCCATTGAGCATGAGACGCTCGCCCAACTGGAGGCGGGGTTTCGCGCCGCTAACCACCGGGCCACTACCACAACGGAGGCGACAATGATCAAGCGGTTGTGGCCGGGCTTTAAGTCGTTCAGCTAGCAGATGGTGCGAATGCCATGGTTGCAGAGATCGCCGCGATTCTCGATCGGCACCCGAGGGACCGAACGAGGCTGATCGACATACTTTGGGACGTCCAGCGCAGCTATGGCCATATTCCTGCCGAAGCGGCACAGACGATAGCAAGCTGGCTGGGGCTGACTCCCGAGGACGTCCTCGAGACGGCCACTTTCTACCATTTCTTCCACACCACGCCGTCGGGCCGATACCGGATTTATCTGAGCGACACCGTTATTGCCAAGATGCACGGTTATAAGCAGGTTTACGAAGCCCTCGAACGGGAGACCGGCACACGATTCGGCGGGCCTGGATCAGCCGATTTCGGGTTGTTCGAAACCGCGTGCATCGGTCTCAGCGACCACGAACCGGCGATGCTCATCGACGACATGGTTTTCACAGATCTGACGCCGACGTCGGTCACCGACATCATCTCGCGCTTGAAGCAGGGGCAGTCCCCAGCGGAAATCGCGAATCCCGCGCGATTGCCCCGCAACGAGATCGGATACATCGACGCGCTGACACATACCACGGTGTACAGGAAGGGGCCGGTCTTCTTCGGCGGCGACATTGACTACCGCGCGTTGCTGGACCGATGCCTGGCACAGACGCCCGCAGAAGTGATCACGACCATCACGGATTCTGGCCTTCGCGGCCTCGGTGGTGCCGGTTTTCCCACGGGCATCAAATGGCGGTCGTGTCGTGCGGCCGACGGCGATGAGAAGTACATCATCTGCAACGCCGACGAGGGCGAACCCGGCACGTTCAAGGACCGGGTGTTTCTGACCCGTGTACCCAAACAGGCGTTCGTGGGCATGATCATTGCGGCCCACGCGGTCGGGGCCGCGCACGGTATCGTCTACCTGCGCGCCGAGTACGCGTATCTCAGGGAGTACCTCGAACAGCAGCTGGCCGACCTTCGCGAAGAAGGGTTGCTGGGCAACGGATTCGACATCCGCATCCAATCCGGCGCTGGGTCGTACATCTGCGGCGATGAATCGGCCCTCATCGAGTCCTGCGAGGGCAAACGGGGAACCGCACGGCTGAAGCCGCCGTTCCCCGTCGAGCACGGATTCCTGGGCAAGCCAACCGTTGTCGACAACGTTGAGACCCTCGCCGCGGCGGCCCGGATCATGGACCGGGGCGCCGACTGGTTTGCGGCCATGGGTACGTCCAAATCGAAAGGCACTCGGTTGCTCAGCGTCTCCGGGGATTGCGCCGCGCCGGGGATCTACGAAATCGAGTGGGGCATTACCCTGCGTGAGGTCCTGGAGATGGTCGGCGCCGAACAACCCCGCGCCGTGCAGATCAGCGGTCCCTCGGGGGAGATGATTTCAGCCAGCGCCGACGCCGACCGCCGGCTCGCTTTCGAAGACATCTCTTGCGGCGGTTCGTTCATGATCTTCAATGCGCAACGCGACCTCCTTGCTGTCGTCAGGGACTTCATGCAGTTCTTCGTTGATGAGTCGTGTGGTATCTGCGTTCCGTGCCGGGCCGGCGGGGTGCTACTGCGCGAGAAGGTCGACCTGGTCGTCGACGGCCGGGCGGGCCAATCGGATCTCGACGACATGGTGCGGTGGGGCGGCATCATCGCGAAGACCAGCCGGTGTGGTCTGGGGACGACGGCGCCCAATCCGATTCTGACCACACTGAAAAAGTTTCCCGAGATCTATGCCGATCGTGTTCACGAACGGACGGGAGACCTACTGCCGTCCTTCGATATCGGCGCAGCGCTGGGCGACTATGCCAAGGCCATGGAGCAACTCGCTGTTGGGGAGTCGAGATGACCATTCAGATCGAGATCGACGGGGTCGCCGTAACCACCGAAGAAGGCAGAAACCTTGTCGATGTCGCCGCACAGGCGGGTGTCTACGTTCCTACCCTGTGCTACCTGGAGGGAAAGCCGGCACTGGGCACCTGCCGCGCATGTGCGGTGAAGGTCAACGGCCGAGTGATCCCCGCGTGCACGGTCAACGTTGCAGACGGCATGCGCATCGAGGTGAACGAACCCGAAACCGCCGATATGCGCAAGGCGTTGGTCGAAATGTTGTTCTCCGAGGGCAATCACAACTGCCCCAGCTGTGAGAAAAGCGGCCGCTGCACTCTGCAGGCTGTCGCCTATGAACTGGACATGCTGGTCTCCCGCTTCCCGTACCAGTTCCCCGAACGCGTCCAGGACCACGCCTCGGACAAAATCTGGCTGGAACGGGACCGGTGCATCTTCTGCCAGCGCTGCGTCGAGTTCATTCGAGATCGCAAGACCGGTAAGAAGATTTTCAGTATCCGCGGACGTGGCGCGAATGCACGCATTGAGATCGATGTCGAGCTGGCCAATGCGATGCCGCCCGAGCAGGTGAAAGAAGCCGTGGAAATTTGTCCGGTCGGCACCATCATCGAAAAGCAGGTGGGCTACGACGATCCGATCGGTCAGCGGTACTACGACGTCGAATCGGTACGTGATCGGGTTCTCGAAAGGCACGCCGAATGACCACGAAAGAGACGAAATCGATTGCATCACATGAGCTTCCGGCCACCCGTCTGGACCCGGAGGTGGCGGCCAGGCGCGCCGAGAAGATCAAGGTCTCCATGATCAGCCTGTGCGGCTGCTGGGGATGTACGTTGTCCTTCCTCGATGTCGATGAGCGGCTGCTGGCGTTGCTGGACAAGATCACGATTCTCCGTTGTTCGCTCACGGACGTGAAACGGATTCCTGAACGCTGCGCAATCGGATTCATCGAAGGCGGGGTCGCCAACGAGGAGAACATCGAGACGCTCCAGCACTTTCGGGAGAACTGCGACATCCTCATCTCCGTCGGTGCGTGCGCGATCTGGGGTGGGGTGCCGGCGATGCGCAATATGGTCGAACTGAAGGACTGCCTGTCGGAGGCCTACGTCGACTCTCCGACTGCGGTGGCCGGTGCCCGGCCCGTTGTGCCGTTCGACCGCAATATCCCTGTCTTGACCACAAAGGTGTATCCGTGTCATGAGGTGGTCAAAATGGACTATTTCATCCCCGGGTGCCCGCCGTCGGCGGACGCCATTTTCGCGGTATTCGACGATCTGATCAACGGGCGTCCCGTCGATTTACCCGTGTCGCTCAACCACTTTGACTGACCCTGAGGGACTCACATGGCTACGACATTCGTCATCGATCCCATCACCCGCATCGAGGGACATGGGAAGGTCACCGTCGAAGTCGACGACGATTACAACGTCGTCGACGCCAAACTGCACGTCGTCGAGTTCCGCGGATACGAGAAGTTCATTCAAGGGCATCCCTTCTGGGAGGCCCCGATACTCATGCAGCGGATCTGCGGCATCTGCTTCGTCAGCCACCATCTCGCGGGTGGCAAGGTGCTCGATGACATCGTCGGGGTCGGTCCGTACGCAGGGGTGGACTTGACTCCGACTGCCGTGAAGATGCGCCGCCTTGGGCATTACGCGCAAATGCTGCAATCTCATGTCACCGCCTACTTCTACCTCGCGCTTCCGGAGATGCTGTTCGGCATCGACGCCGCACCTGAACAGCGCAACGTTCTCGGACTGATCGAGGCGGATCCCGAGCTGGTCAAGCGAGTGGTGATGCTGCGCAAATGGGGTCAGGAGGTGCTCGTCGCGGTCTTTGGCAAACGGATGCACGGGATCTCGTCCATCCCTGGCGGCGTGAACAAGAGCCTGACCGCCTCCGACGTCGATCGGTTCTTGCATGGTGCTGAGGGACTTCCATCGGTCGATCGGGTTATCGAGGACGCTCGATTGGGTCTGGAACTCTTCTATGACTTTCACGAGAAGCACCGGTCGGAAGTAGACGGATTTGCCAACGTGCCCGCACTCAACATGTGTCTCGTAGACGACGACGGCAATGTGGACTACTACGACGGCAAGCTGAAGGTCGTCGACGACGACAAGAAGGTTGTCGACGAGTTCGACTATCACGATTACCTCGACCACTTCTCGGAGGGCGTCGAAAAGTGGAGTTACATGAAGTTTCCGTTCCTGACGGCCTTGGGCCGTGAGGCGGGCTCGGTACGGGTCGGCCCGCTCGCCCGGATGAACGTCACCCACACCCTTTCGACCCCGCTCGCCGCGCAGGCGCTGGAGAAGTTCCATGCCTATACCGGCGGCCGGGCGAACAACATGACGCTGCATACGAATTGGGCGCGAACGATCGAGATCATCCATGCCGCAGAGGTGGTCAGGGACCTGCTTCTGGACCCAGACATCCAGAAGGACGATTTGGTGGTCACTGGAAGCCCCGATGCCTGGACCGGTGAGGGAGTCGGGGTGGTGGAGGCGCCGCGCGGCAGCCTGCTGCACCACTATCGTGCCGATCGTGAAGGAAGTGTGACGTTTGCGAATCTCATCGTCGCCACGACACAGAACAACGAGGTGCTCAACCGCACGGTACGCAGCGTCGCAGAAGACTATCTGGGAGGCCAGGCGGAGATCACCGAAGGCATGATGAACGCCATCGAAGTGGGCATCCGCGCCTACGATCCCTGCTTGAGTTGTGCCACACATGCTTTGGGGCAGATGCCGCTGAAGGTTACCGTGGTCGACGCGGGCGGCCGGGTGCTAAATGAGCGCGTGCGCTGAGCCGCCATTTCCCGCGCTCGAGTTCTTCAACGAGCCGTCGTCACTGATCTTCGGCATCGGCAACGTCGGACGCCGGGATGACGGACTGGGTTGGGCATTCGTTGATCGGCTCGAGGCGCGACAGCCGCTGCCGCGTGCAGTCCTGCATCGCAACTATCAACTCAATCTCGAAGACGCCGATCTGATTCAGGGATTCGCCCGGGTGTTGTTCGTGGACGCGACGAAGGATCCGGCGATCTCGTCGTTCGCGCTGACTCGCCCTGAGCCGAAGCTGGATTTCAGTTTCACCTCGCATGCAATCTCGGTTCCTTCGATCCTGGCGACCGCCACGCAGTGCTTCGGATGGCTTCCCGAGGTCTACCTGTTGGCGATCCGCGGCTTCGAGTGGGAATTGCAGATCGGGCTGACCGAGCGAGCAGAACAGAACCTTTGCGATTCACTGAAATTCGTTTCCGGCTAAGACACGGTTTCGGGTTAAACAAGTTGAGGAGAAAGACATGACGGTTCGAGTAGGCATCAACGGTTTCGGTCGAATCGGACGCAGTTTTTACCGGGCGCTCGAGGCACAGAAGACGAAGGGTAACGGCACCGACATCGAAGTGGTCGCCGTCAACGACCTCACCGACAACACCGCGCTCGCACATTTGCTGAAGTTCGACTCGATCCTCGGCCGCTTGCCGCAAGATGTCAGCGTCGACGGCGACGACACCATCATCGTCGGCAGCAATAAGTTCAAGGCCCTCGAGGTCAAGGACGGGCCGGCCGCGATGCCGTGGGGCGACCTCGGCGTAGACGTTGTTCTCGAATCCACCGGCAGGTTCAACGACGGGGGCCAGGCCAAGGGGCACCTGGCAGCCGGTGCCAAGAAGGTCATCTTCTCCGCCCCGGCCAAGAACGAAGACCTGACCGTCGTGCTCGGAGTCAACGAGGACCAGTACGACGGCAGTCAGAACCTGATCAGCAATGCCTCGTGCACCACGAATTGCCTTGCGCCGGTTGCCAAGGTGCTCAATGACGAGTTCGGCATCGTCAGGGGCCTGATGACCACCATCCACGCCTACACTCAGGACCAGAACCTGCAGGACGGCCCGCACCGGGACCTGCGCCGCGCCCGCGCCGCCGCGCTGAACATCGTACCGACCTCGACCGGCGCCGCCAAGGCCATCGGCCTGGTGCTGCCGGAGTTGAAGGGCAAGCTTGACGGCTACGCATTGCGGGTGCCTGTGCCTACCGGCTCGGTCGTCGACCTGACCGTCGACGTGTCGAAGTCGGCGAGCGCTGAAGAAATCAACGCTGCGTTCAAAGCTGCCGCAGAAGGCAAGCTGAAGGGCATCCTGAGGTACTACGACGCGCCGATCGTCTCCACGGACATCATCGCCGACCCGCACTCCTCGATCTTCGACTCGGGCCTGACGAAGGTGATCGGCAGCCAGGCCAAGGTGGTGTCGTGGTACGACAACGAGTTTGGCTACTCATCCCGGCTCGTTGACCTCATCGCTATGGTCGGAAAGTCGCTGTAGCGATGACTCTTCCAAATCTCGACAACCTCCTGGCGCAAGGCGTCTCCGGGCGTTTCGTGCTAGTGCGGTCGGACTTCAATGTCCCGCTCGAGGACGGCAGGATCACCGATACCGGCCGCATCGTGGCATCGGTGCCCACCCTTACCGCATTGGCCGAGGCCGGCGCCAAGGTAGTGGTCACGGCCCATCTCGGCCGCCCCAAGGGCGCACCCGACCCGAAATTCTCGCTCAAACCCGTCGCCGCGGCGCTGAGTGAAGAGCTTGGCCGCAATGTCCAATTGGCAGCCGACGTGATCGGACCCGACGCGCTGGCGCGAGCCGAGGGTCTGGCCGACGGCGAGGTGCTGCTGCTGGAGAACATCAGGTTCGACTCTCGTGAGACCAGTAAGGATGAGGCTGACAGGGCAGCACTGGCCAAGCAGTTGGCCGAATTGGTCGGCGACGATGGTGCTTTCGTGTCCGACGGGTTCGGCGTGGTGCATCGCAAGCAGGCTTCGGTGTACGACGTCGCCAAGTTGCTGCCGCACTACGCGGGCAAGTTGGTCGCGGCCGAAGTAGCGGTGCTGCAACAACTCATCAGTTCCACCGAGCGGCTGTACGTGGTTGTGCTCGGCGGGTCCAAAGTGTCGGACAAGCTGGCCGTGATCGAAGAATTGGCCAAGAAGGCCGACAGTCTGCTGATCGGCGGCGGCATGTGCTTTACATTTCTTGCCGCCCAAGGCCTTTCGGTCGGCAAGTCACTCATACAGCCGGAGATGACCGAAACCTGCGGGCAACTTCTCGAGTCCTACGCCGACGTGATCAACCTCCCGGTCGACATCGTCGTCGCCGACGAATTCAAGGCCGACTCGGCGGCGCAAATCCTCGCCGCCGACGAAATCCCCCAAGACAAAATGGGTTTGGATATCGGCCCGGAAACCGTCCAGCAGTTCACCACTGTGCTCTCCGATGCGAGGACGGTCTTCTGGAACGGCCCGATGGGCGTGTTCGAGTTCCCGGCATTCGCGGCCGGCACGAAAGGCGTTGCGCAGGCGATCATCGGTGCAACCGGCAAAGGCGCGTTCAGCGTCGTCGGCGGGGGTGACTCCGCCGCCGCCGTGCGGACGCTTGGTCTACCCGCGAACGGCTTCTCGCACATTTCGACGGGTGGCGGGGCGTCGCTCGAATACCTTGAGGGCAAGACATTGCCCGGCATCGAGGTGTTGGAAGAGTCGTGAGCCCACGAGCCGGCTGCGGGCTCTGCTAAATGATTGATACTCAAACCACATTTAGACCGCGCGAGCGGAACTGCTCCTCGACCCGAACAACGAGCTCGGGCTCGGGAGAGCAGACCTCCCGGAGCTGGTAGGGCACGCCCAGCTCGTCCCATTTGGGCACGCCGAACTGGTGGAACGGCAGCACCTCGACGCGGTCCACGCCGTGCAAGGTAGCGACGAAGTCGGCGATGCCGTCGACGTTTTCGACCGCATCGGTCAGGCCTGGAACCAGGACGAATCGGATCCACATGTGATTGCCGCGGTCGGACAGCCGACGCGCGAACCGCAGCGTGGGGCCGGGCTCCACCGAGGTGACGAGCCGGAACGTGGCCGGGTCCCACGACTTGATGTCGAGCAGGACCAGGTCGAGGTTGTCGAGGTACTTCTCCGACGCCCGGTCCCCCAGGTATCCGGAGGTGTCCAGGCAGGTGTGCAGGCCGAGGTCGTGCCTGGCCCGCCGGAAGATCTCGCCGGTGAACTTGATCTGGAGCATCGGCTCGCCGCCGGTGATCGTCAGCCCGCCGTGGGCGACCTTGAGGACCCTGGCGTACTTGCCGATCTCTTCCATCATCCGATCGGCTGTGACCCTTCGGCCGTTGCGCATCATCCAGGTGTCGGGGTTGTGGCAGTACTGGCAGCGAAGCGGGCAGCCGGTGACGAACAGGGTGAAGCGCATGCCCGGCCCGTTCACCGCTCCGGTGAGCTCGTAGGAGTGGTAGAACCCTACGTTCGGGTCGTCCTCCTCCTCCTCGAGCCGGCCCGCGTCCACCAGCTCGGAGCGGCCCACTGACAGGTTGCTCACGGGCACGATCGGCAGCCGGCGCAGGCCCGGCCGGACCGCTGCGGCGACCTTCAACGCTTCGTTGAGGTCGGGAAGCTCCGGCGGACACCCGGTTGGCGACATCATGGCCTCACGGTCACGGGCTCACGCGTTCCGGGCGGACACTAGAGGGCGCCGTGGAAGGTGCGGTTGATCACGTCAAGCTGCTGCTCGCGGGTGAGACGGACGAAATTCACCGCGTATCCCGACACCCGGATGGTGAGTTGCGGGTAATTCTCGGGGTGCTCCACCGCGTCAAGCAACGTGTCGCGGTTGAGCACGTTGATGTTCACATGGAAGCCGCTCTCGCCGAAGTAGCCGTCGAGGACGCCGACCAGGTTACCGACGCGCTCGTCCGTCGTCTTGCCGAGCGCCTGAGGCACCATGCTCCCGGTGAGTGAGATGCCGTCCTTGGCCTGCTGGTACGGCAGCTTGGCGACCGACAGCGCCGACGCGAGGAAGCCATGGGTGTCCCGGCCATTCATGGGGTTGGCGCCCGGCGAGAACGGCTCACCTGCGCGCCGGCCGTCGGGGGTGTTGCCAGTATGCTTGCCGTACACCACGTTTGACGTGATGGTCAGCACCGAAGTGGTGTGCTCGGCGTCCCGGTAGGTCTTATACATGCGGACCTTATCCATGAACTTCTCGACGAGCATGACGGCGAGCTCGTCGACCCGGTCGTCGTTGTTGCCATACGCCGGATAGTCGCCCTCGATCTCGTAGTCCACCGCGAGGCCGGTGTCGTCCCGGACGACCTTGACCCGGGCGTAGCGCATCGCCGACAGGCTGTCGGCGGCAATGGCGAGGCCGGCGATGCCCATCGCCATGGTGCGCTTGACGGGGTAGTCGTGCAGCGCCATCTCGATGCGCTCGTACGCATACTTGTCGTGCATGTAGTGGATGACGTTGAGGGCGTTTACGTACGTCGCGGCGAGCCAGTCCATCATCCGGTCGAACGCCTCGAGGACCTCGTAATAATCGAGGTACTCCGACGTGATCGCGGGCTGCTTCGGCCCGACCTGTATGCCGCTGACCTCGTCGCGCCCACCGTTGATCGCGTACAGCAGGGTCTTGGCCAGGTTGACCCGGGCACCGAAGAACTGCATCTGCTTGCCCACCGGGGCGGCCGACACGCAACAAGCGATCGCTACATCGTCGCCGTACTCCGGGCGCATCAGCTCGTCGCTCTCGTACTGGATCGACGAGGTATCGATCGACACCTTCGCGCAGAATTCCTTGAATCCTTGGGGCAGTCGGACAGACCAGAACACCGTCAGATTCGGCTCCGGGGCCGGGCCGAGGTTGTACAGCGTCTGCAGGAAGCGGAACGAGCTCTTCGACACCAGCGGCCGGCCGTCGCTACCGATGCCGCCGATCGACTCGGTGACCCATGTCGGGTCGCCCGAGAACAGCTCGTCGTACTCCGGGGTACGCAGAAAGCGCACGATCCGCAGCTTGATGACGAAGTCGTCGATCAGCTCCTGGGCTTCGACCTCGGTCAGCCGGCCCTCGGCCAGGTCGCGCTCGATGTAGATGTCGAGGAACGTCGAGGTGCGTCCCAGCGACATGGCCGCGCCGTTCTGCTCCTTGATCGCTGCCAGGTAGGCGAAGTAAGTCCACTGGATCGACTCGCGGGCGGTCCCGGCCGGCCCGGAGATGTCGTAGCCGTATTTGGCCGCCATCTCCTTGAGCTCGCCCAGCGCACGGATCTGCTCGGCGAGCTCCTCGCGGTCGCGGATAACGTCGTCACTGGAGAACACCCTGTCCAGCGACAGGTGGTCCTTGCGCTTCTGCTCGATCAGCCGGTCGACGCCGTACAGGGCCACGCGACGGTAGTCGCCGACAATGCGGCCGCGCCCGTACGCGTCCGGCAGACCGGTGACGATGTGCGATCTGCGGGCGGCCCGGATGTCGGAGGTGTAAGCGTCGAAGACACCGTCGTTATGCGTCTTGCGGTACTTCGTGAAGATCTCGTGCACCTCGGGCGGCACCGGGTAGCCGTAGACGGTCAGCGCGGTCTCGACCATGCGTAGGCCGCCGTTCGGCATGATCGCCCGCTTCAGCGGCGCATCGGTCTGCAGTCCCACGATGAGCTCGCGGTCCTTATCGATATACCCGGGGTCGTGGGCCGTGATGGACGAGGGAATCAGGGATACGTCCAGGACGCCCTTCTCGCGCTCCTTGGGAAACAGCTCGCCCAGCCTGTGCCAGACCTGCGTCGTGCGTTCGGTCGGGCCGGCGACGAAGGACGCGTCCCCCTCGTAGGGCGTGTAGTTCTCCTTGATGAAGTCCCGAACAGAGATGCCGTCCCGCCAGATCAGTCCGTTGAACCCGCGCCAGGCGTCGAAATCACCGGCAGCGGCGGTGCGCTCTACGTCCGTGGCTGTCATCGCAAACCCCCGTCGTCGATTGGGGCCACCCGCCGCCTGGCGAGACCTACCGCGAGTGGCGGTTTTCGGCTGGCTGCTGGAGCTATTGTCCCACGCCCACAGGGAGTTGTCGCCGTCGTCATCCACGCACCGACGAGGCGGCAATGCCCAACAAATCGTGCAAGGTGCTTTGGATGTTGTCGTTTCGGGGTTGGATAATAGAGGCCACCATCCAACGTCGAGCAGTAGGCGAATAGTCCAGTCGAATGGCGACCGCAACGTACCGGTCGTGGTGATCGTCCAGCGTCGGGAAATCGCACTCGCCGGACGGCTGAGCGAACCGGATGAAAGGAGTCCGGCGGTGACAAATGATTCCCTGGTGAGCCAGTCGATGGACGACTCCGCAAACGGGCCACGGCTGGCGCTAAAGCCCGAAGCGCCTCTCCCGCCCCGCCTCGACGGGGCCTGGTGGCCGCGTTCGGGGCATTTGGCGACTGAGTTGCCCGGCCTGATTGCGGAGCTGTCGTACCGACTCGGTGAGGTTAACCTCGTCGGCTATCTTCTCGGCAACTGGACGGAAACCCCGCCAGAGATCGAGATCGCCGGCCAGACAATCAAATTGGTGGGCCTCACGTCCGACGAACCGAATAGCATCGTCCTCGTCGGGAAAGCCCACCGCATCGCGTTGCGCGTCATCGCGCCCGACGTCGCAGGAGATGTCGCCGAACGGCAATTGGACGAGGCGTCGTCAGGCAGGGGTGCGACTCGGGCCGACCAACAGATGGTGAATCAGGTGGCGGCAAAGTTAAACAGTCACGAAGCAAGCGGCGATCCTACACGCCTCGACCAGATCACGAAGTGGTGCGGGGAAGTGGCTGAACAGTTCGTCGAGGCACCGATACAAGTGTTCGTCCCGATCCTCATCGAGAACATGGTCCGCGATCGGATGGACCGTGAGCGCAATGCGACGCATCGTAGATAACTGCTACCTCAACGGTCGGCGGCTTCCGACTATCTCGCATCGACACTGATCCTGCTACACCGCCTGCGGGCGTTGGCGCTTGCGTGACCAACTAGACCTAGGCGCGCATGATCGTCGCCAGGTCTCGGTGTTCCATCCAGCGCTGCTCGACCGGACGGCGAACGTCGCTTTCGACGAGCACTGGATAGGACGTCAAGTCGGTGAGCTGCACCCGCCCCGATTGGAAGCCGACCATTGCACTGGCCCGTCCGCCGGATTCGAGTTGCTCTGACAGGAATTCGATGCAGCGGGCGGTCAGAGTCGTCGCATGTATCCGGTCGAACGGCGATGGGTCGCCCCCTTCCTGGAGGTGGCCGAAGATCGCCTGCCGAGCATCGAAGAGATCCCGGCCTTCCTTCTCAAACAGTGAGGTGATGAACGGGGTGGTGTAGACAGGGTCGGCGCCTTCGCCACGGACGATGAGGCCCAAGCGTTTTCCAGAGTGGAAGCCCTCTGCGAGGGCCTTTATGTCCGCAGTGAGGTCAGCGAGCGTGATGCCCTCCTCGGGCAGGTAGATGCGTTCGGCCCCGGTGGCCAACCCGCTGATCAATGCCAGGTAACCGCAGTTGCGACCCATGACCTCGACGACGAACACACGGCGCGAGGCGACCGCGGACTGCCGGATTTTATCGATGTCGGCCACAATACTGTTCAGCGCGGTGTCGCTGCCGATGCTCAATTCGGTCCCTGGGACGTCGTTGTTGATTGTCATCGGCATGCAGACGATCGGAATGTCGAGCGCGCTGTACTGCTGCCGGTGGCGGTGCAGTTCGTGAGCGGCGTGGTAGCCGTCCCAGCCGCCGGCCATCAGCAGACCATCGATCCGGTGAGCGGCAACCTGTTCGGCGATCTGTGCAATGGCAGCGCCGCTGGGCACATACCGGTTGGTGCCGATCTCGGCACCCCCTTCGGAAACCCACCCGCTGACATCCATCCAATGCATCTCCTGGACATCACCTTTGCGCAATCCGCGGAATCCGTTCTTGACAGCCAGCACGCTGTAGCCACGGTCAAGGCCGAGTCGCACGGCGGCGCGGACCGCGGTGTTCATTCCTGGTGCCAGGCCGCCGCCATGTACTACGGCGATCCGAAATCGTCGCCGCATCGCCGATGTGGGCCGCGGCTCTGCCTGCTGAATGGTCTGCAGGATGTTGTACGACTGCCTGAAGCTACCGCCGCGCAGCAGCATCGCTCCGTCGAAGTCGCGCGCCTTGATGCGCTCGGCAACCGCCCGGGTTTGTCCGACGCACTCCATCAGTGGCAAGGTAACCACCCGGTTCCCCCGCAATCCGATCAACCGCGGGGATGCGTCCGGACTATCGGTGAGCAGTTGTTCGACCGCGGCATGGCCGAGCAGCGTGGCCAAGAATCGGTCGAAGGCGCTCGGGGCGCCGCCGCGTTGCACGTGACCAAGAATCGTGATCCTGGTGTCCTCTCCGAGTTCATCCTCGAGCAGCGTTCTGATCTGGTTGGCGGTGATCGGGTTGTCCTCCAGATCGCGCGCGCCCTCGGCGACGATGACCACGCTTTGCCGACGGCCGATGTCCCGACCCGCTTTGATGTCCCGGCACATGTGCTCCGCCCAGTCCTTCGCAGGAGGCTGCTCAGGGATCACCACCCAGTTCGCTGCGGTCGCAAGTGAAGACATCAGCGCAAGGTAGCCGCAATGGCGTCCCATTACTTCGACGACGAAAGTGCGTTGATGGCTGGACGCGGTGCTGCGCAAGGAATCCATAGCTTCGACGATCCGATGCAAAGCGGTATCCGCGCCGATCGTGATGTCGGTACCCGACATGTCGTTGTCGATGGATCCGGCGAGACCAACGAGGCGCAGGGACGGGTGCTCGTCAGCGAGTTCCTGAGCGATCTGCCCGGAGTCGACCAGTTCCGACAGCAACTCCGACCACTCCTCGCGGAACACGTCGGCGCCGGTGAGGCTGCCGTCGCCGCCGATCACCACAAGTGCGTCGATGCCGCGCGCGACGAGGTTGCGGGCAGCCACTCGACGGCCGTCGCGCGTCCTGAATCGCTCAGATCTGGCGGTGCCGATTGCTGTCCCGCCCTTGTGCAGGATGCCATCGGCGTCCGCAGGTTCCGTTAGCCGGATCAGGTCACCGCCTTCGACGAGGCCGTGGTACCCCTCGTGAATCGCGTACACGTCGATACCGCGGTGTGCGGCCGTGCAGATGACCGCACGCACAGCGGGATTCATTCCCGCAGCATCACCACCGCTAGTCAAAACTCCGATGCTGGATGGTCCGGAGTGATTCTCAGACATGTCGGCGAGCCCGCCTTTCGTCTTGCCGGTCAGAATCCACCGCGTCAGCAAGCCCGGCCGACCGACGGCAATTCACGAAACCCAGGACGATGATGCCACTGAGAGGTGTCCAGAACGGCGAGGGCGTAGGCCATGTAGGGCCTTTCGCTGAGCGTCGCGCATTCGGCGCGCATGCTCCGACGGGGCCCAATGACACGTTTGTGAACAACTCGCGAAATCGCCGTCGTCGCTGCGCGGTTTGGATGAAACAGACCGCTATCCGACGCCAGGGGACGAAGTGATGACAACGCTTGGCGCTCAGCCCATTTGACGCTGTTGAGCCATGAATCGCTCGCCTGCCCGATCAGTGGTATGCGCCTCACCCGCGCCTCATCCTTAGCGTGTCGTTGAACACCCGCAGCATCTCGCCCTGCTATTTCGTGAAGATGCGGCGGTAGGGCTCACGGCCTTTCGGTTGTGCGGGTGGTGTTCGGTTCGCGATCTTTGGTACAGGCAGAGTGACTGGGCGCTGGGCGAGCAGGAAGCTGTCGCCGTGGTGGGCCAGCTCGATCGGCTCGCCGTTAAGAAGGCGATATGTCACTTTGTCGTCGTCGATGGCGACGACGATCTTGCTCTGTCGGATCACCATGCGAAACGAGAGGTAGTTGAGCTTGCTCGGCAACCTTGGCGCGAACGTGATTTGGCCGCCGTAATCACGCATGCCACCGAATCCGGCGACGCAATCAATCCACGCACCGGCTAGGGCGGCGATGTGAAGTCCGCTGGAGACGTTCTCGTACAAATCGTCGAGGTCGGTGAACACCGTCTCGACAAGGTAGTCATAGGCGAGGTCCGGGTATCCGACTTCCGCTGCGATCACTGCCTGACAGCAGGCCGACAGCGACGAATCGCGAACCGTCAACTCTTCGTAGTAGTCGAAGTTGCGCTGCTTCTCCTCGGGGGTGAACGCGTCGCCGCGCAGATACATCGCCAACACCAGGTCGGCTTGTTTGACCACTTTCTTGCGGTAAAGGTCGTAGTACGGATAGTTCAGTAACAACGGGTACTTGCCGACCGACGCCTCGAAATCCCAAGGCGCCGACCTGGTGAATGCCTCGGACTGCTCGTGCACAGCGCGCCGTTCATCGTAGGGAATGGCCATATGTTCGGCGCAACGCTGCCAATTGGCCACCTCCGGCGCGTCGACGTTCAGCTGCGCGGCGACATCGGGTCGGCGCTTGCACGCGGCTACCGCGTCGAGCAGGTTCTGTTGGGCGACAAGGTTGGTGAACACGTTGTCGTTGACGGCCGCGGTGTATTCGTCGGGGCCAGTTACGCCGTCGATGTGGAATACGTCGTCGTCGTGGTGGCCGAGTTTAGCAAACAGTCGGGCGCTTTCCACGAGGAGCTCGACGCCGCATTGGGTCTCGAACTGCCTATCCCGCGTTGCGGCGAGGTATCGCGCTGTCGCGTTGGCGATGTCGGCGGTGATGTGTACGGCCGCGGTCCCGGCGAGCCAGTATCCCGAGCATTCGTCCCCATTGATCGACCGCCACGGAAACATTGCTCCGGCCTGGCCGAGCTCGCCCGCCCGCTGCTTGGCCCTGTCGAGGGTCGAGTGCCGCCACCGCAGCACCTCACGGGCGGCAGCCGGGATGGTGTAGGTGAGCATGGGCAAAACGAATGTTTCGGTGTCCCAGAAAGTGTGGCCGTCGTAGCCGGGTCCGGTGAGGCCCTTGGCCGGGATCGCCCTGGCCTGACCTCGAGCGCCCGCCTGTAGGACATGAAAGATCGCGAACCGGACCGCTTGTTGCAATTGCGGGTCGCCATTCATTTCGATGTCGGCCTGTAGCCAGAACTCGTCGAGGAACTCGCGTTGCGACCTCAGCAACTCGTCCCATCCGGCTTCCATCGCCATCGACAAAGCCGCGTCGACCTGCGCGCTGAGTGCCGGCGCCGAGCGCCTTCCGGACCAGCCGTATCCGATGTATTTCGTGAGTGTCAGCCTCGCGCCGGCGGGCACGTGCGCGGCCACCGTCAGCCGCGCCAGGTCACCCTCGGCTCGGACGGACAGGTTAGCGGTGTCGGGATAGTGGATTTCGTGATCCATCCCGGCCACCAGTCGAAGACCCGACCGTCTGGTCTCGTGGGACAGCATCGCCCGATAGTCTCGACACTCGGCTTCCACGGCTACCAGCGGCGCCTCAAGCGCCGCGGCCAGCCTAGGGTCGTCGCCCGGTAGCGGGACGGGCTCGTTGGCGAGCAGGTCGGACTGCAGCACGAGCCGCATGTCATCGCCGATCGGCTCGACTGAGTATCTGATGGCCGCGATCGCGCGCTTCGTGAACGACACCAGGCGCTGCGACGTGATCCTCACCCTGCGCCCGGTTGGCGAAACCCAGAGCGAGTGGCGGCGAAGTGTGCCCGATCGGAAATCCAGTGTCCTTTCGTGTTCTTCCGTGTGCCCGTAACGCAAATCAACCGGCTCGTCCTCGACAAGCAGCCGGATGATCTTTGCGTCGGTCACGTTGACGATTGTCTGGCCCGACTCGGGATAGCCGTACCCGCCCTCGGCGTAGGGCAGGTCACGCAGCTCGTAGAATCCGTTGAGATAGGTGCCCGGTTGGACGACCGGCTCGCCTTCCTCGAGCGTGCCCCGCAGACCGATGTGTCCGTTGGACAGTGCGAACGTGGACTCCGTCAACCCAAGGCTGGCCGGGTCGGCATGACGCCATCGAAGTTCCCACGGTGCGACCTCGAAGCCCGGGGTATCGCGACTCACGGCGGGAGCAATTCTGCGAGATCCGTCACGACTACGTCGGCCCCCGCCGCGCGCAGTGCCGCCGCATGTTCATTGCCACCGACCCGGTCGACTCCGACCACGTACCCGAATTCGCCGGCTGTGGCGGCCTGCACTCCGGACAGGGCGTCCTCGAACACGGCGGCGTTGTGCGGATCAACACCGAACGCGTGGGCACAGGCGAGAAACGAGTCGGGCGCAGGTTTACCGCGCAGGTGCTGGCTGGAAATGTCAATCCCATCGATGCGCTCCTGCACGAAGCGGGAAAGGCCGGCAGCATCCAGCACAGCGCGTCCGTTCTCCGACGACGTCACCACCCCCACATGTATGCCAGCGTCGCGTACCGCGATCAGATAGCGCATCGACCCGGGGTAGGACTCGACCTCGCCACGCTTCAGGCTTGCGAGAACGAGTTCATTCTTGGCGGTGCCGATTTCCTCAACGAGATGATCGGTGACCTCGAACCCGCGCGACCGTAGGAACGTACGTACGCCGTCTTCGCGCGGGCGCCCGTCGACGTATTGCAGGTAATCGCTTTCGGTGAACGGCAGGAACGGCTCCCCGTGTCGTGCGCGAAGGAAGTCGTCGAAAGTTTGCTTCCATGCGTTCTGATGCAAGACCGCGGTGCTGGTTAGTACGCCGTCGAGGTCGAACAGAGCTACCGAGATGGACACGGGCAAGCCCAACGGGGCTTCCTCGCCACCGTGAGCGCGGTCGAAGGTATCAGACACAATCAGCAACTCGATGTTCGAACTGCACCGCTTAATCGTCACACCGTTCGAGTCTTTACTGCAGCCGGTTCGGTGAACAGTTCGCGCAAATTGTGTCGAAGGTTGCGGTTTCGGGGTTGGACGAAAGGGACCGTTATCCAACGCCAAGCAGTTGGTGAGTCGTCCTCAGTCATTGCGGGGAACCGTCGAATGACGACGCCGAAAACCCGACTGCCCAAGAGACCTGTCGTCCATACGGCTGACAGTGCGTCAGTCAAAAAGTTGAACATCGGTTGAAGCCAGCGGTGCTCGCGTCACCGCAGCCTCGAACGCGGTGTCGTCTTCGGTACCTAGGCATTCAGCGCGCGCGTTCGAGAGCATCGCCGTCAGCCCCGACCGGAATGTCGGGCCGCCACGACCGCAGGGAACGCAGCAGCGATGTCTTTTTGTAGTGGTGCTCTGCCATGCGCCGCAGGATGTTGTCGAGGGCGGTCAGCGCGTCGTTGATGTAGGGACCCTTGTTCAGCATTGCGCACTCCGCCCGCGTACTCATCGCGGCGTCACTGATCTCAGCACGGGTAGGGCTCCCGGTTTTCGCGAGCTGCTCGAGTACCTGGGTAGCCCAGATCACCGGCAGATGTGCGGCCTCGCACAGCCAAAGGATCTCCTCCTGCACCTCGGCGAGGCGCTCGTAGCCGCACTCCACGGCAAGATCACCGCGCGCGATCATCACCCCGAGTCGTGGCCAGCGCATCGCGGTCAACAGCAGTTGCGGAAGATGCTCAAATGCCTGGCGCGTCTCGATTTTCAGGATCACCCCAAGCCGCTCGGCGCCGAGCCTGCCGAGCTCGTCAAGCAGTAGCACCACATCCGACGGATCTTGCACGAACGACATCTGCACCAGATCGGCCAGTTCGACGACCGTAGCCAGGGCGGCGACGTCGTCTTCGGTCAGCGCAGCGATGGGCAGGCGGGTGTCGGGCACATTCACGCCCTTAGCGGCCCTGAGCTTGGATCCACCGTCGGCGGCACGTTCGACCCGAATGAGCAGTCGGTCGGCGCTGACGCTTTCGATCCGGCCGCCAATCATGCCGTCATCAAGCAAGATTTTTTGACCGGCAACGGCGTAATCGAAGATCTCGGGCAGGGTGCAACCGATGCGGGAGTTACCGTTCGTCGCAAGCGGGGCCGGCGAGCAGTCCCGGGTCAACTCGAAGATGTCCCCACGGCGCAGCACCAGACTCTGTTCAATGGGAGGAATTTCGCCGATTTCGGCGGGATCCTGCTCACCGAGGACATGCAGCACGGTACCAGTCGTCAGGTAGGTGGTCTTCACTGCGTCGATCACGAAACCCCTTAGCGCGGAGTCGTTTTCGCCGGCGACGCGCAGCATCAAGTGCCGTTTTGATCCGCGGGCATCGCGCACGGCCAGTAGGTCACCGGCCCGCCGCCGGTCGAGCCATGCTCGCGGTACCGGCACGACGGGCGCGCCCGCCCAGGGCGGGGTCGCGGGTTCCTCCACTGACGTCAGCCACGCCTGCGCAGGCGCAGTCGTCTGTCCCAGCGCGTTCTTCTGCGGTCGAAGCTTGATCACCCGCGGCCCTGGCTGCAGCGGTCCAGTCCGCAGTTTCGGGCCGGCCAGGTCCATGGCCACCAGGCAAGGCTGGCCGGTCTGCTCGGCGGCGCTGCGCACGTGTGCGGCCATCGCCCGCCACGCCTGCGCGTCGTCGTGCGCACAGTTGATCCGGGCAAGGTTCATCCCGCGCTGGACCAGTCCGAGTACTAGGGCCGGATCTGTCGCGGCTTCCGATGGCAGCGTCACCATGATGCGGGTGCTGCGGCCTGTAGGTGCACGGCCGAGTAGATCCACGGCGCGGCGCCGGAGCAGCCTGTTGCCTTCATCGATCCGCACTGCGGGGCGTGTAGGGGGCTGCCACGGGGCGCCCAGCATCGCATCAATCGCCGCCTTCACCAGTGCCAGGGTGGCCTCGACGTGGGCTTCACTGCGTCCCAAAGATGACAACCCGAATTCGGCTAGCCGCGTCTGCAAGCTTCGCAGATCCTGCTGGCGCATCGCCCAGTAGTGGATTAGATTCCGAGCACTCGCTCGGTAATTGGCTGCCACCCTCGCGGACCACGGCGTCCATGCCTCCTCAGCCGCGCTGAAACTTGACAGCAGGCGGTCGATGTCGCTGCGCAGTGCGTAGAGCTGTCGGCTAGTCTCGTCGGTCATCACATCGGGAGCCGAGAGCCCGCTCGAGGTAGCGCCATCCCTTTCGTCAGCGGCGGTGCGGTGCTCGCTAAGCGTCATGCTCGATCCACCTTTCGGTTTGACTTGGCGAACCGTCGCGCGGGCAACGCCCAGCTGGCTGGTATTGCCCCGCCTTGCCCGCCGCGGTTTAGGTTCGTCAATTATCGCTCCGCTCGCCGGGCAGAAGCGAGCCAACAACAGACGGTTTCAGGGAACCGTGTGATACTTGGGGCGCAACGCCCTTGGCTGGGCCCGCATTCGGGCAACGGGAGTCCAAATGCCCTGTCCGTTAGCGACGTTTCAGGGCAATGTCGTGCAAGGATTACGAAACTGACTTCGATCCGCCAGCTGAAACTTCGCCGTGTTGAGGGGCTGGGATGACAACCACACCATCACCGTCGGATGAACCACCAGGACAGATCGCCGAGTATGAGGGGTTCGAGTATCAGGGGTTGAATGGTAGCTGGACCCACAAGACCCGACCCGCGTTTGAGTCCGGTCCGTTGCCGTCTACAGCGCAGTTCACTGAAGCTCAAATTGAGCATCTGTCACGCTGGATGCACGATGGGTTACGCAGCCGGATGGAGATCAAGGACGACTACCTGGTGGCGCTTTTCCTCGTTCCGGTATTAGACGCGCACGCGGATACCGTCTGGATGCGAAAAATCTCGATTCTCACTACCCACCACTCAGTGCTTACCGTCGATGACACCCCGGAGGGCCGCCCGCCATTGGATCTCGACACAGTGGTGACGCGATTTCGATCCTGTCCGGATCGGTCGCCCGGACGGCTCGTGTACGTATTGATTGATGAGATCGCAAGAGCCTTTACAGAATTGGCTGATGGCTTCGAGGCTGAAATCAACGAAATCGAGGACGCTCTGGACGACAGCCACCCGCATCGCGCCTCAGATGGCGAATGGTTCCGCAAACGACTTCAACGATTCCGAAGCGACCTTTACGATGTGCGCTCAGCGCTGATTCCGACAGAACACGCGGTGCATTTCATCATCGTCGGTGAGGATCTGACGGGTGCCGAACTTTTCCCCCGCGACATCGAGGACAAGCTTCGCGACACCTATGACAGGCTGCGGTATGTCTCGGAGTCATTAGATGTGGTCCGCGACGAAATCGGCGGTCTTCGTGATTACTTGCAGGCTCGCATCGGCAATGAGCAAAACGAAATCATGAAAGCCCTCACGATCGTCGCCGCTTTAGTCCTGATCCCGACATTCGTCGTCGGTTTCTACGGCCAGAACTTCGAGTACTTCCCGGGCTTACACGGCAAGCGCGCTTTCTGGGCCGTGTGCCTCGTCATGCTGGCGATCGTCATGTCGGAGATTTGGTATCTGTGGCATCGAGGTTGGATCGGCCGGGGACTGCACAGACGCGACATCAAACGTTCGGGCAGGTAGCGCAATCCTGGCAGATTGCGCCGTCGACGGGGCAATCTGCGTCTGGACGACCCGGATCGACAATCAAGGCGAAGCCTGAGCTAGTCTCCGTTCGAACCCGCTTGAAACGAGAAACAGAGCCGCGTGAGCCAACTGCGCCGAAGTCGTTGATGCAGAAGCATTCTCGCAACTGGCGGTCAGCCTGCTTGCGGTAGAAGGTGCCATAAGCCGCGACTATGGTCTCCGCATCGCCATCAGGAACCGAACTTCATGTACGGGAGCAGCGACAACCGGTCAGTTTGTGCTCGTGTTGCCGCTTATGACGGCGGCACGCACTCTGCGGCGCTACGTTGTCGGCGACATCCGTCGTGACCCCCGTCAACGGCCCACGTAAACTGGACCGTCGAGGTTTCACCAGAAAGAGGGCGTACACGCATGAGCGGCCATTCCAAGTGGGCTACAACCAAGCACAAGAAGGCCGTCATCGACGCCAAGCGCGGCAAGATGTTCGCCAAGCTGATCAAGAACATCGAGGTCGCGGCCCGTGTCGGCGGCGGCGACCCGGGCGGTAACCCGACTCTCTACGACGCGATCCAGAAGGCCAAGAAGTCTTCGGTCCCGAATGACAACATCGAGCGCGCCCGCAAGCGCGGCGGTGGCGAAGAAGCCGGCGGCGCCGACTGGCAGACCATCATGTACGAGGGCTACGGCCCCAACGGCGTCGCGGTGCTCATCGAGTGTCTGACCGACAACCGCAACCGCGCCGCCGGTGAGGTCCGCGTCGCGATGACCCGCAACGGCGGCAACATGGCCGACCCGGGTTCAGTGGCCTACCTGTTCTCCCGCAAGGGCATTGTCACCCTGGAAAAGAACGGCCAGTCCGAGGACGACGTACTGATGGCTGTCCTGGATGCCGGTGCCGAAGAGGTCAATGACCTGGGCGACTCCTTCGAGGTGATCTGCGAGCCCACCGATCTGGTGGCGGTACGAACCGCGCTGCAGGACGCCGGCATCGACTACGACTCGGCCGAGTCCGGTTTCCAGCCGTCGGTGTCGGTGCAGGTAGACCTGGACGGTGCCCGCAAGGTCTTCAAGCTGGTTGACGCGCTCGAAGACAGCGATGACGTGCAGAACGTCTACACCAACGTCGACATCCCGGACGACGTCGCAGAGCAGCTCGACGAGGACTAGCTGACGGGTTCAGGCAATAGTTCCGTGCCCGTGAAAGGCTGAGTAAATCGGCGGACTTGGGTTGGGCGTGCGCTGGACGTCGTTGGTAGACATGGCTGAGTTGCCTTCGGCCATGGACGCTGAGGTCATGACGGGCGCTGAGCTGATTGCGAAGGCAATTGCCCCGGCGCCGATCAGTGCCACGATCCGTTGCTGTGCGATTCTCATTGTGGTTCCTTACGTCTGCCTGGCTCCTATCTGGACATAATCCAGTTTCTGTCGGCTATGTTCCGGCGGGCACTGTCGCGTGCGACACAAAGCCCACGGTTCTGGACATGTGCAGCTAGCCGAGTTTTCGTCAGGCGATGAGTGTGTCGGCCAGACGGGTGTGGTCGCTCAGTCGAGTGCGGTGCTGATCGGCGTGTCCCCGGATATCACTTCGAACGTCCGCCCAGCGGTGGCTGGTGTATCCAGTGCTGCCAACAGAATTGCGGCGACATCCTCGCGGGCGACAGTTCCCCGACCAGTGGATTCGGCAATCCGAACCATGCCGGTGCCGGGCTCATTGGTGAGTCCTCCCGGCCGCACGATGGTCGTCTGCAGCGCCGCGCGAGCTCGTACGTCCGCGTCGGCCTCGGACTTGGCTCGGATATACGCCAGGAACACGGGGTCGTATCGGTCGTCCAGGCTGCGGTCGTCGGCAGAGATCGCCGACACCATCACATAGCGGCTCACGCCGGCGGCTTCGGCGGCATCGGCCAGCAGGATCGCTGCGTCCCGGTCCACCGTCTGCTTACGTGCGGCGCCGCTGCCGGGGCCGGCGCCGGCGGCGAACACCACGGCATCAGCACCCTGCAGTTCTAGCGCGACATCCTCGGTGGAAGCGTGCTCGAGGTCGAGCACGATCGCGGTCGCGCCGATCGCTTCCAAGTCGGATGCCTGTGCGGGGTCACGGATCAGCCCGGCAACCGAATCGCCGCGAGCGGTGAGCAACTGCTCGAGAAGTAGAGCGATCTTTCCGTGTCCGCCGGCGATGACAACGTGCATGACTCCACTCTGACATGTAATCGGGGTGCGGCCGACCGCCGCGATGGGGGAGAATGTCCGTCGCCGCTGAGGCGTGTCCTGGCATGAACTGTCGGCGTCTACCGCTAAGCTATCGAACAGCTGTTCGGGACTAGTGGAGGAGCGCGCGTGCGGGTGATGGGCGTCGACCCTGGGCTGACGCGCTGCGGGCTGTCGGTGATAGAAAGCGGCCGTGGTCGCCACGTCATTGCGCTCGACGTCGATGTGGTGCGCACCCCGTCCGACGAGCAACTGCACCGGCGGTTGCTGACCATCAGCGACACCGTTGAGCACTGGATGGACACCCATCGGCCCGACGTCATCGCCATCGAGCGGGTTTTTGCCAACCAGAACGCCAATACCGCTATGGGCACCGCGCAAGCGGGTGGCGTCATCGCGCTGGCGGCGGCCCGCCGGAGTATCGATGTGCATTTCCATACGCCATCGGAGGTCAAAGCCGCGGTCACCGGCAACGGCCGGGCGGACAAGGCCCAGGTCACCACCATGGTCACCAAAATCCTTGGGCTGCAACAGAAGCCGACGCCCGCGGATGCCGCCGACGCCCTCGCCCTGGCCATCTGTCACTGCTGGCGCGCGCCCATGCTCGCGCGGATGGCCGAAGCCGAGGCCAAGGCCGCCGAGTTTCAACGGCAGTACGCGGCGAAACTGAAGGCGGCACGCGCATGATCGCATCGGTGCGCGGCGAGGTCATCGACATCGCCCTCGATCACGCCGTCATCGAGGCCGCCGGTGTCGGCTACAAGGTCATGGCCACCCCGGCGACCCTGTCGACGCTGCGGCGCGGCACAGAGTCGCGGCTGATCACCGCGATGATCGTGCGCGAAGACTCCCAGACGCTCTACGGCTTCGCCGACTCCGACGCCCGCGACCTGTTCACCACGCTGCTCGGGGTGTCGGGCGTAGGCCCAAAGATCGCGCTGGCGACGCTGGCCGTATATGACCCACCGACGTTGCGGCAGGCGCTGGCTGACAGTGATGTCACCGCGTTGACCCGGGTGCCGGGCATCGGTAAGCGGGGCGCCGAGCGCATGGTGCTGGAATTGCGCGACAAGATCGGCGCGCCGGCCGGTGGGGGATTGGCGGTGTCCGGTGGGCACTCGGTGCGTGGACCTGTCGTGGAAGCCCTTGTCGGCCTTGGCTTTGCGGCCAAACAGGCCGAGGAAGCCACTGACAAGGTGCTGGCCAACGACCCGGAAGCCAACACCGCCACGGCACTGCGCGCGGCCCTGTCGATGCTGGGTAAGAAATGAGCCGCTTTGAGGATTTCGAGGATGAGGCGCCCGAAGATCGGGAGGTCACACCGGCGCTGACGGTCGGCGAGGGCGATGTGGATGCCAGCCTGCGTCCCAAGTCGCTGCGCGAATTCATCGGCCAGCCCCGGGTGCGCGAGCAGCTGCAACTAGTCCTCGAAGGCGCCAAGAATCGTGGCGGCACCCCCGACCACATCTTGCTATCCGGGCCGCCTGGTCTGGGGAAGACATCGCTGGCCATGATCATCGCGGCCGAGCTGGGCTCGTCGCTGCGCGTCACCTCCGGGCCGGCACTGGAGCGCGCCGGCGACCTGGCCGCCATGCTGAGCAACCTCGTCGAAGGTGACGTGCTGTTCATCGACGAGATCCACCGCATCGCCCGGCCTGCGGAAGAGATGTTGTATCTGGCCATGGAGGACTTCCGGGTCGATGTCGTCGTCGGCAAAGGCCCTGGAGCGACGTCGATCCCACTAGAAGTGGCACCTTTCACCCTGGTCGGTGCGACCACCCGATCAGGTGCACTGACCGGCCCACTACGCGACCGGTTCGGCTTCACCGCACACATGGACTTCTATGAACCGTCCGAGCTGGAGCGGGTGCTGGCCCGCTCGGCAGGCATTCTGGGTATCGAGCTGGGCGCTGAAGCCGGGGCTGAGGTGGCCCGCCGGTCCCGCGGTACGCCACGGATCGCCAACCGGCTGCTGCGCCGGGTTCGCGACTACGCCGAGGTGCGCGCCGACGGGGTCATCACCAAGGACGTGGCCAAGGCCGCGTTGGAGGTTTATGACGTCGACGAGCTCGGTCTGGACCGGCTCGACCGGGCTGTATTGACCGCTCTGACAAAGAGTTTCGGCGGTGGGCCGGTCGGGGTCTCGACACTGGCGGTAGCCGTGGGAGAGGAAGCCACCACCGTCGAGGAAGTGTGCGAGCCGTTCCTGGTGAGGGCCGGGATGATCGCCCGCACGCCGCGAGGTCGGGTGGCGACCCCCCAGGCGTGGACCCATCTGGGATTGCAACCGCCGATCAACGGACTGGGGCAAGCCGGCCTGTTTGAATAGCACCATGCTGACCGCAGGGTTGATCGTCGCTGGCTTGGCCGCGCTGCTGCACGTCTACATTTTTGTGATGGAGTCGCTCACCTGGACCTCACCGCGAACTAGGGCGACTTTCGGCACCACCGAGGAGCAGGCAGTGGCCACCAAGGAACTCGCTTTCAATCAGGGGTTCTACAACCTGTTCCTGGCCATCGTGACCGCCGTCGGAATTGCGGCAATGGCCATGGGGCATAACGGAATCGGCTTGGCACTGATCTTCGCCGGCGTGGGTTCCATGGCCGCCGCGGCCCTGGTGTTGCTGCTGTCTTCACCGGACAAGGCGCGTTCGGCGGTAGTGCAGGGCGTCTTTCCGGTGATCGCCATCGCGCTGTTGGTCGCGGGTTCGTTGTGATGGCGCGCGGTATCGGTGCCGCTCTGGTGGCCATGACGGTCGTCCTGGTGGGGTGCGGCCCATCCACCGCCGACTCCGATCCCACACCCTCCGAGGCCTCACCCGTGCAGGCGGCAGCACCGCTGCAGCCAGCCACGGAGGCGCCGCCCCCAGGTGCACAGCCCCGACTCGCCGCCGAACCGGCGCAGGTGGCCGACGACCTCGTCGCCGACGAACAGGCGGTGCGTGATCCGTCGACGTCGGAACCGGCGCTGACCACAGCAGCGCACCGGCAGCAGGCCGCCTACCGTGCCATCGCCAAACACCCCGACTGGGACGGCATCATCGCGCCGCGCATCCCACCGGCTTTGGCTGCCGCTTACCGGCATAATGTGGACGCCGCCCGAGGCCTCTCCTCGATGACGGCACCGCGAGATACGGTGCCGCCGTGGACCATTCAGGCACCGGCCCCGGCTGACGAACTACTGGGCTACTACCACGACGCGCAAGCGGCTTCAGGCGTCGACTGGAATTATCTGGCCGCGGTCAACCTGGTCGAGTCGCGTTTCGGCCGGATCAACGGCAACAGCCCCGACGGGGCGCAGGGGCCCATGCAGTTCCTGCCTGCGACCTTCGCCCAGTACGGCGCTGGCGGCGACATTCATGCACCCCGCGATGCGATCATGGCCGCCGGCCGCTACCTGGCCGCGAATGGCTTTGCCGCAGACCGGGATAGCGCCATCCACCACTACAACCATTCGGCCACCTATGTCGATGCCATCAACGACTACGCCGCGGTGTTGGCCGCCGACCCGGCGGCGTTCGCCGGGTACTACCGATGGGACGTGTACGTGAAAACCATCGCTGGCGATCTCCTGCTGCCCGTTGGTTATTCGGCGTCCAGTCCGACGCCTGCGGCCGACTACCTGGCTGCCCACCCGCAATAGGAGCGTTGCGCCGAAAATCACAAGTCGCGCAGAACCAACTCCAGCACGTCGAGCCCTTCGATCAGCAGCTCGTCACTGATGGTCAACGGCGGCAGGAACCGCAGCACGTTTCCGTAAGTGCCACAAGACAATACGATCACGCCGGCCTGATGGGCGCCGACGCACAGCGCCTTGGTCAATTCAGGATCGGGTTCGGTGGTTCCGGCCTTGACCAACTCCACGGCGATCATGGCGCCGCGGCCGCGGACTTCGCCGATGCGCTCGTCGTCGGCCTGCAGGCGACCCAGCCGATCCTTCATGAGCGTTTCGATCTGCGCGGCACGCGACACCAGACCGTCGGCCTCAATGGTGTCGATGGTGGCCAATGCGGCCGCGCACGCGACCGGGTTGCCGCCGTAGGTTCCGCCCAGGCCTGATACGTGTGGGGCGTCCATGATCTCGGCGCGGCCGGTGACAGCAGAGAGCGGCAGGCCGTCGGCGATTCCCTTGGCCGTGACGATCAGGTCCGGTTCGATGCCTTCGTGCTCGCAGGCGAACATCTTGCCGGTGCGGGCGAAGCCGGTCTGCACCTCGTCGGCTATGAACACCACATTGTTCTTGCGGCACCAGGTCAACAATGTTGGCAGGAACCCGTCGGCCGGGACGATGAAGCCGCCCTCGCCCTGGATCGGCTCGATGATGATCGCTGCCAGGTTGTCCGCGCCGATCTGCTTGTCGATGACGGTCAGCGCGCGCCGGGCGGCCAGCTCGCCGTCGGTGGCCAGTTCCTTGCCGAACTCGGCATCGCGGAACGGGTAGGACAGGGGAGCACGGTAGATCTCCGGCGCGAACGGCCCGAACCCGCTCTTGTAAGGCATCGACTTGGCGGTCAGCGCCATGGTCAGGTTGGTTCGGCCGTGATAGGCGTGGTCGAACGCGACGACGGCCTGCTTGCGGGTGTAACTGCGGGCTACCTTGACTGCATTCTCGACTGCTTCGGATCCCGAATTGAACAGTGCGGAGCGCTTCTCACCGGTGCCGGGGGTCAATCGGTTGAGTGCCTCGCACACCGCTACGTATTCCTCGTACGGCGTCACCATGAAGCAGGTGTGGGTGAAACGGGCGGCCTGCTCGGCGACGGCCTCGACGACCTTGGGGGACGAGACGCCGATGGTGGTGACGGCGATGCCGGCCCCCAGGTCGATCAGTCGGTTGCCGTCGACGTCCTCGACGATCCCGCCGCCGGCGCGGGTGGCATAGACCGGCATGGTGGCCCCGACGCCCCGGGATACCGCCGCTGAGCGGCGCTGCGCCAGCGCCACGGACTTCGGACCTGGGATTGCGGTGGCGAGGTGACGGCTCTGCTCGATGGTGCTCACGGCTACTCCTGGGCAACGGCTGGCACGACGGTCGGGGCAGGAACAAGCGTAGTCGGCGGACCACCTGCGACCGTGGCGGTCGGCGAAATTGCGGACAGTGGCACACTGGTCAGTACTGCGCACCGCGATCGCCTGGTCCGGTCTGCCTGCCTACTCAACAGAAACGAAAGATTCTCGTCGTGGATTTGGTTGTCTTTTTGCCGCTGCTCATCGTCATGGGCGGCTTCATGTTCTTTGCTTCGCGGCGGCAGCGGAAGCAGATGCAAGCGACCATCGACCTGCATGAGTCGCTGAAGGTCGGGGACCGGGTGCACACCACCTCGGGCCTGCAGGGGACCATCGCCCGGATCGACGACGACAACGTCGATCTGGAGATCGCCCCCGGCGTCGTCACTACCTGGATGAAGCTGGCAGTTCGTGACCGCATCGAGCCGCAGGCACCCGAGGCCGCCGACGAGGCCAAAGATCAGGCTCCGTCGGAGGTAACCGGCACGTACACCGAAGAGGACGCGCCGAAGACCGACAGCTGACCATCCTGTAGCACCACGTACCCTTTGCTGGGCTGACGTAACCGATCTCGAGGAGACCTTAGAAACGTGGCATCGTCTTCGGCGCCGGTGCACCCATACCGCTATCTGTCGCTGTTCCTTGTGCTTCTGGTCGGTGCTTACCTGCTGGTCTTTCTGACCGGCGACAAGCACGCCAAGCCCAAGCTGGGCATCGACCTGCAGGGCGGTACCCGGGTGACGCTAACTGCGCGTACCCCTGACGGTTCGAAACCGACTCATGAGGCGTTGACGCAGGCGCAGGAGATCATCGGTTCCCGCGTGAACGGTCTGGGCGTCTCCGGCTCGGAAGTGGTGATCGACGGCGACAACCTGATCATCACGGTGCCCGGCCAGGACGGTAGCGAGGCCCGCAACCTGGGCCAGACGGCCCGGCTGTTCATCCGGCCGGTCATCCAGGTCTTCCCGGCCCGTCCCGCCGCGCCCAAGCCGGCCTCTCCCGCCCCGGGTGCTCCTGCGGCTCCTGCCCCAGGCGCTCCCGCCGCGCCCGGAGGCCCAGGCGACGTGGCGCCGCCTCCCGGTGCCGAGGAAGCACCCGCGCCCGCACCTGCCCCGGCGCCCGCTCCGGCGCCGCAGCCCCGGCCTTACCCACAGGACCCCGCACCGTCGCCGGCGCCCGGCCCGGAGCCTGCTCCGGCCGATAACGGCACCCCCGCGTCGCCTGCGAATCCGGCACCTGACGCCGGAGCCCCGGCGGCTCCCGGCGCTCCCGCGCCCGGCGGTCCGGCGCCGGCACCCGCTCAGCCCGCCGGTGGCAAGGCCGA
The DNA here is from genome assembly GCF_029892685.1 of Mycobacterium sp. OTB74. GTDB lineage: Bacteria > Actinomycetota > Actinomycetes > Mycobacteriales > Mycobacteriaceae > Mycobacterium. The sequence goes on along the minus strand of NZ_JARXVD010000022.1, from coordinate 32,644 downwards.
CATGACCAAGCGGATCGCTGCTGAAAAGGAACTGCGGCAGAACACCAATCCGCAGATCCAGCTGCTGGCACTGCAGGTGCAGGCAACCCGTTGTGAGCAGCAGGACGTGCTGGCCGGCAACGACGATCCCAACCTGCCACTGGTGACCTGCTCCAAGGACCACAAGCAGGTGTATCTGCTGTCCAAGTCGATCATCAGCGGCGACCAGATCCAGGACGCCTCTTCGGGTTTGGATCAGCAGCGCGGCGAGTACGTCGTCGACGTGCAGTTCAAGAGCCAGGCCGCTGACACCTGGGCCAACTTCACCGCTGCCAATATCGGTGTGCAGACTGCCTTTACGCTGGACTCGCAGGTGGTCAGCGCGCCGGCCATCCAGGAAGCGATTCCCGGTGGACGCACCCAGATCACCGGGCATTTCAACGCCGAGTCGGCCAAGGATCTGGCCAACGTGCTCAAGTACGGTTCGCTGCCGCTGTCATTCGAGTCGTCTGAGGCCGAAACCGTCTCGGCGACTCTCGGTTTGACCTCGCTGAAGGCAGGCCTGATCGCCGGTGGCATCGGCCTGGTGCTGGTGTTGCTCTATTCTCTGCTCTACTACCGCGTGCTCGGACTGCTCACCGCGCTGTCGCTGATCGCCTCGGGCGCAATGGTTTTCGCGATCCTTGTGTTGCTGGGCAGATATATCAACTACACGCTGGACCTGGCCGGTATCGCAGGTCTGATCATCGGTATCGGCACAACTGCGGACTCGTTCGTGGTGTTCTTCGAACGCATCAAAGATGAGATCCGCGAGGGACGTACGTTCCGCTCGGCGGTGCCACGCGGTTGGGCACGGGCCCGTAAGACCATCCTGTCCGGCAACGCCGTGACATTCCTGGCCGCGTTGGTGCTGTACATCCTGGCCATCGGCCAGGTTAAGGGCTTTGCATTCACGTTGGGCCTGACCACCATCCTCGACGTGGTGGTGGTGTTCCTGGTGACCTGGCCGCTGGTGTACCTGGCGTCCAAGTCGGCACGACTGGCCAAGCCGGCCTACAACGGCCTGGGCGCGGTGCAGCAGATAGCCCGTGAGCGTCGGACAGCCGCCAGCGCGACGGGACGGGGGTAACAGCGATATGTCAAGGCACACAACAGATGACACCGACGTCGAGGTGACGGAGTCGGCTGCTATGGAGGACACCGCGGCTGCCGAGGTGACCACGTCGACCGGCGAGGCGTCCGAGGGCAGCCTGCCGCATCACGGTTTCTTCGTCCGGCTCTATACCGGCACCGGCGCGTTCGAGGTGATCGGCAAGCGCCGGATGTGGTACCTGATCAGCGCTTTGATCGTGCTGGTCGCGATTGCCAGCATCGGCATCCGCGGATTCAATTTCGGTATCGACTTCGAGGGTGGCACCAAGGTCGCCATGCCGGTTGCCGGAGCCACTGGCAACGCCACGCCGAAGCAGGTCGAGGACGTGTTCAGCAAGACGCTGGGCCACGCTCCGGAGTCGGTGGTCAAGGTCGGCAACGGCGATGCGGCGACGCTGCAGATCCGCTCGGAGACGCTGTCCACGGCCGACACCGCGAAGCTGCGCGACGCCCTGTTCGCCGCGTTCCAGCCCAAGGGTGAGGACGGCAAGGCCTCGAAGGAGGCCATCAGCGACTCGGCGGTCTCGGAGACCTGGGGTGGGCAGATCACCCAGAAGGCGCTCATCGCGCTGGGGGTGTTCCTCGCCATCGTCGCGGTGTACATCGCGGTCCGCTACGAGCGGTACATGGCGGTCGCCGCGCTCGCATCGTTGGCCTTCGACCTCATCACTACAGCAGGCATCTATTCACTGGTCGGCTTCGAGGTCACGCCGGCCACCGTCATCGGCCTGCTGACCATTCTGGGATTCTCGCTGTACGACACGGTGATCGTGTTCGACAAGGTCGAGGAGAACACCCACGGCTTCGAACACACCACCCGGCGTACCTTCGCCGAACAGGCCAACCTGGCGGTCAACCAGACCTTCATGCGGTCCATCAACACCAGCTTGATCTCGGCGATGCCGATCATCTCGCTGATGGTGGTCGCGGTATGGCTGCTGGGGGTGGGGACGCTCAAGGACCTCGCCCTGGTCCAGCTGGTCGGTGTCATCGTCGGTACCTACTCCTCGATCTTCTTCGCCACGCCACTGCTGGTCAGCATGCGGGAACGCACCGACCTGGTGAAGACACACACCCGCCGGGTGCTGAACCGCCGCAAGTCGGCGGCCCAGCGCGGAGGATCGGGTGACGAGGTCACCGTGGACGTGTCCACCGCGCCCGAGAAGCTCGCTCCGGAGAAGCCCGAGCCGGGTGCCAAGCCCATCCGGCCGACCGGCAAGCCATCAGGTAAGCGGAACAGCCAGCGGTAGGCCCCGATGCCCGCCCGGTTCGGCCCAACGGCCTTCATCAGTGCGGTGATCGTGGTGGCCGGTTCGGTCTTGTCCGCCTGCGGCAGCTCCGATGGTGCCGTCGAATACGTTGTCGACGGCGCCCTGCCCACCTACAACACCGCAACGGTGGTGGGGGCGGCTTCGGGTGCGCCACAAGCATTTTCGCGAGTGCAGACGGGATTCGGGTTCCACGGTCCGGACGGTCAGGTGGTAGCCGACCGGGATTTCGGGACGGTTTCGGTCGTGGGCCGAGCGCCGTTGATCCTGGACTACAAGATCAACGACAACGCGGTCTATTCCGACGGCAAGCCCGTTACCTGTGACGACATGGTGCTGGCGTGGGCCGCCCAGTCCGGCCAGTTCCCGGCGTTCGACGCGGCCAACCATGCCGGCTACGCCGACGTCGGGGTGCTCGACTGCCAGCCCGGACAGAAGAAGGCACGAGTGACCTTCGCCCGCGATCGTGCCTTCATCGACTACGCGCAGCTGTTCGCCGCGACATCGATGATGCCCGCGCACGTGCTCGACGACACTCTCGGGCTGGGCGATGGTGGAGTGACCAAAGCAATTCAGGACGTTGACGGGCCAACCATCGACAGGGTCGCCCAGGCGTGGAACACCACCTGGAATCTGGACTCCTCCACGGACCTGAAGAAGTTTCCGTCCGCGGGACCCTACAAGGTGGGTTCAGTGGCAAAGGACGGCTCGATCACCTTGGTGGCCAACGACAAATGGTGGGGAGCGAAGCCGACCGTCGTCAAAGTCACTGTTGAGCCGCGGAGCGCTGATCTGGCTGGCCGGATCAAGTCGGGCAAGGTCGAGGTGGTCGACGTCGCAGCCGGGTCTATCGGCGACCTGAGCGTGTCGGACAACTACACCCGCACCGACAGCCCGTCGGCCGGTATCCAGCAGTTGATTTTCGCGGCCCAGGGCCCGTTGGCGGACCCGGCGGCGCGTCGGGCGGTGTCGCTGTGCACGCCACGCGACGCCGTCGCGGGTATCGCGGGCGCCCCGGTGAGCAACGTGCGGTTGAACCCGGCGTCGGACGATTCCCTGACCGTCGCTGAAAACCCCGGCGATGGCGCGCAATTCGACAACGCGGACATCGACGGGGCTCGCGCAGCCATCAACCGTCAGCCGCTGAATGTCCGTATCGGCTACCGCGGCCCGGATGCGCGGCTGGCGGCGGTCGTTGCCGCAATCACCAAGTCATGCACCGCAGCCGGGGTGACCGTGCAGGATGCCGCCTCACCGACGGTCGGACCACAGAGCTTGCGCGCCAATGAGATCGATGTGTTGTTGTCCGGTCTGGGTGGCGCCGCTGGCAGCGGTTCGAGCGGTTCGTCGAGCATGGATGCCTACGCCTTGCACAGCGGCAACGGCAACAATCTGTCCGGCTATAACAACGACCGCGTGGACGGAGTCATCGGTGCCCTCGCGGTGAATGCCGATGCCAAGGAGCAGGCCAGGCTACTGGGCGAGGGTTCGCCGGTGCTCTGGGGTGATCTGCCTACCTTGCCACTGTACCGTCAGCAGCGCACCCTGCTGGTCGCCAAGAGCATCGCCGCGGTCAGCGCCAATCCCACGCGCTGGGGTGCAGGCTGGAACATGGACCGATGGGGGAGCAAATAGTGACCGACATCAGTGCCCTGCTCGACGAATTGATCCGTGAGGTACCGGACTTTCCCGAGCCCGGCATCCAGTTCAAGGACCTGACGCCGCTCCTGGCCGACGCCCGCGGTCTGGCGGCGGTGACCGGTGCGCTGGCCGAGGTGGCCGAAGGTGCCGACATTGTCGCCGGGATCGACGCGCGCGGTTTTCTGCTAGGCGCGGCGGTGGCCACCAAGCTGGGCACCGGGGTGCTGGCCGTGCGCAAGGGCGGCAAGCTTCCGCCTCCGGTGTACAGCCGCACATATGCCCTGGAGTACGGCTCGGCGACGCTGGAGATTCCGGCTGACGGGATCGATCTGACCGGCCGGCGCGTTGTGGTTATAGACGACGTGTTGGCGACCGGCGGCACCGTAGCCGCGACCACCGAACTGTTGCGGGCCGCCGGCGCGACGGTGACCGCAGCCGGCGTGGTCCTGGAACTGAGCGCCCTCAGTGGACGCGCGGTGCTGCAACCCCTGCCGGTCACCAGCTTGTACGTGGTCTGAGGGGATATCCTCGACAAACCGGTATGGAAGGTGGTGACCAGTTGGCTGACGATAGGTTGACGCAAACGCAGCCTGGCCCGCCCGAGGTGGCGGTGGGTCTGGACTCTGCCAAGTCGACCGTCAGTGCCTCGCGGCGGGTTCGGGCGCGGCTGGCCCGTCGGATGACCGCGCAGCGCAGCCAGGTGAACCCGGTGCTCGAACCGCTGGTGGCGGTGCACCGCGAGATCTACCCGAAGGCCGACCTGGCGCAGCTGCAGCGGGCGTATGAGGTCGCCGAGCAGCGGCACGCCCCCCAGCTGCGCAAATCCGGTGATCCGTACATCACCCATCCGTTGGCCGTCGCCAACATCCTGGCCGAGCTCGGGATGGACACCACCACGCTGATCGCGGCGCTGTTGCACGACACCGTCGAAGACACCGGCTACACGCTGGAGGCGCTGACCGCCGAATTCGGCACCGAGGTCGGCCATCTGGTGGACGGGGTCACCAAGCTGGACAAGGTGGTGCTGGGCAGCGCCGCCGAGGCCGAGACCATCCGCAAAATGATCATCGCGATGGCGCGGGACCCACGGGTGCTGGTGATCAAGGTCGCCGACCGGCTGCACAACATGCGCACCATGCGCTTCCTGCCGCCGGAGAAGCAGGCCCGTAAGGCGCGCGAGACTTTGGAAGTCATTGCACCGCTTGCCCACCGGCTTGGTATGGCCACGGTCAAATGGGAGCTGGAGGATCTGTCTTTCGCCATCCTGCACCCCAAGAAGTACGAGGAGATCGTTCGGCTGGTGGCTGATCGGGCACCGTCCCGGGATACCTACCTGGCCAAGGTGCGCGCTGAGATCGCCAACTCCCTTGCCGGCATGAAGATCAACGCCACTGTCGAGGGCCGACCCAAGCACTACTGGTCGATCTACCAGAAGATGATCGTCAAAGGCCGTGACTTCGACGATATCCACGACCTGGTGGGCGTGCGAATCCTGTGCGACGAGATCCGGGACTGTTATGCCGCGGTCGGTGTGGTTCACTCGCTATGGCAACCCATGGCCGGCCGGTTCAAGGATTACATCGCCCAGCCGCGGTTCGGGGTGTACCAGTCGTTGCACACCACGGTGGTAGGCCCGGAGGGCAAACCGCTGGAGGTGCAGATCCGTACCCGGGACATGCACCGCACCGCGGAGTACGGCATCGCTGCGCATTGGCGGTACAAGGAAGCCAAGGGCCGCAACGGTTTACCGGCAGCTCACACGGCCACCGAGATCGACGACATGGCCTGGATGCGCCAACTGCTGGACTGGCAGCGGGAGGCCGCCGACCCTGGCGAGTTCCTCGAGTCGCTGCGTTACGACCTTGCGGTACAAGAGATCTTCGTCTTCACCCCGAAGGGTGACGTGATCACTTTGCCGACTGGATCGACGCCGGTGGACTTCGCTTACGCGGTGCACACCGAGGTGGGCCACCGTTGCATCGGTGCCCGGGTCAACGGCCGTCTGGTGGCGTTGGAGCGCAAGCTCGAAAACGGCGAAGTGGTCGAGGTTTTCACCTCCAAGGCGCAGAACGCCGGTCCGTCGCGAGACTGGCAGACGTTCGTGGTGTCGCCGCGGGCGAAGGCGAAGATCCGGCAGTGGTTCGCCAAGGAGCGCCGTGAGGAGGCGCTCGAATCCGGTAAAGACGCCATCGCCCGCGAGGTACGCCGTGGCGGAATGCCGTTGCAGCGCTTGATGAACGCCGAGTCTATGGCTGCGCTTGCTCGCGAGCTGCGCTACGCTGACGTCTCGGCGCTCTACACCGCAGTCGGCGAGGGACATGTCTCGGCCCGGCACGTCGTGCAGCGTCTGGTGGCCACCCTCGGTGGTGACGAGGACGCTGCCGACGAGATCGCCGAGCGGTCGACACCGGCCACCATGCCGGTGCGGCGCCGCACGAATGACGATGTGGGCGTGGCAGTTCCGGGTGCGCCCGGGGTGCTGACCAAGTTGGCCAAGTGCTGTACGCCGGTGCCCGGCGACAACATCATGGGATTCGTCACCCGTGGTGGTGGAGTGAGCGTGCACCGCACCGACTGCACCAACGCAGCCTCACTGCAGCAGCAGGCGGAGCGGATCATCGAGGTGAAGTGGGCGCCGTCGCCGTCGTCGGTGTTCCTGGTGGCCATCCAGGTGGAGGCGCTGGACCGGCACCGCCTGCTGTCCGACGTGACCCGGGTATTGGCGGACGAGAAGGTGAACATCCTGTCGGCGTCGGTGAATACGTCCAACGACCGTGTCGCCATCAGTCGCTTCACTTTTGAAATGGGCGACCCGAAGCACCTGGGCCATGTGCTCAACGTGGTGCGCAATGTCGAGGGCGTCTACGACGTATACCGGGTGACGTCCGCGGCGTAGGCCCGTGATTTCGGCGCGCTCCGTACTGGTCAGCGGGACGGGACGCGCCCAAATCCCCTGTTCACCCTGATTTCGATGTCCTCCAGGTCGACTGGCTGAGCCTCATCGTCAGCGGTCACGACCACGTTGACCTTGTTCCCGGATTCGCGGTCGACGAAGGTCAGCGGTCCTTGGCCGTTCTGCAGATGTTTGTCGCCCCACTGGCTCATGGCCAGGTACACCGGCAGCAGGTCTTCGCCCGCGGCGGTCAGTCGGTACTCGTCGCGGGCGCGTTTGCCGGGTTCCTGATACGGCACCCGGACCAGTAGTTGCGCAGCCTCCAGTTGCTTGAGGGCTCGCGACACGGCCGGCGCCGATGTACCGATCCGCTCGATGAAATCCTCGAATCGGGTTGTACCGAACAAACTTTCGCGGACGGCGAGGAAGACAGTCTTGGTGCTGAGTAGGTCGAGCAGCTTGGCCACCGAACACGCTTCGCCGATCGACCACTGCTGTCGATCGCTGAGCTTTTCTTCAAACTTCATCTCGCCTCCTTTGGCTAATGCTTGCGTTACTCAGATATCTGTGCTTCCATCTTAGTAACGACATCGTTATCCAGCAAGGGAGTGGTTCAGATGGTTGCAGTTGCAGGCAAAGTGGCAGTGGTTACCGGCGGACGTCGTGGGCTCGGGGCCGCGCTGGTTGACGAGCTGCTGGCCAGGGGAGCGCGCAAGGTGTACTCCACGGGCCGATCGTCCTTCGTCGACGACCGGGCGGCAGTGGTGCCCCATCAACTGGAGGTCAGTTCGGAGGCTTCGGTTTCGGCGTTGGCCGAGATCGCTCCGGACGCTGAGATCGTCTTCAACAATGCCGGCATCTTGTTGCCCGATTCGCTGCTGACAGGGAGTTTCGACGACATCGAGACGACCTTTGACATCAACGTGTTCGGACCGCTGCGGGTCGCTCGGGCCTTTGCGCCGATTCTGGCGGCCAACGGCGGCGGTGCACTGGTGAACATGCACTCGGTGTTGTCCTGGGTTGCCGGCAGCGGTGCCTACGGTGCTTCCAAGGCGGCGGCCTGGTCAGTGACCAACTCGCTGCGCGGCGAGCTGGCCGCACAGGGCACCCAGGTGGTCGGCGTGCATGCCGGATTGATCGACACGGACATGGCTGCCGCGCTCGGCGGACCGAAGACCACTGCGGCCGAGATCGCCAAGCGCATCGTCGACGGACTGGAAGCCGGCGAAGTGCAGGTGCTGGCAGACGATGTGACAGTAGGCGTCAAGGCGGTGCTGTCGGGCCCGGTGGAGAACCTGACGTTTGCGCTGGCGGTCTGATCCGGTCTCGATCGAAGGAGCTGAACTGTCATGCCGCTGTGGACCATTCATCACACGCCGGGGTACTTCACCGCAGAGGATAAGCACGACTTGGCGTCTCGCATCACCGATCACTACGAACAAGCCGGATTGCCGAGGTTCTACGTTGTGGTGATCTTCAACGAAACCCGTTCGGACGACCTCTATGTGGGCGGTGAGCCGACCCCGGTCGGGCTGCGCATCGTCATTGATCACATCGCTCGGCACGCCGCAGACAAGCAGAGCCGCAACAGGATCGCCCACTGGATCAACTCGATACTGCTGCCATACCTGCAAGGCCGCGACGACGTCCACTGGGAGTTCCACGTCGATGAGACCAGTGAGGACCTCTGGATGATCAACGGCTTGATCCCGCCGCCGATGGGCTCGGAGGCCGAACAGCGTTGGGCTGCAGACAATATGGCCGCTGCGTACTGACAGCGTTACTGCTGCCGTTGGGGTACTGAGTGTCAGGACCCCAACGGCAGCATTGCCAACTGGCGGCTCTGCACGACCACCTGACCGTTGGCATCGAGGATGACGTGGTCCTCCTCGAACCAGGTGTCACCCACGATGTTTGAGCTGGCCATGACCCGCAGCCAGCCGGGCGCCGGACGGCGGCGCAGGTAGGTGGTGAGCTGCACGGTCGGACTCCAGCCGAAGTGGCCCCGGTTCATCGTTACCGGCGGCGTGATATCGCCTGCCATTAGCGCGAACAGCATTGCCGTGTCGGGGTTGTCCTCATCAGAAGCAAAGGGCCGCAACCACATCCGGTTGACAGGTTCGCCCTCGGCGCCGGTCAGGAACGGGGTAGCGGAGTCCATCCGCAGATCACACGCCTGAGCCAGGTGCACGACCTGGCCCAGGGGATGGTCCGAAGTGACCGGCACCGCGTCGACTGGCGGTTCGGCCGGCATGGCGGTTGCCGCCAAGGATGCTTGATGCCGCGGAGGCTTGGAGTCGAACGGCCCAAGTGTGACCGAGCAGGTGACGGCGGGGCGCCCGTGCTGGGACAGCTCTACCTGGACCAGGCTCACCTGCCGGCCGCGCTTGCGCACGGCGGTGGACAGTTGCACGTCGCCGGGGTCGGGGGCGTTGAGGTAGTTGGCGCTCAACGCGATTGGTGCAGACTCCGTATCGCTACCGATGGCCTGCTGAGCTGCTGCGGCGCACACCGCCATCATGCAACCGCCGTGCACCTTGGGTCCGATGGTCCACAGCGGATCGATGGTCGCGGTGAAGGTGCCGTCGCCCAGGTTGGTGACCGTGGTCAGGTCGGTGAAAGGCCGCGCGGTCATACCATCTCCAGTTCCATTGTGGTGCTGCTCGATTCCTGGCTCCGGGCAGGCCGGGTCCGGACCTTCAACGGCCACCAGAACCAGCGCCCGAGCAACGCTGCGATCGATGGCGTGATCAGCGACCGCACCACGAAGGTGTCGAACAGCAGCCCCAGCCCGATCGTGGTGCCGATCTGCCCGACCGACCGCAGATCGCTGGCGATCATCGAGATCATGGTGAATGCGAAGACCAGTCCAGCTGCGGTGACCACCCCTCCGATCGCCCCCGTCGCGCGGATCAGTCCGGTACGCAAGCCGGCGCCGATCTCCTCCTTGAATCGGGATACCACAAGCAGGTTGTAGTCCGATCCGACGGCCAGCAGCACGATCACCGACATCGCGATCACCAGCCACTGCAACTCGATGCCCAGGAAGTACTGCCAGATCAGGACCGACAGACCGAAGGAAGCGGCAAGTGAGAGCACGACCGTCCCGACGATCACGATCGACGCGACCAACGCTCGGGTGATCAGCAGCATCACGACAAAGATCAAGATGATTGCCGCGAGCGCCGCGATCAGTAAGTCATAATGCGCGCCCTGCTGAATGTCCTTGTACGTAGCCGCGGTTCCACCCAGATAGAACTTCGCACTGGACAACGGGGTGCCCTTGACCGCCTCTTTGGCGGCTTGCAGTTCCGCGTCGACGTGCGAAATGCCTTCCAGCGTCGCGGGATCGGTGTCATGGGTGACGATGAAGCGGGCAGCTTTGCCGTCGGGGGAGAGCATCAGCTGCATGCCGCGCTTGAAGTCCGGGCTGTCGAAGGCTTCCGGCGGCAGGTAGAACATGTCGTCGTTCTTGGCGTCGTCGAAGGTCTGACCCATGACCGCCGCGGTGTCGGTCATGCGTTCCATCTGGTTGACCATGCCGTCGAAAGTGCTGCGCATGGTCTGCATCAGGTCCCGGACGTCGGTCGCCAGACTGATCATCGGCGGCAGCTGCGCGGCGATCTGCGGTGTCACCGAGTCGAGCTTGTCCATCGCGTCGGACAGTGACTTGGTGTTGTCGGCCAGCCGGTCGAAGCCATCGGTGGCGTCGAACACCGAGCGCATGGCGTGGCAGATCGGGATGTCGTAGCAGTGCGGCTCAAAGTAGAAGTAGTTCCGCAGCGGCCGAAAGAAATCGTCGAAATCGGCTACCTGGTCGCGTAATTGGGCGGTGGTCGCCGACATGTCCTGCGCCGCGCCCTGTGCGGTGTGGGTGGCGTCGGCCAGCTGCAGGCTCAGATCATGCATGTGCCGCATGATGCCGATCATCGACGTGAGGTGGTTGGTCATGGTCTGAACATCGCCGAGTCGAGCCTTGAGGAACTGTAGGTTCTCGTTCATCGACACGGCCTGGGCGCTGATCTGGAACGGGACTGATCCATGTTCCATCGGCGGGCCGAGCGGCCGGGTGATGCTCTGCACCCGGGCGACACCAGGAACTCGGAAGATGTATTTGGCTATCCGGTCCAGTACCAGCATGTCGCGTGGGTTGCGCAGGTCGTGGCCGGCCTCGACCATCAGCATGTCGGGGTTCATCCGCGCCGAGGTGAAATGCTTTTCCGCAGCGGCGTATCCGACGTTGGACGGGACATCGGAGGGTACGTAGAAACGGTTGTCGTAGCTGGTGCGGTAGCCGGGCAGGGCCAGCACACCGACCAGTGCGGCAGCGGTTGCGGCGGCCAGGATGGGCGCCGGCCACCGAACCACCGCGGTGCCGACCCGGCGCCAACCACGGGTCTTGGTGGCGCGCTTGGGATCGAGCAGACCGAAGCGGGTGCTGACCACCATGACCGCGGGGGCGAAGGTCAGTGCCATCACCAGGATGACCGCCATGGCCGTGGCACAGGGGTAGGCCAGCGTATTGAAGTAATTCAGCCGGGTGAAGCGCAGGCACATCATGGCACCGGCGATGGTCAGGCCAGACCCCAGGATGACGTGATACACGCTGGAAAACGTTGAGTAGTAAGCGGGTTCCTGATCCTCGCCGGCATTGCGGGCTTCGTGATACCGGCCGAGCAGGAATATCCAGTAGTCCGTTCCGGCGGCGATCGCCAGTGCGGTCAACACGCTCACCGCGAAGGTGGACAGGCTGATGGCCTCGGCGTTGCCCAGCACCGCGACCAAGCCGCGGGCCATGCTCATCTCGGTCAGTACCACCAGCAGAGCGATGAATGTCGTTGCGATGGAACGGTATACGACCAACAGCATGAAGGCGATGACAACCAGCGTCACCAGCGTCATCTTGACCATGCTCTTGTCGCCGGCCTCGTTGTTGTCGGCCACCAGGGCGGCCTGGCCGGTGACATGTGGTTTGACCCCGGCAGGCGGGTGACTGTTCTCCACGATGTGCCGGACCGCGTCCACCGATTCGACGCCCTCGGTGGAGCCCTGGTCACCGCGCAGGTTCACCTGGACGTAGGCGGCTTGATGGTCTTCGCTCTCGGAGCCTGCCGAGGTGATGCGGTCGCCCCAGAAGTCCTGGACGTGCTGAATGTGAGCAGTGTCTTTGTCGAGTTGGTGAACCAGGTCCGCGTAGTAGCGGCGCGCTTGGTCGCCGAGCGGCCCGTCGGACTCGATGATGATCATCAGCACGCTGTCGGAGTCGAATTCGCCGAACGTGGTGCCGATGTGCTTCATAGCCTTGACCGACGGTGCGTCCTGCGGTGACAGGGAAACCGCATGGTTGGCGCCGACCACCTCAAGTTTGGGCACCAGCAGGTTGGTGGCTGCGGTGGCGGCCAGCCAGATCAGGATGATCGGCACAGACAGGATGCGAATCAGCCGCGGATAGCCCCCGCGGCTGCCGTGCTGGCCGCTCATGCCGCCTTCACCAGGCAGAAGGTGGATGCGGCTGCGCCGTCGACGCCCTGGTGATCTCGTAATTCGCCGTTGACCGTGATCCGGCAGCTCAGTTGTCCGCTATCGCCCTGGGCCACCAGGTTCGCGAAGACGCTCGGCACGGTGGTGGTCAAGGTCTTGGACCACGGCAGCGATGTGAACCGCTCGTGCTGAGGCTGCGAGCGCTCATCGACGTAGCTGATCATCCCGGTGGTCCCGGCGGGTCCGTCCACCTCGTAGGTGACGTACTTCGGGATGGTGGAAACGATGTTGTCCGTGCGGCTTTCGGCCGAATGCTGGGCACCGAACACACCATGAAAGCGCACGATGACGAGCCCTCCGGCGGTGACCACAGCGATGACGACCAGCGGCACCCAGCATTTCTGCGCGGCCTTGAGCAACCACTTCATGGCGCGTAACTATACGGTCGTATATATACGCATGTATAGTTATGGTTCGGTGGTGACGATCACACCCGTCCACCTGGGACTTGAGACACAAGAGCCCTCACCGTCTCAAAATAACTGGCGGTTACCAGCAACCGCCCGCCGAGCTCGATATGGTGGGCATTGGTCGGATGGCAGGCAGTGCGCACACGGAATCGGGGTCGTCAAGCGTGTCGGAGTTGGAGCCCAAGTACGAGGAACTGCAGTCGATCTACGACATCTCTAACGAGTTTTTTGAACTCTTTCTTGGCCCCACGATGGGGTATACGTGTTCGTATTTCCCGCGCGACGGCATGACTCTTGAGGAGGGCCAGGAGGCCAAGTTCGATCTGGCGCTCGGCAAGTTGGACCTGCAGCCCGGTATGACGCTTCTCGACATCGGCTGCGGTTGGGGCGGCGGCATGCAACGGGCGATCGAGAACTACGACGTCAACGTCATCGGGTTGACTCTCAGCGAGCGTCAACGTGCCTATGCCGAGGCCAAACTCGCCAGGATCGCGACGGAGCGCAACGTCGAGGTCCGGTTGCAGGGTTGGGAAGAGTTCAACGAGAAGGTCGATCGGATCGTGTCCATCGGCGCGTTCGAGCACTTCGGCCACAGTCGCTACGACGCATTCTTCGCCATGGCCTACAACGCTCTGCCCGACGGCGGGACGATGCTGCTGCACACCATAACCGCGATAACGCAAGCCGACGCCAAACGCCTCGGCGTTCGGCTGACGATGGAGATAGTCCGATTCTCCAAATTCATAGCGACTGAGATCTTCCCGGGCGGTCGCCTGCCCACGGTGTCGATGGTCGAGGAGCACGCCGCCAGGGCCGGCTTCACACTGACGCACAAAGAGGCTATCGGACAGCACTATCCGCGGACACTCGAGCTATGGGCAGCCGGCCTGGAAATGCACCGAGATGAGGCAATCGCGGCGCAGTCGCAAGAGGTCTATGACCGCTACCTGAAGTACCTGACCGGCTGTGGGCGCCTTTTCAACGAAGGGCACACCAACGTTCATCAGTTCACGCTGCAGAAGTAGGGGAGACCTGCTGGCTTCGGGCGATATCACCGCTCGCTACCAGATCAGGAAGCACACCGGTCACACGAATTGAGGTGTGCATCGAACCCGGGATGCTTCAGAAGCTCCATTGAGGTGTGAGTTGGTCGAATGCGAGTCCGGAGGATCCTTCGCCTCGGCCGGTTTGGCGGCTCACTCGTAGCCAGGTGTACACCCGGCCGTCGGTCCATCGGGTGCGTTGGTAGGCCTGGGAGAGGCGGGTGCCGGCGCGGGGGAACCTCTTCCTGATGAACGAAATATGGTTGCGGCGGTGTGTCGTCTAATCCGTTCCGTAGCAACACAGTTCGGGGTTGGACTTTGACCGGGGGGCTAGGGTTGCCTTCGAGGATCCGCGTCCGAGCAAGGCGCACGCGATTTCGGCAAGACGCTGTCTTCGGTCGCTGACGCCATTCAGAAAAGCAATCTCAATTCGCTGTTGACGATGATCGGACTTGCTACCGGCGTGGCGACGGCGACTGTTGCGATGGTCGAGCAGGCCGCAGTGCAGCTCGCCGACGTAGTCGGCCAACTATTGCAGGCCACGAGCGATGACTATGTTGACTTCTACGAGGGCTACTTCCCCCCGCCGCTGCACCGTGGACCAAGGGGGACGTCCAGCATTCGGGTCACGCGAGCACGATCACCCTTAATCAGTTCTAAACCTCCATCGCTACATCCACGAATCCGCATAACTGGCGCGAGCCGATTTGATGGCGGGCCGGGCCCTCCTGGGTACCGACGACCGGCTCACTGTGCTGCGAGTGGGTTCATGCACCACCGTACCGTTCTAGGATTCGCCATCCAGAATGCAAAAACTCGTCCGCCAAACCCGATGCAATCGCGTAAAGGCGGAGGTCAGGGCATCGTGATATGACACGGAGTTTTGCAACCTACAGGGGTTGTAGGTTGCATTTCTCCGTGGAGGATTGCATTCCGTGATGTCGGAAGTTGGCGGATCCGCCAACTGGAATGCAAAAATCGGCGCCCGGCTTGGGCGTGAACAGACTCCTTGGCTCGGCTCAATATGCGGTGCTGGATGCATAGACTGTCTGACTTACTCGATGACATTGGGACAGGGGCAATTTCGCAATCAGTGTCGTTAGCGCGACGCCGTGGGCGGCGGGTTGACGTAGTTTGGGATGATCGGCGTCGCGATTTGGAAGCCGTAGTAGCTCTGCAGGTGGGCGCGACCGGCGGCGGCGGTGTCGCTATCACCGAAGGTGAAGTTGACACAGGTGCCATTGCAGTCGACTGCTCGGATCGGATTCGTCGTGTGGCCCGGCGGAGAGCTTGCTGAAATCTGGCTGAACGACAGACCACGACCGTCGACGGGCAGTGATTGCTGCTGTTAACGTCGGTTTCGAATCGCCAACGAATTTGCGAAAGGCCGGGTCAATGTACATTTCGAAGCTCAAGCTGTGGATTATCGGTGTGCTTGTCGCGGTCAGTTTCGCGGCGCTGGGCACCGGCGTCGCCGCGGCCGATCAGTGGCGTATGTTCGACGCTCGCGACGACCTGCAGAACGCTAAAAACGCTCTCCAAGCGGCCGAGCCTGACAAAGGTGGGCATCGGGTGAGCGCGATCAACCTGGTTCAGCAGGCGATCGATCAGGTCAACGCGGGAATCCAGGCGGGTCGCTGACTGCCTGGCTTGTGCGGGTCTGAAGTGGCCGCCGGCTTGTGGTGTCCAGCGGCAACACGGCGCCGTGCCTCCTGGAGCAGTGAAGAATAGGTCTTCGAAAACGGCTCGGGCAGCAGCCGTTCGACGCGCATTCCAGATCCCACAAGACCTGCTGCTCGGCGGGATCGGCGAATGGTACTGGTTCGCCGGCCCGTGAGCTGCGCGGCAACCAATCCAACAGAACCAGGGCCTCATCGGAACTTAGGTCAAGGTTGACCGCTTCGCGGTAACTGCTCATTGGGCCATTGAACAGTGTTGTCGATCCGTACTTTCTGCTTCCACCACCGCGAGCTCGCCCAGCCGGTTCGTCATTGCCAGATGCACCACCGGCGGTCCGCGCGCCGCCGTTCTCGGCCAGGCCAGCCACGACTCGGCCGCGCCGGCGCGCGTGAGTCATAACGTCCAGCTGCTGCGTCGTCCCGGGTGTCGCGGTGCAGCGACGGTCCGGCTGCATCCCAATCCGGCAGCGCCGTGCCGGCGGTGGCCGTGCGTTCGACCGTCTCTGATCTGACCGGCTACGCGGTCAACATATATTTGACGCGGCAGACAATATAAGTGCATGGTGGAGGGAGGAGTCTCAGCCTGGGCAGGCGGGACAGGCGGGGCAGTGATGGGCGTGGTGAAGCGGGTCTGCGGTGGGTTCCCGTTGGGTGTGCTCGGGTGGATTGGTGCGGCTGTGATGGCCGCCGGCGCGGGACTGATGCCCTCCGCTGCGGGTGTAAAGCGGATCGAGAGCCTGCCGGTTGCTGTGCCGGGTTGCGCGTGCACGGAGGGAGATCCCTCCCAGTGCGTTCACCGTTGGGCTCTGTGAGACTCGCGGGCGCCGTACGCACATGGTCGATCGCTCGACCTGCGGCGGTCTAGATGCCCGCCAACCATGGTCGGTTTGACGGCAGACGCCCGTAAGCTCCACCCGTGCGGGTGCTGGGTGTGGATGCGTGGGTCAAAGGCTGGGTGGGTGTCGAGCTCGTCGACGGTGAATTCGCGGCGGCCCACAGTGCGGCGCAACTCGCTGATCTGCTCAGCGTCGACACCTACGATGCGATTGCCGTCGACATTCCGATGGGTCTGCTGGACAAGGGGTTTCGTACGGCCGAGCGAGCCGCACGGGTCGAGTTGGGTGCGCGCAGATCGTCGGTTTTCGCCACGCCGCCAAGGCCGGTGCTGTTGGAACCGGCGTTCGACGCGGCCAACGCTTTGAGCCGGGAGCTGACAGGTCAGGGCCTGAGTCGGCAGAGCTTCGCGCTGGGGCCGCGGATCTTGGAGGCCGACTCCCTGTACAGCGCGGGTTCGTGGCCGCTATTCGAGGTTCACCCGGAAGTGTCGTTCACGATGATGGGCGGCGGGCCGCCGGCGTCGAGCAAGAAGACCTGGCACAGCCTGCAGGACCGCATGGGTCGTCTGGCGAGCGCGGGCATCGTCGTTCCGGGCGATCTCGGAGCCGCCGCGCAGGCTGGTGCCGATGATGTCCTCGATGCAGCGGCAGCGGCCTGGAGCGCACACCGCCTCGCGATGGGTGTCGGTGTTTCACTGCCGGACCCGCCGCAGATCAACGAGCGTCGGCAGGTGTCGGCCATCTGGTTCTGACCCGCGCATACCGGCCGGTCGGGCCGGTAGCCACCGCCGCGGGGACCCAGTCACTCATCGTTGCGAGTGGAGATGGTGCTCGGTCGAGTCAGTGCGCGCTGCTGCCTCACCGGCCGGCGTGAAATTCAGCCACGTCGCGTACGCGCACGCGTCGGGGTCGTTCCACTGCCCGACCACCGGTGTCTCCAGCCGCGTCACGACCGCGTCGTCCTCGCCCGGCCACGCTGTGAATCCCGGGTTGTCTCAGGGAAGCCGGGTGGCTGCGCTGACGCGGACGTGGGCAGTGAAACCGCAAGAGCGGCAACGGCACCGAGCGGCAGCGCCGCGCGAGTGGCGGCCCGGAACGTCATGGCGGTCACGCTACGGGTGGTGGCTACGTCCAATTCGCGGGGTTCGAGTTTCTCATTAGCTTTGAGACACCGCCGTGCGGCGGATCTATCGCCCGTGCGGCATCACGTTCTCTGCGGCGGCAGTCGAGCGGGTGAGTGGTGATTGGTGATTGGTGCCCCTGAGGCGTCATGCGAGACGTCCGCCGGGGCGTCAGATGGCGGGTCTGATATCGATGTCATGGTCTGTCGGCATGATGTGGCTAGGTCGACGGCGATAGCGCAATCGGCGTGGGCGGACAGAGTGCACCGGGTCGGCCTCGACGACGGTCGCCGGCGGGGTATCGGGCCTCGGGGCGTCGGGTGGCGCGGGCCGGCGCAACTTCCAGGTGGCCAGTCCGCGCAGGAGGTCTTTCTTCTCCTTCACCGCCTGGAATTCGGCGACGGCCGAATGAGCGGCACGCTCGTTGACGGGGTTTTGTTGGACGAGGTCGAGCAGCCGGCCGTGGATGCTGCCGTAATGGGCGGCGAGTATCAGGGCCGCGCCGGCGTCCTCGGCGTAGTTCTTCACTCGCGGCACCAGTGCACAGATGGCCGATGCGAGGGCTATCACGGACATGATCGACTTGGCCAAGGTCGAGTTCGCGGCGGGGGACGAGAAGATGGCCGAGCCGGTGAGTGCGGCGAGGGTCCCGGCCAGTATGGCCCAGAAGTCGGCCTTCTTCTGCCAGCAGTCGGCGAATTGCGGTAGCAGCTGCGACCATCGCTCGGCGCTGTGCAGGCACCCGTGCAGGCGTTCGGCCGAGATGGGCACCGCAGGCGCCGCGTCATCGGTGGTGCTTGTGGTGACCGTGTCAGACATGGTTCCTCCCAGTGGCTACGGGTCATCGTGCGCCGCGAGGGCCGCGCCGTCATGCGTAGTCGACTACTCGAATCGAGTGGCCACTGACCGGGGTCAGGCCCGCCCACCGAGCCGACGGCGAGGCGCGGTGTCGAGGACCGTCGCGAAGTGCAGTAGTCGACTACGCACGCGGGCCGGCGCCCGGGGTCGGACACTGAACTGCACTCGGCTGAGACGTCCAGGTCGACGACGGGGCTTGGGTGTCCGGCCCACCAGGCAAGGAGGAGCGATGAGCCAGCCACGCAATCTGGTGGTGTGCCTGGACGGGACGAACAACGAACCTGCCCACGGCGCCACCAACATCGCACGGATCTATGGTTCCGCGCGCCAGGATGACCGCCAGTTGGCCTACTACGACCCGGGTGTGGGCACCGTCGGCGGGCTGGATACCCTGACGCCCCACCTCGACGCTGTGAAACGGGTCTGGGGTCTGGCAACCGGCTATGGCATCCGCGATAACATCGCCCAGGCCTACAGTTGGCTGGCCGACAACTATCGGCGCGATGACCGGATCTTCGTATTCGGTTTCTCCCGGGGCGCCTACACCGCCCGCGCCCTTACCGGGATGTTGCGCACGGTCGGACTGTTGCATCCTGACAGCGCCAACATGGTCCCGTATGCCTTGAAGCTCTACGCCCAAACCGGGCCGTTGGGCTCCGCGGACGCCGACCCCGACGGCCCACCCGATCCGAGTGCCACGGAAGCCGAACGGCAGTTCTGGCGGCAGCGGGCGGACTTCCGGACCCAGTTCACCAATCCCGACTTCCCGCACCCGTTCGACAGCTCCCGCAACCAGGTGCACTTCCTCGGGGTATGGGACACCGTCAAAACTGTTGCCTGGCTGGACTTCTGGGGAAAACTCATCGTGGCCCGCTGGCCGTTCACCGCGAAGGTCAGCAACGTCGGCACCGCCCGACACGCCATGGCCATCGACGAGCGGCGGCACTTCTACGAAGTGAACCGGTTTGACCCGGCGCTGGTCGCGACCGACCCACAACGCTTTCAGGAAGTGTGGTTCACCGGGGTGCACAGTGACGTCGGCGGCCAGTTCCCCGACCACCGATTGTCCGACCTCGCGTTCAGTTGGATCGCCGCCGAAGCTCACACCGCCGGCCTGGCGATCAACACCAGGCGCTACCAGCGCCTGGTTGGAACTGCGTTCGGCCAACCGCTGCCACCTGACGATTGCCTCGGCGCGCTGCACCCCAACACGTGGCCGTGGTGGCTGCTCGGCGGCTGGCGACCGCGGACGATCCAGCCGGGGGACAACGTGCATTGCAGTGTGCGGCAACGGATCACCGAAACTGCGAACAAACCAGACCCGTACCATCCTGTGCTGCCGGCGAACGTCAGCTGGGTGACCGACGCCGCAACGCAGTCACCGGCCGCAGGTCCGCCCCCGCGCGCGAAGAACGATGCGCAGGCGATCCAACCGGTGCCTTAGGGACGACGGCCGGCACCGACGTTGGAGCCACCGCCGGGCGTAGGAGCACGTAGTGGGCCGTGGCGGACCCGGTGGTGGGGTCTAGTCCGATGTGCCTGGCGTCTTCGATAGCTTGCGCGCTCCTTCACGAGGCGTTCGGCGATGTCGACTTGGGTTTGGCCAGTAGGACAGGCGGCAAGAAAGCGCTGAACATCCCCACTTCTGGATGGGCGACGGCGTCCACCTAATGTTCCGTGATCGAGGTCCGGCATCACGATTTCATGCACCACCGTACCGTTCTCGGATTCGTCAGCCAGAATGCAAAAATCCGTCCGCCAAACCTGATGCAACTAAAGGAAGGCACAGTTCATAACATTTTGGTACGACACGGAGCTCTGCAACCTACAGGGGCATTTAGGGTGAAGGCATGGCAGGGTCGACGCGGCGACGGAACGTGCGTGGTCAGGGCGCTCTGTTGCGCGACGAGATTCTGGCCGCCGCGATCAGGGTCGTCGATTCGTCCCAGACCGCGAATGAAGTGTCGCTGCGCAGTATTGCGCGGGAGGCCGGCATCGCCACCATGTCGGTGTACGGCCACTTCGACAGTCGCGAGGAGCTGCTGGCGGCCGTCGCTGAGCTGAGTTGGGACCAAGTCGGCAGGGAGATCACCGCTCAGGTGCAGGGCGGTGCGACGCCGCGAGACCGGCTGCTGCTCGGCTGCCAGGCGTATGTTGCGTTCGCCCAACGTTTTCCGTTGCGGTACGTGTTGATGGTCAAGGTCGACGAGATCACTCCGTCAGCTCGCCAGGCCCTGCTGGTGGTGACCCGCGGACTGCTGGCCAGCGGTGGGATGGACCCGGACTCAGAGCCGAGCGTTGAGGCGCACCGCGCCGCCGCGGCGCTGTCGGTGGCACTGCATGGCGTCGCGATGTTGCATCGCACTGACACCCCGCATCTGTGGCTGAGTGATTTCAGCACTTACGAGATCATCCAGACGATGGTGGATGCGGCGATTCTGAAGTTGGAGCAAGGCGCCGACGCATCGACGGGGTGACGCTGTGCAGTTGGCCTGCGGAGCGGATACCGACTGCTCGATAATGCCCGGTATGACGAAAACGGCTGTGGGTGCGCTGATTGCGGCAGGCGCGGCGGCATTGATTGCGCTGGTCTTACTACCGGTTGCGCAGGCGGCCCCGGCTAATTTCCCGGATCTGTCGCGGTATCAGCCGGTGAACCCCGACGACTACACCGCCGACCACGGCTACGCGACCGAAGGTGTCCGGTTCAGCACACCGGACGGGCTGCACTGCTCGCTCAGTCATAATGTGCGCGGCAGTGAGTCGGTGGCGCGCTGTCGGGGCGAACTGCCCGGTGTCGGAGGTGCTACCGGAGTGCTGGCGACCACCTACATGCCGACAGTCTGGCAACAGGTGGACCTCAGCAAGCCCGAGATGTATCTGGACATGGGGGACAACGGTTTTATCGACATGCCGGTCGACGGCGCATCGTTTCGGCCGTTGCCGGCCGGAAGCCGGATCACTTACCACAATGTCACCTGTGCCGTCGACAATGCGCAGATGACGGCATGCGTCATTGACAGCGCGGGTCCATCACTGGTCGACCACGGATTCCTGCTGACACCGGGCGGCAGTTCGACGTTCTAGGCCCCTACTTCTCCACTTCCCGCCAGGCCCGCTCGAACGGCAACCGCCAGGCGTTCGGCGCGATCAACTGGTGAATGGCGTTGGGGCCCCACGTCCCGGGTTGGTATATCTTCACCGGCGGTGGATCATCCAGCAGTGCAGCCGAATTCGCCCATAGTGACTCGATGCCCTCGGCGGTGGTGAACAACGTGTGGTCGCCGCGCATGGCATCGAGGATCAACCGTTCGTAGGCCTCCAGAACCTGATCGGCGCCGTCGGCTTCGATGGCCGAGAACTGCATGGACAGCTTCTCCAGCCTCATACCAGGACCAGGGCGCTTGCCGTAGAACGACAATGACACCCTGGAGTTGTCGGCCAGGTCGAAGGTCAAGTGGTCCGGTCCTTGAGAGCCGACGCCCGATCCCGGCGGGAACATGGTGCGCGGCGCCTCTTTGAACGCGATCGAGATGATCCGCATGCCTTCGGCCATTTTCTTGCCGGTGCGCAGATAGATCGGCACCCCTGCCCAGCGCCAGTTGTCGATGGCGACCTTGAGTGCGATGAACGTCTCGGTGTCCGAATCCCTTGCCACGCCTTCGAGTTCGCGATATCCGATGAACTGGCCGCGAACCACATCGGAACACCTGATCGGCAGCATGGACCGAAAGACCTTGTTCTTTTCTTCGCTGATGGCCCGCGGCTCCAATGCGGTCGGCGGCTCCATCACGACGAACGCCATCACCTGGAGCAGGTGGGTGACCACCATGTCCTTGTACGCGCCCGTGCTCTCGTAGAAGTTGGCGCGTTGATCCAGTCCCAGCAGCTCCGGGATGTCGATCTGGATGTGGTCGATGAAGTTGCGATTCCAGATCGGCTCGAACAGACCATTCGCAAACCGGAACGCCAAGATGTTCTGTGCGGCTTCCTTACCGAGGAAGTGATCGATGCGGAAAATCTGTGACTCATCGAAGGTCCGGTGCACGAAGTCGTTCAGTTCCACCGCGCTCGCCAGGTCGGTGCCGAACGGCTTCTCCATGACAACCCGAGAATTCTCCACCAGGCCGGCCTCGTCCAGAGTGGAGACTACCTGTCGGGCGGCTTTGGGCGGCACCGAAAGGTAGTGCAACCGACGGACATTGGGCCCGAGGGTCTTTTCGGCTACAGCCACTGCCGCCGCCAGCGCAGACGGACCGGCGTCTTGCGGCACGTAGGTCAGTTTGGCGGCGAACCGGTCCCACTGTTCATCGGTGAGCCGGTGGCTGCCGAATTCATCGATGGCAGCTTTGGCCAGCGCCCGGAACTCTTCGACGCTGAGGTCCTCGAGCGAGGTTCCGACGATCTGGATGTCGGGAGCCAGCTCCGACTGCACCAGATATTCGAGACCTGGCAGCACTTTGCGCTTGGCGAGATCGCCGGTTGCGCCGAACAACACGATGACGTACGGGTCTACCGCGATGTCGTCGTGTCGGTGAGGTCGGGAACCGGGAGCCGGATAGGAAATGGTCTGTGCGGGTGCGTTGGCCACCTCCGCAATACTTCCATTGCGGCACGGTCCGCGCAGCCGCACAGACGAACAGGGCCGGCCACCGCATCGGTGGCCGGCCCTTTCGCGAACCTTCTCAGTCCAGCTGGATGTACTTGATCTGCACCGGCTGTGCGGGCTTGCCGTCGCCGCCGCCACCCTCGATGCCGTTCTTGGCGATCTTGTCCAGCGTCTCCAGCCCGGTCGCGTCGATGGTGCCGAACGCGGTGTAGTTCGGGGGCAGCTGAGAGTCCTTGTACACCAAGAAGAATTGGCTGCCGTTGGTGTTCGGCCCGGCATTGGCCATCGCCAGCGTGCCACGCGGGTAGACCACCGGCTGGCTTAGTGCCGGGCTGTCCGGCTGATACTGGTCGGTCGGGTATTCGTTGGCGAACTGGTACCCCGGCCCGCCTTGACCGGAGCCGGTCGGATCACCGCATTGCAGCACGTCGAGACCGAGCGCATTCGGATCGGCCTGGGGCGGCGTAGCGGTCAGCCGGTGGCAGGGGGTGTCGTTGAAGTAACCCTGCTGGGCCAGACTGGCGAAGCTGTTGACGGTGCACGGCGCCTTGGCGTTGTCGAGAACCAGGCCCAGATTGCCCTGGTTGGTGCTCATGCTGGCGGTTACCGTCGCCGGGTCGGTCGGCACCTTGCCGGTCTTCGGCGGGTTCACCTTCTTGCTCGCCTGTTGCGGCGATGCCGGGTACTGGCAGTTCTCACCGAGTCCCGCCGGTGCCACGAAGGCGGGCAGCTTGCCACCGTTGGGCGGCGGGTCCTGGGTGGGCACCGCGGTGCTCGGCGCGGCGCTCGAGGCGGCCGATGCGGTGTTTGAGCTGCTGGTGGAGTGGAAGTGGTCCCAGACGAAGTAGCCGACCAAGCCGGCCACCACCAAAACCGCGACCACGGCGCTGGCGATGGTCATGGTCCGTTGCCTGCGAGCCCTCTCGGCGCGGCGCTCGAGCTGGCGCTCCAGCTTGCGCTTGGCGGTTTGCCGCCGCTGTTCGTTGGTCGGCACTGCCGATGTCCTCCTTGTGATCAGCCTCGGGGTCGCAGACGCCCGTTCGGCTTCCTCTTCGTCGGCACCGAGTGTGCCAGGCAATGCTGAATATGGTGCCAAGACCCGCAGCCGCGGCTACGGTGCGGCGTCAGGAACCGGTGACGGCCTGCACCTTGTCGAGCAGGACTCGCGGATCGCGCTTCATCAGCAGCTCGCGGCCGATCTCTACACCGTTGAGGTAGACGGTCGGAGTGCCTTCGATGTTTGCGTTTTCTGCCGCGTTGTTCACCATGTCGAGGTATTTGCCGCTGTGGACGCAGTCGGGCACGGAACCGGTCGCGCCGGCCGCAGCGGCCTGCGCGATCAATTGGTCGTCACCCGGGAAGCTGGTGCCCAGCTCGTCGGGTTGGTTGGCGAACAGCGCCGCGTGGAACCGCCGGAACGCGGCGGTGTCGGCGTCGGCCACGCAGTAGCCGGCTGCGCCGGCACGCACGGAATACGAGCTGGTCTTGTGCTGGCCCAGAACCGACACCAAGGTGTAGTCCACCGCGATCTGGCCACTGTCGATCAGCTGGTTGATCGTCTGGGCGTACATGGACTCGAACGCCCCGCAGACCGGGCATAGGAAGTCTTCGTAGGTCACCAGTTGGACCTTGGGTTCGGTGCTGCCGGGCTTGGTGGCGACGTTGGGCGCGGCGATGTGGACCGATTTCGGCTGGCCAGCAGCCCCGGCGTCCGTCGACATTGTGGCGGAAGAGGCAGCTGACGAAGCGGGGGACTGGTGGTGGCGTGCAACCACGACGATGACACCCACCGCTACCAGCGCGAACACTGCCAGGACCGCGAAAATCGCCAAACCTACGCGGCTCTTGCCACTCTTGGCGGGCGGGGGTGGCACGGGCCATCCGGGATAGCCGCCTGGAATGGGACCTGGAACGGGGAACTGTTGCGGTGCACCATAATTCGGATACCCCGGTGACGGTGGGTAAGCGCCTTGGCCAGGTGGGGGATAGGGACCGCCCGGACCGTAGCCGTACCCGAGACCGTGCTGATCGTCGCCCGGAGGTCCTGGTTGACTCATAAACACAGTTTTGCACGGACATGGGTACTGCCAGCGGCGTGAACTGAAGATGGGAAACTGGTTGGCGTGTTACTGACGGGGTTTGCCGCTGGGATGTTGCAGTGCAACTGCTACGTCCTGGCGTCGCGCCCTGGTTCGGATGCCATCGTGGTCGATCCGGGACAGCGGGCCATGGGCCAGCTGCGCCGGATTCTCGATGAGAACCGGCTGACCCCGGCCGCAGTGCTGCTCACCCATGGGCACGTCGACCACATCTGGTCTGCGCAGAAGGTGGCCGACACCTACGGCTGTCCGGCCTATATCCATCCTGACGACCGGTTCATGCTGACCGACCCGATCAAGGGGTTCGGGCCGCGCGTGGCTCAGCTGGCGTTCGGGACGTTGTTCTCCGAGCCTCGTGAGGTCATCGAGCTGGACCGCGACGGTGACAAGCTCGACCTGGGCGGCATCACCGTGACGGTCGACCACACGCCGGGGCACACCCGTGGCTCGGTCGTGTTCCGCACGACGGTTACTGGTCCCGTCGCTTCGCTCGCCCAGGAAGGTCCAGGCGACCTGGTGTTCACCGGTGACACCTTGTTCAAGCAGTCGGTGGGCCGCACCGATCTCCCGGGCGGCAGCGGCCGGGACCTGCTGGACTCGATCGTGACAAAACTGTTGGTGCTCGACGACGACACCGTGGTACTACCGGGGCACGGCCCGCAGACCACGATCGGCGCCGAACGCCGTTCCAACCCATTTCTCGAAGGTTTGAGTTGACTGATTTTCAGGCGCCCAAGGGCGTCCCGGATTACCTGCCGCCCGACTCGGCGGAGTTCGTCGCGGTCCGTGACGGGCTGCTGAACGCCGCTCGTCTGGCAGGCTACGGGCACATCGAGCTGCCGGTGTTCGAGGACACCGCGTTGTTCGCCCGCGGGGTCGGCGAATCCACCGACGTGGTGTCCAAGGAGATGTACACCTTCGCCGACCGTGGCGACCGGTCGGTCACCCTGCGGCCCGAGGGCACCGCGGGAGTGATGCGGGCCGTGATCGAACATGGCCTGGACCGAGGTGCCTTGCCGGCCAAGCTCCGGTACTCGGGACCGTTCTTCCGCTACGAGCGGCCACAGGCCGGCCGGTACCGCCAGTTGCAGCAGGTCGGTGTGGAGGCCATCGGCGTCGACGACCCGGCGCTGGACGCCGAAGTGATCGCCTTGGCCGACACCGGGTTCCGCTCCCTGGGGCTCGACGGCTTCCGGCTGGAGATCACCTCGCTGGGTGATGACAGCTGCCGCCCGCAGTACCGGGAGTTGTTGCAGGACTTCCTGTTTAAGTTGGACCTCGACGAAGACACCCGGCGCCGCGCGGAGATCAACCCGCTGCGTGTGCTCGACGACAAGCGCCCGCACATGAAAGAGATGACTGCCGATGCGCCGGTGATGCTCGATCACCTGTCTGACGCGGCAAAGGCGCACTTCGACACCGTGCTGGCCTACCTGGACGCGCTGGGTGTGCCTTACGTGATCAATCCGCGCATGGTCCGTGGGCTGGACTACTACACCAAGACCACTTTCGAGTTCGTGCACGACGGACTCGGTGCCCAGTCCGGTATCGGCGGCGGTGGTCGGTACGACGGGCTGATGAAGCAGTTGGGCGGGCAGGACCTGTCGGGCATCGGGTTCGGGCTCGGTGTGGACCGCACGGTGCTGGCCTTGAAGGCCGAGGGCAAGACAGTCGGATCTACTGCAGCGGTCGACGTGTTCGCTGTGCCACTGGGTGCACCGGCCAAGCTCGAGTTGGCGAAACTGGTTGCGGCCCTGCGTGGTTCGGGCGTGCGCACCGATATGTGCTACGGCGACCGCGGACTCAAGGGTGCGATGAAGGCAGCCGACCGTTCTGGCGCCAAACTGGCGCTGGTGGCCGGTGACCGTGATGTTGAGGCAGGCACTGTCGGCGTGAAGGACCTGTCGACCGGTGAGCAGGTCGACGTGCCGATCGCAGACGTCGTCGCCCAGGTCGTGGCTCGGGTGCGCTAGCCGCGCCGACCGAAGGTCATCCGCGACAACATGTGGTCGCGCAACGTCAGGGTGTGCAGCAGAATCGCACTGACGTGGGCGGCCACTGTTGCCACCAACAAGTACGCCACCACCGAATGTGTCTGGCGCAGTACGCCGTACAGGTCAGCGTCGAAGGGTGCGATGTGTGGCAGCGTGATACCGCCGAAGACCCGTACAGGTAACCCGCCCGCCGACACCATGGCCCAGCCGACCAGCGGCTGTGCCAGCATCATGACGTACATCGACTTCTCTGACCAGGCGACCACCTTGCCCTCCCAGTGGCCCACGGTGTCGGGCCACTTCGGCGGCTTATGGGTGAATCTGTTTGCCGCCCGGACGATCACGATGACCAGGATGCTGATGCCCAGCGTCATATGGACATTGACCAGAGTCCGGTGGGAGCCGATGGCATTGGTCATGGTGAAGCCGATCAGCAGCGCGGCGAAGATGCCCAGTGCGGTCAGCCAGTGCAGCACGCGGCTCCGGGTGGGAAAGCGGTCCGTCATGGGTTCACACTCTCGACCTGAACGGGTGAGGGGGTTTTCGGCTCGGTGGTGCGCGCCCGGAACGACCCGGCGTACACCGCTGAACGCGCACTGAGCAGAGGATCATCAGACGGTTCGATGCCGTCGGGCAGCACCAGTGGGTCGAAGTTGACGTCTCGGGCGTTGCCGGCCCGGTCGGTCTGGGCTTCGGTGAGGGTCAGGATGCCGGCATCGATGGTTCGCCGGTCGGCCGGCCACGGCAGTGTCGAGTCGATCGGATCTGCTGGGTGGCCGACGGTAAACCGCAGAACCCAGTGCAGCGGACCGGCTTTCAACTGCTTGATCAGCGCGTCGAACAGAGCGTTGGGCTGATTCGACTGCGCCGGCAGCGCTTCCTGGTTCGGGACGAAGGTCCACCGGACCGGGGTGCGGATGCCAGCCGGCCCGGCCAGGTAGAAAGTGTTCAGGCCACTATATGTGCTGTCGGCGAAACCTGGTGTGGGAGGGGATTTTTTGACCAGAGCCATGGCTGCGGCGGTCTCCGGGTGCTGTTTGAGAAATGCAGCCATCGCGGCCGGGTCGGGCTTGCCGCCCACGGTTTTGGAGGCCAGCAACCGGTCGTAGAACCCCTGCGGTGAATTATCAAGGAATACTGGAAGATTCAGCATTGCGGTCCGCCATTGGTCCGCTCCGGGCAGGCCGAACACCAGACCCAGTCCGCGGGCGGCACCGGGGGTGTCGGCCATGGTGGGGTTGCCGCCGGCGAGCGAAAACCGCCCCTCCACAGGTGTTTCGCCCGGCTCGAACAGGCTTGCCCGGGACAATTCGGTGGCTTTGCCGTTGCTGGTGAAGTAGCCGACCACCGCGACACCCTTGGCGTGGTTCTTTCGGAAGCCGGGGTGTACGCCGTAAACAGTTCGGAATCCGTCGAGGAATGTCTGGCGGTTCAGCGTGCCAGCCCTGCTGGTGTACGCGACCAATCCCAGATCGACGGCGAGGAACGCGCCGACGGCGCCGAGGCCAACCAGGATTGATCGTCGAGTCAGAACGGTGCCGCGCCAGGTCAAGCCCGAGTGGTCCACGAGCTACAGAGTAACGACAATGGCTGTGGCAGCATCGGCGATTGTGCGGGTTCTGGTGCAGCGGGTTACGTCAGCGCGGGTTCTGGTCGACGGAAATGTGGTGGGGCAGATTCGGCCGGTCAGCCAAGGTTTGGTGGCCCTGGTCGGTCTGACGCACACCGATGATGTGGCGGTGGTGCGCAAGATGGCCGACAAACTCTGGCGGCTGCGCATTCTCGACGGCGAGCTCAGCGCAGCTGATGTTAATGTTGTCGAGATGCAAAGAAGTTTAATTAATTGCCAGTTGTAGTTAAACTACGCAGTTACCTAACGAAATTAGCTGTAGATCTGAATCTTGACGCTCATTCGTTCTTCTTGACGGAAGTGCGCACAGGTATCGATTGCTGAGATACTTGCTGATCTGTCTGCGCGCGTGGATCGGTCCGCTACGTTCTGCGTTTGCACTTGACTTTTGTAACCCAGTGTGAGTGGACCCCCGCATTCGGTGCTACTGTGATGTACATCACACATCGTGAAACTGTGGGTACGAAATGGCGTCTTTGTCGTCGAATCTCGACCGTGCGGTAGCCCCAGGGGATCCGCGGTTAGTCCTTACATGGACGTTTCGGATAGGCGGCAATGACATGCCGGCGTGGAATTGGGCCGCGCAGGGGCACCCGCCGCTCGATCGGCTGCAACCGACCCGGATACCACGATCGTCGAAACACAACCGCCACATACCCGTGACTGCGTATTCGATGACCAACGGTGGCTACCTCCAGTTGGAGTCGGGTCTGGAACATGACCTGCTACGCAAGGTCGACCGAGACCCAGCTGTGGAAGGCATTGTGTCGCAGCCGTTTACCTTGTTCTGGCGTGGCAGTGAGGACGGCCATCATTTTCCTGATCTGCTGACCTGGAAAACAGATGGGTCCGTCACTGTATGGGATGCCCGATCGCCAGACAAGCAGACTGATAAATTTCGGCGAGCCATGACCATCACCGCGCCGGCGTGCGGAGCAGTAGGTTGGCGGCATGAGGTGTTCCCCGGACTGGGTCGCACCGAGCGGGTTAACTTGTTGTGGTTACATGGTTTTCGACGTCGACCGACAAGGGCGGATGCGGTCCAAAAGCGGATCTGCTCCGCCGTGCGCTACCCAGGGGCGACGCTGGGGGATCTGTTTGATTGCGATGACGGATCGGGCGAATTGATCGCAGTGGTATGGCATTTGATCTGGTCCGGTGTGCTGACCATCGACATGGATGCGCATTGGGAGCGCGAGACTGCAGTTGCGCTGGGACCGGAACTGGCGGGCAGTTGAGATGGCCGCACCCGAATTTTCCCCCGGGAGAACGTACCTCATCGAAAATCATCTAGTTTTCACCGATGCAGGCGCAGCACTAGTCGTGAAAGTGCTCAATGATGGAGTGGACCTTCGGGATCCGTTCGGCTGCATCACCCACACGCACTACTGGGACCTTTCGACCATTCTGAATATCGAAGGCGGGGACATCGCGGCTCTGTCAGAGTCACTGCGTCCGCAGTGGGACGCACTCGACGACGCGGCACGCGCGGCAACGCTGACCAAGCTGGAGATCGTGCAAGAGATCTACACGGGGTACCGTGACGGACACCCCGAGCTAGCCAGGCCCGGCGAACCCCATCATCCATTCGGTCCGTTCTTCAAGATGTCACTAACGGCCCGTTGTCAGGCAATGGCCGTACAACTCAACCGACACAGACAGTCCGACTACCCTGTGCAACGCCGGGTCCGCGACGGCGAAATCCAAAGCGCAGGAATCAGTCCCAGCACGCTAGGCAATTGGATGCGTAACTGGGAACGGCACGGCATTCTCGGACTCATCGACGGGCGCAGCACCCACACGCCAACGTCATGGGACCGCATCGATGAAGACTTCCGCAAGGCCTTCGAACGACAGATCAACATGCTCGACGGAGACACCTCGACGGTGTCCATTCAAGAACTGGAACGCCGAGCACGCGCCGAACTCCTCAAGGAGGGCATCACCGATCCGAGAACCCCTCAGCGATTAACCCAGCAGTACATGTCGTGGACCAAACATAAGAGGGGCGAAACAACCCGCGCCCAGCGCAGCGCAGCGCAGCGTGAGGTTTCCGGTACCCGCCAATTTGCGGCGGTGCGTCCCGGGCAAGTTGTGGCGATCGATGCGACCAATGCCGACAACCTCGTCTACGACGCGCTGAGCGGGAAAGCCGTTAGCGTCCAAATCTTGACCGCCATCGACGTGGCGACCCGCGTCATCCTGGCGTTGCGCGTTGTCCCCTTGTCAGCCAACAGCCAAGACACACTGATGCTGATCTACGACATCTGTCGCCCGTTCGCCATGACTGTCGACGGAACCGATGTCAGCAACTGGCGGTGGTGCGGCCTGCCCGAGGCCATCGATTTGTCCACCTGTCAGCGCGATTCCGCGCCGCGGCTTTCCGTTGCCCCGGATCTGATCAATCCGAATGGCGAGCATTTTGTGCCATCAGTGCTCCCGGACGGGATCCATGTCGATTTGGGATCGAACTTTCATTCGCTGCCCGTCAGGGAGCTGCTCGGGACGTTAGGAATCGACCTGCTGCCAAGTAGGGGAGGAAAACCCACCGATAACCCGCACGTCGAGCGATGGCACGAATCGCTTCAGCGCGGACTGCAGCGACTGCCTGGATATAAGGGCCGCAACGTCCTTCAGCGGGGACGGTTCGTCGCCGAGGAGCCGCTGGTGACCGCCAGTTTCCTGCAGAACTACTTGCGCCAGTGGATAGCGCTGGACTACCACCGCAGACCACACGAGGGGTTCGTACTACCAAGCAGGAGCAAGGAGGAGATTCAAGCACAGCTGTGCCCCTTGGAAATCTGGGACATCTACACGGAAGCTACGGGCAGGATCGATGGGGTCTGCTGCACGGATGGGTGACACCTTCACCTGATCGTGCAGCAGACCCAGATCAGTCCGACCCGGAACGCCTGGCCGAATGGGAACGGGTGCGCTTAGCAGTGGGACGACGCATTCGCGAGATTCGGACGCGCACCGGGTTGACCCAGGAAACCCTGGCCTTACGTTCTGGCTTTTCTCGAAACCTCTTGGTGGACGTCGAACTCGGCAAGAGTGGCTTGCTCTATGAGCGGCTGTTTGATCTTGCGGCGGCACTTGACATCCCGGCGCACGAACTCCTGAAAATCGAAAACACTGCCGTGGGCGAAGCAAGTCGGCCGCCGACGGGATGACTAACAGGTCGGGTCCGATTTGGTGCGTTCCGAGTTAGATCAAAGTGGCAGTTGATGTCGAATACGACATCTCGGGATGCACATGTTGGGTCACCGTGCACTGCGACATGGCTCATCAAGCACGCTGTCCAATGCAGCCAGGCGTTCGAGGTTCGATGGGCACTCGCACGCGATCGGCCGACGAAGTACAGATAGTGCCCAATTCGTGTCGTGCCGTGGCCGTCCTGGCGAATCTGACGCGAAACCTCGAAATTGGTTCTGTATCAATGCAATTCCGTGAGCGTTGTTGACGAACGCAGTCACATCAACTTAGGGCCAATGGTCGTAGGGTTCGCCGCTACTGGCAGACCACAACTGCTGTGGCAACATCGGCGAGCATGCGAGCTGTGGTACAGCGAGTGACGTCAGCGCTGGTGTCGGTCGACGGACACGCCGGGGGTCAGATCAGCCCGGACGGACAGGGGCTGGTGGCGCTGGTTGGTCTCACTCATTCCGACGATGTCGAGGTCGTGCGGAAGATGGCGGCGAAGACAATTGGCCTGCGGATCCTCGACGGCGAACTCACTCCGCTTCATAATTTCTTGAGCCCGCGGAGAAGCCTCAGGAAAGGTGCGTTGGCGGTGAGACCGTTGCGTAGGCTGGGCTGCAGGATGCTGAGGTTCATCACGACCAGATAGCGCAGTCCGTGATCGCGCCATTGGGCGGCTTGATCGACAAC
>NZ_JARXVD010000021.1 GCF_029892685.1 Mycobacterium sp. OTB74 | reverse complement strand
CCTTGCACACCATGTCCCATCGGCACAGTGTACCCAGTCACACACATGAAGACATATTCATGAGTTCTGATATCGTGCTGCGTATACCTGTTCACTCTTTCATATGTTTTTGGAGGTGCCTGATGTCGACCATGACGCAGCCGTCGCGCACCAGGGTTACAGTCGCCGCGGCTGCTCCGGGTCGCCGTGGCATGTTCGATCTGCCGGAGATGCGCTGGGCCGCAGCAGCATTGGGCCTGTTTCTGATCGGTTTGGTGTTTCAGCTGGCCGGCGGCCCGGTGTGGGTGTGGTGGGCGCTGTATCTGGCCGGCTACGTCACCGGAGGCTGGGAGTCGGCCCTGGCCGGGTTGCAGGCGCTGCGGGAGAAGACGCTTGACGTTGACCTGTTGATGGTCGTCGCGGCGATCGGTGCAGCGGCAATCGGCCAGATCACTGATGGCGCGCTGTTGATCGTCATCTTCGCGACGTCGGGGGCATTGGAGGCGCTAGCGACCGCCCGTACCGAGGATTCGGTGCGAGGGCTGCTGGACCTGGCGCCGGGCACCGCTACCTGCGTCGCTGCTGATGGCGGCGAGCACAGTGTGGCGGCCGCTGACCTGGAGGTCGGCGATGTAGTGCTGGTGCGACCTGGCGAGCGGATCGCGGCCGACGGGTCGGTGATCGCCGGGGCCAGTGAGGTCGATCAAGCCACCATCACCGGCGAACCGCTGCCCGTGAACAAGGCCGTCGGGGATGAAGTATTCGCCGGCACGCTCAATGGCACCGGCACCCTGCGTATCCGGGTGGACCGCCGCGCGCAGGATTCGGTGGTCGCTCGCATCGCCGCGCTGGTGGAGCAGGCTGCCCAAACCAAGGCCCGTACCCAGTTGTTCATCGAGAACATCGAGCAGAAGTATTCGATTGGCATGGTCGCCGTCACCATTGCGGTGTTCGTCATCCCGCTGTTGGCCGGGGACACCCTGAGGGCTGCACTGCTGCGGGCGATGACCTTCATGATTGTGGCCTCACCCTGTGCGGTGGTCCTGGCCACCATGCCGCCGCTGCTAGCGGCGATCGCCAATGCCGGCCGCCACGGTGTATTGGTCAAATCCGCGGTGGTGATGGAACAACTCGGTACCACCACCCGGGTCGCGTTCGACAAGACCGGCACCCTCACACGCGGACAACCCGAACTCACCGAAATTCGGCTGCTAGCCGACGATCTCACCGAGAACGACGTCCTGAAGTTGGCCGCGGCCGCCGAGCATCCCAGCGAACACCCGCTCGGCGCCGCCATTGTCCGTGCCGCTAGGACTCGCGGCATCAAGCTGTCGGATGTCACCGATTTCGCGGCCCATCCGGGTCGGGGGGTCAGCGCCACCGTCGAGGGTCGGGCGATCGCGGTGAGCTCGCCGGCGGCGCACCGCACACCTTTCGATGCTGGCCAACCAGGCAGCGTCGCTGAGGTCACAGCATCGCTCGAGACGGGCGGGCGCACCGCGGTCATCGTCACCATTGACGGGCGCCCGGTCGCAGTCCTGGGCTTATCTGACCAGATGCGGCCCGATAGCCCTGCTGCCGTGGCAGCCGCGGCCGCGTTGACCGGGCAGGCTCCGGTGCTGCTCACTGGCGATAACCTCGCCGCCGCCACCGAACTCGCAGACCGGGTCGGGATCACCGAGGTGGGCGCTGGACTACTGCCGCACGAAAAGGTCACCGCCATCACTGATCTGCAGGCCGATGGCACCCGGGTGGCGATGGTGGGCGATGGCATCAACGATGCCCCGGCGCTGGCCGCCGCTCACGCCGGTATCGCCATGGGCGGCGCTGGGTCGGACCTGACTTTGCAGACCGCCGATGCGGTCGTCATCGCTGATGACCTGACCGCAATTCCTACAGTGATCGCCTTGTCCCGTCGGGCGCGCCGCGTCGTGACCGCTAACCTGATCATTGCCGCTACTTTCATTGCCGCGCTGGTGATTTGGGACCTAGTTGGCACCTTGCCGCTGCCGCTTGGCGTGGCCGGGCACGAGGGCTCCACCATCATCGTCGGGCTTAACGGGCTTCGGTTGTTGCGTCGACGGATGTGGTCACCGAGCTGATCGCCTCGGTGGGTGTGATGATGAGAATCGTTATGGCGCCCGGGTATTGGTCACGGTGAAGGCCGCGGTGTTGGCGCTGCCAACATACACAGGCACCCAAGCGACGATCGGGTCTGCGGTGTTGGTGGGGTTGTTGGTGGTGTTTGCAGTGGCGGCGGCGCTGTGGTGGTGGCGCCGCCGCTGAATCGTCATTCATTGCCCGCCAGCTCGGCGATGCCCAGCTCGGCCAGGAGCGTCCGCACGCGCTGCTCGATTTCGTCTCGGATCGGTCGGACGGCATCGACGCATTGACCCGCCGGATCGGGCAACAGCCATTCTTCGTAGCGCCGTCCCGGTAGTACGGGGCATGTGTCTCCGCACCCCATGGTGACCACTACATCGGCTGCTTCGAGCATGTGGTGGTTCCACCGCTTCGGTTGTTCGGCGGTGATGTCGATGCCCTTCTCGGCCATTGCCGCGACGGCTGACGGGTTCACCTGGTCGGCGGGTTCAGAGCCGCCGGAGTAAACATCAGCGTGCTCGCCGGCGAGGTGTCTGAAGAATCCCATTGCCATTTGAGAACGGCCGGCGTTGTGGGTGCAGAGAAACAGGACGGCGGGTTTGGTCATTGTTCGTTCCATCGGCGGGCTAGCAGTGTTATGCGGCACGACGGCTTCGTCGGCGGTGTCGGCAACGTCCGGATATAGGATGACCGCCAGCGCGAGTCCGATGAGCGCACCAACGATCTGAGCGGCAATAAAGGGAAGCACTGAGGTAGGTGCGATACCGGCGAACGTGTCGGAGAACATTCGGCCCACTGTCACAGCGGGATTCGCGAATGATGTGGAACTCGTGAACCAGTAGGCGGAACCGATGTAGGCACCGACCGCTGCTGCCGATAGCGCTGCCCGCTCCGAACGCGCCAATGCAAAGATCAGAGCAATCAGGCCCGCCGTTGCGACCACTTCGCCGATGAGGTGCCCGGTTGTGACTCGGTGCTTGGTTGCGAGTTCGACAACACGACGGTCAAACATGGCGTTGGCGAGCAGCGCACCACAGATTCCTCCGACTGCTTGAGCGACTGCGTAAGCCACCATAGTTGTCGCACTAAGGCTGGTAGCGGCCCGTCGTCCGAGCAGCCAGTCGGCAAGGGAAACAACTGGGTTGAAGTGTGCGCCGGAGACTGGGCCGAACAAAAGGATCAGCACCGCAAGTCCGAGGACGGTCGCTGTGGAGTTTTCGAGTAGCTGCAACCCTACGTCGTTGGGCGACAGTTGCGCGGCGGCGATACCCGATCCGACAACGACGGTGACCAACAGTGCGGAGCCGATGAACTCGGCGAGGAATCGTCGCGGCAACTGGCGGTCGGGCTTTATCCGTTTAGGCACAGTCGCTTTAGGCACAGTCGCTCAGCAGCAGCACGGCGAGGCGGATTCGGCGGGACTGTCACCCACGGTCTCGTCGCTGTTGTGGCACGAGCAGCCACCGGACTTGTCTACGGCAAACAGTTCGGGGCTGGTGCCGAATGTCTCGGAGTCGGCCAGGACGGTGTATATCTCCCACTTCTCTCCGCTAGGTCCGGTCACCCAGACCTTGTCTTGCGTTGCAAAGCAGCATGTGGTGCCGATCTCTTCTTCGGTGAACATGCCCTCGTCGGTTAGGCGGGTGATTTCTGCGTGGACCGTATCGCTGGATTCGACCTCGACGCCGAGATGGTTGATGGTGCCGCCCTTGCCGGGGTTTTCCAGCAGGACCAGCTTCAGCGGGGGATTAGCGACGGCGAAGTTGGCGTAGCCGTCCTTGATCTTCGCCGGTTTCGTGTTGAACAGTTTCGAGTAGAACGCCACGGCTTCGCCGAGGTTGTCCACGTTGAGGGCGAGTTGAACACAGGACATGAGCACCTACCTGTGAGACTTATGTCGAACTTGTACGCTCCACCGATCATCCCACCTCTTCGACATATGTCAACATATCGTGGCACGATGGCTACATGCCCAAGGCGCTGCCCGTCGTCGATATCTCCACGCCGGTCTGCTGCTCACCCGTCGCAGCCGGTCCGCTAGACGACGCCGCGGCATTAGAGATTGCGTTGCGACTCAAAGCGTTAGCCGATCCGGTCCGGGTCAAGCTCGTGTCGCTGTTGTTCGGAAGCGACCTCGAAGAGGAGTGCAGTTGCGACTTGGCGGCGGCCGTCGGCCTGAGTGAATCAACGGTGAGTCATCACCTGTCTCAGTTGCGGCGGGCCGGCTTGGTCGAATCGGAGCGGCGTGGCATGAACGTGTACCACCGGCCCCGCAGCGAATCCCTGGTTGCTTTGTGTTCGGTGCTGGACCCGAACTGCTGCCGTTGAGCTACTCGGAATCGTGATTCAGCTCAGAGAGCACGCGGTACACCGTCGCGCGGCTGACGTTGAGTGCCGTCGCGATGGTGCTTGCCGACTCGCCGCTTGCGTGCATCCGCTGAGCCAGAGCAGCTTTGGCTGCATCAAGCTCCTTAGGCCGACCAATCGCCTGCCCGCGTGCCCGACGTCGCCGCTTTTGCGCTCCGGGCAAGCCATGCCATGCCACGACAGGAGGGATGCGAGGTCCTGCACCGGCTTCCGGCACACATCCAAGACTCCGCCGCCGCCCCAGCGTGACCGCCCGGACCGGAGGCGAGTAGGTGGGGCCCTGCGGGGGCCCACTATTGCGCAATGTGGGGTTTGTGTGCCCCGGCTGTGTCCCATTTGCCCAACTCTGTAGGTCCTGACGTGCCGATTCATCCTCAGTCGGACGAAGAGGGAGCCGACGGACCGGTGACAATGCTCGGCGTCACGGCTACAGGTGTGTGTTTTGCCCCCCGTGCGTGGACACATTGTGGACACACTCTGGGCACCATCTGGACACAGTTACACTAATTTGGACTAAGGTCACGCTCCCTATTTGGGCAGTTCAGAGCTTTTTTACCCGGTTATCGGAGTACCCCATGAGGGTTCGAGTCCGACTGGGGGCACGGGAAAAGGCCTGGTAGATGCGTTTTGGGGTCGAATGGATCGGCTCGCTACTACACTCACCACGGCGTCGCCCCGGCGCGCGGCGGGATACCGGCGGCGAGGTCGGTGCGCTAGCTAACTCGGTCATCGCCACCCGGGGTGGCGTCGCGAGCTTTACGATGCGGTCTCGGGCTCACGACGCTGAAGGAGGCCCGCGATGGCACTGCCCACATTGGTTCTCGTGCATGGCGGCGGACTCGCCGCCGATTCGTGGGAGCTGGCCGTCGAGGAGCTCAACCGGATAGCACCGGAGCTGAACGTGCTCGCTCCCGACTTGCCGGGACGGAGGAACAAACCCGGCGATCTTCCTACGCTCACTCTTGCGGACTGTGTTCAATCGGTCGTCGACGATATCGCAGACGCTGGGTTGGATGACATCGTTCTAGTCGGTCATTCGCTGGCTGGACTGACGGTGCCCAGCGTGGTCGCCAAGCTTGGATCGTCGAAGGTACGCGAGATGATCCTCGCGACAGCGTTCGTCCCGCCCGAGGGCACGTCGCTCGCCGACACGCTTACCGGTCCCTTCGCGCCAACCGCCCGGCGCAACGCGAAGCGAGGCGGATTGAGCCAAACACCTTCGCTTGGAATCAGATTCCTCTACCTCAACGGAGTGCCCAGGGCGCGGCGCAAATTCATGGCCGACAAGGTACACCCGGAATCCGCCCGGATACTGGGGGAGAAGGTGTCCCGGCAAGGAATGCCCGATGACGTTCCGCGCACCTGGATCCTGACCCTGCGAGATCGCGCCCTGTCGCCGAAGATGCAGCGCCAATACATTGATGCGCTTGGTGGTGTCCAAACACTCATCGAGGTGGATACCTGTCACTGCCTGATGATCAGCGAGCCGGAACGGCTGGCCGAGATCCTCATCGAGCGCTGCCGGCTGTACGACCCCGAGCCTCCACAAACCAATGGCCGTGCCGAGAAACGAAGGGCGGGCAAATGACCAGGGCTGACGACGACACGTGGGACATCACGCAGAGTGTTGGTGCAACAGCGTTCGGATGCGCGGAATGGCGGGCCAGGGAAAGCGAGCACGAACACCCGCTGTTCGCGGACCCATACGCCCAGTTCTTCCTGGATGAGGCCACTACACGTGGCGGGTCCTCAGTAATCCATACCAACCTATTCCCATGGCTGCACCAGAACCATCCGCACTTACTGCGACAGGTGCTGGCCGTGGGGGCGTACAACGGATCGCGGACTAAGTGGTTTGACGACTTCTTCACCGCCGCTGGCGCCACTGTCGCGCAAGCAGTGATCCTGGCTGCCGGGCTGGACGCCAGGGCATGGCGGCTGCCATGGAAACCAGGCACCGCCGTCTATGAGATCGACCAGCCAGCGGTGCTGGCGTTCAAGACCGAGACGCTGCGTTCCCATGAGGCTGAACCGGTCGCCCGTTACATCGCCGTTGGGATCGATCTGCGCCAGGATTGGCCAAAGGCGTTGTGCGACGCCGGTTTCAACCCGAACCAACCGACAGCATGGTCGGCGGAGGGTCTAATGGCATACCTGCCGGCCACCGCCCAAGATCTTTTGTTCGACCGGATCCACGGTCTGAGCGCGACGGGCAGCTGTATCGCGGTCGATGCGATTACCGCCGCGTTTTACCAGCCCGAGAACGTTGCTCGCCTCAAGGCTTTCTATGACGAGCTACGCCACGCCGTCATCGAGGGCGGAGATGACATGCCAGAGTTTCCCGCTCTCTGGTACAAGGAGGAACGCACGGAAGTCGCAGACTGGCTCCAACAACACGGTTGGCACGTCGAGGCGATCGGCGTGCACGACATGATGGCTCGCTACGAACGTGCGGTGTCCGAAGAAGAAGCAGTCGGAATCCCCGAATGTGTCCTCGTCACCGGACGGCTCGACTAGCGGCGGAGCGCATGCTCTCGCGCATTACCGGGCGACTTGTTTGCCGGGGTAACCGAGCGGCGGGTCACCCGCCTGCGCCTGCGCGATTCTCACCCGCACACTGAGGTCGGGGCTACGGGTTAGCTCGACCGGCGGGCATTTGCCCCGGTACATACCACCGATGCTCGGCGGGGCGTAGTCGTACCCAGGCGGTACAAGCCCAGCCGTCCTCATCTCTACCTCCTGGACGTACCGAGCCCTTGGTTCAAGGTTGCCCTTATAAGGTGATCGTATGCCCGTCGCGGACACCGGCGGGAGTTTTCGAGGAGGGGGCAGGGTTATACCCGACCGACCGCAACAGCGCCGGTAAGCGCAGGCACCCCCGTCGCTGGCCGAACTCTTCACTTCGGTGAATCTGGGGAATTTCCCGAAGTCCACGTGGAGCAGCGCGACACCAGACTGCGTGTGGCGGTTGAGCGCGAAAGCTATTGCCTAGATGTAGCCTTCGGGCCGCTTCTGTAGACACGCTATAGGGCCGACGCATCGGTCCGTAGCGGTCCAGCGTGATGGTGGCTGTGTTGTGGCCCAGCAGCGTCTGCAGCACCTTCACATTGGCTCGGGTCCCAGCCGTTGCCGGACGACCTGGCGGGCCAACTCCAGGATGGCTGGGTCATCGTGCAGCACGAATTTGGTGTCGGCGGCCAGGAGCATCGCGTGCAACTCAAACGCGAGCCGGTCTGGGTCTTCGCGGGCCGGAAGTTCGTGCTGTTCAAGCGCGATGGCCGCGTTGTCTCGGAGTAGTGTCACGAACCCGTCCTGGATGGCAGCGATCCGTTCCTTGATGGGTCCGGGACGAGTGCCCATCTCCAGCGCCGTGGCAGCGAAGAAGCAGCCGCCGGGGAAGATGCGTCGCTCCACATAGCTGAAAAATGCTTCGCACAGCGCTGCCAGCTGGGCTAGGCCGGGGCGGG
The DNA here is from genome assembly GCF_029892685.1 of Mycobacterium sp. OTB74. GTDB lineage: Bacteria > Actinomycetota > Actinomycetes > Mycobacteriales > Mycobacteriaceae > Mycobacterium. The sequence goes on along the minus strand of NZ_JARXVD010000021.1, from coordinate 110,193 downwards.
CCGTGAGCGCGGGCTGTATGACTTCTGTGGCGAGGATCCGCTCCGCCTCCTCCACGGTTGCCAGCTGGAGTTCCAGCTTGGAGCCGAAGTGGGCGTAGAGGCCGCTCTTGCTGATGCCGGTCGCGGCGGCCAGGTTCCCGATGGACAGGCCCTCCAGGCCGTCGACAGTGGCAAGCGAGGCGGCGGCGCGCAGGATCGCGCTGCGGGTTCGTTCGCCGTCGGCGCGCGTCTTTCGTTGCATGCGGGTGCGCTGGTTCGTCGTGGCAGTCGTCATGTTGACAACTTAGCACGATCGGTCGTACGGTGCTTGATAGCACGAACGGTCGTGCTTAATCGAAACTAGGAGCTCATCATGTACGCACAAACCATCGTCAATGGCCTCGACGTCGACCAGCTCTCCGGAACGATGGACGCTGTCACCGCTAACCCCGCGTTAGCTCGGTTTCAGTTCCGTGCTCGCCACGAGTGGATCGACGGCAGCTATAGCCGCACGACGATCAAGGACTTCTACGGCGTCGGCCAAGAAGACGCCTCCCGCACAGAGCCGTTCACGGTGGAGTCCGACGAGCCGCCGGTCCTGCTCGGTGAAAACCGGGCGCCCAATGCCAGCGAATATGTCCTCCACGCCCTCGCGGCTTGCCTCACCGGCACGATCACCTTCCACGCCGCCGCCCGCGGCATAGCACTGGAGGGTCTGGAGGCCACCGTCGAGGGGGACCTGGACGCACAGGGGGTCCTCGGGCTCAACGACAAGGTGCGCCCTGGGTACGGCCAGATCCGCGTCACGATCAAGGTCACCGGCGACTTCGATGACGATCAGCTCGCCGAACTGGCCGACCTCAGCCGTTACTCGCCCGTCCGGGACGTCATCAGCAACCCGGTCCCCATCGCCATCGACCTAGCACGCGCCTGAGCTATTTGGACGGTGTCCGCACCGCCCGGGCCGGTGCGGACACCGGGCTGGGGCCTTCACCGCGGACCTTTCAGGTCAGGATGGCGGCGTCCACGGTTGCGATTGCTCTCAAACCCCCGTTTACGCCGACCTGACGGCTGGGCGCTCGTCCCAATAGCGCTTAGTAGCGCGAGCGCGACTCCTACGGCGCGCAGCCCGCTCGCTTACCGTGCTGATTTCCCGGTCCAATTCCTCAACAGACACAGCCCCGTAGTACGGCAGAAGGTTGTCGAACGCATGCGCTTCTTGCTCGCCACCGCAACGCACCTTGCTCGCCGCTTGGTAATCGAGATGCTACTTGCGCGGCGGGTCGGGCACTTTTGCTTTTGGCGATCAGGCAGCATTCCTTGCGCTTATCAAAGCCGCTCGCCGGAATAGCCCGAACGCGACGCAAACGCACTAGAAAGCGATCTATATCCGCCACGCTTTGTTCCCTGATTCTCATGACTGATGCGGCGCAAGCTCCCTACGCAGCGGGCTTGTGGCGCTATTCGCTGGCGAGGCGGCTAGCTGCCTTGCGGCCGATGATTTCCAGCCCCGGCTCGCCGGGGATCCGTTGCACGGTCACCTCTTTGAAGGGCCGGTCAGCGACAAGGGTGCGCGCCTGTTCCAGATTGATGCTGCCGCCGGCGATGAATCTGCGGAAGATCGGCAACCACGCCGCCCGCGCCGGGCGTGGCAGCCGCCATCGCGCGATGTAGCGCCGCGCGTCGGCCAGGCTGCAGTCGCGGTCCAGCTCCACCACCACGAACAGTCCGCCTGGGCGCAGCACGCGCAGCATTTCGCCGACCCCGCGGGACGCGTCGGGCCAGTGCTTGATCGAGCCGTAACTGATGGTGGCGTCAAAGGATTCGTCTGGGAATGGCAGCTCCATGGCGGTGTTCTCGACGAACCGGACCCGCTCGTCGAGCGCCGTCGCTCGTCGTCGGGCCCGACGCAGCTGGTCGGGGGAAATGTCAACGCCGGTAACCCGCAGGCCCGGCCCGCGCTCGGCCAAAGCGATGCATAGCTGCCCCCCGCCACTACCGACGTCGAGCACCTGACCATTCGCGGGCAAGGCTGCGAGCAACTCGGCCGCCAGGTCGGGCTTCATCGCCGCCAGCGCTGGGGCCACGATGGTGTCGTAGAACCAGGCATCGACCATCGAATACCGCTTGCTCACGTTCAGCGCTACGGTCACGCGACCGCTCCTTTCGCACCGACCTGCTGCATCAGTTGCCAGACCAGCTTGGCGGCGAGGCCGCGAATGGATATGCCGCGATTTAGCTCAAAGGGTTTGATCTGGATGTTCAGCTCCCTTTCAGAGCGCGCGCCGAATTCCATCGCTGTTAACGAGTCCATCCCGAGTTCGGTCATCGGTGCGTCAACGTCGATGGTGGTTGCACTGACCCCGAGTACCGTTGCCAGTTCGGACGCCAGCTTCTCGACGATCATGTCGACGCGCTCCTTCGGCGGCACCGCCGCGATTGCTTTGGCGAGGGCGCTGGCCGGTCGCTGGCCGGTGACCCCGGCGTCGGCGAACAGCTGCGCGAAGCGGCGACTGCGCGCAATGCCCTCATAGCCTGGGGCCCACCGGGTCCAGTCCACGTCGACGATCCCGGCCTGCGGGACGCCGAAGCTGAGCACCTCGGACAGCAGAGTGGTGGCGCGGTCCATGTCGATCGCGGTATAGCCAAGGGATTTGATGTACGTGGAAAAGGCCTCGTGTCCCTCGGACATCCCACCGCCGCTCATGTAGCCCCAGTTCACCGCGAGCGCCCGCACCCCCTGGCGCCGCCACATCGCCGCCAGCGCGTCCAGCGCGTAGTTCGCGCTCGCATAGGACAGCTGCGGCTCCATGATGCCCCACGCGCTGATCGATGAATACAGCACTACCACATCGGGTTTCACACCCGCGGCGGTCACCGCGCGGTAGAGGTTCTCACCGCCGCGGGCCTTCGGCGCGACCACCGCGTCGAGCTCGGCCCGGGACAGGTCGGAGACAGGGACCATGTTCACCACCCCCGCGGCGTGGAACACCCCGCGCAATGGGTGGCCGCTGCCTTCGATGCGGGCGATCAGTTCGGCCGTGGCGTCGTAGTCGGCTAGATCCAATCGCTCCTCGACCACCTCGACGCCCATGGTGGCGAAGTCGGCCAGTTGCAGCTGCGCTGACTCGCTTGACGCGCCGTGGCGACCGGCGAGTACTAGTCGCCGCGCGCCCGCGCGCACCAGCCAACGCGCAGTGGCCAGCCCGAACGCACCGAACCCGCCGGTGATCAGATAGGTGCCGCCGGGCCGGATGTCCACGTAGTCGACCGGCGGCCGTACGCGCGCGGGCTCGGTGCGGAAATCGAGTACTACGCGACCAATGGTGTCTGCGCGTGCGACCGTCTCGAACGCCTCTTGCAACTCGTCGAGGGTGAACCGGCGATACGGCAGCCACCGGTACCGGCCCGACGTCAGTTCCTCCACCGCCTCCAGCCCCGGATTCCACACAATATCGGAGTCCACGGCCATTGCCCGGTCCATGTCAACAGCGAAGAAGCTCAGGTTGCGGTCGAACGGGCGCAGCTCGAGCAGCCCGTCGGTATAGATATCGGCCTTGCCTATATCGACAATCCGTCCGAACTCCGCTGCCACACGGAGGTTCTGGGCGCCGATCTCGCCCGGCGCCGAGGTGTAGATCACGTCCGCGCCGTGGCCGCCAGTCAGCTGCAACACCTCGTCGACGAAGCTCGCCGACCGCGAGTTCAGCACGTGATGCGCCCCGTCCTGCTGCACGGAGTCCCGCCGCTGCGGGCTACTGGCGGTACCGATCACGGTGGCGCCCATCCGCAATGCCACCTGGACCGCAGCCTGGCCCATCCCGCCTGCGGCACCGTGGATCAGCGCTATTTCACCCGGCCGCAATCGGGCCAGCGTCCGGAGACCGTAGATGGCGGTCAGGAACGGCAGTTGCGAACCGCAGACAAGTGGATCGTAGGTGGCCGCGACGGTTGGGTCGGCCAGTTCGTCCGCCGACACCCAGACGCCGATCCGCCCGCAGTTCTGCGCCGGCAGGGTCACATATTTGCGCAGCATGCCCCGCGCGAAGACGACCACTTTGTCTCCCACGCCGACGTTCGTCACCCCGTGACCGACCCGTACCGCCTCGGCGGCCACCTCCATGCCGACGCTCATCCCGTAATAGGTTCCGGCGAGTTCACGTTCGGTCAGCATGCCGACGATCTTCATGCTGTCCTTGTAGTTCAGGCCGACCGCCTCGACCCGCAGCTCCACCTCACCGGGCCCGGGCGGCACCCTATCGACCTGTCGCAGGGCCAGATCTGCCAGCAGCCGCGTCCTGGGGATCTCGATCTGGAAGTTCTCGACGTCAGTCCCGGCGCGCTCGGCGTGGGCTCGGGCCGCCAGATACGCACCGGCGCCCATGCTGACCCGCGCCGCCCACAGAGTCCCGTCGCGCCAGACGATCTCATCGAGGGGTCCATCGGTCAAGATCAGGTCACGCACGCTCGGCCGTGGTGCAGACGCGACCCCAACCGCCGCCGAAGCAGGCTCAGCCGCACTGACTTCGCACGCGGCCGAGTCGGCGGGGTCGGCTGCCGACGGTTCGAACGGAGCGGCGACCGCGTCGCCACACGCTCCGTCGAGATCGATGAGCATCCACTGCATCCACGGCTGTTCAGCGAACAGCTCGCGGCGGGCGCCGACGAGCCCGGCGTGGGTGAGCGAGATCGTCTCATCGCTGGGCAGTGCCGCGCCGAAATCGGTGATCACGACCCCTCGGACTTGCGTAGCGGTCGGTGCCGCCGCAGCCCGATTACCCTCGGCTGGAACGGGTTCGGCGGCTTTCGACGCCGAACCGCGCTGCGCGCTGCCTGCGGCGGAGGACTTCTCGCCGGCGCGCGCGGATTCGCGGCCGATCTCGGTCAGTTGCTGCACCACCTTCGCCACCTTCGCGAGCAGCTCCAATTGATCGGCGCCGTCCATTTCGGTGCTTGCCACGAACACGACCCGAATCCGGTCGGCGATGGGATCGCCGTTGCCGCCCAGCAGCGCAGTGCGCACGAGTTCCTCTGCGCCCTCGGGGTCGGTGAGCACCGTCATCGGCGTCACATCGTGATTACCGAACAGCTGGTGGGCCCGGGACTTTGCGTCGGCGCCGGCGCAGAACACCGCGACTGCCTCGATGCGTTGCTCGCCCTCGGCAAGGATCGGCGGGGCGACCTGCTCCCACACCTGCTCGTAGAACACCCGCTCGAGCCGGCGCGCGGCGTCCATCTGCGCCACCGACCGGAACTCCACCCCGGACATGTGAAGCGCCACCCGGCCCTCGGCATCGGCAATGGTGACATCGGCACGGAAGGGCTTGGTGGACAGCAGCGTGGCTACCGCCCGGGCGTCGTCGGGGATCGGCCCGTGATAGCGCACGCCGGTCATTGAGTGGGGCACCATCGCGCCCTCGTCGATCAGCGGGCCGGCGGCCACGGCCAGGGTGGCGACGCACTGCAGCGCCGAATCCACCACGGCGGGGTGCGCGAGGTGCCGCGGTTGCTCGCCGTCCAGCCGGCTGAGCACCGCCACCACGCGATCACGGGTGACGTGCGCGCTCGCGATGCGCCGGAAGCTTGCACCGTATTCGAGGCCGAGTTCGGTCATGCCGCGGTAAATGGCCTCTCCATCCAGATCGACGGCATCGGCGGCCGATTTCACATCGACTGTGGCCGAATCGAATTCGGCTTCGATCAATCGGCCCCGGGCATTGAGGGTCCAGCCCGCCGTGCTGTCGGGATCACCCGGCTTGGACCGGATCGCGAAACGGTGGGTGGACTCCTCCACGGTGACCCGCAGCCGCGGAACATCGTGCGGATCCACGAGCAGCGGTGCCACGAACTGGAGAGCCTCCAGGCCGAAGCTGGATCGCCCGGTGCGCCTGGCTGCCGCGCTCAACGCCGCGTCGATATATGCCGCGCCGGGCACCACCACACGGTCAGCGACGACGTGATCCGGCAACCATGGCAGCTGCGCCGCCGCCAGCGGCACCTCCCACTCGGTGTCAGCTGTGGTCCCGACCGGATCGCCGAGCATCGCGAATCCCTCTGCTGTGCCGAACCGGTCCAACAAGGTGGCAGGATCCTCCGTCCGCAGAAAGGTCCGTTGCCAGGGGTAGCGCGGCATGTCCAGATGCGGCACGCGGATTTGTGGACTGCCGGGGATGGCTGCGGTCGAGATCCCGCCGGCGGCATAGAGTTCCGCGACAGCGGCCAGCACCCGCTCGGCGTCGTCGGCTCCACGCGTCAACGTGGGCACCGCCGCGCCGGCGATGCCGCGCTGCACCAGCTGCTCGCGAATGTTCCCGCTGAGAACTGGATGCGGCCCGACCTCGAGGAACACTCGATGCCCTTCGTCGAGCAACGCGGCGATGGTGTCGGCGAACCGCACCGGTTCGCGCACGTTGTCACACCAGTACTCGGCCGTCCAGCCCACGCGGGCAACCGGCGCCGCGGTAACCGTCGAGTACGCGGGGGCGGCCTGCGCCCGTGGCGCCAATCGGGCTAGAGTCTTGGCCAATTCGCTTAGGATCGGGTCCATCAGGTGACTGTGATAGGGCACCTCGACGCGCAACATCCGCGCGAAAGTCCCGTCCGCCGAAAGGGTGTCGTGCAGCGCCTGCAGCGCCGAGATGTTACCGGACAGGGTCACCGACGACGGACCGTTCACCGCGGCCAGCGACACCTGTGGTAGCTCGGCGATCAGCGTCTCCGCCGCCGCCGCCGCCAAGCCCACCGCCAGCATGCCGCCGGTGCCGGCGGTGCGCGCCTGCAGCCGTGCCCGGTGGTAACTCAACCACACCGCGTCGGTCAGCGACAGCGCCCCAGACACATACGCCGCGGTCACCTCACCGACGCTGTGACCCACCACCACCGCAGGCGTGACGCCCTGATTGGCCAGCACCGCGGTCAGCGCCGCTTGCACTAGGAAATTCGCCGGTTGAGCGATCTCGGTCGGCATCACCTGCGAGTCTCCGTCGTAGCGCTGTAGCTCCTCAAGGATCGACCGGTCGGCGATCACTGCGAACTCCGCGTCGATCTTCTGCGCCTCGGCGCGAAAGCACTCGTCCGACTCGAGCAGGCCCTGACCCATCCCCGACCATTGCGGGCCCATGCCGCTATAGACGAACACCGGCCCGGTAGTGCCGTCGGCCACGACGCGGCTCAGTGCCCGACCCTCCCCATTTGCCAGGGCGGCCAGCCGATCCCGCAGATCCACGGCGTCGGTGTAGGGCACGCCGACGCGGAACGGGTGATGGGCCCGCCTCGTCCACGCCGCGGCGGTGATCGTCACGGGGTCTACGGTGTCCAACAATCCGGCCAGCCTGCCGGCTGCCGCTCGCGCGGCGGCGTCGCTTCGTCCGGACACCGGCAGAACTCGGATCACTGGCCGCGCTGGCTCGGAAATCGGTCGGGGCGCAGGCGCTTCGGTCAGCAGGACGTGCGCGTTGGTGCCGCCGTAGCCGAATCCGTTGACCGCGACCACATTCCGGCCCGTCGGTCCGGCGATGAGCGGCTCGGGCTCCAGCGGCACTCGGATCCCCAACTCCTCGAACGGGATTGCCGGGTTCAGTTGCTCCACCCGGAACTGCGGCACCACCGTTCGATGCCGCAGTGTCAACGCAGCCTTGATCAAGCCGGCCACGCCCGCCGCCGCCTCGGCGTGCCCCCAGTTGTTCTTCAACGAGCCGACCGGAACCGGCGCGCTGCGCCCATCCACCGCGCCGTATACCGCACCCAGCGCCCGCATTTCGATCGGATCACCCACCGCCGTGCCGGTGCCGTGCGCCTCGATGTAGCTGATCTCGTGCGCGGCAAATCCTGACCGATCCCGCACCCGCCGCGCCAGATCCTCCTGCGCAACCTGATTGGGCACCGGCAGCGCCACTGTGCGGCCATCCTGATTGACACCGGTCGCTGCGATCACCGCATAAACTCGGTCACCGGCGCGAAGCGCCTCGGCTAACGGTTTGAGCACGACCATCGCCGCGCCTTCGGCGCGACCATAGCCGTCGGCGGCGGCGTCAAATGTCTTGCACCGGCCATCGAAGGCCAAAAACCTGCTCTTGCACATCGACACGAACGTGTCTGGGCTCACCATCACGTTCGACCCGCCCACCAGTGCCGTCTCACAGTCGCCGCGCTGTAACGCTTGTACCGCCAGATGCGTTGCCACCAATGACGAAGAACACGCGGTATCTACAGTCACGCTGGGACCATGCAGATCGAACGTGTAGGAGATCCGATTAGATAACAACGTCAACGCCGCGCCCATCGCCGTGAAGCCACTGATGCTTGATCGCACCGACGGCCCGACTCGGCTCATCCCACTGTCAAGCACGAACCCACCGACGAACACGCCTGCCGAACTGCCCGAGATGCATCCGGCCATCCCGGCGTCATCCAATGCCTCCCAAGAGGTTTCGAGCAGCAGCCGTTGCTGTGGATCCAGGATGGCCGCTTCCTTATGCGAGATACCGAAGAAGTCGGCATCGAAGTCCCAGAGACTGTGGGTCAAGAAACCTGCCCGTCGCACATACATCCGCCCCGGGGCGTCGGGATCCCGATCGTAGAACCGATCGATGCGCCAGCGGTCCGCTGGCACCTCCGTCACACCATCGCCCTTGTCCATCAAGAACTTCCAGAAACTCTCCGGATCCTCAACCCCGCCGGGAAATCGGCACCCGATTCCGACAATCGCAACATCGATGTCCGTCACAGTGCACCTCTCCCTCGGGCTTCTGCGGCAACCTCGGTCAGTTCCGATGAATTCGCCTCGCTGAAACCAAACCGCTGATGAATCCGGACCAACGGTTTGGGCGCCCACCAGTTGACGCGGCCCAGCACGTGCATAAACACCGGAAGCAGCATGATCCGCACCAGTGTCGCATCGACCAGCACCGCCAGCGTCAGTCCGACACCCAACATCCGCATGAACGACACCTTCGCCGCGATCAACGCGGCAAACGAAATCGCCATCACCAGTGCCGCGGCAGTCACCACCCGACCGGTGTGGGCCAGCCCCAGCGCGACGCTTTCATCGTTATCGGCCCGGGAGCGCCGGGATTCGAGCCAATGCTCGCGAATCCGCGACACCAGAAACACTTCGTAGTCCATGGACAACCCGAATGCGACGCAGAACAACAGCACCGGCATGGCAGCCATGAGGGTGCCGGTAGGCGTGGTGCCGAACGCGCCCCAATGCCCATCTTGAAAGATCCACACCAACGCACCGAACGCGGCGCTCAGCGACAAGATGTTGAGCAGCAACGCCTTCAAGGGCATGACCACGCTACCGGTCAGCAAAAACAACACCACAAACGTGATCGCCGCGATAACGCTGAGGACCAGCGGCAGCCGGGACGTGACCGCTTTGGAACTGTCACGGTTGATCTGCGCCAAGCCGGTGATCAGGACAGGCTGGCCGCCGGGACCTGCGACGGCGTGCAACCGGTCCAGCTGAATCTCCGAGGCCGGCGAGAACAGCGGCGCGGCACTGGCAACGGTGAAAAATGCGCTGCCATCCTGGATAGCTGACGGCGCCGACGGTCGCCCGACCAGCGAGCCGCCAATTAAAGTGCCACCGGGCGCAGACACCGCCGTCACGCCGGGAACCTGCGACAGCTGAGCCGCATAGCGGGCGAGATCATCGGCCGTTAACTCGTTCATATCCGGAATTACGACGACCACATTGGCAGTAGCATCGCCGGCGAAATCACTGCGCAGCTGCTCAGAGACCTGGCGCACCGAGGCCGATGACGGCAGCACCCGATCATCGGCGAAGCCCCATTTGATGCCGATGAACGGCGCGCCAAGTAGCAATAGCAACGCGATGATGGCCACTCCGAAGGGAACCGCTCGGCGCATCACGAACTTGGTCGAGCGGTAAAAGAACGCTTGCTCAACAGGGCGCCGCACCGGTTCCGGACGGCCGAAGACGCGGCGGCCCAACCGGCGAAAATCCAGTGCGTCCAGCCGGTGCCCGAGCAATGTGATCGCCGCCGGCGTTACCACGATCGCGGCAGCGGCCGCGAACGCAACCGCTCCGATCCCCGCGTAGGCAAAGGATTTCAGAAAATACATTGGGAATAGCACCATCGCCACGATCGACAATGCGATCGTCACGGCCGAGAAAAGCACCGTGCGCCCCGCCGTCGCCATCGTGCGCACCAGCGCCTCCTCACGTCCGGCGCCCCCGGCTAGTTCGTCGCGGAGCCGGCTGACCACCAGCAGCGTGTAATCGATGGCCAGTGCCAGCCCCATCGCCACGGTCAGGTTCAGCGCGAAAATCGACACATCGGTCACCTGCGCGACGGCGCGCAGCACCGCCATCGAACCCAGAATCGCGAACCCGCCGACCGCCAATGGCAGCATGGCCGCCAGCAGGCCGCCGAACGCCCATACCAGCGCCACAAAGCTCAGCGGGAGGGCGATGGACTCCATCAGGAGCAGGTCTTTTTCGGTTTGCGCGTTGATCTGTACATAGGTCATGGCATCGCCGGTCGCGCGTACTTTGACTCCGTCGCGGTCGTGCAGCAGCTGATCGGCCAGCGCCTTGGCGTGCTTCTGTGCACCATTTTCCCCGCCGTTGATGCCAGCGACAATCACACCGGTCTTGCCGTCTTTGCTGATCAACGTGGCCGCGGTAGGCGATGCGGCCCACGCCGAGTTCACGCCGGCGACGTACGGCGACGCCTGCAGACGCTGGATGAGCTCGGTTGCGACGGCCCGCGCGCCGGGGCTTTGTGCGCCGGCGTCGGAGGTGACTGCAATGGTCATCTGCATATCGCCCTGGCCAAACTTCTCGGACAGCAGCCGGGCAGCACGAGACGACTCGCTGGTCGGATCATGGAGGCCGCCCGCGGACAGGCTCTTGGTTACCCCGATGCCGTAAATCCCGGCGCCCAACATGATCAACATCGCGACCGCGATGATCGATCGCGGCGCCGACATCGCGAGTCGTGCGATTCGTGCTAGCACGGCTGTCCCCCGTCGCTCAACCCCAGAGCCATCGCTGGTGCTCCGTCAGGAATGGGTCGCCGGGTTAGCTCGCCTTTGGGTTCTCCGGCAGATGACGGTTACCGCCGCAGCGAATATATCCGCAAGGACTCGTCCAGGTAGGCGTTCCGATGTAAGCGGCCCGGTTAACAATCGCTTCGAGCAGCTCGTCGGGTTGCGACGACGCAGTCGGACGCCAGTGAATCAAAGTCACACCGACAACTCTTGCCGGTCGTTCACCGCGGTTGTCCGCGTCGCATTGGGCTCTGTTAGTAGCCCGTGACGAGTGGCCCAAGTGCAAGGTGCGTTGCGGCACATCCCCTTCCCGCGCCCAAAAAGACCGCCGACCTTGACCACCGTCAAACCCTGATCTACCCACTTCTCGATCCGAGTATGGTTGTGGCACAACATTTTCCACTAACTCGCGATGTGCCGGCGAAATTCTATGGCGCGTCAGTCGTTCACTGTTATTCGCGCGTTGGCACGAGGTTCCAGTAGTGAACGGCTTCCGCCCCGTTGATGGTGGTCCACTCGAAACTTTCGGCGGAGGGATTGTGCGGCGTGGTGGTCCCGTTTGGGTGGCTGAGCACTACGTCGGAGTAGAACAAGATGTTCGCCGGGCATCCGCTGCTTGGCGGCGGAGGTTGAGGATTCGACGCATGGATTTGAACCGCGTCGGTGTACTGCGTGCGGTCGGCACAAGTTGGGTCGGAGTTGATTTGGGTGTGCTCCTCGCCTGAGCCGTCAGCGCCGTTCGGTCCCCACGTCGTCCAAGTCAGATTGGACAGTGAGTGGAAGCGGTCGTTGAGAGCCAAGTCAGCTGGCTGTTCTTGCGCAGGGGATAACCGGCTGTAGTGCGCGCGAAAGGCGTAGCGGGTTCCATCCAATCCTGCGCTTCTCGCTTGGCAACACTCCACACCTCATGCGTGGTCGGTATGTAATGGAGCTTAGCGACGCGAACGATCGTCTTTATTGACTTTCAGCAACCCATCCTGTGACCCGTGGGTGCCCGATGCCGATCACCCCGTAACCGCATCCCTCGGCATAGCGCTCTATGTCGCCGGCGCCGGGGGCCTGGCCAGCCCTGGTGGGCTCGCTGATGCTTCGTCGGATCACACAGGGTCGCCAGAGGTAGTCGGCGCGGGCTGTCTAAGCCCCGTCCTTTGGCGACGACGGCATACCGCGCGCCGGCGCATTCGCGATGTCAGCGTGTGTATCGGAGGCTCTGCTGGCGTCAGCCGAGGGTGAAGAAGTTCTCCTCCTCGGTAGCGAAATGTAGTCGCAGCACGGCGCTGAGGCCGTACAGGCAGTCCAGCAGGTCCTCGCGCTGATCGTTGGTGATAGCTGCCGCCGCGTTGGCGAGTTCGACGTGTTGATGCAAACGCCCTGCCAGCCGGTCGATTTCAGCGTGCATGCGGCTCATCGTCGCGGTGGCCTCAGCACTGCCCAGCGGATTCTCCAACGCCGGATACAGTCGATGTTCCTCGGCTTGCTCATGGGGCAGCAACGTGTTCTGCACGAAGTCGTCCGCCCGCTGCAGTGTCGCCAGCGCGCTCTGATCGTCGCCGCTAACGATCAGACTGGCGGCGTTGCGCAACAGCGCGAGGTCATCGCGCATCTCGTTGTGCTCGTCGGCAAATTGCCGCAACATTTCCTCGGTCTGGGCCGGCAGTGCTGCGCTGCCCTCGCCGCCGCGCAGCACCCGCAGCGCATTGAGAATTACAGCGATGTCGATGACTTCCTGCAGCAACGCGCCCAGAGCCGCCGGCAGCAGGCCGAAGGCGGCAAAACCCATCGCCACCAACGACATTCCCATCCCGGAGACGGCGCTTTGCAATGCGATTGAGCGTGACCTGCGGGCGATCACCATGGCGTCCGCGACACGTTCGAGGTGATCGGTCGTCAACACGATGTCGGCGGCTTCCGAACTGGCGGTTGCGCCGTGCGCACCCATGGCGATCCCGACACTTGCCGCGGCCAGGGCCGGCGCATCGTTGACGCCGTCACCGACCATCACCGTCACCGCCTTCTCCTGCTCGACGCGGACCGCTGCGACCTTGTCGGCGGGGCTCTGGTTCGCGCGCACCTCGTCGAGGCCAAGCACCGCACCCACCTGCTCAGCCGGGGCGGCTCGATCACCGGTGAGCATCAGCACCCGGCCGATCCCGGCGGCGCGTAATCGGCGGATGGTGCGCGGGGCGTCGGTGCGGACCGGGTCGATCAGCAGAATCGCCCCGGTGAGATCGCCGTCGACACTGACCCAGGCGATGACGGCACCGTCGAACGAGGCGCGGGTGAGAGCAGCGATCGCCCACGGCGGCAGATCGTCGGGCAGCGCGTGATTGCCCACCGTGATCCGCTTACCGTCGACGACGCCGCTCACCCCTTTGCCGGCTTCCTCCACGACATCGGTGGGCATCGGCAGTGTCAGACCGCGTTCGGTCGCTTCGTCGACGATGGCCCGGGCCAGCACATGGGGTGACACCTGATCGGTGGCCGCGGCCAGGCGCAGCACCTCGCCGCTGTCCCAGCCGGGCGCCACCATGACATCGGTGCCGCGCGGCCGGCCTGTTGTCACCGTGCCGGTTTTATCGAGTACCAATGTCGTTGCGTGACCGAGGTTTTCCAGCGCACTGCCGCTTCGCACTACCACCCCGATGCGCGATGCGCGCGAAAGTCCCGACACGATGGCCACCGGGGCCGCCAGCAGCAGCGGGCACGGGGTCGCCACCACCAGCACTGCGACCGCCCGGATCGGCGACCCGCTGAGCCACCAGGCCGCGCCCGATACCGCCAGGGTCATCGGCAGAAACCAAGTGGCAACGCGATCGGCGATGCGAACCACCGGCGCGGTTTCGGCGGCCGCCTCTTGCGCCAACTTCACGATGCCTGCGTAGGTGCTGTTCTCCGCGGTCGCCGTAGCGCGCACTTCCATGGCGCCGCCGGCGTTGACCACGCCGCTGCGCACCGCTTCCCCCGCGTGCCGCTCCACGTGCAGGGGCTCACCGGTCAGTGCCGATTCGTCGAGGACCGCCGACGGTGAGCTCACCCGCCCGTCGACCGGGACGACTTCACCCGGCCCGACGATGACGATGTCGCCGACGCCGACTTCGGCCAGTGGCACTGTCTGTACTCCGGATTCGGTATGCAACCGCGCGGTGCTCGGCGCACGGTCGAGCAGCGCATGCAGATCGCGCGCCGCGCGGCGTTCGGCGGCGGCGTCGAGGGCCTCGCCGGTGGCGACCATAACGCTGATCAGCGCGCCCGCCAGGTACTCACCGACCGCCAGCGTGCCGATGAGCGCCAGCACGGCGATCGCGTCGACACCGAGCCGGCCACTGCGCAAGGCGACGAGCAACCACCACAGTGACGGCACGAGCCCCACCAGCGTCCCGGCGATCCAACTGATGTTGGCGACATCAGGAGCGTGCAGCAGCCAGGCCACCCCGCCTGCAGCCAGTGCGGCGATGGTGGCAATCACCATCGTGCGAAGCAACAACTGGCGCACGAGGTGAATGTAGCCGAGGAAATACTCGAAAAGCAGATGCTCGCTGCGTCGAGTAGCGATTTTGGTGGGTTGCTCGGCTGGCAGCAGGGGCTGGGAGATGGGGCACAGGTTTCGTGCCGCCAGGTGCACTACCCGACATGCTGATCAACCTCGAACAGACGGAGGTCATCCGATAAATCTCGGTGGCCGATATCCCGTGCGGTCCTACGATCGGTTGGCATGACCACCAAGCCGACTCTGCTCTTGGTTCTTGCGGCACTGGCCGCAGCTGTCCCGACGGTTACGTCTGCGCCTGCCAACGCGGCGCCGTGCCCCGATGTTGAGGTGGTGTTCGCCCGAGGCACCAGCGAGCCGCCGGGCTTGGGCAGTGTCGGCGGTCCGTTTGTCGACGAACTGCGGACGCGGGTAGCGCCGCGCACCGTTGACGGAGCAGCAGTCGATTACCCGGCCAGCAACGACTTCAACAACAGCACCCCTGCCGGCACCGACGCTGCGCGGTCGCTCATCGAGTCCATTGCGTCCAGCTGCCCGAACACGAAGATGGTGCTCGGCGGATACTCGCAAGGCGCGGCGGTCATCGAAGGGGCGACCAACGAAACGTCTCCCCAGATCGCTAATCACGTGGCGGCCAGTGCACTGTTCGGTACGCCGCGCACCAGCTTCGCCGGCATGCTTGCCGGGCGCCCGCTACCGGAGTTGGCGCCGCAGTACGCCGCCAACTCCATCGATCAGTGCAACCAGGCTGACCCGATCTGTTGGGAAGGCGGCGCGGACATGGGCGCCCACGTGTCCTACGTGCAGTCCGGAAAGGTCACGCAGGCAGCCGATCTCGCTGCCGGCCGGCTCTAGGCAAGAGGAACACCGATGACCCAGGCATTACCGAAGACTGGTTTGGAATTGCGCTCGTTGGTCACAGCCGGCGGCACGCTCGAGTTGTCACTACACGAGGTTGCGATACCGGCCCCAGCCGCCGACGAAGTCGTGGTTCGGGTCGAAGCGTCGCCGATCAACCCGTCGGATCTGGGCGTGCTTATTCCCGGTGCTGACATGTCTGCGGCGACGGTCGCGGGCACCCCAGAGCGTCCCGTCGTCACCGCGCCACTGCCGCCCCGCGCACTGGCAGGGCTGTCTACCCGCGTCGGTACGTCGCTTCCGGTGGGCAACGAAGGCGCGGGCACCGTGGTGGCCGCCGGGACGGAGGCATCGGCGCAAGCCTTGGTCGGCAAGACGGTGGGAATAGCGGGCGGCGGGATGTATGCGCAGTACCGAGTGGTCAATGCCGCGGCGTGTCTGGTCCTGCCCGAAGGGGCCACGGCGAAGGACGGGGCATCGTCGTTCGTCAACCCACTGACTGCGCTGGGAATGCTGGAAACCATGCGCCGCGAAGGACATTCGGCACTGGTCCACACGGCTGCGGCTTCGAATCTCGGCCAGATGCTGGTCAAGCTCTGCCAAGCCGACGGCGTTCCGCTGGTCAACATCGTCCGCAAGGCCGAGCAGGAAGAAATACTGCGTGGTCTGGGTGCGGCCTACATCTGCAACTCGGCGGCACCGTCATTTGAGGCAGACCTCGTCGAAGCGCTCAAGGCGACGTCCGCAACGCTGGCGTTCGACGCCACCGGTGGTGGCACGCTGGCCAGCCAGATCCTCAACGGCATGGAGCAAGCGGCCAACGCGACGGCGACGCAGTACTCCCGATACGGGTCGACCGTTCACAAGCAGGTGTACATCTACGGCGGCCTCGACACCGGCCCCACTGTCCTCACCAGAAACTTTGGCATGGCGTGGGGCGTCGGTGGCTGGCTGCTCACGCCGTTTCTCGCGGGTGCCGGGGCCGAGACCATCGGCAGGCTTCGCTTCCGCGTGGCCGCCGAACTCACTACGACATTCGCGAGTACCTACACCCGAGAAGTCTCGCTGGCCGGCATGCTCAAGCCCGATGCGTTCAACAGCTACCTCAAGCGGGCGACCGGCGAGAAATTCCTGGTGACACCTCAGGCGCTTCCGTAGCGTCCGCCGCCCGAGACTGCGTTCAGGGTTTGGTGATTGTCCTGGAATGACAGCCCTGGACGCAGTTCCAACGGGGAAGCGAGGCCCTCATGACCGAGGGGACCTCAGCGCTCAATCACCAACCGGGGTGCCAGGGCCCCTGTCCGTGCCAGTGCCACTGGTCGCGGGGCTCGCCGTCGAAGTAGAAGTCGTCGTGGCAGCGGTCCCCAGCCCAATTGAAGCCCCACTCCGGGGCCCAGAAATCGCCGGGGCACCAGTGATAGCCGGGCATTGGAGCGGCGGGCATGGCCTGTGCGGTCGTGGCTGCCGCGAGCCCTGTCAAGCCAAAGCTGGCGGCCAACAGGGCTGTGGTTGCTGCGATACGTGCTTTGGTTTTCATGGCGGTGTGTTTATCAGGCGATCCCGGCTGACCGCTGGCAGAGCACTTGGAGTTAGCTGGCGACGAATTGTGTTAGCACAGCGGTGAACTGGAGATATGTACCTTAGATCAATCCTGCGAGAAATCGGGTTTTACGACATCGTGATGGTGCTGTGGCCAACTAGCGACGCTGCCAGTCGCCCGTTTGCGGCAGCCAGGCGCAGACACCGCTACCGATCAGGCGATCTGCGACCCATCAATCATCATCACGCCGTCGACCAAAGTCATTCGCAGCCAACGGTCTTCGGTGCTGACCCCGCCGTCGTGGCGGACATACTGAAGCCTAGCCATCACACTATCGGCGTTCCGCGGGCTCACCGACACCACTGTCACCGACTGCAGCGTCGCCCAGAAGCTCTTGTATTCAGACAGGCCGCCCGCCGAATTCTGGTATGCCGCATCCAGTTTTGCCCATGCTGCTTCTGGATTTGCCGGTAGCTCGTTGTAGTACGCGGTGACGAAATCGCGCATGGTCTCGAATGTGATGGCCCCGGTTGTTGTAGAAGTCGTCGTCGATGTCGTCGCTGAAGGCGAGGTCGACGATGACGGGCTGTGCGACGCGGGGCCCACAGGTGTCAGCCGATTCGCGCTGGTACTGCCATCTTTGGGCCACATCGCATAGACGGTGATGCCACCGAAGAACAACACAATGGCCGCTATTGCCCCGAACGCCAGCACCCAGCGCCGCGACGAGGGAGCAGCCGCGGCCGGAAGCACCGCCGATTCGACTGGCGGAGGCGGATATTCGGGAAACGGCATCGCGCGGGTCTGCGGTAACGGAGGCCTGGGGACCTCGCCGACCGGATTCGGCCGCGTCACCGAATCCGACACCGGGCTGACCGGCGCCGGTGGAGCTACACGGCTTGCCGCGACAAGCGCTTCGGCGAAGTCCGAACAGCGGGCGTACCGGTCGCGTGGATTTTTCGCCAAGGCCCGGGCGAAAACCGGGTCCAGCCCGGCAAGTTCCGGGCGCCGGCCGCTGATCGGTGGCGGCGGCGCGTTGAGATGGTGGCCGATGACGACAGCCGGGGTAGAGCCCTGAAAGGGCGTCGACCCGGTCAACAACTGGTACGCGGTAACCGCCAGCGCGTACTGGTCAGTGCGGCCGTCGAGCGGCTTGTCCATCAACTGCTCAGGAGCCGCATAACTCACGGTCCCAACCACCATGTTGGTCTCGGTCAGGCGACTGGTATCGCCTGTCCGCCGAGCTACACCGAAGTCTGCCAACAGGATTCGTCGTCGCGCGGAATCGGGTTGACTGATCAGGATGTTGGCGGGCTTGACATCCCGGTGGAGCAAGCCCCGCTGGTGGGCGTAATCGAGAGCATCGGCCACCGCGGAAACGATCTCCAACGCCTCCCGCGCCGGCATGCCGTTTGGGTGGCGTTCGCGCAGCAACCGGTCGCAGTCGGGTCCGTCGACGTAGTCCATCACGATCCACAACTGGCCCTGGTACTCGCCGCGGTCGTGCACGGCCACGATGTTCGGGTGGTAGAGGCTGGCGGCCAGATCGGCCTCGCGGTCGAACCTGCCGCGATACTCACGATCGGTCGACAGATCCCGGGGCAGGACCTTCAGCGCGTACTGACGCGGCAGCCGCGGGTGCTGGGCCTGGTAGACCTCGCCCATGCCTCCGCTGCCCAACAGACGCAGGATGCGATATTCCGCGAAGATCGCACCTGCAGCCAAGCCCACGACTCATAACTCTATCGGGTGCCCCGCGGCGCGACAGATCGCCTATTTCACCCTAGCCCGGCTGCAGTTGGGCTGTGCAGGCTTATTTGGCCAGGTACAGACGGTCAGATAGGTGGTGTCTCTGTACCCGCCACCGTCGAAAACGCCGTAGTTGTCGCCGTGCGTTCCGGTATAGGTCGCGCCGCCGCCACCGCCCGGCCCGCCGGTGGAAGTGACGATGGTGGTCACCGTCCAGCCCTTGCCTTCGAGGGCGGCCTTGTAGGCGGTGACTACGTCAGCCGGTGACCCATGTACCTGGAAATACATGTGAATACCGTTGTCCGGAATGGCGTCGGGGCCGAAGCTCTGCGTCGTGCCGGCAGGTGTCGGCACCAGGGACTGGAGTTGACCGGCGTCGCCGGCGGCGTGCACAGGTGAGGCTGATGTAGCGGCGGTTCCCGAAGTTCCCGACGACTTGGTCTCAGGGGCAGGGGAATTACTGCAGGCCGATGCCACGAGGCCGATTGCCAACGCCGCGACTGCTAATGAACGGGTTGTGGCGTGCATGCTCGCTCCCATCGTCGGGCGCAATCTATCAAGATAGCCCTGACGAGTTTGCCAAATTGTTGAAATAACCTGGTCATTCGCAGTTCCAGAATTCGCGTCGGAGTCGAACATAACGGGCGCAAGTGGGCGGCCGCTCGGATCGCACATACGATGCGTGCGTGGTATCGGAAGGCTGGGTCGCGAACATTCCGAGGGCCACCTACGGTCGCCCGAGACTGGGCGACGCCGTGATCGCGCGGCCTGCGGTTACCCAGATGCTGTGTGCTTCGGGCGCCGGACTGGTGGCGGTGACAGCGCCAGCAGGGTACGGAAAGACGACCGCTGTGGCGTTGTGGGACGACGCTGACGGCCGGCCGTTCGCGTGGATGCGTCTTGACCACCTGGATAACGACCCCGCGCACCTGCTGCTACATCTGGTGACTGCGCTCGGTCAGGTCGCCTCGGTCGACGCGGCGGTAATCCGGTATCTACGCGGGGCCGGCCGCGCTGTTGATACCCAACTTGTTCCGGCAGTGGTCGGGGCGTTGGAGGCTGCCGGCCCAGTTGTGTTGGTGCTGGACGATATTCACGAACTGACTCACGACGCGGCCGTCGAAACCCTACGTGTATTGATTCGGATGGCCCCGGAGTCGGCCACGTTTACCCTGATCGGCCGCAATGTCCCGCCACTGGATCTGGCGCGGCGCAGGTTGCAGGGTGATGTTCTGGATATCGGTGCTGAGCAGTTGAAACTATCTGCGGCAGAAGCTGAATCGGCTCTTGATTCCATCGGCGGTCCAACCGGCCTGACCGGACCAACAGCCGCACTGGTGATCGAACGCTGCGAGGGCTGGGCCGCTGGCGTGGTCATGGCGGCAATGGCGCTGCGTGAGGGCTCGTCGGGTGAGGCGATCACCGGACGTCATCGCCTGGTCGCTGACTACCTGGTCGAGGAGGTGCTCAATCGGTTGGACCCCGCCGTCGAGTCCTTCCTCATGGAGTCGGCCATACTCGACCGATTCAGTGCAGACGATCTGAACAATGTTCTGCAGCGCGATGATTCAGCTGACATGCTCGATACCATCCGCGCATCGGGCAACTTGTTCCTGGTCTCTCTCGACGCCAACGGAACCTGGTATCGGTACCACCGGTTGTTCGCCGATCAACTGCGCGCGCGGCTACGCGACCGGAATCCGGGACGGTTCCGTACCCTGGCCGACTGCGCGGCCGACCACCTGGAGCGCGCAGGCGACATCGACGGCGCACTGCTGCAGGCGCTAGCCGCAGAGGACCCCGCACATGCCGCAGCACTGGTCGGGCTCGATGCGGTCCGACTCGGATTCGACGGCCGCGCAGGGATTTTGGCACGCCGGCTGAACCTGCTCGACGAGCACATGTTCACCGAGCACCCCGACGCCGCGATCGCCCGGGCCTGGCTGGGTGTGACGCTCGGTGACGCGGAGTTGATCCAGCGGTCGCTGCTGATGGCCACCGCGGCCGACACTGGTGCAGCGCTAGCCGACGGCACGCAGTCGGTCAAAGTCGCTGCCGCTCTTGTTGGTTCACTGGTCGGTATCGGCGGCGTGCGGGAGGTGGTGCGGCACGCGGATACGGTGTGTGCTGCTGGCGACCACCTGACCAACCCGTGGTGGGGTGCGGCCTGCACCGTCAAAGGTGCCGCACTGCCCATGGTCGGTGATGACGAAGGTGCCAGGGCCACACTGGAATCGGCGCTGCCAGTCCTCGATGATCTGCCGGGCTTTCAGGCCGCCGCGCTGGCGCACCTCGCCTTGCTGGACCTCGACGCCGGTGCGCCGGTGTCGGCGGGTCAGCGTAGTGCGCAGGCCCGCAGCATCGTCGACTCCCGGGACCTGTGCGATCTGGTCCCGATGGTGGTGGTCTATGCGGTGGACGCATTGGTGCGTGGACGCCGCGGTGACGTGCCCGGAGCGCGCGTGGCGATACACGCCACTGAACGGCTCCTGAACGGGTTGGGTGAGTTGTCCGCGCGGACCGCCGCACTGGGACATGCGCTGATGGCCGCCACCGCGGTCGAGATCGATGACTCGGAGCTGTGCCGACGACATCTTGATTCGGCACAGCGGGCCTGCCGTCGGGAACCTGACGCCGAGGCGCTGCAACTCCGGTTGGTGCGTGTTGAGGAACTGTTCGCAGCCCGCACTCAGAACGGGCCGCGACCAGCGCTGAGTGGGGCCGAACTACGGTTGCTGCCGCACCTGGCCACTCACCTGTCCCTGCAACGGATCGCCACCGAGTTGAATCTGGGCCGCGAAACCGTCAAGAGCCAGACCAAATCCATCTACCGCAAGCTGGCGGTCTCGACCCGCGCCGCAGCGGTGACCGAGGCGGCCCGCATCGGTCTGCTCGACGCGTCCTGACCGTCACGTTCGACGGGCCAGGAATCTGGCGACGGGGATCAGCATCGAGAACTCGGCGATCAACACCACCGTGATCATCACCGCGACCCGGGGGTCGCTGAAGTTCTGGCTAGCGACCACGAAGGCGGCCGCCGCATTGCGCTGCGCTGTCCCCAACGCCAGCACCGGCCGCGCTGTCGTGCTGAAAAACACCAGACCCCAACCGATTCCGGCGCATATGGCGGTATAGACGATCGCCGCGAGGAGGCCTCTGGTGCCGTACACCGACAGCACCTCGCGGAAATTGGCGATGATGGTCAGGATGACCACCAGCACCATGCTGGCGGTGCTCAGCAACCCGATACCAGGCCGGATGCGGTCGGCCAGTGCTGGAGCGCGGTTGCGCCCGAGCAGGCCGAGGGCCAGTGGAATGAGCATGAGTACCACCAGCGACGAGGCGATCGCGAGCGGGTTGACCTCGGTGCCCTTGAGAAATATGGGCAGCACGATCGGCACGTAGGCCACCGTCGTAATCATCAGCAGCGCCATCAGGCCCACTGTCAACGCCGGGTCGGCGCGGGCGAACTCGGCGAGCTTGATCAGGAACGGTGCGCCAGCAGCCATCCCACACAGCAGCAGACCCACACCCAATGGCGTATCGAGGTCGAACAGCCGCCACAGCCCGAAGGCAACCAGCGGCGCCGCGACGAAGTTGGCCAGCAGCGTCAGACTGACGACCCGAATATCCTTGAGCGGCGTGACGATCTGGGTCGGCGTCAGGCCCAGCCCGACACCCAAGGTGCTGGACGCCACGAAGATGACGACAGCGATGTTGGCGCCGCGGGCCGCGAGTTCGGTCAGCGTCATCGCCGCGTCTCAGCCCATCGTCACGAGGTTGCGCCAGAAAGACTTCAGGCTCTCGCTGGCGCCGAACAGTGTTGTGAAATGGGTTGAGTCGACCAGCACGATGTGACCGGCACGGTCACCGGACGGCGGCATGTGGATTATCGCGTTGAACTCGGTGTTGCCGGCCAAGGTGAACGGATGCGGCCGAGTCATGTCGATCGGCTGCCGGCCCAGCACTCGAAGCTCTGGCCCCTCAGGGGCCGTCAGCTGGTAGTGCGGAAGGTGCGGATGCAACGCCAGTGTGGTGACGTCGCGCAGCAGGCCCGCCGAGTCGAGATCACGGAAAGCGGTCAGCGGCACAATCTGTTTGGCGCCCTCAACCGTCGCGGGACGCAGACCCCAGGTGTTGTGCACCGGAATGTTCAGTCCGGTCAGCAGCGAGCGGGCGAAGCCGCTGAACCGCTGCTTCCGCGGCGTCAGCGGGTCACCGTGGTGCAGGAACTCCATCTGCTGCTGCTCTTTGTCGTCGGTGAAGCCGACGTCGTGGTGCGGCGCCAGCATCAGGCACTTGCCTTCTTGACGCAACCACTGCTGGATCGCGGCGATCTCCTCGGGAGTGGCGTCCTCCTCGCCGAGCAGGTGGTCCAGGCCGAAGATCATCAGGGTGTCGGTGTCGTCCAGGATGCGTTCATCGATGGGCAGGCGGTAGCCGGCCTGATCGACCCGCTGGAACACCGCCACCGGATGCCCCGTGGTTTCACCGGCCACCGCCTGAAATGACAAGGCGGAGCGGTGAAACAGCTCCAACGTCCCGTCGACGCCCTGCAAGAAGTTCCGCGGGCTGTACTCGGGTCCTTCGTACGCAGGCCACGTCGCCACGCGTACCTCCGTCATAGTGGAGAACCGGTTGTACAACAACGACGGGTCGCGCTGGGCCTCCCACGGATAGCTCCACGACCAGTAGATGGACACTCGTCGTCCACCGGTATGTGGCCGGGGTAGATGGGCCTGGTTGTAGGTGCGTGCGGGTTGTGGTGCGGTCATGATGCCTCCGAACCTTCTAACGTGAGCAGGTAGCGCAGCGCGGCCAGACTGGGCAGGAAGAAGTATGCCCCACCCTTGAAGGTGGTAAATGCCGGTAATCCCTTGATTGTCTTACGGATTGGCCGCTTGGGAATCTTGAATTCGAGGGTGCCATCCTGGGTGCCGCAGATGGGGTCGTGCTCGTTGCCCAGTTCGTGGAAGGTCGGATCGTTGATCCAGACGTTCTGGGCGAACTCGAACTGGCGCACCAGGCTGCCGCAGATGATGAACGCGGCGATACCACGTTCGATGCCGTCCTCCGGAGCTCCTTCAGGCAGGGCCGGACCATAGGTGGCGCCGCGCCGGATCATCCTACGCCGATTCATATTTGGTGCCGTATCCCGTGGATTGAGCCGACGAGCATGCGCTCCCAGCGGGCAGGCATACCCGAACGGATCTTCCTCCTTGTAATTGAAGTCGTTGTTGCGCATGGGATCTGCGCCCAACTCCGGGTCGTCATGCTCGGGCGCAAGCACCAGAGGAGCGCCGCTGCGCCAGCGGCCCATGAACTTGGCGGCCAGCAGTTCCTCGCCCTCTGGGGAGTCGGCGTTCTGCTTCAGGTAGTCGCGGAACAGGCCCACATGTTCCTCGAGCCGACGGTAGGCCATATAGCTGCCGTTACGCGAAAGTACCTCGGGCTGCGGCAGATCGGTAACCGGTCCCTCCTCGTCGGGGTAACCGAGGATGAACTCGCCAGGCTCCAACGGGTCGCCCGAACCCGGTGTCGGCTCCTCGCCGGAACCCTTCATTACCGGCTGGGACAGCCGGTCGCGAAACCCGAAATGATCGTGCGCATAGTTGAATGGCGGGCTGGCATTGAGGTCCAGGTGTGACAGCGAACGCACACCTGGGCAGCGGGCCAACAGTGCATCGTGCTCGCCGACGCACCGGATGCGCTCGGGCTCGTCGCGGGCGAACAGGATGACGATGGCGTGTAGGTCATCCGAGGCTAGATCGCCCACCCAGTTCTCCGGCGCGGCCGGCCCCTTATCGCCGAGAATGTCGGCACGGGCTGCCATACCTTCCCGGAACTCATCCGGGAAGGTGGCCAGCGATTCCTCGTCAACTCCCAACGCGCGCAACCCATTCCAGGTGAACGCCAACGTCACCCAGCGTTTGGAGTCATCGACACTGCCTTCCACGTCGGCGACCGACTGCGCCAGCGGTGTCATCTCCGACAGCCAGGCCCGGCCGGCGGCCGGGGTGTCGAACGACAAGAACTCGTAGCGTCCGGTGAGGGCCGGCGTGCGGGTCAGCAGGATGTGCTGAATGTCCTCGAATTCGAGTTGTACGTCGGTCACTGCATCTGGTCCAACATGTCCGAGAACGCGGCCTTGAGGCGCAACGCTTTCTTTATCTCGTCAGCGGTGACGTAGGGGTACTCGCCGTATTCCAGGAAGCTGGGCACGTGGTGTTCGCGGACGAACTGGATGAACGCCTCCGGGTTGGTTTTCCAATCCTCCGGAAAGCCTTCAAGATTGGTGAACACCGTGGTGATCCCGGTGGCGCTGAACAGCTTGATCGCGTCCTCGGTGTACTTGTCGAAATCGGTATCGAAAATACCCTGGTACTGGAAGTGCAATCCCGAACCGACATCGAACAGCAGCCAGCGCAGGTAGTGCAGCTTCAGCGGCGCCAGCACATCCGGGGATCCGGCGATTGCAGCCTCGATCTCCTTGCCGTAGGCGCGTACTACATCTTCGCGGCCTTCCTTGACCTTGGCGATGATGTTGAAGCCGTAGCACGCGGGGGTGCGAGGATAGGTAGGCCCGTAGCGGCCGCGGGTGAGCTCGAAGTAGCCCTCTTGCGGAATGGCTTGCGCGGCTGGCTTCGACCAGATCTGATCTTCAGCGGACATATCGAACCTCCCGTTTGATTGATGGCTCCGACAATATTTACGAATATGCCGCATGTCGTCCCCCGATTTGGGGGAAATTGACCTGCCCGTCGCCTGCTCTTTTCCGGCCGGAGAATCGACGGCTGTCATGCGGCGCAATAGGATTGTTAGGGCACCGAAATCGCAGCGGGAACCGGCTGGGAGGTCACCATGGACATCACAAACAACACCGCATTGATCACCGGTGCCAGCGGAGGGATCGGCGAGGAATTCGCGGTCCGGCTGGCCGCCCGCGGAGTCAACCTGGTGCTCGTCGCGCGCAGCGCGGACAAGCTGCTTGACCTGCGCACCAGGCTGTTGACCGCGCATCCGACAATGGAGATCGACGTGGTGCCCGCGGATCTGTCGGTACCCGGCTCCGGTGCCGAGCTGGCCGGCAAGGTCGACGCACTGGGGCGCCGCGTGGACATCCTGATCAACAATGCCGGCGTCGGGACCCACGGCAAGTTCGTGACCCAGCAGATCGAACCCAACATTGCCCAAATCCAGTTGAACTGCACCACTTTGGTCGAACTCAGCGCCCGCTATCTGCCGGCCATGACGAACGCGGGGCACGGCCTGATCATCAATCTCGCCTCGACTGCTTCCTTCCAGCCCACCCCGACCATGGCCGTGTACGGCGCCACCAAAGCTTTTGTCTTGTCGTTCACTGAGGCGCTCTGGCAGGAGACCAGGGGCACCGGTGTTCGGGTGTTTGCGCTGTGCCCGGGTGCCACCGAGACCGATTTCTTCGCCAGGACCGGCGAGGAATTTCTGACCAGCGGTCGGCAGACCCCACAGCAGGTTGTCGAGGTGGCGCTGTCCGCGATCGACAAATCGTCTCCGACGGTGGTTTGCGGCCTCAGGAACGCCATCATGGCCAACGGTTATCGGGTGACACCGCGGCGGCTGATGGTGCAGATCTCCGAACAGATCATGAAGTGAATCAGTAAGGGATAAACGCTGTTTCGGCCTCGAGCGATGGAGTCCGAGGCGGCATCGATGCGCGTAAGGGCGTAGGCCCGGCAACGACACCGGGTGACCGAAATGCGCAAATGCCTGATCTGCATCCTGTTGTGGCCGAACATCTTTGCAGAAGATTTTGATGGCGAAGCGGAAGGAATGCCGTCATGACCGAATCTGCGCCGCGCCGGGACCGCACCCATTGGCTTTACCTGGCGGTGATCGCCGCAGTTGTGATCGGTGTGACCGTCGGGCTGCTGGCACCCGAGGTCGGCAAGGACGTCGCAGTGCTCGGCACCATGTTCGTCAACCTGATCAAGATGATGATCGCGCCGGTCATCTTCTGCACCATCGTGCTGGGCATCGGATCGGTACGCAAAGCGGCGACCGTCGGCAAGGTCGGCGGTCTGGCGCTCGGGTACTTCCTGATCATGTCGACCGTCGCGCTGGCGATCGGGCTGGTGGTAGGCAACCTGTTGAGCCCGGGTTCGGGTCTGCGCCTGGCCAAGACCGGTCAGGGGGCACAGTTTGCAGCGAAGGCTCACGAGTCGGGCGGTCTCGTGGAGTTCATCGAGCACATCATTCCGGACACCTTGTTCTCGGCCCTGACCAGCGGGAACGTGCTGCAAGCCCTGTTCATCGCGCTGCTTGTCGGCTTCGCGGTGCAGGGCATGGGCAGTGCCGGCGAGCCGGTATTGCGTGGTGTCGAGCACATGCAGAAACTGGTGTTTCGGGTGTTGACCATGATCTTGTGGCTGGCGCCTATCGGCGCCTTCGGGGCGATGGCCGGGGTGGTCGGCCAGACCGGTTGGCGCGCGGTCGGCCAGTTGCTGGCCCTGATGTTGGGCTTCTACCTGACCTGCGTGGTGTTCATCTTCGGGGTGCTCGGCGTGGTGCTGTGGACGGTCTCGCGGCTGTCGATCTTCCGGTTGGTTCGCTACCTGGCCCGCGAGTACCTGCTGATCTTCTCCACGTCGTCATCGGAGTCCGCGCTACCTCGCTTGATCGCCAAGATGGAGCACCTGGGCGTCGATCGCAGCACCGTCGGCGTGGTGGTGCCGACCGGCTACTCGTTCAACCTCGACGGCACCGCGATCTACCTGACCATGGCGTCGTTGTTCATCGCCGATGCCATGGGACGTCCGCTATCGGTCGGGCATCAACTGTCTTTGCTGGCCTTCATGATCGTTGCGTCGAAGGGTGCCGCCGGAGTCAGTGGCGCCGGACTGGCGACGTTGGCGGGCGGCCTACAGAGCCACCGACCGGACTTGCTCGACGGAGTCGGTCTGATCGTTGGCATCGACCGATTCATGTCCGAGGCCCGCGCCATCACCAATTTCTCCGGCAATGCGGTTGCCACCGTGTTGGTCGGGTCATGGACCAAGACCATCGACCGGGACAGGGCCGATGCAGTGCTGCGCGGCGCCGACCCGTTCGACGAGTTGACGATGCTGGATTCAGGATCGGCGGTGCCGGGCCAGGGTGCCGTTGCGCCCACCGCCGAGGTGGTGTGACGGCGCTGAGGCCACTTTGGACGCGCTGAGATGTGACCCCCGACACATCATGAACGGAATGTGAACTATAGCTCAACAGCGAATCGTGACGCGGCCGCTTTCGGCTGGAGGTGCGACCGCTCTAAATGGCCTTGTGAGTTTCGTCGTACAGGTGTGGCGGATGGGATTTGGAGCCCGCGTGTCGCCGTGTGACGTTTAGCTCATTTTGGCTGGGAATATTAAGAAATTGAGACCTGCAATCAGTAAGAATAAAATCGACTGATGTTTGCTATTTCGCGGCACTTTCAGTGTTATCGCTGGTTGATTGCCTGATGACAATGGATAACAAGTTCATAACAATTCGCAACTTAAGTATCGCCTGAGATTCTCTGAACCATTTGTAAGCAGGTGTCATCGAAGCCGTCCGGGATGTCGGTGGCTGTCATTACACTTATGCAAAGCAGCGCCCGACCGGGCGCACCCCGAAGGGGAGTCGACTACCGGCGCAGCGTTGTGTCGGCGGAGGTAGCGAAGATCGTGGCAAATAATAACGCTCGCGCAACTGCAAGCCAGGTTGGCGTTGTGTCCGCGCCTGGGGCGGTGGATATCGCGCGCGTCGGTCGCGGCGCGATCGCTGACATCGCTGAGAGCGCGGGCGTGCTAGTCGCGACCAGCTTCGCGGACAACATGGTGGCACTGATCGACCCGTCGGCCCGCACCATCCGCGATATCCCGGTCGACGGTGAGCCGTTCGCGGTCGTCGTCGCCGACGACCGCGCCTACGTGGCGCTGTCCGCTGCCGAGTTCGACGGCGTAGCCGTCATCGACCTGGTGACCGGCTCCGAGATCGCCACCTACCCGCTGGCCTCGGGCGTCAGTGCGCTCGCGGTCAGCCCCGACGGCAAGCGCGTGTTCGCCGGCCGTGCCACTGACACCTACATCGACGTTGCCGTCATCGACGTCACCGCCGACCGCATCGGCACCATCGAGATCGCTACCGGTCCGGCCATCAGCATCGATGCGCTCGCGGTCGATCACACCGGTCGCCGGCTCTATGTCGCCACCACCGACGAGGTGGGCAGCCAGTTGGTGGTCGTGGATACCGAGACCGCTCGGGTCCGCAACACCATCGTGATCGGCGCGCCGATCCGCTGCCTGGCGCTCGGCCCGGACAACACCGCCTACGTGCTGACTTCCGACCTTGTCGACCGCGGTGAGGTGTACACCGTTGATCTGGCCTCCGGCCGGGCAACCGGCCGCGTGTCGGTGGGCGATGCTCCCACCCAGCTGGTGGTCGGTGCCGACGGCACCCGCGCCTATGTCGTGGACTACGACCGGGTGACCGTGTTCTGTACGCAGACCGGCCACCTCGTCGACGTCATCGAGGCCTATGCGCAGCCGTCGTGCGTCGCCGTCAGCCAGGACGGCGCGCGCCTGTATGTCGCGGACTGCGCCGGTGAAATCACCGCTGTCGAGGTCACCGCTCCGCAGCAGCTGCTCTACTCGCAGTTCATGGCTACCAAGTCGGTCGGCATGCCCGAGGTACGAGCCCTCGAGGCTGCTGCTATCTAATTGCTTTCGTCAAAACGTCCCGCCGGCTGCAGCCGGCGGGACGTTTTTTGATTGCGGGGCGGCGAGTCAGTGCGTGCCGGTGCAGTCCAGCGAAACCGAGATGGTCTTGTTGACCTGCTGCATCAGCAAGCTGCCGCCGCGCAGACCCGGCCCCAGGTACGGCACGGGCTGGGATATCTGCTGCGGATTGCGCACACTGGCCACCTTGCACTCGGACATAGGTGCGGTGCCCACCCTGTCGATGGTGACGGTATAGCCCTCGGACTGCAGTCGATTGATGGTGTCCTGCGCAGTCTCGGCGGCGGCGAACCCGGCGGGGGCGGCCAGCGCCGCCGACATTCCGGCCAGCGCCGCGAGTGATACCAATATCGTTCGCATGGTTCCCTCCTGGTTCTGCTGCGGACTGTTCTGCCTCAATCATGCTCTCTCGCAGTTAACGGTGGGCCGGCCTGTGGTGTCCGCTAGCATCGCGTCACCCCACCGGTCAGCAATTCAGAGGCGATTCACCATGTTCAGCACCATGCAGGACGTCCCACTTACCGTCGGCACCATCATGCGGTACGCGTGTGGGCTCAACGCCGACCGCACGGTCACCACCGCCGTCGGCGACGGCACCTTCCGCACCCTGACGTATCGACAGGTCGGTGAGCAGGCCGGTCGGCTGGCCAACGCACTCCGTGGGTTGGGCATCGGCGGTGACGAGCGCGTCGCCACATTCATGTGGAACAACGGCGAGCACACCGTGGCCTACTTGGCCATCCCGACGATGGGCGCGGTCCTGCATACCCTGAACATCCGGTTGGCACCTGAGCAGATCGCCTACATTGCCAACGAGGCCGAAGACCAGATCATCATCGCGGACCTGTCGCTGACCGCGCAGTTGGCTCCCGTCTTACCGCAGCTGACCACCGTCCATACGGTAATCGCCGTCGGCTCAGGGGATTTGGCGCCGCTGTCAGCCTCGGGCAAGACGGTGCTCCGCTATGAGGAGTTACTGGCCGAGCAGCCCGCCGAGTTCGACTGGCCGGAGTTGGATGAGCGCTCCGCGGCCGCAATGTGCTACACCAGTGGAACAACGGGCAATCCGAAAGGCGTTGTCTACAGCCATCGTTCGACGTTCCTGCATTCGATGGCGGTGTGTACCAGCAATGCTCTGGGGGTCAGCAGCGACGACGTGGCGTTGCCCATCGTGCCGATGTTCCACGCCAACGCCTGGGGACTGCCTTACGCAGCCTTGATGGCCGGAGCGGACCTGGTGATGCCGGACCGATTCCTGGACGGGGCCTCGCTGATCAACCTGATCGAGACGACGCGCACCACCGTCGCAGCCGCCGTGCCGACCATTTGGAACGACGTACAGCACTGCCTGGAAAAGGCTCCGGGACATGATATTTCGTCGCTTCGAATGGTCGCGTGCGGTGGCTCTGCGGTGCCGGTTTCGCTGATGCGAACCTTCCAGGAAAAGTTCGGCGTGTACATCCAGCAGTTGTGGGGGATGACCGAAACCTCGCCGACGGCGACCACCGCCAAGGCGCTGCCGGGGATGTCCGACGAGCAGCACTGGGCGACCCGCGCGACCCAGGGCCGTGCTATGTGTGGCGTCGAAGTGCGGATCGTCGATGATTCAGGTGTTCCGGTGCCCAATGACGGTGTGGCCGTTGGGGAATTGGAAGTGCGTGGACCCTGGATAACGGGCGGCTACTACCTCGGCGGCGACGCCGAGAAGTTCGACAGCGGTTGGTTGCGCACCGGCGATGTCGGGTGCATCGACGCATGCGGGTATGTCACGCTGACCGACAGGGCCAAGGACGTGATCAAGTCTGGCGGCGAATGGATTTCGTCGGTGGAGCTGGAGAACCTGCTGATCGCCCACCCCGCGGTGCTCGAGGCTGCCGTGGTCGGCGTGCCCGACGAGCGTTGGCAGGAGCGGCCACTGGCCACCGTGGTGCTGCACGCCGGCGCTTCGGCAACCCCGGCCGAGCTGCGAGAGTTCCTGGCGGACAAGGTGGTTCGCTGGTGGCTGCCGGAGCGGTGGACGTTTGTCGACCAAGTACCGCGGACCAGCGTCGGCAAGTACGACAAGAAGACCATCCGCGCCCGCTACGCCGACGGAGCCTACGAGGTCACGACCCTCTGAGACTGCCGAAACTGGGGGCACCTCCCGCTTGCGGGGGACATTCCAGCAGGGAAAGTTCGAGAACTGACCTGCCGGAATGCGGTTTCGTGGGCAGGTGGGCTAGGCGGGCACTGCGATCGTTGACAGTAGGTCGACCAACCGATGTGGCCGGTCGAGCATTGAGAACGTACGCGCGCGATCGATCACCTCGAACCGGGCGTTCGGGATGATGCGCGCCAACCTTTCACCGTCGCCGAGCTCGAAGAACACATCGTCGGCAGACCATGCGACCAGAGTCGGCTTGTCGAATTCGGATAGCCGCGCCGCCACGGTGGTAGTGACCTCCGTGCGCAGTGACAGAGTGAACAGTCGGAGGTCCTCGGCGATTGCCGGATTGGCCAGCGGGACACCGACCCATTCCTCGGTGAGGGCGTCGATGTCGGAAAGGGCCAAGCCGGCGTAGGCCCGCTTGCGGACGGCCGGGATTCGCATCACCTGCGCGGCGGAGCGGAACACCGCCCGCGACTGTGCGGCGCGGATCAGTGGCTTGAGGATGGGCGGCGGAAAGTGTTCGAACGCATCGCAACTCGTCAACACCAGCGCGCCGATGCGGTCTGGATGATGCACCGCGACCAACTGAGTGACGACCCCGCCGGTGTCGTTGCCGACCAGCACCACATCATGCAGGTCCAGCGCGGTCAGGGTTTCAGCGACCATGCCGGCGACGCCCTGGATACTCCGGTCGGCGCCAGGCCGCAGCGGTTCGGGGTGCGCGCCCAATGGCCAGGTGGGGGCGATGCAGCGCAGGCCGCGGGCGCCCAATCGGGCGCTGACCTGCCGCCACAGTTGGCCGCCCATCATGTATCCGTGCACGAAGACGACCGGCCTGCCGTCCTTCGGTCCGAATTCCTCGAAATGGATGGTTCCGGCGTTAATCTCGATGATCGACATGGATGACTCCTGGCTCGATACACTTTTACAAACAGGCTGACCGTAACTTACCAACAGGGTGTATGGAAAACAAGAGACGTACTCAAGAAGAGCGCTCCGCGGCTACCCGCGGGGTGCTGATCGAGGCCGCCCGCCGGTTGTGGGGCGAGCGTGGCTACGCCGAGGTGGGGACGCCGGAGATCGCCACCGCAGCCGGGGTGACTCGGGGCGCCATGTATCACCAATTCGCCGACAAGGCAGCACTTTTCGTGGCTGTCGTGGAGGTGGTGGAGCAGGACATCATGGACCGGCTGGCGGCCCTGGTTGCCGCCTCAGGGGCGACCACTCCGGCGGACGCCATCCGGGCCGCGGTCGACGCCTGGCTTGAGGTGTCCGCCGAGCCGGAAGTCCGGCAACTGGTGTTGCTGGACGCCCCGAGCGTGCTCGGCTGGGCCGGTTTCCGCGACATTGCCCAGCGCTACAGCCTGGGCATGACCGAGCAGCTACTGACCGAGGCGATCAAGGCCGGCCAGCTCGCGCGCCAGCCGGTGCGGGCGCTGGCGCACGTGCTGATCGGTGCACTCGACGAGGCGGCCATGGCCATCGCCACCGCCGACGATCCGAAGAAGGCCCGGCGGGAGGTCAGGCAGGTGCTGCGCCGCCTGATCGACGCGATGCTCGACGGTTGAGCAGTCGCTACCGCTCGGCGCGCTGGTAGGCGGTCACGACGGCGGCGCCACCGAGGCCGATGTTGTGCTGCAGCGCCGCGGAGACGTTGTCCACCTGACGCTTGTCGGCGGTGCCGCGCAGCTGCCAGGTCAGCTCGGCGCACTGGGCCAGGCCCGTCGCGCCAAGAGGATGGCCCTTCGAGATCAGTCCGCCCGACGGGTTGACCACCCAGCGGCCGCCGTAGGTGGTGTCATTGTTGTCGATCAGCGACGGCGCCTCGCCCTCGCCGCACAGGCCCAGGGCTTCGTACAGCAGCAGTTCGTTGGCGCTGAAGCAGTCGTGCAGCTCGATCACCTGGAAGTCCTGCGGACCGAGCCCGGACTGGCCGTAAACCTGCTGGGCAGCTTGCACATTCATGTCGTACCCGATGATGTTGGCCGCGCTGCCGTCGAAAGTCGAGGCGAAGTCGGTGGTCATGGCCTGACCGACTATCTCGACGGCCTGCCCGGCCAGTCCGTGCTTTTCGACGTACGCCTCGCTGGCCAAGATCGCTGCACCTGATCCGTCCGAGGTGGGGGAGCACTGCAGCTTGGTCAGGGGGTCGGAGATCATCTTGGCGGCCAGGATGTCGTCGAGGGTGTACTCGTCCTGGAACTGGGCATACGGATTGTTCACCGAATGCTTGTGGTTCTTGTAACCGATCTTCGCGAAATGTTCGGCGGTGGTGCCGTACTTCTTCATGTGCTCGCGGCCGGCCGCCCCGAACATCCACGGCGCCACCGGGAATCCGAACTCGTCGATCTCGGCCAGGGCTTTGACGTGCTTGCCCAGCGGTGATTCGCGGTCCTGCGCGCCGCCGCCGAGGGAGCCCGGCTGCATCTTCTCGAAGCCCAGCGCCATGGTGCAGTCCGCGAGGCCACCCCGAATCGCCTGTGCGGCAAGGTAAAGCGCGGTCGACCCGGTGGAACAGTTGTTGTTTACGTTGACGATCGGAATGCCCGTCATGCCCAGCTCGTACAGGGCACGCTGACCCGAGGTCGAGTCGCCCGAGCAGTACCCGACGTAGCCCTGCTGCACCTCGGTGTAGTCGATGCCGGCGTCTTTCAACGCGTTTGTTCCCGACTCACGCGCCATGTCCGGGTAATCCCAGCCGTCACGCCGGCCCGGCTTCTCGAATTTGGTCATACCGACGCCGACGACGAATACGCGGTTCTTGGACATTGGGGATTCCCTTCGCTTCGTTGCGCTTGGCAGCACCATAACAACAGTTGTTAATTGCCGGATATGGCCTCGGCCATGTCGGCGGTGGTATACACCTGAATAGAACGTGTTCTAGTTTCGGAGGTTCGTCAGTGGCACTCAAAGTTGTGCAATGGGCAACCGGTGGAGTGGGCGTCGCCGCGATCAAAGGCGTGCTGGAACACCCCGACCTTGAACTTGCCGGCTGTTGGGTGCACTCGGAAGCCAAGAACGGCAAGGACGTCGGCGAGATCATCGGCACCGAACCGCTCGGCGTCACGGCCACCAACAGCGTCGACGACATCCTGGCGTTGGCCGCGGACGCCGTCATCTACGCGCCGCTGCTGCCCAACCCCGACGAGGTTGCCGCCCTGCTGCGGTCCGGGAAGAACGTGATCACCCCGGTCGGCTGGGTGTACCCCAGCGAGAAGCAGGGCGCCGCACTGCGCGAGGCCGCGCTGGCAGGCAACGCGACCCTGCACGGCACCGGCATCGCGCCGGGCGGGATCAGTGAGAAGTTCCCGCTCCTGTTCTCGGTGATGTCCACCGGCGTGACTTTCGTGCGGGCCGAGGAGTTCTCGGATCTGCGCACCTACGACGCCCCTGATGTGCTCCGGCACGTCATGGGCTTCGGCGAGACCCCGGACAAGGCACTGACCGGACCGATGCAAAAGCTGCTCGACGGCGGCTTCATCCAGGCGGTCCGGATGTGCGTCGACGAATTCGGCTTCAACGCCGACCCGAAAATCGTTGCTCGGCAGGAGATTGCGGTTGCCACGGCGCCCATCGACTCGCCGCTGGGGCCCATCCAGCCGGGTCAGGTGGCCGCCCGGAAGTTCCATTGGGAGGCGCTGGTCGGAGACGAGGTCGTGGTGCGAGTGACCGTCAATTGGCTGATGGGTGAGGAAAACCTGGACCCGGCATGGGATTTCGGTCCTGAAGGCCAGCGCTATGAGATGGAGGTCCGCGGCAACCCGGACTTCACCGTGTCCATCAAGGGTTTTCAGGGCGAGTTCGGTGAAGACGGCCCGGAACCAGGCGTCGTCGCCACCGCCGCGCATTGCGTCAACTCGGTGCCTGCGGTGTGCGCTGCCGAGCCGGGCATCGCGACCTACCTGGAGCTGCCGCTGTTCAGCGCCAAGGCTGCGCCGCGACTGCGCTAGGGCTGCACCAGAATTCGGATCGGATTGCCTTCGGCTCGCTCGAGCTTCTCGATGCCGGACACGATGTCCTCCAGCGGCACGATCTCGCTGATCGAGCGACTCAGATCCAGCCGGCCTCGTGACACCAGCATGGCCAGCGTCCCGATGTCGGCGTTCTGATAACCCAGATGGCCCAGTACCTGCTTGCGGGTCAGGTTGAAGAACGAGGTCGGTCCGATGGACGGCGCGTCGGCACTCATGCCCACTCCGACGAACCGGCCACCCACGGTCAGCGACCCCACCGCCTGATCGAATGTGGACCCGCGCCCGACCGCGTCGAATGCCACATCGAGCATCAACCCACCGGTGGCCTCGGCGATGTGCGCCGCCAGGTCGGGATCACTCGCGTCGAATGCGTAGTCGGCCCCGACGGCCAGCGCCCGTTCCAGCACCGCAACGTTGACGTCGATTGCGATGATCGGTGCCGCCCCGACCAGCCGGGCCAGCTGCACAATGTGCGTGCCCAGTCCGCCGACACCCCACACCCCGACCGACTCGCCGATACCGACCTGCCCGGTGCGCACCACCGCGCCGAACGGGGTGGACACCGCGTCGGCCAGGATCGCGGCCTGCTCGAGCGGCACGTTGTCCGGGATGCGGGTCAGTCCAAAGGCCTGGGCGACGGTGTATTCGGCCCAGCCGCCGTCGTACGCGAATGCCATGAGCCGGATGCGCAGGCAGTTCGACACGTCGCCGCGCCGACAGTTTGCGCACTCCAGGCACGGCCTGCCGGCCGCGACCACCACCCGGTCACCCTCGGCCCACCCCGTCACGCCCGGGCCGAGCTTGGCGATGGTGCCGGAAGTCTCGTGTCCCTGGGTGACCACCGGTAGTTGGTTGGGGAAAGTGCCGTTGATCAGGCTCAGATCCGAATGGCAGATGCCGCAGAACGCCACCTTGACCAGAACTTCACCCGGACCGGGCACGGGAATCGGAACATCTTCCACCACAACCTTTTTGGTGTCGGCGTAGAACCGCTCAGCTCGCATGGTGTCGGTCATTTGGACTCCCTGTCGTCATCGTCGACGGTTATCATCGCCATCATGGCCCAGGCATTGGCTGTTGAGCAATCACGGAGCGTTCCCGTCGGGGTCGAGCACGCATTCGGCGGGACTGTCCCGATTCCGCTCAATGAGTTGTTCTGCCGCTGGTACGGACCGATTCCGCCGATCAAGGCCGTCCGTGACCAGACCGGCAGCTGGGACACCGTGGGGCAGACGCGGAACATTCTGCTCCGCGGTGGTGGCGGCATGGCCGAAACTCTGACGTCGTTCAACAAGCCGTACTCGTTCGGCTACACCCTCTCGGACTTCGCCGGTCCGATGGCCGCCCTGGTCCATAAGGTCGACGGCGAGTGGATTTTCACCTCCGAAAGCACCGGTACCAAAATCACCTGGCGCTGGACCCTGCACCCGCGCAGCGCGTTGACCGCCCCGCTGCTACCGGCGTTCGGCAAGGTGTGGCAGGGCTATGCCAGCCGGTCATTGGAGCATCTGGGCGACCTACTGGTGGAATGACGGCGTCGCTGCCCGAGTCGGCTCGCGTTAGATGGATACCGTGACCAAACGTGCACTGGTGCTGGCCGGCGGCGGAATCGCTGGAATCGCCTGGGAGACCGGAATTCTGCAGGGCATCGCCGATGAGAGCCCCGGGGTGGCCGCGGCATTGCGCAACTCGTCGGTGACCCTGGGTACCTCGGCGGGTTCGACCGTGGGAGCCCAGCTCGGCAGCGCGCTGAGCATCGACGAGTTGTTCGCCCGGCAGATCGCCGAACAGTCGCCGGAGATCAGCCCGGGGGTTGAGATCGACGCCATCGGCAATCTGTTCCTCGACGTCATGCTGACCCCGAACACGACCAGGGCGCAGAAGCTGCAGAGCCTCGGGGCCATCGCGGCGGCTACCGAGACGGTCAGCCCAGAGGTGCGGCACGCCGTCATCGAGCAGCGCCTGCCGTCCCACGACTGGCCGGATCGCGAGCTGCGGATCACCGCGGTCGACATCGACACGGGCGAGTTGGTGGTCTTCGACCGCGACTCCGGAGTGTCCCTGGTGGACGCGGTGGCGGCCAGCTGTGCGGTACCGGGCGCCTGGCCGACGGTGACGATCGACGGCCGGCGCTACATGGACGGTGGCATGGGCAGCAGCGTCAACCTGGTCGCGGTCGCCGACTGCGCTGCAGCGGTGGTCTTGGTGCCGGCCGCCGCCGATGTGTCGTCGCCGTTCGGGGCCGGCACCGCCGCCGAGGTCGCCGGCTTTTCGGGTACGACGTACGCGGTCTACGCCGACGACGCGGCCCTCGCGGCTTTCGGCAAGGACCCACTGGACCCGGCCTGCCGGATTCCGTCGGCACATGCCGGCCGCGCGCAGGGTCGCCGGGTGGCGGCCGATCTCGCCACGTTCGTGTCCCAGGCGGTGACGTCCTAGGCTTTCAGGCCCAGGGAATCCAGTGCAGCGCAAGCTAATTCGTTACCGACCTCGATGACTTCGGCGGCCCGGTAGAACTCCAGGCTGCGGCACACCGTGCGCGGCACGTCGATCAGCAGATCAGGCGGGTAGGCGGCCAGGGTGTGCCGCATCAGTGCCGCCTGGGAGATTTCGATGGTCCGATTCATCACCTCGAACCCGCCGAGCCGTGGAACCGGGGAGTCCTCGCCGGCCTCAAGGGTGGGATCCAGGGTCGGGTCGATGGCGTCCACGGCATTGCTGAACCGGCCCAGCACCATTCGGGCCGTAGGCGTATCAAGCAGTGAACTTGCGGCGGCCCGGTCGATCAACGACGTCGTACTGCGGCGCATGCGGTTGAGCAGTTCGGCGGTGGGGCGCGGCGAATCAGGTGTCGGCGTCGGGTCGCTCGCGTTGAGGTTGACGCCGATCGTCAGGTCGGCGTTGACCGCCGCCACTGGGGCCATCGGCAGCGGGTCCAGGATGCCGCCGTCGGCCAGCAGTCGGCCGTCGAGCAGATATGGGGCGATGACCCCGGGAATGGCGATGGATGCCCGGATGGCCGAGTCGACGGGTCCGCGTTGCAGCCACACCGATTTCCCGGCGATCAGGTCGGTGGTGACGGCGGTGTAGGGGATGGGCAGGCTCTCGATGGTTCGCGGGCCGATGATCTCCCGGACCGCGTCCAGAATCTTCTCTGCGCGTAGCACTCCGGCTGCGGTCAGTGACGGATCGAGCAGGCGCAACACGGTGCGTTGCGTCAGCGCGCTGGCCCAGGTGGTGAATTCATCGAGCTTGCCGGCGGCCTCCAGTGCACCGACCAGGGCGCCCATTGACGAACCAGAGATTCCGACAATCTCGAAGCCGCGTTCGTGCAATGCATCGATGACGCCGATGTGGGCGTAACCGCGGGCGCCGCCGCTGCCCAAGACCAGTGCAACCCGCATGTGGCTATTCTCGCGCGCCGGTCAGGGCAGCGCAGAGGGGACTGGACTGAACGGATCTAGTGCGTCAACAGCCCACGCGGGAGAAGAACGCGGCCGAGATCAGCCCGATGATCAACGCGACCTGCGGCTGACCGCTGCTGAGGGCGAACATGATGCCGCTGATGGCCGCGACGGCGATGAGCAAGAGGACGATGCCCATCAGCAGTACCCGACGCCCGTTGACCGCGCCACTGTATGACCGTGCCAGCGGTCGGTGCTGCGGAGCGACCATGGTGCCCACCCTTCATTTTTGGGACTCGATTAGTGAGTCACCGCACATTGTGCACCATTGTGTGAGTTAACACACAGTTACTGACCGGTAGTCGGAAATGTCGGCCGAATAGTTAGCTCTTCTTGTCATCTCCGGGGAGTTTTTGCAGGTCGTTGGGCAAATTCGTTAGGTGTGCTTGATGTTCTGTGGGCGGTGCCGAGAGCGCCGCTGAGCGACCACAAAGGCCGGATATCCCCGTCGTGGCGCAAAAGGGTGGCAGGGTTGGCCACGTGACGCGGGGAGCATCAGCGACCGGACAACATCAACCCCTTCTCGGCGCGTCCGGCATCGCCCGGCGACTGGGCCGACCGACACTTCGAGACGTCATCGCCGGGTTGGTCACCGGCCTGTTCTCGATCCCCGAGGGCATGGCTTACGCCAGCATCGGTGGCTTCAATCCGGTCGCCGGCCTGTACTCAGGAATGCTGTCCACCGTCGTCGGCTCGCTGTTCGCCCGGACGGTCCTGATGGTGACGACGCTGACCAGCGCGCTGGCTCTGTCATCGCGCAGCGTCTTGAAGGCAGCGGGCCTGGACCCGCTCGACCCCCGCAACATCGCCGCACTCGCGGTCGTGGTCGGACTGGTCATGCTGGCGTTCGGCCTGCTGAACTTCGGATCGGTCATGGATTTCGTGTCCAACGCGGTGATGACCGGATTCACCACCGGTATTGCAGTTCAGATCATCGCTGGCGTCATCCATGACGCGACCGGCTACCAACCCAGCCATCACAACACCGTCCGCAAGCTCATCGAAGCCTTCTCGCACATCGGGTCATGGCAGCCCACGGCCTGTGCGGTGGCCGGGGCGACCGTCGCCGTCTGGGCGGTGTTCCGGCTGATCAAACCCCTCGAAGCGTTCGCAACCCTGATCGCGCTGGTCGTGGTGACCATCGCCGTCGCCGCGCTGCGCCTGAAGGTCGAAACCGTCGGAGACATCGCCAAGATTCCGAACACCTTGCCGCCCTTCGTCTTTCCCAGCACGTCCGGGATGGTGCAGCTCCTGACCGGCGGGGTGGCGGTGGCCCTGGTGGGTCTGGCGCAGGCGGCTGGCATCGCAGCCGCCGTACCCAATCCCGACGGCAGCAAGTCCAGTACATCCGGCGATTTCGTCGCGCAGGGAGCGGCCAACGTGGTGGGCGGCTTTTTCGGTGCCATGCCGACCGGAGGCTCGCTGTCGCGTACCGGGGTGGCCGTTTCGGCAGGCGCACAGACTCGTTGGACCGGGGTGTTCGCCGGGCTGTGGCTCCTGGTCCTGGTCCTGGTAGCCGGGTCGGCCGCCGAGATCATCCCGATGCCCGTGATCGGCGGCCTGATCCTGGTGATCGGCGCGGAGCTGGTCACCGGCCGGTGGGACGACATCATGCTGGTGTTCCGCACCGCGCCGCTATCAGCGGTCGCCATGCTGCTGACCTTCGCCGCCACCACCGAGTTGCCGCTGCACCAGGCGATCCTGATCGGCGCCGTCACCTCCCTAGTTCTCTACTGCGTCAAGGCATCTCGCTCGGCCCAACTGATCTGCCTTGAGCATGGCGAGGGTGGGTGGTCGGTGGTGCGGGTGCCGGACCAGCTGCCCGACAACCGGGTGACGGTGCTGGGCTACGCCGGGGTGGGGCTGTTCGCCGAGGTGCCGCGCATCGACCAGGAGTGGCCGCGGGTGGCTGGTAGTGAGCACGCGGTGGTGGTGCTGAGCTTGCGTGCGCTACCGGATGTGCCGTCGTCGAAAGTGATTCTGGTGCTGAACAGGTGGGCCGACCAAGTGCGGGAGGCCGGAGGCCGGATGTTGATCGCCGGGGTCAGTCCGGCGACCCAGAAAGAGTTGGCACGCGGCGGCATCGTCGACAAACTGGGGGCCGACGGCGTGCTGCCGGCCACCGACGTTGTCTTCGGCGCAGTGGACGAGGCAGTTCGGCGCGGTCAGCAGTGGATTTCAGAGCAGCAGGACCCCTCAGGGCAAGATGCGTCCGTGGATTTGTGAAATGTGCTTGTGTACAAGCTAATTCACGCAGGGCACTGATCCTTTGGCGCCCAGCGGCGGTCCGGAAACCGGCGTCGGCTGGGTGGTGTCGTAGTTGGCTGAGTCAGCGGCCGCCATGGAGACGCTGTCCAGAGTGTCAGGCACCTGATAGCCCGTCCCCAATGTGATCCGGATATGACCAGTGGGGATCGACGGGTCGAGGCGCGCCGAATCGATGCCGAGCAGATCGGCCAGGTGTTTGGCGTCGTCGTCCAGTCCAGGGCTGAACTCGACGCCGGTGGCGCTGAGTTCGCCGTCCTGCGAGGAGCGGACCTGCCCGGTGGAGTAGCCGCGGTTGCTCAGGATGTCCGACATTTGCCGCCCCAGGCCCGTGACGTCCGAGGCGTTGACCACCTCCAGCACCGCACTGGAGGTCTCGGTCGTGTCAGCGGACTGCGACGACTTCGACTTCTTCGAACCGGTCTTGCCGCTGGAGGTGCCGGTTGTGCCAGTGGTGTCAGTCGTATCCGAGGCCTTGTCCAGCGTCGAGGCATTCGTGGAGATGGACGATTCATCGGAACTGCCGGACGAGCCCGAGTACGAGCTGGAACCGGCCGGGGGCTTGAGACCGAACGACTTGGCGACCTCGATCTTGATCGCCATCGGGTCGATGATGTTCACGTCCTGGCCGTCGATGTTGTCGTAACGCAGCACCGGCAGAGTTCGGTACTGGACGTTCGAACCGCCGGCGATCTGGCCCATGCGCTGGAACTGCTCCTCGCCCCAGCCCGCAGACAGCACGATGTCCTTCTGAGCGACTCCGATGAGTTGGCGCAGCTTGCCGATGTCGGTGAACGAACCTGTCTGCTGCAGCTGGTGCATCACCGAGATCAGGAAGGCCTGTTGGCGGTGGGTACGGTCCAGGTCGCCATTCTCCAGACCGTGGCGTTGACGCACGAACGCCACCGCCTGCGACGCATCCAGGGTCTGGGTACCGGCTGGGAAATCGGCGCCGGAGTAGTCGTCGTCGTGAACCGCGTGGTTCAGACAGATCTCGACGCCGCCCAGGCTGGAGGCGATGTCGTAGAAGCCGGCCAGGTTGACTTCGGCGAAGTAGTCGATGGGTGCGCCGGTGAGGTTGCGCACCGCGGCCAGGGTGGCGGCCCGCCCGGCCTCGCGTCCCTTGCTTTCCAGCTCGCCCTGGTCGCTGACGCCTTTGTCCATCAAGTGCTGTTCGGTGTTGGCCTTGGTCAGACCGTAGGCCTCTTTGATCTTGATGTGGTCGTAGCCCGGGATGCCGGTCACCCGGACGTAGTCGTCGCGGGGGATGGAGAATGCGACAACCTTGTTGTCGCTGGTGATGTGGGCCAGGATCAGCGTGTTGGTGTTGTAGCCGCCGTTGTCTGAGTCTCCGGCATGCAGCTTGTCCAGTAGATCCTGCGGCAGGTCGTTACCCTGCTGGTCCTTACGCGAGTCGAGGCCGATGAGCAGGACGTTCATCGAGCCGCCGGTCGATCTTGGGGCGTCCGTC
The DNA here is from genome assembly GCF_029892685.1 of Mycobacterium sp. OTB74. GTDB lineage: Bacteria > Actinomycetota > Actinomycetes > Mycobacteriales > Mycobacteriaceae > Mycobacterium. The sequence goes on along the minus strand of NZ_JARXVD010000021.1, from coordinate 67,502 downwards.
CCGAGCGCTTCGCTGACGGTGATTCCGTGCAGCGCCCCGCGGACCGTCCACCAACCCAGGCCGGTGGCTACCAGGGCTACCGCGGCTACCATTGCGACCATCACGCGGCCCACGGTGTCCCAGCCCACCCGGGCGCTCATCAGGGCGCGCCACCGGCTGGGACCGGGGCTGGGGTTCTGGTTCGGACCCTGGCTGGGGCTGTGGCCGGGGCTCTGGATTAGGCCCTGGCTGGGAGCCAAATCTTCGAATTGGCGCGCCGGAAGCCGGTGGCGGGCTGTCTGCCCCGTCAACTCGGCTTGCGTCATGTCAGTCGGCCTCGCGGATACGTGTGGTCCGCCGGGCGGTGGTGCCGGCGATGAGCAGAAGTCTTAGGTGGCCGCCGGTGGTAACGGTGGTCCGTCACGTCGGTCTGGCGGCAGCGTTAACTGTAGGGCAATAGCGATGAACTCAGCGACTTCTCCGCGATTATCGCTGGTCAGCCGCATTCACCCTTGGCTGCGGTGGTGGCGGCCATAATGACGCCGGCCTGTTGGCCTGGGGTTAAATCGGCCCATGGTGTGTTGAAGTTGCCAGGATCGCGGATGCCCGGCTGCTGCATCAGTTTCAGGTAGGGCTCGACCAGGGCCGCGCGCTCAGTGTGTTGGGCGGCCATCCACACCGTGGCGGCGTGGCAGGCCTGACCGAACTGGGACTCGGTGGCGTCGGACGGCACATCCACCACCGTCGTCACGCCGCCTGGTGACGTCGCAATCGCGCTCGGCGGCACCGGATGCTCCTGCGGCAGCGGCGGAAGCTCGGACATCGCCGTGGGGGCCGGAGCGTTCGCGGTACCGGGCTTCCCCGACTCGCATCCGGTGACCACCACACCCACCACGGCCGCCAGCAGCACCGCGCGGATCACGTAACTGCGCATGACTGCCAATCTAGCCGCGGCCGCCTCGGGCCAAGAATCAGCGTGAACGCAATGCTTCCGGCCCGGCGGTGGTTCGTCCACCATGGGGACCATGGCAGTCCAGAACCCGCCGATGGCGATGCAGAACGGGCAGTGTTGCCGGGCTTGAGCCCGGTCGTTTCAGCCTGCCCATCCGCATTGGAGTTCTGTCCATGTCCACCCTGTACGTCTCACCCACCGTTCCCCGGCCGTCCATCGGCCTCTCATCGCGCACGCGTCCCGCTGTCCTGGCACCCACCCGCTTGCGCTTACCCGACCTGCTGCACGCCACGGACCACTGCGCGGCGGAGGTCCTGACCGGCCGGTACGACCGGTTGTTGCCCGCAGACGGCGTCCCGCTGGACGAGCGCTGGTACACCCGGCTGTACGGCGACGATGAACTGGACATCTGGCTGATCAGCTGGGTACCTGGCCACAGCACCGAACTGCACGACCACGGCGGCTCGCTGGGCGCGCTGACCGTGGTGTCGGGCGCGTTGTCAGAAACCAGGTGGGACGGTCGCGGGCTGCGCCGGCGCACGCTGGAGAGTGGCGACCAAGCCGGGTTCCCGCTTGGCTGGGTTCACGACGTCGTGCTGGAACCCGGTCGGCAGGTAAGCACCGCGAGCCCGACGCTGAGCGTGCACGCCTACTCACCGCCGTTGACCGCGATGTCCTATTACGACGTGACCGAACGCGACACCCTGCGCCGGGTACGCACCGAACTGACCGACACACCTGAGGGGGACTGATGTTCAAGGCGAGCGAAGCGACGGGAAGTCGGACCAGCCGCGTCGACGGGCTGCTCAAGGCGGCCCGCTCACAGCTGGTACGACTGACCGCCGCCGAGGTGCCGCTGGCACTAGTTCGCGGGGCGATCCTGGTAGACATCCGGCCGGCCGCTCAACGGGCGGTCGAAGGCGAGGTGCCACCGGAACTGGGCGCCCTGGTGATCGAGCGCAACGTCCTCGAATGGCGGTGCGACCCGACCAGCGACGCCCGGCTGCCACAGGCCACCGATGACGCCGTGGAATGGGTCATTCTGTGCTCGCAGGGCTACACCTCGAGTCTGGCTGCCGCGGCCCTGAAGAACCTCGGGCTGCATCGCGCCACCGACGTGATCGGTGGCTACCAGGCGCTGGCCGCTAATGGCGTGCTGGGCGGCTCGGCCCAGGCGCTGCTGTTACGTGCCGGCGCTGGGATGTAGCAGCGGGCGCAGCCGCTGGGTCTTCTCGTCCGTCCAACCCGGCGGTTGCAGGACGGCCGCCCAGCCGTTGGCGACATCGGCGACGTAGACGTGTCCGTGCCCGTCAGGCACGTCGACCGCCACCGCCATGTCGGCCGACACCTGAAGGAACGTCACCACGGGCCACCAGTTCATGCGTCGGGAGACATCCGGTCCGGGCGGCTCGCGCAGCCAATCCGGCTTGGAGAACAGCAAGTCCGGGTTCCACCAGGCGATCGGGTCGGACGCGTGCTGGAGGTACACCACCCGCGGATGGCCCCAGGTGCCGCCCCGGTTCAGATCCTCGGGGCGCGCGGCGAAGCGGACATTCTCACCGTTGTCAAAGATCGGCAGCTTCTGCGGCGAGCCGCGGTCGCGGTCGGCGGTCAGCTGCGTCCAGATCGTGTTGTTGAACGTCGGCCCTGAGAACAGCGCACCGTCGGTGCGGGCGATCAGGTTGTTCAGCGCGAGGAACGGCGCTTCACCACCGAACGACCCGAGGCTCTCGCCGAATACGACGAGTTTGGGCCGCTTGCCCTCGGGCAGTTGACGCACCATGGCGTCAATCTCTTCGAACAGGTCCTGCCCGGCCTCGCGGGCATTCTCCTTGTCCACCAGGAAGGAAATCCAGCTGGGTAGGAAGGAGTACTGCATTGACGCGATTGCCGTGTTGCCGTTGTACATGTACTCCAGCGCGGCCGACTCGGCCTCGTTGATCCAGCCGGTGCCGGTGCCGGTTGCGACCCCGATGACGGCGCGGTTCAGTCCGCCCGCGCGTTTGAGTTCCTCGGCGGCCAGCTTTGCCGCCGCCTTGATGCCGCTCGCGGAATGCAGCCCCGCGTAGACGCGGATGGGCTCGGTTGCCGCAGCCAACGGGGTGCCGTTGAACCGGGACAGTTCCTCGACCGACGGCCCGTCGCCGACGAAGATGCGGCCCTGTCGGCCCAGCGACGCCCAATTGACCAACGACCCCGGACCGCCCGACCGGAACGGTGTCTTCGGCGCCTGATTGTTGGGATTGTCCTCGTCATTCAAGGACGCGAAGGTGCGGTTGATGGTGGACATGCCCACCCGTGCCACCACACCGTTGAGTAGCGCCACGAACAGTGCGAACACCAGCAGGACGGCCACCACGCCCGATACTCGCGGTGGTGCGATGCGTTCCAGTTGCAGCATCAGGAACCGCACCAATTTGCCGATCAGCTGGCCGATCTCGACGAAGACGAACAAGAACACCACTGACAGCGCCGCGGTCAGCGGATGGTCCCAAAAGCTCATCCGCGGCACGTGCATCATGTCGCGCACTTCGTCCTGCCAGATGTGGAACCAGATGACCGCCAGGACCTGACCGATGATGCCGACCACAATGAGCGTCACCCAGGCCCACTTCGGGGCCCGCGGACTGGAATCTTTGGAGCGCATGTAGCGGACCAGCCACACACTCAGCACGCCGATGCCATAACCGCAGGCTCCGGCCGCCCCGCTGACCAGGCCCTGGAACAACGGTCCGCGGGGCAGCAGCGATGGCGTCATCGAAAACCAGATGAAGATCAGGCCAACGGCGGTGCCGAAGAAGGTGTAGTGGCGCACCCACCAGTCCGGCCTGGCCGGGGCCGCCGTATCAGGGACGGCGGCCTCGGTGGTGTCAGCCGATTCTTGAGCAGTGTCTTCACTGGTTTCGGTGGTTTCGCCCACCGCTCGACTTTAGCGATGCGTGAAGTTCGGTGCCCGCTTCTCGGTGAATGCCGCCATGCCCTCGGTCTGATCTTCGGTGGCGAAGGCCGAGTGGAACAGCCGGCGCTCATAGAGCAGGCCCTCGGCCAGCGTGCTCTCGAATGCCCGGTTGACCGCTTCCTTGGCCATCCGCGACGCCGAAAGTGACATGCCGGCAATGGTTTTTGCGGTCACCTGAGCTTCGGTCAACAGCTGGTCGGCCGGCACCACGCGGGACACCAGGCCGCAGCGCTCGGCCTCCTCCGCGTCCATGTTGCGGCCGGTGAGGATCAGGTCCATGGCCTTGGCCTTGCCGACCGCGCGGGTCAGCCGCTGGCTGCCGCCCATGCCGGGCAGCACGCCCAGCTTGATCTCGGGCTGGCCGAACTTGGCGGTGTCTGCGGCGATCAGGATGTCGCACATCATGGCCAGCTCGCAGCCGCCACCCAGGGCGTACCCGGCGACCGCGGCGATGGTGGGCGTGCGGGTGGCGGCGAACTTGCCCCAAAGCGCAAAGAAGTCCTGCGAATACACCTCGGCGAAAGTCAGATTCGCCATTTCCTTGATGTCGGCGCCCGCTGCGAAGGCCTTTTCGCTACCGGTGATGATGATGGCGCCGATAGCTGGGTCGGCGTCGAGTTCGGCTGCGGCCGTGGTGACTTCGGTCATCACCTGACTGTTGAGCGCGTTGAGCGCCTTGGGCCGGTTCAGCGTGATCGTGGCGACGCGGTCGTCGCGGGTCACCAGGATGGTCTCAAAGTCTTCTGCGGTCATGTGGCCCTCCTAGAAAGTGATGTCGGGATCGGCGGAGACGAAGTATGCGTCGACTGCTTCTGCAGTGCAGTCCACGAGTTTGGCCGGCGACCACTGCGGGTTGCGGTCCTTGTCGACCAGTTGGGCTCGGATGCCCTCGACCAGGTCATGCGACTTCAACGAGGCCACCGACACCCGGAACTCTTGGCGCAGTGCATCTTCCAGTGTGGCGAGTTTGGCGGCACGGCGGACGGCCTCCAGTGTGACGCTCAGGGCGATGGGCGACCGGGTGGCGATCAGGTCGGCCGCCTCCTGCGCCGGTTCGGCGTCGTGGCTGCGCAGGTTATCCAGGATCTCGATGACGGTGTCCGCGGCGTAGCACTGGTCGATCCAATGCTGTTGCGACACAAGGTTACTGGCTGGAGGCTCGGTGGCGTAGGCGGCCACGGCAGCGTCGACCCCGGCGCTGATCACCTTGTCGCGGAAGGCCGGCAAGTCAGCTTGCGGGACGAAGTGGTCGGCGAAACCCAGCGCGATGGCGTCCGCGCCGGAGAACGGGGCCCCGGTCAGCGCGGCATGCAGGCCGAGTTGGCCGGGGGCGCGCGACAGCAGGTAGGTGCCGCCGACGTCCGGGATGAAGCCGATGCCGACCTCGGGCATGCCCAGCTTGGTCTTCTCGGTGACGATACGGACGTTGGCGTGTGCGCCGACGCCGACGCCGCCGCCCATCACGATGCCGTCCATCAGCGCGACATAAGGTTTCGGAAAGCGCCCGATGTGCGCGTTGAGCAGGTACTCGTCATGCCAGAAGTTGCGGGCGTCGTCGTCGCCGGCCTTGGCGCTGTGGTAAATCGCGACCACGTCGCCACCGGCGCACAGGCCGCGCTCGCCGGCACCGGTGAGCAGCACCGTGTGGACGGTGTCGTCGTGTTCCCAGGTATTGAGGGCGTCCGCCAGACCGGTGACCATGACGTGGTTCAGGGAGTTGATGGCCTTGGGGCGGTTCAGCGTCACGACGCCGACACCGTTCTCCACACTTACTAGGATGTCCTCGTTTTCTGCCACGGTAATGCAATCTAGAACGTCACTCCCGCACGGCACCCGGCAGGTAACCTTTCACAGCGAATTTCCAGTTTTCTCCTCCGGTTGGGAACCACCACCCGACGCCGTACGTTGAGAGGGTGTTCGTCAGCAGGCGAACCCCATAGCTTTATGAGAGGACCCCACGGTGCGCGAAAGCAGCAACCCGGTATTTCGTTCTCTGTCCAAGACGGAGGGCGGATACGCGCAATTCGGCAGTGGTGCCGCCGCGTACGGCGCCCAGCAGACCATGGCCCAGCCGTACACCCCGTACACACCGCAGCAGAGCGCGGCATCGCGCCCGCTCACCGTCGACGACGTTGTCACCAAGACGGGTATCACGCTGGCGGTGCTGGCGGCATCGGCCGCGGTTTCGTATTTCCTGATCGCCGGCAATCTGGCCCTGGCCACGCCTCTCATGGCGGTCGGCGCCATCGGCGGCCTTGTGCTGGTGCTGGTCGCCACTTGGGGCCGTAAGCAGGACAACCCGGCGATCGTGCTCAGCTACGCCGTTATGCAAGGTATGGCGCTCGGCGCCATTTCCTTCGTCACGGCCAACTTCATGGTGGCGGGCATCAGTGCTGGTGCACTGCTCAGCCAGGCCATCCTCGGCACCTTTGGCGTGTTCTTCGGCATGCTGGTGGTTTACAAGACCGGCGCCATCCGGGTCACCCCGAAGTTCACGCGGATGTTGGTGGGCGCCATGTTCGGCGCGCTGTTCCTGATGCTCGGCAACCTTGTGCTCAGCATGTTCCACGTCAATGGCGGCGAGGGCCTGTACCTGCGCAGCGGCGGGACCATCGCCATCATCTTCTCCATCGCAATGATCGTGATCGCGGCGCTGAGCTTCCTGACCGACTTCGACTCGGCTGACCAGCTGATCCGCGCCGGTGCGCCGGCGAAGGCCGCCTGGGGCGTCGCGCTGGGGCTGACCGTCACTCTGGTCTGGCTCTACATCGAAGTCCTGCGGTTGCTCAGTTACTTCAACAACGACTAGTCACCACAAAAGAGGGGCGTCCGCTCTGGCGGGCGCCCCTCTTTTGCGGCTTTTGCGTGAAGGTGCGGTGTGGGCGTTGCCTTCTCGCGCTTTTACGCCGCCGTTGCAGGATGAACCGGACGGTGGTTCAGTAGCCGGTGCCGCCGCCGGGTGGCTGGCCCCAGCCTCGCGGATGGGCGCCGAGCGTACCTATTGGACTGCCGTACCCGGTTTGAATTGGTGGCGGCGGAGGCGGGGTGTAGGGCGCCACCCGCTTGCCGAGGGCCAATTGTTGAATCATTTCGGCGGCTACCAGCATGTGCTGGTGTTCAGCGGAGTCCACTGCGACCGTCATGTGATGTCCGCCGGTGTTGACGACGGTCAACCCCAGTTGCCGGGCCAGCCACAGTTGCAGCGCCGCGAGTCCAAAAAACACCACCATTGCGAGCATCGCGAGGAAGCCCATACCTCCGCCGTACCCGTCCAGCATGGCCCCGCCGACCATAAACGAGTAGAGCCCAAGGCCGCCGAAGACCAGTGCCAGCCAAATGTGGTGGCGGGACATGAGCCGCCCCACGGTGACCTGAGCGAACTTGTCATGCATGGTGCTCGACACCGTGTGCCCGACCCTGACGAACACCAGAACGTGCTGCGGGTGAATGATTGCGACTCGTTTGTCGGTAATCAGCAGGCCGTTCTTCCGGGAGCGGATGATTGGCGAGGGAGTGAAGTCGGCGGAGAAGAGGATCGTCTCCTCAGGGAGCAGAGGAATATTGCTGACTTCTGACAACTCGGGTTCCGATCTGTAGTGACGATTCGAACCCATGGATTTTCATTCCATGGGAGACCGAGGCTAGTGATCGGGGGCTATCGTCCGGTATCCGTCGAACGGCCGATAGGTGCTGGTCCAGCGCGTTGCTCCTGCGTTCTCGGCGTCGACTTCTCGTGCGTTTACGCCGTGGCAGAGTCAACGGGAATGTCGATGCGTCAGACGGCGCGCGGCTTGACCCGGCTCGCTGCCTTGGCTGCATTGGTGCGGGCCACATTGACGTCCTTGTCGCGGGCCAGGGCGACACCCATCCGGCGGGTGCGGAAGCTCTCCGGCTTGCCGAACAGACGTAGGTCGGTATGCGGTACCTGCAACGCCGCCTCGACGCCGTCGAACACGATGCCCTCGGCCTCGACACCGCCGTAGATCACCGCGCTGGCGCCCGGCGTCCGCAGCGAAGTGTCCACCGGTAGGCCCAGGATCGCGCGGGCATGCAGCTCAAACTCGTTCTGCCACTGGGTGATCATGGTGGTCATGCCGGTGTCGTGTGGGCGCGGACTGACCTCGCTGAACCAGACCTGGTCGCCCTTGACGAACAGCTCGACACCGAAAACGCCTCGTCCGCCAAGGTTTTCGGTGACCTTGCGCGCGATGCGCTGGGCGTTCTCGAGGGCAGCTGCCGACATCGGGTGCGGCTGCCAACTCTCGACGTAGTCGCCAGCGACCTGCCGGTGCCCGATCGGCTCGCAGAACTGCGTTGCCGTCTGGCCCTCGGAATCGATGGCGCGCACCGTCAAAAGCGTTATCTCGTAATCGAAGTCGATGAAACCTTCAACAATGATGCGGGTATTGGTGACGCGCGCCCCGCCCATGGCATAGTCCCAGGCATTCGCGATGTCGTCGGGTCCGTTGAGTTTGCTCTGGCCTTTGCCCGAACTGCTCATCACCGGCTTGACCACGCAAGGGTAACCGATGCCACCGTCCGGCGAGCCGGACAATTCGGCGCTGCCGATCGCGTCCTTTAACTCCTCCAGCGAGTCGCAGAACCGGTAGGGGCTGGTCGGCACGCCGAGTTCCTCGGCGGCCAGCCGCCGGATGCCCTCGCGGTCCATCGTCAGGCGAGCGGCCCGGGCGGTCGGGATCACCCGCACCACACCGGCCGCCTCCAGATCGACCAGCGCTTCGGTGGCGATGGCCTCGATCTCCGGGACGACCAGGTCGGGCTGCTCGGCCTCGATGAGTGCCGTGAGCTGTTCTGGATCGGTCATCGAGATGGTGCGCGCATGGTGGGCGACCTGCTGACCCGGCGCGTTGTCATAGCGGTCGACGGCGATGGTCTCGACGCCCAGACGCTGCAACGCGATCAGCACCTCGCGGCCGAGTTCGCCTGATCCGAGCAGCATGACTTTGGTCGCGTTCGGCGACAGTGGGGTTCCGATGGTGGTCATCGGGTCGAGAGTCTATTGCAGCGCAAATGAAAACCCCCACGCCCGATTGACTCGGAGCGTGGGGGTCAACGCAAAAGCAAGACTACGAAAGCCGCTCGATGACCATGGCCATTCCCTGGCCACCACCGACACACATGGTCTCGATGCCGAACTGCTTGTCGTTGGTCTGCAGGTTGTTGAGCAGCGTCGCGGTGATGCGGGCGCCGGTCATACCGAACGGGTGGCCCAGCGCAATCGCGCCACCGGACACGTTCAGCTTGTCCTCGTCCATACCCAGGGCGCGGGCCGAGCCCAGCACCTGCACGGCGAAGGCTTCGTTGATCTCGTAGAGATCGATGTCGCCGATCGCCATGTTGGCGTTGCCCAGCGCCTTCTTGACCGCCTCGATCGGGCCCAGGCCCATGATCTCCGGTGACAGACCGGAAACACCGGTGGAGACGATGCGCGCCAGCGGGGTCAAACCCAAGGCCTTTGCCTTCTCATCACTCATGATCACCACGGCGGCAGCGCCGTCGTTCAGCGGGCAGGCGTTACCGGCGGTGATGGTGCCGTTCGGGCGGAACACCGGGTTGAGCTGGCTGATCTTCTCGTAGGTGGTGCCGGCGCGTGGGCCGTCATCCTTGGAGACGACGGTGCCGTCGGGCAGCGTGACCGGGACGATCTCGCGTTCGAAGAAGCCGGAGTTGATGGCGGCCTCGGCACGGTTCTGCGAACGCACTCCCCAGTGGTCCTGGTCCTCGCGGCTGATGCCGGTGTGCAGCGCGACGTTCTCGGCGGTCTGGCCCATGGCGATGTAGACGTCGGGGATAAGGCCGGCATCGCGCGGGTCGGTCCACGAGGTGGCGCCTTCGGCTTCCTTGGCGGTCCGGGCCTGGGCGTCTTCGAACAGCGAGTTCTTGCTGTTGGGGGCGCCGTCGGCAGCACCGACGCCGAAGCGCGACACGGTCTCGACACCGGCGGAGATGAATGCCGAGCCCTCGCCGGCCTTGATTGCGTGGAATGCCATCCGGGTGGTCTGCAACGACGAGGAGCAGTACCGGTTGACGGTGGTGCCGGGCATGAAGTCGTAGCCCAGTTCGACCGCGACGGCACGAGCGATGTTGTAGCCGGCCTCACCGGCGGGCTGTGCGCAGCCCATCATCAGATCGTCGATCTCGCGCGGGTCCAGCGACGGCACCTTCGCCAGCGCTGCGCGCACCATCTGCGCGGCGAGGTCGTCGGGTCGCATGGTGGCCAGCGAGCCTTTGACGGCGCGGCCGATGGGGGAGCGCGCGGTGGCGACGATGACGGCTTCGGGCATGACTGGCTCCTAATCGAGTCCGAATAAATCCAGGGAATTGCTTCCCCCGAATTTATCCGGTCGCGGGTGCGACGATAGGCGCGGGTACGCCTGTCGTGCGCCGCCACAGCCGTGGTATCCCGCTGAGCCGAGCGAGCAGCGTGGCCGCATCCGCGGTCCGGGAGACCAGTGCGGAAGCCGGGGGTGCATCAGAAGCCCACTCGCCCAACGCTTCACACAACGCCGGGAGCAACTGCTGGGCGGCCAGCGAGTAACCCGCGGCCGACGGGTGGAACATGTCCGGCGAGAACAGCACCTCGGGTGCCTTGAGGAAATCGGGGGCGAGCAAGTCCGAGAACGGGACAGGGACCCCGCCGGCCGAGCGGACCAGTCCGGCCTGTGCGCGAGCCAGCCGCAGCCCTCGGTTGCGGGCCACCCACCGCAGCGGCTGGGGGATGGCGGTGAGGGAGCCGAAATCCGGGCACGTGCCGACGACGACGACCGCGCCACTGTCACTGAGCCGCTGGACCGCTGCGCCCAGACGCCGGGCCGACGGGCCGATGCCGTTGGCGGCGGTGATGTCGTTGGCGCCGATCATGATCACCGCGGCATCGGGCGGTGGACCAGCGATGAACATGGCGTCGATCTGGCCGGACAACCCTTTAGAGGTAGCCCCGACTATTGCTTTTGTGGACACGCGGATCCGCTTGCCGGACTGTTGGGCCAGTCCACGGGCGAGCAGCACCCCCGGCACCTCCTCAGCGGTGGCGCAGCCGTATCCGGTGGCGGTGGAGTCGCCGAAGACCATCAGGTGCAGGTCGAACGGCACCCCGCGCTGCCACTTCTCGACGGGTCCGCCGCTGGGGTCGTACACGCCGTCGGCTCGGAGTGGGGCGTCCCACGACTTGGGAATCACTCGGCGGGCTTTGGCGGCCTGGCCGGTCAGTAGGTTGCGCGCGCCGATGTAGGCAGAGCCGGTCGACGCGATCGTGGCTGCGGTCGCCAGGGCGATTGTTGTCCTGCGAGGTGCACGTATGCCCACGTCAATCAGTCTAAGGCTGTTCAGCGGGTTCGCAGGTTCAGCGGCCCGGTCGGCGCGATCACATTGACATATCAAGTGCGGCATCAATTCGACCACAAAGATTGTTGATCTATGTAGTGGTGGCAAGCTAAGTTACGCGAGTTGTCTGAAATTGACGCAGGACGCTTAATACACCGAGCACTACAAAGGCGTAGGAGTGGTGACGATGACCGCACCGAGTAGGTTGAGCAGTACCCATAGTGTTGCTATAAGTGCTGCTAGAGGGCGTAAGCCACGCCGTTATCCGGTTAGTGACGGCGCGCCGCTCGAGATCATCGAGGACGGTCCTGGCCTCGCCGGACGGCTGATGTCGTTAGCAGCTACATTGGCTATCAAGTCAACTCTGTCCGTTGGTAGCTACGTCCCCAAGGCGCCCTGGCCCTTCGGTTTGCTGGACTTCGCGGCCCGGATCATGCGGCCCACGCCCGGCACCATCCGCGCGACAATCGGGCTGCCGAACTGTACGGCACAGCTTGTCCGCGCGCCTGGTGTGCTGCCGGCAGACGGCAAGCGCAGCGTCATTCTGTACATGCACGGCGGCGCGTTCCTGACGTGTGGCGTGCACACCCACGGCCGGCTGGTCGGGGCGTTGTCCAAGTACGCCGACGCCCCGGTGTTGGCGGTCGACTACCGGATGATCCCCAAGCACTCCATCGGCGAGGCCATCGAGGACTGCCAGGACGCCTACCGATGGCTGCGGCTGAAGGGCTACGAGCCGGATCAGATCGTGCTGGCCGGAGACTCGGCCGGTGGCTATCTGTCGCTGGCGCTGGCCGAGAGGCTGAGCGAAGAGGGTGAGCTGCCCGCGGCGGTGGTGACCATGTCGCCACTGTTCGAGATCGACAACGACGGCCGGGCTCAGCACCCCAACATGCGCTCTGATGCGATGTTCCCGCCGCGGGCCTTCGACGCGCTGATTCAGCTCATCGAGGAGGCCGCGTCACGCCACCTCGTCGACGGCCGTCCGGAAGAGGTGTACGAGCCGCTCGACCACATCGAACCTGGACTGCCACGCACCCTGATCCATGTGTCGGGTTCGGAGGTCCTGCTCAACGACGCCCGGAAGGCCTCGCACATGCTGGCCGCCTGCGGGGTGCCCGTCGAGATTCATGTGTGGCCGGGCCAGATGCACGTGTTCCAACTCGGAGCGCCGCTGGTCAAGGAAGCAGACCGCTCGCTCAAGCAAATTGGCGACTACATCCGCGAGGCAACCTGGTAATCCGGGCTGCGCGCGGGCGGTGCGGCCTGACAACATGTACTCATGCGCATCGCCCGCCACGTCAGTGAGCTCATCGGCAACACGCCGCTTGTGCAGCTGAACTCTGTTGTCCCAGAAGGCTCCGGACTGGTTGCCGCCAAGATCGAGTACCTCAATCCCGGCGGCAGCGCCAAGGATCGCATCGCGGTCAAGATGATCGACGCTGCTGAAGCAAGCGGTGAACTCAAGCCGGGCGGCACTATCGTCGAGCCCACCTCTGGCAACACCGGCGTCGGCTTGGCCATCGTGGCGCAACAGCGTGGATACAAATGCATCTTCGTCTGCCCGGACAAGGTCAGCGAGGACAAGCAGAACGTGTTGCGTGCCTACGGCGCCGAGGTCGTGGTGTGCCCGACCGCGGTGGCTCCGGATCACCCGGACAGTTATTACAGCGTGTCCAACCGCCTGGTGACCGAGATCGACGGCGCCTGGAAGCCGGATCAGTACTCCAACCCGAACGGTCCGGCGAGTCACTATGAGACCACCGGCCCGGAGATCTGGGCCGACACCGACGGCAAGGTCACGCATTTCGTCGCGGGCGTCGGTACCGGCGGAACCATCACCGGCACCGGCCGCTATCTGAAAGAGGTGTCCGGCGGCCGGGTCAAGGTGATCGGCGTCGATCCAGAGGGTTCGGTGTACTCGGGCGGTACCGGCCGGCCGTACCTGGTCGAAGGTGTCGGTGAGGACTTCTGGCCGTCGGCCTATGACCCGTCGGTCCCGGACGAGATCATCGCGGTGTCCGACGCCGATTCCTTCGAAATGACTCGACGGCTCGCGCGTGAAGAGGCGTTGCTGGTCGGTGGCTCGTGCGGGATGGCCGCGGTAGCGGCAATCGCCGTCGCCGAGCGGGAAGGCCCGGATGCGGTCGTGGTGGTCTTGCTGCCGGACGGCGGAAGAGGTTATCTGTCAAAGGTTTTCAACGATGCATGGATGTCGTCGTACGGTTTCCTGCGCAGCCGGTTGGACGGTTCGGTCCAGGAGTCGACGGTGGGCGAAGTGTTCCGGGCCAAGTCCGGCGTGCTGCCTGACCTGGTGCACACGCACCCGTCGGAGACCGTCCGCGATGCCATCGGAATCCTGCGCGAATACGGCGTTTCGCAGATGCCGGTGGTCGGTGCCGAGCCGCCGGTGATGGCGGGCGAGGTGGCCGGCAGCGTGTCCGAACGTGATTTGCTCTCAGCGGTTTTCGAAGGCCGGGCCAAATTGGCCGACGCGGTGTCGCAGCACATGGGGCCGCCGTTGCCACTGATCGGTTCCGGCGAGCTGTTGTCCGCCGCTGCCAAGTCGCTGCGTGAGGTCGATGCGGTGATGGTCGTCGAGGACGGCAAGCCGGTCGGGGTGCTGACCCGACACGATCTGCTCGGGTTCCTGTCCCGGGGTGGCTCGCGCAAGTAACTACCGCTGATAGCCGTTGCTGTTGCGTAACACCGCCGGTCGGTCTACCTCCGGTAGTGTTACGGCCCTCAGGTCAGCACTCGAGCATTGAAGGGCGTCGATGGCCCAATACCCGCCAACTGGTAGTTACCCGCCGCCTGGTGGCTACCCCCCACCTGGTGGCTACCCGTCCCCGGGTGGATTCCCGCCAGGCGGAGGATTTCCGCCTCCCGGTGGTGGGTACCCCGGTCCGGGCGGATACGGCATGGGTGGTCCGCCGGACAACTATTTGGTGTGGGGCATTCTGTGTACCCTGTTGTGCTGCTTGCCATTTGGCATCGTTTCCATTCTCCAGGCGCTCAAGGTCGAAAACCTGTGGCGGGCAGGTCAGTTCCCCGCTGCGCAGGCGGCTGCTGAGCAGGCCAAGAAATGGGCGATCTGGGGTGCGATTTCCGGCCCCATCATCAGCATCATCATGTTCGTCGTGCTCTATGCATTGGGGATCATGACCGTCACGACATCGACCTACTGAGTTTCGGTTCCAAGGTGCAACCTTTCCAGCGCACCGGCGCGATGAACCCGCTCATCGCGCCGCTGGGGGTGGCTCTGGCAGCAGGCGGCGCGTGTTGTGTTGTGTGGGTGTGCAATCCGATGGTGCCCGGCGGTCCATTACCCGTGTGTCCCACCAGGGCGCTGCTGGGAATCGACTGCCCCGGATGCGGCAGCATGCGCATGCTGTACTCCCTGATGCATGGCGATGTTATTGCCGCGCTGCACTTCAATGCGGTAGCAGTGCTGGCGTTGCCGTTGCTGCTGTGGGCTTATGTGAGTTGGGTCCGCGGACGGGTCACCGGCAAAACAGTGACCAGTTGGCAACACAAACGTTGGGCGCCGATCATCGTGCTAGCGGTAGTGTGCATTTGGTTTGTTATCCGCAACGTGCCGATAACTCCTTTTACCGTTTTGCATGTGTAGTTCGATTCAGATCGCGACCCTGATCAGGAATGGCAGGGTCGAACATCTCGGAGGGACGAAATATGACGGATCAAACGCCGGAGAACCTTCCTCCGGTCCCACCGAGTGAGGGACTTCCCCCGGTGCCACCGAGTGAGAATCTTCCGCCGGCCCCACCGGCTGAGGGGTTTCCACCGGCCCCACCGAATTTCCCCCCTCCGAGTGAGGGGTTCCCGCCGCCGCCTCCGGGTGGTGCCTATCCGCCACCACCTGGCGGCTACCCACCACCGCAGCCTCCGGCTGGTTCATACCCACAGCCCCCTGGCGGTTATCCGCCGCCGCCTCCGGGTGGTGGCTATCCGCCTCCGCCGCCCGGTGGCTACCCACCGCCTCCGCCAGCTGGCGGCTATCCGCCTCCGCCGCCCGGTGGCTACCCACCCCCGCCCCCTCCCGGTGCCTATCCACCGCCCCCGCCCGGGGGGTACCCGCCTCCGCCGCCCGGTGGTTATCCGCCGCCCCCTCCGGGCGGTGCGTACCCGCCACCTCCCGGTGGTTACCAGCCGCAGTACCCGGGCCAGCCGTACGGTGCCCCCGGTTTCGCTGCTCCGCTCGGTGTCGGCGACGCACTGCAGTGGGCCTGGAACAAGTTCATCAAGCACCCAGCTCAGTTGATCGTCCCGATCATTGTCTTCGGCCTGATCGGGGCTGTGCTGTTCTGGCTCACCGAGTTTGGAGCCGGCAGCCTGTCACCGGACAGCGTCACCAGCTTCAACTCGAGCGACTCGGGCATCAGCTATACGACTGATGTCACCACGCTCAGTGGGGCGGGCCTCGCAGTGCTGTTGGTCGGCTCCATTGTCTTGCTGGTCGTGGGCGCTGTGTTCTCGTCCGCTTATTACGGCGGCCTGCTGGACATTGCCGATGGACGGCAGGTAGAGATCGGATCGTTCTTCAAGCCGCGCAATATCGGGCAGGTCGTCATCATCTCGCTGATCGTCGGCCTGGTGAGCGGACTCATCAGCGGGCTGCTCGGCGCCGTGCTGCCGACCCTCGGTTCGATTCTCGGCGGTCTGATCGCGCTGGTCATCACGGTGTTCACGGTGTTTGCGGTCATCGCGTGCATCGATCGCAACTTGGCGCCCATCGATGCGATCAAGGCCAGTATCAACCTGGTGACAGCCAACTTCGGTCAGGTGCTGTTGGTCTTGGTGGTTGCTTACCTGCTGTTGCTGGTCGGCGCGCTGCTATGCCTGGTGGGCCTGTTGGTGGCCGCTCCGGTTGCGGCGCTGATGATCACGTACGCGTACCGCCGCCTAAGCGGTGGCCCGCTCGCGCCATTGACGCCGTAGCGCGAATCGGTCAGCGGAAGGCGCTGAACCTAGTCAATGGTCCGAGCACCCACTGGTTCACCAGTGGGTGCTCGGGCAGGCATTGCTCCCCGGCGTCTGGCAGGATTCAGCACGCACTGCAGCCATGGGGCATGCCGGACATCCAGCGGATCGGTGAACTATGACGGATTATCAGGACAACCAGGGCGGCTCGGGACCTGAGCAGCCACAGGGCAACTATGGCCCGGGGTTCGGTGTAGGTGGGTACGGCCAGCAGCCGCCGGCCGGTTCGGAGTACGGCCAGCAGCCGCCGTCATACCCGGCGCCTCCCGGCCAACCGACGTATCCGCAGGCGGGCCAGCCGGGGTACCCGCCGCCCCCGTACCCGTACGGCGGTCAAATGCCCTACGGCTACCCGGTCGATCCGTCCGCGCCGTTCGGGCGGGATCCCCTCACCGGGGTTCCGCTCTCGGACAAATCGAAGATAACCGCGGGTCTGCTGCAGATCTTTTTGGGCAGCTTCGGCGTCGGTCGCTTCTACCTCGGTTACACGAACATTGGTGTCCTCCAATTGGTCGTGTCGCTGGTTACCTGTGGCATCGGGGCGATTTGGCCCTTGATCGACGGAATCATGATGCTCATGGGCAGCGTGCCCGACGCGCAAGGACGCCCGTTGCGGGACTAGCGGTGCGTATTGGCTTGTCGCCGGTGCCGCGACCGATACGGCACCACTAGGCTGGCCCACGTGAGCGAGCAGCGCAGCAAGGCCGACCACTACCGGGCGTACGGCCCGGCCACCCGAGCAATCCACGCCGGTTTCCGGCCGGATCCGGCGACCGGCGCGGTCAACGCGCCGATCTACGCCAGCTCGACCTTCGCCCAGGACGGCGTCGGTGGTCTGCGTGGCGGGTTCGAATACTCCCGCACGGGCAACCCGACTCGCGCGGCGTTGGAGACCCTGCTGGCGGCGGTCGAGCGTGGCAACTACGGACGGGCCTTCAGCTCTGGCATGGCCGCCACCGACTGTGCGCTACGCGCGGTGCTGCGCCCTGGCGACCACATCGTCATTCCCGACGACGCCTATGGCGGCACCTTCCGGCTCATCGACAAGGTGTTCAGCCAGTGGGGCATCGGCTACACCCCGGCGCAGCTGTCCAATCTGGATGAGGTGCGGGCGGCCATCACCAGCAAGACCCGCTTGATCTGGGTGGAGACCCCGACCAATCCGTTGCTGTCCATCGCCGACATCCCGGGCATCGTCCAGATCGCCTCGACGTCCGGAGTAAAGGTGTTGGTGGACAACACCTTTGCCACACCGGCGCTGCAGCAGCCGCTGTCCCTGGGGGCCGATATCGTGCTGCACTCGACCACCAAGTACATCGGTGGGCACTCTGATGTCGTCGGTGGCGCCCTGGTCACCAACGACGAGGAACTCGATACCGCTTTCGCTTTCCTGCAGAACGGCGCAGGCGCGGTACCGGGCCCGTTCGACGCGTACCTGACCTACCGCGGGCTCAAGACCCTGCCGCTTCGCAT
Source organism: Mycobacterium sp. OTB74 (assembly GCF_029892685.1). Taxonomy (GTDB): domain Bacteria; phylum Actinomycetota; class Actinomycetes; order Mycobacteriales; family Mycobacteriaceae; genus Mycobacterium. Next base: position 49,794 of record NZ_JARXVD010000021.1, on the reverse strand, counting down.
GCAGCGGCACTGTGAAAATGCCATGCGCGTCGCGGAATTCCTCGACGACCACCCCAAGGTGTCCACGGTGCTGTACCCGGGCCTGTCCAGCCACCCGGGCCACCAGGTGGCGGCCAAGCAGATGGGCGGATTCGGCGGCATGGTGTCAGTGCGGTTGCGCGGCGGACGTCAGGCAGCGCGCGAATTATGCTCGCGGACCGATATTTTCATTCTCGCTGAGTCTTTGGGCGGGGTGGAGTCCTTGATCGAGCATCCCGCCGACATGACCCACGCCTCCACCGCAGGCTCGCAGCTGGAGGTGCCTGAGGACTTGGTCCGGCTGTCCGTGGGTATCGAGGACGTGTCCGACCTGCTCGGCGATCTGGAACAAGCGCTGAGCTGACTCCCACCGCGTCAGTGGGAAGGTCAGGACAGTGCGTTCCGCACCGCCGACGCGGTGACCGCGAGGTTGACCTCCGGAATCCCCGTCGCGTATTCGTTGACCCAACTGCCACTGGCGATGTCACCAGCGCGGCTGTGTACCCACCGCCAGCCGCGGTCGTTCAGGCTCAGCAGCGCACCCAAACCGTCGACCGTGTGCAGCAGCGTGACGATGCCGGCGATCACCGGAGTGGGTGGCTTGCCGTCGAACAAGGCGGACAGCAGGTCGGCACGGGCCTGGGCGACCCGGCTGCGGTCGATCAGCGGGAACGCGTATTGGTGTCGGAATCTGTTGTGGCCCACAGGCTCACGGCGCAACTGCCCCGCCCGTTGCAATTGCTCGATGAGATCGGGCTCAGTGCTTTTGCGCAGTTTGGTCAGCACAGCGGCCGGCCGTAGCGGCTGCTGTTGCAGCAATTCCAGCGCCGGTGTGCTCAGCGCGTCGACCTCGCCGTCAGCAGCGAGCGCGACCAGATGACCGTCGGGTGCTCCGTCTCCGGACTGCGCTGGGCGGATGCGACAGGCCAGCGCAAGGTCGAGCAGAACGGCTCCGGACAGCACTCGGTGCCGACGTGGTTGGTCCAGACCCGGCTGCGCTGAGGCGTTGTCCAACAGCAGCAGAAACAGGTCCTCGGCGATCTGAGCCATAGCTTGTCAGCCGACCGACAGGGTCAGGCGTGGTACGGCTCCGCTTTGACCAGCGTGACCTTGACAGTGGCGCCGCTGGGCACGGTGTAGTTGCGCTCCTCGCCGACCTTGGCGTCGATCAGTGCGTGGCCGAGCGGCGAGTTGGGGGAATAGACCTCCAGCTTGCCGTCGGTGACGCCCTCCTGGCGGGTGGCGATCAGGAACGTCTCGGTGTCGTTCTTGTCGCCGTCGTAGAAGACGGTCACGACCGAGCCGGGCAGCGCGACGCCAGACTTCTTGGGTGCCTCGCCGACCTTGGCGTTGTTCAGCAATTCCTGCAGCTGACGGATGCGCGCCTCTTGCTGGCCCTGCTCCTCGCGGGCTGCGTGGTAGCCACCGTTCTCGCGCAGGTCGCCCTCTTCGCGGCGGTCGTTGATCTCCGCGGCGATGACCGGGCGGTTGGCGATCAGCTGGTCGAGCTCGTCCTTCAGGCGCTCGTAGGCCTCTTCGGTGAGCCAGGTGACCTGGGTGTCGGTCATGTCTGCCGCGCTCCTGTCGTCTCAGCGTGCATGTCGAACCCCGGCGGTGCGTCGGGGTGCCCCGTTGGTTGGGACTCCGTATGCTGCAAAATGGGGCATGAATGGCCCGCTAAAGCAGCAATACACGGCCCCAGTCGGAACCGTGTACTGAGCCAGCGTACCACCGCGAGGTCTCCGAAACTTAATGATTTCGCTGTTCGGAGTTCGCCAGGTGGCTGAATCGGCGGCTGTGAGGGTGGCCTGTCAGGGTGCCACCAGATACCGCGGGACGTCGGTTCCGCAGCCGTAGACGTCGCCGACGACCGGCGGTTTCGTGGATTTGACCGTGGTCGTGACCTGCACAGTCTTGGCCTGCGACGGGAGCACCAGCACCTCGCGACGTCCGGTTTCGCTGCCGTCGAGGGCCCGGGCCCGCACGATGCACACCACGGGCTGCGACGGGTTCTCCCGGGTGACCGAAATGGTGACGGCTACCGTTTCGCCGTCAACCAGCGTGTAGCCGCTCAGCTCACCCTTGACCGGCGCGGTGCCCAACCGCTGGAACGCGACCAGCGCCAGCGCGACGCCTGCGGCCACGATCAGTATCGTCAGGCCGATGACCAGGCGACGACGCGTCGGCCCGGACAGTCGCTGCTGTCCGTAGCGGGCGGTGGGACGCTCGATCATGGCTGTTTGGGTGCCCCGTCGGTCGGTTGGGATTTCTTGGACTGGAACTATAGGACGGGACTGTTGGACATCACTGAACTGTCCGACTGAGTAGAGACACATAGGTAAGGCACACGTGAGCGAACTGCGGTTGATGGCGGTGCACGCCCACCCGGACGACGAGTCGAGCAAGGGCGCCGCCAGTGTGGCCAAGTACGCCGCCGACGGCGTGCGCGCCATGGTGGTGACACTGACCGGTGGTGAGCGTGGCGACATTCTCAACCCGGCGATGGATTTGCCGGAGGTGCACGGACGCATCACCGAGGTGCGCCGCGACGAAATGGCCAAGGCCGCCGCGATCCTTGGCGTCGAGCACCACTGGCTGGGCTTCGTCGACTCCGGGCTGCCCGAGGGCGATCCACCGCCGCCACTGCCCGAGGGCTGCTTCGCCGTCGTGCCCATCGAGCAGCCGGTCGAGCGGCTGGTCGGGGTCATCCGGGAGTTCCGTCCGCACGTGATGACCACCTACGACGAGAACGGCGGCTACCCGCACCCTGACCACATCCGTTGCCATCAGGTGTCCATGGCGGCCTACGAGGCAGCGGCCGATTACCGGATGTTTCCCGAGGCGGGTGAGCCATGGGGCGTCCGCAAGCTGTACTACAACCACGGATTCCTGCGTCAGCGCATGCAAATGTTGCAGGACGAGTTCGCCAAGCACGGCCAGCACGGACCGTTCGACAAGTGGCTGGCGCACTGGGACCCCGACAACGACTACTTCTCGCAGCGGGTGACCACCCGGGTGCAATGCGCCGACTTCTTCGCGCAGCGGGACGACGCCTTGCGGGCGCACGCTACGCAGATCGACCCGAACGGGGACTTCTTCCGGGCCCCGATCGAATGGCAGCAACGCCTCTGGCCCACCGAGGAGTACGAGTTGGCCCGCTCCAGGGTGCCGGTGTCGTTGCCCGAGACAGACCTGTTCGCGGGGGTTTCACGGTGATCATTTCTGGGTATGCACTGACGCTGCTGGCGGACGCGCCGCGGCAGACTGGCCCCGACTTCGGCAAGGCCAGCCCGGCGGGACTGGTGATCACGCTGATCCTGCTGATCTGCGTGATCGCATTGGTGTGGTCGATGAACCGGCATCTGCGCAAGCTGCCGGAGTCGTTCGACCGCGAACATCCCGAACCTGATCAGGCGGTCGATGACGGGACTGTCGGCGCGACGGACACCGACCCCGCCGGGCCGGAACCCACTGCGCCAGAAACTGAGTCAGACTCCAGGGATGGCTAACACCCTCGCTTCGGCGACCAGTCCGTATCTACGCCAGCACGCCGACAACCCGGTGCACTGGCAGCAATGGACGCCGGAGGCATTGGCCGAAGCGGCCGCGCGTGATGTGCCGATCCTGTTGTCGATCGGATACGCCGCGTGCCACTGGTGCCATGTGATGGCCCATGAGTCGTTCGAGGACGCCGATGTGGCAGCGGTCACCAACGCCGACTTCGTGTGCATCAAGGTGGACCGCGAGGAGCGGCCCGATCTGGACGCCATCTACATGAGCGCCACCGTCGCGATGACCGGGCAGGGCGGCTGGCCCATGACCTGCTTCCTGACCCCCGACGGGCGACCGTTCTTCTGCGGCACCTATTACCCGAAAGACAATTTTCTGCAACTGCTTTCGGCAGTCACCGACACGTGGCGGCAGCGTCGCGCAGAGGTGGAGCAGGCCTCCGACCAGATCGCCTCGGAGCTGCGCAAGATGATGGTCGGGTTGCCCGGCGGTGGGCCGGCGCCGGTTCCCGAGCTGTGCGACCACGCGGTGGCCGGCGTATTGCGTGACGAAGATGTGGCCCGAGGTGGCTTTGGTCGGGCGCCGAAATTCCCGCCGTCGGCGCTGCTGGAAGCGCTGCTGCGGCACTATGAAAGAACCGGTACCGCAATGGAATCCGTGCAGCGGACCTGCACGGCAATGGCCCGCGGCGGCATCTACGACCAATTGGCCGGCGGTTTCGCCCGCTACGGCGTCGACGCATCCTGGGTGGTGCCGCATTTCGAGAAGATGTTGTACGACAACGCGTTACTACTTCGTGTCTATGCGCACTGGGCGCGGTTGACCGAAGATCCATTGGCGCACAAGGTGGCAGACGAGACCGCCCGGTTCATGATGGGCGACCTCGGTGCCGGCGGCATGTTGGTCTCGTCGCTGGATGCGGACGCCGCCGGTCACGAGGGTCTCACATATGTGTGGACGCCATCGGAGCTGGTGTCGGTCCTAGGGCCCGACGACGGGCATTGGGCGGCTTCGGTTTTCGAGGTCACTGACACGGGCACATTCGAGCACGGCAGTTCGGTGCTGCAACTACTGGCAGACCCCGATGACGCGGCCCGATTCGAGAGGGTGCGGACAAAACTGTTGGCGGCACGGGCTTCCCGGCCTCAGCCCGGCCGTGACGACAAGGTGGTCACCGCGTGGAACGGGTTTGCCATTACTGCGCTGGCCGAGGCGTCCGTCGCGCTGAATGAGCCTGGATTCCTCGACGCGGCAACGGTTTGCGCAGAGCGGCTGTTGTCGTTGCACGTTGTCGACGGCAGACTGCGCCGGGCCAGTCTGGGCGGTGTGGTGGGCGAGAGCATGGGCATCCTGGAGGACTATGCCGCGCTGGCCACTGGCCTGTTGACGTTGCACCAGATCACCGGATCGCAATCCTGGCTGACCGTGGCGACGGGCCTGTTGGACACGGCGCTGACCCATTTCGCTGACCCGGACCAGGATGGCCGTTGGTTCGACACCGCCGACGATGCCGAGGCGTTGGTGCTGCGGCCGTCCGACCCGGTGGATGGCGCCACCCCGTCGGGCGCATCGCTGATCGCCGAGGCCCTGCTGCTCGCAGCGCACCTGGCGCCCGACCCGGACCGCTACGCCGCTGCCGCGGAGGCGACGTTGAGTACGGCCACTCCGCTGCTGGCTCGCTCGCCGCGCTCCGGTGGGCACTGGCTGGCGGTTGCCGAGGCTGCAGTGCGCGGACCGCTCCAGGTCGCCGTCGCGTGTGGTGCGCCTGATTCCGAATTGCTTTCTGCAGCACGCAAACTCGCGCCAGGTGGCGCCATCGTCGTGGGTGGTGAAGTGAATTCGTCAGCGTTGCTGGCTGGGCGGGACCGGGTCAACGGTCACGACGCCGCATACGTCTGCCGGGGCCGGGTATGTGACCTTCCGGTCACGACGGCAGGGGAGCTTGCGGCGGCGTTGAGGGGCGCCGTGTAGCGTGCGGCTCATGCCCAGTGCCGAGCAGATCACCGCAACCGTCACCCGCTACCTGGAACTGGTCAGCGTCGGCAATGCCGACGAGATCGCCCAGCTGTACGCCTCTGACGCCACCGTCGAGGACCCGGTCGGCGGCGAGGTGCACATCGGTCGCCAGGCCATTCACGGTTTCTACTCGAACATCGCCGGCGTGAAGTGCGCCAGCGAGATCGTCACGCTGCGGGCCCTCGGCCATGAGGCGGCGTTCTTCTGGAACCTGACCGTCAACGGCGCCATGCGCATCGAGATCATCAGCACCATGACCTTCGACGACGAAGGCAAGATCGCCTCGATGAAGGCCTACTGGGGCCCGGAGAACGTCACCCAGCTGTAGGGACGTCGGTGCGTTCCGTATCGCTCAGCGTGACGGAGCGCGCCCAAATCACCCGGAAAAGACGGCGAACCACATCGCGATGTAGTGGCAGATGGCCGCGACCGCGGTGCAGGCGTGGAAGAACTCGTGGTGGCCGAACGTCGTCGGCCACGGGTTGGGCCACTTCAGGCCGTAGAGCACACCGCCGACCGAATACAGCGCGCCACCGACGATCAGCAGCACCACGGCCGCGACCCCGGCGCTGTGCATGATCGGCCCGATGAACCAGACGGCCACCCAGCCCAGCAGCAGATACAGCGGCACTCCAACCCAGCGCGGTGCCGTCGGCCAGAACATCTTGAGCAGCACGCCGGCGGCTGCGCCGCCCCAGACGATCCAGAACAACGTCATCCCGCCGCCCGAGCGCAACGCCAGGAGTGCGAACGGCGTGTAGCTGCCCGCGATGAAGATGAAGATCATCGAGTGGTCGAGACGCTTCATCCAGGTGCGCGCTTTTTCGGACTTCCAGTTCACCCGGTGATAGGTGCCGCTGACGGTGAACATGGCCACGATGGTGAGGGTGTAGAGCAGCGTGGCCAGCCCGGCGCGGGTGCCCTGCATCGCCCACGAGACCGCGACCAGCGTCGTGCCGGCGATGAATGCCACCACGGCCGAGTAGACGTGGATCCAGCCGCGGGCGCGGGGCTTGCCAAGGAACTGGGCCACCGCCTCGGGCAGGGTCTCCGGCGGGTGCAGCACGGCGGCGGCGCGGTACGGCTTCGGCGCGTCCCCCGGTGGTGCGGCGGCCGAATCGCTGGAATCGATCGTCACGTTCCCTCCAGTAACAACCATGGGTTCTCCAGCTCCTCACAGTAGTCTGGTTTCTCGTGGACATCATTCCCCGGCGGCTCAAGGAACCGGCCTACCGGCTCTACGAGATGCGGCTGCGACAGGAGCTCGCTCAGTCGAAAGCGCAACTGCCCCGGCACATTGCGGTCCTGTGCGACGGTAACCGCCGGTGGGCACGTGAGGCTGGTCACGACGACGTCAGCTACGGCTACCGGGTGGGTGCGGCCAAGATCGCCGAGGTGCTGCGGTGGTGTCAGCAGGCTGGTATCGAGATGACCACGGTGTATCTGCTGTCAACGGAGAATCTGCAGCGGGACCCACAGGAATTGGAGCCCCTGATCGAGATCATCACCGACGTGGTCGAAGAGATCTGTGCGCCCGACAAGCAATGGAGCGTGCGCACCGTCGGCGATCTGGAGTTGCTCGGTGAGGAGCCGGCACGACGGCTGCGCGACGCGGTGAAGTCGACCCACGAGCACTCCAGTGCCAACTCGTTCCATGTCAACGTGGCGGTCGGGTACGGCGGTCGCCAGGAGATCGCTGATGCGGTGCGCACCCTGCTGAGCAAGGAGCTGTCCAACGGGGCGACCGCTGAACAACTCATCGAGGCGGTGACCGTCGACGCCATCTCGGAGAACCTCTATACGTCGGGTCAGCCGGACCCGGATCTGGTGATCCGGACGTCGGGGGAGCAGCGGTTGAGCGGATTCCTGTTGTGGCAGAGCGCATATTCGGAGATGTGGTTCACCGATGCGCATTGGCCGGCGTTCCGGCGCGTCGACTTTCTGCGCGCCTTGCGCGATTACACGTCGCGTAATCGTCGATACGGCATGTAGCAGTGGAAGACTGACACCGTGGCTGCGTTGTCGGCAGTGGTGTTCGCCCTGAGTTGGTGGCTCGGGCTGTATCTGTTGGCGCGTGACCCGCGCAAGCCGGTGCTGGTGTGCGCGGCTGTCGGGTTGTGCAGCTTTGCGGTGGTGGTGGCGGTTGACGCGGTGCGGCTGGCCGGGACAGCGCCTACGGGTGTGCTCAGCCGGGTCGAGAGCCTGTTGTCGGTGATCCCGGGTATCGCGTGGTTGGCGGTGCTGCTCGAACTGGCCAGTCCTGCGGACTCGGTACGCACTAAATCCGTTGTACTGAAATATGTTTCGGCCGTCGCGGCGGTGGCCGCGGTGGCAGTGACGGGCGCCGCGCTGTCGGGCGGTGTGCATCCGCCGCTGCGTACCGGGCACTGGCTGATGTTCGGGGCCGTCTCGCTATCCACTCTCGTTGCCCTGGTGCTGGCGGTGACGCGATTGCGCGTTCAGGTCCGGCCGGTGGTCGGCCCGGTGGTGGTGGCGACGCTGTTCTTCGGGCTGAGCAACGCGATTCTGGTGATTCCGCTGGGCCTGCTGCCGAGCTGGCTTGCGTTGGCTGCCACGGCTTTTGATGTGTTGTTGCTCGGTGTCGCCGTGGCGATGTGGGATGCGTTGGACGAGGGGCAGGCGCTACGGGCAGGCATGGTGCGGTCGTTCGCCGGCAGCATGGCGGTGGCAGCGGTGTTCGGCGGTCAGGTGCTCATCGGGCTGATGGTGTCGCGCGCGCAGGTCGCGTTAATGGTGCTGTTGTTCACCAGCCTGGCGGTGGCCATCGCCATCAACGTGCTGGCCGACCCGCTGGCCGGGTTGTTGGACCGGCTGGCTTTCTCGCGTTCGCCCGAGTTGCGTGCCGACCGTGCCGCGCTGCGCCATACCGAGGCGGCTCTGCCGTTGCGGGCCACCAACCCGTTGGACAGCGTCGACGACGAGACCTTCGCCCGCCTGACCCGACGGGCCCTGGGGCACTACGCCGATCTGTCCAAGTTGGTGGCCTCACCGCTGACGGCGCTGCCGTTGATCGACGACCGGTTGGCCCGGCGCGGCGCACCCGACCAGCCGCTGGAACGAGCCAACGAGCTGAAAGCTTTGCTGGCGGATCGGATTTCCGCGCTTAAGCCACGCGGTGGCGGAGACTTCGGCACCACCGAGCAGTGGCGGCACTACAACTCGCTGTACTTCCCATACGTGGTTGGGGTGCGGGCCTATGCGCAGAACGCCACCGCGGCCGGGCTGGACCCGGTGGCTCGGCAGGCCTGGCAGTGGTTCGTCACCGAGGTGCCGCAGCGGTCATTGCACAACTGGCAGAACGCGGCCGCCCGCGTCATTGCCGCCGATCTGCGGGGAACATCGGTCGCAACGCTGTGACCAGCGGTTGGCAGTAACTGGCAGCGTTCGGCATCGATCTGGCAGCGGTATGTGAGCAGTGTCGTGGGTGTCCAGTCGTCCACCACCGGCACTCCCGAGGAGCAACCCTCATGGCCGTCATCACCCCCCGAGTAACCACGCCCATCCTGTTCGACAGTTCAGACTCCCTGCTGCGGTTCGCACTCCGTGTCGACGGCACGCTGTGCGGGCTGGCAGGCCTGCTGGTCGCGGTGACCGCGGACCCGCTGGGCCGGCTCATGGGTCTGTCCGGCACCGTCACCTGGCTAGTTGGAGCTTTGCTGGTCGGCTGGGGCTTCGCGCTGTACGTGCTGGCGGTGTCCCGCCGTCTCCGCCGGGTCGGAGTCGCTGTGCTGGTCGGCAATCTCGCCTTCTCGGTCCTGACAGTGGGAGCGCTGGTAGCCGGCGTGCTGCCGCTGACCGCGGTAGGCGTGGGCATTGTCTGGGCGTTCCTGGCAGTTGGGCTGGGTTGCGCCTGGCTGCAGTACCTCGGAGTGCGCCGTCTGGCGTGACTCCCTCCCCGCCGGTGCGGGGCGTCAGCTGACAGAGGTTGCGGTTGACGCCCCCGCGCCGGCCTTCTGCCCGCGATTTGTGCACGATCTCGGGCGCTCACCGCACCGAATCGTGCACAAGTCACCCCCCTTCGAAGAACGGAAATGCCATGACCACCATCGTTTCTCCCGTCCACATTCGTTCGGATCGTCTGCTCCGGCTGGCGCTGCGTATCGACGCCGTGTTCAGCGCCTTCTCTGGAGTGGTTCTTGCCGCCGCGGCGAGTTGGCTGTCGGTGTCGTCGGGCCTGCCGAAGGCCGTCGAGTACTGGTTGGCCGCGATCCTGGTCGCTTACGGCGTGGTCGTCTACTGGCTGTCCGGCGTGGAATCGGTTCGGACGCCCGGTATTGCGGTGGCGATCGCCAACCTGGGGTTCACCGTCGCCGCGGTGCTGGTGGTGGTGGACAACGTCTGGCCGCTCACGACGTTGGGGGTGGCGCTGATGTTCTTCAGCGCGGCCTACACGCTGGTTATGGCCGACTTGCAATACCTCGGCGTTCGTCGGGCCTGATCTGCGATCTCGGCGCGCTCCGTCACGCTCACCGTTACGGAGCGCGCCGAATTGGCTACAGCTTGCGCAGCCGCAGCCGGTTGATCGAGTGGTCTGCATCCTTGCGCAGCACCAGCGTCGCCCGCGGTCGGGTCGGCAGGATGTTGTCGATCAGATTCGGCAGATTGATCGACTGCCAGATGTCCCGGGCCGCGAAGATGGCCTGCTCATCGGTCAACGTCGAATAGTGATGGAAGTGCGACTGCGGGTCGGAGAACGCACCGGCACGCATCGCGAGAAACCGCGATACATACCAGCTCTCGATGTCGTCGATCCGGGCGTCGACGTATACCGAGAAGTCGAACAGGTCCGAGATCATCAGGGCCGGCCCGGTTTGTAGGACGTTGAGTCCCTCGATGATCAGGATGTCCGGGTGCCGCACCACGTGTTTCTCGCCTGGCACGATGTCGTAGAGCAGGTGTGAGTACACCGGCGCGGATACGCAATCGGAGCCGGACTTGACCGCGGTGACGAAGCGCATCAGTGCCCGGCGATCGTAACTCTCAGGAAAACCCTTGCGGTGCATGATCTTTCGCCGAGTCAGCTCGGCGTTGGGGTACAGGAAGCCGTCGGTGGTTACCAGGTCGACGCGCGGATGGTGGCCGAATCGGGCCAGCAGCGCTTGCAGCACGCGTGCCGTGGTCGACTTACCGACCGCCACGCTGCCCGCGACTCCGATGATGAACGGCACCGGCCGGTCCGGGTTCTGTTGCGGTTCTCCGAGGAACTCGGACGTGGCGGCGAACAGCCGTTGCCGCGCAGCCACCTGCAGGTGGATCAAGCGAGCCAGTGGCAGGTAGACCTCTTCGACTTCCAGCAGGTCGATCTGCTCGCCCAGGCCACGCAGACCCAACAGTTCGTGTTCGGTGAGTTTCAGCGGCGTCGCCATACGTAGGGCGCGCCATTGGCGCCGGTCGAACTCGACGTACGGACTCGGCTCGCTCGGCCGCGGCATGTGTTCAGTCTTGCAGTTATGGCGACGCGATGAACGCGGGGGTACCGGCTAACGTGGGGCGATATGGACACTGGGTCGGCTACGGACCGATTGATCCGCGAATATCTGCTGCTTGGGCTGCGGTTCGACCGCATCGAGGAGGGCTACGTCGACTCGTTCACCGGTGACCAGGCGCTGCGTCGGCAGGTGGCCGACGAACCGGCGCCGGACCCAGCCGCGCTGGCTCGTCAGGCTCGCCGTCTGCTTGGTGACGTAGACGGCGCCGGCCTGACCGAGCAACGTGCCGAATACCTCAAGGCGCACCTGAGGGCGCTGGACTGTGCGGGTCGCAAATTCGCCGGGGAGGCCGTCGGGTTCGTCGACGAGGTGCGTGCCTACTTCGACGTCTCCATCTCCAAGGGCGACGAGGACCGCTACCGGGAGGCGCACCGCGCACTCGACGAGGCAGTCGGCGGCAGCGGGCCGCTGGCCGAGCGGATGCAGGCCTACCGAGTCGGCGAGGAGATCCCGCCCGAGCGGCTGGAGGAATGCATCCACGCGTTCTCGTCGGCGCTGCGCGACCGGGTCCGGGCCGACTTTCCGCTCCCGGACACCGAGACCATCAACTATGAGGTGGTCACAGACAAGCCGTGGTCGGGCTTCAACTACTACGAGGGCAACTACCGCTCGACGGTTGCGGTGAATGCCGACCTCAAACAGCAGATGTCCAACCTGCCGCGGCTGGTGGCCCACGAGTCCTACCCCGGTCATCACACCGAGCACTGCCGCAAAGAGGCCGGCTTGGTTGAGCTGGGTGGGCAGGCCGAGCAGACCATCTTCCTGGTCAACACCCCGCAGTGCCTGATGGCCGAGGGGTTGGCGGACTTGGCGCTGTACGCCGTCGTTGGCGACTCGTGGGGGAGTTGGGCCGCCGAAATCTACGCCGACCTGGGTTTGCGCTTCGATGGTGAACGCGCAGAAGCGATTTCGGCCGCCAGCGCCGCGCTGGCCGACGTCCGTCAGGACGCTGCACTGATGCTGCACGACGAGGATCGCGACGCCGATGAGGTGGCCGTGTTTCTGCAGCGCTGGACACTGACCACCGAGGCCAGAGCGCTGCAGTCGCTGCGGTTCCTGTCCTCGCCGCTGTGGCGGGCGTACACGTCGACCTACGTCGAGGGCTACCGGTTGCTGCGCGGCTGGCTGGAGGCCCGGCCTGCCGATGTGTCGCTGACGGCGCGGTTCGGCCGGTTGCTCGACGAACCGCTGATGCCGTCAGCGCTGCGGGCCGCCTGACTCGTCTGCCGCGAGCGTGCGGTGGGGGCACGCCCCCGGGAGGGAGGTACCCCACCCGCTTGTGGGGGACTGCGGACGACACACCGTGACGGATGTGCAGGTTGCGAACCTTGACGACGGGGAGTGTGCGGCGGTGGCCGATTCGGTACCCAAAACAGCCGCCGACTAGGCTGAACGCATGACCGCTGATTCGTCTGTGTCCAGCTCCGGCCTCGGTGCCGAGTACGCCGCAACCGCCAGCGAGGCCTACCAGGCGGCGTTGCGGGTCATCGAGTCGGTCGAGCCGCGGATCGCCGCAGCGACCCGCAAAGAGCTTGCCGACCAACGGGATTCGCTGAAGCTGATCGCCAGCGAGAACTACGCCTCGCCGGCCGTGCTGCTCACCATGGGCACCTGGTTCTCCGACAAGTACGCCGAGGGCACCGTCGGCCACCGGTTCTACGCCGCCTGCCAGAACGTCGACACCGTCGAGGCGCTGGCCGCCGAGCATGCCCGTGAGCTGTTCGGTGCGCCCTACGCGTACGCCCAGCCGCACTCCGGTATCGACGCCAACCTGGTTGCCTTCTGGGCCATCCTGGCCACCCGCGTCGAGGCTCCGGGTCTGGCCGAACTTGGTGCCAAGCACGTCAACGACCTGTCCGAGGCGGACTGGGAGAAGCTGCGCGCTCGCCTTGGCGGTCAGCGCCTGATGGGCATGTCACTGGACACCGGCGGCCACCTGACCCACGGCTTCCGGCCCAACATCTCCGGAAAGATGTTCCACCAGCGCAGCTACGGCACCGACGCGCAGAGCGGTCTGATCGACTACGACGCCGTCGCCGCCGCGGCCCGCGAGTTCAAGCCCCTGGTGCTGGTGGCCGGTTACTCCGCCTACCCGCGTCGGGTGAACTTCGCCAAGATGCGCGAGATCGCCGACGAGGTGGGCGCCACTTTGATGGTCGACATGGCGCACTTCGCCGGTCTGGTCGCCGGCAAGGTCTTCACGGGTGACGAGGATCCGGTGCCGCACGCTCACGTCACCACCACCACCACGCACAAGTCGCTGCGTGGCCCGCGCGGTGGTCTGGTGCTGGCCACCGAGGAGTACGCACCGGCCGTCGACAAGGGCTGCCCCATGGTGCTCGGCGGTCCGCTGTCGCACGTGATGGCCGCCAAGGCCGTCGCGCTGGCCGAGGCTCGTCAGCCCGCCTTCCGGACCTACGCCCAGAATGTTGCCGACAACGCCAAGGCCCTGGCAGACGGCTTCCTCAAGCGCGGCGCCACGCTGGTCACCGGCGGCACCGACAACCACCTGGTGCTGCTGGACGTGCAGTCCTTCGGCCTCACCGGCCGGCAGGCCGAGTCCGCGCTGCTGGACGCCGGCGTCGTCACCAACCGCAATGCCATCCCCAACGACCCGAACGGGGCCTGGTACACCAGCGGCATCCGGTTCGGCACCCCCGCGCTGACCACCCGCGGGTTCGGGGCCGCGGACTTCGACCGGGTGGCCGAGATCGTGGTCGAGGTGTTGAAGAACACGACCGCCGATGGATCATCGAAGGCCAAGTACAAGCTGGTCGACGCCACTGCGGACTGGGCGCATGCGGCGGAGGCCGAAATTTTGGACGCCAACCCGCTGTACCCGGGCCTGACGCTCTGATTTCTGGTGCCGAAACCGACATTCTGGCCGCGGTTACTCAAAAAACCCGGCCCGTTTGTCCGTTTCGGCGTGGATGATTTCAAAAACGTGTGAACTCGGGTTACAGTTACTTTCATGGCTGTGAAACCGGTTGCCAACGCGCTGACCCTGGATCTGGAGCCCGTCGTCGAGGACAACCTCGCGCGGCACCTCAAGACTGAGGAAGCCTGGTACGCCCACGACTATGTGCCGTTTGACCAGGGCGAGAACTTCGCGTTTCTGGGCGGCAAGGACTGGGACGCCTCCAGCGTCACGCTGCCCAAGCCGGTCACCGATGCGCTGGAAATCCTGCTGATCACCAAGGACAACCTGGCCGGCTACCACCGCGAACTGGTCGAGCACTTCATTCTCGAAGGCAAGTGGGGCCGGTGGATGGGCCGGTGGACCGCCGAGGAGCACCTGCACGCCATCGCGATCCGGAACTACCTGGTTGTCACCCGTCAGGTCGATCCGACGGCCAACGAGGACGTGCGCGTCGAGCACGTCCAGAAGGGCTACCGGGCGGACAAGTACAGCCAGATCGAGACGCTGGTGTTCATGGCGTTCTTCGAGCGGGCGCATGCTGTGTTCACCCGTAACCTGCAGGCGCAGATCGACGAGCCGGTGCTGGCGGCCATGGCCGGCCGGATCGCCCGGGATGAAGAGCGTCATGAGGAGTTCTTCGGCAATCTGGTGGCGCGCTGCCTTCAGACCCGCCGCGAAGAGACCGTCGCCGCCATCGCGGCCCGGGCCGCCGCGCTGCAGGTCGTCGGCGCCGATATCGACGCGTATCAGGACAAGGTGGCGGTGGTTGCTGACGCCGGCATATTCGATGACGCTGCGCTGCGCGCGGTGATCTCCGATCGGATCAAGGCCTGGGGCCTGGCCGGCGACGCGTCACTGTCACAATTCGTCATCTAGTAGTCACGAACTGGCCACGGCGCGCCGTCTGCGTGTAGCGGCGGCCGGGAGTAGCGTCGCCGGTGATGGCTAGCGACATGCTCTGCTATCCGGGCGGTACCCGAGGCTCCAACGGGACCGGTCCCGGTCCAGGTACCGCTGCGTCCACCGAAACGCTCGTGTGGGACCGCACGGGCCAAGGAGCGCCACGTGTCTGATTCGCAGGGCCGGCGCGGCCGGCAATCCAGCCAGAGCCGCACCTATGTGCTCGACACCTCTGTGTTGTTGTCCGATCCATGGGCATGCACGCGATTCGCCGAGCACGAAGTAGTTGTCCCGCTGGTGGTCATCAGTGAGCTCGAAGGCAAACGACATCACCATGAATTGGGTTGGTTTGCTCGACAGGCGCTGCGCATGTTCGACGACCTGCGCCTTGAGTACGGACGGCTGGATCAGCCGATTCCCGTTGGGACACAAGGCGGTACGCTTCAGGTCGAGCTGAATCACATCGACCAGTCGGTGTTGCCGTCGGGATTCCGTACTGACAACAACGACACGCGAATCCTGGCCTGTGCTGCCAACCTCGCTGCCGAAGGCAAGCGAGTTACGTTGGTAAGCAAGGACATTCCGCTGCGCGTCAAGGCGGGTGCGGTCGGTTTGGCGGCCGATGAGTACCACGCACAGGACGTCATCACCTCCGGCTGGACGGGCATGACCGAACTGGACGCGGCGCCGGAGGAAATCGACGCACTGTTCGCCGACGGTGATATCGACCTCACCGAAGCGCGGGATCTGCCGTGCCACACCGGAATTCGGTTGCTGGGTGGTACCTCGCACGCGCTGGGGCGAGTCAATGCCGACAAACGGGTGCAACTGGTCAGAGGTGACCGCGAAGTGTTCGGCCTCCGGGGAAGGTCAGCCGAACAGCGGGTAGCCCTTGATCTTTTGCTCGACGAGTCGGTGGGCATCGTCTCGCTCGGCGGCAAGGCCGGCACTGGCAAGTCGGCACTGGCGCTGTGCGCAGGCCTGGAGGCAGTGCTGGAGCGTCGCACCCAGCGCAAGGTCGTGGTGTTCAGGCCGCTGTACGCGGTCGGTGGACAAGATCTGGGCTATCTGCCCGGTAGTGAGAGCGAGAAGATGGGCCCTTGGGCCCAGGCGGTTTTCGACACCCTGGAAGGACTGGCCAGCCCGGCCGTGCTCGAAGAGGTGCTGAGCCGCGGCATGTTGGAGGTGCTGCCGCTGACCCACATCCGCGGCCGGTCGCTGCACGACTCGTTCGTCATCGTCGACGAGGCCCAGTCGCTGGAACGCAACGTGTTGCTGACCGTGTTGTCCCGATTAGGTGCCGGTTCGCGGGTGGTGCTCACCCACGACGTGGCCCAGCGCGACAACCTGCGGGTGGGACGGCACGACGGCGTCGCCGCGGTGATCGAGAAGCTCAAGGGGCACCCGCTGTTCGCGCACATCACCCTGTTGCGCAGTGAACGGTCGCCCATCGCGGCTCTGGTCACCGAGATGCTCGAGGAGATCACCCCCGGCACGCTGCCCTGATCCGAGCGCGATTTGTGCACGATCACGGGTGCTGACCGCACGTTTTCGTGCACAAATCGCGGCCTCGGTAAGCTGTGCGGGTGCGACTGCGACGCCCCGACACCCCGACATGGTCCTACTGGCGGACTGTGCTGGGCGTCTGCGCTGGGGTGACCATCGTGGTGGTGGGCAGCCTGACCGGACATGTCGCCAAGGCTGACGAGGTGGACTGCAGCAAGTACAAGTGCATAGCGCTGACCTTCGACGACGGCCCCAGCCCGTACACAGATCGGCTGCTGAAGATCCTGCAGGACAACGACGCCAAGGCGACGTTCTTCGAGATCGGCAACAAGGTCGCGGCCAACCCGCAGGGCGCCAAGCGCGTCGTGGAAGCCGGCATGGAACTTGGTCAGCACACCTGGGAACACCCCAACATGACCACCATTCCGCCCGAGGACATTCCGAGCCAGCTGTCCAAGGCCAGCGACGCGGTCGAGAAGGCAACGGGCCAGCGGCCCAAGCTGTTTCGCACCGCGGGCGGTCTGATCAACGATGCGGTGCTGGCCGAGGCGAAGAAGCAGGGCCTGGCTGACATCAACTGGGACGTCATCCCGTTCGACTGGGCCAACGACTCCAACACCGCCGCCACCCGGTACATGCTGATGACTCAGATCAAACCGAACTCGGTGGTGCTGTTCCACGACACTTATTCGTCGACGGTTGACCTTGTGCAGCAGTTCATCCCGGTGCTCAAGGCCAACGGCTACCACATGGTGACCGTCACGCAGATGGTCGGCCCGCGCGAGCCGGGCACGTCTTACGGCAGCCGCGACAATGGGCCACCGGTCAACGGGCTCAACGACATTCCGCCGGCTGAGATCCCGACTCTGCCCAATACGCCGTCGCCGCCGCCGATGCCGAACTTCCCCATCAAAGACATTCCGGGCGCCAACTCAGGCGGCGTCAGCAACGGCCAGTAGCGACCGTCAGGACGCGTGCAGTCCGCACTCGTCCTTGCCCCAGCCCTGCCAGCGGCCACTGCGCACCTCTGCGCCCGGTGTGGGACGGGTCGTGCACGGAGCGCAGCCGATCGACGGATAGCCCTCGTGGACAAGCGGATTCACCATAACGTCGTGTTCGGCGATGTAGCACTGGACGTCGTCGTCGGTCCAGTCGGCCAGCGGGTTCACCTTCACCATGGCGAAGTTCTCGTCGAACGCGATCACCGGGGTATCGGCGCGGTCGGGGGAGTCGGCACGGCGCACGCCAGTCACCCAACCGCAGTAGCCGCGCATGGCACGGGACAGCGGTTGCACTTTGCGTCGCTGACAGCACTCGTTCGGATCGCGGGCGAACAGGTCCTTGCCCAGTAGCAGATCTTGTTCGGCCACACTTATTTCTGGATGTGTGCTGATGACGTTGACGTCATAGCAGGCGGCCACGGCATCGCGAGTGCCGATCGTCTCGGCGAAGTGGTAGCCGGTGTCCAGGAAGATCACGTCGACACCCGGCCGCACCCGCGAGGCCAGATGGACCAGCACCGCGTCCTGCATGCTCGACGCGATCACATAGCTACCGGCCAGGTGTTCGTCGGTCCAGCGAAGGATATCGAGCGCGCCGGCACCCACGAGATCAGCAGCACCCTGCGCTGCCAATTCTCGGTAGTGACCGGTAACCGTCGCCCGAGCGGTTCCGGTGTGCATCTGAGTCAACGTGTCTCCGTGTGTAGTGCGTAGGGGTCCCGACAAGTTGGTTCCCAATAGGGTGTGCCTGTCGGATGTCGAGGTGACCACGGGCGGCCTATCACGACATGAATTCCAGACTGTCGACAGTCGGTGGGGCTGTCGTCGAGGCTGTCCTCCAATGGTGCTGGTGGGCAACCACATATTTCTTCCCAGAACTGGACTCCGACGGAAACTTCAGCCAGAGTTCACCTGTCGGGGGTGCAGGATTCGGCCGCGCGTTCCAGACTGAGGTGTGCAGTTGCGGTGCTTACTTGTCGACGACAATGCCCAGTTCCTTGATGCCGCGCGCCGGTTGTTAGAGCACGGTGGGCTGGATGTGGTCGGCACCGCCACCACGTCAGCGGAGGCACTTCGGTCGGCCCGCGAACTGCGGCCCGACGTAACCCTGGTCGACGTCCACCTGGGTGAAGAGAGTGGCTTCGACCTAGCTCACCAATTGCGCCAGGACAGCCACCCGGCGGTGATTCTGACGTCGGCCACGCCGGTGGAGGAGTTCGAAGAGAGCCTGGCCGACAGCCCGGCACTGGGATTCATCGTCAAATCCGCTCTGTCCGCCGGGATCATCAACGAGTTGGTCGGCGCAGTTCGCTCGTCATCGTCCGGCTAGGAAAGTGATCGCCGCCAGCACGCGGCGGTGATCATCCTCGGTATCCGGCAAGTCCAGCTTGGTCATGACGCTCCGGATGTGCTTCTCGACGGTGCTCTCCGTGATCCACAGCCGCCTGCCGATGCCGGTGTTGGACCGGCCCTCGGCCATTAGTGCCAGCACCTCACGCTCGCGCGAGGTGAGCCGTGCCAACGGGTCGTTCCGGCGGCGGGCGTTCACCAGCTCGGCGACCACACCCGGATCGACGACCAGGGCGCCACGCGAAATCTGTTGCAGCGCATCGACAAAGTCGGCGACCTCGGTTACTCGGCTTTTGAGCAGATAACCGATCCGCTCGCCGCGGGTCACCAGCTCCAGGGCGAACTCGGTGTCCAGGTGGGCCGATAACACCAACACACCGGTGCCAGGCGCCTCCTGGCGGATGGCGCGGGCCGCGTCCAGTCCCTCGGTGGTGTGCGTGGGTGGCATCCGGATGTCGGCGACCGCCAGATCCGGGTTTTCGGCCTTGACCAGCGCCAATAGGTCATTGCCGTCTTGCGCCTTCCCGACGACGTCGAAACCGGTGCGCTGCAGCAGGCTGGCCAGGCCCTCGCGATACAGCACATCATCCTCGGCGACGACCACCCGCAGCATCTTCGCTGAGCGACCGGTGTTGTCCTGGGTCGCGGGGCCTTCTGCGGTGATCATCGCGGCGTACAGGAACAAGAGATTGCCTGCATAGCGCCAGGCTACCCACGGCCATGACGGGCTCCGGGAGCGCCGAGCGCACTCACAGTGGATGCGTAGGTAACCGTCAACTGACGTGTGGGTGAACCAGAAGGGTTCGCGATTAGCATCGGCATCACGTCGAGCGCACGATTTTCGAACCAGCGTCCGGCCCCATCGCCTATGAGCACAGTCTTGACGAGCATCGACTCGAAACCAGCTTTGCCGTGGTCCGCCGGGAAGCACGGGCTGTTGCCGCTGCTGCAGCCGACGACGCCACCGGTCAGGGTGGGCGTCGCGGTAGCGGCCATCTTCATCGTGGCCGAGTCACTGGTGCTGTACGTACTCGACATGGCCGATCCGGCAGAGCATCTGGGCGCGGTCTATCTGCTCGGCATCTTGGTGGTGGCCACGTTCTGGCCGCTGTGGCTGGCCGCCCTCACCTCGATTCTCAGTGCCA
This sequence comes from Mycobacterium sp. OTB74, assembly GCF_029892685.1. Classification (GTDB taxonomy): domain Bacteria; phylum Actinomycetota; class Actinomycetes; order Mycobacteriales; family Mycobacteriaceae; genus Mycobacterium. The sequence continues at coordinate 29,918 of NZ_JARXVD010000021.1, read as the reverse complement.
TCGCCTTCGATTCGTTGAAGGGTTGGCATACTGGACATTTCATTCCGACCGAGATACATCACGTGGCGATGCACGCCGGCATGCTGTTGGTGGCCGTGGTGGCCAACGGTCTGGCGCGAGGCGCCCGGGTCCGGGCCGAGGAGGCCGACCAGCGCCGCCGCGAGGCAGACCTGGCAGCCGAACTGGCTCGGCTGCTGTTGGGCGGGACAAAGCTGGACTACGCACTCGACCAGGCGGCTAGTCGGCTCGCGCGGGTACTGCAACTGCCCTGGGTGCGGATCGAGCGCGGCATGGTTTTCGCCGGTGAGGGGCGCATTCCGATCTTGTTGGGCGACGAGGACGAGGTGTTCGGGACGCTACTGGTGCCACGAGAGGCGCCGCCGCGCACCCTCCGCCGGCTCCGCGAACGGGTCGTGCCCGCTCTGGAGGCATTGCTGCGGGCCGCATTCGACCGCGCGGCGGCCACGGCGGCGATAGAAGACAGCAATGCTGAGCTCGCGTCCTCTCGAGCGCGCATCGTGGCAGCTGCCGACGACGCCCGGCGCCGGCTCGAACGCGACTTGCATGACGGCGCACAGCAGCGACTGGAGACGCTGAAGCTGGAGGTCCGGCTGGCAGAACAGTCGGTGTCCGGCGACGACCTGGAGCTGCGTGCGCAGATGGAGCGAATCATGTTCGCGCTCAACGATGTCTCCGACGATCTGCACGAGTTCTCCCGGGGTATCCATCCGGCGGTGCTGGCCGGCGGGCTGGCCGCCGCGCTGCGGACCCTGGCCCGACGCTCGGCCGTTCCGGTGACCTTGGACGTCGGTGTCGACGGCCGGCTTCCCGAGCCGGTAGAGGTCGCCGCGTATTACGTTGTGGCCGAGGCGCTTACCAACACCGCCAAGCATGCCAAGGCCGAAGAGGTCAAAGCTTCGGCACACGTCGTCGGCGATACATTGCGCATCGTGATCGAGGACGATGGCGTCGGCGGAGCCAACCCCGACAGAGGATCTGGCCTGACCGGGTTGACCGACCGGGTCGAGGCGATCGGCGGCCGGCTGCAGGTCCTCAGCCCCTCGGGCGGAGGCACCACCTTGACCGTCATCTTGCCATTGCGCTTCGACTGAACCGATTCGCGCGTCATTCCGTATATCAGGTAGCGGTTAACCGCCATCGGCCGGCGGGGTAGTCCGCCAGGTCGTGGTGGGGCCGGTCCCACCGTGCAGCTGGGTGCCAGCATCGATGAATTGCCCTCTGTGGCAAGGAATTCTGTTATCAGCAACTGACTCCAATCGGAGGGACGAAAGTGAAGATCATCCGGCTTTCCCTCGCGTCGGCCCTGGCGGGCGCGGCTGCATTCGCCATCTGTTCGGCGCCGATCGCGTCGGCCGCGGGACCGGTCGTCGGGCCGAGTTCGGGCGATGGTGGCACCGTCACCATGCCGCCCGGCGGCCCGGAGACGGTATATCCGCGCGATCAACGAATCGGTGGAGCGGACCCGTACACACCGTTCGGCAGTAGTCCGTACGTGCCGTTCGGCACCTGGACACCCTAACCGCGAACTTGATTCCGAAAAGGGTGGTGGACTTCTGTCCACCACCCTTTTCCGTGCCTTGGCGGGTCGAGTCGGTAGCGTCGTACGCAATACGACGTGATCCGAGTGCGACACTGCACACGGCGGAAGAAGGTGGGATGCAGCCGGCGGCTCGACGTGTCGCCTGTCTCTGGACAACTTCGGTTCGGACCGGTCAACTTTCCCTGACTCGTCGATGAAAGTTGACCGATCCAAATTACAGGTGCCACAACAGAGCCGACACACCGAACATGCGGGTGGACTAGCACCGGGATAGAAGTGCCCCTCTCCAAAAGGAAAGGGGCACTTCGTATCGGATCGCGAGGGAGGGTTAGTCGCCCGGCTTGACCTTCGCCATGGCCAGCACGTCCAGGCGCTTGTCCAGCTCGGCCTCCGAGAGCTTCTCACCGATCAGGCCGCGGTCGATCACCGTCTGCCGAATGGTCTTGCGCTCCTTGAGGGCTTCCTTGGCGACCTTGGCGGCCTCCTCGTAGCCGATGGCCGAGTTCAGCGGCGTCACGATCGACGGCGACGACTCGGCCAGCTCGCGCAGGTGCGCCTCATTGGCGACCAGACCGTCAATGCACTTGGTGGCGAACAGCTTCGAGACGTTGGACAGCAACGTGAAGGACTCCAGCACGTTGCGCGCCATCATCGGGATGTACACGTTCAGCTCGAACGCGCCCGACAGACCGCCGACGGTGACCGCTGCGTCGTTGCCGATCACCTGGGCGGCCACCTGGGTGACCGCCTCGGGCAGAACGGGATTGACCTTGCCCGGCATGATCGAGCTGCCCGGCTGCAGGTCCGGCAGTTGGATCTCGCCGAGGCCGGTCAGCGGGCCCGAGCCCATCCAGCGCACGTCGTTGGCGATCTTGGTCAGCGACACCGCGATGGTCTTCAGTGCGCCGGACGCCTCAACGAGTCCGTCGCGGGCGGCCTGTGCCTCGAAAGAGTCAGCGGCGGTACGCAGTTCGGCGATGTCGGTCTGCGCGACGAGCACCTCGACAACCTTGGCGCCGAAGCCGTCGGGGGCATTCAGGCCGGTGCCGACGGCGGTGCCACCGATGGCTAGCTCGCCCAGCCGGGGCAGGGTCGCCTTCACGCGTTCGATGCCGGCCTCGACCTGGCGGGCGTAGCCGCCGAACTCCTGACCCAGGGTCACCGGCACGGCGTCCATCAGGTGGGTGCGGCCGGACTTGACCACGGTGCGCCATGCGCGGGCCTTGGTGGCCAGCGCCTCGTGCAGCACCTCCAGAGCCGGAATCAGGTGACGGACAGCAGCTTCTGTCGCCGCGATGTGGGTCGCGGTGGGGAAGGTGTCGTTGGAGCTCTGCGACATGTTGACGTCGTCGTTGGGGTGGACCTGAACGCCGCCCCGCGCCGCGATCGAGGCAATGACCTCGTTGGCGTTCATGTTCGAGCTGGTACCCGAACCGGTCTGGAAGACGTCGATGGGGAACTGCTCGTCGTGCAGGCCGTCGGCGATCTCACCGGCAGCGGCGATGATGGCGTCAGCCTTTTCCGGCGCCAGCAGACCCAGGTCCTTGTTGACCTGTGCGCAGGCGCCCTTCAGCAGGCCCAGCGCGCGGATCTGGGTGCGCTCCAGACCACGGAACGAGATGGGGAAGTTCTCCACGGCGCGCTGGGTCTGGGCCCGCCACAGGGCATTGATCGGCACCCGGACCTCGCCCATGGTGTCGTGCTCGATCCGGTACTCGGTGCTGTTGTCGACAACGGTGTCGGCCATTGTGCTCCCTTATTCGTTTCGTGAGATGACGGAATTACGGCAGAGGGTGTGCCGCGGAGATATCCCCGGTGAAGTCCACCGCGGAGTATTCGTTGAGCTTGGACAGCCGGTGATAAGCCTCGATCATTCGGACGGTGCCGGACTTGGACCGCATCACGATGGACTGGGTGGTGCAGCCGCCGCCGTAGTACTGGACGCCCTTGAGCAGGTCGCCGTCGGTGACGCCGGTGGCGCAGAAGAACACGTTGTCACCGGAGACCAGGTCCTCGGTGGTCAGCACCCGGTCCAGGTCGTAACCACGGTCAAGGGCGCGCTGGCGTTCGTCGTCGTTGGTCGGGGCGAGGGTGGCCTGGATGGCTCCACCCATACAGCGGATGGCGGCGGCGGCGATGATGCCCTCGGGGGTGCCACCGATACCGACCAGCATGTCGGTGCCGGAGTTCGGCCGGCAGGCTGAGATGGCGCCGGCGACGTCGCCGTCGGAGATCAGCCGGATGCGGGCACCGGCCTCGCGGACGTCGGCCATCAGTTGCGCGTGCCGCGGTCGGTCCAGGATGCAGACGGTCAGATCGGCGACGCTGGAGTTCTTCACCTTGGCGACGCGTTTGACGTTCTCGGCGATCGGGGCGGTGATGTCGAGCACATCGGCGGCGTCCGGTCCGACGGCGATCTTGTTCATGTAGAACACCGCGGACGGGTCGAACATGGTGCCACGCTCGGAGACTGCCAGCACCGAGATGGCGTTGGGCATGCCCTTGCTCATCAGGGTGGTGCCGTCGACGGGGTCGACGGCGAAGTCGCAGTCCGGCCCGTCGCCGTTGCCGACCTCTTCGCCGTTGTAGAGCATCGGGGCGTGGTCCTTCTCGCCCTCACCGATCACCACGACGCCGCGCATGGACACCGAATTGACCAGCTCGCGCATCGCGTCGACAGCCGCGCCGTCGCCGCCTTCCTTATCCCCTCGGCCGACCCATCGGCCGGCGGCCATGGCTCCGGCTTCTGTGACTCGGACCAGTTCGAGGGCGAGGTTGCGATCAGGAGCTTCGCGGCGCGATGGCGTCATGCGCAAATTGTCCCATTAGGCAGTCGGACTTCGGGAGCTGGGATACTGAGCACCGTGACGTCATCAGATCCGGACTCGCCCGAACCGCAGCCCGTACCCATCGGTGCTGGTCAGTCGGTTCCGGTACCTCGGCCCGCCAAGGACCGTCTGTTGCAGGACGGCCGCGATATGTTCTGGTCGATGGCGCCGCTGGTTGTGGCCTGCATCGTGCTGGCAGGCATCCTCGGCATGTGCTCTTTTGCGCCGAATGGACCGGGTAAGGGCCCGGCCCCACAATACGACGCCCAGGCAGCGCTCAAGGCCGACGCCGCGGCCCTCGGCATCCCGATCCGCGTGCCGGTGCTGCCCGACGGCTGGCACGCCAATTCTGGCTCGCGGGGTGGTATCGATGCGGGCCGGACCGACCCGTCGACCCGGCAGCGGTTCCGCGCCGTGTCCTCGACGGTCGGCTACCTGACAGCCGCCGGAATGTATCTGGCACTGATCCAGAGCAACGCTGACGAGGAGAAGCTGGTTGCTTCGATCCACAGCGGCATGTATCCGACTGGCGCGCAGGACATCGACGGCGTGCACTGGGTGGTTTACGAGGGCGCGGGGGACACGGGCGACAGTAGACAGGGCGGATCGTCGGAGCCGGTCTGGACTGCCCGCCTGAACAGCCCCAAGGGGCCCGCGCAGGTGGCGGTTACCGGTTCTGCCGGCGAAGGTGATTACCGGACGCTGGCCGAGGCGACCCAGAGAGCGCAACCGATCTAGTCGGTGCGATTCTGCGACGCTCGCTGACGAGCGACGAATCCGATCGCCGCGCGCTGCATCAAGCCTGGCGCCAGCCGGGCGAACAGCCATTGGCCGTGTGCGGCACGGGGCTTGATCAGAATGGCCTTGTTCTTCTCGATGGCTCGCAAGGTGTCCTGGGCCAGCCGGTCAGGCGAATACGGCTTCGATCCGGCTTGCGAGAAGTATTCACGCCCACGGAATCTGCCGACCGCGCCCTTGTCCAGGATGGGTGTCTCCACCGCGCCCGGGCAGACCGCCAGCACCCCGATGCCATGCGCGGCAGCCTCGGACCGCAGCGCCAATGACAGTCCGACCACGCCGTGTTTGGTCATCACATAGCTGGTGACCTGCCCCGCGGCAGCAAGTCCGGCCATCGACGCGGTGTTGATGATGTGGCCGTGACCTTGCCGGATCATCTGCGGGTAGGCCGCGGCCACGCCGTGCACCACGCCACGCAGGTTGATGTCGATGATCGCGTTCCAATGGTCCAGCGTCAGCAGTTCGGTATTGCCGCCCCAGACGATGCCGGCGTTGTTGAACAACAGGTCGATACGCCCGGCCCGGTTCACCACTTCGTCGACTGCACCCTGAACGGCGGCGGCGTCGGTGACGTCGAGGGCGGCCCAGCGGGCGCCGATTTCGGCGGCGGTTCGGGCCGCCGCCTCGCCGTCAATGTCGGTGCACACCACTTCGGCACCGGCCTGCGCCAGTGCACGGCACAGTGCCGCTCCGATGCCCGAGCCGGCCCCGGTCACCAGCGCCTGTTTGCCGGCGAAACTCATTGCCCCTGAGCGAGTTTCATGACGTGCCCGATGATGTCCGGGTAGCGCTTCATGTGCGCGCCACCGTTGAGATCCAGTACCTCACCGGTCATCCAGGAGGCTTGGTCCGAGCACAGGAACAGCACCGCGTTGGCGATGTCTTCCGGAGTGCCGGCCCGCCCCAATGCGGTGTTCTCGATGTACTCCTCGACCACACCGGGGACCATCGCGGCACCCTCGGTCAGCGGGGTGCGCACGAAACCCGGCGCCACCGCGTTGACCCGAATTCCCTTGGCGGCCATCTCTAGTGCGGCGACCTGGGTCAGCATGGACAGGCCGGCCTTGGCGGCACAGTAGGCGCTCATCCCGACAGCCGGCTGGCGGCCGTTGAGCGACGAGATCGAAACGAGCGAACCACCCTCACGCAGATGACGTCCCGCGTACTTGGCGACGGTGAACCCACCGATCAGACAGCACTCGACCACCGAGCGGAAATCGGCGACTGCAAGGTCGACGATCAGCCCGATGTTGGAGAACCCGGCACAGCTGACTACCGCGTCCAGCTCGCCGGCGGACTCGAAAGCCGCTGCGACGGAAGCCTCGTCGGTCACGTCTACCGCTACCGCGGTGTGCGGTGCGCCCAGTTCGGCAGCGCGGGCCGCGGCGCCGTCGGCGTTCAGGTCGGCGATGGTGACCCGGTAACCCTGGGCCGCCAGTCCCTGGGCCGAGGCCCAGCCGATGCCGGAGGCGCCACCGACCACGAGGGCGTTGCGTTGGGTGCTCATGAAGTTTCTCCTGCGTGCAGTCTCAGGGTGGTTCGGGTGGCTACTGTGCGCCGCCGTCGGGACCCGGCTCGCCCCACTTGCTGCGGATGGTGTTCCAGACGTCCGCATAGGGCCCCGGAACACCTTGGTAGACATTGTTTTTGGTGAAGTAGGCGCGGGCCAGCGGGGCGACCAGCTTCATGGGCCAGCGCTTCCAGCCGATGAAGGCCGCGGTGTCGGACAATGTTTGCGGCCACGAATAATGTTGGTGGCCAAGGATTTCCTGCGCGGTTGTGGCGTCCATCCAGTCGGTGGCGAACCAGTCGGTGTCGCTGTCCGGGTTGCCCGGCCGGCCGGTGGGCATCAGCTGGCCGACACCCATGGCTGCGGTGGTCTGCGGTGCGATCTGGCCCTGGAGCTGCCGGTGGCTGTCGTCACCGCCGATCAGCAGAACTCGTCCGATGACATCGACCGTGGTGGCCGCGGCGAACGCGGAGGCGACATCGCGCACGTCGACGGTTTGCAGCCGCCCATCCGCGGGCAGCACACCCTCGAAGAACAAAAGGTCGCGGTCCATGCTGAAGCCCGGCTCTGAGGTCAGCACCCCGCCCAGACGCAGGATCAGCCAGTTCAGGCCCGAAGCGCGCACCAAAGCCTCGGCTTCGACCTTGTGCTGGCCGTAGATGTCAGACGGATTGACCGGAGTTTCGGCAGTCAGCACATCGCTGATCTTGTGCGGGTTGCGGGCGCCGTAGACCGCGATGCTGGAAGCCTGCACGAACCGCGGCGGCGTGGGTTGCTTGGCCGCGGCCGCCAACAGGTACGCGGTGGCATCGACGTTGACCTTGCGGGCCAGCCCTCGCCGGGCGTAGCAGAACGGCGGGATGATGGCGGCGAGGTGGATTATCGCGGCCGGTGCCACCTCGCTGACCAGCGCATCGACCGCGGCCGGGTCGGTCAGGTCTGCGTAGCGCAACTGCACGCCGGGCGGCAGCTTCTCGGCAGCTTTGCGATTGGCCGGCACATCCAGATCGGTCGCGACCACCCGGCGGCCGTCGGCAGCCAGGCGCCGCACCGTCTGCGAGCCGACCATGCCGAAGGCTCCGGTTACCAGTACCGCGTCACTCAACTGTGGCTCCCAACTCAAGGCATTTGACGGGCGTTCTCGTAATCCTTACCAGACGCCCTTCGGGAGGGCTGGTCGTATGCAGCCGTCAGCCGCTCACGGCTGCACATGTGTCGGCCAAAAGGCCTACTTGCAGAGGCCGGTCAAAGTGACGATGTTGCCTTCGGCGGTCTTCAGCCTGGCGACTTGGTCCGGATTGTCGTTGGCTGCGCCGGCTAGCTGACTCATACCGATGTCGGTCAGGGCGCTGGCGAAACTGCGCGCGGGGTCGGCGATGTTGTTCGGCGTCGACGGGTCGAGCGCCGCCATCAGATATTGCCCACCACCCAGCGTGGCCAGACGGGCGTTGGCCGCCACCGCTGCGCGGGCCGTCGGGTCATCTCCGAGCTGGGCGTTGGTCTGCAGACTGACGGCACGTGCGACCGTGCCGAATGCCGTGCACGCCTTTGTCTTGGCGTCTGCGGGGGACAGAGAGCTGGTGGCCGTTTCATGCGGATGGCGAACGAGTCCCCAGATCGAAAGCCCCAGCGCGGCAAGGCCGATCACGGCTGCACAAATGGCGATCGGCAAGGCTACTGAGCGAGGCTTGGACACTGCGTGGTGGTGGTTGACCTTGGGTTCGGATTCGTCGGTGGCGACTTCAGGTTCGGCGACGGTGACGTCAGATTCGGCGACGGTGACGTCGGGTTCGTGGGTGGTGACGTCAGGTTCCTCGGCTGGGTCAGTCATGCGCACGATGGTAAACCGGGGGTCTGCGGCGGCGGGGTCGTACGGAAATAGTTTCTGGCGGCGTTCTCTCCGAGGTGTGGCGATGTTCAGGTACTGAATTGGGCGCGTGATCTGACGGCTATTGCCAGGCAAATCACAGGCGGTATCTGCAATTCTCGGAAACGTCGCAGGTCGGATTCCGTTTCAAGAATCCACTTGGACGCAGCGGAAGCCGATGTGGCTCATTCCGGTGTCGACGGCCTGCGGCCGCCGTGCGGCCGGGCGGTAGCGCAGGCAGTAACTGTCGGCGCACAGGAACGACCCGCCCTTGATCACACGGCGGGCTACTGGCTTTCCTGGCTGGCCGCGGTCGTAACTTTCTGCAGCGCAACAGGGTTGGACATCCCGGGTGTCACCGTAAAAGTCGGTTGTCCATTCCCAGACGTTGCCCGCCATGTCCAACAGCCCGTAGCCGTTCGGCTCGAACTGTCCGACGTTGGAGGTCTGTCCGTAGCCGGTGTCGGGTAGGTAGGGGAATTCGCCGTGCCAGTAGTTCGCGAGCCGCTGGCCGGTTGGTTCGGGATCGTCGCCCCAGGTGTATGTGGCGTGCGGCAGGCCTGCGCGGGCCGCGACCTCCCACTGCGCCTCGGTCGGCAGCATCAGTCCGGCCCAATCTGCATATGCCGCAGCGTCTTCGAACGCGACGTGGACGACTGGATGGTTCTCACGGTTGACCAGGGAGGACCGCGGTCCACGTGGATGGTTCCAGCAGGCGCCGGGGGTCCAGGCCCACCACTGGCTCAGATGACGCAGGTCGACCGGGCCCGCAGTGCGGCGGAAGACCATGGACCCTGGCTGCAGATTCTCCGGCGGGGCGCCCGGATAGTCGGCGGGATCGAGTGGGCGCTCGGCGACCGTGACGTATCCGGTGGCCTCGATAAATGCCCCGAACTGCGCGTTGGTCACCTGGTGACGCTGCATCCAGAAGCCTTCCACCGTCACGGTGTGCGCAGGTGCCTCCTCGGGGTAGTGGTCGTCGGAGCCCACGGTGGTGGTCTGCCCGGGAATCCAGGCTGCGTCGAAATCGACGTTTTGGCCGGTTGTACTCGCACTTTTTGGCCCGTTTGTCTGTTTGGGCGGAAGGTCAGGCATCGAAGACGGTGGCCCAGTCCGTGCGCATGCTGGCGACGGTCCAGCCGTGGGTTTGCGCCAGGTCCAGCGCCTTCTGCGCGCCTGCGGTATAGGCGAATTCGCGGTCGGCGTCGTCGTGCAACACCAGCATCCGCAAGCCGCGGGTGTACTCGAGCATCTCGATGTCGCCGTTGGAGTTGCCGGCCGCGAAGATGGGCCGCCGTCCGACCCGGCTCCAGATCCGGGCCGGCTTGATCGGTCCGTCGGAAAGGAACTCCGGCTGCGCCGTGGTGAGCACATCCCCGTCGCGGTATTGCACGGCGACCGTGCTGCCGATCACTCGTTCCGGCGGGATGCCGTACATGGCACCGGTGACCGGACGCATGAAATCTCGGCCACCGCCGGAGACGATGTAACAGGTGAACCCGGCTGATTCCAGATACCGCAACAACTCAACCATCGGGGCGTATCCCAAGTCGGTGTACGGCCGATGCAGGGTCGGGTGCTGGGCTCGGGCGAAGAACGCCGCGACGCGTTGAGCGTGTTCCTCCACCGGCAACCCTTGATAGGCCGAAAAAACGGCTCCAGCAAGGATTTTCAGGTCCGAATCGTCGCCGTTGTAATGCTTTGTCACGGCGTTGCCAAACCAGGCCAGGTCGCCGGAGGCAGCTGCCGCGTAAGGCTGTCCAGCCGTCAGCGACGGGTCAGCGGTGGCCTGCTCGGCCATGCGGCGGACCAGGAAATCCAGCTGGATGTACGCCGGCTTCTCGCACCACAGCGTGCCGTCATTGTCGAAAACCGCGATACGGTCTTGCGGCTCAACGAAATCCGGGCCTACCGAGTTGACTCGGCCCACGAAGTCGACAATTGCCGACTTCGTGGGCCCGTCGTTCCAATGCTCCAGCATCTAGTCGGCTGCCAGGAACGCGTGCAGCTTCTCCACCGCGTGGTTGATGGTGAACGATGCCGCTTCCTGTCGTGGCGGGAATTCCTTGAAGGTCTCCAGGAACTGCGTCACGATGGCTCCTGCGTAGAACGCGATGTAGTCGTGATCGAGCCACCAGTCGTAGTACGTATTGGACGTGACGTCGGCCCGCTCGTACGGATCTGTACGCAGGTTGAACACCTTCGGTGCTCGCAGTGGCGTGAATGGCTCTGCCCAGATCTGCAAGGTGCCCTGGCAGCGCTGTTCCTGGAACACCACTTTCCAGTTGTGGAAACGTAATCCGAGCACATCGCAGTCATCCGAGAAGTAGATGAAGCCCTTGCGTGGGCTTTCTTCGACTTCGCCGATGAGGTACGGCAGCAGGTTGAACGCGTCGAGGTGGACCTTGAACTCCTTGTCGCCCACCTTGTATCCAGCTTTGAGCTTGTCGATGATGTCCGGCTCCCCGGCCGCGGCGAGGAATGTGGGGAACCAATCGTGGTGCTGGATGATCTCGTTGGAGATGCTGCCCGCCTTGATCTTTCCGGGCCAGCGGATCAACTGGGGGACGCGGAACGCACCTTCCCAGTTGGTGTTCTTCTCGCTGCGGAACGGGGTCGTCGCGCCGTCGGGCCAGGTGTTGGCGTGCGGACCGTTATCTGTGGAGTAGATGACGACGGTGTCGTCGGCGATGCCCAATTCGTCGACCAGGTTGAGCAGCTTCCCGACGTGACGGTCGTGGTCGACCATGGTGTCGTGGTATGGCGACTGCCAAACACCGGCCTGGCCAAGCGATTCCGGCTTGGTGTGGGTCCGCAGGTGCATGTGGGTGGTGTTCATCCAGACGAAGAACGGCGTGTCCGCGTCTACCTGGCGCTTGATGAAGTCGACGCAGGCATCGGTGGTGTCGTCGTCGATGGTCTCCATCCGCTTCTTGGTCAGCGGCCCGGTGTCCTCGATACGTTGCTTGCCGACGGGGCCGTACTTCGGATCGTCCGGTTCGGTCGAGACCTCGTCAGTGGCCCAGGAGTGGATGACACCGCGCGGGCGCTGCAGGTCGGCCAGAATCGGGAACTGTTCCTTCTTCGGATAATCCGGGAGCTCGGGTTCCTCTTCCACGTTGAGGTGGTACAGGTTTCCGAAGAACTCATCGAACCCGTGCACCGTCGGCAGGTACTTGTTGAGGTCACCGAGGTGGTTCTTGCCGAACTGCCCCGTCGCGTACCCGAGTGGCTTGAGGCATTCGGCGATGGTCGGGTCTTCGGCCTGTAGCCCGACGTCGGCTCCCGGAAACCCGACCTTGGACAGACCGGTTCGGTAGACGCTCTGCCCGGTGATGAACGCAGAACGGCCGGCGGTACAGCTCTGTTCGCCGTAAGAGTCGGTGAACAGCATGCCTTCTTTGGCGAGGCGGTCGATGTTGGGTGTCTGGTACCCCATTAGCCCCATGCTGTAGCAGCTGAGGTTGCTGATCCCGATGTCATCGCCCCAGATGACAAGGATGTTGGGTTTTCCGTTTGGCATCTTTCAGTCCTTTGCAAGGTAAGCGTGAAGATTTTCGACGATCTGATCGACGCTGAAGCTGGCCGGCGGGTGCCGGGGCGGAAATTCCTTGAACGTGTCGAGGAACTTCGAGGCCATTGCGGTGGCGTAGAAGATGAAGTAGTCGTGCCGTAACAGCCACTCGTAGTAGGTGTTTGACGTGACATCGGCGAACTCATAAGGATCGGTACGCAGGTTGAAGATCTTCGGCACCCGCAGTGGGGTGAACGGCTCGGCCCAAATCCGCAGTGTCCCAGGGCATCGCTGCTCCGCGAAGACTATCTTCCAGTTCTCGAACCGAAGCGCCAGCAGTTCGGCGTCGTCGGAGAAGTAGAAGAAGCCACGACGCGGGCTGGTCTCGACCTCGCCGGTGAGGTACGGCAGCAGGTTGTAGCCGTCGATGTGGACCTTGTACTCGGTATTGCCATCGGCGCCGGCTTTGTGGCCCTTCTTGAGCTTCTCGGTGATGTCGGGGTCGCCCGCCGCGGCCAGCAACGTGGGCAGCCAGTCGTGGTGCTGAATAATCTCGTTGGAGACGCTGCGCGCCTTGATCTTTCCGGGCCAGCGGATGATCTCCGGAACGCGGAATGCACCCTCCCAGTTGGTGTCTTTCTCACTACGGAATGGTGTGGTTCCGGCGTCCGGCCACGAATTGCGGTGCGGCCCATTGTCAGTCGAGTAGATGACGATGGTGTCCTCGGCGATGTCGAGTTCGTCCAACACGTTGAGCACCGTGCCCACGTTGCGGTCATGGTCGATCATGGTGTCGTGGTACGGCGACTGCCACAGCCCGGCCTGGCCACGGCTCTCCGGCTTGGTGTGGGTGTACAGATGCATGTGCGTGAAGTTGCACCAGACGAAGAACGGATTGCCTGCCGAATGCTGGCGCTTGATGTAATCGACTGTGGCATCAGCGATGTCCTCGTCGATGGTCTCCATGCGCTTGGTGTTCAGCGGGCCGGTGTCTTCGATGATCTGCTTACCGACGGGTCCGAACTTCGGGTCATCCGGTTCGGTCGACACCTCGGTGGTGGCCTTGCACTTGAGCACGCCGCGCGGCTTGGCCAGGTTGTACAGCCGGGGGTATTGGTCTTCATGCGGGTAATCGAAGTTCTCAGGCTCTTCCTCGGCGTTGAGGTGATAGAGGTTGCCGAAGAACTCGTCGAATCCGTGCACTGTCGGCAGGAACTTGTTCATGTCGCCGAAGTGGTTCTTACCGAACTGGCCGGTGGCGTAGCCCATCGGCTTCAGCAGCTCGGCGATGGTCGGATCCTCTGCGGCCCAACCGATGTCCACACCGGGGACGCCGACTTTGCTCATCCCGGTGCGGTATACGCTTTGCCCACTGATGAAGGCCGCGCGGCCCGCGGTGCAACTTTGCTCACCGTAGGAATCGGTGAATCGCATGCCTTCGTCGGCGAGGCGGTCGATATTTGGTGTTCGATAGCCCATCAGGCCGTCGCTGTAGCAACTCAGATTGCTGATCCCGATGTCATCGCCCCAGATGACCATGATGTTCGGCTTACCGTTCGGCACGTTCTTGCCTCCGTCTCTGATGGTCGGACCCCCGTCAAAGGCTAGGGGACGGTCCTGTGCAATCGGCGGAGTTCGTGCCGGTTCATAGAGAATTCGAGTAGGAATGGAAGCGATCAGTTGAAGGACCCAATTCGGCTGGAAGGCAGTTTCATCGCGGCAAGCGAACTTTCCCGTCGATGGGCCCTACGTGCCGCGGGCCTGGCGGCCGCGACGGTCGGGGCGGCCACTGCCGCTGCCGCATGCTCCAAGCCTGAGCAGAAGGCCGCTTCGAATCAATCGGCTTCGGGCACTTCATCCCCGGCGCCGTCACCAGGTGCGAACGGTGCGCCGGCTTCCCAGATGACGCAGCCGGCGTCGGGCATCACGATGACACCGGGTTACGCCAGAACCATCGCTCAGACCGCATACGTGTGGGGTTGGCCGATGGTCAACATGATCAATCGGCACGACACCATCACCAAGGCGCCGCAACCGGGACTGCTGGGCGGTGTGCTGCCGGTCGCGCCGCAGGGACGGCTGGCCATGCTATCGAATTACATTGAACCAAGCGAAACTTTCGTCACCTGCCCCAACCAGGACGTCGTATATGGCCTGGCATATCTGTCACTGGACGAGCAGCCGGTGATCGCCCAGGTTCCCGATTTCGGAGATCGGTTCTGGGTCTACGCGCTGAGCGACGCTCGCACCGATCAATTCGGTGAGCTGGGCAAGCCCTACTCCACCAAACCGGGCTTCTACCTGCTCGCCGGCCCTAACTGGAAGGGCGACAAACCCAATGGTGTGGAGGCGATTCTCCGGTCCTCAACTCCGCTGGCCATTGCGCTGCCCCGGGTGTTCATGGATGACACCCGTGAGGACCGCTCAGCGATCCAGTCGGTGATCAATCAAATCAACATCTATCCGCTGTCCGAGTTCGAGGGCAAGATGAAGACCGTCGAATGGGCCAAGCTTCCCGAAATCCCTGCGCCACCGTCCGATGCTGCGAGCGGCGAAACGAAATGGGTTGTGCCGGAGAGGTTTTTCGACCAGTTGCCTCAGGTGCTCGACACCGTCGCTCCGCTGCCCGGAGAGGAGGCGTTGTACGCACAGTTCCGGTCACTGATGGATGCGGCCAAACAGGATCCGGCCATTCACCAGGTGTTGCTGGATACCGCGGTGGCAAGTGAGCAGGACGTCATCGCTCCGTTCTTCGAATGGGTGCACAACGGTCGTCCCGCGGGCAATGGCTGGAACCGCTCGACCAACAATGCCCAGTGGGGTGTCGACTATTTCAATCGCACCGGCACTGCACGGTCGAACATGTTCGACAACCGGCCCACCGAGACGCAGTACTTCTACACCGACAACGATGCCACCGGTGCGCCGCTGCAAGGATCGCGCAGTTACAAGGTGACATTCGCGCCTGGGCGGGAGCCGCCGGTCAAGGGCTTCACCTCGTTGACGTTGTACAACGACAAGCACCTGTTCAACGCGAACCCGTTGAACAGATACTCGTTGGGCACCAAGAACAAGACCCTGGTCAGGGATGCGGATGGTTCGCTGACGATGTACGCGGGGTCGAAATCGCCTGGGCCGGAAAAGGAATCGAACTGGTTGCCGGCGCCGGATGGCTATTTCTCGTTGTACATCCGGGCTTACTGGGGTGAACCGGCCATTCTCGACGGCAGTTGGAAGCCGCCGGCCGTCGAGCCGATGTAAGGACCAGGATTTCTTCGACCACCAGTACAAGCCGTGCGATTTCGTCGAGCAGAGCCGTCGCGTCGTGAAAGTTGTTGGGGGGCTGGTTGGGTGCCCCCCAACACTCACATAAGGCTGGCGGTCATTCCGCCGTCGACCACGTACTCACCGCCGGTGCAGAATGCCGACCGGTCACCGGCCAGGAACGCCGCGACCTCGGCCGAGTTGTCGATGTCCAGGTAGCCGCCCTGACGCATCGCCACGATTTCGTCGAAGTCCACGCCCATCATTTCAACGAACTGCTGCCGGTTTCCGGTGACCAGCACCGTCTCGGCGAAACCCGGGAGAATCGAGTTCACTCGAATACCCTGCGGGTGCAACTCGATAGCCGCCGCCCCCGCGTCTGATCCGGCCCAATTTTCACTCTGGCGCGCAGTGGCTTTTCGGCGCACGCTTGATGGGGAAGGTGATCGACATGTACGACATGGATTTGACCAACAAGTGGCTCGTCGAGATCGAGTTCTCCGAGGACGAGATCCACACCCACGCATCGGCCCGGGCGCACCTGCGCGACGACACGATATCCACCACCGGAGATGCCTACCGCAACCCCCGAGATCCGGGTACACCGATGATCGGTGAGGAGATAGCGGCGGCCCGCGCCCTCATCACGTTGGGCACCGAGCTGCTGCATGCTGCGTCGGCCCGCATAGAACAGGCGACACACCATCCGGTGCACTTGTACCGCTGAAGCAGTCGATCCCGTTCGGGGCAGACTATTGGCATGTCCAACCATTCGGTGCGTCAGGTCATAGCCGCGACCGCACCGATCGGGTTGGCGTTCATTCCGCTGGGCATGGCGCTTGGGCTGCTGGTGGTACACGCAGGCTTGGCTTGGTGGTGGGCGCCGGTATTCGCCGCGGTGATCTACGCCGGGTCGTTGGAATTCTTGATCGTGGGTCTGGCGGCGGCAGCGGCGCCGGTCGGCGCGGTCGCCCTGACCACATTCATCGTCAACAGTCGGCACGCCTTCTATGCGCTGTCCTTTCCGCTGGACCGGGTCAAGGCTGTGACGGGCAAGCTCTATAGCACCTACACACTGTCCGACGAGGCCTATGCGGTGGCGGTCAGCCCGGCTGCGGAGCGGTGGACCACCCGTCCGATTCTGATGATGCAGGCTGCGCTGCAAGGGCTTTGGGTCACCGGAGCGGCGCTGGGCGGTTTGATTGGCCTGGCGCTGCCGGTCGAACGGTTGCGGGGACTGGAATTTGCGCTGACGGCATTGTTCGTCGTGCTGGCCATCGATGCCTACCGGCAGCGGCCTGATCGGGTGACCGCGCTGGCGGCGGTGGCTTGTGCAGTGGCTTCCTGGCTGTTGGTGCCAGGCCAGCTGCTGGTGTGTGCGTTTGCAGCGTTCACCGTGGTGCTACTGGCCCGCCTGGCAGTCGAACAGCGCGGCGATGCCTGACGGCGCGGGGCACATCGCACTGCTGGTGGCCGTCGCTGCCGGGATCACCTGGGCACTGCGGGCGCTGCCGTTCGCCATTCTGGCGCCGATGCGGCATAGCGTCGTGGTGCGTTACCTGAGCACGCACATGCCACTCGGGGTGATGGCCATGCTGGCTATCTACACCCTGCGTGGGCAGACCGACGGCAGCGCCCGCCAACTGCTTTGGCTGGGCATCGCGGTGGCAGTGACTACAGGCCTGCACTGGGTGCGTGGCCAAGCGTTGTTGTCGATCCTGATCGGGACGGCGACCTACGTCGGCTTGATGTCGCTATGGGGCTGAGCCGAATCCGGTGACGGCTACCCGGTCGCCGCTGCCATCTGGTGGAACAGGTCGACGTAGTACGGCAGGCATTCCTTCGTCGCCTGCTCGGTGGTGAACAGCGGTTCGTAACCCAGATCGCGTTTGGCCTTTGCGATCGAAAAGTAGTTGTTGAGGTAAAGCCGTTCTACCGCAAGCGGTTCGATCAGCGGCTCGCGGATGCCGAACCTGAAGTGCAGACGCTGCCACACCATCATGGCCTTGTGCACCAGTCGGCCGGACACTCGTAAGTTGGGCAGGTTGTGTCCGCATGCCGCGATGACCGGACGGGCGAACTCGAACATGTTGATCGGATCGCCGTCGTTGATGAAGTAGGCCTGGCCGGGCGCGGTGCCACCGGGCACCAGATGCTCGGCGGCCAGGATGAAACCGTGAATCAGGTTGTGCACGTAGGAGTTGTCCAGCTTGATGTTCTTGTTGCCGACGAGCACTTTGACGTGGCCCGCGAGCACGTTCTCGAACACCTTGCGGAACATGGTCTGGTCGCCGCGGCCCCAGATGCCGCTGGGGCGGATGGAGCAGATGAGCATGCCGTGCTCGCCGTTCTGGCTGAGTACGAACTTCTCGGCAATCACCTTGGTTTCTGTGTAGATGTCGTTGAACCTGTTGGTGTACTGCATGTTCTCGTCGCCGTTGACGATGTCCTGCCCACCCATGACCACGCTGTTGGACGCGGTGTAGACGAAGCGTGCAACGCCGGCGGCCTGCGCGGTGTGCACCAAAGCCTTTGTGCCTTCGACGTTCACCGAGAAGCTGCGCTGGCGGTATTCGTCGGTGATCGATGCACCACCCATCAGGTCGATGATGGCTGCGGTGTGGATGATGGTGTCGACGTCGGCCACCGCGGCAGCGACATCGTCGCTGTTGGTGATGTCGCCCTGCACCTTCTGCAGGTTCTCCTGGTCGGCCAGGGGCGAGGGTGCCCGGTCGAAGGAACGGACCTGGTGCCCGCGGTCGAGCAGTTCGGTCACCAGGTTGGCGCCGACGAAGCCGGACCCGCCGGTCACCAGGACGCGGCCGAGGTCGGTGGTCAAGGAAGCATCACCCATGGGTCAAGAGGATAACTGAAACGTGTTCCAGTTTCGAGTTTGTTCGGAGAATCTCCGAAGTTCTCAGGTTTCCGCGTCGGTGCCCGCGGCGAGCACGTCCTCGACCTTCTGGCGGGCGCCGGCCAAGTGCTCCTCGCACCGTTTGGCCAGTTGTTCGCCCCTTTCCCAGAGCTGCAACGAGGTGTCCAGATTCAGTCCGCCCTCTTCCAGTCGGCGCACCACCTCGATCAGTTCGTCACGCGCGTCCTCGTATCCCAGCTCACTAACGTTCTTCATCTATGCCCTCGCTCGTGGTGATGACGGCGCCGTCGGCAACCCGGATTCGTAATTTGGCCCCAGCCGGAGCGTCGTGCACCGACCGCAGCACCGAGCCATCCGCCGACAAGTTCTGGACCACCGCGTAGCCACGGGCCAGCGTCGCGGCGGGGCCCAATGTGGACAGCCGGGCGGTCAGGTGGCCGACATGGTCGGACTCGGCAGCGATCAGTCGTTTTATGTCCCGACGGCCGGCAGCCACCGCGCGCTGGATCTCATCGTGCCGGGCGTCCAACGCCTGCAGCGGCTGGGCCAGCACCGGGCGGCTGTGCAGCTGGGCGATCACCCGCTGTTCCCGGTTTACCCAGTTGCGTAGCGCCTGGGCGCTGCGCCGGCGTAGATCGGACACCAGAGCTTGTTCGGCCGTTGCGTCGGGCACGATGCGTTTGGCCGCGTCGGTGGGGGTCGCTGCCCGGAGGTCGGCGACCAGGTCGCACAGAGGGCTGTCGGGTTCGTGTCCGACAGCGCTGACCACCGGTGTCTTGCACTTGGAGATTTCCCGGCACAGCGTCTCATCCGAGAACGGAAGCAGGTCCTCGACGCTGCCGCCGCCGCGAGCTATCACGATGACGTCCACGTTCGGCTCAGAATCCAACGCGCGCAAGGCTTCTACGATCTGCGGCACTGCATTGGTGCCCTGTACCGCGGTGTTGCGGACGTCGAATCGTACTGCGGGCCAACGACCGGCAGCAACAGACATGACGTCGCGTTCGGCTGCGGACGCTCGTCCGGTGATCAGCCCAATGGTGTTGGGCAGGAACGGGATCGGCCGCTTCAGTCGTGGGTCGAGCAGGCCCTCGGCATCCAGCAGCCGACGTAGCCGGTCGATGCGTGCGAGTAGTTCACCGATCCCGACAGCGCGAATCTGGCTGATCCGCAACGAGAATGATCCGTTGCGGGTGTAGAACTGCGGCTTGCCCTGCATGACCACCTGGGTGCCCTCGGACAACGGGACGGGAGCGTCATCCACCAGGGCGCGGGGGCAGCTGACCGACAGCGACATGTCTGCCGCGGGGTCACGCAGCACCATCCAAGCGGTGGACTGGCGCAGCTTCAGCTCGGTGAGCTGGCCTTCGATCCAGATGGTGCCGAGGCGGTCGATGTACTTGGCGACCCGGGTAGACACCGCGCGTACCGGCCAGGGGTTCTCGGCCGAGTTCGCGGGTTCGGCCGCGCTTGATCCTGCCGCACCTGATCCTGCCCCAGTCACCGCCCGATCACTTCGCGGACATGCGGGTGATTCTGTTGCTCAACAGGGTCTGGAACGGGGCGCGAGCCTTGGTGGCCTCCTCGTACGCCAGCAGTGATTCCAGGTCGCCCAGCTTCATGGAAGTCAGGCGGGCGCGCAGCTGGGCCAGGGTCAGCTCCTCGTAGCCGAGTTCCTCTACGATGCCGGGCACCTCGGCGGTGGCGGTGGTCGAGGCGGTGGTGCCGGCCGGGGTAGCGCTCTGCTGCGCATCGGCGGGATCGGTGCTGTACAGCGCAAACCGGCCCTCGGTGAGTCGGGTGCCGTCGTGCCGTATCTCGGTGACGGACGCCGAGTCGTCAGGCAGGTCCTCGTCGAAGGTGGCCCACTCGGGTTGCTCGTCCTTGGGCGGGAACCACTGCTCCAGTGTTTCGTCGCCCTTGATGACCAGCTCGGCCAGATCCTGCTGCATCTTCATGACGAGCCCAGCGACCTGACTCGCCAGCGTCATGGGGTAAGTCAAGATGGTCTGGGGGAGCCGCAAGGTCTCTTCGAGCACAGTTGCCGTCGCGCCGATCAACAGGCGGACCCCATAGGGTGCACTAGACATGGCTGCCAGAGTACGGCTGGCTCTGCCCGGCTGGTCATCAGTACCCTTGAGCCATGCCGCCGACGATCAATATGGGCATTCCGGGTACCACGA
Source organism: Mycobacterium sp. OTB74 (assembly GCF_029892685.1). GTDB lineage: Bacteria > Actinomycetota > Actinomycetes > Mycobacteriales > Mycobacteriaceae > Mycobacterium. Next base: position 9,518 of record NZ_JARXVD010000021.1, on the reverse strand, counting down.
GCTCGGTGGCCGCCGCAGCCACGGCTGAGGGCGGGAAGCGGGTGTTGCTCGCCGAACCGCGGGGCTACTGCGCCGGTGTCGACCGCGCCGTCGAGACCGTCGAGCGAGCGCTGGAGAAGCACGGCGCCCCGGTCTACGTCCGCCACGAGATCGTGCACAACCGGCACGTGGTGGACACGCTGGCCAAGGCCGGCGCCATCTTCGTCGACGAGACCGACGAGGTGCCCGAGGGCGCCATCGTGGTGTTCTCGGCCCATGGTGTGGCGCCGACGGTGCACGAAACCGCCGCAGCCCGGGACCTCAAGGTCATCGATGCCACCTGCCCGTTGGTGACCAAGGTGCACAACGAGGCGAAGCGCTTCGCCCGCGACGATTACGACATCCTGTTGATCGGCCATGAGGGCCACGAAGAGGTGATCGGCACTGCCGGTGAGGCGCCCGACCACGTGCAGTTGGTCGACGGCCCGGATGCGGTGGACAACGTGACGGTCCGTGACGTGAACAAGGTCATCTGGCTGTCGCAGACCACGCTGAGCGTCGACGAGACCATGGAGACCGTGCGCCGACTGCGGGAGAAGTTCCCGACGCTGCAGGACCCGCCCAGCGACGACATCTGCTACGCCACCCAGAACCGCCAGGTGGCGGTCAAGGCGATGGCACCGGAGTGTGAGTTGGTCATCGTCGTGGGTTCGCGTAATTCGTCGAACTCGGTGCGACTGGTCGAGGTGGCCCTGAATGCCGGCTCGCGGGCCTCGCACCTGGTCGACTACGCGGAGGACATCGATCCGACCTGGCTCGAAGGCGTGACGACGGTCGGGGTGACCTCGGGTGCGTCGGTGCCGGAGGTCTTGGTGCGTGGAGTGCTCGAGCGGCTGGCCGAGTTCGGCTATGGCACTGTGCAACCGGTCACCACAGCCAACGAGACCTTGGTCTTCGCGCTGCCCCGGGAGATTCGTCCGGCGCGCCAGTAGAGCTCGTACCTCAGGCCGCAAAGCCTGCGCCGGACAACAGCTTTCCGGATATCAGACGTCGTATTCCCAGGAGTCGGCTTCCCAATTGCGGGGCTGGCGCGGCCGACGGTCGGGGCGTGGCTCCGGGCGCGGTTCGGCGTCGTCCGAACCACGGTAGCGGACGCGGGACACCGGGTGCCGGGTACCGCTGCCCTCGCTGTCGCCTCCTGGGCTACGAGCTCCGTTGGTCGACGCGCCACGTCCGTTGGGTCCCATGCCGCGGGCTCCACCAGGCGATGAACCGCGCGGGGCTGGACGTGCCGGTCGGGGGTCGAACCGATCCACGGGTTCGTAGGGGTCGTCCGCACGGTGTCGGCGTCGCGGGAGTGCATCGGACCGGCGCTGATCCGCCGTGCGTTGATCTGCCCGGCGCTGATCGCCGCGTCCGGTCCGCTGCGCCCCATATGCGTCGCCCTGTTCACGAAGGTCGGCGCCGCGCCGATCAGACGGCGGCGGCGCGGTGCGGCGCGGTTGGCGGGCGGTGCGTCGCGGTTCAGGTGGTTCAACGAGGCCGTACGGTTCATCCGCGGCGGGCCGTGGACGGCTGCCGCGCTGGGGGCGCCGCACCGGCTGGTCGATGATCTGGGTGTCGGCCGCGGGGCGGGGACGCGGTGCGCGTCCGGTCCCGGATGAACGGCGCGGCGGCGCAACCTCAGCTGCGTCTGCGGCGGCGCGCCGGGTGGCAGCGCGTGGGGTGCGCGGGGCGCGGGCTGCTGTCAGCTTGGTGAGCTTCGCGGACAGCATGGCGACCAGCCCGCCCGCAGCGGCGTCCTCGGCCTCGTCGGTGGTGCTCGGTCGGCGGGACCGGCGTGCACTGCTGATGGCCTCGCCGCCTTCTGTGGCGGCCGCGTCGTCGACCGGGCGCTGGAACTTGGGCAGGACAAACCACCGCACCAGACCAAGCGCCAGGACCGCCAGCGCCGTGAAGAACATCAGCGGAAAACGCTCGATCAGTGGATAACCGCAATTGATCAGAATGTCCTTGACGCCGCCGATCTTGGCACCATGGAACAGGAAATAGGCGGCCGGGATGGTGGCGAACAGCACCAGCGGAGGCTGGATGACGGCGGTGAACACACCGGAGCGCCGAACCGCCAGCACGGCCAGCACACATCCGGCGATGTAGCAGAACGAGAAGAAGCCACTGAGTTCTCTGTCACCCGAACCGGCGTCGTAGGCGAACCCCACCGCGGAGAATGTGATGGCCAGCACAATGGCCCCCCACCAGGGGATTCCCGGGATTTTGGGCAGTGCGGAGCGATGATCCGGGGCAGCTTCGGGCCCATCATGCTCTGCTGACACTCCTAGACCGTACCGGCAATTGACGCCACCGTGCCGACTGGTGGGCGTTGCGGGAGTGTGGCGTCTCTTAAACTATTTGACTCGTGGGTCTGAACCTGGGAATTGTCGGTCTGCCGAACGTCGGGAAGTCGACGCTGTTCAACGCGTTGACGCGTAATGATGTGCTCGCGGCTAATTATCCGTTCGCAACGATCGAACCCAACGAGGGTGTGGTGCCACTGCCCGATCCGCGGCTGGACAAGCTCGCTGAGATCTTCGGGTCGGAGAAGATTGTGCCGGCGCCGGTGACCTTTGTGGACATCGCCGGAATCGTCAAAGGTGCGTCCGAGGGCGCGGGCCTGGGCAACAAGTTCCTGGCCAACATCCGCGAGGCCGACGCCATCTGCCAGGTGGTGCGGGCCTTCGCCGATGACGACGTGGTGCACGTCGACGGCCGGGTGGACCCGAAGTCCGACATCGAGGTGATCGAGACCGAGTTGATCCTCGCCGACATGCAGACGCTGGAGAAGGCGGTGCCGCGGCTGGAGAAGGAAGCTCGCAACAACAAGGACCGCAAGCCCTTGCTGGAGGCTGCGGTGGCCGCGCAGGCTGTGTTCGACGAGGGCAAGACACTGTTCTCCACCGGCAAGGACTGGTCGGTGCTGCGCGAGCTGAACCTGATGACCACCAAGCCGTTCCTGTACGTGTTCAACGCCGACGAGTCGGTGCTGACCGACGAGGCACGCAAGGCCGAGCTGCGCGAGATGGTGGCGCCCGCCGAAGCGGTGTTCCTGGACGCCAAGATCGAGGCCGAGCTGCTGGAATTGGACGATGAGTCCGCGGCCGAGCTGCTGGAGTCGATCGGCCAGACCGAGCGGGGTCTGGATGCGTTGGCGCAGGCCGGTTTTCGGACGTTGAAGCTGCAGACCTACCTGACCGCCGGGCCCAAGGAATCGCGGGCGTGGACCATTCACCAGGGTGACACCGCACCGCGCGCGGCGGGCGTCATTCACACCGACTTCGAGAAGGGGTTCATCAAGGCCGAGATCGTGGCCTTCGATGATCTGGTCGACGCGGGGTCGATGGCCGCTGCCAAGGCTGCCGGCAAGGTCCGGATGGAAGGCAAGGACTACGTCATGGCCGACGGTGACGTGGTGGAGTTCCGCTTCAACGTCTAGTCGTCTGGTGGCAAGGCTGCCGCTAAGTAGCCGCGCCGTGCCGTGCTGCGGTGCTCAGAAGTTCGCTCACGGCTCAGGCCGAGGGAGCGACCGGGTCCACTAAAGCGACCTGAAGTCGATCGTTTCGGCTATCAGGATGAGTTCTTCGGTCGCCACTCCATCGAGCTCAAGGGCGTGGAGGTTTGGTCCGATCCATTTCTTGGGTTGGGCATTGGAAAGGACCCAACTGACGACTGGTGATCGACTCTCGTCCAGTAGTGTGATCGTTACAGTTCTTGGATCATACAAGCCGTCTCGGGTCTCTTTTAGCCATGAGAACAGTCGCAAATCGCCAATGACGCCACGCTTCAACGCCACCTCGCCTGTTCGGCTGATGCCTGGAATTTTCCGGGGATGGTTTTCTTTGTCGTTTCCATTGCGGTACTCGTAGAACACGATCTCTTGTTCGAGGCCTGTGACGTCCGAGAACCCGCCCACTATCGTGTCGTCGGCACCGTCATCGCCGAGCCGCACCATAAAGTTGAAGCCGCCGAATGGGTTGTCGCGTGTTGCCATCTGCTGTCCTTATCCCTTTGGACTGCTTGGGCCAGGCTGAAGCGGCCTCGCCCGCTAAGCCTAGAGCTAGGCTGTTCAACACGTAGCCGAATGTCAGTGGGACACAAGTGAGGTGCTCTTGGCGGCCAACGATCTCGTCGGCGCATTCAACTTCCAGGTAATGATCGGTGGCACGGAGGTCGGATTTGCCGAAGTGAGTGGGCTTGGTGTCGAAGTCGTGTATGACGAGAGTGATGGCGATTCCGTGTCGGAAGTCCGACTTCGGCCCCGAGCGAAGGTCTCTGACCTGCGGCTACGTCGCGCCGTGGACTCTGAACGCACCCTATGGTCTTGGCTAGAGGCGGTGATGGCCGGAAAAGACGATCCTCGTACCGTCACGGTAACCTTGATGGATCGCGCAAATAGTGCCGTTTGCCGATGGATATTGGCGAATGCGCGCCCCATCGGGTATTCCGGTCCACACTTTAATGCAGTTGAAAATGCTCCCGCGATGGAAGAGATCGTGGTGAGCGCCGACTCTGTCGAGTTCCGCTTCCAAGCAACGTCTGGACAGCAGAAGAAGTGAGCGGTGTGTCACGCGGCCCAGACGTCGATCCGATGCTGAGCGACGAAGAACTGCTTGCTCAGCGAACACGCTGGTTTGATTTCTACACGTCGCAGCTGAACGTACGCGCTGAAGCCGTCGACGGCGGCTACTCATGCCCGTGCTGCGGTCATATGACGCTTGAGGAGCGCGGCGCATATGACATTTGTGCCGAGTGTCATTGGGAGGACGACGGTCAGGATGATCACGACAGTAAGGTCGTTCGTGGTGGCCCTAACGGGTCACTGAGTCTCGATGCCGCGCGAGCGCAGTATGTCGCCCGGGGTGGCACCCGCCTTCCGCACCGGCCGCCTGCCGAGCCACGGTGACCTGCGACGTGGTGGAGTTCCGCTTCAACGTTTAACTGCGTACCGGCCGACATCCTGTACTCCACCAAGCGTTCGCATTCGTGCATGACGGGCGCTGCTGGCGATAGTGACTCGGACCTTGGGGCGGAATGATTGCGTTGACGCGGCGGAGTGCCGGTGCTTAGCCTCGTTGAGCACACGATCTTCGACAACGGCACTGCCTATCTGCACTACCAGCCTCGCTGAGACGGTCGCGACAGCGCGACAGCGTCGAGTGTGATCCGGCCGCCATCGTCGGATTCTGTAGCAGAACTTAGCTTTTGTGAGAACATCTCCGACGCGGTAAGGCTGCGGCGTAAAAGTACCTGCGGCGGAGGCAGCGGCCTTATCGTTAGGCATGCGCTGGCACTCGCTGGTCTCGATCTCGCTGACGCTGGCCGCTGTCATAGCCAACGGCTGCGGTTCGGCAAGGGCCGCCGGCGATTTCGCGGGCTTGGTCGACATCGGCGGCGGTCGCAGCCTATATGTGAACTGCCAGGGCGCCGGCACGCCCACGGTTCTCATCATTCCGGGTAAGGGCAGCTATGCGGAGGTATGGAACGTCGTCGTGCCTGCCGACGACCCGGTCCGTTCGTTGCCGTACGACGTCATCGGCCAGGCCAAGCTCGAGCGCAGTCCAACTGCCACTCAACCCGTGGTGGCCAGAACGACGCGCGTATGCGCGTATGACCGGCCCAACACACGACCCGACGGGGTGGATCGGTCCACGCCCAGCGCCCAACCGCACACCGTTGCCCAGGATGTCGACGACGTCGTCACATTGCTTTCCGCACTGGGTATCTCGACGCCGGTGGTAGTGGCAGCGCATTCTTACGGCGGTCTCGTCGCCGACCTGCTGGCACGAACACACCCCGAATTGATCAGCGGGCTGGTCATGGTCGACCCGGTTTCGGAATTCCTGCCCACACAGGGCGACGCCGAGCAGAACGCCGCGTTCAATCGGGATGCTGCGATACCGGCCGACCCCAACGGCGAAGGCTTCCTGGCCGATGATGCATACGCCGCCATCAGCGCCGCACCGCCGCTACCGCAGGTTCGCGCGATCGTGCTCAGCTCTGACAAACTCCCGCCCCCGACCGATTTGAAGCCCGACAACTACACATTGCGCCAGATCCAGCAGGCCAACACGCTGCTGGCGGACGCGCTCGGCACCGTCAACGTGACGGCTACCAACAGCGGCCACAACCTGATGCTCTACCAGCCGCAATTGGTCGCCGACCAGATCGTCACCGTGGTCAACCAGGAAAGCCGCCAGTAACCGACCGCAGTCGAACGTGGGGGCCTACGTGCAAAATCGGCCGGAATTCCTCGTAATGGCCCACGCTCGATGTCGTCACGTTGGCCTCAGCGACTTGGCCTTGCGTGCGGTGCCGTTCGCGATCCTCCAGCCGCTGCGAAAGTCCCATTTCGTCAACACGATGGCCACCTGGATGCCGGTCGGCATCGTGTTGATTCTGGCTGCGAGCACCTTCCGCTAGGTCGCGGTCGACGGCAGCCATTTGGCGTACGCGGCGCTCGCGGTGGCGGTCACTGCGAGATCTGCACCTTCTGGCCGGGCGGCGGACCTTACTCGGTGTCGGTGCCGGAACCCTTGCCTATGTGCTGCTCGTGAATGCGTTCTGAGCCACGCCCGCCCGCCCTCACGACGGCTCGGACTCCAATTGCCGCTTTCGATTCAGCGTGGCCTTGGACATCCGCATCGATAACGCCGGTGAGATCCGTTCGAGGTACCAAAGAGCTCGATACCACCTAGGTAACACAATGATTGTCCTTCCCCGCAACACGGCGCGAAGTGCTTGTTCAGCAAAGACGTCCGGCGGCATCGGCCTGAGCGACTCAAACATCTCCTTAACAAATTCGGCTTCGTCGACATTGGGTTGCAGGCGTCCGTACTTCCCGCCGGTCATGATCGGGGTCCGGATCACACCCGGGCAGAGCACGGACACCTTGACGCCGTGGCGCTCGGCTTCGATCCGCAGCGTCTTTGAGATTCCTACGACGGCGTGCTTGGACGCGGTATAGGGCGCGTTGCCGGCGTCGATCGTCAGGCCCGCGAACGAAGCGGTATTCACGATGTGACCGCAGCGCTGCGCGATCATGATCGGGTACACCGCCTGGATTCCATGCACCACTCCACGAAGATTCACATCAAGGACGTCATTCCAATCGTTGAGAGTCAGCGAATCCATCTCCCCGGCAATTGTGATGCCAGCGTTGTTGAACAGGAAATCTATTCGTCCGGACTGTTCGACCGCTTCCTTGACCGCTCTCTCAAAAGACTGGAAATCGCGCACGTCGAGGTCGACGCCATGCGCCTTTCCACCGCGGCCTTCGAGGCGCTGCGCTAGCTTCTCCGCTTGGCCAGCTTGACGATCGGCGATCCAAACTTCTGCGCCGGCACCGGCAAGCTGCGTGGCCAATGCGCTACCGATGCCTGACGCGCCGCCGGTAACGAAAGCAACTTTGCCGGCCAGACTTGACCTCATTCGCAGGAGATTATCGGTCTGCTGACGATGCGGGCGCTGTTCCGCATATTCTTCACGGCACCGCACACTGGGCGGTGCCGTGGTGGAGTTCTGCTTCAACGTGTAGGTCGTCGCGTTTGAGGCATGTGCAGTCCGTATGCTGCTGTTGTTTGACAGCTGTCGATCAGCGACTGCCCAATGAGTATGGGCACTTGCGACGCGAATTCGCCTCAGCGCGAGCGCAACCCGCGACCATCCGCCTGCGCACCTTTACCGTCGACCCACTATGACCACCTCGACGAACCAACTCGCTGGAATCATCGCGGCGACCGGCGAAGCGATCGCCGCCAACACTGCGAACGGCCAGGTTGTCTTTCGCGCGTCGGCGACGGCTCACGGCGCAGTCGCAAGCACTGTCGCTCTCGGCAAGTACCGCATTGGGGTCGACGAGCCGCCCGCACTGGGCGGGGAGCATGCTGCGCCCAACCCAGTCGAGTACTACTTGGCTTCGCTGCTGTCCTGCCAGGTGGTGACCTGGCGGTTCTGGGCGGAGAAGCTGGGCATTGCGGTCGACGACATCAGCGTGCGGGCGGAGGGTGACCTGGATGTGCGGGGGTTCTTGGTCTCGACGACGCCGTCCGTGCCGGTTTCGGTGAGGTGCGTGTGGTGGTGACGGTCACCGGCCCGGAAACCGATGAGCGCTACCGCGAGCTGCATGAGGCTGTCGAAACCCATTGCCCGGTACTGGATTTGGCCCGTAACCCTACGGTGGTGCGGACCACTCTGGAAACGCGGTAGCCACTGAAGCGCTGGCGGATGCTGCCGTGCAGTGGCCTCTCGGCCATGGCATTGATCGACTGCAGATTGTGGTGGAGTTCTGCTACAGGAGACCGGGCTAGCGCCTCACCGTGGCAACGGCTGGCGGTTCAAAGTCGTGACATTAGACCGCGACCTGAGGATCACCACGAACGGCTTGGCCCAAAATCGTGCCGGACAATCTGTCGAACATGTACCAAGGTTGCATCGACGGCGTGAACAGCTTCGACCCCTGGACGTAGGAGTTGTCAAACCGCCCAACGGCGACATAGTCGAGTTCCGGCACAGATAAGCATCCATACGTCGGAGGATTGTAAAGTCGCCAACCGCACGAAAGCACGGTGCCAGGATCACCCAATGACTGCCGAACTGCCGCCCCTCGTACTCTTTCATCCTTTAACGATGTCGGGCGCGGTCTGGCAAGAGACCGCTCCACTGCTCGTCGCGAATCACGCAGTTTTCACACCGTCTGCGATCGGTCACCCTGGGGGTCCGGCTGTGCAGCGGCGTCCGGTCACGATCTGGGACGTCATCGACGCGTCCGAACGCTATCTCGATGAGCAGGGACTTGATCGGCCGCACCTAGCCGGCAACTCGATGGGCGGATTCGTGGCGCTCGAATTGGCGCGGCGTGGCAGGGCGGCGTCAGTTTGCGCCTTCTCGCCGGCCGGAATCTGGTCGGACAAGCTCCGGATGCAGGCCGCAAAGAAGGCCAGACGAACCCACGTGCTGGCTCTGGGCATACGGCCGGTGACTCCGGTCATAACGAATTCGTCAATTGGGCGGCAAGTGGCTTTGCGTGATGCCGCAGTGCACGGAAATCGACTTAGCGCCGCCCGAGCGGTCGAGATCGCCAGACAAAATTTGGAATGCACCATCGTCGACGACATCTTCAACAACACAGACGAATACGTGAAGTCGATGGACCCATTGCCGTGCCCGATTACGGTCGCCTGGGGAGAACGAGACACATTGCTTCCGCTCAAGCACTACGAAGCCATCGTCCGTGAAACCCTGCCGGGGGCCACGTTCACCGTCCTGCCCGATGTGGCGCATGTCCCGATGCTCGACCATCCCGAGTCAGTCGCGCGCACGATTCTTGCCGTGACGGGTGCCGAGACGACGTAGCTACTGAACGACGGCGACGTCGCGGAGTTCAGATTTAACGTCTAGATGTACTCGGCAGGGACGTTGTTGACGATTCGGCTGTGAGAAGGGAGGACCTCCGGGCTTAGTGGAGATGTCTGACGTCTTCACACACT
>NZ_JARXVD010000020.1 GCF_029892685.1 Mycobacterium sp. OTB74 | reverse complement strand
AACTCCTTGGGATACGGCTTGGACACGATGACATCCTTTCAGCCCAGCTCTGAAAACTAGGCAGATCAGGTGTCACCTATTCGTGCAGCAGACCCGAGGATAGTGCTCAACGGTGCGCTAACCGTAGGCGATATCGACCAGGCCCAAGATGAATTGCAGGCGGGCAGCCGTCCTCTAACAGAGCTGATTCACATGCACGCGTAGTTCAGTAACCGGCTTCTTGTGCGGTCACCCATCATCCAAGCGGCGAATCGGCTGGCGGATACCTTGGGCGCCGTCGCGCATGGCATGAGATTCGGATACGACGGACTGCCCTGCTGGAAAATGCCGACGATTCATGCACAACACCGGCCTGGCTCGCGATTTGAACTCGGGAAGCTCAGTTCGCGCGCAGAGTTCGCGGGAGACGGACACGCTTTGCGTATATCTTTATCAGGCAACGTTACGAACTGGGGGAGCGAGTTTGGCTGAGCAATCTGATCGTGGTCAAGCGCAGCGCAGTGAGGCGAGCAACGACGTCGACCCAGAACTATCGCCCATCGCCCTATTCGCGGTGCCCCTTGCGAAACTCACGCGAAGGCAGCAAGCGCAACGCCGCCAACTATGGCGACAGTCGCCGGAAGCGGAGCGCTCCAAGCGCATCCGACTGTGGTGCTTAGCCGGAGTACCTGTCGCGGCACTCGCAGGCGCGTTCATTTTCGATGTGTTCCTCAGACCTCCCTCGCTCACCTTGGTCGGTCTTCGTACGTTGGAGGCAGCCGCCATAGGGCTACTTGCGTATGTCTATATCGGTGGTTTTGTGGTCATGACCATTGACAGAGCCGGTCGGCAGAATTTCGTAGACCGTCAAATCCTTGGAGCAGCGGAGACCGATCTGCGCAAAGCCGAGGAAGCGGTTATCGAGGGTGATGGGACCGGGACCGACGACTACGGCAATCTTTGGTTGGCGACCCAACGTCGACTGGATTACTACCACCAGATCGCGACAGGTCAGGCACGGCGCAGTTTCGTGAATGCCCAGATAGCCGCAGGTGCGGGATTTTTCGTCATTCTAACGGCCGCAATAGTTGCAGGAACCTCATCATCATCCGTCGCCTCCGTAACTGCTGGTGTCACCGGTATATCGGGCGGTGCGCTCGGCGGATATCTCGGAACGACTTTCGTGCGTATGCAGCAGGACTCGTCAGCGCAACTGCGGGCGTACTTCATGCAGCCTCTTGAGTTCTCGCGACTGCTAACGGCCGAGCGCCTGGCTGAACGCTTGTCAGGCGCGACGAAGGATCAAGCAATACTGGCAATCATCAGCAGTGCGACCAACCCGGAAGCATTGCCTCGCAACGCCTCTGATCATTCGAAAGCAGGACGGCGTAGTAGGTCGTCCAAGCCCTCAGGCCGCACCAGCAACAAAGGCTTGACGGACGCACCGAAACCCGACGCAGTGCCGGAGTAACGCTGAGAGGGGTCCGAGACCGTGAACGCACAAGCGGGCGGATTTGCATGAGCAAGATCCTTGGCCGATCGAACAGCTCGGACCGCCGAGTTGGTCGCGCAACTGCACAAGATCGTAGTAGAGCTCGAGCAGTTGCATCCTGGGCGGAAGTTCCCCTTGGACGGTCACCTGATGGGCTCCCTGAGGAGGCTGCTGCCGAAGCGATGTTCGACCTTGAGCTCACGCCGGCATCAACAGCCGGTCACAACGCGGTGGCCGCCGACGGCCGGACGGTGGAAATCAAAGCCACCTATGGCAATAGAAGTGTCGGTATCCGCGCAACATCAGATGAGCACGCTCAGGCCCTGGTTGTGCTGAAGCGACTCCCTGAAAAGGGTTGTCGCCAGGGTGGCGATGTCCGCAGCGTACGTGCGTGGGTGAAATGGGTCGGATGACTGAGCGTTTCGTTAGGGGTGCGTCGTACCCTCGAGCGGTGACGGTGGGGCGTTTCGCAGGTATCGAGTTGCAGGGTGAGCAACTCAGCAGTGGAGGTGCGTTTCAACTCAGGAGGCCAGCCCGCATCGGAGGGTCGGTCAACGTCGGTGGGTGGACAACATGTGTGGACGCCGAGTCAGCGTTGGTGGTCACATACTGCGATCAGGAACTGTGTATCGAGGATGCGTTTTCCGAAGCGCTTCGACACGCGAATCTGGGGTTGGACTACATGTGCGCCCTGGCAAAGGGCGACGCGGTAATCACCGATCCTTACACCGAATCCCTGACGTGGGCGCGTCGTGCCGACGTCGTCACGATGAGGGCGACGGCCATCCTGCCGATTGCGCCCGAGTTCAGCGCAACCGGGACGGTTCGTGACAAAGACGGCAATGTGGTTCCGCAGGTGGTGCCGCCGCCGCCGACGCTGCACGATGCGATGCGCTTCATGCGGATAGCCCGTGCGTCGAACGCATTGTTCGAGGCGTATCGGAACATGTTTCTTGCCATGGAATCTCTGCTCCACCATCTCTATCCTCAGAGCAAGGGTGGTGAAGGCAAATGGTTCAAAGATGCACTTGCCCAAGCAGATTCGATGGTGCCCGTGTCTACCCTTGTTCCAGACGGCGAACCGGACCCGATTCAGTGGGCGTACGACAATATCTACTGTGACTTTCGTTCAGGGCTGATGCACGCAAAGCGGATGTACCACCTTCCTGGCGACGAGACGCGACGCATCGAGATGGAGGACGCCTTTGAAAGTCTGTGGCGCTATGTCGGTGGCCTTATGGGCAAGGTACTTGGCACGCCGGCGCGCGGCGGTTACCTATCGGAGTACGGATGGAAAAAGATGTGCGAGGCGGTAATTGGTCTTACTCGACCTGTCATCACCAACGATCAGTGTCCTCCGCAGGAGGGACCGTTCGCCCCCGGTGGCGGTGGTGTTATCGAGATGGGGCATGGGACCATCACGTACCCGGAACCGAAGGTAGGGATCGCAGACAGTGCGTGCACGGGAGACGATGTCCGCTCACTCGGAGTCATCACGCGCATCGGAACCGTTGGGGAGAATGACTTGATGGCCTCGTGGTCGGATTTTCCCAAGGGTCTGGAAGTTGGCTGTTCGGTCGCCGAGTTTCAAGTCCGTACTGGCATCCGATATGCGAATGCCAACGGTGTCCGAACACACTTCGCGATGTAGCCACAGCGTGGTTCGTTAGGTTCCCCGAGATGACCCACCACGACCCGACTCCCGCTGAGCAGGAGCGGGCGCCCATGACCGAAGCTGGCTACCGGTGTGCCGTGCAGACCTGCGCCACCGTTGTGCCCGTAGAAATCGACCACATCGAGAGCTACACGATGGTCCGCACGCACGAGCACCAAATCTAAGTCCGCTGTCGCGCTGAGCTGGGGTTTTGCAAGCAAGATTAACAAGCCTCCGCGACACGGCCGAATTTTGTCAAAGTAGCCAGGCGTGTCCTGTCAATCTGCGCTGCATCTCGACAGACGTCGCGGCACCGATCCTGGTGGTCAGTCAGTTCACTCTTTACGGCGACACGGCCAAGGGTCGACGGCCGTCGTGGAATGCTGCGGCACCCGGCCAGGTGGCCGAACCGCTGGTGGACGCATTTTCTGCCGCGCTGCGCGAATTGGGCGCGCAGGTGGCCAGCGGCGTTTTTGGGGCGAATATGCAGGTCGAACTGGTGAACGACGGCCCGGTGACGGTGCTGTTGGAGTTGCAGTAGGCCTGATGCTGCTGTTGCAGTTGTAACGATCCGGTAGTTTCGTCGATATGACCGGTATGGGTAAAGCGACAGTGAAGTTCGGGGCAGTGTGTGGCGCGGCAGCGGTTGTGGCCGCGGGGCTGACAGCTGGTGCTGCGTCCGCCGACCCGGCCGGTCACACCGTCCGGTACACCTTGTCGGTGGGTGGCCCGGCCAGCTTCGATCTGCTGTACCTGGTGAATCAGCCGGCGAGCAAGGCGGCCTACAACGCCGACGCATATTCGTACGTCAAGCGCGAGACGGTCAGCGTTTCGCCGGATGCGCCGTGGGTGTTTGAGACCAAATTGGCCGACCCGCAGTGGGCGATCTTCACTGTCAGCAGCACCACGCACGGCGGACAGGCCGCGCCGAATTCGCACTGCGAGATCGCAATTGACGGCCAGGTGGCCACCCAGCAGGACTCGCCGTACAACGTGCAGTGCCAGCTCAGTCAGTGGTGACTGTCGGCTCGGCCGACAAGGTGACTATCGGCTCGGCCGATTCGGTACTCGGCTGAGCCAACCCGTGAACTCGCCAGGCCCGCTCGCCAGGCCCGCTCGCCAGGGGGCATCGCAGTCTTCGACGGCGGGCTTTTGGCGACAATCAACGAATCTGAAAGCTGAAGTTCAGCACCGCAAATGCGGTTACCAGAATTGCCCACGCGGCCGATGGCACAAGGGTTCCGTAGCGGCGCCTGGCGGTTATGAACGACAGTGCGACGCACACAATCGCCACCAGCGGTGCGCCGTATTCAATCAGCCCGAATACGAACGGTCCGGGGCCTAAGGGGCCGCAGGTGTGCTCTGAGCAGCCGGCGGTACCCAGCACCTGGATGTATTCGAAGGCAACGACGATCAAGGCGCCAGGCACCGTAAGAGCGGCCAACGTCCAGTTCAGGGCTGTCCGCCCTTGATGTCCGGAGCCGTCGTTGCGGACGTCGTCGTGGAACTCCGTTGCTTTCATCGTTCCGACATTCTGGTGGGTATTCGCTTCAGACATAGCGACCCCTCCATTGTCGGCTGATATTTCCGTTCTTGTAATACCCCGGTGTCCGGCACGCCAAACGCGCCTGAAGGGGACGCCGTGGTTCTGGGCCGTACTCGATTTTGGACGGTGTCTAGCCGGCTAATTGATCCACTATGAGCAAATCTGTGCCGATCGGCACGAAAGATCCTGTCCATCATCAGGTCTGCGCTGAGCGTTGGTGGATGCAAATAGCCATGACGCTGCGGGTTCGGAACGGTCGATGTTTGTGATCGACGCCGACGGGGTATGCGGTACAAGGTAGTTCAAATTCATGGAGGACATCATGTGGCGCGGTGTTGGCAGCACGCTCGTATTGGTCTGGTTGGTGATCGGAGTTTTCGCGGCCTGGCAGCGCGACTACTTCCATGGCGGTGACACAAGTTGCGGCACGGCGGGCCGGATCGCCCTGACTGTGGTCGCGGGACCGCTGAACTACGCAGGGGTGAACCCCAAAGTCGTTGATTGTCGCCTGCCGCAACCGAGTTCGATGGCACCGAGTTCAATCTGGTGACCGTGCAGGCTGGACGGATTGAGAGGTAACGATGATTGTGTTGGGAGCCGTGCTGCTCATCCTTGGCCTGTTCTTGAAGGTGTATGCGTTGTGGGTTATCGGTGTTGTCTTGTTGGTCATCGGTGCAGTGATGTGGGTGCTCGGCTCGATCGGCCACACCGTCGGTGGCCGACGACACTGGTACTGAGCCATCAGGCTGGATGGCCTGGACGGCGTTGCCGTTCAGGCCATCTTTGCGGCCGTGTGAGTAATTGAAATTGATTGGTAGCTTGGCTTTTTCACGGGTACAGAGAATATCGCGTTGCGCGAGTATCAGTGCGGGGACGCTTGACCGCCCACGGACGCGGTGTCGTGTTCAGTGCCTGATTCGATCGTCGGATGATCTCGGTCGATGAATACAATCAGTTGCTGGCCGGTAGTTGGGTCCCGTGGAATACGCCTGATGATTGCTGAAATATCTTTATCTGCGTTGGGATTCAGGACAACCATCGCGGACAATTCTGGATGGGCGTGCAGGAAGTTGTGCAGCCCGGAGTTGGTGGGAACCGGGTACCAAGTTACGTCCGAATATTCGCGGCGCCAGCCATCGACCAAGCTGTCCAGCACGTCATAGGGTGTGGCGCCGAGATCATTGTCCTTGATACCCACTGCCAATACCGGACAGTGGTGGTGACGGGCTCGACCTGCCGCGGCGCCGATGACGTCGGAGTTGTCGGTGAAAATGCTGACCGGTGCAATGACGAATCGCGGCTGGAAATCTACAGGTTGCCCGGTATTAGCCGGACGGATGATGGCGACCGAGCAGGTGGAGTCGCTCGCCACCGTGGCCGAGGTTGACCCCAGGAACGCTTCACGGAACCGGCCGATTCCGGTCGATCCCACGCAGATCATCGCTGCGAATCGGGATTCGGCAACCAGGACTCCGGCGGGATCACCTTGTAAGACATCGGTTTTCACCGTCAGTGTAGGAATGTTGGCCGCGACGGTGCGATAGGCCGATGCCAGGGCGGCTTTGCCCTTGTTCAGCTCGACGCGGTACACCTCTGCGGGCATTGGGGTGGCCAGGCTCGACTTGATCACATAGAGCAACCGCAACGGCATCCCGCGACTTGCGGCCTCCTGGGCGCCCCAGAGTGCAGCAGCCTCGGCTGTTTGCGAACCGTCGACTCCGACGATCACGACGTCGGCCTGGTGCTTGTACATGATGTTTTCCTCTCGAGTTGGAGCGGCATTTGGGACCGCCTGCTGTGCGGCGAAGTGGAGCGATGTTTGATGGCCAAGGCGATCAGCGTCTGGGGCCCAGTGGTCGGCAGGTAGCCGATGTCGGTGGGTGAGCGGGGGCATGGTTCAGCTGACCTCGACCACCGCGGCGCCGCAGATGCGTCCGGCGGCAAGCACGCTCGGCGCGTGCCGGGCGTGGTCCCATGGATATCTCGGTGCAGTGACGGGGACCTGATGGCGGCCGGCGAATGAAAGGAACTCTCCCGGGCATCGGCGGGTGTTCAATGTCACCTGCCGCACCTGTCGTTCGGTATCGAGAAAAAGTCGCAGGGTGGTTGACTCCAGAACCCAACGCCACGGTTGGCTGTTGTGAAACGACGGGGCGTTTCGTCATGAGTTGTCCTTCTCGGTGGCGATGAGGTGCACTTTCACGGTGCCCGATTCGGTTCGGTGCTGACAGGGCCAGAAGTCATCTGTGCGCTCTTGGGTGACTTTCGGTGACGATTAGAGGCCGTATGTCAGCAGCGCCGACTCGTCGTTGCCCGAAGGATTTCAGCTGTGAATGTCGCCGTCACGCGCGGCCTCCATGGGGACTTTGGGCGCGATGTGAAGGCGGCGATGGGTGACCCGGATATCATTGGAGATCAATGGATCAGCTTGTCATTGGGGCGGGAAGTCGCCCAGAATTGGTCGAAGAGCTGACCAGTGGTCACACGTGCAAGAGCGTAAGCCGTTCGGACTGCTCGCTGCTGTCCGTTCGATGATCTGAGCGCATCGGCACTGACAGGCAATGTAATTGCATGCCAAGAGAATTCAATAATCACCGAGAAGGTAAACCATGACTCAGACACGGCATGTTTCAACCCATCTCACCCAGCCGAGGACCATGCGGGCCGCGGTGGCTACCGAGTTTGGCGCGCCGCTGCAGCTGCGTGAACTTGAACTGCCCTCGCCGGGTTTGGGTGAGGCTCTTGTCAAATTGGAGTCGTCCGGCATATGTCATACGGATTTGCATGCGGTGCAAGGTGATTGGCCGATCAAGCCCGAGCTGCCGTTTGTTCCCGGCCACGAAGGAATCGGCACCGTCGTCGCACTCGGCGACGGCGTGAACGATCTTGCTGTCGGCGACAAGGTCGGCAATGCATGGCTGTGGTCGGCGTGCGGTCGCTGCGAGTACTGCCGTACAGGTTGGGAGACCCTATGCGAGAGCCAACAAAATGGCGGCTACACCGTCAACGGCAGCTTCGGCACCTACATGCTGGTCAATGCTGACTATGCCGCCCGGATCCCCGATGACGCCGATCCCGTGGAGGTCGCACCCATCCTCTGTGCCGGCGTGACTGTGTACAAGGGCCTCAAAGTCAGCGATGTCCAGCCGGGGCAGTGGATGGCGATATCGGGGATCGGCGGACTCGGACACATTGCTGTTCAATACGCGCGTGCTATGGGCATGCGGGTCGTCGCCATCGATGTCGATGCGCCGAAACTGGCGCTGGCAAAAAGCCTCGGTGCCGAGGTGGCAGTCAACGCGAAGTTTGACGATGCTGTGGAGACGGTCAAAGAGGCTACGGGAGGTGTCCATGGAGTATTGGTCACCGCCGTGCATGCCGAGGCTTTCGGACAGGCGATCGCGCTGGCGCGGCGGGGCGCCACCATTGTGTTCAATGGTCTACCGCCAGGCGATTTCCCTGCGTCGATCTTCGACATCGTGATCAAGGGTCTGACTATTCGTGGTTCGATCGTGGGAACTCGGCAGGACATGGTCGAAGCGCTCGACTTCTATGCCCGTGGATTGATTAAGCCCAGCGTCACCCGCGCCCATCTAGACGAGATCAACGCCATCCTCGCAGAGCTGGCGGAGGGCAAAATCGAGGGCCGGGTGGTCATTGATTACCGGACTCCCTACCTCGCCGACATTGGTGGGTAGCGCTTTTCGTCGTGGGTAGGTGCGGCGGCGACGCCACTGGTGACTTCTTGACTTTTGTATCGAACAAGTGTTCGATATGGATATGCGTTGGGAAGGGCAGGCGGTCACAGCGGGTGACGAGGGTGCGCTTCCGGGGCTGGAACGCATCGGCTTGATTCGCAGTGTTCGGGTGCCGCAGTTCGAAGGCATGACGTTTCACGAGGTGCTGTGCAAATCGGCACTGAACAAGCTGCCTGCGGCTTCGAATCTGCCGTTCCGATTCACCGTCAACGCCTATCGTGGCTGTTCGCACGCCTGTCGGTATTGCTTCGCCCGCCCCACGCATGAATATCTCGACTTCGACTCCGGTCACGACTTCGATCGCCAAGTGGTGGTGAAGACGAACGTCGCAGAAGTGTTGCGGCGTGAGCTTTTTCGGCGCTCTTGGACCCGCGAGTCGGTGGCGTTGGGTACCAACACCGACCCGTATCAACGGGCCGAGGGGCGCTACGCGCTGATGCCGGGAATTATTGCGGCGCTGTCAGATTCGCGCACACCGTTCTCGATTTTGAGCAAGGGCACACTGCTGCGCCGGGACCTGCCGCTGATCGTTGCGGCCGCCGAGGGGGTAGAGGTCAGCGTCGCGGTGTCGTTGGCGGTGCTCGACCCGGATCTGCATCGTGCAGTCGAGCCTGGAACCCCGTCACCGACGGCTCGTCTGGAGCTCATTTCGGCCATCACCCGTGCCGGTCTGGACTGCCACGTCATGGTGGCTCCGGTGCTGCCGCATCTGACGGATTCGGTCGAACATCTCGATGCGTTGCTCGGCAGGATCGCCGCCGCCGGTGCCAGTGGCGTGACGGTGTTCGGGCTGCATCTACGGGGAGCGACGCGGGGCTGGTTCCTGGCGTGGCTGGCATCGGCCTATCCGGATCTGCTGCCCATATACCGTCAATTGTACGGGCGTGGAGCGTATTTGGGTTCCGGCTATCAAGAGGAACTGCGCGGCAGGGTTGCGCCACTAGTTCGTCGTCATGGCTTGAATCGGTCCACGGGCGCGATGGCGCGGTTCCGCAACGAACATGATTCCGTGCGTACCGCCCCGGCGGCAATGGCCGCCGGGGCGGTGCAGCCTGCGTTGTTCTGATTGTGGGTTGTTCGAGCCGGTACCGCAACGTACCGTGGGGCGCATGGGTCTAGCCACGACAGATGAGGTGCGTCTACCGCCGGCATCGCGAGTGCCCGGATTCATTCAGGGTCTCAGGTTCGTCGTGGCGCGCGAACGGACTTTCGCCCGGCTGACCCGGCGACACGGCTCGGCTTTCACTCTGGATCTGCCGACCTTCGGGCCCACTGTTGTGATCAGCGATCCGGTCGCAGTCAAAGAGTTGTTCACCATGAACACCGATCTGATCGGGCGAGCCGGCCAGCTCGGCGACGTGCTGGGGGATGGGTCGATATTCAGCCTGGACGGCAGTGCGCACCGGCAGCGGCGCAAGCTGTTGGTACCGCCATTTCATGGCAAGCGGATGCACGGTTACGAAAGCATCATCGAAGAAGAAGTGTTGCGCGAGACGGCTAACTGGCCGCAGGGACGTGAGTTCGCGGCTATGCCGTCGATGATGCGGATCACGCTCAACGCCATCTTGCGCGCTGTATTCGGCGCCGAAGGCAAGGCGTTGGAGGAACTGCGAGAACTGTTGCCGCTGATGGTATTAGGAGCATCGCGTCTGGTGGTTTTGCCACCGTTGGCGCGCCACGACTTCGGCCCGCTCAGTCCGGGCGGCCGCGCGTTGAAGCTGCGAGATCGCTATAACCAGGTCATCGCCGGGTTGATCGCGCAGGCCCGCGCCGACCCGGAACTGGACCAGCGAGCCGACGTGTTGGCGCTGCTGTTGGCAGCCCGGTACGACGACGGCTCGGCGATCCCGGACGACCACGTCGCCGATGAGCTGCTGACCTTGTTGGCGGCGGGTCACGAGACCACGGCGACGACGTTGGCCTGGGCCATGGAACGCCTCCGGCGCCATCCCGATGTGCTGGCCCGGCTCGGGGCCGAGGTCGACGCCGGTGGGACGGAGCTGACCCAAGCCACGATCTTCGAGGTGCAGCGGACCCGGCCGGTGGTCAACACCATCGCACGGATCAGCCGAGCACGAATCCAGTTGGGACCGTGGGTAATTCCGGAAAACCGCGTCATCGTGGTCAGCATCGGTGCGGCCCATGCAGCAGAAGACAGCTTCCCCGACGCAGCACGCTTCAACCCGGACCGGTTCATCGGCAATCCGCCCGACAACTACACCTGGATACCGTACGGCGGCGGGGTGCGCCGATGTATCGGTGCCGCGTTCGCCAACATGGAGATGACCGTCACGCTGCGAACGCTGTTGCGCGAGTTCGAGTTCGGCACCACCACGGCACCCGGCGAGCGACTGCACTCGCGAGGGATTGCCAGCGCGCCGGCCGACGGCGGCCGGATTGTGGTGTATCGGCGCCACGGTACGGCAACAGTCGCATAGCCGCCCAGACCCCCGAAACCGACGAACGGGCCGCCTTAGTCGAGCAAAGCGGCCCGTTCGCCCATTTGGGCAGGAAAGGGGAGGGAGTCAGTCGCGCTTGCGCTTGACCTGGTTGAACGGCAGTCCACGGTCGGCGGCGAACTCGCGCGGGAACCCCAGGATTCGCTCGCCGATCACGTTGCGGGCGATCTCACAGGTGCCGCCACCCAGCGATGCCTGCTGACGGGACAGATAGCGGGCCGTGATGGGGAACAAGCCATCGTCGCCGTCGACCACACCGGCGCTGCCCGTCAGCGCGAGCACTGTGTCCATTTCGAACTGAATGGCCTCTGCATGCCCCACCCGGATGATCGAACCTGCCGCCGCGGGCAGTGAACCATCCATGGTGCTGTGGTACACGTGCTCGATCAGCTGTTCTTGTACCGCCCGGCGCACCAGTGCCCGACCGGCCATCTCGCGATGCCGTTCGGTGTCGCCGACCTGAGCCAGCAGCGCCGGGTAGTCCACAGGCCGATCGCTGGAACCTTCGGCCCCGATGCCGCTCGCGAACTCCGAGCCGCCGCCCACCGCACGGCGCTCGTGGTGCATCTGCCGGGAGGCCACTGCCCAGCCGTCGTTCACTTCGCCCACCACGGCGTCATCGCCGAGGATCAGGTCGTCGAAGAATTCTTCGCAGAACTCGTCGCTGCCGTCGACCTGACGGATCCGACGCATGGTGATGCCGGGTGAGTTGATAGGCACCAGGAACATGGTCAGGCCCTCGTGCTTGGGCACATCCCAGTTGGTGCGGGCCAGCATCAGGCCGTAGTCGGCGGCGAACGCGCTGGTGCTCCAGGTCTTGGCGCCGTTGATCACCCACTTGCCGTCCTTGCGGTCGGCGCGGGTGATCACCCCGGCCAGGTCCGAACCGCCGTTGGGCTCTGAGAGCAGCTGTACCAGCACCTCGTCGCCGCGGATGGCGGCCGAGATGCGGTCGCGCTTCTGGTCCTCGGAGCCGGTGTCCAGGATGGTTGCGGCGCAGATGGTGAAGGTCGGGGTGTTCAGGATGATCGGCAGCTCGTAGTTGCGCGATACCTCGTCGAACGCCTTCTGGTATTCGATGGGCAGGCCCAGCCCGCCGTACTCGCGGGGAAAGCAGATCCCGGCGAACCCGCCGGCGTGGAGCTTCTTCTGCAGCTCTCGCGCGCGCAGCCACGGCTCCTCGGCACCGCGATCGACCTCCGGCGGGTTGGCCGGATCGATGGGCGGCATGTTCTCGGCCAGCCAGGCGTCGGCCCGAGCTGCGAACTCTGCGACGGTCTCGGTCATGATGCGGCCTTGTCTGCTTCGGCGGCGTAGACCGCGAGATTGTGATCTTCCGGAGTGCCGAACAGCGAGCGGTTCAGCGCCGCACGTCGCAGATACAGGTGCAGGTCGTGCTCCCAAGTGACACCGATACCGCCGTGCAGTTGCACGCAGCGTTGGATCATGTCTGAAGCATGTTCGCCGACATAGGATTTGGCGATGCTGGCCTTGACGGCAGCGTCGAGGGAGTCCTCGGCCACAGCCTTGGCCGCGGCATAGGTGGTGGCGCGGCAGGTTTCGTACTCGATCTTCAGGTCCGCGAACTGGTGCTTGAGCGCCTGGTAGGACGCCAGCGGCCGGCCGAACGAATGCCGGTCGAACGCCCATTGGATGGTGAAATCCAGTACTGCACCCAGGATTCCGACGGTCTCGGTGCACTGCAGGAGCTGGGCGATCTGGGCCTGCCGGGAGATCAGCCGGGAGGCCTGCTCGGCAGTTCCAACCGCGGCGTCCGAACCGACCTGAACGCCATCGAAAGTGACTCGGGCGTAACGCTTTACCATGTCGATCGACTGCTGGGCCTCGATGGTCACACCTGCTGCATCGGTGGGCACCAAGAATTGCCGTACGGCATCGCCGCAGCGGGCGGCCACCAGCAGCACGCCTGACTCGGCTCCGGCCTCGACCCGGTCCTTGACTCCGTCGAGCTGGAAGCCGTCCGCGGTTTCGGTCGCGATCAGGCCGGGTTCAGTTGGCGCCCAACCGTTACCGGGTTCGTATACCGCCCAGGAAGCGATTGTCTCACCTGATACCAGCGCCTCGATGGTCGTCTCGTGGCCCTCCGGCGCCTCGACGAGTCCGGCGAGCACCACGCTGACCGGATGCAGTGGACCGGGAGCGACGGTGCGCCCGGCCTGCTCGGACAGCAGCGCCAGGTCGGCGACGCCGTTACCGGAGACACTGCCGCCGCCGAGGTCTTCGGGAACAAGCAGGCTGGCCCAGCCGAGTTCGGCGGCGCGCTGCCACCAGTCGGCGTCAAAGGCGATGCCTGCGGCGTGCAGCTCACGCACCCGGGTCATCGGCACTTCCTTGTCCAGGAATGCCTGCGCGGTGGACGTGAACAGCAGTTGTTCGGGATTGTCGGTCATAAAGTCAGTTCAGCCTCGGGTCAGACCAGCTCGAGTGCCGGCACATCGGGGTTATGGCAGGGCGCGTTCTCGACCTTGAACAGGTCAACCATGTTGCCGCCCATGACCTTTCGGACGCCTTCGGCGTCCAGGCCCTGAGCCTCCAGGTCGGCAACCAGGTTGATCGGGTCGGCCAGGCCCTCTGGGTGCGGCCAGTCCGAACCGAAGATGATCCGGTCGATACCGCACAGGTCCGCCATCTTGTTGAAGTCGTCCTCCCAGAACGGTGCGACGTAGACGGCGCGCCGGAAGGCCGCAATCGGGTCCTCGGGGAACTCCTGCGGCATCTTCGAGTAGACGTCCTTGAATTGGTAGAACAGGTACGGCACCCAGGACGCGCCGTTCTCCACCGACAGGATGCGCAGATCCGGATTGCGGGTCAGAGCACCGTGACAGACCAGCGCCGCCATGGTGTCCTCGATGGGACGCTTGCCCATGGCCACCATCCGGAACGACGTCGGCTTGAACGGCAGGAACTCTTCGGCCGGCTCCCAGTCGTTGAGGTACTGCGCGTAGCCGCTGTCTGACGCGTGCATCGACACCGGGATGCCGGCCTTGACGCAGGCCTGCCAGAACGGGTCGAACTCGGGCAGGCCGAACGAGCGGCTGCCGCGGAAACCGGGCACCGGGGCCGGGCGGACCAGTACCGTCTTGGCGCCGCGCTCCAGGCACCACTCCAATTCCTCGATGGCGCGATCAACGATGCCAAGGTTGATCACCGGGGTGGAGAAGATGCGATTCTCGTAGTTGAACTGCCAGGTCTCGTACATCCACTGGTTCAGCGCGTGCACGATGTCCAGAATCAGCTCAGGGTCGTCCTTGAGCCGCTCCTCGACCAGGCTGGCCAGGGTCGGGAACATCAGGGTGTAGTCCAGCCCCAGGCTGTCCAGAACCTCGAGGCGCGCCTGCGGATTGCGGAATGCCGGGATGGCCTTCATCGGCTTGCCCATGATCTCGCGGTAGCTCTTGCCGCCGCTGCCGTGCTTGAAGTACTCCTCCTGCGCGCCGGGGCGTGCGACGACCTCGAAGGTCGGGTTGGGGATGTAGTCGCTGATGTGGTTACGCACCATGATCTTGGTGCGGCCGTGCACGTCGATGTAGTCGATGACGCCCTTGCGGTGGTCCGGCAAGAACTGGGTCAGCGCCTCTTTGGGTTCGTAGAAGTGGTTGTCGGCGTCGAACACCGGGTAGGAAAGGTTGCGTGAAGGCATGTCCGCTCCTGAGAGTCGCATTATTCGGCAGCGGTAATGACATTACCATTTTTTGCGCATGACGGAAAACGGGGTTGCTTCCAGGGCGGGTTAGTGTTGTCTTCGCGGCGCTGTGTAGTCGCTACTTGGTCAAGGTGCGCAGGCAGAACGTGTAGATGTGGTTGCTGTCGACCGGGGTTCCGTTGAGTTCCGCACCGAGCACCCGCAGCCGCATCGCGCCCAGCACGGTCTGCATGATCAGCGCTGCGGTGACGTCCACCTGAAGCGCGGAATCGAATGTGGCGCTATTGATTCCGCGTTGAATGATGTCGCAGATCAGGGTGTGCAAGGGGGCCAGCACCCGGGCATAGTCGCTGGGCATGGACTCGGCCAGGTGATCGTTGTAGAACGTCAGGCCGCGGTTGATGCCTTCCTGGGTGCTGGACTCGGCCGGCGCGCAGATTCGGTCCACCAGGACGTGCAGTGCCGCGGCGGCGCCCAGGCCATCGGTCTCGGCACGCCAGCCTTTGGTCGACTCGGTCATGATCGTGTCCACCAGAGCCAGCAGCAGCTCGTCTTTGGTGGAAAAGTGCTGGTAAAACGACCGCAACGAGGTCTTGGAGCGTTCCACCACTTCCAGCACGGTGAAGTCGGTGCGACCGGTCTCGCCCAGGATTTCCAGAGCCGAGCGCATGAACCTGCTCGCCCGCGACTCGGTGTCGGCGGCGCTGGCTGCGATCGGCTTCGGCATGGAGAATGAGATTACCGTTTTTGTAGAGCGTTGGCGAAGTTAAGGCTAATGTGACGCAGCGATGGCTGAATGGTTTGTATTCCTGCCTCAGGTGAGGATGGAGATCGACGATATCGTCGAGCGGGCGCGGGTGGCCGACGCCACGGGCTTTGACGGCATCGCCTTCATCGATCATCTGGAGCCGCCCGGTGCCACCCACCAAAGCATCTGGGAGGCAATGACCATCGCGACGCTGGTGGCTGCGCGCACCGAACGTCTGCGGATCGGCCATCTGGTGCTGTGCGACGCCTTCCGGCATCCGGCCGTCCTGGCCAAGCAGGCGGTGACCCTCGATGCGATCTCCGGCGGTCGGTTCGATCTGGGTCTGGGTTGGGGCTCCTGGCCTGCGGAGTTCGAGCGTTTCGGGTTGCCCGACGGCGACAACGCGCCGGCTCGGGTGGCTCGTATGGATCAGACCCTCGGCCTGCTGCACCAGTACTGGGGGCTCACCAACGGCGGCGAGATTCAGGAGCCACGGCCGTCGCACAAGATCCCGTTGGTCATCGGCGGCACCGGTCCCAAGACCATGGGACTGGTGCGGCGTTATGCCGACTGGTGGAATGTGCCGTCGCATCAACTCGACCGGTTGCCCACGCTGCTTCCAACGGTCGGCGACGTCGGCGTGTCGGTGCAGCTGATGGTCGGGTTCGTCGGTGCCGGTTCGGACCGCGACAGTGTCGTCGCGACAAGCACCCGGCGCTTCGGGCATCTGGGCAGTGGCTTGGTGTGCGGGGACGCCGCCGAACTGCGCGAGCACTTCGCCGGCCTGGCGGCCCAAGGGGTGAAGCGGTTCTATGTATGGTTCGCCGACTTCGCCGCACCATCGACGCTGACCGAGTTCGCCGACACCGTGATCAGAGAATCCAGATAAGTGACCAGTAGTAACCAGTAAGGAAAAGCCTGTAATGACAACAGAATCCGTGTCGACGCCGTGGACGCTGCAGATGCTGCTCGACCTGTTCGATGCACAGCCCGACGGCGAGAACCGCTACACGGTGCCCAGCGGGTTGGCCGGTGCCGACGAGCGTCAGGTGGTTGAGGGCACCCAGGTGCTGGCGGCCGCGATTGTGGCCGCTGCCAAACGTTTTCCGGAGAAGTCGATCCGCTCTGCGCACGCGGTGTTCGCCCGCGCCGTTATGGTCGGGCCGCCGGTCGAGCTGGAACTCGACGTGGTCAGCGAGGGCCGCAGCACCGCCAGCGCCGTAATCACCGCCAGCCAGGGTGGCAAGCGGTGCATCACGGTCACCGTGTTGGCTGACGTGCCCTCCGGTGACGTGATCCGCCACCACGTGCCCAAGCCCGACGTAGCCGGCCCTGACGAGTCGAACGTCTCCGAGATGCCGATGACGGGCCGTCAGCTGCGACTGGTAGACGTGGTCGACGTCAACAGCCCCGATGAGGTCGGCCCACCCGAGTTGTACGCCTGGCTGCACTACGACCCGGTCCCGCAGCGGGAGGACCTGGCCAAGGCTCTGGTCGCGTATTTCACCGGCCACCTTGGCATTTCGACCACCATGCGGGCACATGAGGGCATCGGTACCGCGCAGGCACATCTGACGGTCTCGACTGCGCCCATGACCGTCACCGTCAGCTTCCACGAGCCGGTCAAGTGGAATGGCTGGCTGCTCTACAGCCACGAGAGCACCCAGGTGGGTGCCGGCATGTCCTACGTGCGCGGCACCGTGCACACCGAGCAGGGCGAGCTGATCGCCTCGTTCAGCCAGGACGGGCTGATCCGTCCGTTGCGGACGACCGACACCGGTATCGCAGAGCACTCCCGCTTGTAGCGGGATTTCGACGCGCTCCGTATCGCTGTCCGATACGGAGCGCGCCGAAGTCGCTCTAGATCTTCAGGTAGCCCTTGTCGGCGGGGATCTGGGCCGCGGTGACCAGCGACGACGCGTCGCCGGCCAGCCACACCACGATGTCGGAGATGGTGTCCGGCTTGATCAATGAATCAGTCGGCAGCGCTCCCGGGGAGAAGCTGTGGATGTAGTTGGGGTGGTCCTGCAGAATCTTGTACATCGACAGGTCGTTGCCCATCGGGGTGTCGGTGCCGTACGGGTGGATCGAGTTGACGCGAATTCCGTACTCGCCCAACTCAATTGCCAGTGAATTGACCATCCCGACCACGCCGAACTTGGTGGCGCAGTAGTGCCCGCAGCCTGGCACCGCCTTGATGCCTGCCGCAGAGCTGGTGGCGATGATCGACCCGCCGTTACCCGCGGAGATCATCGGTGGGACGACGGCCCGGATGGTATTCCAGAACCCGGTCAGGTTGATGTCGAGGGTGTCCTGCCACTGCTGCTGGGAGATCTCCCAGACCCGGCCCCAGTTGAGCACACCGGCGTTCGCGACCACGATGTCCAGTCGGCCGAATTGCTCTATGGCCTCGGCCACCATCCGCTGCTGGCCCTGGGCGTCGCGGACGTCGACTTCCTTGGCGTAGATCTTGCGCCCTTCGCTCTCAACCAGATTCACCGTTTCAGCCAGGTCCGCCGGCGTTGCAGGCTCGTAGCCGTTGGCCGGGGTCACCGGGCCGCAGGCGTCGATGGCGACGACGTCGGCACCGGCCCGCGCCAACCGCACACAGTGGGAGCGACCCTGTCCGCGGGCTGCGCCCGTGACGTAGGCGACTTTGCCGGCGAGGGGTTGTTCGGTCATGCGCTGAGCTCCTCTTTGATGGGTGCGGCCTGGACGGTGCTGAAGTCGTAATCGGTTAACGGCGAACTCCGCGCGAAGATCCTTGAGCCGGTGATGGTTTGCGGACGGTAGTAAGGGGTGCCTTGCTGCGAGTTGACGAAATAGGTGTTCAGGCCCGGATTGCAGTCGGTGTAGTAAGTACTGGCGGTACGGCCGCGACGGTCGATCAGCGCATTCCAGCGGTTGAACGCATCTTGGCTGACCGCGACGACCGGGGTGGCGGCACGGCGTCGCGCCTGTTCGATCATCCGGATCGCGTGTGCGGCAGTGGTCTCCACGTAGTCCATCCAGGCAAACCCGACGAATCCGAGCGGGCCGACGATCTCCCAGCGGTTGGGCAGGCGTGGGTGCGCGGTGCCGGCATAGCTGTGCATGCCGTGTGCCCGGTAATACTCGGCGAGGTCGAATCCGCCTGTGCCCAAGACGGTTCCGGGCCGGTAGGTCTCCGGATCGGTCCACAGCTCATATCCGGTGGCGGTGACCAGCAGGTCGACCGGTCGGTCCACGCCATCGACGGTACGTACCCCCCTGCGGGTGATGCGCTCGATCGGGGTGGTGATCAGATGCGTGTCCGGGTGATTCAGCGCGGGCAGGAAGTCGCTGGAGATGACCGGTCGCTTCGCCATGATGCCGTAGCGGGGCAGCAGCGCCTTGCGGGTGGCCGGATCGTTGACGGTGTAGCGCAACAGCAGTCGGTAGAGATTACGGCTGTTCCCGTCATAGAGCGGGATGAGGCGGGTCAGGATGCGGCGGGGGAGTCGGGAGAACACGTGGATGATCGGGGCTACCATGGTGGCGTCCATGAGCAGGCGTCCGAATACGTTGACCGCGCCCACGACGCCGGGGAACTTGAGTGCGCGCTGCATCCACTCCGGGATGTCGAAGTCGGGTTTGGGCAGTACCCAGGCCGGAGTGCGTTGGTACACATCGAGATTGGCTGCCACTCCGGACAGTGCGCCGGTGATCTGCACGCCGCTGGAACCGGTGCCGATGATCGCGACTCGTTTGCCCCGGACGTCGTAGTGGTCGTCCCAGGCGTTGGGCCGCAGAATGGTGCCTTCGAAGTCCTCGATGCCCTCGATGTCGATATCGTTCTTGGCATTGACGTAGCCGCCGACCGAGCTGATCAGGAACCGCGCGGTCAACTCCGGCTGATCACGAATGGTCAGTCGCCAGAACCCGGCGTCGGAGTCCCACTTCTGGCGCAGCACTTCGGAATTGGTGCGCAGGTGCTGGTACAGGTTCAACTTGGCGGCGGTGTCACGCAGATAGGCGTAGATCTCCGGGCCCGGCGCGAAGAACCGGCTCCAATTCGGGTTCGGGGCGAACGACAGCTGATACCACAGCGAAGGAATGTCCACCGCCAGGCCGGGGTAGTGGTTGTCCCGCCAGGTGCCGCCGAAGTCGTCACCGCGGTCGACGATCACAAAGTCGTCAATACCCTTCTGGTGCAACAGGTGCGCGGTGGCGATGCCGCCTGGCCCTGCGCCGATAATGACGACCTCGTGGTCGGGTTTGGTCATGGTGCCTCTCCGTTGAGTCCTGTGACGATGTGGTCGGTGACGAAGCGCCGGACGGCGCGTGGGCTGTCGAGGTTGACCCCGATGGGTGGGAGAACCTCGAAACTCAGCAGTATTCGGACAATCCATTCGCCGGCGCGGGCGGGATCGATAGCGGCGCTGATCTCGCCGTCGCGCTGCGCGGCCTTGACCCGCGGCTTCCACAGGTCGACCGCACGGCGCATCAAGTCCTCACCGATGTTGCGCAGCAGCAGTACGACGATGGATTCGTTGATGCTGTTCTGCGGCACCGAAGGAGAACTCTGCCGGTGTGCACAGATCAGCACTGCGGCGGCCGCGACCTGCTCGGCCAGGGTGTCCTGTTTGTCCACCTCGGCGGCCATCGCAGCGACGAATGCCGATGCCAGATGATCCAGCGCGACGGTGATCGCGTTCTCGCGGCTACCCAACGCGTTGTAGACAGTCCCGCGGGACACTCCGGCGGCTTCGGCAACGGCGGTCAGGCTGAATTGCCTTGGGCCCAGTCGTCGTAGCGTCTTGGCGGTGGCGTCCAGCAGGGCTGGAGAAACCGCGCGCGGCGGTATCGGCGAGCCAGGCATTTGAACAGATTAACGATATCTGTTCAATTCGGTCAATAGCCTGGGTGCTGCGAAAGCGGCCGTGGCCACCGGCCAGCTAGACCGGTTGGGCAGCGGGGAACGTCCACGTGCCATCGAGGATGGACTGCTGCGGCCGGTACATACGCACCGTGTAGTTCCAACCCGGTGTGATCGGCAGGCAGTTGGCAACCTCCGGCGTGCAGCCACCGAACTGGATGGTCACTGCACCGTCGGGACCTTTGGCAGCGGTCAGGTTGTTGAACGAGTACGCGTTCTGCGGGTTTGGCGTGAAATAGCCATCCTTGTTGTACACGGTGACCGACCAAAATCCGTCCACCGGAACATCTTTGGCCGTCAGTCTGTATACCGTGTTGCCGTCGTTCTTCGGTGGGTTGACCATGAGGTAGGTCGCGTCCTTCGGCCGGTTGCCGCCCCACGCGGAGGCCGAGCCGATCAGATGCCGCACCGGGTCCACATCAGCCGGGCCCGCGCCGAACATGCCCTTGGTGTCAGGCGGAAGCGCCGAGGCCAGCACCCGCAACGCATCCCGGACCTTGGTCTGGCTCGCCTGGTCCCAACGGGGCACCTCGAAAGTGCCGGGGTGATCCTGCTTGACGGTGATGGCATCCTGCAGCGCGTGCACCTTGCCCAGGTCGGCTGGATCACTCGGGTTGACCAGGGTTCGCACCGCGGCGATGACGTAGCGGGTGCCGATGGTCTTCTGGTCCAAGGTGTGATCGCCCTTGCCGTAGAACACATTCGGGTTGTAGTGGTCCTCGGTGATGATCTGCAGTGACTGGAACCGGTCACCGGGGTCGGGCATCGAGATGGTGACCGGACCGGCCTGCAGGTCGAAGACCGCAGCCGAGTACAACGTGTCGCGGTTCTGCCGCACCACCACCTGGTGATTCATCGGAGAGAGCTCACGGGTGTGGTAAAACTTGCCAAATCCGCCGTCGCGCACGACTCTCCCCAGGTACAGGTCACTTTCGGCCCGCACGAAGTTGTCCGACGACACCGATATGGACCCATCCGGCGTGGTGCGCTGCGGCTCGGAAACGGCCGTGCCGGCCGGCGCCGTTGCAGTGCCGGGCTGGTTCGACGAGCCGCAGCCTGCCGAACCGATCGCCACCACCGAGAGCACCACCAGAGACATCCACAGTTTCGCCATGCGGGTCAACCTACCGGCGGCGCACAAAGGAATTCACAAAATGGCGTTAGCCCAGGCTGGCCGCGTTGAAGGTGTCGCATTTCTTCGGATCACCGGTCTGATAGCCAATGGTGAACCACTTCTGCCGCTCTGCCGAGGACCCGTGCGTCCAGGATTCGGGGTTGACCCGGCCCTGCATCTCCTTTTGAATCCGGTCATCGCCTACCGACGACGCCGCAGACAGTGCGTCGGCAATGTCCTTGTCGCTCAACGGCTGTAAGAACGGGACGCCGGTGCCCTCCTGCTTGGTGGTGGACGCGTAATGCGCCCAGACACCGGCATAGCAATCGGCCTGCAACTCGGTGCGCACGCCGTTGCCTTCGGCGCCGCCGGGCCCCTGCTGAGCCCGGCCGATATCGCCCAGCAGATCCTGCACGTGATGTCCGTACTCGTGCGCCACCACGTACTCCTGGGCCAAAGGTCCACCGCTGGAACCGAATTGGTCGACCAACGTCTGGAAGAAGGTGGTGTCGAAGTAGGCCGTCTTGTCACCGGGGCAGTAGAACGGCCCCACAGCGGTGGTCGCCGGGCCGCACGCGGTGTGCACGCTGTTGCTGAACAGCCGCATCTTCGGCGGCCGGTATCCCTTGAGCAACTGCGACCAAACGCCGTCGACCGAGTTGCCGGTGGCCACGATGCGGCATTCCAGATACTTGTTGGCGTCTGCGCCGGTCTTGCACTTGGTCAGATCGTAATTTGAGCCTCCGCCGGCCTCCTGGGACGTCGCTTGCCCCTGCTGAGGCAGCACTGTGCTCGGATCAACCCCGAGGAACAACGCAACCACCACAACAAGAAGTCCGCCGACACCGCCACCGATGGCGATCCCGCGGCCACCGCCGCCACCACTGGTCGAGGTGTTGCTCGTGTCGATCTGCATACCTTCGTTGAAGGTCATCACCGCTCCATCCGGGGCCTGGGAATCTCCTGCTTCCAAAGCTTTGCACACTAAGATTCAGCGCGTGGCCGTCCAGCCGGAAACGATCGACCGTTCGACCGTTGTGCAGACCGTCGCGGGGTTCTTACGCGGCACCACTGAAGGCGGGGTGGGGGTCTGGCGCGGCGTCGATTACGCCCAACAACCCGTCGGTGACCTCAGATTCCGCGCCCCACAACCGCTGATCCCGTGGACCGAAGTCCGGGAGGCCACCGCCCACGGGCCGATCCCGCCGCAAGGCAAATCCTTCGTGGGCGGCGGCCGTGACGATCCCAAGATGCGCGACGAGGCTTGCTTGACCGTCACCGTTTGGTCACCCGATGTACACGGCAGCCTGCCGGTGATGGTGTGGATACCAGGCGGTGCTTTTGTTTTCGGCGCCGGCCAGCTGCAGCTGTACAACGGATCACGGTTGGCGGCCAACGGCAACGTGGTGGTCGTGAATGTGACCTACCGGCTGGGGGTGTTCGGTGGGTTCGAGCTTGGTGACCTCGGCCCGGGGTTCGATGACAATCTGTGCCTGCGCGACCAGATTGCCGCGCTGCAGTGGGTGCGCGACAACATCGTGGCATTCGGTGGTGACCCGGGGCGGGTCACGGTGTTCGGTGAGTCGGCCGGCGCGACATCGGTGCTGGCGCTGTTGGCCAGCCCGGCTGCCGAAGGACTTTTCGGTCGGGCCATCGCACAGAGCCCGGCGCTGCCACTGATCGCGGGCCGAGAGAGCAGGGACCGGCAGGCCCACGAGTTCGTGCGGCGACTCGGCGTCGACGTCGACGAAATTCCGGAGCTGCCCCAGCGGCAGCTCCGGCGTACGGCCGGCAAATTGCAGACCGAGAGCGCGGTGAACACCCCGACGCTGGCCTACGGACTGACCTACGGCACCGAGTTGCTGCCCATACACCCCGTGGACGCTGCCCGGACCGGCGAGGTACACAAGGTGCCGCTGATCATCGGCACCAACAGCCGCGAGGCCTCGATGTTCGCCTGGGGTAAGCCACCCATGCTGCCCACCACGGTGCCGATGGTCGACGAATACTTCGCCCGAACAGATCCTGGCGCCAAAGACAACGTCCTGCATGCATATCCGAGTTACCCGCGGCGTAGCGCATTGATCGACTTCGGTTCCGACGTGATGTTCGGAGCGCCGACCTGGGCCTTCTCCGACGCATATAGTGCGCACGCGCCGACGCACGTGTACCGGTTCGACCACACCACCTGGACGCTGAAGGTGCTCGGCCTCGGCGCCACCCACGGCAGCGAGATCGTGCACATCCAGCACAGCTACGGCTCGTACCTGGGCCGGCTGCTGCACCCCCTGGGCCGTCAGGTGCAACCCTCAGTGGGCCGCCGGATGCAGCGCATGTGGCTGGATTTCGCCAGCGCCGGGGTTTCGGACTGGCCGGTTTATGACACCGATCAGCGCGCTACCCGTGTCATCACGTCGACCAAGGACGAGATTGTCGATGATCCCGACAAGGTCCGTAGGGCGGCGTGGGACGGGCTCTACTTGCCGTAACGCTTGTCTGCGTAGCGCCTCAGGTTGTGCAGGAAACGCTGGAACAGCCAACCCATCATCGGTCGGCCCAGATTCATGCCGATCTCGCCGGCCAGGCCGCTGGGCTTCATGGCCATCACCCAGGTCAGATGGCAGCCTTCCGGCGTCTCTTCGACGGTGTAGCCCTCGGCGAATGCCGAGATGGCGTTGGAGGTACTGGTGTTGAATCGAAACGCCATGTAGGAGAACGGTTCCCAGGCCAGGAACTCCTCCTCACCGGTGATGTGGCCACGCATTTTTACCGTGCGGGTGGTGCCGACGCCGTACGGCTTGGGGCTGGTCCACTCGACGTTGGTGATCACCGTTGCCCACTGCGGCCACGACGTCTCGTCGGCGAGCACGTCGAACAGTTGCTCGCGGGTGATCGCCAGATCGATCTTGCTGACGAACCGGAACGGTGCGCTGTCGATGAAATCCAGGCCGACGGGTTCGCACTGGTAGGTCTTCATGGGTAGACACCCTAAAGCAAGGTGTCTAGTGGTCGCCGGGGTCATATCACGTCAGCCCGACAGAGTTTATGCAGATCAGAGGCTTCTAAAGCCGACCAGAGATGTACCACCATGAGGTATAGACAGCCATTCGTACAGCCATTGGCTCTCACAAGCCCCCAGCAGATAGCGGTAGCCCCTGGAGGCTTTGAGCGCCATTGAACGGGCCGTCGGCAGCTCGCCGCGAAGCATCGCCTCGGTGCCTTTCACCCAGTTTTTCGCGTTGTCCAAGCTGGTGTTCTGGCTGGCCAGCCACGCCGAAAAGACTGTCGCGCTATCCACCGCGCGGTGGATAATCCACTTGGGGTAAATACGCCCAGCTCAGTGGAGAGCAAAATGAGACGCCTATCGCAGATCGCCGCCATCGTCGTCGGCCTCAGCCTGTTGGCCCCGGCGGTCGCAGTCGCCGGTCCCAACGACTGCGATAGCTATGCGGCCAACACCTGTGCACCGAGCGGGCCGCAAGGCGCAACCGCCCGTTGTCGCGACGGCTCTTACTCGTTCAGTCAGCACCCCACCGCCACCTGCTCCGGGCGGCACGGGGGCGTGTTGCAGTGGCTGACTGGCTAGGCCCGGTCGTTGATAGAGCTGATGGGCCACAAGGTTATTCCCCGGCAGACGCAAAGCTCATAGTGGGGTGCGTGCAAAGTGAGAACCTATTGTGAGAAAAGAAGCGAACACCATGACGAAGATCATCGCGGCGGCACTACTCGCCGCAGCCGCCGTCATATGCCCTGGCGTCGCGCACGCCGATTGCCGCGAAGGTTCCAGCTACACGAGCCAAGATTCAGGAATTACCTATCACTGCGTTGGTGGGCAATATTACGAAGGCCCGTACGGCGGCAGCGAGCCGCCAGGTGCCCCGTGCTTTTATTCGCCAGCTCACCCCGAGTGCCCGCCTGCAGGTTTAACACCACAGCAGCGCGAGAACTGGTGACCCGCGGTGCGGGTCTCTAGCCAGCAGCGCCCCTAACCGATTCGCGTCTCACTGATACCCGGATTTGGCAGCACGAGAAGAGAAAGCACCCGCGCTTTAGCCGCGAGGCGGTTCTGGGAAACGCTTTTACTGCGGAGCTAGTGAACGGGACGTCTCTCGGGTGTACCTTTACTAACGTTACGTCAACGCCAAACGGAGACAAGGAGATGGGGCGATGACACTAAAGCAACTCTTCGCCAAGGCAATAGTTGCCGGTGCCCTAGGCTTGACCGCCTTTGGACTGAATATCGGTGTGGCAAATGCGGATCCGCCATCTGCGCCGCCGATGCCTGACATTCCTGCGGCACCTGACATTCCTGCGGCACCTGACATTCCTGCGGCACCTGACATTCCCGCGGCGCTTGACATTCCTGCGGTGCCTGACATTCCTGCGGTGCCTGACATCCCGGCTATCCCGGCTATCCCGGCCATTCCGCAGATTCCACAGATTCCGCAACCATAAACGCCGAACCTTTGCATCCCCGCCTGATCCTCCGGGTTTGTCCCTCGGGCATGAGTGGTGTCGCCACCGACGATACGAGCTGCGCTTTCGCCGACAGCGAGCAAGTTTGAAGCGCCCCTACCGGGGTCTTGAAGCATTTTCGGTGCCGATTCGTGGCTCTACGCACTCCGACCTTGTGCGCTCTAACGGCTGTCACTCTGGAGGCTCCACCGCAGAGCGCGTGCGAGGCTGGACACGTACCGGCGTTCGTAACGCTCGCGTTCTCCTTCCGGCAGCTTGTTACGCTCCCGTAGAGCTGCGGACGGATGCAGGGCGAATAGGAGAGCAGGACCGTTGTCGATCCGCTTGCGCGGCGCGGTGAACGGCCAACGCAATTCTCGCGCTTCTGGATAGAGGTCCCGCAATGCTGTAGCGGCGACTTTCCCAAGGCAGATAATCAGCTTGGGAGAGACGGCTTTAAGTTCACGCTTGAGGCGCGGGGTTTCGCTAGCAATTTCCTGGCGCGTTAGCCGACGATTGTTGGTTGGGTGCCAGTCAACGACGTTGGTAGTGAACACTGCGTCTTTCGTTTTGCCAGCTTCCCGCAGGGCGCGGTCGAGCAACCGGCCACTGCCGCCATCAAACGGGATGCGCGACTTTTGAGGACCTAGACTCTCCCCAACGATGACCACCGGGGAATTAGGCGATCCCTTTTTAGCTGCTATCGCCACGGTTGACCTCAGCTATCATTCGCACAGCCTTGTCCAGTTTCTTTGTGACTTTAGCTTGTGCGTGGTCAAATCCCGGAACTCGTTCGGTGTCGTCTCGATGACGCACCCTCAGAATCGCTCTGGCACACCGGAAATGGCCCTGGTATCCCTAAGACTAATTGTGGATTTTTGTCCAGGGCTTTACTCCGCGCACTATGGAGCGGGCCCAGGGATGTCCCCTGCATGACACCCACCCTCCCTGTGCCGCAGTGGACAGCCATTGGGACAGCCATTGCCCAGGAATCCAGGGGGTATCTGGGTGTCCACCCATGTCGTCACAACGGCTCTACCTGCACAAATCCGACACCGGTGGACATCCCTGGACCCCGTGCACATAACAAGGTGTCTAGTGGGCCGCCTCGATTTTGGTCGGGTGGCGTTTGGGTCGACTGCCGGGTACTACGGCGTCCAAACCATGAGGTCCTGCATGCCGTTGTTCATGGTCACAGTGGTTGGCGGGGCGCCGGTGACGTCGAAGTGGATCTTGCCGGTCGATTGTGCGCCCTGCGGGATGGTCGCGCCGCTGATGTTCACCGGGCTGGCGACCTGCCACAATACCCGGTAGGCGGACTGGTTCGGCGCGACTGCATTGAACTGTGAAACGCCCGGGGTGACGGGGCCGTTGATGGCTCGGACGGTGGCCGTGGCCTCCCAGAGCTTTCCGGCGACCGGGTAGCCCGGCATGACGTCGGAGCTTGGCTTCAGGTCGCTGACCTTCCAGCCGAGGTTGACCTGGCCGACGCTGTCGGTCATGGTCAGTTCGGTTCCGAGCTTGCCTACGACGGGGTAGGCCGCTGATGCGATCGGTGCAGTGGTGCTTGTCATGATCCCCGCGGTCGCTACGGCCGCCACGATCATCCTGGTGATCTTCACTGTTGCCTCCTGGACGCTGGTATTGCTAAGTCATACGAATTACCGCGATCACACGAAATGCCACGTCATACGCATTACCACCGAACACCCCGGATGTGAATACCCTGGATGTACGAGGCGTTGTGCAGTCGCCCCAGGGAGGTGGACCAAGGCCACTGATGTCTGCGCGAAATCTCATCCGTCGTTCACCGCGGCGCGTCTTCCGCGACCGCCGAGATGCGGGGCGCGCAGTGGCCGGATTACTGACGGGATATCGCGGCAGAGCCGACGTCGTGGTGTTCGGATTGGCCCGGGGTGGAGTACCAGTGGCGTGGGAGGTCGCCGCTGCACTGGGCGCCCCGCTGGATGCCTTCATCGTCCGAAAGCTGGGTGCCCCTGGCCATGAGGAGTTCGCGATGGGCGCGCTAAGTGGTGGCGGCCGAATGGTCATCAACGACGAAGTGGTTCGGGCACTTGGGGTTTCGCCGCAACAGATGTCGGAGATCGTGGAGCGCGAAAGCCGCGAGCTGGTGCGGCGGGAGGCGCTTTACCGCGACGGCAGACCGCCGCTCGATATCAGGGGCAAGACGGTGATCATTGTCGACGACGGTGTGGCGACCGGGGCGAGCATGCTCGCCGCAGCTCAGGCAGTGCGCGAGGGTCATCCTGCACAGGTGGTGGTGGCCATACCCGTCGCCTCGGAGTCGAGCTGCCAGGAGCTCATGGGTGTCGCCGATGACGTCGTGTGCGCCAGCATGCCGTCGCCCTTCCGCGCTGTCGGTGAGTCGTTCTGGGATTTCCGCCAAGTGAGCGACGACGAAGTGCGCGAACTGTTGGCCACACCAACGCTGCCCGGCCGGTGAACCCGTGTCGGTGCCGTCTAGGAACGCACGATCAACACCGAGTAGCCGGCCTCCTCGGTGTGCGGGCCGATGATCGTGGGCAGGTCAGTGGCATCGTCGGCGCCGATCACCACGAGTTCTATGGATTCCGTCGGCTTTGCCATGAACAGGGCGATACCAGTTGTGACGGGCTTAGCGGTAATCTGCAGATCCGGGTAGCGCTCGCGCCACATTGCCACCCGGCGCGTCAGTTCTTGCCGCGAAGAAATCCCAGTCTCGGGCGCACATACTCCGACTGCGACGATGGGCAGGCTGCGCAATTGTGCTTCGGCCACGGCAGCCGCGATGACGTCGTCGTTCTCCGCGGAATCACCCACCCCCACCGAGATCGCGCCGTGCTCCGGGCGACGCCGCGGTACGGATCCGTGGATTACGGCAACGGAACAGTGCGCCCCTTCCGCGACTTCGGTGGCGGTGGAGCCTAGGCATGCTCGGGCAACGCGACCGATACCCACTGAACCGACGCAAAGCATCGCCGCGTGGTGAGATTCCGCTATCAACATCTGGGTAGGGCTACCTTCGAGGATGGCCGTTTCGATCTTGACCATCGAATCGGCGCCTTCGACGGCTTCTTGTGCTGCCCGCAGGCAGGTCTGCGCGTATTCGACGACCATCCAATCTGCAGGTCCGCAGATGCCCATAGGGGGCTGGACGCAACTGACCAGCCGTAGTGGTACGTCTCGCGCGACTGCTTCTTTCGCGGCCCAATGAGCTGCGTACACCGCTGCTGCCGACCCGTCGATTCCGACTACAACAGGGTCACCGGTGTGTGTGTCGCTTGTCATGACTCCTCCGATTCCGTTGTTGGACGCGGTTTGTAGTTGCGCGATCTTGGGAGCCGGAATGATGGTGGGGGCCAAATTCCAGTGCCAGCAGGACTGCCAGTGCGTGCGCCGCATGCAATGGCGGGAACAGTGCATATCGTTGCCGGTCCATGGCCTCGAATTTGCGCACATATCGATAAAGTGATTCGAGCTTGATGAATCGGTCGCCGAGGTGAGTCAAGACTCGGAGGGTGTGCAGCCCCGGTCGAGGTGCACTATTGGGGTCGAACAAATCCGGAAACGGTGCGAATGCCAGCGAAACACGCTGTGCACCATTATTTTTAGCCCACTGAATCATGTCGATGCTGAGGCGTTCATCAATGCCGTTCGGGGCGTTTCTGCGACGCCAGGGCAGATCCAGGCTGAGGTCGGTGCCGCCACCGGAACTGGCGTACCGATGAAATCCTTGTATCCGGCCGGCGCGATCTCGAGCGATAATGAGCCACACCCCCGGATAGCGACCCGACAGTGTGTCGCCGAGCATCATCGAGAATCCTCGTTCAATGTCTGCTGTCTTGCCCGACTCGAGCATCACGTCGTGCAACTCGTCGCGCAGGTGCTCATTCAGGCCGCTTTCGGCAACAACCTGCGTCGTGATACCGCAATTGTGGGTGCGTTGCACGGCTTGCCGAAGATTGCGTTTGCCGCGGCCGACCAGGTTGAACTGATTGACGTCGATCACCACGTCGCGTCCGATGGGCACCGCACAAAGACCCTTGGTTGTATCAGTTATGTTCTGCCACAACGGCAGCCGTTGATCAGATACACAGAGCACGGCAATCCGCCAGCCACGTAGCCGGCACAAGGTGGTGAACCGGTTGATCACCTCGACGTATCGCTCCGGGTCTCCGATCGGATCGCCCGCGGCGACGGCGTAACCGGCAAGTACCTCGTAACACAGGGCAGCGGTGGCGTCGACGCTGAAGACATAGCTGCGGCCGGATGCCATTGCAAACGGTGCCAGCGGGTCACCGTGGGTGTTCTCGATCAGTGACCAAATATCATGCTGGGCAGCATAATTTGAGCTTTCAGTTCGGGTATCAACCGTCCAATGGTGCGCCACTCGATCGGCCGGATCCATTGCACGCCTCCTCCGATCCGGACGCCGGTTGCTTCGGTTGTCACCGACTCTGCGCGCCGCTGGTACTGCGTGTCGAGGGCACAAAGTCCCGTTGAGGTGGCGCCGTCAGTCCCTAACTGACGACCGGCTCGAGCGGCTGGCTCTGGCCGGTGAAACAGGGACTTTCGGCCGTAGCACCGAACCGAGCAGATCCATAACGTCGACAGCATCAAATCCGCGACGTGGATGGAGGACATCGTGAGCGAATTATCTCCCCGCCCATACATTTTGGTCGGAATCGACGGATCGACGTCTGCGCTGCACGCGCTTGACTGGGCGGTCCGTGAGGCGCAATTGCGCAACCTGCCAGTGCGATTGGTCCATGCCGTGGATTACAGCAGCTTTGCGATGGGGTTCGACCCGGGTGTCTCGGAGAGTTTCTTCAAGCATCTGGAGGAGGCTGGCCAACGGTTCCTTGATGAAGCCAAGGAGCAGGTCCACGCAGTGGACTCTGCTGTTGAGGTGTCATCGGTGCGGTCTAGCGGTCGGCCTGCGCAGATACTGCTTGATCTGTCCAAGAGCGCATTCGTGACCGTCGTCGGGTCCAGCGGGCTGAACGGATTCACCGGGCTGCTCGCCGGGTCGGTGGCGGTGGCGCTGAGCGCGCACGGGCACAGTCCGGTCGTGGTGGTCCGCGCGCCGGGTGTACCGGTCGACGGTCCCGTCGTGGTGGGGATATGCGGGGCCCCCGAAAGTGAGGACGCGGTCGGTTGGGCGTTCGAGGAAGCCTCCATGCGCGGCGCAGACGTGGTGGCTGTTCACGTATCGCGGTTCACACCAGCCTTTTACTACAGCGAGCCGCCATGGGAAGATTTGATAGGAGCAGCCGGTGAGGAACAGCATCGGATGCTGTTGGCCGAACGGCTGGCCGGATGGCAAGAGAAATTCCCCGATGTCGCGGTACGTCGCATCGTGGTCACCGGAAATCCCGCGCAGGTACTGCTGAGCCATTCCCAGCACGCCCAATTGCTTCTGGTCGGCAGCCATGGCCACGGCGCGGCGGCCGGGCTCTTGCTCGGCTCAACGAGCCACCGTCTAATTCACCACGCGCCGTGCCCGGTGCTCATTGCCCGCCCTCATGCCCGGAAGTCATGACACCTGAAGCACCGCGGCGCCTGCGATACGCCCCGCGGCCAAGTCACTGAGCGCACGGTCGGCCTGGTCCAATGCATATGTCGGGGTGGTGACTTGGATGTGATGGTGGTCGGCGAAATCGAGGAATTCACGGGCGTCGGCGCGGGTATTCGAGCTGACCGAACGTACCTGCCGCTCTTGAAAGAGGTGACGCTGATAGTTGAGTACCGGGATGTCGCTGAGATGGATGCCGGCGATGGCCAAAGTGCCACCGCGGTCCAGCGCCTCAAGAGCGGGCAAGACCAATTCGCCTACAGGGGCAAAGAGAATCGCGGCATCCAAAGGCACCGGGGGTGGGTCAGCGGGGCCCTGCGCCGATGCCGCCCCCAACGCCAGAGCCAATTGCTGGGCGGCGTCACCGCGGGTCATGACATGTACTTCCGCGCCTTGGGCGAGTGCCACCTGGGCGGTGATATGTGCGCTACCGCCGAAACCGTAGATGCCGAGGCGACCGCCTGGAGGTAATTCGGCGCGTAGCAATGACCGGTAGCCGATAATTCCGGCACACAGCAGCGGAGCGAGTTCGGCATCGGAGTAGCCCGAAGGTAATCGGTGGACGTAATCGGCTGGCGCCGTGACGAATTCCGCGTAGCCACCGTCGGCATCCCACCCGGTGTATTGGGATTGCGGGCAGAGATTTTCCGCTCCTCGGACACAGAACCGACAGCGTCCGCAGGTGTGTCTGAGCCACGCCACCCCGACGCGGTCGCCGACCGCCAGGTCGTTGGTCGGTCGGTCACCGATGGCCACCACTTCACCCACGACTTCGTGGCCGGGAGTGACGTGGGGACGGTGCACTGGCAGATCGCCTTCAGCGACATGCAG
Organism: Mycobacterium sp. OTB74; assembly: GCF_029892685.1. Classification (GTDB taxonomy): domain Bacteria; phylum Actinomycetota; class Actinomycetes; order Mycobacteriales; family Mycobacteriaceae; genus Mycobacterium. The sequence continues at coordinate 86,524 of NZ_JARXVD010000020.1, read as the reverse complement.
ATCGGTACGGCAGACGCCGCAGGCGCGGACCGCGACGAGCACCTCGCCATCAGCCGGCGCCACGACTTCTGCGCTGCCGAATTCCAGCGGCCGTTCGGCAATTGTTCCGGGAGTAGTTACCCGCCAAGTGCGCATCGTGGAGGTGATCATGATCGTGCTGCCGTCGCAACGGTTGGTGCGGATTCGATGTGGACTGTATCGTGCCGGGCGACGATCACCGGTGTGGTCGCCGCATGCACTACGGCGGAACTGACCGATCCCAGCAGCATGCCCGCCAAGCCACCGCGACCACGACTGCCGACGACCACCAGTTGGGCGGATTCGGACTGCGTGACCAGATGGCGGGCCGGATGATCTCGCACGATGCAATAGCGTACGGCGACTTCGGGATACCGTTCTTGATACGGCGTCAGAAGTTCCACCAGTCGATGTTCTGCGTCAGTGCTTGCGGCCCACCATGGAACCGGGGTGATTTCGGGGATCTCGGCATCGCCGCATGCATGCAGGGCAATCAGTTCGACGTCGCGGGCTGCTGCTTCTTGGAAGGCCAGCTCGACGGCCGGTACTGAACCAGGCGAGCCGTCGACACCCAACAGGATCGGCGCATGGACCGGAAGGGACGGAGCCTGCGCGTTGATCAACGCGACTGGACAATGCGCGTGGTGCACAAGTGCTGTGCTCACCGATCCCAAAAGCAGCCGGTCGAATGCGCCCATGCCCCTGGTGCCCAGCACCATCATGTCAGCGCGAGTACTCAACTCGACCAGTGTCGGGACGACGGGGCCGAACGGAATTTCGGTGTGGATCTGTAGCTCCGAGTCACCCGCGATGCTGCGTGCCGTCTGCGCGGCCTTGTCCAGTGCCCGTCGGGCCCGGACCTCTTGCCACTCTGTCAGGTCTCGGGGCATCACCGGCGTCGACATTCCGATGCCGGGGTAGCCGGTGATCAGTGGACTGACGACGACTACCAAAGTCAGTTGTTGATGGCGAAGCATCGCATCACCAACGGCCCACCGCAGCGCAGCGTCGCTGTCGGCCGACCCGTCGATTCCGACCACGATGCCCGGAATAGCAGCGGTTGACATGGTTCCATGGTGTCCGGCACCGAGTGTGTGGCGCTAGTGACCAAGGTCACCGGCGAGCATTCTGTTGGCTTGGGCCCAAGGGCTCTAACGCCGTTGCCGATCCGTTCGTAGCGTTGAACGAATGTCTCATCAGCATTCCGAGGATGACGATACAACAGATGTATTGTCCGACAATCAAATCCGCGCATTGACTGCGGCGCAGCGGCGTGCCCTCATCAGGCGATTGCAGCGCCCGATAGACGACGTGGTGCCCACTGGCTATGCCTCGACGCTGAGGCGCGCGCACTTGGGTTTGATGATCGGTGGGGCGGTTTTCATGACCCCCTGGATCGTGTATTTGGCATTCACCTTGCCGCGGACGCACATGGTCCGGAACTGGTCGTTGATGTGGGTGGGCTTCGACTGTCTGCTGGTGGTGTTCATGGCCGTCACGGCAGTTTTGGCGTGGTTGCACCGCTACTTGTTGGTGTTCGCGGCGTTCACCACCGGAATCCTGTTGCTCTGCGACGCGTGGTTCGACGTGATGACCGCGAGTGCCGGCGAGTTGCGCACCACGGTAGTCACCGCCGTTCTGGGCGGGCTGCTTGCCGCGGTCCTCATGGCTGGAGCGGCGAGCTTGGTTCGGGTCAACGCCGGCCGGTTGTGGCAGCTGGAACCGGGAGAGTCGTTGTGGCACTTGCCATTAATGTATCCGTGACATGAGCGTACCGGGCGACTTATCCTTCCGCGCGACGGCACCCGCAGCGCGGACAGCGGGCCCCTGAAGCGAATGCTCTTGGGGCCCACTGGATTCAGCTAGCTACCCGCGGCGATGGTGATGTGTTTCTCGGTGGGCTGGTTCTGCGAAACGCCAACCGAAACGGTGAGGATTCCTTTGTCGTAGCTGGCCTTGATGTCGTTCTCGTCGGACCCGACAGGCAGCGAGACCGAGCGAACGAATGAGCCGTAGCTGAACTCTGATCGGCCGTGTTCGTGTGACTCCTCAGTGCGTTCAGCCTTGATGGTCAGTTGTCCGTCTCGGACGGTGACGTCGACATCCTTGGCCGGATCGATGCCGGGGATTTCTGCGCGCACTTCGTAACGGCCGTCCTTCATCGCGTCCTCCAACCGCATCAGGCGCGTGTCCAGCACTGGGCGCAGCCCGGCGAACGAAGGAAAGGACATGAAGAAATCGGAAAGGTCCGGCAGGAGCGAGTGTTCACGCCGAACGATGTGTGAAGTGGTCATGGATAGGCTCCTTGATCGATCGATCGTTTGGGACACCTCGATAGGACCACCACCGAGTGCGGCCTTGTAGGGCAAGAAGTCCCGGCTTCAACGGGTCCTTGGCTATGTAGGTATGGGCAGTCAAGAATCGGCGCTGATCCACTGACGTGCCTGGTCGGCATCGGCCTCGGAGAATGCTCGGTATTGGCCGGGCCACAGGAAGCCGAGCACTGCGCTCGCCTTTGCGATGTGCTGCGCCCACGCGACGTCGGTTACTACAGCGCAGCGGTCCCAGTCGAAGAAATGGCGGAACCCGACCTTCTGATCCTCCCAGACCGCGAGGGGCTCGAAACTATCCAGATCTTTGGCGATCTCGACGTATATGCGAATCTTCTGGTGCCGCCGCAGTCGATCTTCGAGATCGGGGATGAGCACTGTGTCATAGTCCGACTTGGTTACGTCCCCGTGGTAGGCAAACGCGACCACGTTGTCCGGGAATGCGTCCAGCAATTTGATCATGTGCATTCCTCGAGTCGAAGTGACTTGTGTTCGCGATCAGCTTTTCTGACCCGACCCGCCAGGCGTAGGGGCCAAAGACACTTGGTGGTTTGGGTAGCGCGGCAGCGTTGATGTATCGCCGCACTATGGACGCCCAACGAACCGCGGCTCGAGAAGGTGCGGAGTCATCGATTCCGACCAGGACTCAGAATCGGCCCTTGCGCGTTCTCATTCGGATCGTCGCTTCGGTCGGGCGTCGCCTGGTCGCAAGGTGCCGCTGGGAGTTCCGCGTTGTGACAGTCCAACACCCGATCCACCAAGTTTCGTAGTGAGTCGCCGTTATCGGCCACCCGGGCCAGGCCGCGATTGCGGAGAAACCCCTCGACTCGACGATCGATTGACCAGTTGATGAACTCGACGCTGGCGTATGGCGAGGTGAGGAATTGGTTCGCTAGTACCTTCACATCTGCTGCAGCCGGCATGCTCGTCCTTCTTGATCATTGGCAATGAGGTCCGGAGGTCGTCCAGGGATATCGTGGCGAACCGGCACACCCTGTCGTAGGGCCAGAGGTCACCCAGCTCAAGGATCGATACCCCTGTGCCGCACCCAGATCAGATGGTGGGTCCCGGTATGTAGCCCCGGTCGACCGTGGTCGCCGAACGGTTGCCAGGTGGCTGTGCGGCCATCGCTACCGAACGCCGGCGAAGGCTATCGATGTCGGCGATCTCAAACCTGCCGGGGGCCGTGACGATCCATCCGCGTGCAACGAAGTTCGCCAGCGCCTTGCTGACCGCCTCCTTGGGCATGCCGGTCAGCTCGGCGAACTCCTGGCGGGTCAAACCGTGTGGAACGAGCAGCGCACCGTCCGCGGTGTTCCCGAGATGTTCTGCGAGCGTGACCAATTGACGGGCGACCCGGCCAGTGATGTCGTCAGATGCCAGCAGGGCGATATCAACTTCGCGATTGCGGACTTCGTGCGCCAGGGCCTGCAGCCATCGCCGGGCGAGTTGCGGACGTTGTTTGAGCAGCCTGTGCAACGCGGCCGTGTTCAACCAGGCGGTCCGTACCAGGCTCTGGCAGGTCGCGGTGTAACAATGGGGTCCTCCGTCGAATACCGCAGCGGTGTCGAGAATGTCGCCGGGGCCCAGCAGCATCCGTACGGTTCGGCGCCCGTGTGGCAGTGCCGCGGACATCTTGACGGTTCCCGAAATGATCACGTAGACGCGGTTGGCGGACTGGCCTTCGACGAAAATCTGGTGCCCTGACGGAAAGTCGTTGAGGTGTAACGACGGTGCGAGCCCACTCAACCCCAAAAGGACGTCTACCGTCATACGGTCGTTCACCAACCAGCTCTTGCGTAGTGCGTCCTTCCAATCGACGCGGGAACTTGACGATGTTGTGGACCCGATCCTGCGACCGCTGGACACTCGATCCGACACGTGTTTAGGGTGCGTGCCAGATCTGGCAGCGTTGCCGGACGTGACCGCATCGTCTTGGCGGGCTCCGCTTCCCACCAGGTTTGAATCCGGTAGACATTGTCGGCGCATGACGTGAGACTAGGTCTGTTTCGGACGGTGGGATAGGGACGTTTGGCCTCGCCTAGGCATTCCGCCTGCGCAACTACTTGCAGCGCGACTCGCTCGCGATGAAATTGACGAGGTCGAAATCTCGACTGCATCCTTGGGGACCAAAGTCCCTTTCGCAAAGGATATTTGGTCGGAATAGAACTGGTCACAGGTTAGTCAGAGGTGGGTACCTCGGCCCCTAGGCCGGCATAGCCGGGGGTGACGTGATCGATCGGTAAAGACATTCTGGAGATGGTCGCCATGAGGACACAAGCCGGCGTGCGCTGGCCGGTCACTCCGCGGCGGCGATCCACTCCTGCGCCTGCTGAACCTGGCCTGCCGGAAATTGGCGAATTTGCGCGGCTACGAAATGGTTGGCCAGGTGCTGAGCCACGCCGACGGCAGGGGAGTCGGTGACGACAGCGATCTTCTTGACGTGCTTGTGATGATCGTGCACGAAGCGGACGTGATTCACCAGCGCACCAAAACTGTCCCACCCCGGAAAGTGCGGTGCGTCGATGATCAGTCCGGTGAGATCACCACCCTCTTTGATCACCGGGTCGACGGTATCTGCTAGCTCAGCGAAGTCGCTTGAGCTCAACGGTGATTGCGGTCGGACGGTCAGGATCGAGTTGGTTGCGTCCCATTGGTGTTCCATCATGTCTGCTCCCTGAAGTGAGGATGGCGCCACCATCATCTGTTGCAGTGTGCCAATCGGCAACAGTCAAAAGTCACTACTTATTGCAGACTCTCGGTGTTCATCGCCGACTGACCAGAGGGTGGTAGTGGAGCGACAGCGATGCCGCGTATGTGTTTGTGCCGCCGATAATTCCCGATTGACCTCCTCATCGATCTCCTCGCGTCGGCGCAGACTGCCCGATGTGACTCTTGTCCCTATCGCGTCTGCACCTCGAGCTCGATGATGGCAATGACCACATAGTCTGACAACGTGTCGGCGCTGTGACGTGGATGGAGTATCCAGTGGAGCATTGCGCGCAGGATCCGAAGGGCGGCATAGCCGATTATCGGCCGTCATCGTGGGGGTGGCGCGACGGCGCGGTGAGCGTCCGCGGCGGCTACCAGCGGAAGTCGGAGCTCACCGATGCACTGGAGTGCTACGGCGAAATCACCACCTTGATCGCTACCCGCCAGCTGGTGCTGTTGGTGGATTTCGACGGGACGCTGTCTCAGATCGTCGATGATCCGGATACTGCCACGCTGATGCCTGGCGTCGCTGCAGTACTCGAATCGCTGGCATCCCGCTGTCCGGTTGTCGTTATGAGCGGTCGCGCTCTCGCCGATGTACGGGCGCGGGTCGGCTTGCCGGGCATCTGGTATGCGGGTAGTCACGGTTTCGAACTGTGCGCGCCGGATGGCAGCCAGCACAACTATGAGGCGGCCGTCGCCTCCGTCGATGCACTCGCGTGTGCGGCAGAGCAGCTCTGTCATCGCCTAGCCACCGTGGAGGGTGTCCGGGTGGAGAACAAGCAGTTTTCGGTGGCGGTGCACTACCGGAACGTCGAATCCGCACGGGTGGCAGAAGTGACCGCCGCGGTGCGAACCATTGCTCAGCACAACGGTGTTCGGGCTACAGCGGGGCGCAAGATCATCGAGTTGCGCCCAGACATCGACTGGGACAAAGGCTCGACCGTGCAGTGGGTTCTTGACCACATCAACGGCGAAGCACCGCTGCTGCCAATCTACATCGGCGACGACCTGACTGATGAGGACGGTTTTGACGCCGTGCGCCGGGACGGGATCGGTATCGTGGTGCGCCACGACGACGACGGCGACCGACCATCATCGGCACGTTTCGCCCTCGATGATCCTGATGCGGTACGCCAATTCGTCGAACGATTGCTCACCCAACTTGTTGAAGAAGGGGATCCCTTTAGCAACCCATGGACATTGACGTTCGGTGGATACCAACCCGAGGATGAGAAGCTACGAGAGGCGTTGTGCACCACGGGTAATGGTTACTTCGCTACCCGTGGCTGCGCGCCCGAAGCCAACTTGGGCGTAACCCACTATCCCGGCACGTATGTAGCGGGGGTGTTCAACCGGCTGACCGACAACGTTGCGGGTGTCACGGTCGACAACGAAAGCATGGTCAACATGCCCAACTGGTTGCCGCTGACCTTTCGCATCGACGGAGGTGCATGGTTCGACCTTGACGAGGCAAACCTGTTGTCCTATCAGGTCACCGTCGATTTGAGGCGTGGCGTACTAATACGTGAAATACGGATCAAGGATGGTCAAGGCCGCGTCGTCGCCGTAACCGAGCGCAGGTTCGCTGCCATGCATCTGCCCCACGTGGGTGCGTTGCAGACCACGATTTGTGCCGAGAACTGGTCGGGCAGGATCGAATTCCGGTCCATGATCGACGGCGACACGAGCAATTCGTTGGTCGCGCGATATCGGCAGTTGCAGGGCAAGCACCTCATGGTGACCGACATGCGTGAGCTGTCCACCGACTCGGTGCTGTTGATGGCCGAAACCATCCAGTCCCGCGTACGTATCGCAGTCGCCGCGCGCACTACATTGTGGCGCAATGGTTCCCGCGCTGCTGCGGACTATCGACCCGTTCAAGATAACCAGCGCATCGGTCATGACGTTGCCGTGGACTTGATGTCTGGTCAGTCGGTGACGGTGGAGAAGGTCGCGACTCTGTTCACCGGGCATGATCGGGGCATGTCGGAGCCCGCGGACGAGGCCATGGGCGAACTGAACCGGCACGGTCGCTACGGCGACCTCGAATACGGACACCGCCTAGCGTGGGCCCACTTGTGGGAGCTCTACAACATCGACATGGCGCATGACGCTGACGTATTGCGCATTGTGCGACTGCACCAATTCCATATCCTGCAAACGCTTTCGCCGCACACCGCCGAACTCGACGTCGGTGTGCCTGCCCGCGGCCTGCACGGTGAGGCATATCGAGGTCACGTGTTCTGGGACGAGCTATTTGTCTTCCCGATCGTGAATATGCACCTACCAAAGGTGACTCGCGCGCTACTGGGCTACCGCTACCGCCGGTTGCCAGCCGCACGTCGGGCGGCCCGCGGGGCGGGTTACGCCGGGGCGATGTTTCCCTGGCAGTCGGGCAGCAATGGCCGCGAAGAAAGCCAGCGGATGCATCTCAATCCGCAATCGGGCCGGTGGAAGCCCGATCCCAGCGCGCGTGCCCACCATGTCGGCCTCGCCATCGCCTACAACATCTGGCAGTACTACCAAGTGACCGGCGACCTCGGGTTCTTGGTCGACTACGGTGCGGAAATGCTGGCCGAGATTGCTCGGTTCTGGGTCAGTCTGGCCAGTTTTGACGACGTCCGGCAACGCTACGTGATCTGCGGTGTGATTGGACCTGACGAGTTCCATTCCGGGTACCCCGGCCGCGAGGATGACGGCATTGACAACAACGCCTATACCAACCTGATGGCCGTCTGGGTGATCCTACGAGCGTTGCACGCACTCGAACGCATCCCGATGCACTACCGGCTGGCGCTACTGGAGACCCTCGGGATCAACGACGACGAGCTGTCCCGTTGGGAGGATGTCACAGTGCGCATGTTCGTGCCGTTTCACGACGGCGTGATCAGCCAGTTCGAAGGGTACGAGGATCTGCGCGAGCTTGACTGGGACTTCTACCGCAGCCGGTACGACAACCTGAGGCGACTCGACCGAATACTGGAAGCCGAAAACGACAGTGTCAACAACTACAAGGTCTCCAAACAAGCCGATGTTTTGATGTTGTTCTATCTGTTGTCTGCCGACGAACTGCGTGACCTTACCGACCGTCTCGGCTATCTGTTCGCGCCCGAACAAATCCCCAAGACCGTCGACTATTACCTGGCTCGCACTTCGCATGGCTCAAGCTTGAGCGCCGTCGTGCACTCGTGGGTGCTGGCACGTGGCAACCGTCATCTGGCAATGCAGTACTTCTCCCAGGCGCTGCTATCGGATATCGAGGACGTCCAAGGCGGCACAACTGCCGAGGGCATCCACCTGGGCGCGATGGCCGGCAGTATCGACTTGCTTCAACGCTGTTTCACCGGGCTGGAACTGCGTGGTGACCGCCTCGTCCTGGGTCCGCACTGGCCTGAGGCGCTGGGCAAACTAGAGTTCGTATTCCGCTATCGTGGCCACCGCCTGCGGCTGCGCATCTTCGGCAGAAGCTCGGTTCTCAGCGCCGAACACGGTGACGCCGCACCGATCGACGTCGAATGCCGCGGCCGCGTTCAACAGTTGAGAGCCGGAGCCACCATTGAGTTCAGCCAGTGAGCTCTACTTTGTGGGGTCTCGATTCAACTGAACTGGTGACGTTGTGCCTCTGCAATGGGCCATTTGGCCGTTGGTGTAGCCACGCCGCGGGGCGAACGATTGTCGCATGAACTCGACGCTGCGGGGTCTAGCCGGACCTTTGGGGCCGTTGCTGATTCGGTCTTCGTGGTGCGTGAATGACACTGCCCGCCAGTGTGACAGCGATTCAGAGAATGCCTACCGACAGACCGATCCAGGCGAGTGTGAATGGATTTCACTATGAAAACAACGATTTACGTTCGGGACCTGTCGACACTTCGGGTCGCCGATGCGGACGACGCCGGTGGTAAGGGAGCCAATCTGGGCGAGCTAGTGGCGGCCGACCTACCTGTGCCACCCGGATTTGTGTTGCTCCGCAACTGTTATCGGGACACCATGCAGGCGGCCGGAGTCGCACATGAATTAGCTGCCTTGCACAGCAAGGCTCTGGGATGTGTCGACGATACCGTGCGGTTGGGTGAGTTGTGCTGCCGCATGCAGGATCTCGTGAACAGGACGGAACTTCCTGACGATATTCGCCGCGAGGTGAACAGTGCCTACGCTCGGCTTGGGCCCGCTGCCTCGGTGGCGGTGCGGTCATCGGCAACCGGCGAAGACGGGCGCGACGCCTCATTCGCGGGAATGAACGCCACCCTGACTAATGTCACTGGTGAGCAAGAACTCATGGTAGCGATCCACCGATGCTGGGCCTCGCTGTTCACCCCGCGGGTGATCACCTACCGCGCCAGCCACGGTTTCGCTTGCGAGCCGGCGATGGCAGTCGTTGTGCAGCAGATGATTTGCGCCCAGCGTGCTGGCGTGGCGTTCACCGCCGATCCTGCGACCGGGGACACATCGCGCGTGGTTGTCGAAGCCGCGTTCGGGCAGGGCGAGGTAGTGGTATCCGGAAGGGTCGAACCTGATACTTATGTGATCGACAAGAAGACACTGGCGGTTCTGGATCGAAGGATCGGTCACAAGGCGGTCAAGATCGTGCGTGGTGCGGACGGACACGATGTCACGGTCGATTTGCTCGAAGAACAAGCCCGAGCTTCCGTGCTCAACGACACGGAGCTTCAGTCGATTGCCGGACTTGCGGTTCTTGCCGAACAGCACAGCTGTTGGCCTCAGGATGTGGAATGGGTGATCGCCGACGGAGCGACGTGGCTGGTGCAGGCCAGACCGATAACCACGCTGCACCCGCTAAAAACGACAGCTGCCGTCCCAGTCGACGCCAAGGTGCTGGTCCGTGGTCTGCCAGCTGCTCCCGGTCTGGCGAGCGGACCCGTGCGAGTCCTGGACGATCCCACGGCAGGCTCACAGCTTGTCGACGGCGAGATTCTCGTGGCGCCGATGACCAGCCCTGATTGGTTGCCGACGATCCGGCGCGCCGCGGCGCTGGTCACCGAGACGGGCGGAATGACCTGCCATGCTGCGATCGTGGCCCGTGAACTCGGTGTTCCGTGCGTGGTCGGCGCCGGATCGGCGACGAAGACGTTGCGACTCGGCGAGATGGTGACGGTCGATGGTGCCCGTGGCGAAGTACGCGCCGGAGTGGTTCCGTCAGCTCCCCAGATTTCTCCGGTTCCGCACCAACGGACCGAATCACCCGCGGTGTCGACCGGCACGAAAATCTATGTGAATCTTGCGATTCCGCGCGCAGCAGAAGCGGCAGCCGCTCTTGACGTTGACGGGGTCGGGCTGCTGCGAGCTGAGTTGATGCTCACCGACGCTCTGCATGGTGTGCATCCACGCAAACTGATCGCTGATGGTGAACAGCAGCGGTTGATCTCGGCGCTCAGTGCCGCGATCGGTACGATCGCGGCCGCGTTTTTCCCACGCCCAGTCGTATATCGCGCAACCGACTTCCGCAGCAATGAGTTTCGAGCGTTGTCCGGTGGTGAGCAATACGAACCGGTGGAGCGCAACCCGATGATCGGATACCGGGGTTGTATGCGTTACGTCCAAGAACCTGAGCTGTTCAGGATGGAGTGCGAGGCGCTGGCGAAGGTACGGGAACGCTACAACAACGTCCATCTGATGATCCCTTTTGTGCGAACTGGGTGGGAATTGGAGAGATGTTTGCAGTTGGTCGATTCCAGCCCATTGGGCCGGCAACGTCGCCTGCATCGGTGGGTAATGGCCGAGGTACCGTCAGTCGTGCATTGGCTGCCTGAATACATCGGCATGGGTATCGACGGGGTATCCATCGGCAGCAACGATCTGACCCAACTGATGCTGGGGCTGGACCGTGACTCCGATCTGTGCGCCGACGAGTTCGACGAATCAGATCCAGCGGTCCTCGATGCGATTGCGACGATCATCGGTACCGCGCGGCGAATGGGAATCACATCATCGCTGTGTGGGCAGGCTCCGTCGACCAACCCGGCATTCGCCGAACACCTGGTGCGGATGGGAATTACGTCGATCTCCGTCAATGCCGACGCGGTTGGCGCGACGCGGCGCAGCGTCGCTGCAGCGGAACGTGCACTGCTGCTTGAGGCAGCGCGACGTCATCCCGCCGGTGGGTCGCGCCGACGGGATCGCGGACGGTAGTTCGCCATTGAAAATCTGGATGGAGTTCGGTGTCGGTTGCAAGGTAGCCGTTGTGACACAGATAATTTCGACTAGGAACAGCTACAGGCGCCATGACGTGTGCGGCGGACTCTCAACGCCCGCCTGCGAGAACTCCCATCGGGTCGGCATAGCATGAATCTGGATCAACCGTTACCTGCGTGGCTGAAGTCGAACCTGCGACCCGTGACCCGAATCGGACGGATTCGTACCCAGTGATCCTTGGGCGTCGTGGTCCATGGACGTAATCCAGAGCCGGCCGCTTCGGTGATTTCCGCGTCAGTGCGGAGGGCACGGGCAATTCCTTTCACAATCACGCTCCAGCCTTCGGTCGCAGTATGTCCGTCAGCCTCGAACAACACGTGGCTGTTGATGGCAGCGCTCACCAACTTGGTACCTTGCGCCGTGCTGAACAGCACAGTCTGGCCCTGCACCGCAAAATTGAGCGGAAAGATCTCAGGCTCACCGTCCACACTGGTGACCAGTCTTCCCAGCGCGGTTGTGGCGAGAAGTGCCCAGCAATCGGATTCGGAAAGAATCGTGACTGAATTTGTCTCTGTTTGCATATCTGTGACGTTAGCGTTTGAGGATGGGTCCGGAACGGGCCGTAAGTCATTTCTTTTCAGCGTATTTGGGCCCGAACGCCTGGACGCCACCCCAAAGCACGACAACCTGAGGGTGCGTGTGCTGAAATCGCTTTATGTTGTCGGCTTGGCAAGATGGTGCGTGCGAATTGCTCCGCCGGCCTTCGGGCTGGTGATCGGCCGGCGGAGTCGCTCGAATGCGGTTATGATCGCTAACCCCTCAGGCGCTGGTCGAACAAAGACTCTGTGGCGACCCGATGAAGTTTCGGCGTCGATGAATACGGCTCTCCGCAACCGGTGTAGTGTCACACCGGCAGGATTGCGCGGGTGGAGGTGCGGGCAATGACCGACACCGAGAGTGCAACCGGGTCGGTATTTTCCCGGTTGAGTAGGCGAGGCGTGTCCGCCCAGATGCGCGAAGAGCTCGATGAGCTTGTTGCGGGGCGCGATCAGATGGAATCACTGCTAAGAGTCATAGTCGACATCGGTTCGGATCTGGATCTGAACAGCATGCTGAACCGGCTCATCGATGCGGCGATCGGCCTTACTGGGGCGCGCTACGGTGCGCTGGGCGTCCGGGCAGCCGACGGCACCCTTGACGCGTTCCTATTTGATGGGATCGACGCCGAGTTACAAGCCCGCATCGGGCATTTGCCGGTGGGCAAAGGCCTGTTGGGCGTGCTGCTGGACCGTAGCGAGCCGCTGCGCGTCGATGATCTGACCCAGCACCTGGCGGCGGTGGGCTTCCCTGAGCATCACCCGCCGATGCGGGCATTTCTTGGCGTGCCCATCACGATCCGCGGACAGGTGTACGGCAGTCTCTATGTCACCGACGACCGGCCCGGGCGTGTATTCAGCGAATCCGACGAAAACGCCGTGCGAGCATTGAGTTCGGCAGCCGGAGTGGCGATTGACAATGCCCGGCTGCGGGATTCAGCTCGCTGGATCGCGGCCAGCCGTGAAATCACCTCCGCTCTGTTGTCCTCGGCCTCGTCAGAGCAGCCGCTAGAGATGATCGCCGAGCGTGTCCACGAACTCACTGACGCCGAACAGGTGGTTGTTTTCATCCCGACTGACACGGATGACTCATCTGAAGAGGCCGACGCACTGACCGTCGTCACCGCCGTGGGCCGGCACAGTTCCGATCTGCCAATCGGCTATCAGGTACCGATTGACGGATCGACCAGTGGCCAAGTGTTCCGCACCGGAACCCCGGTGATCACCGACACCTTCCAGTATCGGAAACCGTCGTTTACCGACCTGGGAGAACGACCGGCCATCGCAGTGCCACTGTGTGCCCGCGATCATGTGACCGGCGTTCTCGCGGTGGCTCGCGGTGTTGATCGTCCCCGGTTCACCCGCGACGACCTGAATTGGTTGGTTGACTTCGCCAACCACGCGGTAATGGCGCTGACTTTGGCCGAAGCGAGCGAGCAAGCCCGTGAGCTGACCATTCTTGCCGATCGTGAACGGATCGCTCACGATCTACATGACCATGTAATCCAGCGCATCTTCGCCGCCGGAATGGATCTCCAAGGTACCGTGGCCCGGGTCCACTCACCGCAGATCATTACGCGGCTCACCCGCACCATCGATGAACTGCAATCAACCATCAGCGAGATCCGCACCGCCATCTTCCACCTTCAATCGCCGCCGGGTACCACAAGTTTCCGGGAGCGACTTCAGAGCACAGTGGCTGAATTGACGGAACACTGTGAGCTGGCCACGACGGTACGCATTCTGGGTCCACTGACCGTTCTGAGTCCTGCGCTCGCCGATCACGCTCTGGCGGTCATCGTCGAAGCGATCAGTAACGCGTTGCGTCATTCCGGCGCTAGCGCCCTGACCGTTGAGGTCGCCGTAGCCGAAGACCTGACGATCAATATCACCGACAATGGCTGTGGTATCCCTGTGGATAACCAACGTCGCAGTGGCCTGGACAACATGACCCGCCGTGCGCAAGAACTCGGCGGTACCTGCGATATTCTCAGCCCCGAGTCAGGGGGAACCCAAGTCCGCTGGTCTATCCCGCTATAGCTCGAACCATGACGCTGGCCCCGAGACCCGATTCGGTAGGACACTTCGGCGACTTCTGTCGGTCTGGGTCAGCCGCTCGTCCCGCGTGGTCGGGCAAGGTGTAATCGGTTCCGTTGCAATGGAATTCGGAACAATCATGCTCGGTTGAAAGCGGTTGTTCCAGTAACGTTGATTGTGTGAGCAGCGCTTTGAAGGCTACGGTCCTGACCGGCTGAGCGAAGGCGTCGTCAGCCGGCCTCGAAATCGTCAAAGGTGAATCGGTGGGAACCCGGATAAGTTGATGGAAAACTATTTTCATGGGAAACCTCGATAGCTTGACGAATTTCATTGTGGTACTGGCAGGACAAGCCTGCCGGAACCGACACCCAGCCCAGCAACGTTCCGTGCGACGGAATCGGCGGCGTATTGGGCCGAGGACTACCGCCCTTAGACAATTTAACGATTAGATAATTTAACGATTTATTTTTAACGAGTTCGAAATTTTTTGCCATTATTCAGATGGCCGATGGGATAGTCTCCGGTTGGGTGTTGGTCGCCAACATGGGGAGAACGATGAATGCTTCACTGTATATCGGTCGTATCGGGGGACTGGCGGTAGCGCTGGGGGTGGGCGCGGCGGTCTTCACCGGTAATGGGGTCGCCTGCGGCGCACCCGCTTCCGGCGGGTCATCCTCGACGTCGTCGGGATCGACCTCTAACTCGTCTGGTTCGTCGGGGAGCGGTTCTGGATCGGGATCGGGATCGACGTCTGCGTCAGCAGGAGCTACGTCCTCCGCCGCCCCCGGCGTGCTGGTGGGCACCGGCGGTGCAAAGAGCGGTTCGAAGAGTGCATCGACCCCGACGCAGATCACCGGTAAGACGGCTGCCTCGGTCGCGACGCCGAAGCGCAAAGTCGCCGCATCGGGTCGTTCATCATCGGCGTCGGCTGGCGTAAAGCTTGACTCATCAGCTTCTTCGGCGGCGACGCTCAGTGCCACAGTCACGGCCAACCAGATCGTCGTCAAGGCACCCCCCACAAACACTTTGACCGCTGTGGTGCCAACGACTGTGACGACGGCGGCGACGCTGTCGTCATCTTCAATCACACATAGTTCCCAAGTAACACCGACTGCGGTGGTCACGACACAGCCGACAACGCCACGCGCCGCAACGTCGGCTCCCAGCGTCTCGACAGTCCTTGCCGCCGTGGTCAACCAGATCTTGAGCCCGTTCGTTGGAAACACCCCGGCCACGCCGCCGGCGGACCCGCCCACCGCTTGGGTGCTGTTGGCGGCGGTGCGTCGCGAACTCTCCGGTGCCGCGGTCAGTCTTGCCTCGGCAAGCGCGAGCACCGTCAACCCGACGCTCGCGCTCACCACCGCCGCCGTGGACCCGGACATCCTTGGCAATACCGGCGCGTTGAACCTGGGCGGCGGCAACACCGGCAGTGTCAACCTGGGCAGCGGGAATATCGGCAGCGCCAACCTGGGCAGCGGCAACGTCGGCAATCTCAATCTGGGCAGTGGAAACTTGAATGGCAATCTCAACCTGGGCAGCGGAAACCGGGGTGGCACGATCAGCGTCCCGAACAATTCCCAGGGGCCGACGGAGATCACCGTTTCCGGCAACTACAACGTGGGCAGCGGCAACATCGGCACCCTCAACATCGGCAGCGGCAACTTCGGCAGCTTCAACATCGGCAGCGGAAACGGGGATGCCCGCCACTTAATCCTGTCCAACGGCAACGTCGGAAGCGGCAACATCGGCAGCTTCAACCTCGGCGGCGGCAACCTCGGCAGCTTCAACCTGGGCGGCTGGAACCTCGGCAGCAACAACGCCGGCTTCGCGAACCTCGGTGACAACAATATCGGCCTCGGGAACCTGGGCAACAACGACATCGGTATCGCGCTCTTGGGCTCCGATCAGATTGGCATTGGTGGACTGAACTCCCTTACCAGTGGGCCGAACTTCGGCTTCGGGAACGACGGCGTCGGCAATATCGGCTTCGGCAACACCGGCAACAACAACATCGGCTTCGGACTGACAGGTAGCAATCTGATCGGTAGCGGAAACTTCTATTTCGACAGAACAACTAGCACGTTCAATTTCGGTGATCCGTTCAACTCGGGCAGCGGGAATGTCGGCTTCGGGAACTCGGGCACCAACAATGCCGGTTTCTTCAACTCGGGCACCAACAACTTCGGCTTGTTCAACTCGGGCCTCAATAACTGGGGCATGTGGAACTCCGGGGACACCAACACCGGCATCGGGAACACCGGCGACCACAACACCGGGCTGTGGAACTCGGGCAGCACCAACACCGGCTCCTTCAACCCGGGCGACTTCAACATGGGCTTTGGGAACGCGGGCTCATTCAACCAGGGCGTCGGGAACGCGGGCTCCTTTAACGTGGGTGCCTTCAACGCGGGCATTGTGGACATGGGCCTGTGGAACGGGGGCAGCTTCGACTTCGGCGCTTTCAACTCGGGCTATGAAACCTTCGGTATCTTCAACTCGGGCTTCGGTAACGCGGGCGCCTTCAACTCGGGCGGCTTTATCACGCTCACCCCCGGCGACCCCGAATTGTCCCAGCCCCATGGCAACACGGGCTTCTTCAACTCGGGCAACGCCAACACAGGTCTGTTCAACGCGGGGGACACCAACACCGGTTGGCTCAACGCGGGCAACGTCAACACCGGTTGGTTCAACTCCGGCAACACCAACACGGGTTTCTTCATCTCCGGCGTCGGGAACACGGGCATCTTCGGCTTGGTCCTGCCGCCCGACGCTAACGGGAACTCCGGCTTCGGGAACACGGGCACCGGTAACTCGGGCCTCGGGAACTCGGGCCTCGGTAACTCGGGCTTCTTCAACATGGGCATGGCTAAAGACCCCTCCGCCCCCATCGCCGGTGATAACTCCGGCTTCTTCAACACGGGCAGCACTGACACCGGCTTTTTCAACGGCATCCAAAGTGCCCAAAACTTCAGCTCCGGCTTCTTGAACATGCAAGGCCAATCCGACGTGGGCTTCTTGAACTTCGGCTTCGGCGGTAACACCGGCTTCTTGAACCAGATCGTTGGGAGCCCGACCACCCCGGGCGCAAACGTGGGCTTCTTGAACTTCCAAACCGGAGGCGCGACTAGCGGAAACACGGGCTTCTTGAACTTCGGCATCGGCGGTAACGATGGCTTCTTGAACTCGGGTCCCGGCGATAACACGGGCATCTTGAACTCGGGCGACACTAACTCGGGTGTGGGTAACTCGGGCGTCGAGAACTCGGGCTACTTCAACTCAGGTACCACAAGTTCGGGCTTCTTCAACAGCGGAACCGGCCAGTCGGGTTTCTTCGGCTTACATCCCTAATGCACCCCTAGCCTCCTCATACCGTCGAGGTGTTGCGCGGTAAGAGGCGACGTCGACCGAACAATCAAGATCGACTGGTAGCCGGGCAACGCGTCTCAGAGGTCACTGCCTGCTACGCCGGGTGCAGGCTCACCGGAATGCCGGAATAGCGCACCATTCCGGTCACCACGTCGATGTCGTCTTTGCTCGTCAGCCGGTTGACGTTGGCGGCGTGATGACCGTGCGGAATCGCCACGGCCCCAAGCCGAATCGTGTCGTCGAGTTTGGCGATACCGGTCAGTTCACCGACAGCGCTGCGCACCGTCACAGGGTTGCCGTCGATGACGCCCGCGGCGGCGCCGTCGGCAGGATTGATCTGGATTTCCGGCGGTGCGCCGAGATAGTCGAGCTGGCCGTTCAACTTCGTACGCTGCCGGCGCGGCACCATCACCAACGGCGCCGGTGGTTCGAGCGCGGCGAGCTGGTCGACCAGCAGCGGCGGCGCCAGCCGCCAGCCGCCCATCCGTCCGATGTGGTCCTCGACCCACTTGGCGGGCAGATCCTGCGGTGACTCGGCCCAGCCGTTAGTGACCACGTCGGCGAATGCGCAGCGGGCACCGGCCAACAGGACCGCGAGGACATCGTCGTCGGTGCTGGTGTCGGGATCGCCGAGAGTGCCCATGTCGAGGCCCATGCGGCGACCGAGTTCGGCGAACACCCACCACATCGAGCGGCGGTCCCCGACCGGGGCGACGACTGCAGGGGTGTATTGCACCGACACCCGGGCACTGAGGATGTCGTGCAACGTGATATCGGGCCGTTCCAGCGGATCCTTGGTCGGCAGAACATGAGTGGCCAACTGCGTGGTCTCGTTGTTGATGATCTCGGTGGTCGCGAATACTTCGAGGGCTTGCAGCGCCGGGATGAGCTTGCCGGTTTCGGGGAAGCTGGTGATCAGGCTGCCGCCAACGTTGATCAAGGCGCGGATGTTTCCCGCCGCAACTTCGTCAGGCAGCACCGCGCACGGCCATTCGTTGATGAACGCCTGCGCCTCCGGGCGGCTGCGCGGGCCTGGTCCGAAATTACCCTCGATCGGGGTGACCGGCAGAAATTCGCCGAAAGCCTCGAGCTGGTAAGCAAATCCGGGATGGAACCACGTCCCGCCGGGCCGGTTCATGGCGCCGGTGAGGATCATCAGCACCCATGCAAGCCACTGGGTGACGTTGCCCCGCTCGGCGGTCATCGTGACCCCGGTCCCGGTCTCGACCGCCACACATTTCGCGCCGCGCACCGCCTCACACAGCCGCTTCAGATCTTCCTGCGGCACGTCGGCGAGGTCCGCGGTGTGGTCGAGGGTGAACGGCTCGACCGCCGCTCGCAACTCGTCGAGACATTGCACCGGCACTTCGGTTTTCATGCCGTCACGCAGGATCTCGCGCACCAAATAGGCAAGCACCGCGTGGTCGGTGCTGGGTCGCGGTGCAAGATGGCCGGTGGCCAGCTTTGCCGTCTCGGTGAAGCGCGGGTCAATCACCCACACCTGACCTCGCTTGGCGATATCACGGATGGTGCCAGTCGGGTTGGGCATCGAGATCGCGTGGCCGTGGGAGACCACCGGATTCACACCGATCAGAATCAGAAAGTCGGCGTTGTCGAGGTCCGTCCGACCCGACAGCCCCATGAATCCGCCAACGAGGTCCGAGACCAATGGTTTTGCGGTGCCGTCGATGGTCAACGGGCTGAACTTCGCCGGGGTGCCGATGGCCGCATGCAGGGCCTCGGCCATGCGGAAGCCGGCGCTTTCCATGGTACTGAAGTAGATGGCGACGGATTGGGGGCCGTGCTTGTCGATAACGTCCTTCAGTTTGCTGGCCAGATCGTTGAGGCAGGTGTCCCACGTGGTGTCCTGCAACTGTCCGTCCCTGCGCATCTGGGGGCGCTCCAGGCGGTCGGGGTGATGGTGCAATTGGGGCAGGGAACGACCTTTCAAGCAGGTGTAGCCCTTGGAGAACGGGTGTTCTTTATCGCCGTGGACCTGGATGACCTCGTCGCCGTCGACGTCGACCAAGATGCCGCAGACAGAAGTGCAGATGCGGCAGAAGCTACGGACCGTTTCCATGGGCACACCTCGCACCTCTGTCAGCCGATCGGCTGTTTCACGTTCGGCCGTCACACTAGGGCGTGTCTCCTATGTCGGGGCGGTTTTGACGGGATGCTGTTTGGCAACGCGGCAGCGGCTGGCGAGCCTGGCTGATTGAGCATCCAACTATCGCCATCGTGATCAGCACCGTCCATCCGAGGCTGCAGTACTACTAGCGCCGCCATTTCACCCGCTGAGCAACATGAGGTTGCCCGCACGCAGTGTGTGTCTAGCAGCCGAGGCGACGCTGACGAGGCGGGCGATCCCGTGTTCAATGCCTTGGGCAAGATCGTCGACATCGAGTTCGGCGTCGTAGTCACCGATGACGCCAAAGGTCAGACCCCCGGCATAGCTCATGACGGCGATGCCGGTGCGCATTCCGATCGCAATGGGCGGCACCGCTACCAACTCGATAATCTCGCGACCCATGATCTGCAGCCGATGTTGTGGGCCAGGGACATTGGTAGTCACGGCAACCACGCCCCGCTGTGGGATTCGTCCCAGCAATCGCACAGTGGATGCCATGATCGGAAACGGCACCAGATTGGCCGCTGCGACCACAAGCGAGCCGGCTTGACTCTGCCCACTGCGCTTCGCGGTGCTCAGGCGCTTATGGACCAGACGTAGTTGTTCAAGCGGATCCGATCGATCGACGGGAAGATCGGGCAGCAGCAGGGAGATCCGGTTGTCGGGCACGTGCAGGAATTCGGCGGGCCGGACGGATACCGGTACCGCAGTGCGGATCGGCGCTGTCGACGGCTCAATGCCGCGGTGCAACATTGCTGATCGAAAACCTTCGGTGATGGCTGCGAGCGCGACGTCATTGATGGTGACGCCGAACCGCTCGCTGACCAACTGGACGTCACCCAGAGCTACCTGGGCGGCACTGAATTTACGTAGGTCGCTGAGTTGACCGTTCAGCGGTTGGGCGGACGTAGTCAGCATGCCGCCCACGATCTGTGCGGCGCCCATCGCCATCCGTATGCCACTGCGGGCGGTCGACGCCACCGCGCGCCACGTGTCGGTGCTGAGCGTGATGGGATTGAAGCTGCGGAACAACCGAAGGGCCGATTGCGAAGTTGCGCTGGGCTTTTCGTCGTCGTACGTGGCTGGCGCGTCATCGCAGACACCGGCGAGCATCGCGGTCGCGGCGACGCCGTCTGCGATGCAGTGATGCAATTTGATCAGGAACGCCCAGCGACCATCCGCGAGGCCTTCAAGCACCCAGCATTCCCAGAGCGGACGCGACCGATCGAGTCGGCGTTCCATCACGTCGGCGACCGCGCGATAGACGGCGGCGTCGTCTCCGGGCGTTGCCACGGTGAGCCTGCGTACATGGTGGGCAATATCGAACTTGTGCGCAGTAATCCATTCCGGCGCACTGAGATCGAGAGGTTGGGTATGCAACACCTGCCGGCACCGGGGAATGCGTTTGGAGCGTTCGTCGAGCGTAGCTTGCAGTTCTGAAAGCTCTGGGGCCGGTCCTTCCATGATGGCCAGCGCTGCGACAGCCAAGCTGGTGTGGCTGTCGGAATCCTCGGCCTGCAGGAAACCGGCGTCGAGAGCGGTGAGTTTGTCGTCGTTCATCAGATACTTCCGGAAACCTGTTGACCTATCGGCACATACGAGATGTGCCCACCCGTGGCTCGGGGGCCCTGTTGATCGAACAATGGCCGCAGCGATGTGTTGCCCATTAGCTCCTCCCATCGGCATGCGCACGAGGATCGCGCCATGCCCGTCAAATCGATGCTGAACCTCGGCAGTGCCTCGATGGCAGGGCTGATCGGACGCGCCATCAGGGACCTTCGGCACCAATCGCCCGGAGGCGTGGACCGAAAGTCCTCTCCGTACGGGGAGAGTGACTCTAGCGGGCTGGGCCGCCGACTGGTGAACATCAGATTGGTCCGTTCGACACGAAATGACGAATAGGGAGTCGAACTATGTCAACTCGAAGCCTGATACAACATCCGCCGAGACGCGTCTTCCGTGACCGACGTGAGGCGGGGCGCGCACTGGCCGAACTGTTGACCGCGTACCGCGGCGAAGAGGGCGTTGTGGTTTTGGGCTTGGCCAGGGGCGGAATTCCTGTGGCCTGGGAAGTGGCCGCCGCGCTCGGTGCCCCTCTGGACGCTTTCATTGTGCGGAAACTGGGCGCACCCGGTCATGAAGAGTTCGCCATGGGAGCGTTGGCCAGTGGAGGCAGCGTCGTCATCAATGACGATGTAGTTCGGGCGCTGAGAATTTCGCCGCAAGAGCTTTCAGAAATCGCGGAGCGGGAAGGTCGTGAACTACAGCGGCGGGAAATCGCGTACCGCGCTGGTCGCCCGCCACTCGACGTGACGGGCAAGACCGTGATTGTGGTCGATGACGGGTTGGCCACCGGCGCCAGCATGTTTGCCGCTGTGCAGGCACTGCGAGAGGCCGAACCAAAAGCAGTGGTGGTTGCAATACCTGCGGCGTCAGAGTCGAGTTGCCGACAGTTCGCCGGCCTCGCTGATGATGTTGTATGTGCCAGCATGCCGACACCATTTCGTGCCGTTGGCGAATCCTTCTGGGATTTCAGGCAAGTCAGTGATGACGAGGTGCACGAGCTGCTGGCCACACCCACGGTTGGGTCGGCTCACGCGGCTCGGTCGCTGCGGGTGAAGACCCCAGCCGATGTCATCGACGCCGCGGCGATCGATGCGCCCGCCGGCGTTCCTCCAGCAGAGGTGCTGGAGGAACTAATCGGCGACGCGCAAGTCGTTCTCATCGGCGAGGCGTCCCACGGTACACACGAGTTCTATGCCGCACGTGCGGAGATCACGAAATGGCTTATCCGAGAGAAGGGATTCTGCGCTGTCGCGGCCGAGGCGGACTGGCCCGATGCCTACCGGGTGAATCGGTATGTGCGAGGTCTCGGCACCGATGATTCCTCGGACCAGGCGCTGAGCGGGTTCGAACGATTTCCGGCGTGGATGTGGCGCAATGTCGTGGTCCGCGATTTCGTCGACTGGCTGCGCAGACAAAATGCCGAGCGGGCTGCCGGCCACGAGAGGCAAACGGGCTTCTATGGTCTCGATCTGTACAGCCTGCATCGTTCGATGGGTGAAGTCATTGCCTACCTCGACAAGGTCGATCCGCGTGCGGCTGCCCGGGCACGCGAACGATACGCCTGCTTCGATCACGTCTCGTCCGCTGACGACGGTCAGGCCTACGGTTTCGCAGCCGCTTTCGGAGCTGGAATCTCATGTGAGCGTGAGGCGATCGAGCAGCTGGTCGACATGCAGCGTAATGCGGTGGACACCGCCAAGCACGATGGGCTGCTCGCTGAGGACGAGGCTTTCTATGCCCAACAGAATGCCCAGACGGTTCGTGATGCCGAGGTGTACTACCGCGCGATGTTTGGTGGACGGGTTTCCTCATGGAATCTACGTGACAAACACATGGCGCACACGTTGACCGCATTGCTCGATCACTTGGATGCTCAAGGTACACAGGAACCGAAAATCGTTGTCTGGGCCCATAACTCGCATGTCGGCGATGCTCGTGCCACGGAGGTGGGAAACGAAGGTCAACTCACCTTGGGGCAGCTTGTTCGAGAGCGCTATGGAAGCGACTGCCGGCTCATCGGCTTCAGCACCTATGCCGGTACTGTGACCGCTGCCAGCGAATGGGGTGGCATCGCTGAGCGTAAGGCGGTGCGCCCAGCGCTCAATGGGAGCATTGAAGAGCTCTTGCATGAAGTCGGTCGCGCATCATTCTTGGTCTCCCCGTTGCTCACTCACACAGCGGCGGAGCCGCTCTCAGTGGTGCGCTTGGGTCGCGCCATCGGTGTCATCTACCTACCCGCAACAGAACGGCAAAGCCATTACTACCATGTACGTCCCGCTGATCAGTTCGACGCGATGATCCATGTCGATAGGACTCGGGCGCTGGAACCACTGGAGCTGAGCAGCATTTGGCGTGAAGGTGAGACACCCGAAACCTATCCGAGTGGCCTCTGACACCACTTGTTGCGGGTGCATGATTAGCCATCGCCCGACCCTGATATCGGGCGCTGCCCGCAATCGCGAATATCGAAGACCTGCTTCAGAATCCGACGTGACCGATGGCTGACTGTCGGGCCGAATGACCTGGGGAACCTGGCAGGAGCCAGGTTCCCCAGGAAACAGCTGCGCGTAACAGCAACGGCGTAAGCCAAATCGACGGATCAGCCGCGGACGGCATGGGTTGGTGGCGTTGGCGATTGAGTCTCGCGTCGGTCCCGGCCCCAGCCGACGGCGATCAGGTACAGCCCGAGCAAAGCCATGACGAAGACGCTGGCCTGCCACCACGGGGCGGTACTGACGGCCCCCTGCCCGAATGACAGGTAGCGCTGTGGGAAGGTCATCAGTGCAACACCTTTGAGCACTGTCAGCCATCCCAACACGGAGATGGTCGCTGCGGCCGGTCCGCGCCAATATGGATGTAGCACAACGACTACCAGCCCCATGGGCAGGACGAATGCGCCAGTGATCCAGGGCCACGCAGAGTTTTCATCGAACGCCCGCAGCAGCGTCTCAGCGTATGAGGGGCGGACGACCAGCGTCGCGGCTGCGATAAATAGGTATGGTCCGAGCACGCGGGCGAGCACGCGGGTGCGGTCCTGAATCTGTGGTGATGTGCTCATTTTGGGTCCTCCAGCCCTGAGGAATTTGTCGGATTGTGTTATTGCCGTGCGGGTTTGGCTGCCCGGTATAGATATGAGATGCCATCGGTCTCCGTTCCGGCGAGGGACCAAGGTCATATTCAGGCAGCCCTACGTCCTCATCGGGGCATCACGGAGGCGGGCACCCGTCCAGCCAGGACACGACGTCGGCCAGCGGCCGTCGGGGAGTCGACGGCAGGGGATCGGCGTTGATCGGAGCCCAACCGACGCGGATCAGCATCTGTGGGAACAGATCGTCGCCGAAAACATCGGTCCGCACCATGTCACGGCATGTCGGATTCTCTAATGCCTCGGTGACTGGGCAGGTGGCCAGACCTTGCGCTGTTGCGGTCAGCAGAATTGCGCTGGTGGCTTCCCCGGCGCGGAGGCGATCGGTCGGGGTGTCGGCCGCGGTGCCGAGAGCCAGCAGCGACCCGTTGTCGTCGACGGCACTCGTTCCAGGTGGCTGATCGAGAACCGGTCCGGCGAAGATCCGGCCTGGGATGGTGGCGGCAGGGTCGGGTATCGGCGTGTTGCGTGCCGGCACCCCGCCAACCGCCGCGTACCGGCCGCTCCACGCTGTCAGTTCGGTCAGGTAATCCACGTCTTGGCCATGTTGTGCAACCGCTTGCCGCATTGCGGCTATGAGGACGTCGTCGGGTGTCACCCGTCGGACCGCAATGCCGATTCGGGCTGCACGCGCAGACATCAATGCGATGTCGCCGAGCGCGACCGGCCATCCGCTGAAAAGTCGTCGATCGGTGCGCCGTCGCGGAATCGCTGCGGCGAGGGCGATGTCAGCAAGCTGAGGTGCGCATGGCTGCAGTTCGATCGCCGCAAGGTGCTCGGGTTCTGCAGGATTGGGGAATCGATGGACGGTGGCCTGCCAACCAAGCGCACCGAACGCGATGACTGCGTGGTGCAACGCTGCACCGCAACTGATGACCAGGTCGCGGCCGTCTGGATCGGTGTGCATCAGGTGCCGCGACTGTTCGGCATACAACTGCACACTGCAGGAGCCGACCCGCCAGCGCCACGGTTGAGTGTTGTGCACTGAGGGGGCGCGAGTGGCAAGAGCCATCGCCGCCTGCACGGTTTGCTGATCTGGGAATTCGTCGGACATATCTTTCACCTCATGGCACATACGTTGGGACGTTGTGAGTTGGTCAGGTCGATCTCGACCGAGATCACCTCACCGTCTCGATGTTGGTGGCAGCTCCACCCAGCTTCGGAGATGACCCTGCGCATATCGAGGTTCTGTACCAGTACGTCCGCGATGAGGCGCTGTGTACCTGTATTTTTCGCGTGCTCGCCGAGATGAGTGAGCAGAACGGTGGCGATTCCTCGGTAGTGGTTGGAGTGTGCGACGACGATGGCGATCTCAGCAGTTCCGGGCTCAGCGGTGGGCACATAGTTCCCGACCGCTAGCAGCGACTGGCCGTCGAATGCGCCGAGGGCGACACTCCCAGGTCGCGGCTGGGTCACCGAATGTGCCCATTCCACAAGATGTTTCGGATGGAAGGTGAAGAACCGGAGGTAGAGCTCGTCGCCACTGAGATTTTCGGTCAGTGCCATCACGGCCGCGAAGTCATTGGTAACCAGGTCTCGTACCGTGATGAATGATCCATCGCGCAGTGTGGCGTGCTTGCGCGGCAACGCTGATGGAGCCGGAACGGCTGATCCGGCGACCGAAGCCGACCCGGCCGGCGATTGCTTGTCCTTCATACGGTGATCGTGCGGTCTGATCCCCGGCTGTCGACAGGGCAGAAGGTCACTTGGTCAGCTGATGTTGGACAGCACTTCAACTACAGGTCTGATGTTCATGGGTATTGGTTGTCAATGACATTGGGCTCTGTGCGCGCTGGCTGATGTGCTGCAATCTGGTGTCCATGGTGTCGCGAGATGCACCCGTCGTCTGAGGAGCCAGCCATGGATCGCTACGCATGGTGCCCGATTCCGGTCGGTTTGTATCGATGCTTTTCTCGAAATCCACTGGTACGCGCTAGCGACCGGCTGGAGGCGATCGTGAAGCTGATTGCGGCGATTCTCGCGGTTTTGGCGATTGCGCCGGCAGCCGCATTCGGTACTGCCGTTCATGATCAGCAGGTGCAGTTGGCGCTGCGGCAGGTTGCAGAGTGGCACAACGTGCCGGCGCAGGCTGTCGCCAACAGTGTCATCCAATCTCGAGTTGCTGCAGACGCGTTCCGGTCAAACGTGCGCTGGATGGTTTCGGGCAGAACTTATACAGGCTCGATTGAGGGACCGACCGATCTGAAGACCGGCGATTGGACCACTGTGTGGGTGGACAAACGCGGTGATATCACCGAGCCGCCAATGACGCGGGAACAGATTGCGACAGCGGCATTCGGCGCAGCGGCCGCGTTGTGGCTGGGGGTCGTCGGCGGATTACTGTCACTAGTCGGCATCTTGCACCGGCGACTGGACCGGAGTCGTTATGCAGGGTGGTCCAACGAGTGGCGGATGTTGGACCACGACGGCGGGGGACGCAAAGATTGGTTCCGGTAAAGCACAGCCGCTACGGTAGCGGCGCCCACCACTGGAGAATCGTGCCTTGACCTTCGGCCGCCCCTATCGTCATGTCACCGCCACATTCCTGCGCCCGGCGTCGAAGGTTGTTCAGTCCGCTTTCGGTGATTGATTCTGCGAGCCCGCAACCGTTGTCCGTGACGTCGATATGCAGGTCGTTGTTCACGCTCACAGTGATGGTGATGGCGGTAGCTCGGCCATGGCGAACGGCGTTGCTTACTGCTTCCCGGACGACGGCTTCAGCGTGATCGGCCAGCTCTGGTTCGATGACCGACAGCGGTCCGTTATAGCGGACGGTGGTGTGCAATTCGCTACTGGAGAATGCAGAGATGGCCGCATCGAGGCGCTGGCGGAGCCGAGTGCTCGTCGTGGAGCTGCCGTGCAGGTCAAAAATTGCTGTGCGGATTTCGGTGATGACTTCCTGTAGGTCGTCGACACAATCGGTGATACGCCGCTGCACGTCGCCGGAGCGCGCTCTGGGGATGGCACCCTGCAAGGTGAGACCTATCGCGAACAGGCGCTGAATGACATGGTCATGCAGGTCGCGGGCGATTCGATCGCGGTCGGCCAGGACGTCGAGTTCGCGCATCTGGCGCTGGGTCGCGGCCAGTTGCCAGGCCAGCGCGGCCTGATCGGTGAACGCGGCCATCATGCCCAGCTGGTCAGCGGTGAACGCCTGCCGTCCCGCGGCTCGGAAAATGATCAGAATTCCGACCACGCTTTCGGTGGTCCGCAGCGGCAGAACCAGCGCGTAGCCCATCCCAGTCGAGATCGCCGCGGGCAGCTCGGATGGTGCGCAGCGAACGGGGGTGCGATCGCGGAATGCAGTACCGATCGGTCCGTCTGCCACCGGGATCCGCCGAGGGGTCGATGGGAGGTTTCCGGTCGAGTCGACGACCTGCAGATCGGTGACCTCGTGGGCCGGAAGATCGTCATCAGGGACCGCTACCAGGGTCGCCTCTGCGTCGGTCAGGGAGCGCGCTTCCAGGGCGATCAGCCGGAACACCTCGGTTGGCTCGGTTCCGGACAACAGCGCTGTGCCGATATCGCGGGTAGCTTCGATCCACGCCCTGCGTCGTTGTGCTTGGTCGTAGAGGCGGGCGTTGTCGATGGCGATACCCGCAGCTGCGGCAAGCGCTTGGGCGAGCACCTCGTCGTCTTCGCTGAACGGTTGTCCGGAGGCCTTCTCGGTCAGATAAAGATTGCCGAAGACTTGATCGCGGATTCGGACCGGCACACCAAGGAACGTAGTCATCTGCGGGTGGTGCTCGGGGAAGCCCACAGAATCCGGGTGCGTCCGAATATTATCCAGCCGAATAGGTTTCGGATCTTCGATCAATACGCCAAGGACTCCGCGTCCCTGGGGCAGCCGTCCGATCTGCCGATGGGTTTCTTCGTCGATGCCCTCGTAAATGAACTCGACGAGTTCATGGTCGGAGCCGCGGACCCCGAGTGCTCCATATCGCGCGTCGAGTAATTCGATGGCAGCGTGCACGATGGTTCGGAGCGTTTCGTCCAGTTCCAGGCCTGCGGTGACGGTGAGCATCGCCTCCACCAGTCCGTCGAGGCGGTCGCGGCCCTCGATGATCTGTTCGACTCGGTCTTGCACTTCGCTGAGCAACTCGCGCAACCGCAGCCCGGACAGCGGCGCGCGCAGCGGCCGCGCGGTATTGCCGTCATTGTTTACCGGACTTCCTGACACAGCGCAGATTCTGTCATCGCGCGCGATGTCCGGTGCCCGTTGTGGCCAGAATTGCTTCACGGTGCCGAACGCTGCGGGCGATCCAGTCTCGACACAAATACCGCGGCCTGGGTGCGCCGCTCCATGCCGAGCTTGGCGAGCAGACGCGACACATAATTCTTCACCGTCTTCTCGGCCAGGAACATCCTGGCGGCAATCTGTTTGTTCGTCAGGCCCTCACCAAGCAGATCCAGCAGCACGCGTTCCTGATCGGTCAAGCCCGACAACGGATCTGAGCGCTCGGCTGCATTTCGCAGCTTGGCCATGAGCGCGGCGGCGGCGCGATTGTCCAGCAGTGATCGCCCTGCACCGACAGTTTTGATTGCCTCCGCCAGTTCCATACCTTTGATGTCCTTGATCACGTAGCCACTGGCGCCGGCCAGAACGGCATCGAGCATGGCCTCGTCGGACGTGAAGGACGTCAACATCAGACAGCGCAAGTCCGGCAGTCGCGACAGCAGGTCACGGCATAGTTCGATGCCATTGCCATCTGGGAGGCGCACGTCCAGGACGGCGACATCGGGCCGCAGCGCGGGGATCTGGGCCATCGCTTGAGCTACCGATCCGGCCTCGCCGATGACTTGCAGGTCAGGGTCTGCACTGAGCAGGTCGATGAGGCCGCGACGTACCACTTCGTGGTCGTCGACAAGAAACACGGTGACCATTCGGATGACCTCCTGGATCCTCATTGCGATGCCCGCGCACCTTGGACAACGATAGGCTCAAACGCGCTACAAGCGATGGTGGTGCCGACAAATCAGGACCGAGCAGTCGATGCGATGAGGGGTGGTCTGGGCAGACCCGACGATTTCCCCTAGGCCGCGTCGACGATTCTGGCCGACGACCACCATCTGGACCGAATCAGATTGGTGGGCAAGATAATTCATCGTTGAACCCCGGGCCGCAACCGTGTTGAACTCGATGTCTGGATTCGCTTGACGATAGCGTGCGAGGCGCTTGTCCAGTTGCGCACGAACGTTCTCGTCGGCGGTGGTTTCCCGGACGTCGTCGAGTTCGCTCTGCCAGGTCGCAAGTACCGTCAACGGTGCGCCGCGTAGCCGCGCCTCGCCGATCCCGGCGTCGAGAACGTAGACACTATCTGGACTTTCGTCGATTTCGACGACTACCTGTCGGGGTCGCGTCGACCAATGCTGGGTACTCCGGACGATGGCGACCGGGCATTGAGCTGATGTTGCCAACGCCGCGGCAGTTGATCCCGGCCGCTGGCCAGTGGCATGCGCGATACCGAGTGACCCGATACACATCAGGTCGGCTGATCGAGCGGCGTTCAGTAGGACCCGGGTCGGATCGCCCTGCAGCACTTCCCATTCGATCTTGACTGGCTTTTCTGCAGACTCAACGGCCACCAGGGTCTGGCGCACGGAGACTTCGGCGCATGCCAGATCGCGGGCGGCCTGCTGTGGGTCGAACGTAGTGTGTGGGCGCGGCTCGACCACGTATAGCAGGCGCAGGGGTACATCGCGGCTGACCGCTTCGTCGACTGCCCACAAAGCAGCGTCCACGGACCACCGTGAGCCGTCGATGCCGACCGCGACTGCTGGGGACGGTGAAGCTGTGCTGTACATGGCGGGCGCTCCTGAATGTGTCGAGCTGACTACGTGTCGACGTTAGGCGGGACAACGTTTTCCACAGCAGAGGAATTAGTCCCTACTGTGGGCGGACAGTGGTCTTGACTGTGGACGCCGCGCTGGTAACGGAAGACATCAGACAGCGGACGCCGCGGCGTCGGCGGTGGGAACTGATCCAGAGTCGGGGCGATTCCGATGCGCACCAATACCTGTGGCAATTGGTGCCCGGTAAGTGTGCCCACGATGTCGCGGGTGGCCGGGTGCTCTGTGAGGTGGGTAAGCGTGCAGCTGGCAAGCCCTGACATGGTGGCCTCTAGCAGCACCGCAGAAAGGGTCTCACCGCAAGCCAGGATGTCCTGGCGGGTGTCGTCAAGGGCCGAGATCACCACAACCGTGGACTTGTCGTCCCCTATCTGTTGACGCCGTTCGCGAGTGTGCGTCACCGGAAACGATCGGCCGATATCAACACGATCGCTTTCCGCGGCGGATACCAGGGAACTGTGCGGGATACCGGTGGTGGCACCGAATTGTGATGTCCACCAGAATAGTTCGGCATCGTACGAAGCGTCATACATCCTCAGCACCTCGGTCAGATGGGACGCTTCGGACAGTTTGGGGCGCTGTTTGGCATCAAGGACGTCGACGTGACTTGGGCGGCCCTGCACTGCCAACCACAGCAATTGTTGGAACGCCGGCCAGTCGGGGACCGCGTCGAATGGCAGCCGGTCGGTCCGCCTGGACAGTATTGCGTCGGCTGCTTTGAGCTGTGTGCGAGTTACTCCTGGAGCCGGACGGAAATCGATGTCAGCGAGATGGTGGCGGTTGTTCGGATTGGGAAAGCGGTCGACGTCGGTGATCCAACCGACGGCGGCCATCGCGACCCGAAGGTGGTCCAGCACTGCGCCGCAACTCAACAGTGCCTGGCGCCCGGAGGTGTCGGAGGCAACCAGCTGATCAGGGTCGAGAAACAGCTTCAGCGTGTTCGACTCCAGAACCCATTTCCATGGTTGGCTGTTATGGAATGACGGGGCGCGGCAGGCCAGATGCACCGCATCTTCGATTTCCTGAAGCGTGATAGTGGTTTTCGGCATGAGATGTCCTCCGCAGCGCTACAACTTTCAGTCGCAACGCTGCCCCGTTGAGCTTCGGAACCGACAGAGTCAGAAGTCACCTAGTGTAATGGTGTGACCTTTGGCGGCGATGAGAGGTCAGAAGGCAGCAGAACGTGACTCCCCGGGACGGCGAGGATTTCGGCCATGACCCTCGATGCTTCAGTTCCCGTCCGCGCGGCTGGCCCGATTCCCGGGAATGAGGTCGAGGTGCGCGAGACGCATACCGGCATTGTGATACTGGCCGGTGATCGTGCGTACAAGTCGAAGAAACCGGTGGTCACCGACTTTCTGGACTTCAGCACCAGAGCGAGCCGCGAGCACGCCTGCGCTCGAGAGATCGAGTTGAATCGCAGGTTGGCCAAAGAGAGCTATCTCGGTCTGGCGCACTTCGTTGGCCCCGATGGCGGCCCAGGTGAGCCGGTGATCGAGATGCGCCGCTATCCGGACCGGGAACGACTGTCCGAGATCGTGTGTGCAGGACTACCGGCCGGCGGTCATCTGGATGCCATTGCGCAGCAGGTAGCGCACCTTCACGCGGCATCGGCGCACAGCAAGGAAATCGACGCCGCCGGGCGGCGGACGGCGATCGTCGTGCGGTGGGAGGAGAACCTCGTTGAACTCGGCCGGCGGGCGGTGACGCTTGACGCAGTACGTTCCATCAACGAGATTGGTCGGCTGTTCCGCCGGTACGTCGATGGGCGTGCGAAGCTGTTCGCACAACGAATCGATCAGAAACGGATCGTTGACGGTCACGGTGACCTGCAGGCTGGTGACATTTTCTGTACAGACGACGGACCGGTCATATTGGACTGTCTTGAATTCGACGACCAACTCCGTTACGTCGATGGGTTGGACGACGCGGCATTTCTAGCAATGGACCTGCAATTCCTAGGTGCTCACGAAATGGCCGACCGATTTCTGGCGAGCTACCGGCTTGCCGCCGACGACGGTGCTCCGCCTTCGTTGGCGCATTTCTACTGTGCGTACCGGGCTGTGGTGCGGGCGAAAGTCGACTGCATCCGGATGGAGCAGAATCAAACGTCAGCGCGCAGCAATGCGCTGCGCCACCTAGATCTCGCCATCACCAGTCTTCGCGCGGCGACGGTGCGGTTGATCCTGGTCGGAGGCGGCCCAGGCACTGGAAAGACCACGCTGTCAAGACTATTGGGCAACCGGTTGTCAGCTGAGTTGATCTCGACCGATGATGTTCGCGCCGAACTCCTATATGCCGGACGGCTGGATGGACCTGCCGGGCGCTACGGAGCCGGACGCTACAGCCCTGGACAGGTGGAAACGGTTTACAAGGAGATGCTGAGTAGAGCCGGAGCGCTACTTGCGCAGGGGTACTCCGTAGTTCTGGACGGGACCTGGCGCGATCTTCATGCACGCGAATGTGCCAGGGCGCTCGGTTCCCAATACAGCTGTCCGGTTTCTGAATTGCAATGTACCGCAACGGTTCCCATCGCACAGCGCCGAATTGTCAATAGGTGCAACAGCACCTCAGAGGTGACGCCGGAGCTGGCCGTCCGCATGGCTCAGGACAGTGCGGATTGGCCCGAGGCAGTCAGCATCGACACCACCCTGACGCCGGAAGAATCGGTCGACAGAGCCGTCGCGGTCTGTTCCGCTGTGCTGTAGCTGTCGAGTGTTTCTCGGGACGGCAACATTATCACCGAGGGACTTTCGACACTGTCGGTGCGGGACTGCAAGTGGTCGGATGTATTTGGAGATCAACAGATCTCGCGCACGTTGAGTAGAAGCGAACACAGAATATGAATGCTCCGACATCGCGCAAACCAGTTGTGGTGGTGGGAATCGACGGCTCCAAACAAGCCATGCGGGCCGCGGGGTGGGCGGCGGTCGAGGCGGCAAGCCGCGACGCGACATTGCGTCTGGTATACGTCATCGAAACAGATGAAGCCGATCGGCAAGAAAGCATCGACGTGGCTCAGCGGGCCTTGAGTGAAGCCTGGGCTGCGGTGGCTGACACCCAGGTCGACGTCAAGATCGAATCAGAGATTGCATCCGGACGCCCGGCCGACTGCCTGATCGAAGAATCCCGGTACGCGACGTTGACCTGCGTGGGACATCGCGATGGCGACGACCGGCCCAAGGTTCCGCCCGGCTCCACTGCTGTAGAAGTCGCCCGGAAGGCGTACGGTTCGGTCGCCATCGTCCGCCGAGCGCATCCAAACAATGAATTCGACCACCGCAAGTGGATCGTCGTGGCAGCCGATGAATCGGAGGCTGTCACAGAAACGTTGAAGGCCGCCCAGGATGAGGCAGCGACGCGCGATGCTCCCATTCTGGTGCTCGAATCGTGGTCGCATTCGAGAAACGAGGCCGATGCCAGCCTTCCGGAGCATGCCGCGCTGAAACGGTATCTGAAGGATTCGACCAACCACCATGTGCAGTCGGTCACCTTGCCCATGCCAGAACATCTGACCAATCTGCTACGGCAGAGTGCCTGCATTGACCAACTTTTCATTGTCCCTGGTGACCGCACGGACCTGGTCGATGAGCTGACCGATGACCGGACCCGCAAGCTCCTGCAGGATTCAGATTGTTCGCTGATGGTCATCCGGTGACGAAAGGCCTTGTTGTCACGCTCGGTGACGGCAGGGAAAAATTCAAGGCCGGATCGTGATCGACTACCGGAGCCGTACCGCGCGGACACTGGTGGTTAGCCCGGTCCGTCGCTGGCTGCGGCCAGTAGCGGCACCACCACATCACTGATCGGCGTGGCGATTCCGTGTGCGAGGCCCTTGCGCTGGATGACCCCGTTGCGGATATCCCACTCAAGGGTCCGGCCCAGTTCCCGGTCGGTCAGGATCGAGGTGGTGATGTCGGTGGGTAGCGCGGTGAACATCTCGACCATTTGGTCAGCGACGTTGTCGGGCAGGTTGGCGCCCTCGACTCGGGCCACCGCCAGGCATTCGGTGGCATAGGCCCGGGCCAGACCGGCCACATCAGCGCGCCGGAACATGCCCGACTTGCGACCGGTCAGCACCATCAGTCCGGCCACCGCGTTGACCAGCAACTTGTGCCAGGCTGCAGTCAGGAAATCGGGATCGATTTCGACCGCCAGCGTGGGACCCTGAAGCTGCTCCTGCAGTCGACGCGCGGCCGGTTCATCGGGCAGCACCAACCGTGCCGGAGTGCGTTGCCGTACCCAGCCGGCCGGCTGGGCCTCGGCCGAGAACCACACGGCGGCCGGCACCACGGAGGCCGCCGGGCAGTACCGGCCGACCCGTTGTACCTGTTCGACGCCGTTCTGCAGTGCGCAAACAACGGTGTTGTGGTCGCACAGCCGGGCCAGCCAGGCCGCGGCGTCCGCGTTCTGGGTGTCTTTGACGGCCAGCAACACCACATCGACCGGCCCCGTGACGCTCGCCGGGTCGGTGTGTACCGGGCCGGGCACGACGATCGGCTTTCCATCGTCAACGTCGGCGTCCGGCCGGACCTCGAGGTGGTCGCGTGCGCTGCGGCCATACAGCAACACCGGATGTCCTTGCGTGTGCAGCAACGCGGCGAGGGTCGATCCGATGGCGCCGGGCCCCACGAGTGCAAAGCTCACTGTCGCCAAAGTACCGGTTAAGCCGCCCTTTAGACTTAGCGGTCGATTCACCCCGCGACTTTGAGGAGTTTTCGTGTTGCGCAGCCATACCGCCGGTTCGTTGCGGTCCACCGATGCCGGTCAGACGGTCAACCTGGCCGGATGGGTGGCGCGCCGGCGCGACCATGGCGGCGTCATCTTCATCGACCTGCGCGACGCATCCGGGGTCTCGCAAGTGGTGTTCCGTGACCCGGGTGTGCTGGAGCAGGCGCACCGGCTGCGCGCCGAGTTCTGCGTGTTGGTAACCGGCGTCGTCG
This sequence comes from Mycobacterium sp. OTB74, assembly GCF_029892685.1. GTDB lineage: Bacteria > Actinomycetota > Actinomycetes > Mycobacteriales > Mycobacteriaceae > Mycobacterium. Next base: position 51,680 of record NZ_JARXVD010000020.1, on the reverse strand, counting down.
AACTGCGGCCGGAGGGCAACGCCAACCCGGATATCGAGACCGGTGAGATCGAGGTCAACGCGACGACTTTGGAGGTGCTCAGCGAGAGCGCTCCGCTGCCTTTCCAGTTGGACGAGACCGCCGGTGAGGAAGCCCGCCTCAAGTACCGCTATCTGGACCTGCGCCGGGAGGGCCCGGGCCACGCCATTCGGCTGCGGTCCAAGGTCAACGCCGCCGCACGCGCTGTGCTGGCCGAGCACGACTTCATCGAGATCGAGACCCCGACGTTGACCCGCTCGACCCCCGAGGGTGCTCGCGACTTCGTGGTCCCCGCGCGTCTGCAGCCGGGCTCGTTCTATGCCCTGCCGCAGAGCCCGCAGCTCTTCAAGCAGTTGCTGATGGTTGCTGGGATGGAGCGCTACTACCAGATTGCGCGCTGCTACCGCGACGAGGACTTCCGCGCTGACCGGCAGCCCGAGTTCACCCAGCTCGACGTCGAGATGAGCTTCGTTGAGGCCGATGACGTCATGGCCATCGGCGAGCAGGTCCTCAAGGCGCTGTGGGCGCTGATCGGCTACGACCTGCCGCTTCCGTTGCCGCAGATCAGCTACGACGAGGCCATGCGCCGATTCGGTTCGGACAAGCCCGACCTGCGCTTCGGCGTCGAGTTGGTCGAGTGCACCGAGTACTTCAAGGACACCACGTTCCGGGTGTTCCAGGCGCCGTACGTCGGTGCGGTCGTGATGCCGGGCGGCGCCTCGCAGCCGCGCCGCACGCTGGACGGGTGGCAGGAGTTCGCCAAGCAGCGCGGCCACAAGGGCCTGGCCTACGTGCTGGTCGGCGAGGACGGCGAGTTGGGCGGTCCGGTGGCCAAAAACCTGACAGACGCTGAGCGGGCTGGTTTGGTCGAGCACGTCGGTGCCAAGGTGGGGGACTGCATCTTCTTCGCGGCCGGACCGGCCAAGGGCGCGCGGGCGCTGCTCGGCGCGACGCGCATCGAGATCGCCAAGCGGCTCGACCTGATCGATCCGGCGGCCTGGGCGTTCACCTGGGTGGTGGACTGGCCGTTGTTCGAGTCCACGGAAGCCGCGACCGCCTCGGGTGACGTCGCCGTCGGCTCGGGTGCCTGGACGGCGGTGCACCACGCCTTCACCTCGCCGCAGGCAGCGTCAATCGCGACGTTCGACACCGACCCGGGTTCGGCGCTTGCCGACGCCTACGACATCGTTTGCAACGGCAACGAGATCGGTGGCGGCTCGATCCGCATCCACCGCCGCGACACCCAGGAACGGGTGTTCGCGATGATGGGCATCGACCACGATGAAGCTCAGGAGAAGTTCGGATTCCTGTTGGACGCCTTCACCTTTGGTGCGCCCCCGCATGGCGGCTTCGCGATGGGCTGGGACCGGATCACGGCGCTGCTGGCCGGGGTCGACTCGATCCGAGAGGTCATCGCGTTCCCGAAGTCCGGCGGTGGCGTCGACCCGTTGACCGACGCGCCTGCGCCGATCACCGCCGCTCAGCGCAAAGAGTCAGGGATCGACTTCAAGCCGGAATCCAAGGACGCGAAGCACCTTGCGCTCAAGGACGCCAAGGCGTGAAATTCGCGTCTGATACACGAGGGCAGGATGGGATGTGCTCACCCACTGTTAGCTAGCTAACATTTCACCCGGAAACTTGACGCGTGTCAAGTTTACTGCCGATAATTGACGTCATGGTGAGCAAGTCTGAGACGCAGACCTTCCTGGAGATCGAAGACCGCCTTTCGGCCGAGTTCGCCAGCGTCCCGCCCGCCCGGGTGGCCACTGTGATCGGCGATGTGCGACAGTCGTTCTCCGCCAGCAGGGTTCGAGATTTTGTACCTCTGCTCGTAGAGCGGCGTGCCAGGCATGAGTTGACGCGCATTACCGCGGTCGACGCCCACTGAGGCGCGGGACCCCGACACGAATTTCGCGCCGGGGCCCCTTCGGTATTGCGCGTCAGCCGAGCCGCTCGATGATGGTCGCGTTGGCCATGCCGCCGCCCTCACACATCGTTTGCAGGCCGTAGCGCCCACCGCGCTGCTCGAGAGCGTTGACCAGCGTGGTCATGATGCGAGCCCCAGAAGCGCCCAATGGGTGGCCGATGGCGATCGCGCCGCCGTTGACGTTGGTCTTCGAAAGCAGGTCGGATGCCCTTGCCCCGCCCAGTTCCAAAGCCCACGACAGCACCACCGGTGCGAACGCCTCGTTGACCTCGAACAGGTCGATGTCCGACAACGACAGCCCGGCCCGTGACAGCACCTTTTCGGTCGCCGGGATGACCCCGGTCAACATGTACAGCGGATCCGAGCCGACGGCAGTGGTGGTATGAATTCGGGCCAGGGGCCGCAGACCGTGACGTCGAGCGAAGGCGCCGCTGGTGATCATCACCGCGGCGCTGCCGTCCGACAGCGGTGACGAATTGCCCGGCGTTATCTCCCAGCGGACTTGGGGGAAGCGCTCGGCATAGCCCGCGCTGTAGAACGCCGGCTTGAGCCCGGCGAGGGTCTGTACGGACGTTCCGGGGCGGATGATCTCGTCGGCGCTGAGCCCCCCAATCGGTACCAGTTCATTGTCGAACAGCCCGTCTTTGGTTGCTCGGGCAGCTTTCTCGTGGCTGCCTGCAGAGAACTCGTCGAGTTCGGTGCGCGACAGGTTCCATTTCGCGGCGATCAATTCAGCGCTGACACCTTGGGGGACAAGGCCTTCCGGGTACCGTCCGGCCATCCCGACGCCGAATGGGTCGCTGCCGGGCAACACGCTCGAACCCATCGGCACCCTGGACATCGACTCGACGCCCGCGGCGATCACCGCGTCGTACGCTCCCGCCAGAACGCCTTGGGCAGCAAAGGAGATGGCCTGCTGCGAGCTGCCGCACTGGCGGTCCACGGTGGTGCCGGGCACGCTCTCCGGGAACCCCGCGCCCAGCAGGGCGTTGCGGGCGATGTTGACGGCCTGATCGCCAACCTGTGTGACAGCGCCGCTGATGACGTCGTCGATCAGGACAGGATCGATGCCGGTGCGCTCGACCGCCGAGCGCAGGCTGTGGGCGAGCAGGTCGGCGGGCAGTACGTCGTGCAACGCGCCACCGGGCTTGCCCTTGCCGACGGGGGTGCGTACCGCGGCGACGATGACGGCATCGCGATCGGTGTATCCGGACATTTAATCCTCCTGAACTCCACACTGAGTATCGGTTCCTATACCTAGGTACCTACATCAGGTGTAACAGCTGGGTTCACCTACAACAACCCAGCTGTAGAGTGATCTGCATGACAATGCTGCTCGGCCCGCTCGCCGAACGGGATGACTGGTCGGCCATCGGCCAGTGCCCGATCGAGCAGACCATGACCCTGGTCGGCACCAAGTCGGCCATGCTGATCCTGCGCGAGGCCTTTTACGGCACAACGCGTTTCGACGACTTCGCCCGCCGGGTCGGGATCACCAAGGCAGCCACCTCGGCGCGACTTTCGGAGCTGGTGGAGGCTGGCCTGATGACCAAGCGGCCGTACCGGGAGCCGGGGCAACGAAGCCGCGACGAGTACGTCCTCACCGACGCCGGTACCGCGTTCATGCCCGTGGTTTGGGCGATGTTCGAATGGGGCCGGCACTACGTCAAGGATTCCCGACTGCGGCTGACCCACCTGCACTGCGGCGCCGAAGCCACAGTGGAGATCCGGTGCGCCGAGGGACACGAAGTCCCGCCTGACGAGCTGGGCATGAAGCTGACCCGCAAATCGCGATAACCTGCGGGTTGTGCTGCAGCTACGGGCCATCACACCGCCGGAACTCACCGAATCGGTACTGGACCTATATCGGAGCCGGCACGGTGTGACCAACGTGGTGGTGCACCGCGGCGCCGCCATCGACCCGGCGGGCGACGTCATCACCGCCGATGTTGCCCGAGAGGCTGCCAACGCACTGATCGACGGGCTCAAGGCACGCGGGGTCGACCAGGACGGCGCCATCACCATGGAGGCGCTCGACACCGTGCTGTCCACCGCGGCCTATCACGCCGAGGATGAAGCCCAGGGCGAGGGCGCTGATGCAGTCATCTGGGATGAGCTGGTGCTGCGCACCCGCGAGGAATCCAGCCTGAACGTGACGTTTCTGACGTTTCTGTGCATAGCGTGCCTGCTGGCTGCGGTCGGCGTGCTGACCGACTCGGCTGTCACGGTCGTCGGTGCAATGGTGGTGGGACCGGAATTCGGGCCACTGGCGGCGATCGCGGTGGCGTTGGTGCGCAGCAAGGGTTACCTGGCCAAGCGTGCCTTGGCGGCGCTGCTGGTCGGCTTCCCGTTGGCAATGGCAATTACCGCGGCGGCTACCTTGGCCTTCGAGGAATTGGGTTTGGTGGACTTGGCCAGCACCCACGACCTGCGACAGGTTGCCTTCATCTTCCAGGTTGGCCCCTTCTCCCTGGTGGTTGCGCTGTTGGCCGGGGCGGCCGGCATGCTTTCGCTCGTGACCTCGAAATCCTCTGCGCTGGTTGGGGTTTTCATCTCGGTCACCACGGTTCCTGCGGCCGGCCTTGCGGTGGTGGCTGCAACCGTAGGTGACTGGGATGTGGCGCTGGACTCGCTGGCACAGCTGGCGGTCAACATGGTGGGCATCGTGGCGGCGGGCAGTGTTGTGCTGTTTATTTTTCAGCGCACCCGGCCTGAGTGAGGACAGCCGGGCCCGGTACTCCGCGTGTGCTGCAACCTGCCCGTTGTTGTGGTGGGATCAAACGCTATGGCAATCAAGGTGGCGCTGGAGCACCGCACCAGCTACACGTTCGACCGGTTGGTGCAGGTGTACCCGCACGTGGTGCGGCTGCGCCCGGCGCCGCACTCGCGGACTCCGATTGAGGCCTATTCGCTCAAGATCGAGCCCGCCGACCACTTCATCAACTGGCAGCAGGACGCTTTCGGTAATTTTGTGGGCCGCTTGGTTTTTCCGGAGCGAGCCCGGAGCTTGACCATCACCGTCGGATTGATCGCCGACCTCAAGGTGATCAACCCCTTCGACTTCTTCATCGAGGACTGGGCGGAATCTGTTCCGTTCGACTACCCGGACAGTCTGCTGGCGGATCTGGAACCGTATCTGCGGCCAGTTGAGGACGCCGACGAACTGGTCCGGGCCTGGGTGCAGAACTTCGTGATCGCCCCCGGCACCGGCACCATCGACTTCCTGGTCGCGCTCAATCAGGCACTCAACCGCGATGTCGGCTACAGCGTCCGGCTCGAACCCGGCGTCCAGACGCCGGATTACACGCTGCGCACTGGTATCGGCTCCTGCCGCGACTCGGCCTGGCTGCTGGTGGCGATCCTGCGGCAGATGGGTTTTGCGGCCCGGTTCGTATCGGGATACCTGGTCCAGTTGAGTTCGGACATCCCGGCTCTGGACGGGCCCTCTGGTCCGGCCGCCGATTTCACCGATCTGCACGCGTGGACCGAGGTGTACGTGCCCGGCGCCGGCTGGGTCGGTCTGGACCCGACCTCTGGGTTGTTTGCCGGCGAGGGGCACATACCGCTGTCGGCCACGCCCCATCCGGAATCGGCGGCGCCGATCACCGGAGCGGTCGAACCTTGCGAATCCACAATGGAATTCGCCAACGTCGTGACCCGGGTACACGAGGATCCCAGGGTGACCCTGCCCTACACCGATGCGGCGTGGAAGTCGATCTGTGCTTTGGGCACCACCATCGACAAGCTGATGACCGACCGGGACATCCGGCTGACCGTCGGAGGCGAACCGACCTTTGTCTCGATCGACAACCAGACCGACCCGGAATGGACCACTGAAGCCGATGGCCCCCACAAGCGGCAGTTGGCCTCCGCACTGACCGCCCGGCTCGCCAAAACTTGGGCGCAGGGTGGCTTGGTGCAACGCAGCCAGGGCAAGTGGTATCCGGACGAGCCCTTGCCGCGGTGGCAGATCGGCATCATGTGGCGCACCGATGGCACGCCGCTGTGGCTCAACCCAGATCGGCTCGCCGACCCCTGGGCGGCGGACTCGGGCGCAGCCGTGGAACGGGTCGCACCGGAATCGCCGCGGCTGCTGCTGACCGCGATCGCGGCGGGTCTGGGGCTGCCCGACACCCAGGTGCGGCCGGCATATGAGGATGGGCTCGCCCGGCTCGCCGAGGCCACCCGCCAGCCCGCCGGTGAACCGGTCGGCGCTGACGACGACCTGACCAGCGATACTGCTGGTTCACGAAAGGCCTTGCTGGACAAGCTGGATTCCCGCACCGGAGGTCCGGCGGCGTACGTGCTGCCGCTGCACCGGAGCGACGATGAATCCGGATGGGTCTCGGCGGACTGGCGGCTGCGGCGTGGTCGACTGGTGCTGCTGGGCGGGGACTCGCCCGCGGGTCTTCGGCTGCCGCTCAACTCGATCAGCTGGCACCCCCCGCGACCGGACTACGAGACCGATCCGCTGGCCGGGGAGCCAGCGGAATCGGACACTCGGCCCGCGGGAGTGGTCAGCGCGGACGGCGCTCCGCCCACTGCGATGGTGGCCGAGGTTCGAGACGGCCTGCTCTATGTATTCCTGCCGCCGACAACAACATTCGATGATTTTGCCGACCTGGTCGGCCGCGTCGAGGCAGCCGCGTCCCGGGCCGGCACCAAAGTCGTCATCGAAGGTTACGGCCCGCCGGCCGACGCCCGCCTGCACCAGATGACCGTCACTCCGGACCCCGGCGTGATCGAGGTCAACGTCGCACCGACGGCAAGTTTTGCAGAGCAGGCCGATCAACTGCAGACCCTCTACGAACAGGCCCGCCTGGCCCGGTTGTCCACCGAGTCGTTCGATTTCGATGGCACCCACGGCGGCACGGGCGGCGGCAACCACATCACCCTGGGCGGTGCCAAACCGGCCGACTCGCCGCTGCTGCGCCGCCCCGACTTGCTGGTTTCCATGCTGACCTACTGGCAGCGTCACCCGGCACTGTCCTACTTGTTCTCCGGTCGATTCATCGGCACCACTTCACAGGCACCCCGCGTGGACGAAGGCCGGCCCGAAGCGCTCTATGAGCTGGAGATCGCGTTCGCCGAGATCGCTCGCGTCACCGCGGGGCACGCATCACCACCCTGGGCCACCGACCGCGCACTGCGGCACTTGCTCACCGACATCACCGGCAACACCCACCGCGCCGAATTCTGCATCGACAAGCTGTACAACCAGGACAGCGCCCGCGGCCGGCTCGGCCTACTGGAACTGCGCGGCTTCGAGATGCCGCCGCACTTCCAGATGGCGATGGTGCAGTCGCTGCTGGTCCGGTCATTGGTGGCCTGGTTGTGGGATCAGCCGCTGCAGGCACCGTTGATTCGCCACGGTGAGAACCTGCATGGCCGGTACCTGTTGCCGCACTTCATCATTCAAGACATCGCCGAGGTTGCGGCCGACCTGCGCCGGGTGGGTCTCGCATTCGACACCAGCTGGCTCGACCCGTTCACCGAGTTCCGGTTCCCCCGGATCGGTAGCGCGGTACTCGACGGAGTCGAACTGGAACTGCGCGGTGCCATCGAACCGTGGAACACACTGGGTGAGGAATCCACCGGCACCGGCACCGCCCGCTACGTCGACTCATCGGTGGAACGGCTGCAGGTACGACTGGTCGGCGCCGATCGGCACCGCCACGTCGTCACCGTGAATGGGTTTCCGGTGCCGCTGCTGGCCACCGACAGGCCGGATATTCAGGTCGCAGGGGTGCGGTTCCGGGCCTGGCAGCCACCCAGCGCCCTGCACCCGACAATCACCGTGGACGGACCATTGCAGTTCGAGTTGATCGACGTCGCAACCGGGGTCTCCAAAGGCGGCTGTACTTACCACGTTTCGCACCCGGGCGGCCGGGCCTACGACACGCCGCCCGTCAATGCGGTCGCAGCCGAGTCGCGGCGTGGCCGCAGGTTCGAGGCCGCCGGATTCACTGCGGGCCCGGTCGACCTAGCTGACCTTCGGGAGAAACAGGCCCGCCAATCCACCGATGTCGGTGCGCCGGGCATCCTTGATCTCCGCCGGGTGCGTACCGTTCTCAGGTAATGGTCCTGCGCACGAACACCGCCTCGACGCCCGCCAGTGCGTCGACGAGCCAGGCTGCCGACAGTATTTCGGGGTATCACGGCGCCAGCACGGGCTACGACGAATTCGTCGACCCGGTGGGCGCCATCCGCCCGGCGTGGCAGGAATTGGCCGACTGTGTCGCGGTCCGGGGCTGGGCCGGAATGGACCAGTTGCACCGTGCAGTGCGCGAAGCGGTGGACCACGACGGCATCAGCTATGGTTCGGCTGTTGGCCGCGGGGATACCGCTCCCGGGTCGTGGCACCTCGATGCGCTGCCGCTGCTGTTGTCAGCTGATGACTGGAACATGTTGGAATCCGGGCTGATTCAACGATCGCGGTTGATGGACGCCGTGCTCGCCGATCTTTATGGCGAGCGCAGATCTATCACCTCGGGGGTGCTGCCCGCGCAGTTGCTCTACGCCCACCCCGGCTATCTGCCTGCGGCCCGCGGCATTCTGGTTCCGGGCCGTCATCAGCTGTTCCTGCACGGCTGCGACATCAGTCGTGCGAAGGACGGAAGCTTTCGGGTCACTGCCGACTGGACCCAGGCGCCATCGGGAGCCGGGTATGCACTGGCCGACCGCAGGGTCATTGCGCACGCGGTGCCGGACCTCTACGAACACGTCGGGCCGCGCCCGGTGTCTCCGTGGGCGCAGGCGCTGCGATCGGCACTGATCAACGTCGCCCCGGAGTCCGCCGAGGAACCCGTCGTGGTCGTCCTCAGCCCCGGCATCCACTCGGAGACGGCGTTCGACCAGGCATATCTGGCTGGAGTGCTGGGCTTTCCGCTCGTGGAGAGCGCCGATCTGGTGGTCCGCGACGGCCGGATGTGGATGCGCTCGCTGGGCACCCTCAAGCGCGTCGACGTGATACTGCGCCGGGTTGATGCCGATTATGCCGATCCGTTGGACCTGCGACCCGATTCGCGGTTGGGCGTGGTCGGCATGGTCGAGGTGTTGCGGCGCGGCGCCGTGACAGTGGTCAACACCCTCGGCAGTGGCGTTCTGGAAAGCCCCGGGATACAGCGGTTTCTGCCCGAGTTGGCCGAACTTCTGGGCAAAGACCCGCCGCAGCTGCTGACCCCGCCGATGTACTGGGGCGGCACCCCGTCGGAGCTTTCGCATCTCGTCAGCCGGCTACCGACACTGCTGATCCGGCCGGTTGACGGCGGATCTGCAATCGTCGGCCCGCAGCTGTCATCGGCCGAGTGTGTCGAACTGTCAGCGCGGATCAACGCCGAGCCGTGGCGATGGGTGGGGCAGGAACTACCGGAGTTCTCCTCGGCGCCGACCGATCTGTTCGGCGGTGGACTGTCCGCAGCCGGCGTCGGAATGCGGTTGTTCACCGTCGCTCAGCGCGGCGGATACGCGCCGATGATCGGCGGCCTGGGCTACGTGGTGGCCGGGGGAGATGCCGCTTATCAGATGAAAACCATTGCGGCAAAAGATATTTGGATTCGATCCACGGAGCGCATCGTGGCGGCGCCGGTGGTGGAGTTGCCGGCGGCCCCGGCCAGCCCGACTCGGGTGATCAGCTCGCCGCGTGTGCTGTCGGATCTGTTCTGGCTGGGCCGGTATGCGGAACGGGCCGAATTCACCGCGAGGCTGCTCACCGTCACCCGGGAGCGGTATCACGAATTCCGGTACCGTCCGGGTCAGCCCGGCGGCGACTGTGTGCCCGTGTTGTTGGGCACGTTGGGCGAGATCACCGGCACCGACACCGGCACCGCCGGCGACTACGCCGAGATGGTGGCGACCGCGCTCAGCACCTTGTGGGCGCTGACGGCCGATCGCAACCGTCCCGGATCGCTGGCGCAATCGGTCGAGCGGCTAGGACTGGCGGCGCGTGCCGTGCGGGACCAGATGTCCAACGACACCTGGATGGTGCTGGCCTCGGTGGATCACGCGGTGCGGGCCATCAACACCAGGGTGGGTCGCGACGGCACGCTGCCGCCGCCAGAGTCGAAGGCCGCAGCCGAGGCGTACCTGGCGACAGCGCACACCCAGACGCTGGCCGGGATGTTGGCGCTGTCCGGCGTCGCGGCCGAATCGATGGTCCGCGACGCGGGCTGGGCGATGATGGACATCGGCAAGCGCATCGAGCGGGCCCTTTTGCAGACCGCGCTGTGGCACGCGACCCTCAGCACCGTTCGAGACCCGGAGACCGAACGCATCGTCACCGAGTCGGCGCTGGTTGTCTGCGAGTCCTCGGTGATCTACCGACGGCGCACGCTGGGCATGGTCAGCGTGGCAGCAGTGGCCGATCTGTTGCTGTTCGACGAGGAGAACCCACGGTCGTTGGCCTTCCAGTTCGATCGGATGCGGGCCGACCTGCGGGCGTTGCCGTCCTCGACGGGTTCGTCGCGGCCGGAGCGGTTGGTCGAGGAGATCGCTGCACGGCTGCGCCGGTTGGACCCGGCGGACCTGGAACACATCAACGAGGACGGCATCCGTGACGAATTGGCTGGACTGCTCGGGGGCATGCAGGCAGACCTGCGCGAGCTCTCCGACGTGATCCGGACGACGCATCTGGCGGTGCCCGTCGGTATGCAACCTCTGTGGGGGCCGGACGAACGCAGGGTGATGCCATGACCAGCCAGTTACCCCCGAACAACGGGCAACCCACAGACACCAGGCGATACCTGGTCACCCACCGAACTGCCTACCGGTACTCGGACGATGTGACCAGCTCGTATGGTCGCGGCTATCTGACGCCGCGGCACGGCACCCGCCAGCGTTTGCTGACGCATGACCTGGTGGTCGACCCCGAGCCGTCGGATCGTTCGACAAGTCCGGATGCCTATCGAAACATCAGCTCGTATTTCCATGTGACGCAATCGCATCGGGAGTTGATCATCACCGCGAGCTCGACGGTCGAGGTTGATCCGCCACCGGCGCAGTGGTATTCAGAGGGTTCGGGCGGTGCACCGTGGGAGCTGTCCCGCCCGGTCGGTCCGTCGGGCGCGCTGGCCGTCGAGTTCGCGCTTGATCTGCGGCCTGCGGAGATCACCGACGAGGTACGTGCTTACGCCGCACCGAGTTTCGCCCCGGGCCGCCCGTTGAACGAGGTGCTGGCCGACCTGAATTCCCGGATCTTCACCGACTTCACCTATCGGTCCGGATCGACGACGGTCTCCACCCGGGTGGCTGAGGTGATGCGTGCACGAGAAGGCGTCTGCCAGGATTTCGCCCGCCTGGCCATCGCCTGCGTGCGTGCCAATGGCCTTGCGGCCAGCTATGTTTCAGGTTATCTGGCCACCGATCCGCCGCCGGGCAAGGAGCGCATGATCGGTATCGACGCCACCCACGCCTGGGCGGCCGTGTGGACGCCGGACGGTCGCTGGCTGGGCCTGGATCCGACCAACGATCAGATGGCCGACGAGCGCTACATCATCGTCGGGTTCGGGCCTGACTACGAGGACGTGCCGCCGCTTCGCGGTATTATCTACACCGATTCAGACAGCAGCACCATCGATGTGTCGGTGGACGTCGCACCGCTGGTGTCCTAAGACGGCCCTGCGCGCCGCATTGACGCCAACCCGGTGGTAAGGGCACTATCCGCCTATGGCGCGCGTAACTATCTGGCGATCGGGAGCTGCAGTCCTCGTGGGCGTGGCAGCTCTACAACTGACCGCGTGCAACGCGAACACCACGAACACCGTCAAGCCGGACGATGCCGCCCAGAAGGTGACCGAGTTGGTGGCCAGCCAGAACAACTTCCGGCCCACGGACGTCACGTGCCCGGCCGATGTGCCGGCCAAGGTAGGCGGCAAGTTCGAATGCCAATTCACCGGGCCGCGCTCGGTGAAGTACGTCGCGCACATGAAGATCGCCAAGGTGGACGGTCAGAAGGTCACGCTGGATATCAAGGTCGATCCGGCCAAGTAGCCCTTCGGGCCGCGCCAGGTGCCGGGTCGCCGCATCGTGACCGTCCCGTGACGAAAACGCGAGTGGCGCAACCGGATTTGGCTCGCCGCCGTTCCTAGGATCGGCTGGGTGAGTGACCGATACGGATCCGATGTCCTGGCCCGCAACCCGAACGCCAAGAAGCGCTCGACCGAGCAGCCCGCCGAGATCGGCCTGGTAGTCGAGGATGCCGCCACCGGATACGTCGGTGCGGTGACCCGGGTCGAACACGGCCGCGTGGAGTTGGAGGATTTCGACGGCCACCGCAGGCCGTTCCCCCTTGGCCCCGGGTATCTGATCGACGGCCGGCCCGTCATTCTCACCGCACCGAAACGCAACACACCCGCGGCGCCCACCCGCACGGCGTCGGGATCGGTTGCCGTCCAAGGACTTCGGGCCCGCACCGCGTTGGCCAGCAGAATCTACGTCGAGGGTCGGCACGATGCCGAGTTGGTCGAACAGGTCTGGGGACATGATCTGCGGGTCGAGGGCGTGGTGGTCGACTACCTCGGCGGTGTCGATGATCTGGCCGGCATCGTCCGCGAGTTCCGACCCGGCCCGGGCCGGCGGCTGGGGGTCCTGGTCGACCATCTGGTGGCCGGGTCCAAAGAGGCCCGGATTGCCGAGCAGGTGCGCCGCGGTCCCGGCGGAGAACACACCTTGGTGGTGGGTCATCCGTTCATCGACATCTGGCAGGCGGTCAAACCCGCCCGGATCGGCAAGCCGGCCTGGCCGGTGATCCCTCGCGGGGTGGAGTGGAAGCACGGGGTGTGCGAGGCGCTCGGGTGGCCGCACGCCGACCAGGCCGACATCGCCCGGGCCTGGCAGCGCATCCGTCGCCAGGTGCGGGACTGGAACGACCTGGAACCCGAGCTGATCGGCCGGGTCGAGGAGCTGATCGACTTCGTGACCCAACCTGCAGACGGCTGAGCCGCTGGCTTGAGGCCGGGCGTGGTAAGTCTGAACTGTGTCCGACGGTCTCTTCGAAGTAGACGGCGGCGGCGTTGAGAGCAGTCGTGCCGCCGCGTCCTCGATGCAGGCTCCGCTGGCCGTACGGATGCGGCCGGAGAGCCTGGACGAAGTCGTCGGCCAGGACCACCTGCTCAAGCCGGGGTCGCCGCTGCGCCGGCTGGTCGAGGGTTCGGGCGCGGCCAGCGTCATCCTCTACGGTCCGCCCGGTACCGGGAAGACCACGCTGGCGTCGCTGATATCCGGTGCCACGGGACGGCGGTTCGAGGCGCTCTCGGCGCTGTCGGCAGGGGTCAAGGACGTCCGCGCAGTGATAGATGAAGCGCGGCGCTCGGCGGTTCACGGCCGGCAGACCGTGTTGTTCATCGACGAGGTGCACCGGTTCTCCAAGACCCAGCAGGACGCCCTGCTGGCCGCGGTGGAGAACCGGGTGGTGCTGCTGGTGGCCGCGACCACCGAGAACCCGTCGTTTTCCGTGGTGGCGCCGTTGCTGTCACGGTCGCTGATCCTGCAGTTGCAGCCGCTGACCGCCGAAGCGGTCCGGACGGTGGTGCAGCGGGCCATCGCCGACCCGCGCGGGCTGGCCGGCGCCATCGAGGTCGACGACGAGGCGGTCGATCTGCTGGTGACCTTGAGCGCAGGCGATGCGCGGCGGGCGCTGACCGCACTGGAGGTCGCCTCGGAAACAGCAGGGTCCGCCGGCGAGCGCGTCACGGTGGAGGTCATCGAGCAGTCACTGGACAAGGCGGCCGTGCGCTATGACCGTGACGGCGACCAGCACTACGACGTGATCAGTGCCTTCATCAAATCGGTGCGCGGCTCGGACGTCGACGCCGCACTGCACTACCTGGCCCGGATGCTGACCGCAGGGGAGGACCCGCGGTTCATCGCCCGCCGGCTGATGATCCTGGCCAGCGAAGACATCGGTATCGCCGACCCGACGGCACTGCCGCTGGCGGTCGCCGCGGCCCAGACCGTGCAGTTGATCGGCCTTCCCGAGGCACAGTTGACGCTGGCACACGCCACCGTGCACCTGGCGACAGCGCCCAAGTCGAATGCGGTGACGACGGCGCTAAGTGCCGCGATGGCCGACATCAAGGCCGGCAAAGCCGGAATGGTCCCGGCGCATCTGCGCGACGGGCACTATGCCGGTGCGGCCGCGCTGGGCAATGCGCAGGGCTACCAATACGCCCACGATCATCCGGGAGGCGTTGCAGCACAACAATATCCACCCGATGAGTTGGTCGGCGTCGACTACTACCGCCCAACCTCCTACGGTGCCGAGCGCGAGATCGCCGGTCGGCTTGAGAAGCTGCGGGCGATCATCCGCCGGCGGCGCTGACGCAGCGCCTCGCGTGGCCCAGTCGCGATGGGCTGTGCGCGCAATCGAAAACTCGCGCCGAGGTGTTGCGGCGCAACAATATCCATCCGACCTTGGGGTTAGACCAGTTCAGGCACCCGCAGATGTGCGATCACCAGATCGAACGCACAGTCGGCTATCTCCGACGCCCCGGCTGCCTTAACCGATTCGACTTTGAGCGCCGTGGCCTGGTCCCAGTAGTCCGCCATCATCGCGCGGTTGCGGAACGACACCGACGACACCGCGCGACCCGACCCACGATCGACGAGCAGACTGGCGCTGCAGAAGCCCGGAAGGTGTTCGACCTGCCTCAGCACGGCCTCGCGGAAGTATTCGATGCCTGCGTCGAGTAGGTCCGGCGGCACCGTGAGCCAGGTAGCTCGTACGCACGCACCGTTGTCCGAACCGTGCTCGCGGTGCAGGACGGCGATCTCCCAGTCTTCGGCTGTCGGATTGCCGCCGCCAAACTGTTCGGCCGCCAAGTTGCGGAGCCGACGACCCTCGTCGGCGCTGTCGCGCAGGGCGTCCTCGGAATCCCAGGAACTCGTGGCGATGCACCGGCCCGATTGCCGGTCGACCATCAACGACAGCCCGATCGAGCCGGGGAGTTCTTGCAGAACAGGCATCACTTGGTCCCGTACGAACGCAGTGCCGGCGTCGATTTGCTCTGGGCGCGCCGTCATCGTGGTAGAACGTGCGAACACGGTCCACTCCCTCATTATTCGGGGCGGCGCTCCGGTGGCGCCGCCGGATATCGACCACTCTCCTCCGCGACGGCGAGACGCACAATGCATGTTCGGGCTGGGGTTAAAGCCTGCAACCTGCGGACCGGTACTGTAGACGGTCGAACTATCAGTCGGCAGCAGCCAGACTCGCGGCGAGACGCAAGGACGACATAACGTGCAGACCCACGAGATCAGGAAGCGCTTCCTTGATCATTTCGTGAAAGCGGGCCACACCGAAGTGCCGAGTGCATCGGTGATCCTCGACGACCCCAACTTGTTGTTCGTCAACGCCGGAATGGTGCAGTTCGTGCCCTATTTCCTGGGTGCACGCACGCCGCCGTACGACAAGGCCACCAGTGTCCAGAAGTGCATTCGCACCCCGGACATCGACGAGGTGGGCATCACCACCCGGCACAACACCTTCTTCCAGATGGCCGGCAACTTCTCGTTCGGTGACTACTTCAAGCGTGGCGCCATCGAACTGGCTTGGGATCTGCTGACCAACTCGGTGTCCGAGGGTGGTTACGGGTTCGATCCGGAAAGGCTGTGGGCCACCGTCTATCTCGACGACGACGAGGCCATCGCGCTGTGGGAGGAAATCGCCGGGCTGCCGCCTGAGCGCATCCAGCGCCGCGGCAAGGCGGACAACTACTGGTCCATGGGTATCCCCGGCCCCTGCGGCCCGTGCTCAGAGATCTACTACGACCGCGGACCCGAATACGGCATCGACGGCGGCCCGGAGGCCAACGAGGACCGTTACATCGAAATCTGGAACCTCGTGTTCATGCAGAACGAACGTGGCGAGGGCACCAGCAAGACCGACTTCGAAATCCTCGGCCCGCTGCCGCGGCAGAACATCGACACCGGCATGGGTGTCGAGCGCATCGCCTGCCTGCTGCAGGGCGTCGACAACGTCTACGAGACCGATCTGGTCCGTCCGGTGATCGACAAGGTGGCCGCAGTGGCGCCCCGGCACTACGGCGCCGGCAACCACGCCGACGACGTGCGCTACCGCGTCATCGCCGACCACAGCCGCACCGCGGCCATCATCATCGGTGACGGCGTCACCCCCGGCAACGAGGGCCGTGGCTACGTGCTGCGCCGCCTGTTGCGCCGGATCATCCGCGCGGCCAAGCTGCTCGGCGTCGAACAGCCGATCATGGCTGACCTGATGGCCACTGTCCGCGACGCGATGGGCCCGTCTTACCCCGAGTTGGTAACGGATTTCGAGCGGATCAACCGTATCGCCGTCGCCGAGGAGACCGCGTTCAATCGCACCCTGGCCTCCGGTTCCAAGCTCTTCGAAGACGCCGCCGCTGCAACCAAATCGGCGGGGTCCACAGTGGTGTCCGGCAAGGACGCCTTCACCCTGCACGACACCTATGGCTTCCCGGTAGAGCTGACCTTGGAGATGGCCGCCGAAGCAGGATTGTCGGTCGACGAAGAGGGCTTCCGGTCGCTGATGGCCGAGCAGCGGCAGCGCGCAAAGGCTGACGCCGCGGCCCGCAAGCACGCGCATGCCGACCTGTCGGCCTACCGCGACCTGGTCGACGCCGGCCCCACCGAATTCACCGGATTTGATGAATTGACTTCCGAGGCAAGGATTCTCGGCATTTTCGTGGACGGCAAGCGCGTTCCGGTGGTCACCCACGGCGAGACTGCCGCCGGGGACACCATCGAACTGGTGCTGGACCGCACCCCGCTGTACGCCGAATCCGGCGGTCAGATCGCCGACACGGGATCCATCACGGGCACCGGCTCGTCGGCCACCGCGAAGGCGGCGGTCACTGACGTACAGAAGATCGCCAAGTCGCTGTGGGTGCACACCATCAACGTCGAGTCCGGTGAGTTCGTCGAGGGCGACACCGTGACGGCTGCGGTGGACCCGACCTGGCGGCGGGGCGCGACGCAAGGCCACTCGGGCACGCACATGGTGCATGCCGCGCTACGACAGGTGTTGGGCCCCAACGCTGTTCAGGCCGGCTCGCTGAACCGGCCGGGCTACCTGCGGTTCGACTTCAACTACCAGGGCGCGTTGAGCGACGAGCAGCGCACCCAGGTCGAGGAAGTCACCAACCAGGCGGTGCAGGCCGACTACGAGGTGCACACCTTCAACGAGAAGCTGGAGAAAGCCAAGGCGATGGGCGCCATGGCGATGTTCGGCGAGGCATACCCCGACGAGGTGCGGGTGGTCGAGATCGGCGGGCCGTTCTCACTGGAACTCTGCGGTGGCACCCACGTGCAGCGGTCGGCCCAGATCGGCCCCGTGACCATCCTCGGCGAGTCTTCGGTCGGTTCGGGTGTGCGACGTGTCGAGGCCTACGTCGGGCTGGAGTCGTTCCGGCACCTGGCCAAAGAGCGTGCATTGATGGCAGGTTTGGCGTCGTCGCTGAAGGTGCCTTCTGAAGAGGTGCCCGGCCGGGTGGCCAACCTGGTCGACCGGCTCAAGGCGGCCGAGAAGGAACTGGACAAGGTGCGCCTGGCCGGCGCCAAGGCCGCGGCCGCCAATGCTGCGGCCGGTGCTGAGATGGTCGGCAAGGTGCGATTGGTCGCGCAGCGGATGGCCGGCGGCTTCTCCGGCGGAGATCTGCGCAGCCTGGTCGGTGACATCAAGGGCAAGTTGGGCGCGGACCCGGCGGTCATCGCGCTGATCTCCGAGGGCGAAGGCGACTCGGTGCCGTACGTGGTGGCCGTCAACGGCGCCGCGCAAGACCTGGGACTGAAAGCCAACGAACTGGTGCAGCAGCTTGGTGCGGCGGTCGGCGGTCGTGGCGGCGGAAAAGCCGATCTGGCACAGGGTTCCGGCAAGGGAGCGGCGGGTATCGACGCGGGTCTGGCCGCGCTGCGCGCAGAGCTGGGCCGGAGCTAGATTTCGTGACCTATACCGACAGGATGCCCGACCGGCCCGGGAGCGACGACCCCGGGCGTGGGCGGCGGCTGGGCATCGACGTCGGGACGGTCCGGATCGGCGTTGCAGTATGCGACCCGGATGGAATCCTGGCCACCCCGTTGGAAACCGTGCGCCGCGACAAAACCGATAAGCATCTGGCCCGACTGGTGAAACTGGCCGGCGAGCAGGATGCCGTGGAGATCATCGTCGGGCTGCCGCGTACGTTGAAAGACAAAGCCAGCAACTCTGCGCACGACGCGGTTGCGGTGGCCGACGCACTCGCTGCCAGGCTGAGTCCCATCCCGGTGCGGATGGCGGATGAACGGTTGACGACGGTCAGCGCCCAGCGCTCGCTGCGGGAGGCAGGGGTGCGGGCCAAAGGACAGCGACAGATGATCGATCAGGTTGCGGCAGTGGGCATCCTGCAGACCTGGCTCGATCAGCGCCGAGTGGTGCTGGCGGCGCGGGCAGACAGTGAGGGCGGTGTATGACCTCTAACGACACGGCTGTCGACGATGACGATGATTGGGTCAGCACCCGCTCTCAACCGGAGTCCGTGGGGCCACCACGTAGAAATCGGAGCCGCGCCAACCGGATCCGGGCTGAGCGGGATCGCAAGCGGCGCGGCGCGTTCAGTGGGGTAGCAGTGGCTGTGCTGATCGTGGTGGTGATCGGCGCGGTATTCCTCGGCTCCCGTATGTGGCACGGAATCTTCGGCCCCGGAAACGACTATTCCGGCAGCGGTCGCAATGACCTGGTGATCGAGATCCACAACGGTGACTCGACTACTGCCATTGCGCAGAACCTGCATGACCATGGGGTCGTCGCCACCGTCAAGGCCTTTGTCGACGCCGCTGGTCGCAACAAGCAGATGACCGAGATCCAGCCCGGTTTCTACAAGGTGCGCACCGAGATTCCGGCTGCCGACGCTGTTACTCGGCTGACAGACAAGAACAATCGGGTAGGGCGCCTGGTCATTCCTGAAGGCCGCCAGCTCGATGACACCTCCGACGTCAAGACCAACAAGGTCAACCAGGGCATTTTCAGCCTGATCTCGGAAGCCAGCTGTGTCGACCTGGATGGCAACCGCAAGTGTGTGCCCGCTGCCGACCTGAAGCAGGCTGCGGGCGCGGCCGATGTTGAGGCACTGTCGATTCCGGTATGGGCCCAGGCGCCGGTGAAGGCTCTGGGCAGCGACCATCGCAGGCTCGAGGGGCTGATCGCACCGGGTACCTTCAACGTCGACCCATCGGCGCCGGCGGCATCGATTCTGGCGGGGCTGATCAGCGAGAGCGCCCACCAGTACGAGCAGGGCGGACTGCTGGATGCCGGGCCGGCCGCGAACCTGACGCCGTATCAGGTCCTGGTGGTGGCGTCCCTGGTGCAGAAAGAGTCCAAGCCGCAGGATTTCGCGAAGGTGGCACGCGTCATCTACAACCGCCTCGCGACCCCGGACCACCGGCAGTTGCAGTTCGACTCGACCGTCAACTATCCGCTGGACCGTCAGGAAGTGGCGACGACCGACAGCGACCGGGCGCAGCCGACTCACTGGAATACCTATGTGCGCGAAGGACTTCCGGCCACGCCGATCTGCTCGCCAGGTCAGCCGGCGGTGGCTGCGGCACAGGAACCGGCAGAGGGTGACTGGCTGTACTTCGTGACCACCGATCTGCAGGGCACCACTCTGTTCACCCGCGACTACCAGCAGCACCTGGCCAACATCGAGCAGGCCAAGCACAACGGTGTGCTCGACAGTTCCCGATGACCGCACGCCGGGCGGCGGTGCTCGGTTCGCCGATCGCGCACTCGCGTTCGCCGCAGTTGCATCTGGCCGCGTACGGAGCTCTTGGGTTGACCGATTGGACCTATGAGCGCATCGAGTGCACCGAGGCCCAATTACCGGAATTGGTAGGCGGTTTCGGGCCGGAGTGGGTCGGCGTATCTGTCACGATGCCGGGCAAGTTTGCCGCCCTGCGGTTCGCCGATGAACGCACTGAGCGGGCTGAACTGGTCGGTTCGGCCAACACCCTGGTGCGAGTGTCAGGTGGCTGGCGTGCCGACAACACCGACGTCGACGGAGTGATCGGGGCGCTGGGTGCGGTGTCCGGTCCGGCCGCGGTACTCGGCTCGGGTGGGACGGCGCCGGCGGCGGTCGTTGCCCTGGCCGAACTCGGCATTACGGACCTCGCCGTCGTTGCGCGCAATGCAGCCAAGGCGGAACCGCTGGTTGAACTGGGAGACCGGTTGGGGGTTGCAGCGCGTTGGGTGCAGTTGGGTGAGACGCTGAATTCCCTTGGTGTGGTGGTCAATACGCTGCCGTCGGAGGTTGCCGGCGAGTTCTCCGGTTCGGTGTCCGCCGCCGAGGTGCTGCTTGACGCCATCTACGACCCGTGGCCGACGCCCCTGGCACAGGCAGTTTCCGAGGCGGGTGGCCGGGTGGTCAGCGGACTGCAGATGCTGCTGAACCAGGCTTTCGCTCAAGTCGAGCAGTTCACCGGGATGCCCGCACCGCGCGAGGCGATGGCAGCAGCCCTGAACCAAGCCTGACCGGCCTGACCGCGGCACATTGGCGTCGGTTGGCCTGCGGCGGCGGCCTTAACCTCGAAGCATGGGGGCGGGCATCGTTATTGGAATCCTGACCATTGGCATCTGGATGATCGTGCTGTCCGGGTACGACCTGCGGGAGCGGCGGCTGCCGAACTGGCTGACCTTGCCGGGCGCTGCGGTGATCGTGACGGTGGCCCACATCGATGGCCGCGGGACCGCTGCGGTGCTGGGCGCCGGCGCCTTGTTCGGGTGCTATCTGCTGGTGCACCTGTTGAACCCGAAGGCGATGGGCGGCGGAGACGTCAAACTGGCGCTGGGCTTGGGCGCGTTGACCGGGATGTTCGGAGTCGATGTGTGGGTGCTGGGGTCTGTGGGTGCGCCGGTACTGACCGCGGGCTACGCGGTGGTCGCACTGTTGTGCCGTCGGGGCAAGACGGTGCCACACGGCCCGTCGATGTGTCTGTCCAGTGCGGCTGCCGTGGCGCTGGCGGTGGTTTAGACAAACAGCTCGGTAGCGTTGCGCACACTATGAGCACCCGTCCCGCCACACCGGCTGATCTGCCCGTCATCGCCGAGATCTACGCGCATTCCGTCCGGAACACCGTGCTGCTGCAATGCACCCTGAAGTGACGGATTTCAGCCGGTAAACCCCGTCATGGGAGAATGGGACGCGTGTTGCGATGGACCACAGCAGGTGAATCCCACGGCCGCGCCTTGATGGCCATGGTCGAAGGCATGGTTGCCGGACTTTCCGTCACCTCCGATGACATCGCGACCCAATTGCAGCGCCGGCGCCTCGGCTACGGTCGCGGCGCCCGGATGAAGTTCGAAAAGGACGAGGTAACCCTGCTCGGCGGGGTTCGGCACGGCCAGACCCTCGGCGGCCCCATCGCCATCGAAATCGGCAACACCGAATGGCCCAAATGGGAGACCGTGATGGCCTCCGACCCGGTTGACCAGGCCGAACTCGATGTTGCCCGCAATGCCCCGCTGACCCGGCCACGGCCCGGTCACGCCGACTATGCCGGCATGCTCAAATACGGATTCGACGATGCCCGCCCGGTGCTCGAACGCGCCAGCGCCCGCGAGACCGCAGCCCGCGTGGCCGCCGGCACCGTTGCCCGCGCCTTCCTAAAGCAGGCCCTTGGTGTCGAGGTCATCTCGCACGTCATCTCCATCGGCGCATCCAAGCCCTATGACGGCCCGGTGCCGCAGCCACAGGACCTCGATGCCATCGACGACAGCCCGGTGCGCGCCTTCGACAAGACCGCTGAAGAGTCCATGATCGCTGAGATCGAGGCCGCCAAGAAGGACGGCGACACCCTCGGCGGCATCGTCGAGGTGGTCGTGTCCGGACTGCCGATCGGCCTGGGCTCGTTCACCAGCGGCGACAACCGCCTCGACAGCCAACTGGCCGCTGCCGTGATGGGCATCCAGGCGATCAAGGGCGTCGAGATCGGTGACGGCTTCGAAACCGCGCGTCGTCGCGGCAGTGCCGCTCATGACGAGATCTACCCCGGCCCAGACGGCATCACCCGGTCCACCAACCGGGCTGGCGGCCTGGAGGGTGGCATGACCAACGGTCAGGCTCTGCGGGTACGTGCTGCGATGAAGCCGATCTCCACGGTGCCGCGCGCGCTGGCCACCGTCGACATGGCCACCGGCGAGGAAGCCGTCGCGATCCACCAGCGCTCCGACGTGTGTGCCGTCCCCGCTGCCGGCGTGGTGGTGGAGGCCATGGTGGCATTGGTGCTGGCCCGTGCCGCGCTGGCCAAGTTCGGCGGCGACTCGTTGGCCGAGACGCGCGCCAACGTCGAGAACTACCTGCGGTCGGTGCGTGAACGCGAACCGCAAATGTCGGGATAAATCGATGGCGCCCAAGGCGGTATTGGTCGGCATGCCGGGTTCGGGCAAGTCGACCATCGGTCGTCGGCTGGCCAAGGCGCTGCAGGTCCCGATGCTGGATACCGACGTCAAGATCGTCGAGACCACGGGCCGCAGCATTGCCGACATCTTTGCCGAGGGCGAGTCGGTGTTCCGCAAGATCGAGGCGGACGTCATCCGCGAGGCGCTGGCCGAACACGATGGTGTGCTGTCGCTCGGCGGCGGCGCGGTGACCACCCCCGAAGTACGCGAGGCGCTGGCCGGACACACCGTCGTATATCTGGAAATCAGTGCGGCAGAAGGTATTCGGCGCACCGCCGGTGGCGGCCGACCACTGTTGGCGGGTGACGACCCCGGCGCCAAGTACCGCGTGTTGATGGCGCAGCGTGCGCCGCTGTTCCGCAAGGTCGCCAGCTTCCGGGTCAACACCAACCGGCGCAATCCCGGTGCGGTGGTTCGGCACATCGTGCACAAACTCGAGCAGCCGCGCTGCGACGAGCACCCCCGTCGCCGCCGCCGTTCGGCGTGGCGCCGACTGCCTACCGTCCTCAATCCCGGACCCGCCACTGATGCGCCGCCCAGTCCCGCGGCGTTGGCTCGCCGAGTCGGTGGCTCGAAATGACCAGTGAGCCGGTGGCTCGAAATGACCAGCGAGCCGGTGGCTCGAAATGACCAGCGAGCCGGTGGCTCGAAATGATCAGAAGCGCGGAGGCTATGCATGACTGAACCCGTGGTCGTCGATGTGAACGTCGACCGGCCGTATCCGGTGATCATCGGTACCGGGTTGCTCGGCGACCTGGGCCGGGTGCTGGCCGGTCGGCACCGGGTGGCCATCCTGCACCAGCCGGTGCTCACCGAGACCGCTGAGGCGATCCGGAAGTTTTTGGCGGACAACGGAACTGACGCGCATCGCATCGAGATCCCGGATGCCGAAGCGGGTAAGGACCTCCCTGTCGTCGGGTTCATCTGGGAAGTGTTGGGGCGCATCGGTATTGACCGGAAGGACGCCATCGTCAGCCTCGGCGGCGGTGCGGCCACCGACGTCGCCGGCTTTGCGGCAGCCACCTGGCTTCGCGGTGTCGACATCGTCCACGTGCCCACCACGCTGCTCGGCATGGTCGACGCGGCTGTCGGCGGCAAGACCGGCATCAACACCGACGCGGGCAAGAACCTGGTCGGCGCCTTCCACCAGCCGCTCGCGGTGCTGGTCGACCTCGCGACGCTGGAAACCCTGCCGCGCAACGAGATCATCGCCGGCATGGCTGAGATCGTGAAGGCCGGCTTTATCGCCGACCCGGTGATCCTGGACCTCATCGAAGCCGATCCGCAGGTCGCACTGGACCCGACCGGCACGGTGCTGCCGGAGCTGATCCGCCGGGCCATCGCGGTCAAGGCCGAGGTGGTGGCCGCCGACGAGAAGGAGTCGTCGCTGCGCGAGATCTTGAACTACGGCCACACCTTGGCGCATGCCATCGAGCGCCGTGAGCGCTACCAGTGGAGGCACGGCGCCGCGGTGTCGGTGGGTTTGGTGTTCGCCGCCGAGTTGGGCCGCCTGGCCGGGCGTCTCGATGACGAGACCGCGGACCGGCACCGTCGGGTACTGACGTCGCTGGGGTTGCCGGTGTCGTATGACGGCGATGCCTTCGGCCAGCTGCTGGAGTCGATGGCCGGGGACAAGAAGACCCGGTCCGGAGTGCTGCGTTTCGTCGTGCTCGACGGTCTGGCCAAGCCGGGTCGGCTGGAGGGCCCCGATCCGTCACTGCTGGCCGCCGCGTATTCGGAGATCGCCAAAGACTGACGCGCATTCCGTGCATAAAAAATCGCGGCCGGTGCAACCGGCCGCGATTTTGTTGTCTGCGCTCAGGCCTCGGGCTTGGGTTCCTTGGCCGTCTCGGTTGCTTCGGTAGCTTCGGTTGCTTCGGCCGAACCGTTCTCGCCCGCGGTGACTGCTGCGAAGACGTCGGTATCGGCCCGTTCACCGGCGTGCTCATGCTTGGGTGCCGGCGGCGCATTGCGGTCGACCAGCCACCGACCCAGGGTTACGCCGCACACTCCGGCCACGAACAGGAGCAGCGCCGTGAACGCGGCGAACGTGGTGAGCTCGTTGAGAATGCTCTCGACGTAGATGTTGTCGTAGAACTGGCCGATGATCCACGACACCAGGCCGCTGACGATTCCGGCGAACAGGCCGGCCAGCAGCCAGGCCATGGCCAGATCCTCGCGGCGGTCGGGGTCGGGCTGCGTGCGGGCGTCGCTCTGGCCGTCGAGAACACCCCAGACGAAGGCGGCGATGGTGAACACCGAAACCAGGCCGATGCTGATCCAGAGGGCCTGGGCCTGCCAGGCGCTGATCATCGCTCCCTGGAGCAGTCGGACAATCACCATCAACGCCGCGAAGACCACTCCGCGCAGCAACCACTTACTCATGAGGTCACAGAGTAGCGAGTAGCGTCACACATCGTGACGATATCCCACCGGCGCCACATTTTGCGCCGTCGTCTGGCTGAGGTCGGACTGGACGCGATGCTGGTAACCGACCTGGTCAACGTGCGATATCTATCCGGGTTCACCGGTTCCAACGCGGCGCTGCTGATCTGCGCCGGAGACGACACCGCGACCCTGGCGACCGATGGGCGGTATCGCACCCAAGCGGCGCAGCAGGCGCCGGACGTGCGGGTCGTAATCGAGCGGGCGTGTGCGCCGCAGCTGCTGCGCGCGGCCGTCAAGGCTGGGGTGGGCCGGCTCGGATTCGAGAGTCACGTGATGACTGTCGACGCGCATGCGGCGCTGGAGCGGATCAACGCGGGCCCCGAGCTGATACGGGCGCCCGGCACCGTCGAGGCACTGCGTGAGGTCAAGGATGCCGGCGAGGTTGCGCTGCTGCGGCTGGCTTGCGAGGCGGCCGACGCCGCACTGGCTGACCTGGTGGAAGCCGGTGGCCTGCGGCCGGGTCGCACCGAGAAAGAAGTGGCACGGGACCTGGAGTCCCGGATGCTTGACCACGACGCAGACGGGCCGTCGTTCGAGACCATCGTCGCGACCGGGGCCAACTCGGCGATACCGCACCACCGGCCCACCGATGCGGTGCTGGCAGCTGGGGATTTCGTCAAGATCGACTTCGGCTCGCTGGTCGGCGGGTACCACTCCGACATGACGCGCACCTTCGTGCTGGGCGACGCAGCGCAGTGGCAGCTGGAGATCTACGACCTGGTGGCCAGCGCCCAGCGGGCGGGACGTGAGGCGCTGGCAGCGGGCGCTTCGCTGGCGGCCGTCGACCGGGCATCCCGGCAAGTGATCACCGACGCCGGGTACGGCGAGACGTTCTCGCACGGGCTCGGCCACGGCGTCGGACTGCAGATCCATGAAGCGCCGGGAATCAATGCCTCCGCCGCCGGTACACTGCTTGCTGGCTCCGTGGTCACCGTGGAGCCCGGTGTCTATCTGCCCGGCCGGGGCGGCGTCCGTATAGAGGACACGTTGGTCGTGGGCAGCGACGAGACATCCACACCAGAGTTACTAACCCGGTTCCCCAAGGAACTGGCCATCCTCTGACGACAGAGAGCTAGGAGCAGTACCGACCGTGGCATCGACAGCCGACTTCAAGAATGGCCTCGTCCTGAACATCGAGGGCCAGCTGTGGCAGATCATCGAGTTCCAGCACGTCAAGCCCGGTAAGGGCCCGGCCTTCGTGCGGACCAAGCTCAAGAACGTGCTGTCGGGCAAGGTTGTGGACAAGACCTTCAACGCCGGTGTGAAGGTGGAGACCGCCACCGTCGACCGCCGCGACGCGACCTACCTGTACCGCGATGGCAGCGACTTCGTTTTCATGGACGCCGAGGACTTCGAGCAGCACCCGCTGTCGGAGGCCCTGGTCGGTGACGCCGCCGGCTTTCTGCTGGAAAACCTGCAGGTGCAGATCGCCTTCCACAACGGCGAGCCGCTGTACCTGGAGCTGCCGGTCAGCATCGAGATCGTGGTGGCCCACACCGAGCCGGGTCTGCAGGGCGACCGCTCCAACGCGGGCACCAAGCCGGCGACGTTGGAGACCGGCGCCGAGATCCAGGTGCCGCTGTTCATCAACACCGGTGACAAGCTCAAGGTCGACACCCGCGACGCCAGTTACTTGGGCCGAGTTAATGCCTAACGGCATTGGGGGTCGCGACCATGCCTGACCGTCGTTCGGACAAAGGTCGGCACCAGGCTCGCAAACGGGCCGTCGACCTGCTGTTCGAGGCGGAGGCTCGCGGGATCACTCCGGCCGAAGGCGCGCGGCTGCGCAACGCCCTGGCCGAGACCGATCCGGAGATCTCGCTTTTGAACCCGTACACGGTCACTGTCGCCAACGGCGTGACCGAGCACTCTGCCCACATCGACGACCTGATCTCGGCGCACCTACAGGGCTGGACGCTCGATCGGTTGCCCGCGGTGGATCGCGCGATCCTGCGGGTGGCGGTGTGGGAACTGTTGCACGCCAACGATGTTCCTGAGCCGGTCGCGGTCGACGAGGCGGTCGAGTTGGCCAAGTCGTTGTCCACCGATGACTCTCCGGGGTTCGTCAACGGGGTGCTCGGCCAGGTGATGCTGGTGACGCCGCAGATTCGTGCGGCCGCCGCGGCGGTTCGTGGGACTGCAGCCGGAGAGGGCTGAGTCAAAATCAGTGTCTGTATCGAACTGTCCCGATCATCGGGACAGTTCGATACTTTTTGGGGCCACAATGTCGTTACGGTGTATCGCTACCCGTACATGACATCCGGAGGCCGCTGATGGGTACAGAGCCGAGAATGATTGCTGCCGTCGGTGAGGACGGTTTGCATCTGCACGCGTGTCCGCTGTGCGAAGCCATGTGCGGCTTGGAGATTCGTGTGCAGGACGGCGCGGTCGCCAGTGTCCGACCGAACAAGTCCGACCAGTGGAGTGCGGGTCACATCTGCCCGAAGGGTGCGTCGCTGGCTGCGGTGCACTCCGATCCCGACCGGATTCGCCGGCCGATGATCAAGGTCGACGGCCAGTGGCACGATGTGGACTGGGACACCGCGTTCCGGCGCTGCACCGAACTGCTTGCCCCGGTCATCGAGAAGTACGGCATCGGCGCGGTGGCGGCCTACACGGGAAACCCACTGGCGCACTCGTTTTCGCTGTCACGGTACGCGGCGATCCTACTCGGTCTGTCCGGTATGCCGATCACGTATTCGCCGGGCACCATCGACCAGTGGCCGAAGAACCTGTCGTCGCACCTGATGTACGGCAGTTGGTGGGCCTTCCCGACACCGGACATTCAGCGCACCGACCTGTTGGTGGTGATGGGTGCGAACCCCGCGGCCTCACAGGGTTCGTTGCTGGCCGCCCCCGACGTGATGGGCATCATCGCCGGAATTCGTAAGCGTGGCAAGGTGATTGTCATAGACCCGGTACGCACCGCCACCGCCGCCAAGGCCGACGAGTGGCTGCCGATCACCCCGGGTACTGATGCGGCGCTGCTGCTGGGCATCGTGCACACCGTGTTCGACGAGGGCCTGGTGAACCTGGGCGAGCTGGAACGCCATCTTGACGGCGTTGCCACCCTGCAGCAGGTGGCAGCCGACTGGTCACCCGAAAGGGTCTCTGCTGCAACGGGTATCGATGCTGAACGGATCCGTGCTCTGGCCCGTGAACTGGCCACTACGCCGCGAGCGGTGGTCTACGGCCGGATCGGTACCTGCAACCAGGAGTTCGGCAGCCTGGCCAGCTGGTTGGTCGACGTCGTCAACATCGTCACAGCCCACTTCGACACCCCCGGCGGCGCGATGTTCGCCAGCCCGACGGCGTGGACCGTCACCAGCCAGACCATCCCGGGGCTTGAGGACGGCGCGCCGGTGTTCGGCCGCTACCGGACCCGGGTGCGCGGAGCCAAAGAGGTGCTGGGCCAGGTGCCGGTGTCGTGCATGCTGGAGGAGATCGTCACCCCCGGCGAAGGGCAGCTCAAGGCGCTGATCACGGTGGCCGGCAACCCTGTGCTGTCCACGCCGGGCGGCGACAGGCTCGACGAGGCGCTGCCGCAGCTGGACGCAATGATCTCGGTGGATCTGTGGCTGAACGAAACCACCCGACACGCCGATGTCATCCTGCCCGGAGCCTCGGCGCTCGAGCAGCCACATTCTGCCGATTTGCTGCTGGGCGCTGCGGTCAACAGCTTCGCCCGGTACTCGCCGCCGGTGTTTCATCGCGAGGATCCGGACGCACCAGAGGAATGGGAAATCCTGATCCGGCTGACCGGGCTGTGTACCGGCACCCCGGCAGAAGACGTCGACATCGCCGCGCTCGACGACGGCTGGTTCGATTACCTGTGCTTCACCCAGGGGCTGGACGGCGCGGAGATTCGCAAGCACTACGAGCACGGCGGCCCGGAACGCATGCTCGACCTGACCCTTCGGACCGGCCTTTTCGGTGACCGCTACGGCGAGAACCCCGACGGCCTGACGCTGGACAAGCTCAAGACCCACCCGGACGGCATCAACTTCGGCCCGATGGTGCCGCGGGTGCCCGAGGTGCTCGGCACCGCCGACAAGAAAATCCGGCTGGCGCCGCAGTATCTGCTCGACGACCTGCCCCGGCTGGCTGAGCGGCTGAACCGCCCGCCCGATGAGCTGGTGCTGGTCAGCCGAAGGCATCTGCGGTCCAACAACTCCTGGCTGCACAACGTCGGCGCGCTGATGAAGGGCCGCGACCGGTGCACCTTGCTGATGCACAGCCGGGACGCCGTGCAGCGCGGTATCGCCGACGGCGACAGCGCCGAAGTGGCGTCCGCCGGCGGGAAGATCGTGGTGCCCGTCGAGGTGACCGATGCGATCAAGCCCGGCGTGGTGTCGATGCCGCACGGCTGGGGCCACGGCAAGCCCGGTACCCGGCTCGGTGTCGCCAACGCGTCACCCGGAGTCAACACGAACATCTTGTCGCTGCCGGACTTCATCGACGAGCCGTCCGGGAATGGCGCGTTGAACGGCATCCCGGTGATAGTGAGCGCTGCAGGTAGTTGAGCGCGCGCACCAGTATGCGGGTGTTCGTTCGATTTCAGATCATCGCGATTCGTAAATTCTTTGTGCGGAGCAGGTGGCGTAATGCCGGAAACGCGATAGGTTTGAGCAGGTACGGGCGGTATCTGAGCGGCGTAATCAGTTAACCTGTCGCCGAAGCGATTTCACCGTACTGCCGACGGGTACCGATCGGCCTTAACGTGATGTGCGTGTCACAGCCTGCCTCCGCCCCAGTGCCGCTGCGGCGTGCCCGTGCCGACCGGGCCCGCCAAGTCGCCGATGTGCTGCGTCAGCAGATCCGTGAAGATGGATACGGCGACGCCCTGCCGACCGAGCAGGAGATGTGCGCCGAATTCTCTGTGTCCCGCAACACTATTCGTGAGGCGCTCACGATCCTCAAGGCCGAGGGCCTGATCGACCGCGGCCCCCGGGTGGGAACCCACGTTGCGCAACGCAAATACGACCACGGTCTCGATGCGCTGGTCGGTCTCAAGGAGACCTTCAAGGAGCACGGCGAGGTCCGCAACGAGGTGCGCGCTGCGATGCAGCTGTCCGCTCCGCCGGCGGTGGCCCGTCGGTTACAGCTGAACCCCGGCGAGCCAGTGGTCTTCATCGAACGACTGCGTTTTCTCGGCGACCTCCCGCTCAGCCTGGACCTGACCTACCTGGTACCAGACATCGGCGCGCCCGTGCTCGAACGCTCGTTGGAGACCAACGACGTGTTCGCACTTATCGAACAGGTCACCGGTCGGCGGCTCGGATCGGCAACCATTGCGCTGGAGGCGGTTTCAGCCGATCCCCACACAGCCGTCACGCTGGATATCCCCAGCGGCGGGGCCATCCTGATGCTGGAGCGGCTCACCACACTCGACGACGGGCGTCCCGTCGACCTCGAATACATCCGACTGCGAGGTGACCGAATCACCATGCGCGGCAACCTGATGAGGAGTGAATCATGACGCTGGTCAACAACCAACGCGCCGATGTGCCCGTCACCATCGACGAGTCGCTCTGTATCGAAGGCTGCACGTTGTGTGTCGACATCTGCCCGCTCGACTCTTTGGCGATCAATCCGGACGACGGCAAGGCGTACATGCACGTCGATGAGTGCTGGTACTGCGGCCCGTGTGCGGCGCGCTGTCCCACGGGCGCCGTCTCCGTCAACATGCCATACCTCATCCGATAGCTCCGATAGGAAGACCATGAAATCCACCCGGTTCTTCGCCTTGGCCGCAACACTCGTCGTAGCCGCCAGTGGGTGCTCGCTGGAGTCGACATCCGACAACGCCGACGTCGTCAACGTAGTTGTGGGTTACCAGTCCAAGACCATCAACACCGTCACCGCCGGAACCTTGCTGCGCGCACAGGGATATCTCGAACACCGACTCGGCGACATCACTGCCAAGACCGGCACCAAGTACCACGTCGAGTGGCAGGACTACGACACCGGAGCGCCGATCACCGCCCAGATGGTCGCCGAGAAGATCGACATCGGCTCCATGGGTGATTACCCGCTGCTGATCAACGGATCCAAGACGCAGGCCAACGAACGCGCCAAGACCGAACTGGTCTCGGTCACGGGCTACAATCCCAAGGGCGCGCTGAACATGGTTGTGGTGGCACCGAATTCGTCAGCCCAGACACTTACCGATCTGACCGGGCAAAAGGTGTCGGCCAGCGTCGGTTCGGCCGGACACGGCACCCTGGTCCGCGCGCTGTCAAAGGCCGGCCTCGACCCCAAGACCGGTGTCGAGGTGCTCAATCAGCAGCCACAGATCGGCGCATCGGCACTGGAATCCGATCAGGTGAAGGCACTTTCGCAGTTCGTGGCCTGGCCGGGGCTGCTGGTTTTCCAGAACAAGGCTAAGCTGCTTTATGACGGCGCCGACCTCGATTACCCGACACTGCACGGCGTGGTGGCCCGGCGGGCCTATGTAGCGGCCCATCCGGAAGTCCTGGACGCCTTCCTGCAGGCTCAGTTGGATGCCACTGATTTTCTGAACCAGAAGCCACTCGAGGCCGCCCGCATCGTCGCAGACAACAGTGGGCTGCCGCAGGAAGTGGTTTACCTGTACAACGGTCCGGGCGGCACGTCGTTTGATCCGACGCTCAAGCCTTCCCTGGTCAATGCGCTGAAAAGCGATGTGCCATATCTGAAGTCGATCGGCGACTTCGCTGATTTGGACGTCGCCGGCTTTGTCCAGGACGGGCCACTGCGGACCGCCTACGGCACCCGGAGTCGCGATTACAACGCGGAGTTGGCCCGGGTATCCAATCCGTCGGCGCTGGGCGGCACCGACCCGGTGTGCAACGCGCCGATCGACAACGCGGCCCTGGCCAGTGAACTGTGGCTGGACGGCGCGAGCACCACTCAGCCGGCGGCCAATCCGACATGCCTGCTCAGGGCAATTCGCGCGGCCAACGCCAAGGGTGCCAAGGTTCGGGCCGCATACGTTCCCGACGCCCAGCTCGGAACCCGTTGGCTGGCAGACAAATCGGTATGGGTGCAGCAGGGCAGCGAGTTCGTCCCCTTCGACACCCCGGCGGGCGCAAAAGGTTACGTCGCGACACATCCGGGTGCGACCGAGGTCAGCTATCAACAGGCGCTGGCGGGTGTGGCATGACCGCCGTCAGTCACCCGGGCGACGTCTGCGTCGTCATTCCGGCACCGGTGAACGCGACTGCACCTGCCGATACTCTGCGCCGGCTCGCACCAAGATGGCGCAGCCGCGCCATCCAGGCCACATCGGTCCTCGCCGCCGTAGGTATCTGGCAGGTACTGACCGCCGGGCATGTGCGCTTGTGGCTGCGTTTTGACACCTTGCCAACAGTCACCCAGATCGGCGCGAAGTTCGTTGAACGCGTGGGTACTTCGCAGTACTGGCTTGACCTTACGCAGTCGGTGGTGCGGATCGTCAGCGGCTTCGGGCTGGCGGCCGTAGTCGGTGCGGCTGTGGGGATCGCGCTGGGGCGATCACGGTTGTTCGCCGACATCGTCGGCCCCTTGACTGAACTGGCCCGGCCCATTCCCGCGATCGCGCTGGTCCCGGTAGCTATCCTGCTGTTTCCGACTGACGAGGCCGGGATCGTGTTCATCACCTTCCTGGCGGCGTTCTTCCCGATCATGGTGAGCACCCGGCACGCTGTGCGCGCACTGCCGACACTGTGGGAGGACTCGGTGCGTACCCTCGGTGGCGGCCGCTGGGATGTGCTGCGGCAAGTCGTCTTTCCAGGTGTGCTGCCGGGACTGTTCGGTGGGTTGTCGGTCGGTATGGGTGTGGCCTGGATCTGTGTGGTGTCGGCCGAGATGATCTCCGGCAGGCTTGGCGTTGGCTATCGCACCTGGCAGGCCTACACAGTGCTGGACTATCCGAGCGTCTTCGTCGGCATCATCACCATCGGTGCGCTGGGATTCGGAACCTCGGCGGCGGTGGAACTGATCGGCCGCCGGCTCACTCGATGGCTGCCGCGCGGTGAGGAGAACGCCCGATGAGCGCTTGCGCGAAGAGGAGAGTGCGCCGATGACGACCACCCTGACAGCTGGATTGCAACTGGAGCTCGACCGAGTTCGGTTGTCCTACACCGGAGTCCCGGTGGTCGACGGGCTCAGCCTGACCGTGCAGCCCGGAGAGATTCTGGTACTGACCGGGCCGTCCGGTTGCGGCAAGTCCACGGTGCTACGTGCGCTGGCCGGGCTGCTCAAACCAGATTACGGGAAGGTGCTGGCAGATGGGTCGCGGGTCACCACCACCTCACGCGATCGGGGCATGGTGTTCCAGGACAGTGCACTGTTGCCGTGGCGCACTGTGCGGTCCAACATCGAACTGGCACTCAAGCTGCGGGGTGAACCGAAGACCGGGCGCCGAGAGCGGGCCGACCGCTGGATCGACGAGGTCGGCTTGAATGGTTTCGCCGACTTCCTACCGAAGAACCTGTCCGGCGGTATGCGACAAAGGGTGCAGTTAGCCCGGGGGCTGGCCGGCGCACCGCGAGCGGTGATGATGGACGAGCCCTTCGCCGCACTTGATGCCAAGACTCGAGCCGCAATGCAGCACTTGCTGATTCAGACCTGGCAGGCCCACCCGACGACAGTCGTGTTCGTTACTCACGATGTCGACGAAGCGCTGACGTTGGGGGACCGGGTAGCCGTTCTAGGGCGTGCCGGACAACCGCTACGAGCCCTGCTGGACGTTCCGAATCCCCGTGACCCTGATGTCTCCCGCACCGACCTGCGGGCCGAAATCCTTGGAGCACTTCACCAATGAGCACTGTGCAGATACCTGACATCGCCGATGCCATCCGCCTGGACTGTGACGTTCTTGTCATCGGTGGTGGCACCGCGGGCACCATGGCGGCGTTGACCGCCGCAGAGAACGGTGCACAGGTGCTGTTGTTGGAGAAGGCGCACGTTCGGCATTCCGGTGCGTTGGCTATGGGTATGGACGGCGTGAACAACGCCGTCGTTCCGGGCAAGGCCACTCCGGAGGACTACGTCGCGGAGATCACCCGAGCCAACGACGGAATCGTCAACCAGCGCAACATTTATCAGACCGCCACCCGCGGATTTGCCATGGTGCAGCGCCTGGAGCGGTACGGGGTCAAGTTCGAGAAGGACGAGCACGGCGAGTATGCGGTGCGTCGGGTGCACCGCTCTGGTTCATACGTGCTGCCCATGCCGGAGGGCAAGGACGTCAAGAAGGCGCTGTACCGCGTGCTGCGGCAGCGGTCGATGCGCGAGAAGATCCGCATCGAGAACCGGTTGATGCCGGTGCGCGTACTCACCGATAATGGCAGGGCAGTAGGGGCAGCCGCATTCAACACGCGCACTGGGGAATTCGTGACGGTGGCGGCCAAAGCCGTGATCCTGGCCACCGGGGCCAGCGGACGGCTGGGTCTGCCCGCGTCGGGCTATCTCTACGGCACCTACGAGAACCCGTGCAACGCCGGTGACGGATACTCGATGGCGTATCACGCCGGCGCGGAACTGTCCGGCATCGAATGCTTCCAGGTGAACCCACTGATCAAGGACTACAACGGTCCGGCGTGCGCGTACGTCGCCAATCCCTTTGGCGGATACCAGGTCAACGCGCTGGGGGAGCGGTTCGTCGACTCGGACTACTGGTCGGGGCAGATGATGGCCGAAGTCAAAAGCGAGATCGTGTCGGCCCGCGGTCCGATCTATCTGAAGCTCAGCCACCTGCCGGACGAGACGCTGACCGCGATCGAAGGCATCCTGCACACCACCGAGCGACCGACCCGCGGCACCTTCCACGCAAATCGTGGTCACGACTACCGCACGCACGACATCGAGATGCACATCTCCGAGATCGGTTTGTGCAGTGGACATTCCGCGTCCGGCGTGTGGGTCGACGAGCACGCTCGAACCACGGTGCCCGGGTTGTATGCCGCCGGTGACATGGCCTGCGTCCCGCACAACTACATGATTGGTGCGTTCGTCTACGGCGATTTGGCCGGTGAGCATGCGGCGTCCACGCTGGAATCCGTTGCGGCTCCTATTGAATTGCCGGCAGATCAACTGCGGGACGCGCACGAGCTGATCTACCGGCCGCTGCGGCACCCGGACGGAGCGCCGCAGCCTCAGGTCGAATACAAGCTGCGTCGGTTCGTGAATGACTATGTGGCTCCGCCTAAGACAGCCAGCAAGTTGTCCATCGCGGTGCGGACTTTCGAGCGGATGGCCGAGGAAATCGAGCAGATGGGTGCCCGCACACCGCACGAGCTGATGCGGACTGTCGAGGTGTCGTTCATCAGGGACTGTGCCGAGATGGCTGCCCGGTCGTCGTTGACTCGCACCGAGTCGCGGTGGGGTTTGTATCACGAACGCGCCGACATGCCTGTGCGTGACGATGAACAGTGGCGTTACCACCTGAACCTGCGCAAGGGTGCCGATGGTGAGATGCAGTTCTTGAAGCGGCCCGTCGCACCGTATTTCGTGCCGGTGCCGGATCTGGACCATCTGCCATCGGATCACGCCGTGCAGCACCTGCATCAGCCCGATCTGATCGGCGGTAAGGCCCCCACGACTGCGGGCTCGCGGCTGCGTTCGGCCGAGCCGACCACTCCGCCGTCACCGCGCATCGCTGCCGTGGTGGCACTGGAGGAGCCCACGCTGGAGGATCTGGCAGGATTCCTGATCGACACGGACGCCGGCGTGCGCCGTGCCGCAGTGGCCTCTTTGGTGGAAAACCTGCCCGAGGGCTATCAGCCACCGCTGGTTTCGGCCCTGGGGGACGAGGACAGCGCGGTGCGTTCGGAGGCGGCAAACGCGTTGCGGGAGCTGGTTGAGGTGCTGCCCGAGCCTGTTCTTGCTGCCCCGTTGGTGGATTCGCCCGATCCGGTGGTGCGGGCCGCGACGCTGTATGTGCTGAGTGCGCGGCGGGTGGGATCGGCGGCGGCTTATCGTGCAGCACTGGATGATTCGGACCACCGGGTGCGTATCGAGGCAGTACGGGCCCTGGTATCTGTCGACGATGTGGACGGGGTTGCGGCAGCCGCTGCCGATGATAACCGCGAGGTGCGGATCGCAGCCAGCAATGGCCTGGCCACCTTACGGGCCGGCGCGGCCACCGTGCGTCGTCTGCTCTCTGACCGGGACCCGCTGGTGCGGGCCGCAGCCTTGGCGGCACTGGCCGCTGTCGGATGTGCGGTGGACGATGTACCGGAAGTCCAACGCGCACTGCGGGAGTCGGCGTGGCAGCTACGTCAGGGGGCGGTCCGGGCGTTGTCCGGTGCCTCGGCGTCGGTGGCGGTGGAGCCGTTGGCACAAGCCCTCAGCGACCCGCACCTCGACGTACGTAAGGCAGCGGTGCTGAGTCTGACCCGGTGGGCCTCATCTGAGGAAGCCGCACGTCAGGCGCTGGATCTTGCCTTGAACGACGGCGACGCCGACGTTCGGGCGTACGCGCGGCACGCGCTGGCCGTCCCCTGAGTGGTCGAAACTACGGTTGATGGCGCGAAATCGGTGAAATCCACACCATCGACGTCGTTTCGGTGGTCCTGTTGAGCTGGGCGAAGGGCCTAATCGGCCCGATTCCCAGCATGAGCTCCTAGTGTGGGGTCATGGCGGACATCGACCGGCGCGCGGTTCTCAAAGGCAGTGCGGTTGCCGCAGGCGCGGCAGCCGCGGGTTTCGGCGGATATCAGCTGCTGAGCAGGTTGGGGGACCGGCACGGCGCAGCTAAACCGAACATCTTGGTGATCATCGTCGACCAGATGCGCAGCCCCCAGTGGTTTCCCGATGCCAAGCAATTGGGCGAACTGCTGCCCAACTTGGACCAGCTGCGGCAGCGCAGCGTGTCATTCGACGCGCACTACACCGCGTCCAACATGTGTGTGCCGTCGCGGGGTGTGCTGACCACCGGCTTGTATTCGCACCAGACCGGCTGCCTCTACACCGGTGAGGGGCCTACAGAATCGACCTTGGCGCCACGCTTTCCCACCTGGGGCACAATGCTGCGCGAGCAGGGCTACCAGACCTGGTGGTGGGGCAAATGGCACCTCGGTCACCTTGCCGATACCACGCCGGATGGCCTTGACGCACATGGATTTTCAGGTGGCACCTATCCGTCACCCAACGGCGCGCCAAACCAGGGGCTCGAGGTCGACCACACCATCGTCGACCAATTCGACGGCTGGTTCGCCGAACACTCCGGCACTGGGCCGTGGTGCGTGACGGTGTCGCTGGTCAACCCACACGACATTTGTTGGTGGCCCAAAAACCCACTGCCGGATAATGTTCCGCATCAGTTCTTGACGACACCGGTCAATTTCGAGACGCCTGAGGACATGCGCCGGCATGGCAAACCGCAGTTGCAGATCGACTACATGAACTTCATGTCGCCGCTGATGACCGGCGCGGTGCCCTACTCCGGTCCGGACATGGCGGTGCAGTGGGCGCGGTGTCTGGACATGTATCTGTGGCTGCAGCAACAGGTCGACGCGCAGATCGGTCGCGTCCTGACCACTCTGGCGTCGCGCCCGGATGTCGAACGCGACACCATCGTCGTATTCACCTCAGACCACGGCGAATACGCCGGGTCGCATGGCCTGCGCGGCAAGGGCGCGGCCATTTACGAAGAGTCCATCCGCGTGCCGTTGTACATCCACGACCCGTCAGGCCGGTTGACGCCGAAACCGGGTGCGGCGCGCCAGCAGCTGACCTCCAGCGCGGACATCGCGCCGCTGCTGTTGGCCATCGCTACGGGTGGCAACGGCTGGCGCACCGAAGGACGGTTTACCTACCTTCAGGCCCGCGGCGACATTGCGGCGATCGCTGCCAACCCCGCAGCCGCTGGTCGACCCTGGATTGCGCACGCAACCGACGATATGTCGGTCGAGGAGATGGCAACACTGATGAAATCGCCTGTGGTGCAGAAGATTTTCGGTGGTGGTCCAGCGTCGACGGAGATTCCGACATCGGCGCCCAGCCACATCGTCGCGGTACGGACCCCGGACGCCAAGTTCGGCATGTACTCGTACTGGAAACGCGGTGGCATGGACATCGACACCGCCCGACCCATCAATTACGAGCTGTACGACTACGAAACACCTTCCGGTGCGCATGAATTGGAGAATCTGGCCGGACGAAGCGCGAAACAGGCCGCGCTGCAAGGGCTATTGGACCACCAGGTACTGCCGGAGTTGCGGGCGCCACTGCCGGCGTTCTTGCGAGACGCCCAGGAACAGGGGCTCGCGGACATGCAGAAGCTGACGGTGGCCCGGGCGGGTTGAGGCGGACTCCAAACCAAAGTTCTGTCCTGAACGCTGGTGAACCTGCGGGATACTTAAGGTTGATTGTCAGCTGTGGGGGCGGGGGCTGTAGTGAGTCTCAAGGACGCGTTTGACGCGGTCTGGAAACAGGCCTACGAGACATACGGGCGGGGCACTCCGCAGGGCGGAGAGCGTTTCGACAAGAGCGCACAGTTTCGGCAATTGCGGGATTCCGTCACGGCAGCGGCTCCCGATGATCGTTGGCAGGGCGCCGCGTCGGAGGCATACGCCAGGGTCAACAAGGATCACGCCGAGGTGTTCGGCAAGCTTGCTGACCTGGATAACCGGTATACCGCTGAGATCGACAAGTCAGCTGCCGTGGTCATGGCGGGACGGCGGAGCTTGGATACCACCAGGTTGAAGTTCATGGCGGCCGCAGCCAGGCTCGATGAGACCAAACTTGGTGACCGCACGCTGATGATGAAGTTGGTCAGTAGCGGTGTGGGGGAAATTCAGGACACCATGCTCAAGACCACCAAGGTCCAAGCCGAGGGCGGGCAGCGGTTCAACGGCATCACTGCTGAATATGCCGCGCTCGGTAACACTCAGAAATTCGGACCACCGAAGCATGGGCCGGGAGACAAGGACGGGCCCATTCCGAAGCCGCCGGACCCCGAGCCGCAGATTCCGGAGAGCAAGGACCCCAAGGACGGCAAGAAGTGGTGGGACTCGCTAACACCCGCGCAACAGCAGCAACTTGTCAAAGACCACTCCGACAAGATCGGCGGCCTCAACGGGGTTCCGACTGTGGGATCAGGCGAACCACCGGTAGGGCGTGACGCCGCGAATCGTGCTGTGCTGCAACAGGATCTTGACAGGGTGAACAACGCGGCGCGGGAGCACCATGTGTGCGCAGATCAAGTCACCGCCCAGCCGGAAAACTATGGCTTGTCGCCAAATGATGTCACGAGATACAACAACGCCAGCCAGGTGCAGAAGGGGTTGGACGTTACCGCGAAGCGGACGAATGCACCCAGTTACCTGCAGATCTACGAACCTGACAAGTTCGATGGGCGGGGACGCGCAGCCATTGCCATGGGTGACCCGGACAAGGCGGCCAATACGACGGTAGTAGTTCCAGGAACTGGAAATAGTGTGGCAAAAGGCTGGTTGGATTCGGCCGACGCTTCACATCTCTTTAACGAGGCGAACAAGGCCGACTACGACAATCACACTGCTGTGATTGCATGGATGGGCTATCAAGCGCCGGATAGCATGCTCGACCCCGAGGTCGGACAAACTGCGCTCGCCCACCGGGGCGCCTCGTTGTTGGCGCAGGATGTCAATGCGTTGAGTGCAATTCATGACGGGCCTTCGCATTTAACAGTCGTTGGGCATTCATATGGATCAACAACGGTGTCCGATGCGGCGGCAGGTTACAATATGCACGCCAATGACGTTGTCCTGCTTGGTTGTCCGGGTACTGATCTGGCTAGGACTGCCGCAGATTTTCATCTCGATGGAGGTCATGTATACGTCGGCGACGCTTCAAGTGACCCTGTGCCACAATTCAGCAAAATCCCGCAAGGCCTACTCCCTGGCATGGGTTTGACCGGAAACCAGGTGTCGCTCGGGAATGACCCGGCTATGGACGGTTTTGGCTCGACGCGGTTTAAGGCGGAGGTCCCAGGGTTCAATGCCAAGTTCTGGGAGGACCACAGTCACTATTACCAGCCAGGCAGTGAATCCTTGTTCAGTATGTCTGATATTGCTTCTGGACACGGTGATGCTCTCGAACATGATCAAATGACTGCCGCGCATCGGCATCCGGGTTTGGGCGCGCTTGGGGACGCGTTGTCCAAAGTTGGCGTGCAGATTCCGGACCTGCCGCTATTTGACGATCCAGAATTTACCAGGCGAGGGACTGGTGGTCATGAGCACACGTAGTCGGTACCCTCGTGCTGCGATTCGGAGCATTCAAGTAGTCCTCTCGGTGATGTTCTCAGTGTCAGAATGTGGAATGACAAATTCAGTATCGAACCCGCTGACTCCTGATCAGGCGAAGGCCCAAGTGATCGACGCTGCTCGTGAAGTTGTTGGCTTGTTGGGCTTGCGCGTTGTAGATGGGAAGGCGAATGTGTGGCTCGAATCCTGCAACGACCAAGAGGACCCGCCATTTCGTGGCGCAGGCATAGTCGGATATCCGAAAGCGGCGTCGTCCGCCGAAGCTGATGCAGAGCTTGCCAATATGATCAGGGTGCTCCAGGAACACGGTTGGTCAGGCGATCCGGATTTTTATTCCCACGGCTCGGTACTGAAGAAAAACAATGTGGTAGTCGACTTCGCCAGGCAAAACGATTTCTTCGAGACTCGGAATTTCGACATTCGCGGCGAGTGCCGGGATGTCACCACAACAAAGGCGACAAAGGGTAGTACCGAGCCGATCGTCTTCGGGACTTAACTGGGGCGGCGGACGTGCTGTCCGCTGCCGGGAACACCCCCGGTTTACCGCTAGCCAGGACCGCCGGCTGCGGTACCCCGAATGCGGTCAGCAGCGGCGGCTTCGCCGTCGTCGTACGCTTGCCTGGCCTTGCTCAGCAACTCTGCGATGGTGGTCGACGCCGTGTGGGTCGCGCCCACTGCATCGTTTCGGGCTGCATCCGTGGCATTCTGGGCAGCGAGAATGGGCTGACTGATCGCCCCGTGGCTGTCGAAGAGGTTCGGATCCCTATCGGCCTCGTCTGCCACGCCCTTGACCGCTGTCCCGACGTCGTCATGAGACCGCGACCAGCCATCCATCGCGCCCGAGTTCGTTATCAACGTGCTCATAGGGCCCCCTGAAAAGAAGTTGCTAGCCCAATTGTATGGCCGCCGAGGGTGGTTGAACTGCACAAACTGAACCAGCCTGGGGGCCATCCAGATGCGTTAGAACCCCAGCCCCTTGTACGTCCGGCGCACGAATTTCGGTTGGGCAGAACGCAATTTGATCAGTGACGTGTTGCCGGCCACCGCGGCTGCGGCGTCCACATTGAGTTCGGGTGCGTTCTGAATCAGATAAATCAGGATCAGGTTCGCCTGCGGATCGGCCTGCCACCACGTGCCGAAGGCGCCCGGCCAACTGAACGTGCCCACCCCGCCCGGCCCGTAGAACGGTGCGGATTTGGTCGAGTCGGTCACCACCGACAGGTTCAGCCCGAACCCACGACCGATCCAGAACGGTGCGCCGAGGAAATCCTGCGACTTCTGCTCGGCGGTCAACTGGTCGGTGCGCATCAACTGCGCGGATTCCTCCGACAGCACCCGTACTCTGTCAACCTCGCCGTTGCCCAACAACATTCGGGCAAACCGCAAATAGTCGTCGGCCGTCGACCACAACCCACCGCCGCCCGCGCAGAATTTCGGCGGCACCACTTGCGGCGGCCCCATGACACCGTGTTGCAGCGTGACATCGTCGTTGTCGCCGGGAACCAGCCGGTACATGGTGGCCGCGCGCCGACGGCCCGATGTCGTCACCGAAAAGCCGGTGTCCACCATGCCCAGCGGTTCAAAGATGCGCTCTGCCAACACATCCGACAGCGGCTTTCCCTCGATGCGGGCCAGGATGAAGCCCAGCACATCGGTCGACTGGCTGTAGGTCAGCTGCTCGCCGGGCTGATGCGCCAGCGGCAGTTCGCCCAGCGCGGCCAGCCAACGGTCAGGGTCCTGCAACGTCTGCAGCTTGGTATACGCCGTACCAAGCGGTGCCGGCACCGAGAACCCGTACGCCAACCCGCTGCGGTGCGTCATCAGATCATCGATGGTGATCGGCCGGCGGAGCGCCACGGTGCGATCCAACGGCCCGGTCAGGCTCGTCATCACCCGCGGGTTGGCCAACTCGGGCACCCACTGGGCAATGGGA
Source organism: Mycobacterium sp. OTB74 (assembly GCF_029892685.1). Classification (GTDB taxonomy): domain Bacteria; phylum Actinomycetota; class Actinomycetes; order Mycobacteriales; family Mycobacteriaceae; genus Mycobacterium. The sequence goes on along the minus strand of NZ_JARXVD010000020.1, from coordinate 9,717 downwards.
TCGGTCAGTGCCAGCTTCTCCTCGTCCACCAGCGTCATTGCGGCGGCGATCGTCACGGGCTTGGACATCGACGCGATCCGGAAGACGGTGTCGCGCTGCATCGGCAGACCGGCCTCCACATCGCGATGGCCGAGTTCGTTGACCTGCAGCACCTGACCGTCCTGCCAGACCAGGGTGACGGCCCCGGCAAGCAGACCTGCGTCGATGGCCGCGGTGACCGATTCGGTATTCGCATCGAGATTCACCCGTGCCACGTTAGCGTCAGCGGTTAAGGGCGACGTTGGCATACTGCCTCAGCAGACCTTCAGCGGGCGTTCAGAAAGGCCGACAGTGAGCAGCGGGATGAACAAGGTGGCGTTCGCCAGCTTCATCGGCACAGCGATCGAGTTCTACGACTTCTACATCTATGGCACCGCCGCAGCGCTGATTTTCCCGCACGTATTCTTCCCGAACCTCAGCCCGACGATGGCGACCATCTCGTCGCTGGCCACCTTCGCGGTCGCATTCTTGTCCCGCCCGGTGGGCGCAGCAGTGTTCGGTCATTTCGGAGATCGCTTGGGCCGCAAGAAGACTCTGGTCGCCACCCTGTTGATCATGGGCCTGTCGACAGTCGGCGTCGGCCTGGTGCCCAGCGCAGCGTCCATCGGTATCGCCGCTCCCGTCATCTTGCTGACGCTGCGCCTGTTGCAGGGGTTTGCCGTCGGCGGCGAATGGGCCGGCTCGGCTTTGCTCAGTGCCGAATACGCCCCGGTCGAAAAGCGTGGCACGTACGGCATGTTCACTCAACTGGGCGCCGGCGCCGGCCTGGCCGTCAGCAACCTGGTGGTCTGGATCGCCAACGTGACCATCGGCGAGAAGAGCGCCGTGTTCCTGGACTGGGGCTGGCGGTTGCCGTTCCTGTTCAGCGCGCTGCTGCTGGTCGTCGCGTTGTACGTGCGGCTGAGTATCGACGAGACTCCGGTGTTCGTCGACGAGCAACGCCGCGGTGTGGTGCCGCGGGCACCGTTTACCGAGCTGTTCCGTGAACAGACCAAGCAGGTGGTGCTCGGCGCGGGCTGCATGGTCGGCATTTTCACCATGAGCTTTCTGGGCGGCACGTACCTGATGAGTTACGCGAACACCCACGTCCACCACCCGCGCAGCCTGATCCTGGGCGTCGGGGTGCTCGCCGGGGTGACGCTGATGGCGTTCACGGCGATCTCGGCGGTGCTGTGCGACCGGTACGGCCGTCGCCGCGTCATCCTGATCGGCTTCGGGTTGGCCCTGCCGTGGGCCTTCCTGGTCATGCCGCTGATCGACTCGCGGTCCGCGCTGGGGTTCGCGGCGGCCATCGCGGGCATCTTCGCCATCTTCGGGCTGGCCTACGGGCCCATCGGTGCGTTCCTGCCGGAGATATTCGCCACTCGCTACCGGTATACGGGCGCCGGGATGGCCTTCAATCTGGCCGGCATCTTCGGCGGTGCTATCCCGCCGCTGGTTGCCGGGCCACTGGTCGGAGCTCTGGGTAGTTGGGCGATCGGCCTGATGATTGCAGCGTTCGTGCTGGTCAGCATCGTGAGCACGCTGCTGCTTCCGGAAACCAGGGGTGCCGCGCTGACCGACGATACGAAAGCATGTGACGACGGCAACACTGTGCCTGCCTGCTAAGCTACGCACCAGTTCGACGTCCTTTAACGATCCGTCCCGAGAGGCGGAGAAGGAGGTTCGGTTCATGGTGGCTGCCTCGGGTCCAGCGGATCCCACCACACCTGACCGGGAATTGCTGTCCGCCGCAGATGTCGGCCGGACCATCTCGCGCATCGCGCACCAGATCATCGAAAAGACCGCACTCGATGCGGCTGACGCCCCCCGCGTCATCCTGCTCGGCATCCCGACCCGTGGCGTCACGCTGGCCGCCCGCGTCGCCGAGAAAGTCAAGGAATTCTCCGGCGTCGAACTGCCGCATGGCGCCCTGGACATCACGCTGTACCGCGACGACCTGAACTTCAAACCGCCCCGGGCGCTGGCGGCCACCTCTATCCCTGCCGGCGGCATCGACAACGCGACGGTGATCCTGGTCGATGACGTGCTCTACTCGGGCCGCTCGGTGCGCTCGGCATTGGACGCGTTGCGTGACATCGGCCGACCCCGGATGGTCCAACTGGCGGTACTGGTCGACCGTGGCCACCGCGAACTGCCAATCCGCGCCGACTACGTCGGTAAGAACGTCCCGACGTCACGCACCGAGAACGTGAAGGTCCGGTTGGCAGAGAACGACGGAGGAGACGATCACGTGTCCATCGCGTCCCATGGAGGACCCGCCAGGTGAAGCATCTGCTGTCAGCCTCCGACCTATCCCGCGACGCGGCCACCGCGATCCTCGATGATGCAGACAAGTTCCGAGAGGCACTGATCGGTCGCGACGTCAAGAAACTGCCGACGTTGCGCGGCCGCACCATCATCACCATGTTCTACGAGAACTCCACCCGGACCCGAGTGTCGTTCGAAGTAGCCGGTAAGTGGATGAGCGCGGACGTGATCAACGTCAGCGCGTCCGGCTCGTCGGTGGCCAAGGGGGAGTCGCTGCGTGACACCGCGCTGACCCTGCGCGCGGCCGGCGCCGATGCCTTGATCATCCGGCATCCGGCTTCCGGTGCGGCACAACAACTTGCGGCCTGGACGCGGGAGTCGGGCGGCGCTGGGCCGAACGTGATCAACGCCGGCGACGGCACCCACGAGCATCCCACCCAGGCGCTGCTCGACGCGTTGACCATTCGCCAACGGCTCGGGACCATCGAAGGCAAGCGGGTGGTGATCGTCGGGGATATCCTGCACAGCCGGGTGGCCCGTTCCAACGTCTGGTTGCTGTCCACCCTGGGCGCCGAGGTGGTGCTCGTGGCGCCGCCGACGCTGCTGCCGACCGGTGTCGCCGACTGGCCGGTGACGGTCTCGCACGACCTGGATGCCGAATTGCCTGCCGCCGATGCGGTTTTGATGCTGCGGGTGCAGGCCGAGCGGATGAACGGGGCATTCTTCCCGTCGGCCCGCGAATATTCGGTGCGCTACGGCCTTTCCGAGAAGCGGCTGGCCGGTTTGTCCGAAGACATCGTGGTGCTGCATCCCGGTCCGATGCTGCGCGGCATGGAGATTGCCTATTCGGTGGCTGATGCACCGCAATCGGCAGTGTTACAACAGGTTTCGAATGGAGTTCATGTTCGTATGGCGGTGCTGTTCCATCTGCTGGTCGGCGCGGGCAGGGAGGTGATCGACGCATGAGTTCTGATGTGGGCTTTGTGATTCGTGGTGTCCTGCTGTACGGCGAGGGTGATCCGGTCGACGTGCGGGTGGCCGATGGCCAGATCGCTGAAATTGGATCGGGCCTGGCTGCGGCCGGCGCCGAGGTGATCGACGCCAAGGGACAAGTCCTGTTGCCCGGGTTCGTCGACCTGCACACGCATCTGCGCGAGCCCGGCCGGGAGTACGCCGAGGACATCGAAACCGGTTCGGCGGCAGCCGCATTGGGTGGCTACACCGCGGTGTTCGCCATGGCCAACACCGATCCGGTCGCCGACACCGTGGTGGTTACAGACCACGTGTGGCACCGCGGGCAGCAGGTCGGCCTTGTCGACGTGCACCCGGTCGGTGCAGTCACGGTCGGCCTGGACGGTAAGCAGCTGACCGAGATGGGCCTGATGGCTGCCGGAGTCGGGCAGGTTCGGATGTTCTCCGACGACGGCATCTGTGTGCACGACCCGCTGGTAATGCGCCGTGCGCTGGAGTACGCCGCCGGATTGGGTGTGCTGATCGCTCAGCACGCCGAGGAACCCCGCCTCACTGTGGGATCCGTTGCGCACGAAGGCCCGAACGCGGCCAAGCTTGGTCTTGCGGGCTGGCCTCGGTCGGCCGAGGAATCCATCGTCGCGCGCGACGCGATCCTGGCCCGCGACGCCGGTACCCGGGTCCACATCTGCCACGCATCGACCGCCGGCACCGTCGAGCTGATCAAATGGGCCAAGGCACAGGGTATTTCGATCACAGCGGAGGTCACGCCGCACCATCTGCTGCTCGACGACTCCCGGCTGGCCGACTACGACGGCCGTAATCGGGTCAACCCGCCGCTGCGTGAGTCCAGTGACGCCCAGGCGCTGCGCCAGGCCCTGGCCGACGGGGTGATCGACTGTGTGGCAACCGATCACGCCCCGCACGCCGAGCACGAGAAGATGTGCGAATTCTCCCAGGCCCGCCCCGGCATGTTGGGGCTGCAGACTGCGCTGTCGGTGGTGGTCGAGACCATGGTGAACCCGGGCCTACTGTCGTGGCGCGATGTAGCGCGGGTGATGAGCGAGGCGCCGGCTGCCATTGTGGGCCTGCCCGACCAGGGGCGTCCGCTCGCGGTCGGTGAGCCGGCCAACCTGACGGTGGTGAACCCCGCTGCCACCTGGACAGTGCAGGGCACGCAGCTGGCCAGCCGGTCGGACAACACCCCGTACGAGTCGATGAAGCTGCCGGCCACCGTGAGTCTGACCATGCTGCGCGGCAAGGTGACTGCGCGGGACGGACAGAGCCCCGCATGAGCGCCGAGATCGACGATATGGCCGGTTTTACCCGCACTTTGCGGCCCGTTTGTCCGTTTGGGCGGTGTGAGGCGTGAACACTCCGACGTTGGTCGCGTATCTGGTGCTGGCCGCGGTGATCGTGGTGCTGATGGTGCTGGCCATCCGGGCCATGCTCAAGGGCTGGATGCACCGGGTGCAGCGGCAAGCCGGCTCCATTGGACTCTTGCCCGCGCTGCCGGACACCGTCGGCCCGGCAATCGTTTCGGCAACCAAGGGCATGTATGTCGGCAGCACCTTCGCGCCGAGCTGGCAGGACCGGATTGCAGTGGGCGCCTTGGGTTTTCGCAGCAAGGCTGTGCTGACCCGCTATCCGGAGGGCATCATGCTGCAGCTCACCGGCGGCAGCCCGATCTGGATTCCTGACGAATCGATCACTGCGATCCGCACCGAGCGGGGCATCGCGGGCAAAGTTCTTACCTACGACGGGATTCTGGCGATTCGGTGGCGGCTGCCGTCGGGCACCGAAATCGACACCGGATTCCGCAGCGACGAGCGTCGCGAACTGGCCAAATGGGTTGAGGAGGACAGCAAGTGACCCTGAGCATGAGCGATCAGACCGCGGTACTGGTACTTGAGGACGGCCGGGTATTCACCGGAACCCCGTTCGGTGCCGTCGGCCAGAGCCTCGGCGAGGCGGTGTTCTCCACCGGTATGTCTGGCTACCAGGAGACCCTGACCGATCCGAGTTACCACCGGCAGATCGTGGTGGCCACGGCCCCGCAGATCGGCAACACCGGCTGGAACGGCGAGGACAATGAGAGCCGCGACGACAAGATCTGGGTCGCCGGCTACGTGGTGCGCGACCCGTCGCCGCGGGCCTCGAACTGGCGCGCCACCGGAACCCTGGATGACGAGCTGGTGCGCCAGGGCATCGTCGGCGTCGCCGGTGTCGATACCCGCGCCATCGTGCGGCACCTGCGCAACTTCGGCTCGATGAAGGCCGGGGTTTTCAGCGGAGATGCCTTGGCCGACACCGACACCCTGGTCGACCGGGTGCGCATCCAGCCGTCGATGCTGGGCGCCGACCTAGCCGGCGAGGTCAGCACCGATGACCGGTACATCGTCGAACCTGAAGGCCAGCAACGCTTCTCGATCGCGGCAATCGATCTCGGGATCAAGACCAATACGCCACGCAACTTCGCCCGCCGCGGCATCCGCAGCCATGTGCTGCCGGCATCGGTGACCTTCGATGAAATCACCGACCTGAAGGTGGACGGCGTGTTCCTGTCCAACGGCCCGGGCGACCCGGCCACCGCCGACCACATGGTCGATTTCACCAAGCAGGTGCTAAGTGCCGGAATTCCGTTGTTCGGCATCTGCTTCGGCAACCAGATTTTGGGCCGAGCCTTCGGCCGCGACACCTACAAGATGACCTTCGGCCACCGCGGCATCAACATCCCGGTGTTGGAGCGCGCCACCGGCCGCGTCGCCATCACCGCACAGAACCACGGCTTCGCACTGGAAGGTGAAGCCGGAGAAGAGTTCGACACTCCGTTCGGCCGCGCCGTGGTGAGCCACACCTGCGCCAATGACGGTGTGGTGGAAGGGGTACAGCTGCTCGACGGGCGCGCCTTCTCGGTGCAGTACCACCCGGAAGCGGCGGCCGGCCCACACGACGCCGAGTACTTGTTCGACAAGTTCGCCGATCTCATGGCGGGGGAGAAGTAAGTAATGCCACGTCGCACAGACCTCAACCACGTCCTGGTAATCGGCTCCGGCCCGATCGTGATCGGCCAAGCCTGCGAATTCGACTACTCGGGTACCCAGGCGTGCCGCGTGCTGCGCGCCGAGGGCCTGGAAGTCAGCCTGGTCAACTCCAACCCGGCGACCATCATGACCGACCCGGAGTACGCCGACCACACCTACGTCGAGCCCATCACAGCGGCCTTCGTCGAGAAGGTCATCGCCCAACAGGCCCAGCGCGGCAACAAGATTGATGCGCTGCTGGCCACCCTGGGCGGGCAGACCGCACTGAACACAGCTGTCGCGCTGCACGAGAACGGGGTGTTGGAGAAGTACGGCGTCGAGCTCATCGGCGCCGACTTCGAAGCCATCCAGCGCGGTGAGGACCGGCAGAAGTTCAAGGACATCGTCGCCAAGGTGGGCGGTGAATCCGCCCGCAGCCGCGTCTGTCACACGATGGAAGAGGTGCGCGACACCGTCGCCGACCTCGGCCTGCCGGTTGTGGTCCGGCCTTCGTTCACCATGGGTGGCCTGGGTTCGGGCATGGCCTACACCAGTGCCGACGTCGAGCGGATGGCCGGCGACGGCCTGGCCGCCTCGCCGACAGCGAACGTGTTGATCGAGGAATCGATCTACGGCTGGAAGGAATACGAGCTCGAGCTGATGCGCGACGGCCGCGACAACGTCGTTGTGGTCTGCTCGATCGAGAACTTCGACCCGATGGGCGTGCACACCGGCGACTCGGTGACAGTCGCACCCGCGATGACGCTGACCGACCGGGAGTACCAGAAGCTGCGCGACCTGGGTATCGCGATCCTGCGCGAGGTCGGCGTCGACACCGGCGGCTGCAACATCCAGTTCGCCGTCAACCCGGCCGACGGCCGGCTGATCGTCATCGAGATGAACCCCCGGGTGTCCCGCTCCAGCGCATTGGCTTCCAAGGCAACGGGTTTCCCGATCGCCAAGATCGCCGCCAAGCTGGCCATCGGCTACACCCTGGATGAGATCGTCAACGACATCACCAAGGAAACCCCGGCCTGCTTCGAACCCACCCTTGACTACGTCGTCGTCAAGGCTCCTCGGTTCGCCTTCGAGAAGTTCCCCGGCGCCGACCAGACGCTGACCACCACCATGAAGTCGGTGGGAGAGGCGATGTCGTTGGGCCGCAACTTCATCGAGGCCCTCGGCAAGGTGATGCGATCACTGGAGACCAAGCGCGCCGGGTTCTGGACCGCGGCCGACTCGGACAAGACGCTCGAGGAGCTGCTCACGGGGCTGCGCACCGCCACCGACGGCCGGCTGTACGACATCGAGCAGGCACTGCGTGTGGGCGGCACTGTCGAGCAGGTCGCCGAGGCCTCCGGCGTGGACCCGTGGTTCGTCGATCAGATTGCCACCCTGGTGGCGCTGCGCGGCGAGCTGGTCGACGCCCCGGTGCTCGATGCCAAGCTGCTGCGCCGGGCCAAGTACAACGGTCTGTCCGATGGCCAGATCGCCGCGCTGCGACCGGAATTGGCCGGTGAATCCGGGGTTCGGGCACTGCGGGAGCGGTTGGGCATCCGACCGGTGTACAAGACCGTCGACACCTGCGCCGCCGAGTTCGAGGCGCGCACGCCGTACCACTACAGCAGCTACGAGCTGGATCCCGCGGCCGAGACCGAGGTGGCCCCGCAGACCGAGAAGCCCAAGGTGCTGATCCTGGGCAGCGGGCCGAACCGGATCGGCCAGGGCATCGAGTTCGACTACAGCTGCGTGCATGCGGCAACCACGTTGAGCCAGGCCGGTTTTGAGACCGTGATGATCAACTGCAACCCCGAGACGGTGTCCACCGACTACGACACCGCCGACCGGCTGTACTTCGAGCCGCTGACCTTCGAGGACGTGCTCGAGGTCTACCACGCCGAACAGGCCTCCGGGGCCGGCGGTCCCGGCGTGGTCGGGGTGATCGTCCAGCTCGGCGGCCAGACCCCGCTGGGTCTGGCCGAGCGCCTGGAGAAGGCCGGGGTGCCCGTCGTCGGCACCAGCCCCAAGGCGATCGATCTGGCCGAGGACCGTGGTGAGTTCGGTGAGGTACTGCGCGCAGCCGGGCTGCCGGCGCCGCGCTTCGGCACCGCAACGAGTTTCGAGCAGGCCCGCCGGATCGCCGCCGACATCGGCTACCCGGTTCTGGTGCGCCCGTCCTACGTGCTGGGCGGCCGCGGCATGGAGATCGTCTACGACGAGCAGAACCTGCAGGGCTACATCGAGCGGGCCACCGAACTCTCGCCCGAGCACCCGGTACTGGTCGACCGCTTCCTGGAAGACGCCATCGAGATCGATGTCGACGCACTGTGCGACGGCACCGAGGTGTACATCGGCGGCGTGATGGAGCACATCGAGGAGGCCGGCATCCACTCCGGCGACTCGGCCTGTGCACTGCCGCCGGTTACCTTGGGCCGCACCGATATCGCAGCGGTACGCAAGGCCACCGAGGCCATCGCCCACGGCATCGGTGTGGTCGGCCTGCTCAACGTGCAGTACGCACTCAAGGACGATGTGCTGTACGTCCTGGAGGCCAACCCCAGAGCGAGCCGTACGGTGCCGTTTGTCTCCAAGGCCACTGCGGTCCCGCTGGCGAAGGCCTGCGCCCGCATCATGCTGGGCGAGAGCATCGCCCAGCTGCGCGCCGAAGGCATCCTGGTTGCCGAGGGGGACGGTGCCACCGTTTCGCCCAACGCGCCGATTGCGGTCAAGGAAGCTGTGCTGCCGTTCCATCGCTTCCGCAAAGCCGATGGCACGCAGGTTGATTCGCTCCTCGGACCGGAGATGAAATCCACCGGTGAGGTCATGGGCATCGATAGCGATTTCGGCACGGCGTTCGCCAAGAGCCAGACTGCGGCCTACGGATCGCTGCCGTCGGGCGGCACGGTGTTCGTGTCCGTGGCCAACCGGGACAAACGCTCGCTGGTGTTCCCGGTCAAACGTCTGGCGGATCTGGGTTTCCGGGTGCTGGCCACCGAGGGGACCGCAGAGATGTTGCGCCGCAACGGTATTCCGTGCGAAGTGGTGCGCAAGAACTTTGAGCATCCGGGCGAGGGCCGCCCGGATGTGTCGGCGGTGGATGCCATCAAGGCCGGTGACGTCGACATGGTGATCAACACTCCGTACGGCAACTCCGGACCGCGCATCGACGGCTACGAGATTCGGTCGGCGGCGGTGTCGGTGAACATCCCGTGCGTCACCACGGTGCAGGGCGCGTCTGCGGCCGTGCAGGGCATCGAGGCCGGAATCCGCGGTGACATCGGGGTGCGATCGCTGCAGGAGTTGCACAGCCAGCTCGGTAACGGCAAGTGACCAGCTTCGGCGCACGCGAGGAGCAATCAGGTTCCGGTGCACGCGAGGAGCAATCAGGTTCCGGTGCACGCGAGGAGCAATCAGGTTCCGGTGCACGCGAGGAGCA